>NZ_JPQU01000109.1 GCF_000737245.1 Pseudomonas syringae | reverse complement strand
CAAGGAGTTTTTCGTTCTGTCTGCGCCAGAAGAGGTGCGAATTATAGAGAGATTCAGAACCACGTCAACCGTTAATTTGAACTTTTCACAAAAAGTGTTCTAAGCGGCTGAATTACCCTTATTACCTATATAGAAGGGAAACACGGGATGAGCAATATATTGCCCACCCGACCAATCTTAAGCATCATAGCGGCCTTACCCGACTTACCCGCCGACAGTGGACCTGACACCCAATGATTAACAACCCGCGCCCCATTACAACCATTATGTTTCCCATCGGGTTACTGCTGATTGCCATGGCGTCGATACAGACAGGCGCCTCACTGGCGAAAACCCTGTTTCCTCTGGTAGGCGCACAAGGCACGACGTCTTTAAGGCTGATTTTTGCCAGCATCATTTTGCTTCTAGTGCTCAGGCCCTGGCGTGCACGCTTCACCGCCAGGTCGCTACGTACGGTGTTTATCTATGGCATCGCCTTGGGAGGCATGAATTTCCTGTTCTACATGTCGCTACGCAGCGTACCTCTGGGGATAGCCGTTGCGCTGGAGTTTACCGGGCCACTCGCCGTAGCGTTATTCGCCTCCCGCAAGCCATTGGATTTTGTATGGATTGGCCTGGCAGCCACCGGACTGCTCTTGCTCATACCCATCGGCCAGGAAACCGCCAACCTGGATATGACTGGCGTGGCTTATGCCTTGGGTGCCGGCATTTGCTGGGCAGCCTACATCTTGTTTGGTCAGAAGGCGGGCGAAGATAACGGGATTCAGACTGCAGCTCTAGGCGTGCTCATAGCGGCGATCTTCATTGCGCCAATTGGAGTGGTCCACGCTGGCCCGGCGCTCTGGGATATAAGCCTGGTACCCACAGCCATTGCTGTTGCAATCCTGTCTACCGCCCTCCCCTACAGCCTGGAGATGGTCGCTTTGACCCGAATGCCGGCCCGCACATTTGGCACCCTGGCCAGTATCGAACCCGCCTTCGGCGCCTTGTCAGGGATATTGTTCCTCAGCGAGCACTTGAGTCTGACGCAATGGCTGGCCATCAGCGCAATCATCATGGCTTCGGCAGGCGCGACCCTTACAGCACGGCGCGACACCGCGCAATTGATACCTGCTGATTGAAGACTGTTTCATTGAGAAGTGAGATGTCACTAGCATTTGTAACGTCGTTGAGCCATGTTTAGGGCTTGGCGACGCTTGAAACGGATTTTCGAATCAGGCACGAGTGTCGAGTCAGGTTGCTGAGCAATACATTCAAGCGAGCATCTGGCTTTGGATAATTGCCAGGGTAAGGAAGGGAATGAAGTATATTTTTATAGCGCTGATGGCCCTGATTGTTGCGGGCTGTGCAGCCACATCGAAACCGATCAAACAAGGCAAGCGCGGGATTCACATCAACTGCTCCGGATTGTCCTCGTCGTGGGACCAATGCTATCGAATGGCAACTGATTCCTGCGTTTCAAAAAACTACAGGGTCATCGCCAAGTCGGGTGATACCGTCGAAGATCCTGGCGACTACCCGTTCGGATTGAATCCGGCGGGCTATACCAGTCGCAGCATGATCATCATTTGCAAGAAACCTGCTAAACCTTGATGCCACCCCGGCGGGACGTGGCGTTGTCGCCCGCCCGCGGGATGCCTACGTCAGATGGCAACGGTCCGGGTGCGCAGCCAAAGCAATGCGGCACCTTGCAAAAGAGGGCTGAGACGCTGATTGACTTGCGCGTGGTAGTTGTTCAGCCAATCACGCTCCTCGGCAGTCAACGCGTCTACATTAAGGCATCGAGTATCGATCGGGCACAGGGTCAGGGTTTCGAACTCCAGGAACTCCCCGAACTCGGTTTTACCTGCCTCACGATTGATCACCAGGTTCTCGATTCGAACACCCCAACGTCCCGGCCGATACGTTCCCGGCTCGATGGAGGTGATCATACCCGGCTGCATTGCCGTCTGCGGGGTAGCGGGTGCTTGATAGGCAATCACCTGCGGCCCTTCATGGACATTCAGGAAGTACCCAACGCCATGACCGGTGCCGTGCCCGTAA
This sequence comes from Pseudomonas syringae, assembly GCF_000737245.1. Lineage (GTDB taxonomy): Bacteria > Pseudomonadota > Gammaproteobacteria > Pseudomonadales > Pseudomonadaceae > Aquipseudomonas > Aquipseudomonas syringae_J. The sequence continues at coordinate 163,038 of NZ_JPQU01000109.1, read as the reverse complement.
TTGACGCCGTCAGCCCAAATTGGCGCACGAGCAATGGAATCCAGCAACGGGGAAAGTATCCCCTTTGGAAAGCGGGCACGTGACAGCGCAATGACTCCCTTCAGGACCCTCGTACAATCGCCCTTCTGCTCAGCACTTGGCGTGCCGATCGGCACCATGCGAGTGATGTCCGTAGTACCTCCCAGATACTGGCCACCGGAATCGATCAGCAACAGGCCATCACCCTCGATCTGCGCGTATTCCTGCTCCGTCGCCCGGTAATGAGGCATAGCGCCGTTACCATTAAAGCCAGCGATAGTGGCAAAGCTGGCTGAAATGTAGCCAGGTCGCCGCTGCCGGGCCTGCCCCAACTTCTCATCAATGGTCAATTCGCTCACAGGCTCGCTGCCCAAAGCCGAGTCGAGCCAGCAGAAGAACTCACACAGCGCAGCGCCGTCTTGCTCCATTGCCTGGCGGATGTGCCCAGTGTCAGTCTCACTTTTCTGGGACTTGAACAGTGTGGTCGGGTTCAGCCCTTCAATTAGCGAGACTTCAGCGTCAAGGTAGTCGAGCAGGCCACACGTCACCCGAGCCGGATCAATCAGCAGCCGAGCATCCTTCGGCACTTCGCGCAGGGCCGCGCCGATCTGGGTGTACTCCAGCAACGTGATGCCATCCTGCTCAAGGCTTTGGCGAACGCGGGCATCAATCTTTTTCGAGTCAACAAACAGACTGACGCTATTGGGCCCGATCAAGGCAAAGGAAATGAACACCGGATTGTAGGAAACATCAGCACCGCGCAGATTGAACAGCCAGGCGATGTCATCCAGGGTCGCAATGAAATGCCAGTCTGCACCGCGCTCGGTGATGACTTGACGCAGACGCGCGAGCTTCTCAACTCTTCCAATAGAAGCTTGTGGAGGTAGATGCTCATAGATCAGATTGGTCGGCAACGCCGGCCGGTCCTGCCAAAGCTCGGTGAGCAAATCCAGATCAGTACGCAGGCGTGCGCCGCATTCGTAGAGTTTGCTCGCCAATGTCCGGGATGAAGCGACCGCCAGCACCGCCCCATCAACGGCCACTACGCTGTCAGCCTTGGCCTGTTCGGCGAGCCATTCCAGCGGTCCTTGTTGACCCGGCAAAAGCTTGACCAATTCAATCCCGCTTCCGGCCAGCTCTTTGGTTGCCTGTTCCCAATAGCGGCTATCCGCCCAGACGCCGGCGAAGCTCTGAGTAATGATCAGCGTGCCGACGGAACCATGGAAACCTGACAACCATTGCCGCCCTTGCCAATACCCAGGCAAGTACTCTGAAAGATGCGGGTCGGCAGAGGGCACCAGGTAAGCATCGATTCCCTCCCGACTCATCAAAGCCCGCGTCTGTGCAAGGCGTTGCGCGACTGCAGCGCTGGTATCCGATTGCTTGCTCATTGGTTCTCCTGCTGACCCGAAAAATTGACCTGTGACGGGGCAGATAATGGAGCACCTGTAAGGACTGAGCAACCGCCCAGAACGCCGGCTGCACTTGGGTTACCTCGATCAGCCCAGGGCCTTGGCCGATATCACCCTCGCGGGTAAAGCACCCTGACTCAAAAAGATCAGGCCAAACCGAAAGCGGATCACCTCAACAACCTCCCTTCCTGGCAGGGGGACAGCCTCTCCTACGCACTCGTCCTGATTCATTCGCAAGCAGCTAACTTCGAAAAAATCGCTTCCTACCGGATTGAAAATGTCACGTTAGGCCAAACGGACTAACCAGAGTCCCGCCGATTCGACACATCACATCCAGGCGATTTTCACACCGCCTTGATGACAAACTAATGATCGCTGCCATTTAAACTTTAGAGAGGACGCACATTCAAAAGACAACTTGCTAACTCCGTAAGCCCGACTAACTTCTGGCGTTAAAAAAACGACTCATGCAGCCATTCACCTCGTATCCAAGCTGTTGTAAAACCGTCCAAAAACCGTCACCGCACCGAAGCAGTGCACGCGATGTTTTTTTGACTCTTAATTAAATCAATAGGTTACATAAAAACTAAAACCGCTTATCAAAAACTTAACAGAATGTTGACGAAATAATTTGACAGAAAGCTCGCCCCCAACGATATATATGCGTGTCAGACATTTTCTAGCCCGTGCAGCACTGCCACAGAGCAATGCGCAGGAATTGTTTTTCAATCTACTTTCTTGTTCTGCCCAAGACGTTAGTTGCCTGTACGGTGTGCTATTAGCGCCGATCAACGTCTTTTGTCCTTATAAACCAGCTTATTACTGAGTGTGCTCGGTGTGGCGGTAGCGTGGCCTGAGATCCTCAAGACGAGGCAGACGGTTAATCGAGCAACGGTAAAAGTATTGAAGTTGTCTGCGCATCTGGATCTGTGGATTCGGGCGGTAGCGTGGCTAAACAAGTTGAGCCCCAGGGAGTCAGGCCCAATCACCTGCTCCGGGGCTTGCCCTTAAGCCAACAAGGATGAAATCCATGCCTGCCTCATTTGCCATGACATCCGAGCAGATCAAGCAAATGGCCGACGACATCAACACGTCAGGCTTCACCCAACTGCGCGGCGTGCTCAGCCCGGTCGAGCTGCAACAGTTACGGACCTACACCCAGGCCCAGGCAGAATTACATCGGGGCGAATATTTCGCCCATCACGGCGAGAAAGCACTCAACGGTTGCCCGTTATCGGCCATCTGGGAAGACACTCACTTCAAGCAGATGCTCGCCAGCCTCTATCGGCAGGGCTTTGGCGCCGAGCCGGCCAGCCCGCAGATTTTCCCTGTCTTGCGTTGTGTTCAAGGCAATCAAGGCCTGCGCGAATCCAACAGCTTCCACTTTGATGCCAGCCTGGTGACAGTCCTGGTGCCGATCTTCATTCCCTCGGAAGGCGAGCAGCGCGGCGACCTGATGCTGTTTCCCAACCTGCGCAAGACTCACCGCAACGTGCTGTTCAATGTCCTGCAAAAGGCTTTCGTGCAGAACAGCTTCATTCGCAAGTTGATGGTCATGGGGATCAGAAGAGGCTGGCTCAAACCCAAAACCCTGACTCTTGCCCCCGGCGATATTTACCTGTTCTGGGGTTATCGCACCTTGCATGCCAATGAGCCCTGCAGCCCTGAAGTAACCCGGGCCACGGCCATCTTTCACTTTGGCGATCCCCACGCGGGGAGCTTGAGCACCCGACTGATTCTGCGGCTGAACCAGCGTCGGGCACGGCGCGCCAGCCAGAGAGCCGGAGCCAAACCTTCGCAGCCCACCGCGCTTTAAACCCAGAGAACAACGTTCAACGTCAAACATGGAGGCTTCGATGATCAACGTAACCAAATCTTACCTGGGTGATATCGACAGGTTCAAAAAGTACGTGGAAGGCATTTATGCCCGCGGCTGGTTGACCAATCACGGGCCCCTGGTGACAGAACTGGAAGAACGCCTGAAGGATTATCTGGGCGTCAAACACATCATTCTGACCAACAATGGCACGCTGGCCCTGCAAGTGGCCTATCGCGCACTGAACCTGAGCGGCAGCGCCGTGACCACACCGTTCAGCTTTGTCGCCACCAGCAGCACGCTGCAATGGGAAGGTATTCGGCCGGTGTTTGCCGATATTGATCCCCATACCTGGAACATTTCGCCGGAACACATTGAAAGTCGCATCCAGGCCGATACCACAGCGATCGTCGGCACCCATGTGTTCGGCAATCCTTGCGCGGTTGAGCGCATCGAACAGATCGCCCTCCAACACAAACTGAAAGTGGTCTACGACGGCGCCCATGCGTTCGCCGTGCGCCATGCTGGCCAGTCGGTTCTCAACTGGGGCGATGTCAGCACCCTGAGCTTCCATGCGACCAAGCTGTTCCACACTATCGAAGGCGGTGCGATCATCACCAATGATGAAGAGATCGCCAAGCGCGCCTTTCTGCTCTGTAACTTCGGCATCGCGGATATCGACAAAATCGACGGCATTGGCATCAACGCCAAGCTCAACGAGTTTTCCGCGGCCATGGGCCTGTGCATTCTCGACGACATCGAGAACATTCTCGAAGAGCGTGCTGAAATCGCCTACCGCTATACCTCGCGACTGGAAAACTATCTGGACCTGCAGCAGGCCGAGGCCAACAGCGAACTCAATAACAGCTACTACCCGATTGCGCTGCGTGACGAGCAACAATTGCTAAGCGTGCGCACCGCGCTGAACCACCGGGACATCAATCCTCGGCGCTACTTTTACCCGTCACTGGACACCCTGGAATACCTGCAGCCCCAAGTTGCGCAGGAGCAATCACGCGCCCTGAGCGAGCGGGTGCTGTGCCTTCCGATCTACCCGGGCTTGCAAAAGCATGACCAGGATAAAGTGATCAGCACCCTGATTGAAGAATGCAGCGTGAGTGATGTGCACTACATCAGTCCTGTCATCGCTCAGGCTGTTTAAGGCTATGCACAAGAACAGCTCAGTGATTCGCAACACCGCGTTGAGCTATGCCGGTCAGGCTTACGTTCTGCTGGTGGGGATCCTGATCATGCCGTTTTACCTCGGCCATCTGGGTGCCGAGGCGTATGGTCTGATTGGTTTCTTCGCGGTGATGCAGGCCTGGCTGCAGTTGCTTGACGCGGGCATGTCCCCCAGCCTGGTGCGCGCGGTCGCCCACCAGCAGGGCACGCTTGCCAGCGAACGCAACTCAGGGCAATTACTGCGCTCCTTCGAGATCATTTTTCTACCTCTGGCAGTGCTGTCGTGCGTCGCGATTTATTCGGGCAGCTCATGGATTGCCGTGCAGTGGCTAAACGCCCAAGAACTAAAGCCAGAGACGCTCACCCATTGCATCAGCCTGATGGGGCTGGTGATTGCATTGCGGCTGTATTCCACTCTGTACAAGAGCGGCATCCAGGGACTGGAACAACACGCCTGGCTCAACGTTGCCAACATCATCATCGCGACCCTGCGTTATTTCGGCGGCTTGTTGCTGGTCAGCCATTATTCCCAGGACCCGGTGGATTTTTTCGCCTTTCAGGTGCTGGTGGGTCTTGTCGAAACCCTGATTTTCGCCGGCAGAGCCTGGCAACAAATGCCAACGCCTCAGTGGCTGACCGGTTTCAACTGGGCCTTGGTCAAACCGATCCTGCCGTTCGCCGCGAGCATGTCGCTGACCGCCGTGCTGTGGATCGTCCTGACGCAGATCGACAAAGTGTTGCTGTCCGAACTGCTGCCTCTGGATCAATACGGCTATTTCTCCCTGGTAGCGTTGATCACCACCGGGATCATGACGCTCAGCAACCCGCTTGCGCAGACCCTGCTGCCGCGCCTGACGGTGCTAATGGCCGAGGGTCGCGAAGCGGATATGCACGCTTTGTTTCTGGCAGCGAACCGTTTTGTCTGCACCTTTCTTTTCCCGCTGGCGGCGCTGATCGCCCTGCACGGCAAGTTTCTGATTTACGCCTGGACCGGTGACTGGAACGCTGCGCTCTGGAGCCAGCAAATCCTCGGTTGGTACGCGCTGGGCAGCGCAATCATGGCCATGAGCGCCTTTCAGTTTTATCTGCAATATGCCCATGGGCAGATGCAGTTGCATGTCTGGTACAGCGTGATCTCCGCGCTGGTGACCGTGCCGGTGATGCTCCTCGCCATTCACTATCACGGTGTCTACGGTGCTGCACTGGCCTGGTTTTTCCTACGCGTCGTGTCGTTTGCCCTCTGGCCAATGATCGTCCACCAGCGCCTGGCCCCCGGCCTTCATAGGCAATGGCTGCGAGACATTATCCGCATCAGCGTGATGAGCGCAGTGGGTCTGGCAATCAGCGAGCCATTGTTCCTGCTGATTGCCGGGCAGGACCGGCTCAGCGTGTTCCTGGGTCTGGCGGTCAGTGGTCTGATCACCCTGGTGGTGGTGGCTGCGAGCTACAAGCCTCTGGCTCTGAGAGTTTTTGTCCTGTTCAGCAAACCGAGTACATGAGCCATGGATGAGATCATGAAAACCGCAACGTCCGCGACAGCCGGCGCTCCCTTGGTGAGCATTGTCTGCCCGGCCTACAACCAGGAGGCGTTCATCGCGCAAACCCTGGACAGCTTTCTGGCGCAACAGACCAGTTTCAGTTTCGAAATCCTGATCAACGATGACGCCTCGACCGACGGCACCGCGCGGATCATTGCTGATTACACCCGGCGCTATCCGACCATCATCCGGCCGTTCTATGAATCCGTGAATCAATACCAGTACGGGCGCCCCTGTGTACCAGGGCTGTTCGCCAAGGCGCGCGGTCGCTATATCGCATATTGCGAAGCCGATGATTACTGGACCGACCCACGCAAATTACAGATTCAGGTGGATTTTCTCGAGAGCCATCCTGACTACGTGATCACCTATCACGACGCCATGGCTTTCGACACCGAGGGCGAAAAAGGCATCCAGTTGCAGGGCAAATTACGCGCCGACGCCAGCGCTCTGGAATTGCAGAAAGCCCGTCCTATTTCGACCCTGACCGTGTGTTTCCGCAACGTCCTGACCAGCATGCCACCGGAACTGCTGATGCAGGTCGCGCCCCTCAATGACATGTGCTGGTGGTCATTGCTCGGTGCGTTCGGCAAGGGCAAGTTTCTCGCCGACATCAGGCCGGCAGCCTATCGCGTGCATCCGGGCGGGATTTTTTCCATGCGCAGCCATCAACGCAAGCTGCACATGAGCCTGCAAACCAATAGCAGCCTGGCTAATTACTACCATCGACTGGGCAATCAGGAGCTGTACGAGCACTTCGTTACGCAGGTGTTCTGCCTGTCGCTTTCGGCGCTCGGCCCGCCCCACAAGTTACGGGCAATGATGATGGCGTTGCGAAACATGAGCATCAACCTCGGCAAGCGCCTGCTGCCCCCGATCAGTAAAGGCCATGTTCAGTAACGTGCTGGTGGTCTGCGTTGGCAACATCTGTCGCAGCCCCATGGCTGAAGCACTGTTACGCCAGCGCGCGAACGCACCGCATGTGCAGATTGCCTCGGCTGGCACCCATGCGCTGCGAGGGCACTCCATAGACCCATTGGCACAAGCGGTATTGCAAACGCATCAGGTGCAGAGCTCGCGGCACATCGCACGCCAGGTCGACCGGCACATGTTGCACCAGGCCGAGCTGATTCTGTTGATGGAACGCTCTCAGCTCAAAAGCGTGTTGAAGCTCGCTCCGGAGGTCCGCGGCAAGACTTTTCTGATTGGCAAATGGCAACACCATATGGAAATAGCCGACCCCTATCGGCAACCACAATTAGCCTTTGAACAGACCTACGAGCAGCTCTCGAGATGCGTCGACGACTGGCTACCTTATCTTCAGTCAGGAGAAACAAGATAAATGACCGCTATGAACCGTTCTTCCCTGGATTACTACCAGGACTCCCGGATCGATTTGGCAACTATCTTGCGCACATTGTTCGACCACAAGCGCTTGATCATAGCGGTCGTCGGCCTTTTCGCGCTGGTAGGGGTAGCCTACGCGGTGCTTTCGACGCCGATCTATCAGGCTAACGCGATGATTCAGATCGAGCCGAAAAAAATCGGTATCGAGGGCACCCCGGAAGTGTCCAGCAAACCCATGTCGGTCTCCCAGGCCACCACCGAAATCGAACTGATCAAGTCCCGTGCGGTGCTGGGCAAAGTGGTGGAAGACCTCAAGCTCAATATCGTAGAAGGCCCGAAATACTTCCCGATGATTGGTGCTTACCTGAGCCGCACCTTCAAGCCGGAACGTGAGAATGCCCTGGCCGAGCCAATGTTCGGGTTGACCAGCTACGCCTGGGGTGGCGAGAAAATCGACGTGTTCCAGCTGGAAGTCCCTGACAGCCTACTGGGTGAGAACCTGATTCTGGTGGCCGGCAAACCCGGTACGTTCTCCCTGTATGACAAGGATCGCAGTCTGTTGCTAAGCGGCGGTGTCAATCAGACGGTGGAAGGCCACGGCACAAAAATCCAGGTCGCGACCCTGAACGCCCGGCCCGGTACTGAATTCAATGTCGCAAAACTGCGCACCCTGACCGGCGCCCTTATCTATCAGAACCGCTTGAAGATCACCGAAGCGGGCAAGGACTCAGGGATCATCTACCTGTCCATCGAAGATCCGGATCCGGCCAAAGCCAACATGGTGCTCAACGAAGTCAGCCGCCTTTACGTGCGCCAGAACGTAGAGCGCAGCTCGGCTGAGGCCGCCCAGCGCCTGGAGTTTCTGCGCTCGCAGTTGCCAACCGTACGCCGCCAACTGGAAGACTCGGAAATCGCCCTCAACGCCTTCCAGACCAGCGCCAAGTCGGTGGATCTGAGCATTGAAACCAAAGGTGTGCTCGATCAGGTCGTCAGCCTTGATTCAAAACTCTCGGAGCTCAAGCTCAAGCGTGTGGAGATCGAGCGTCTGTACACCCACGAGCATCCGACCTACCGCGGTCTGATGAACCAGATGAGTCAGCTCGAAGCGCAGAAACAAGGCTTGCTGAAGAAAATCGAAGCCCTGCCCGTCACCCAACAGGAACTGCTGCGCCTGACCCGTGACATGCAGGTCACCAGCCAGACCTACACCCTGATGCTGAACAAAAGCCAGGAGCAAGACATTCTGCGGGCGGGCAGCATCGGTAACGTGCGGATCATCGACAACGCCGACGCCAACGTTGAAGCGCCGGTCAAACCGATGAAAAAACTCATCGTGCTGATTGCCGTGCTGCTGGGCGTGCTGGTGGCAGTGGCCATCGTGTTTATTCGTCAGGCGTTCTATCGCGGAGTCGACAATCCCGAAGTCATTGAAAACATCGGCATGCCGGTCTATGCCTCGCTGCCGTATTCGCGTCAGCAAGAGCGCCTGGAGAAGAACAGCCAGGGCCGGGCAAAAGAATCCAAGCTGCTCAGCGTGTCTGCGCCGACTGAATTGGCCGTGGAGTCGCTGCGCAGCCTGCGCACCAGCCTGCATTTCGCCATGCTCGAAGCGCGCAACAACGTGCTGATGATTTCCAGCCCGTCACCAGGCGCTGGCAAGTCATTCGTCTCCAGCAACCTGGCGGTGATCATCGCCCAGACCGGCAAGCGCGTGCTGCTGATCGATGCGGACATGCGCAAAGGCTATCTGCACAAGATCTTCGGCCTGCAACCCAAGCACGGGCTTTCCGACACCCTGGCTGCGCGGCTGACCAGTACTGAAGTCATCAACCACACCGAAGTGCGCAATCTGGACATGATGTCCTGCGGCTTCATAGCGCCCAACCCGTCGGAGCTGTTGATGCATGACAACTTCAACAAAATGCTCACCGAGCTTTCGCCGCTGTATGACCTGATTCTGGTAGACACCCCGCCGATTCTGGCAGTCACCGACGCCACCCTGGTCGGACGCCAGGCAGGGACCTGCCTGCTGGTCACCCGGTTCGGCCTGACCACCGTCAAGGAAATCGAAGCCTGCAAACGCCGGCTCGGCCAGAACGGCGTGGTCATCAAGGGCGCAATCTTCAACGGCGTGCTGCGCAAGGCCTCGACCGCAGATTACGACTGTGCGGCTTATGGCTACAACTACAGCCCGACACGCAAATAACGCATTAACCGGCAAGACAAGCTTCACCCCCACCACCCTCAAGGAGTTACGTATGGCCAGGACCATTGCAATGATGCAGCCTTATCTCTTCCCCTATCTGGGGTACTTCCAACTGATCGCGGCAGCAGATGTCTTTGTCCTCGGCGACGACCTGCAATACATCCGCTCAGGATGGGTCAACCGCAATCGCATCCTGCAAAATGGTGAAGCCAAACTGATCACCTTCCCCCTCAAAAGGGATCACTTCGAACTCCCCATCAATCAGCGTCAGCTGTCCGATACTTTCTCCGAAGAAGCGGACCGACTGATCAATGTGATCTGTCAAAGCTATCGCAAGGCCCCGTACTACGCCCAGGTCATGCCGTTGCTGGAGCGCCTGATCCGCTTCCCGCAGACCAATCTGGCGATGTATACCGAACACGCAATCCGCGAACTGTGTGCGTATTTGCACATCGTCACGCCTATCCTGCGCGGCTCGGATCTTGAATTGAAGTCATGCCTGGACAAGCAGGACCGGGTGATCAATGTGTCGCACACCTTCGCCGCCACCACGTTCATCAACCCAGTGGGCGGCGCGGAACTGTACGACCGTGAACATTTCGCCCGTAACGGCTTGCTGGTGCGTTTTTTCAGAATGGAAGAGGTTGTCTACCGCCAATTCGGCCAGCCGTTCGTGCCCAACCTGTCGATCATTGATGTGCTGATGTTCAATTGTGTAGAGCAGATACAGGCAATGCTTGAGTGCTACAGCCTCTGCGACGGAGCCAGGGAGTCAGACATTCTGGCACCCCTCACCCGTCAGCTTGAAGTCAGCCCTGTTCTCCCCACATGCCTGGCAGTGGAGTAACACCATGCCCATGACTGACAGCCCCGCCCGCTGGTATCTGATTCAGACCAAACCGCGTCAGGAAGCTCGCGCTCAGGAACACCTGCAACGCCAGCATTTCGAGTGCTATCGGCCGTTGAAGGCCAGTGACACGAGAAAACGCAGCGCCCGGGCCGCGAACGAAGAAGAGTTGTTTCCGGGGTATCTGTTCATCCGCATGGATCAGGTGCACGACAACTGGTACCCGATCCGCTCCACCCGGGGCGTGGCCAGGATCGTGACCTTCGGCGGCACTCCGGTGCCGGTCCAGGACGAACTGATCGAGCAGATTCGCCAACGCCTGAATACAGCGCCGCCCAAAGAGCCGTTCAGGCAAGGTGAACACGTGCGGATCAGGGCGGGTGACCTGTGCGACATCGAGGCGATTTTCCTCTCCCCTGATGGCACTGAACGCGCGGTGATTCTGCTCAACCTGCTGCAACGGGAGCAGAAGGTGGTGCTGCCGATCAGCAGTCTGTCACGGGTCGAAGCCAGGGCTTAGTTGTACATCTGCGCTCGAACTGGGGTGGTTTGACCTTCTGTGGGAGCGAATTCCGCGCAACGCCTGGGCTAGCGCCGTGGGACCGGCTTCAGCCGGGAAGGCGGCATTTCGGTCGGTAGATACGGTATGGCTGTACTGGCCTCTTCCCGGCTGAAGCCGGTCCCACGTCGTCACATCAGCTCGCGTGCAAACATAGAATCTCCCATCCATCCCATTCCCAGCCCCACCCACCTCTGCCCGGAACCTCACCATGACGCAACTCACAACGCTGGTGACGCTCACCTATGGTGATCGTTTCAATTATTTGCACACCTTGGTCAGTCGTTCGCTGGAAAGCCCGCTGATTGACCGGGTCATCATTGTCAGCAATGCCTCCACCGCACCGCTGGAAGTGTTGCGCACGACCTGGCCCGGTCAGGTCGAGGTCATTTACCTGGACAGCAATACCGGATCGGCCAGAGGGTATTCGGTGGGTATCCAGGCGGCACTGGATGCTGGCGCAGAGTACATCTGGCTGATGGACGACGACAACGCACCGACTATCAATGCCATCGCGACGCTGCATGAAAACCTGCGCGAACGCCAGGTCATCGATGGCCAGGACAAAGCGGCAGTGCTGGGTTTCCGCCCGACACACCAGGCTGATATTGCCGCCGGTGTACCCCAGCGTTTCGCCATACCACGACGCTCCAGTTTTTTCGGTTTTCACGTCGCCCAGTTGCCCTACAAAATCTGGCGGCGCTTGCCGTGGGGTCAACCTCAGGGCAAATACAAACCCATTGCGACCGTGCAGCTGCCTTTCGCCACTTACGGCGGCCTGCTGGCACATCGAAGCCTCTATAAGCGGATCGGTCTGCCCCTCGACGCCCTGATGCTGTACGCCGATGACAGTGAATACACCTGGCGTATCACCGCGGGTGGCGGGCGGATTTTCCTGATCCCGGACGCACTGCTCGATGATCTGGAGGACTCGTGGAACATCAAGGCCCGCACCAGCAACATTTATGAAAGCTTTCTGCTCGGCGGCTCCGACCTTCGTGCCTATTACGGCGCACGCAATCAGGCCTGGTTCGACAAAAACATCTGGGCGTCATCCGCCCTGCTCTACAGCTTCAACCGTTGGGTTTTCTTCCGCGTCTTACGGCTGATTGCCAAACGGCGTGGGGCCGAACAGCGTCTGGGGCTCATCGAACAAGCCATCGCGGACGGTGAATCCGGCGTCCTGGGCCTGCACAAGTCGTATCCGCTATGAGGGCCCTGTTCATCAACAGCCTGTACGCGCCAAACATCGGCGGCGGAGCAGAAATCATCCTTCAGCGCACCGTCGAAGGTCTGAAAAATCGCGGCTATCAAGTGGCGGTGCTGGCCACCGGCGCAAAGCCAGGCCTGCACGTTGAGAACGTCAACCAGGTGAAGGTCTATCGCGCCGGGTTGCGCAATTTCTATTGGCACTTCACCGCCCAGCGCCCAGGTCGTCTGGCCCGTCTCGGCTGGCACCTCAGGGACCGCTACAACAACGGCATGCGCGCCTATGTGAAGCGGGTGATCGCGCTGGAGAAACCGGACCTGGTGGTATGCCACAACCTCAGCGGCTGGTCGGTATCGGCCTGGGACGAAATCACTGCTGCCGGTCTGCCGATCGTTCAGGTGCTGCATGACCTTTATCTGCTGTGTCCCGCCAGCACGATGTTCAACAAAGGCCACAGCTGCCAGCAGCAATGTGGTCGATGCGAGCGCTTTCGTCGAGGTCATGATCAACGCTCGGCGCAGGTCAAAACCGTGGTGGGCGTCAGTCGTTTCATGCTCGACACCTTGCAACGCGAAGGCTTCTTCAAGGGCGCCCGCAGCTACGTGGTACACAACGCGAGCCCCACGCCTGCGCAAACGGTCACCCACAGAAGCACCGATCCGGCGGCGAAAAATGCGCCGCTGCGTTTCGGTTACATGGGCACCTTGTCAGAACCCAAGGGGCTGCGCTGGCTGATTGAGCAGTTCCAACGACTGCCGATTGACGCCACCTTGCAGATTGCCGGTCGCGGTCAGATCGACGATGAAGCGCGCTTCAAGGCGATGGTCACTTCGCCCAGAGTGAGTTTTGTCGGCTATCGCTCACCCGAGCAGTTTTACAAACAGATCGATGTTGCCATCGTGCCGTCCATCTGGAATGAACCCTTTGGCATGGTTGCCGTGGAAGCCTGTGCCTATGCAAAACCAGTGATCGCCAGCCGCATGGGCGGGCTTCCAGAAATTATTCAGGACCAGCTCAACGGTCTGCTCTGCTGCCCTGACGACCCGGACTCTCTGGGCGTTGCGATGCTCAAATTGCATCAGCAACCCGCGCTGCTGGCTCGTCTGAGTGCTCAGGCCAGAGTCAGTGTCGCGTCGCTGATGGATCTGGATCTGATGCTCGACAGCTATGAAGTCATTTTCGTACAGACGTTGCTGGACAGGGTGGTGCCCCAGCAAGAGTTTTCGCTGTCACGACCTGCCTAGGGTCTGCTCCCCGGAATCCCGGACCGTGCCTCTTCATTGAGACAAGACATGTCAAAGCCGCCCCAGACACTGTTGCGCAAACCGCTGATGTTACTGCTGTTTAACCTTCTACTGAGCTGCATGGCACTGGCCGATGAACGATTCATCATTGGCGTCGACACTCACTTGATGAATAGAAGCAGCTCCTCCGCCCAGGCTTTGCAGCTGCTGGAAGACGCGGGTGTGGACTCGGTACGCGACGATGCGTACTGGTCAACCGCCGAGCAACGACGTGGTCAACTGCGGATAGACCCGGCATGGCATGCGTATTTGAGCAAGGCCCGGAAACATCGATTGCGACCCCTGCTGGTGCTGGGCTACGGCAATCCTCATTACGGAAACTACGCCAAACCCCGATCCCCGCCGATCAAGGAAGCCTTTGGCAATTACGTCAATTTCGTCAGCCAGGAGTTGGCCGATGGTGTGGATTTCTATGAGATATGGAATGAGTGGGACAAAGAAAATCCAGTGGACCCGCTGTTTGCCCGCGACTACAGCAACCTGATCGAAGAAACCGCACAAAAATTACGCCAGCGGAAAAAACCACCCACGATTCTCGCCGGTGCCGTGACTAGCCAAGGCATGGATCTGGGCTTTGCAGACAAGCTGATTGAAGCCGGATTGCTCAACCATGTGGATGGCTTGTCGTTGCACCCCTATGTGCACTGTCGCCACGAAGAACGACATACACCGGAACGCTGGATTTCCTGGTTACGCTGGGTCGACGCCGACCTCAGGGCGCTGGCCGCACGACCGGTTCCGTTGTACCTGACGGAGATGGGCTGGCCGAGCAGCCACGGTAAGTGCGGTATCAGCGAGCAGACCCAGGCCGCCTATCTGGCCCGTAGTTATTTTCTGGCGCAGACCGTGCCGGACATCAAAGGCCTGTGGTGGTACGACTTGCTCAACGATGGCGGCGACCTTGAAGACCCGGAACAGAACTTCGGGCTGCTGAATCAGGATTTTTCAGTCAAACCGGCCTATCTGACCCTGAAAGCCATCAGCCCGATCCTGCACGAATATCGCTACGACGCAGAAAAAAGCCGCGAGCTGGATACCACCTATCTGCTGCGCTTCGCCAAAGGATCGGAACAGATCCTGGTGGCCTGGACCACTGGCCTGCCGCGCACGATTCAGGTGGATGCCAGCAGCGTACAGGCCGGCAATGTCTTGATGATCGACAGCGGCCAGCCGCAACGTGGACAAATCGACACCGGGATCGCCTGGAACTGCAATGACAGTCGTTGTTCGGCGCAAGTGTCAGTCAACGAATTCCCCAGAATCATCCGCCTGGGCAGCAAGCCGCCGCTGTTTGCCCAGTAGTGGTGATGCGGGCGGCCTTAGAAACCGAGCCGCCTGAATCGCGGGCAAGCACCGCTCCCACAGAAGATCGCGTGACCCTGTAGGAACCGAGCTTGCTCGCGAAGAACGATGACGCGATATGCCTGTTAGACCGAGGCGTGAAGAACGATGACGCGGTGTATCTGCCAGCCCGCAGCGCCTGATTCGCGGGCAAGCCGGAATGCCGCCCACTCCCACTCGCCAACATAGATCGCTTACCCCTGTGGGAGCCGAGCTTGCTCGCGAAGAACGATGACGCGGTGTATCTGCTGAAACCCAGGTGCCCGATTCGCGAGCAAGCTCGCTCCCACAAACATTGCTGAACCCGAACTACCACCTGAACCCTGCGCAAGGACGCCGTCCAAATGATCGTGATCAACGCCCGCTTTCTGACCCAGGAAATACGCGGAGTGCAGCGCTTTGCGGAGCAGGTCTGCCTGGCAATCAAGCGCTTGCGCAGCGATGTGATTTTCGTCGCGCCGCACAACATCAAACTGCATGAAAGCGCCAAGGCGCTGGATGTGCAGATCATAGGCCGCAATACGGGGCATCTGTGGGAGCAGGTGGATTTACCCCTGTATCTGCTGCGCCAGGGCCGTCCGCTTCTGGTGTCATTGAGCAGCACGGCACCGATGTTCTACGGCAATCAGATCGCTACCCATCATGACATCAACTACGTGCGCTACCCGCAAAGCTACTCGCGCAGCTTTCGCGCAGTGTATCGAACCATCACACCGATCCTGTTGCGGCGGGTGAAGGCGTTGTTGACGGTCAGCAGCTTTTCCAAAGGGGAAATCTCGACCTTTTATGGTTTCCCCAGCAACCGCATCTTTGTCGTACCCAATGCCGTGAGTGGAGCTTTCAAACCCGCGCCCAACGAACACGCTACGCCCTACCTGCTGGCCGTTTCATCGCCCAGTGCACACAAGAATTTCAATCGCATGATCCAGGCCTTCCTGACCCTGCGCGGTCATGAAAACCTGCAGCTGCACATCGTCGGCGCCGCCAGCGAGATCTTTGCCGATCCAGAGTTGCAACACCTGGCTTGCCGCGACCCGCGGATCCGCTTTCTCGGTCGCCTGAACGATGCGGAGCTGATCGAGCAGTACCAGGGTGCCACTGCGTTCGTGTTCCCTTCGTTGTATGAAGGCTTTGGTATTCCACCACTCGAAGCTCAGGCCTGCGGATGCCCGGTGCTTGCTGCCAATGCAGCCTCTATACCGGAAGTACTGCAAGCCAGCGCGTTGTACTTTGACCCTCTGGATGTCAGCCATATCGCCGCAGCCATGGAACGTATTCTCATCGATATGCCGTTGCGCAAAGCCCTGCGACGTCGCGGCTTGAATAACGTCGAGCGCTTCTCCTGGGACGACTCCGCGCTGCGTGTCTCGCAACGCATCGATGCAGTCCTGGCAATGAAAACCACGCATGGGCAACCCCGCACCATCGCCGAATCGTCCACCGATAAGGTCTGAGGCTCGATCATGAAACGCTTGGCTTATCTGGACGCCCTGCGCGGCATCGCAGCTTTGATGGTGGTGTTTACCCATCTGTACGGACCACTGCTGGGCGATGTCTGGCTGTTCCGAGAGCTGCTGGATGTGGGCAAGCTCGGTGTGCTGTGGTTTTTCATGATCAGCGGTGTGGTGATCCCGTTCAGCCTGCGACCAGTGCCCGACGGTGCCCGCCGTTTTGTCATCTCGCGGTTCATGCGGCTATATCCGGCCTACTGGCTGTCGTTGCTGGTCTACCTGACGGTACTGCAAGTGGGCGGCGGGATCATGCCTCCCTGGATACAGATCCTGGCCAATCTGACCATGCTGCAGACGCTACTGGGTTTCGGCGATGTCATCGGTCTGTACTGGACGCTGTTCATCGAGCTGGTGTTCTACGGCCTGTGCCTGCTGCTTTTTTTAAGCGGCAAACTTTATGACCTGATTACTCGCACTCGCTGTGCCCTGGGCGCACTGCTACTGGGCCTGGCGCTGGCGGTGCTGCGAGAACAGACCGAACGCAAATTACCCGTCGCATTGCCGCTGGCATTGTCACTGATGTTCTTCGGCTCCATCTGGCGGCAATGGTTATTGGCCGAACACAGCCGCCAATTGACTCGCTGCCTGGTGCTGGTGCTGGGCGCCTATCTGCTCTTGCTACCACCGACACTGATACTCGCTTACAGCCAGGACATGGGCGTCGGCGAGGCTCCAGGACGTTACCTGTTCACTTACGCCACGGCGATCATCAGTTTCGTCGTGCTGACCCGAATCGTTCAGCTCAAACACCCGGCGCTGGTGTGGCTCGGCGGCGTCAGTTACTCGCTGTACCTGTTGCATCCCTCAATGCTGATGCTCAGTGACTTTCTGCTCAAGGATTTACGGGTTGCGCCCCTTTACAACGCAGTCCTGGCAACAGTACTGACGCTAGGGATTGCTCACCTGTCCTTTCGCTTCATCGAAACGCCTTTTATCCAATTGGGCAAACGCCTCAACAATCGCCACGCCAAGACGCAGCCTGCCCGCGCCTGATGTAGAGCTTGTGCAAGACAGAAGGGAACTCCAATGAGAATTGCAATTGTCCACGACTGGCTGGTGACGTATGCCGGTGCCGAACGTGTGCTGGCTTCACTGATCAATATCTGGCCGCAGGCCGATCTGTTTTCGGTGATCGACTTTCTCAGCGACCAGGATCGGGCGCACTTGCATGGCAAAGTCGCCAAAACCACCTTTATCCAGCGTCTGCCAAAAGCCAAAACACACTACCAGCGCTATCTGCCTTTGATGCCCCTGGCTATCGAGCAACTGGATCTGTCCGGCTATGACCTGATCATCAGCAGCAGCCACGCAGTGGCCAAGGGCGTGCTCAGCGGCCCGGATCAATTGCACATCAGTTACGTGCACTCGCCGATCCGCTACGCCTGGGACTTGCAGCATCAGTACCTGCTGGAATCCGGCATGAGTACCGGTTTAAAAAGCAAAGTCGCGCGCATGGTCCTGCACTACATCCGCATGTGGGATCAGCGCACCTCGGCAGGCGTGGACGATTTCATCGCCAACTCCTATTTCATTGGCGGGCGGATTTCCAAGGCCTACCGTCGGGAGTCCACCGTAATTTATCCGCCGGTAGACACCTTTCACTTCACCCAGCTGGACAATAAACAGGACTATTACTTCACCGCCTCCCGGATGGTGCCCTACAAGCGCATGCCAATGATCATCGAAGCCTTCGCGGCGATGCCGGACAAGCGCCTCATCGTCATTGGCGATGGCCCGGAAATGGCCAAGGCTAAATCGATCAATGCGCCCAACGTCACCTTGCTGGGCTTCCAGCCCTTCGCGGTTTTGCTGGAGCACATGCGCAATGCCAAGGCGTTCGTGTTCGCAGCCGAAGAAGATTTCGGGATCAGCCCGGTGGAAGCCCAGGCGTGCGGCACCCCCGTCATCGCCTTCGGCAAAGGCGGTGTTCTGGAGACCGTTTGTGGCCTGGACCACCCGCAACCGACCGGGGTGTTTTATGACGCTCAGACCGTCTCATCACTGGTAGCGGCCGTCGGCGAGTTCGAAGCGGCGCAGCATCGCATCACGTCTCACGCCTGTCGTGCCAACGCTGAGCGGTTCAGCAGCGAGCGCTTCGAGCAAGAAATGAAAAACTTCGTCGAGAGCCGTCTGGCAGCAGCACGTCTGGCCCGCCAGCCCTCTCAATACAAGATGCCCCAGGCGTCGCCCATTCTGGTCAGCAGCGACCTGACTGCCCGTGTTGTCCCGATCAAATCCGTCTGAGTGAGCACTCTCCATGCGTACTCCCGTTCGCGGCATTCTTCATGCGCATCAATCAGTGCTATCGGTTGCTCATCGCCTGTTGGACCTCACCGTCATCGTGCTGGGCGGGTATTGGCAAAGCCAGCTGGGCCCGAACACCTCCAGCGCAGAGGCATGGATCCAGATCCTGCTGGCGGTGCTGGTCTTCCACTGGCTCAGTGAGTTCCATCAAATGTACGGCTCATGGCGCGGCGAGCGCATCCTGCGCGAGCTGGTCAAGGTGTTCAATTACTGGGCGCTGACCTTTGTCATTCTGTTGTCGGTGGACTATCTGCTGCTCAATCACGCCAACCTGCCTGACGATAGCCAGATGACCTGGTTCGCCTCGGTACTGTTGGTGTTATGCGGCTATAGACTGCTGATTCGCAGCGCGCTGCATGGTCTGCGAAGCCACGGTTTCAATACCCGTCGGGTGGCGATCGTGGGCAGCGGTCAGGTGGCTCAGCGCCTGGCCGGGTCAATCTCCAGCGCGCCGTGGATGGGCCTGAGATTGCTCGGTTTCTACGACATCGCGCCGCAACCCGCCAGTCCGGACCATCTGCCGATGCCGCTGTTGGGCGATCTGGAACAATTGACCGAGGATGCACGCCAGGGCCGCATCGACAAGGTGTACATCACCCTGGCCCTGACCGCGCAGCCGCATTTACAGGATCTGGTCAAAGGTTTGAGCGATACCACCGCCTCGGTGTACCTGATCCCCGACGTATTCATGTTCGAATTGCTACATGCACGCAGCGAGAGCATCAACGGGCTGGCCAGCATCAGCATCTTCGACTCGCCCATGGATGGCGCCTGGAGCCTGGTCAAGCGCTGCGAAGACATTTTGCTGTCCAGCTTGATCCTGGCCATGATCGCCCTGCCTCTGATGTTGATTGCCATCGCCATCAAGCTGACGTCGCCAGGCCCGGTACTGTTTCGTCAGCGCCGGTACGGGCTGGATGGTCGGCCGATCATGGTCTGGAAATTTCGCAGCATGAGCGTCCAGGAAAACGGCGACGTCATCACTCAGGCCACCCGCAACGACGCTCGCGTCACACCGCTTGGGGCGTTCCTGCGGCGCACCTCACTGGACGAACTGCCGCAGTTTTTCAACGTGTTGCGTGGCGACATGTCCATCGTCGGCCCGCGCCCCCATGCGGTGGCGCACAACGAGCAATACCGCAAGCAGGTCAGCGGCTACATGCTGCGCCACAAGGTCAAGCCCGGCATCACCGGCTGGGCGCAGATCAATGGCTGGCGAGGTGAGACCGACACGCTGGACAAGATGCAGAAACGGGTCGAGTACGACCTGGAGTACATCGAGCACTGGTCGCTGTGGCTGGATCTGAAAATCATTCTGCTGACGCTGTTCAAAGGTTTCTTGAACAAGAATGCCTTCTAAAACCTGCTGAAAATAACCCCCTTTCAAACCTGACTATCCCAGGCCATTCGGCGCTGGAGGAGGTGCGCGCATCAATCAAAAACAAACTGAAGTAACGCTCGGTGTTGGTAAGGGATGCAATGAAATCACTGTGGTGCCAAGCGCACCTTTAGGAAGGAACAATATATGAAGCTAACCCTAGCTGTTGTGCTGCTCTCCAGTCTGATTTTGCAAGGCTGTGTATTCGCACCCGGGCAGCACATGACCCCTGGTGATATTGAAGCCAAAGACCCGGATGGTCCGGATGTCAGATTGGTCGATATCACCCCGCACACCTTGAAACTGCAAAAACAGAAAGCAACGGATTCGGCTAAACCACTGCCGGCTGAGCTGCTGAATTATAAAACCCCGGAATACGTGGTCGGACCCGGCGACACCTTGCTGGTGATCGTATTCGAACACCCCGAGTTGACCGCACCAGGTTCACAGGACCAACTCGATGCCAACAGCCGGGAAGTATTGAGCGACGGCACGCTTTACTTCCCTTACGTTGGCAGGATCCAGGCGGGTGGCAAAACCGTTGGCCAAATCCGCGAGCAATTGCGCATGGGCTTGTCGCCGCAGTACACCGAGGTCAAGGTCGACGTCAAAGTACTGCGCTACAACAGCCAGCGCATCCTGCTGTCCGGCTCGTTCAAAAGCCCCGGACCACAGTCGATCACCAACATCCCGTTGAGTCTGGTACAGGCGATCAGTGTCGCGGGTCTCGACCTCTCCGACGCCAACCTCGCAGGGTTGACCTTGCGCCGGGACGGTCGGGATTACGTGATTGACGTCGACTCGCTCAACCGCAAGGATTCGCAGCTGAGCAAAGTGTTTCTCAAGAACGGCGATTACCTGCACCTGAACAGCAACTCGAAAAACAAGATCTATGTACTGGGCGAAGTTCAGCGTCCGCAGGTGATTTCCTTCGGCACCACCAGTGTGACGCTGCTCGAAGCACTGGGTGATTCCGGTGGCCTGAGCCCGGAAAGCGCCGATGGTGACGCAGTGTATGTGATCCGCGGCGCCGAAAACTTCGCCAATGCGCCTGCGACTGTCTATAACCTCAAAGCCAAGAAACCCACCGCGTACCTGCTGGCCAAGGAATTCGAACTCCAGGCCCAGGATGTGATCTTCGTGGGTCCCGCCAACATTACTCGCTGGAGCCGCTTCGTCAGCCAGCTGCTGGGCTCGGCCAACGTGGTTTCCACGGGCGCCATGTTCAGGAACTGATAGTCGCGAAGCTGATCACTCAGCTTCACCCCGCTTCAAAACATCCCCGCATTTGCCGACTGTGGGGATTTTTTTTGTCCGAAATTCGCTGC
The DNA here is from genome assembly GCF_000737245.1 of Pseudomonas syringae. Classification (GTDB taxonomy): domain Bacteria; phylum Pseudomonadota; class Gammaproteobacteria; order Pseudomonadales; family Pseudomonadaceae; genus Aquipseudomonas; species Aquipseudomonas syringae_J. Next base: position 141,737 of record NZ_JPQU01000109.1, on the reverse strand, counting down.
TCAAGTGTTGCCTCAGCAACAGCGAAACAACAGTTAGTGAATCGTTCAACAGACGCCACGGCCAGGAGACTTCATCCCTGAATTAAAAATTTATCAATTTCAATGAGTTGAAATAAAAGCAGGCGCTGGCATGCATGCTGCTTTGGTAGAGGGCACGCTCTCAAAAGGAATAAAGCATGCTGGTAGTTTCACTGTCGGGCAGCCCTGCCCTGAAATCCCGTTCAGGGGTCGTACTGGAACACGCGGGTCGTTGGTTGCGGGCAAAAGGGGTCGACGTGAAAGCCCTGCGAATCCGCGACTTTGATGCCGAAGATCTAATCTTCGCGCGCTTCGATAGCCTCCAGGTACTGGACTTTATCGAAACGGTGAAGCAGGCCGACGGCTTGTTGATCGGCACTCCGGTATACAAAGCCTCGTTCTCCGGTGCATTGAAAACGCTGTTGGACCTGCTTCCGGAGCGCTCACTGCATGGCAAGGTTGTATTGCCCCTGGCCACCGGCGGCAGCATCGCCCACATGCTGGCCGTGGATTACGCACTCAAGCCAGTCTTGTCGGCGCTTAAATGCCAGGAAGTCCTGCACGGAATTTTCGCCATCGATAGTCAGATCAGCTATGGAGACAACGAACAAGGCGGCGATCTGGACGAGATTCTGGCCGAGCGCTTGCAGGAGGGTCTGGAGCATTTCTACCTGGGCCTGCAGCATCGAGTGCAGGCGCGGCAGAAGCTGGCGGGTGGGCATTTGCGGTTGGCGCTGTGATCTCGACGGATGCCCCGTGGCAGATTCTATGTTTACTCGCAATCGGAGGTGACGACGTGGGACCGGCCGGGCGGCGTTCCGCTTTAGCCGGGAAGGCAGCATTCCAGTCGATAAATTTTTAGAGAGTGTACTGGCCTCTTCCCGGCTAAAGCCGGTCCCACGTCGTCGCGACAATATTGAGATCAACCTTTGAGCATCGGATACAACGACACCACCAACAACGCCGCCATCACACCGTTGAATACCCGCAACCAGAACGGATCACGCAAGGCATTGCGCAGCAGGCTGCCGAAGCCCGCCCAGACGCAGACACTGGGGGCGTTGATCAGGGCGAAGACGGCCGAGATGATCAGCACATTAGTGAAGTAACCCTGCAAGGGCGTGTAAGTACTGATGGCACCGACTGCCATGACCCAAGCCTTCGGGTTGACCCATTGAAAGAGCGCAGCCTGCATGAACGTCTGCGGTTTGCCTTCCTGCCCTGATGCGTCGGAGGCCGGGCCCGAGGTGGCAATTTTCCAAGCCAGGTACAACAGATATGCGGCGCCCGCGTAGCGCAGAACCGTATAGAGAAGCGGATAGGCCTTGAACACAGCTCCCAACCCAAGTCCGACAGCCAGTACCAGGCTGAAAAACCCACAACTGATACCGAAGATATGCGGCACAGTCCGGTTGAAACCGAAGTTCACCCCAGAGGCCAGCAACATCATATTGTTCGGACCGGGCGTAACTGAGGTGACGAAAGCAAATAAAGCGAATGCCAGCAGTAAATCTAGAGTAAGCGACATGAAGCAGTCCGTGCATTAAAGGGCAGGCGTCCACCCTATCCAACCGTTGTCGGAAAACACACTGACAGTTAAGCAAAAATACCAACCGTACAGTTCAGGCGATAGGTGTTTTTCCGCCGCACTGTACTAATCGATTAACCCTGACGATCCTGAGTCGCCACGCCGTTATCAACGCTGATTTCACCGTAACTATCAAAAGAGCGAACGGCCTGCATCTGCGGTTCGGCCAGCAACTTTGCTTTGGCGATCTGATATTCATCGAATGACAAGCCGCGACGGTTCAAGTCCTCCAGCGCCAACTGGCGGGTTTCTTCAGCGCTGTAGGGGCGAAGTTCAACGGCGTAATGGGTGGAGCAGCCGGACACAACGGCAACAGTCAATAACAGGGCAACGGCGTAAATACGGTTCATGGCAGCCTCCAGACTCGGCTTCATTTCGGGAATGAAACAAGGCTACGCCTGGAGCGGTTTTCGCAGAAATCACTGCTCTTGATAGTGGGTATTGGCGGGTGAAGGTTTTTTCATAACGCCAGCCAATGCCACAACAACAAAGTCCCCAACAGCCCCACCACCGAGACAATGGTCTGCAGCACCGACCAGACCCATAGGGTTTGCTTGAGTTGCAGGCCGAAATATTCGCGGACCATCCAGAAACCTGCATCGTTGACGTGGCAGAAGAACACCGAGCCGGCACCAATGGCCAACGCCACCAGCGAACTTTGCGTTGCTGCCAACCCGGCCATCATCGGCGCCAGAATGCCAGCAGTGGTAGTGGTCGCCACCGTCGCCGATCCTGTTGCCTGACGCAGCGCCACGGCGATCAACCAGGCCAACAGCAGGTACGGCATGTGCGCACCTTCAGCCACTTTGCTGATGGTCTGGCTGACACCGGCATCCAGCAAGGTCTGCTTGAGCCCGCCGCCCGCCCCGATGGTCAGCAGCAACACGGCAATCGGCGCGATGCTTTTACGCAGAGTGCCACTCACATGCTCACGGCTCAGACCGTTGGCCCAGCCCAGGCAGATCACTGCCGCAATCACCGCAATACTCAGCGCCACCAGCGGTTCACCGAGGAATTTGAGAGTCAGCGCCACGTTGCTGCGCGGGTCCATCAATACCTTGGCAAAGGTGCTGCCCAGCATGAGAATCACCGGCAAAAGAATGATCAGCAAAGAGATGCCGAAGCTTGGCTGGCGCGTGACTTCACGCTTGGCCGAAAACAGCTCGCCCAACTCCGCGGGCTGCTCGATCACCATCCGTTTCGACAGCCAGTTGCCATACAGCGGGCCGGCCAGGATCACCGCCGGCACCGCAATGCAGAAGCCCAACAGCATCGTCAGGCCCAGATCGGCGTGCAACGCACTGACCGCAATCAAAGGCCCGGGGTGCGGCGGCATCAATGCATGCAGAGTGGTCATGCCCGCAAGTGCCGGGATGGCAATCTTCAACAACGGCTGATCGGAGCGTCGCGCCATGACGAAAATGATCGGCACCATGAGCACCAGACCTACTTCGAAAAACAGCGGCAAGCCAATAACCATCGCCACCAACGCCATCACCCAGGGCAGCGAGCGGCCCTTGCCGAAGCCCAGCAGGGTTGTGGCAATCCGGTCAGCCGCCCCGGATTCAGCCATCAGCGCACCGAGCATCGCGCCCAGGGCAATAATCAAACCCGCTTCGCCGAGAATACCGCCAGCACCTTTGCTGAACGCCTTGGCAACGTCTTCGGCGGGCAGACCCGCGCCGATACCGGCGATGAAAGTACCAATCAGAATCGACAGAAAGGGCGGGAGCTTTGTCGCGCTGATCAGCACGATGATGGTGGCAATGGCGATCAGGCAACAAATGATCAGACGCGTGTCATGCACAAGCCAGGCAGCAGAAGATACATCCAAGGCACTCTTCCTTTTCATCGGTCTCTGCACGCAAGCGCTGACAGAAACATTTAGTTGTAATTCTGCAAGACGATACGGGAGGAGAGAGCCGAGGAATGTGAAATTTGTGACAGTTTCGCCGCCTGAGGCCCGACTTAGACGCTGGGCAGCCGTGGATTCTGCGATTGCGCATAGTCGATCAGCACATCACGAAGGGCTTGGGCAGCCGCCGAAAGCTTATGGTCGGCCAACATCATCAAGCCGATGGGCCGTTCGATGACCGGCGCAACCAGCGCGATGCAGTGTGCGCCCAATTCGTGCATCTGCTGGATACACAACGACGGCACGGCGCTGACACCCAGGCCGCTGGCAACCATGCGTCCGACCGTCGACAACTGGTGGCTTTCGAACGCAACGGACAGCTTGCCGTGCTGGGCGAGGAGATGCTGTTCCAGCAATAAACGCACGGCGGACGGACGCTGCAAGGCAATGAAATCCTCCTGCAGCAGTTCCTGCCAGCTCACCTGCTGGCGTTGCGCCAAGGGTGAGTCCAGCGGCACCACGGCGACGAAGCGGTCGGTGTAGAACGGCGTAAACACCAGCGAATTGCTCGACTCAGGCTCAAAGCCGACTCCCAGCTCGACTCGTCGATGACGAACCATTTCCAGCACTTCTTCGTTGATCAGGTCATGTACCGCCACATTGACCCGTGGATAGCGGCCGCGAAATACCTTGAGCGCCCCGGGCAACATGTTGCCGGCAAACGACGGCATGGCCGCCACCGAGACTTTGCCCAACTGCAAGGTGAAGCGCTGGCGCAGCAGCTCCTCGGCGTTATCCCAGTCAGCCAGCAACTGACGCGCCAAGGGCAGCAGGGTTTCACCCTCGGGCGTCAGGCTGACGGCTCGGGTCGTGCGGCTGAGCAGTTGCCCGCCCAGATCCTCTTCTAGACTCTTGATGGTCAGGCTCAGGGCAGGCTGCGAGAGATGCAGCCGCTCCCCTGCCTGGGCGAAGCTCAAGTACTGCGCCACGGCCAGAAACGCTCGCAATTGTTTGACGTTCATATATTTGTTTTCTTTATCAATCAATCAGAAAAACAAAATTAACAAATCACTGCCCCCGAGAGAAGATGGCGCAACGCTTCCCTGACGGCCAGACCGTCAACCACAACTATAAAAGGCGGATCACCATGGCTGGACTCGACAAGCGAGTAGCAACTTATCAGGAGGCCCTCGCCGGGCTGACCGACAACATGACCGTGCTGTGCGGCGGCTTTGGCCTGTGCGGCATCCCCGAAAACCTCATTGCTGAAATGAAACGCATGGGGGTCAAGGGCCTGACGGTGGTGTCCAATAACTGCGGCGTCGATGGCTTTGGCCTGGGCATACTGCTCGAAGACCGCCAGATCCGTAAGATGATTTCCTCCTATGTGGGCGAAAACGCCCTTTTCGAACGTCAGCTGCTCAGCGGCGAACTGGAAGTCGAACTCACCCCCCAAGGCACCCTCGCGGAAAAACTGCGCGCAGGCGGTGCCGGCATTCCCGCGTTCTACACCGCCACCGGCTACGGCACCCCCGTGGCAGAGGGCAAGGAAACCCGCCAGTTCAATGGTCGTAACGTGATCCTAGAAGAAGCCATCACCGGCGACTTCGCCCTGATCAAGGGCTGGAAGGCTGATCACTTTGGCAATGTGATCTATCGTCATACCGCGCAGAACTTCAATCCGGTGGTGGCGACTGCCGGAATGATCACCGTGGTCGAAGTTGAGGAAATCGTCGAGCCCGGCGTCCTCCTGCCCTCGCAAATCCATACCCCAGGCATCTACGTGGACCGGGTCATTCAGGGCACGTTCGAGAAGCGGATCGAACAGCGCACCCTGAAAAAATCCTGAGAAAACTTCACGTCTTGCGGGCGCTTCCTCCAGCAGGAAGCGGCAAAAACAATAAGAGGCTTAGAACATGGCACTTTCTCGCGAACAAATGGCTCAGCGCGTCGCACGGGAACTCAGGGACGGCTACTACGTCAATCTGGGCATCGGCATTCCGACCCTGGTGGCCAATTTCGTTCCAGACAACATCGACGTCATGCTGCAATCCGAAAACGGGCTGCTGGGCATGGGTGAATTCCCTACCGAAGAAACCATCGACGCCGACATGATCAATGCTGGCAAACAGACGGTGACTGCCCGCATTGGTGCGTCGATTTTCGATTCATCACAATCGTTCGCCATGATTCGTGGCGGTCATGTAGACCTTACCGTTCTGGGAGCTTTTGAAGTCGACGTGGAAGGCAATATTGCCTCATGGATGATCCCCGGCAAGCTGGTCAAAGGCATGGGCGGCGCCATGGATCTGGTGGCGGGCGCAGACAACATCATCGTAACCATGACTCATGCATCCAAGGATGGCGAATCCAAACTTCTGCCGCGCTGCAGCCTGCCTCTGACTGGCGCGGGTTGTATTCGCAAGGTGCTGACAGACCTGGCTTACCTGGAGATCGAAAACGGCGCGTTCATCCTTCGCGAACGTGCGCCGGGGGTCAGCATCGAAGAAATCGTCGCCAAGACCGCTGGCAAACTGATCGTGCCGGATGATGTGATCGAGATGAGTTTTTAAGCAGGTTCACTCTTTCACCTGTGGGAGCGAGCTTGCTCGCGAATGCGGTTTTCCATACTCCGGATATTAATCGGATGTACGGGCCCCTTCACGAGCAAGGTGGAGCGCCACCCCGGTCGCTCCCACAGGTCATGTGCAGCCAGAAATCCCAACAATAAATACAAGAGGTTCACCCCGTGGCCGTCGACTCTATCGAAGAAAGCCGCTCCGCCCGCTTTGCCCTGCGTTGCGCCAAATGGGCGGAACGCTGGTTCCCTGATTCCTGGGTGTTCGCCGCATTGGCGGTGGTGATTGTCACCGTCGCCACTCTGGCCATGGGCGCCAAACCGAACGATGCCGCCAAGGCCTTCGGCGATGGCTTCTGGAGCCTGATCCCATTCACCATGCAGATGGCTTTCGTGGTGATCGGCGGCTACGTGGTGGCCAGCTCGCCGCCCGCCGTCAAACTGATTGACCGTCTGGCACGCATCCCGAAAAACGGCCGCTCCGCCGTGGCCTGGGTCGCATTGATCTCCATGGTTGCGTCGCTGCTCAACTGGGGTTTGTCGCTGGTGTTCGGGGGATTGCTGGTTCGCGCCCTCGCCCGCCGCACTGATCTGCGCATGGACTACCGGGCTGCGGGCGCTGCCGCCTATCTAGGGCTCGGCGCAGTCTGGGCGCTCGGGCTTTCGTCCTCGGCCGCACAACTGCAAGCCAACCCCGGCAGCCTGCCGCCGTCAATTCTGGCCATCACCGGCGTTATCCCCTTCACCGAAACCATCTTCCTCTGGCAGTCCGGAGTGATGCTGGGGGTGCTAATGGTGATCTCCATCATCGTCGCCTATGCCACAGCGCCTGGCCCGAACAGCGCCAAGGACGCCAATGCCTGCGGGGTCGATCCAGCCTTCAGCATGCCTGCCCTGCCGCCGCGCACCCGTCCTGGTGAATGGCTGGAATACAGTCCGCTGCTGATCATCCTGATGGTCATTCTGGCGTCCGGCTGGATCTTCAACGAGTTCTCGACCAAGCCTGCGATCACGGCGATTTCCGGCCTCAACACCTACAACTTCCTGTTCATCATGGTCGGCGCATTGCTGCACTGGCGGCCCCGGAGCTTTCTCGATGCAGTCGCCCGGGCAGTGCCGACCACCACGGGCGTGCTGATTCAGTTTCCGCTTTACGGCTCGATCGCGGCGCTGATGACCACGGTCAAAGGCACCGATGCACAAACCCTGGCGCATCATATTTCGACCTTCTTCACCAGCATCGCTTCCCACGACACCTACGCCCTGCTGATGGGCATTTACTCGGCAGTGCTGGGTTTCTTCATCCCCTCGGGTGGGGGCAAATGGATCATCGAAGCGCCCTATGTCATGCAGGTTGCCAACGACCTGCAATATCACTTGGGCTGGGCAGTGCAGATCTACAACGCCGCAGAAGCCTTGCCGAACCTGATCAACCCTTTCTATATGCTGCCGCTGCTCGGTGTTCTGGGGCTGAAGGCGCGGGACCTGATCGGCTTCTCGTTCGTGCAGTTGCTGGTGCACACACCGCTGGTGCTGTTCCTGCTGTGGGCGCTGGGCACGACGCTGGCGTATATACCGCCACTTCATCCTTAGCTCATGTGCCCTGTAGGAGCGCGCTTGCCCGCGATAGGGTCATGTCAGGCGACACATTTTTTGCTGAGGCACCGCATCGCGGGCAAGCGCGCTCCTACATGTTTGAGGCTGGATGGTCGCCATAATCCAGCGCAGCGACTCTGGCCAGTAATTCACGAAGTTCGCTTGCCTGCTGCGCACCAAGGGACTTTTCGAAACATTGCTGGGCCTGCTCCCACAGGGCCTGGGATTCCAGCAGTTTATCCAGCCCTGCCTGGGTGAGATTGACCCGACGACTGCGCTTGTCGTCCGGGTCCACCGATACCGCAATCAAACCTTCGCGCTCCAGAGGCTTGAGGTTCTGCGCCAGTGCCGAGCGATCAATCACCAGAATCGTCGCCAGCTCAGTCAACGCCGGGGCCTGATGGCGTGCGACCTGAATCAGGATCGAACGTTGGGTACAGCGCAGTCCGCACGGCGCAAGCACCGCATCGTACAACTGGGAAATACGCCGGGTGGCCTTGCGCAGACTGGTGGCATGGCACAGCACTTTCGGCGCTACCCGCAAGCTATCAGGGATCTGCAGTTGGGAGATTTTCAACTGGATGTGCAGTTCAGCCAGTGACGTCAGGCTGTGGCTCATAAGGGGTCCCGCTGGTATAGGTCAATCCGGCAATGCTGGCATATCCCCGCATTTTGCGACAGCGACCCTTTGCCCCGTCTATCGCTCACGGCCTTTCGTGAATACCGTCGAGCCTGCCCCGTCCGATAACCGCGCCGTCCAGCGCCTTGAGTAACTGGCTGCGGTTTGGCGGCGTATCAAAGTGAAGTTGCCGGTCTAGCGCGATCAGTTGAAAGCTGTAGCGGTGAGGACCATGCCCGGTTAGAGGCTGCGGCCCTATGTATGTTTTCCCACCGAAGGTGTTGCGACCCAGTGAAAGCAGACCGTGAGAAGCACTGCTCAGCGCACCTATCGGCAAACCGGTTCGTTGCGGGCTGATGCCCACCGCAATAGCGTGGACAAACGCGAACGGCAATGGCGCATCGGCATCCTCGACAATCAGCACAAGCTCTTGGGTCTGAGCGGGTAAACCTGTCCACTCCAGCGCCGGGGAAAGATTACCGCCAGTAGCCGAGCCTACGTGGGAAGCCGGGATTTGCTGCATCGACGCGAACGCCGGGCTACGTAGTTCAATCACCACTGGCGCGAAAGCGATGCTCTTGTGATTCCAGATCAGTTTGTTCTCGGTGGCACTGCGACCGCGTAGCACGCGCCCCAACAGACGTCTCAGCATTCTGACGATCCTCGGTTGATCCAGCCTTGGCGCACTGGATTGAAATGAAATCCCTGTAGGAGCGCACCGAGGTTACGAGGCCCGCGAAGCGGTGGATCAGACACACCGATAACGCTGCCTCGCGCTGCTCGTGAGCTCCTACGGACGGAACCTGATCAACTATGCACCGGGGTGAGCACCGGCTTGCCCGCAAAAAACGCCAGCAGATTATCCGCAACCATTTGCACCGTGGCCTCGGACGCTTCTGGTGACAAGCCACCGACATGCGGCGTAAGGATCACATTGTTGAGGCGCTTGAGGGCATCCGGGACTTGCGGCTCGTCATCGAAGACATCCAGCGCCGCGCCGGCGATTGTTTGCATTTGCAGCGCCTCGACCAATGCCGCGGTATCAATCACGGTCGCCCGGGCGATATTGATGACGAAGCCTTCAGGGCCCAGAGCATCAAGGGCCTGGCGGTCTATCAAATGGCGGGTCCCGGCACCGCCAGGCGTGGCGACAATCAAGAAATCCGAGGCCCTGGCCAGCTCGAGTGCTGTCGAGTGATAGTCGAACGCCACGTCAGTGCGGGGTTTGCGGCTGTGATAGCTCACAGACATATCGAACCCTGCCGCGCGCCTGGCAATAGCCATGCCCACGGCGCCAAGGCCGAGAATGCCCAGGCGTTTGCCTGCCAGAGAAGGTCGGATCAGCTTGCGCCATTCGCCACGTCGTACCGAAGCGTCGGCCTGAGGGATGTCACGCACGATGGACAAAAGCAGTGACATCGCATGATCAGCCACCGTTGGCGAGTTCACGCCGGCCCCGTTGGTGACGGTAATGCCACGCGCCTCGGCGGCAGGCAGGTCTACATGCTCATAACCGGCACCCAGCACGCAGATGATCTGCAGGTGCGGCAGCGCGGCCATTTCCTCAGCATAAAAGCCCAACGGTCCGCGGGTCAGTACCGCAGTGATCTCCTCGCCACATGTGGCCACGGCCTCAGCCCGCAGCGCCGGCGTGGGGGCAAGAATCAGTCGGAAACCGCTGTGTTCAAGAATGGGCAGGTACTCATTAACACTCTCGACCAGCACCAGGACTGTGGTTGTCATGCAGGGCTCCAGAAATTCGCGAAAAAACCGACAGTAACGCGAGTTGAGCAACTTGTGCAGGTCAGATTGCGCAATGCGCAGACGCAGGCATCAAAAGCGCGACACAGTGACCGGAACCGGTCTGACCGAGCGGCGAGGAACGCGGGTGTTCTGGAGTCAGCCTCATGGGGAGTAACGATTACCTCCCTGCTTCTTTGCCTCATACATAGATTCGTCCGCACGCCGAAACAATTGCCCCAGGTCAGTTGCGTCTTCGGGGTAGTAAGCAATGCCAATGCTCGGTTTGATGGGCCAATCGACATCGCCCAAATACATGGGCTCGTTGAGCGCCAACAGGATCTTCTTCGCAACGGTCGCTGCATCCTCGTCCCTCATGATTCGGTTCAGCAGGACGATGAATTCGTCACCGCCGATCCGCGCCACGGTATCCGCTTCCCGCACACACCGACTCAGACGCTGCGCCACCTCCTGAAGCAACTGGTCACCCGCCGCGTGTCCGAACGTGTCGTTGACCTGTTTGAACTTGTCCAGATCCAGGTACAGCACCGCCAGACGACCGTTGCTGATCCGGGCCTGCTCCAGTGCGATCAGTAACCGGTCTTGCAGCAACAGGCGATTGGGTAAACCCGTCAATTGATCAAACTGAGCCATATGTTTCAAGCGCTCGTGCATCTGCTGACGATAGATGGCCGCTGCGGCCTGAACGGCAACGAACTGCAGCAGTTCCTCATCGCTGGCGCTGTAATGCGCGCCCTGAGCAGGAGCCATGACCAGCATGGCGCCGATGGTCTGGCCCTGGGCATCCAGCGGTACGCCAAGCCAGCTGGGCTGTGCCTCGCCTAACCAGTGTCGAAGATGTTCAGGTAAACGTTCGCTGTTCGTCGCGCAGATAACCGCCTTGCCGGTTTTGACGATTTCCCAGGCCAGGGCTTCTGCAACCGGGCTTTCTCGCCCAGCATCCTTTTCGTCGCCGTGCCAGGCGAAACTCAGCTGTTCAAGCAGCGGATCAAAAAGCACCACGGAGAAATTTTGCGCGGGCAACAGCGTGCCAATAATCGGATGCAGCCGCCTGAACAGCCCAGGCAGGTTTTCAGCGCTGTGGGCCGCTTCGGAAATTTCGAACAATGCCGTGCGCAACAATTCCGAGCGTTTGCGTTCGGTCACGTCACGGGCCACTGCAATACGCATCTGGTTATCTGCCGACCAGCGCGCCGACCACATGATATGCACGACGCGCCCATCCTTGCGGATGTAGCGATTCTCGAAGTGCAGCTTGGGCTGGCCGTCCATGACTTCCCGGGCAGCCGCCAGCGTGCGCTCGCGATCCAACGGGTGGACCAGATCAAGCATCTGCGTACCGATCAGTTCTTGCTGGGTGTAGCCGAACACGCGCTCGCACGCCGCGCTGACATAGACATATCGCCCCTGCGGGTCAACCACGCAGATCGCATCCAGCAACATGTCGACGATACCCGCCAGCGCCGCGTAATTATTTGTTTCCATATCAGAACTGCCTGGAAAATTAACATTCACGCGTTCGTATCATTCGCCGGTCAGACTACCGGGAATGAAGCAGGTCCGTTGCCAGCGCATCGCTTCGCATCATGACTAACAGAGTGCTCCACTTAGCACGCCGCAAGCCGTACGACATAGTGCCTAACTGGATGGTAAACAGCCACAAACACCTGCATCCCGCCCCATCGCGGTTGCGACATAAGCAGTCGCAGAGCGGCAGATGGCTTGCCGGTCAGGTTCGATGCTGCTAAAGGTTTGCCCGGGCTTCATTTGTAATGATCGTGTTGATCGTCAATTACCACGAAAGAAGGATTATCGAGACCATGCTCAAAGGAATTGCAAAAGCGCTGTTGCGCAAGACTCCCCTGGCCAGCGTGCTGGCAGGTAGCGTGTTGAGCACGATACTACTGGCTTCAGGTACGGTTCTGGCGGCCGACGCACCGGGCAAGATGCTGAGCGCAAAGATCGGCCTGCCCTGGCCTGCAGTGATCGCCCATCGAGGTGCATCGTTTGATGCTCCTGAAGAGACCATTCCGGCGTACACCGTGGCGCGGGACCTGGGCGCGGATTATCTGGAGATGGATATTCAGCGCACCAAAGACGGCGTATTGATCGCCTTGCACGATGACACGCTGGAACGCACGACCAACGTCGCCGAAGTTTTTCCCAAGCGCAGCAAAGACCCGCTGAACACCTTTACCCTCGCGGAAATCAAGCAGCTGGATGCCGGCAGTTGGTTCAACAAGGCCCATCCTGATCGGGCGCGCGCCAGTTTTGCCGGTTTGCAGATATTGACCCTGGATGAAGTGATCGATATCGCGGAAGGCGGCGACAACAAACCAGGGTTGTACATCGAAACCAAAGCCCCGAACCAATTCCCCGGCATTGAAGCGGACCTCAAAAAGGCCCTGGAAAAGCGCGGCTGGCTCAGTTCAAGGCCAGCCGCCGAGGCAGGCCATGTGAATGTCGCGCACATGCCCGGGCGCGTGGTGCTGCAGACCTTTGAGAAAACAAGCCTGGTGTTGCTGCAAAAAGAAATGCCGAAGGTGCCCAAGGTGCTTCTGCTGTGGATCGGCGAAGGTTCAATCGAGCCGAAGTCGAATGTTGCGTTCAAGGATTCGGGCTTTACAGACAAGGCTGCCTACTACGGCGCGCAGGAAGCCAAATCTCAGGAAGAGTTCATCGCCTGGATCGATTGGGCCAAGGCCCATGGCGCAATAGGCACAGGCCCCTCAGCCAGACTCACCCATGGCGGGGATCAGAGCTATATGGATCTGGTCAAGAAATGGATGAACAACGCGACCCATGAAAGAGGCATGGTGGTGCATCCCTACACCGTCGATGACGAGGTGGATTTCAAGCAGATCGCCGCAGATGGCGCCGACGGATTCTTTACCAACCGCACCTCTGAACTGCTGAAGTTCTACGGTCGTCCGGCGAAAGAAAGCATGGATGCAATCCTCAAGCATCACGGCTACTGATCGCTGCTGATAAACGCAGATCGCCGTCCCGGTAGGAGCCAACTTGTTGGCGAGGCGAAGCACCTGACACACCGCCTTGCCAACAAGTATGCTTCGACCGCCCGGCGCAAAGCCTGGGCTGGCACCCGGGTGTGACGACGTGGGAACGGCTTTAGCCGGGAAGAGGCCAGTACATCCACGCCAGATTTATTGTCTGAAATGCCGCCCTCCCGGCTGAAGCCGTTCCCACGTCATCACACCCGCTTGCGCACACGCATAAAATCTCCCACCGCAAAGCTACGAATGGCTCACGAACTCTCGCGAACCACCAGCTCGAACCCCAGGTCAACCTGGGGTGTTTGCACCACACCATCCAGAAGCCCCAGCAGCAATTGCGCGGCGCGTTGCCCGACCTGTTCACGAGGCGTGCGGATCGAAGTCAGGCGCGGCACCATGTAGGCCGAGCCCGGCAGATCGTTGAAACCCACCAATGACACCCGCTCAGGGATGGCGATCCCGTGCCGCAATGCCTCAAGGGCCGCCCCCTGCGCCAAGTCATCATTACAGAAGAAAACACCATCCACATCCGGATGCTGCGTCATCAATTGCATGAACAACTCGCCACCCAGCCCGATGGAAGATGGCTGCGGTTTGTGCAATTCAAGCGCCGGATCGTACAAACCCTGTTCCTGCAGCACCTGGCGAAATCCTTCGCCGCGCTGCAACACTCGCGGATCAAGCTGTGCGGCGATGTAGGCCAGCCGCTTGCGTCCGCGCCCGAGCAAGTGGCGCGCCGCCTCTGCCCCGGCCTGAACCTGGGAAAACCCGACACAGTAGGCTCCGCGGGTTTCGTCCAGCTCCATCATGTGGACGCAGGGCACCCCGCTGGCAGCCAACAATTCACGCAGCGCCGGGGTGTGGTCAAAACCGGTGAGCAAAAGTCCCCGCGGGCGGTTGGCCAGATGACTGCGCAACAGGCTTTCTTCTTCGACAGGGGAATAGTGATAGTTGCCGATCACCACTTCGAGATTACGAGGGCGCAATACATGTTGAATCGCTTCGAGGGTCTCGATGAACAACTGGTTGGATAATGACGGTACCAGCACCACCACGGTCTGACTTTGTGACGAAGCCAGCGCCCGCGCAGCCGGGTTGGCCACGTAACCAAGGCTCTGGGCCGCGGCCCGGACCTTTTCCACCAGCTCTGGGGCAACAGTGATCACCCCGCGTAATGCGCGTGATGCAGTGATAGGAGAAACAGCAGCCAGTCGCGCCACTTCATTGAGTGTCGGGCGGCCGGTGGAGCGGGAACCAATGCGAGTCATCTGTTGCCAACTACATAAGGATGAGCAGAGGGGTTGCCAAAGACAGCGAATGGGCTCTAAGGTAGCGCTGTCTCACGGACCCTGACAATGCTTTCTTCAGTCACATTTGACTCTAGGGGCGTCCGCTGATGGATGATGTTCTTAAAACAATGACAATACCTGGAAGCACCTGTTGCAGTTTCTTTGCCAAGGGCGACAAAGACAGCGCTGTCTCCAGTCAAGGTGGTCTACTGTGACAATTGCGAATTCTGCTATTTCTGCCCTCGTCGTGATGGGAGTTTCGGGCTGCGGCAAAAGTGTCGTCGGCGCTGAAATCGCCCTGAACAGCGGAGGCCGCCTTATTGAAGGCGATGCTTTCCACCCACCGGCCAATATCGAAAAGATGAGCGCTGGTCACCCCCTCAACGACGAAGACCGTGCCGGCTGGCTCACCCGTTTGGGTGAAGAGATGGCCCAAGCCCTGCGCAACGGTGAGCACCCGATCCTCACTTGCTCGTCCCTCAAGCTCATATACCGCGAACGCTTGCGCCAGGCCGTGCCTGGGCTAGGGTTTGTTTTCCTTGAACTGACTCCAGAAGTGGCAACCGAACGTTGCGCCCATCGCCCGGGCCATTTCATGCCCGCCAGCCTGGTGGAGAGCCAGTTCGCGACCCTTGAGCCGCCTTATGGCGAGCCATTGACGCTTGTGGTTGATGCAACTCAACCGGTGGCAGAGATTGGCAAACAAGCTGCGGCCTGGTGGAAGGCGTCCTGAGGCCGCTAAAGCCGTGAGCGCCAAAGACAGCGCTGTCTTGCGCCGGGGCCTGCTGAAAATTACCTGATCCGTCGTGGTTTGCGACGGGTGCAATACAGCTGCTCCTTTAACAATAAAGATAACTGGAGAGACATCCAATGTTCGGTATGACACACGAAACGTACCTGTTAGTCGACGCGGTGGTGACCATCGTCGGCCTGATCCTGTTGATCACCAAATTCAAGGTTCACCCCTTTGTTGCACTGACCATTGCCGCCGGCTTTCTAGGCCTTACCTCCGGCATGCCGGTGGACAAAGTCATGAAGGCATTCCAGGACGGCTTCGGCGGCGTGTTGGGTTTTGTCGGCATCATCCTTGGGCTGGGCACCATGCTCGGCAAGTTGATGGCGGATTCTGGCGGCGCAGATCAGATCGCGCAGACGCTGATCCGTGCCTTCGGCAAGCAGCGTGTGCACTGGGCTATGATGTTCGCCGCTTTTCTGGTGGGCATTCCGCTGTTCTTCGAGATCGGCTTTGTATTGCTGATCCCGCTGGTGTACATCGTCGCGCGCCGCACCGGTGTCTCCATCGTCAAGATTGGTATCCCGCTGCTGGCTGGCCTGTCGGCCGTGCACGGTCTGGTGCCACCCCATCCGGGTCCACTGCTCGCCATCGGCATCTTCGGCGCAGACATCGGCAAGACCATTTTCTACGGCCTGCTGATCGCCCTGCCCACCGCTATCATTGCAGGCCCGATCTACGGCAAGTGGATTTCCAAATACGTGCCGGGCACTCCATCCCAGGAGTTGATGGAACAGATTGGCAAGGAGTCCAGCACTGACAACCTGCCTGGTTTCGGCATCACCCTGGTGACGATCCTGCTGCCCGTATTCCTGATGCTGCTGAAAACCTTCGCCGATATTGCGCTGCCTGAAGGCAACACCTTCCGTATCTGGATGGACTTCATTGGCCATCCGATCACCGCGCTGCTCGCGGCCTTGCTGTTGGCGTTTTATACCTTCGGTTCGGCACGTGGCTTTGATCGCAACAAGATCATGAAGCTGCTGGACCAGAGCCTGACGCCGGTAGCCGCCATTGTGCTGATCGTCGGTGCCGGTGGTGGTTTCAAACAAATGCTGGTGGCCAGCGGTGTGGGCGATCTGATCGGTCACATGGCGGTACAGGCACAGATCAACCCGATCATGCTGGCCTGGCTGGTAGCGGCGGTTATTCGCGTGGCAACAGGTTCAGCCACCGTCGCGACCATTACCGGTGCCGGCATCGTAGCTCCGGTAGTGGGCCTGATTCCGGGCGTCAACCGTGAGTTGCTGGTCCTGGCGACCGGCGCTGGCTCGCTGATTCTGTCTCACGTAAACGATGCCGGTTTCTGGCTGGTCAAGCAGTACTTCAACATGACCGTCACCGAAACCTTCAAGACCTGGACCGTGATGGAAACCATCCTTTCGGTGGTTGGCCTGATCTTCATCCTGCTGCTGTCGATGGTGGTCTGATAAACCCGGGTTTGCCGAAGATGCTTTTTCTGTAGGAGCGCGCTTGCCCGCGATAGCGTTGCATCAGGCGAGATTTTGTCGACTGACCCAACGCTATCGCGGGCAAGCGCGCTCCTACGGGGACCCTCTTTGTTGCGCGATGGCGGTGTGTCTGATGCACCGCCTGAAAACTTAGATCTTGAACCGCCCCACCATCTGATTCAGCTCGACAGCCAGACGCGACAGCTCATGGCTGGCCGAGTTGGTCTGATTGGCGCCCGCCGACGATTGCAATGACAAATCGCGAATATTCACTAGGTTGCGGTCGACTTCCCGGGACACCTGCGCCTGTTCTTCGGCGGCGCTGGCGATCACCAGGTTACGGTCAGAAATCTCGCCCACGCTACGGGTGATCTCCTCTAGCGCAACACCAGCGCTGCGGGCGACTTCCAGGGTGGTCTGGGCGCGAGCACTGCTGTTCTGCATCGAGGCCACGGCCTGACTGCTGCCTTGCTGAATGCCGCTGACCATGACCTCGATTTCCTGGGTCGATTGCTGAGTGCGGTGGGCAAGCGCCCGAACTTCGTCGGCAACCACTGCGAAGCCGCGACCGGCCTCCCCTGCTCGTGCCGCCTCGATAGCTGCGTTGAGAGCCAACAGGTTGGTTTGTTCAGCAATGGCGCGAATCACATCCAGCACTTTGCCGATGTCACGAGTCTGGCCTGCCAGACTGCGGACCTGCTCGGCAGTTGTCTCAACGTCGTTGGTCATCTGCTGAATAGCACTCACCGTCTCCTGCACCCGCTGACTGCCCTGGATTGCCGAAGAACTGGATTGCTGCGAAGCGGTCGAGGTGCTGACGGCATTGCTGGCAACTTCCTCGACAGCAGCGGTCATTTCATTGACTGCCGTTGCGGCCTGTTCGATTTCATCATTCTGCTGCTGCAGGGAACGAGAACCTTCTTCGGTGACGGTATTGAGTTCTTCTGCTGCCGACGCGACCTGAGTGGCAGAACCAGAAATCTGCTGCAAAGTCTCGCGCAGGTTGGTCTGCATCGCCTGCAAGGCTTGCTGCAGACGTGTCACTTCATCACGCCCCTGTATCAGAACCGGTTGGGTCAGGTCTCCCCGCGCTACGTCTTCCGCCGCCCGCACTGCGTCACTTAGCGGACGAACAATGCTACGCGTGAGAATGACTGCCAGCAGACCCGTCATCATCGCTGCCAGCACGAGCACGGTAATGATGACATTACGCGCCGCGATGTACCCGCTGGCGGAATCAGCAACAGCGACCTCTGAATCCTTTCGGTTGAGCTCCATCATCCACTCGAGCAAAGGCGCCATTTGATCCGAATAACGCTTGAGGTCGCCATTGATAAGCGGCAGGATTTCAGCGTCGCGCCCGGCCCGGGCAATCTCCAGTAGCTTGTCCTGAGCAACCGCATAAACGGCCAGCGTTTCCTTGAACTGCTTGTACTTGCCTGCTTCTTCTTCGCCCCCGACCAGCGGAGCATAGGCCTCGACTAACCTATTGGCCTTCTTGATGAGTACATCAAGCCTTGCTTCTCCTCTGGCAAAATCTGCCGGCGCGCGGTTTACCAGAATCAGGTAAGACACGGTACGTAACCGAGTTGTGGTATCAGCCAGCTCGCCCAGCAGCCGAGTAGAGGCCAATTCATCACTCGCCAAAGAATCGGTCATCTGATTGAGATCGGCCATCTTATTCAGGCTCATCATCCCCAGAAACAGCACGAGCAGTGCCATTATGGTGAAGCAAATCGCGGCCCGAGGGGCAATTCCAAGATTACGCAGGATCATGATAGATCGACTCGATGGGGTGATATTGAAATGCTATCGGCATTCAGAGAACAAAACTTAAACACCTCTCGCCCTTAACACCCATCAAGAGCAACCTGGCCAGCGCTTGCCCCCTCCTGCGCCAGAATCATTGCCAGCGTAAATACCCATTACGGCGATTGTCCTGGCGCCGTCGCGGTAGTGCACCACAACCCTTGAAGCCACCTTCCTACGTACCGTGTCGAGTCCACGACGAATATTTTCAGAACGGTCCTGCGCACATTCAAAGTAGCGCCTACGCTGATATTCGATAAGGCATGCCTGCATGGGTTAACCCTTACCGTGTAGAAATACGTCACGAAATTTCAATACAGCTCGGGCCTTGGGACAAAACCTTGTGGGCTGCTCCGCTAAATACGGGCTTTTACCAATAAAAACAGGCAGAATTGGCGCGCTCATCGAGCTGGCAACCGCGCTTGATGACAGAAAAATGTACCGAGGGAATTAAATTCACTCCTGTAACGTCATATTGATGGACGCATTTGGATGTACTCGGCAACAATCACCACGCAAAGGCAAATGCCAGCCTCCTGCTAGAGGCGCTTCAAGAGGCCATCAAGGAAAAGATTATGTTGATACTCACCCGTAAAGTTGGCGAAAGCATAAACATTGGTGACGAAATTACCGTCACGATTCTGGGCGTTCAGGGCCTTCAGGTACGCCTGGGCATCAACGCGCCGAAAAATGTTTCTGTGCACCGTGAAGAAATCTACAAACGTATTCAGGCGGAGCTGGCTCCCAACCAAGACCCACAATGAAATAACGAACACCCCTCATTCAAACCCGATTGCCGCAAGCTCCGGCAACCAGGTCGTACGGCGTCACTTGACGCCGTTTTTTATGCCTGGTTTTTCCTCCCAAGCCCAAGGCAGCGCTTCCACGTTTTAGCAGCGTGGTCGAGCCCCCCCCAAGACCATTTGTCTGCCGCCTCGAACTCCTCGCGAAAATTGTCACTCCACCTCATGTGAACACATGGACCGATGCCAAGCCCGTAGTCAGTTGTGAGCCGAGCACGCTCTTCATTTCGATGAGTAGCAACAAGGTGAATGACAATGAACACAACGCCCCAAAGCCCTGGCAGCAATGCCGAACACCAGCCCAATGCAGCCGAAGATCACCTGCACACCCTGCAAGACGACGCACAAGCGGCAATTGCCAGTGCCAGGCAACACGGTTCTGCGCAATTCGAGCAGTACAGAGACACTGCCGCAGAGCAGATCGAGACTCTGGCGCAAAGCGCTCAATCCGCCGCAGAACAGATGCAGGGAAGCGACACTCTCGGGCTTTCGCACTACGTCACTGACATCGCCGAAAATATGACCAGCCTGGCGAGTAACCTGCGCGGCAAAAGCGTTGACGAACTCCTTCAGCAAGCCGGCAAACTGGCGCGGGACAATCCCGCGCTGTTTATCACCGGTAGTGTTGCGCTGGGGTTTGGTTTATCGCGTTTCCTGCGGGCGTCAGGTTCTGCGCACGACTCAGGTTCAACCACGGCGTCGACATCGAGCCCGGACATGTCCCCCTCCGCTGACAACCCGGCCGGTCAATACCCAACCCGTCCCCCAGCAGGAATGAGCGCCGTTGTGGAGGCCGATCAGGAGTTTCCCATCAGTCATCCGCACGTGGGTGATGTTCGTCACAGCGGCAGACCCGGGATCCCGGACGCACCACCGGGGCAAGGTCCGGCAGGTGCTTTTGTCCCGACTGACCCGCCAGGGGCCGAGGCAACTTACCCCGACAGCAAGGATGACAGCAGCCAGCCGGATAGCTCTGGACAGTCCGTATCGGACAGGCAAGCACAAGATCGCGTGACGAAAGGAGGTGTGTGATGGCTACTCCCTCTAACCCAACGCCGGAGAACGAAACCTCTGCACTGGGCCTGATTCGCCAGCTGGCCCACGAAGTCCCAGCACTATTGAGCAAAGAGCTGGCCTTGGCCAAAGCGGAAATCAAGCAGACCGTGGAAACCGCTAAGGCAGGTATCGCAGCGGTCGGCGTTGGCGCAATCGTCATGCTGGCAGGGCTGATCATCGTGCTGCTGTCTGCTGTGTATGCGCTGGCCACGATCATGCAGCCCTGGCTGGCAGCCTTGATCGTGGGCGTCGTGGCCATGGTCGTGGGTTTCATCATGATTCAGTCGGGCAAGAAGCAATTCGACGCCTCCAACCTGACGCCAGAACGCACCGTCAACTCCCTGCAAAAAGACAAGGATGCTATCCAGAGGAAAGTCTCATGAGCATTGACAGCAGCTTCGAAAGCGAAGAAAGCTTTGCCAGCGATTCCGAAAAAAGCCCGGAAACCCTGGAACGCGAAATCGACGCCCAACGGAACAGTATCGGCAACATCGTCGATGCCCTCGAGAGCAAGTTCTCGGCGGGCCAGTTACTCGATCAGGCGCTGAGCTATACCAAAGGCAATGGCGGTGAGTTTCTCAACAATCTGGGCACCACCATCAAAAATAATCCGCTGCCGACTGTCCTGACCTCCGTGGGGTTGTTATGGCTGATGATGGGCCAGAATCGCAGCCCTTCAACAGCCTCGGGGTCGTCCAGCCTGGGCCACCTCGGCGAGCGGGCCAGCGATATGGCGCACAGCGTCACCGACAGTTTCAGCGACGCTAAAACCCGCATCGAAGAAACCGCCAGGCGCATGAAAGACCAGGCGGGGCAGATGACCGACAAGATGGGAGCAATGAAGGAAAACGTCAGCGCGCGACTGTCGGAGACCGGTCAGCATCTGCATCAGGGCAGTCATGATATGAATGACACCTTGCATCAGCAGGCACGCAAGGCCCAGTCCGGGCTGGACTACTTGCTGAAGGAGCAACCGCTGGCCTTGGCAGCCATTGGCATCGCCCTCGGTGCCGCGCTGGGTGCGGCACTGCCGGTCACTGAACGGGAAAACCGAATGATGGGCCCAGCCAGCGATGAGCTGACCAGCAAGGCGAAAAACCTGGCGAGTGAAGGCTACGAGAAGGTCTCGCAGATGGGCAAGGAGCTGGTCGACGACGCGAAAACCACTGCCCAGCCTTCGAACAGCAACCCGCAGCCGGCTTTCAATCCACATGCAACGCCCGGCCTTGGTTGAGTGACGTTAATCCCCTGTAGGAGCGCGCTTGCACGCGACGACGTCAGCACAGGCAATTAATAGCCTGGCTTCAAAATCGCATCGCGGGCAAGCGTGCTCTTACGATCCCGCGATATCCCGGGGCCCTGCACATATTCCTATTTCAGGGCTGTTCAAGTCGCTGAACAATCTTGTCTTTGATCAACAACCTTTTTTCCTTGAGCTTCTTCAGCTCATCATCACTGATACTGCCCGCCGCCCCAGACTCTGCATCCAGCACATCCGTATCGATCTGACCGTAGTCATTGAGCAACTGATTGAGCTTCTTGTCCTTTTGACTACGCTCACTTACCTGATCTTTTGTCAGACCCAGATCCTTGTACAAATCGTGCTTGACCGGCATGGGACACCTCTCTTCATGACTGTGATGGTTACTTAATGTATGAGGATAGACGCTCCCAAGGGTTCGCGGTTTTCACAGCACATTAACGGGACTCACGTAACCGCCGGAGCTGATACGCCTTCAGGTGCGTGTAGGCAAATCCCAAAACAGTCATATCAGGAGCCGACACCCCTACCGCATCGCGGCGCAGCAAAAGATCCCCCAATACATGATCGGCTTCGATGGGCGCACCTCGCTCGATATCACGCAACATCGATGCGGTCATCGGCGAGCCAGGCGTCGTGAGAACTTTCAAGAACCTTTGGCGCCCCCCTTCAGCCAACGGATAACCCGCCGCCGTGGCGATATTCGCGCACTCGGTGAACAACTTGACCAGTAGCGCCTGCCCTCCGGCGCTCAGCACGTCACCCAGACTGGCGCGCATGCAACAGGTGATGCCCGCAGCGGTAGCGATAAAGCACCATTTGTCCCACATATCCTGCAGGATGTGCTGACTGAAACTGGCCTCGAACCCGGCATCAGCGAGCGCTTCTGCCACCCGCAGAATGCGTCGGGTAGACGCCCCACTCAATTCACCAAAGGTCAGTTGATTGGCCTCGCCCAAGTGCAGGATGGCACCGGACGCATCACGGTCCAGTGAAATCAGGCATTGCCCGCCCAATACATTGGCCATGTCGAAACGAGCACCGAGCCGATCAAGATGGGCCATGCCATTGAGCAGGGGCAATATTGCGGTGTCCGGACCCACTGCCGGGGCAAAGGCGTCCATGGCGGAGTCCAGGTCGTAGGCTTTGCAACTGAGGATAATCAGATCGTAAGGCTCGCCCAGCATTTCGGACATGACCACAGGTGGCGAGGGATAAAGGATGTTGCCCTGCGCGCTGCGCACGATCAGCCCATCGCGCTGCAGTTCAGCGGCCCGGCCAGGACGCACCAGAAAAGTCACATCGCGACCGGCCTCCAGCAGGCGTCCGCCGAAATAACCACCAATCGCTCCAGCACCAACGATCAAGATGCGCATTGATATCGATCTCCCATGGGTTCGCCAGCTTTCATGTGTATTTCAGAGTAGAAGACGCTGCCCGACGCCTCAACAATTCAAAACTGGCCTCCACTACTACACCCTCCCCAGTAGCAGAGCCAGTTGCAATAGGGTTCGCGAATCGTCATCATTTGATAATAATTGTCATTACTATTGCTGCTGCCATGCCTTCCGTTTTCTTCGACTCACAAAGCCCCAAGGCTCGCAACCGCGTGCTCCATCAATTGTTCGGCGAGCATCATGGCTGGTTGCTGACGCGGCTTCGTGCGCGTCTGGGTTGCCAGCATGATGCTGCCGATATGGCAGCGGAAACCTTCGCGCAGGTGGTAGCGCTTAAAGATCCGCAACGCATCAATGAGCCGCGGGCGCTGCTGACAACCATTGCCAAACGGCTGATCTTTGCCAGTTGGCGGCGGCGCGACCTGGAGCGGGCCTATCTGGAAACGCTGGCGCAGCAACCTTTTGCGTATGAGCCCTCTGCTGAGGAGCAAGCACTGGCGCTGCAAGCCCTTACCGCGCTGGACACCCTGCTCGATGGCCTGTCGCCGATAGGCCGCAGCGCTTTCCTGTACAGCCAACTGGACAACCTGACTTATGTGGAAATCGGTCAGCGCCTCGGCATATCTGCACCTCGGGTCCATCAATACATCGTCAAGGCAATGAGCCTCTGTTATCTGGCACTGGAAAACGAATGAGCAGGATTGACGTGCCCGAGAAGGTTGCAGAGGCCATCGAA
This sequence comes from Pseudomonas syringae, assembly GCF_000737245.1. GTDB lineage: Bacteria > Pseudomonadota > Gammaproteobacteria > Pseudomonadales > Pseudomonadaceae > Aquipseudomonas > Aquipseudomonas syringae_J. The sequence continues at coordinate 118,113 of NZ_JPQU01000109.1, read as the reverse complement.
TGGCTCGCGCGGCACCGGTCAGGAACATTGAGCGATACAGATCGTCAACGTTTCCAGCAATGGTTGCAGACCAGTGAAGACAATCGCGATGCCTGGCAACGATTGCAGCTGCGGCTGGGCAGAGTGTTCGTCGATGTGCCTGCAGTGTCACGCCAGGTGTTGAACAAAGCAGGGACAAGCCGCCGACACCTGCTGCGCGGAGCTCTGGGTCTTACAGGCCTGGGTCTGGGGGGATGGTGGCTGGAGAGCACCGGCTCGCTGCCACGAATCAACAGCGACCTGCACAGCGGTTTCGCACAACGCAGCCCTTTTATTCTGGAAGACGGTAGCGAGGTGGTGCTCAACGCCCGGAGCCAGGTCGATCTGCTTATGGATTCAAGGCAACGCACGCTGCTCCTGCACGCGGGTGCCATCAGCGTCAAGGTGAAAGCGGACCCGCTACGCGCACTGGTGGTCCGCACTACCTTCGGCGAAGCTCGTGCGCTGGGTACTCGCTTCACCGTTACGCTGCGTGAGGAAGGTGCCCATGTCTGGGTTCAGGAGTCGCGAGTAATCGCCACTGCCACAGACGGTTCGACCCTGGAGCTGGGGCCAGGCCAGGGCGCGCTGCTCGGCCGGACTGGCTCGCGACGGCTGGATCCGCGTCAGGCGGGTGAAGGTACGTGGGAGGACGGGCTGCTGGAGGTTCATGATCAACCGCTCGGGCAGATCATCGAGGCATTGCGCCCTTACCGCCGCGGACTGCTGCGCATCAGTCCCGAGGCTTCGCGATTGCGGATTTCAGGCGTGTTCCCGATGGACGACACCGATCAGGCGTTAAGGTCGCTTCAGGAAGTATTGCCGCTGAAGATCGATCAATACTTCGGCTGGTGGACGCAACTGGAGCTGCGCTGAAAAAATAATGCGCTCAGCCCTTAATATCCACCCCACTCGCGTCACATAGCTGACATCGACTATCCCACAGGGGAAATTGCTGTCATGCACCGCCCACTACGCTTCGCTTTGACGCCCCACGCTTTTATCCTGCCGCTTATTCTGCCCCTGACGTTATCCGGATGGCAGAGCGTTGCCCAAGCGGCACAAAACCAGGCAGCCCAGCAACTGATCGACTTCTCGCTGCCGGCCGGTCCTCTGGACGTAACGCTGACAGCCATTGCCCGGCAAAGCGGGCGGGGCATTGCTTTCAACGCTCAGCTCACCCGCGACTTGAGCGCACAGGCACTCAATGGGCAATTCAGTACTGAACAGGCGCTCAGCCACGTACTGCAAGGTTTGCCGCTACGTCTCAGCACCACGACCAGCGGCACGTTGAGCATCGAGCCCATCACCGCTGGCGGAGCGCTGGAACTGTCAGACATCAATGTCAGTGGGCAGCGCCACGGTCAGGACGCCTGGGGACCAGCCAATAGTAAAGTCGCCAGCAGCAGCGCCACCATGAGCAAAACCGATACGCCGCTTCGGGAGATCCCTCAGTCGATATCGGTCATCACCCGGGAAGAGCTGACCTCCCGGCCCAGTGACAGCCTCGCCGATGTGCTGAACTACACCGCCGGGCTGGTCAGTCAACCCAACGGATACAGCAGAGTGGCCGACGATTACCGGCTGCGGGGTTTCGACATAGGCCCGCGCACGGGCAGCGTGCTGCGCGACGGCATGAAGATGCAGAGCACGCAATTCGAGGGCGGCCAGGAACCTTACGGGCTTGAACGCGTGGAAGTTCTCAAGGGTGCGGCCTCGGTGCTTTACGGCCAGCTCGCGCCTGGCGGCATGATCAATACCACCAGCAAACGGCCGACCGTTGAGCCTTTGCACAAAATCAACGTGGAGTACGGCAATAACAACCGCAAGCAAATTTCCACTGATCACAGCGGTCGGCTCGATGACGAAGGACGCTTCAGCTATCGCCTGACAGGGCTGGTACGCGACAGCGGCACTCAATTCGATGAAATCGACGACGACAAGCAATTCATCGCCCCTGCCCTGACCTGGCAAATGGACGACGATACCCGTCTGACGCTGCTCGCAACCCATCAACGAACCCGAACCACCCTCACCCCGCCGATGCAGTACAACCTGACGACGTTCAGTGCGACCCCTGGCTATAAAATCCCTTACGGACTCTTCGCTGGCGAACCGGACTACGATGACTACGACGGCACGCTGCAAACCTTTGGCTATCTGCTGGAGCGCCGTATCAATGACGGAATGCAGCTACGCCATGCCCTGCGCTACTACGAATCCCGGGCTGACTATGACTACATCGCGCTGAACAGCAGCCGTATCAGCGGGCCAAATCTGTCCAGTCTGTCGCGTACTTACAACTCTCGCGAAGACCTCTCGACCGGCTGGACCAGCGACACCAGTGTGCAATGGAATATCGATAGCGACCGCTGGCAGCACACGTTGCTGGGCGGGGTCGATCTGTACCGCAAGACTTACGACAGCCACCGGTTCAGTGGGAGTGCGCCGGCTCTGGATCTGGCAAACCCTGTCTACGGCAACCTGCCGCAGGTCAATAAGGCCGTCGACCGCGGCTCGGATCTGCACAGCGAACAGTTGGGGCTTTATCTACAGGAGCAAGCCAAGTTGGACGATCACTGGGTCGCGCTGTTCGGCGTGCGCCAGGACTGGGCCAAAAACAACACGCTGACTTACAGCAACCAAAGCCGCGCAAAAGTCAGCGATAACAAAACCACCACACGCATCGGTTTTGTTTACCTGGCGGCCAACGGCCTGGCTCCTTACATCAGCTACAGCCAGTCGTTTCTGCCTTCGGCGGGTACAGACATTAACGGCAAGGCATTCTTGCCCACCGAAGGCGAGCAATATGAACTGGGCATTCGTTACCAGCCCGAAGGTCAGGAATTGATGCTTAGCGCAGCGGTCTACCAGCTCACTCAGAAAAACGTCATCACTTCCATCGCAGGCTCGGACTTCGATGAACAGACTGGTAAGGAGCGCAGCAAAGGCTTTGAGCTGGAAGCCAAAGCACAGCTGACTCCGATGCTGGCCCTCAACGCAGCTTACGCCTACACCGATGCCCACATCGTCGCCGACAACGATCAGGTCCTCGAAGGCTCGCGTATTGAAGGGACGCCTTATCACAGCGCCTCGATATGGCTGGATTACCGAATGGCGTTGCTGGGTCTACCCAAGCTGACCATTGGCTCTGGCGCACGCTATAACGGCACCACGCACACGGTGCCCAGCGTCAGTGACCGAAAAATGCCAGCCTATACGCTGTTCGATGCACGGGCGACCTACGAGCTGGACGCGAACTGGCAAGTCGCTGTCAGGGCACAAAACCTGACTAACGAACGCTATATCTACTGCGCCAACTCTTGCCGCTACGGAGACGAACGCAGCGTAGTCAGCTCCATCAGCTACAAGTGGTAAGTGGCCACGGATGTCTCTGAAAACGCAGGACCTGTAGGAGCAACCGGAGGTTACGACGGTCGCGAAGGCGGTGTGTCAGGCATACCGCTTTCGCCGCGGTCATAACCTCCGACTCCGTCTCCATGACCGACGTGATACTGATCAACCTTCAGCACCCGCAGCACCCGCCAGACCGGGAAACAGATACGGCATACCTTGCTCCAGCCTTTGCACCAGGCTGCGGCTGGGCACAGCGATCTCCGGAACTGGTTGTTGCAGACGCAACACCACCGCATCGATCACCGTTCGACTGGCGTCATTGTGAAATTGCCAGACCCCGTAAATACGTCCATCAAATGAAGGCTCGCTGCCCAGGCTGGTATCTGCAGCCAGCCCTGCGCCAATGCCAAACAAGTGCAGACCATGCAAACGCTGGCCAGCGTTATCGAGCGGACAACCAGAAGCGTCGGAGTCCAGGCCACCCTTGGCCTCACGCAGCACAATCGGGCTGCCATCCCGAAAGCTCAGTATCGGCAAGCGTGGTTGATAACCGGTGCACTGCACCACCACGCTGGATTCGAGCAACGCTTGGGCCGCCAGCTCATAATCCTGCTGCGATCCACCCTGGATCCGAAATGTGCGAGCCCTAACCCCGGTTTTTCCGACCCAGCCACAGGACAACACTTCTCGCCCGACTTCCAAAGCTCGGTAACGTAGCCCCCCCGAACGGTTGATTCGGCCGGACACTGGGCAAACATCCTTCACGGGGTCGAAAACATAGCCAGCGGCATGGGCATGGGCGGCGCTTTCATAAAACAGCCGGATAGCGGAGCGATGCAACAACGTCACCTCCTGCAGCCCGGCGAACTCCAGGGCGTCGGCAAGGTTTTCCAGTACCGAGAACGCGCTGTGGGAACCACCAACGACAGTGATCCGTCCTGAGGAAGCAAGCGCCGGCGCGAAGGTTTCACGCAACTGTACGGCGTTCATGCGCAGCAATTGATCTGCGGACCTAATAGTCGCCGACGCAGGTACCATCAAGCCATGTTCGGCAAGCCCTTCATGCAAGTGCCTGGGATCCTGTTGCCCGCCCAGGTTAAGCACAACCGCACGAGTACGAATGCGCCGGGTCCGCCCTTCGTGTTCCACCCAGACGCAATATTCATCCCCATCCTTGACCACCTCAGTCACCGTGGTGCTATGCCACAGCTGGACGCCGTAACGCTGAATGATGAACTCAAGGACCAGCCTGGACGCCTCAGCCAGTAGCTCGCCTACGTCAGACAACTGCGGCGCGCTTTGCGCCTGACGGCGAATACGCCAGTAGGCTGGCGAGCGCTCCAGCGGCTGAAAAACGTCACGCAGTGCCGGATCTCGCAAGCAATCGAGAAACACGTCCCCCACCGAATTGGCGGTTATCCGATAATCCCCCAGACAACCGACGCCAGGGCTCGCGCTGGCATCGACGATGATCAACCCATCGCGCGCCAGGTCAGGCAGCGTGCCGCTCTTCAATGCGTTGAACAGCAAGCCCATACCTGCAGGCCCTGCCCCGGCCACAACGCACCCACAAGTGGTTTCCAGATTGTCTCCGAACATAATCAGATCTCCTTTAATGATTCTGGTGTTGATAGGCACTCTGCCGCGCTGCGTAACTTAATGTACGGAACCGGATACCTTTCAGTACGCAAGTTGATTCCTGCTCAGCTCAAACAATAAAACAGGCTCAGACCGGCCTCAGACCAGGAACAGGCCAGGCAACTAACGAGCAAATAAGGGGGGATGTTTTATAAAAAACGGCGTGCACGTATGGCGCTAAATAAAAGGCAATGCTACCGCCTGTTCGCTTTAAGACGGTCTCATCTGGCTTTTAACCCATCATTAACTAAAACGCCGTATCCCGACTGGAGCGTGCAAGGCTGAAGTTCGTCTCACACGGCCATGACGTGGGACCAGAGGCCTTGGAAACGGGCCTTTCAGCAAAAACCTTGCACGTGCGAGAGAAACATCTGCGGGGAGGCCGAAGAGATAATTTCAAACAATGCTCGACGTGTCAATTTATTGATATTACGTCGACACATACCCACCGGACACGTAACCACATGACTTTACTGGAGAAATATTATTGACGCCGGTAATCGAACGTTTTTCAGTCCAAAATAAGTTTTTAATGTAGTTTTTATATATCAATCAGCCCGAAAAAACCGCACCAAACTCCAGCGCCAGCAAGTTGACGACCTTCTGGCTACATAACTCAAGCGGTTTCCCATGCTCAGTAACGCTGCATGTAGAGGCCAAATAAATGCTCGACAGGAGCGCGCTTGCCCGCGATAGCTTTGGATCAGGCATATTTTTAACTGAACCCTCACTATCGCGGGCAATCGCACTCCGGCCGAAAAGATAGTCCAATCTAATAGTCAGTCCAACGGCCCAAATAACGCCACCCGTTCATTTGATAATACCCAGACACAACGCCTCACCCACGGCCTGCGCGCGATTGGACACACCGAGCTTGTTGTAGATGCTCTTGAGGTGGTATTTGACCGTTGCCTCCGATATCTGGCGGATTGAGGCAATTTCCCAGGCGGTTTTGCCGTCCCGTGCCCACTCCAGTATCTCCAGTTCCTTATCGCTCAGGCCCTTGGATCGCAAGCTTGTGCCACGCCCGACCAGATGCAATACAGGCACAAGGCTCGACAATAAGTATTGGTCGCCATGGGTAAGAGGTCTGCGTAATCCATTGAGTGAACAAATCGACGTCACGCCCTGAAAGCTGCGGCCCTGGCTCGTGTAGCCGTAAGAACAGCCTGGCATGAGCTGATGATTGTCCACTACCTGGCGATAGCTGTCGGGTGCCGGATGCAGCTCGAACGCCTTGCTCCACTCGAGGAAGCCAAGCTGCCCGCGGTAAAACTTGATGACGGGGTCCTGGCTGAACAAACGCAGCCGCCGGTAGCCGGAGCCCCAGCTGTTCTCGACATTGAATGTCACCAGGGTGAGCAACATCGATCCTCTGAACTGATAGAACATCGCACGTTCGCAGCTGCATTCGCGGCACAGCCAGCCAAGGGCATTTTCGATGGCTTGATCATTGTCCAGCTCATCGATGCTGCTGACCATTTGCTGCACGAGGGAGTCGGAGGTGGGGTTAAGGGTTTCCGTACTTGCCATAGGGTCTGCTCCTGTGTCCAAACCCGGCGCCTGTTTATAGATCGTGTTCAGGACGGCGCCGTAAATGGGAAGCTCAGGAAACTACACGAATAAAAGTGTTTAAAAACAAGGCAAGAAACAAACAGTGATTCCTTACATCCAATGAGGCAACGTCCTACTTCTCCAGAGGACACGGCCCACTCAGGATTTAGTTAATACCGACAAACGAGCAGAGTGCCCGACGCCTGGAGCATGCTCACGCCCCTACAAATCATCGAGCTGGGCGAACCGGGCGGCAAGGGTATCGCCGGTAGAAATGACCTCGCCTGGGGCATTCCTGAAAAAACGCAGGGCTGCAACACGTGGATTCTCGCCGATATCGAACCAGCGTCGAGTACCGGCGGGTACTGAAATCACGTCATTCTTTTCGCACAGCACCGTATAAACATACTCGTCGATATGCAGTGTAAAAAGCCCACGGCCCGCAATGAAAAACCGCACTTCGTCTTCAGAACAATGGTGCTCGGCAAGGGCGCTCTCACGCAACGCCGGGTCAGTAGCATTGGCACGTACGACATCGACGACCGCATACCCGCGCTCGGTCATGAGCGCATCGATTTGCACGCGATAACTGTCGAGTAGCTCTTCCTCGCTCGCGTCGGCGTTGACGGGGCTAGCGGCCCGCAGACGCTCGAAGCCCACGCCCTGCTCGGCCAACGTAGAAGCGATGTCCTCCAGGTGGGTCAATACCTTGTAGGGTTGCTCGGGGATTGACTGGTGATACACAAACAGGCTGCTCATGAGTGCTCCTCTTTCATTTTTGTACCCGCCAGGATGGCAGCAGCCAACGCTGCAAGGCTTGCGATTGTAAATGTCCAGCCAGCGCCCAGTGTATTCCAGCTGTAGCCGGCGTACAGCGCACCGAGCGCACCACCTGTACCGGACAATGCCGCGTACAACGCCTGGCCCTGGCCCTGCTGTTGCGCGCCGAAGCTGCGCTGCACGAAGTGAATGGCAGAGGCATGGAAACTGCCGAAAGTTGCCGCATGCAGCAGTTGGGCAAACAGCAGGACGAGCAGATCGTCCGCGAAACTTCCCAGCAAGAGCCAACGTAGCGAGGCCAGCAGAAAACTGGCCATCAACACCTGACGCACCGAAAAACGCTGCAGAAGCCGGCTCATGGCCATAAACATCAGCACCTCCGAGACCACGCCGACCGCCCAGAGCACGCCGATCACCCCGCGGCTGTAACCGAGATGCTCAAGGTGCAAGGTCAGGAACGTGTAATACGGACCATGGCTCAGCGTCATCAGCGCAACACAGGCATAGAACGCCAACACACCGGGTCGGGTCAGTTGCCGGAGAAAACCACCGGAATCAGGGCGTGCCGCCGACACCGACGGCGTGGCATTGGGCACCCACCAGCTGCTGACGACGATACCCAGAATGATGATCAGCAATACCAGAGGAAAAAGATCCAGACTGAACCACTCGAACAACCGCCCCAGAACCACCACCGAAAGGATGAAACCAATCGAGCCCCACAAGCGGATCTGGCTATAACGAGAAGTTTGGCCTTGCAGATGAGCCAGGGTAATAACTTCAAATTGCGGCAATATGGCATGCCAGAAGAACGCATGCAGGGCCATGACCATTGCCAGCCAGGCATAGCTCTGCTTGAACAGAATCAGGGAAAACGCCAGCAGAGCGCACATCGCCCCAGCACGCACGATGATCAGGCGTCGCCCGGTGTAGTCACCGAGCCAGCCCCAGAGATTGGGCGCGATACAACGCATGAGCATGGGGATCGCCACCAGTTCGCCAATCCGCGCACTGGAAAAGCCCAAATGACTGAAATACAACGGCAGAAAAGGAGCGGTGGAGCCGAGCAAGGCGAAGTAAAAGACGTAAAAACCGGACAGCCGCCAATATGGCAGCTGCCCGCAAGCAGGCGGCGTCACCTCAGGAATCCGCAGCCCAGGCACCGCCATCACTCACTACAACTGACCCAACACCGGGGTGCTGACCTGAACGTCAGCGTTCTGCCCACGATGACGCAGCAGGTGATCCAGCAACACGATCGCCATCATCGCTTCAGCAATCGGCGTGGCGCGGATACCTACACAAGGGTCGTGACGACCTTTGGTGATGACGTCCGCCGGGTTGCCATGAACATCGATGGAGCGCCCTGGCGTGGTGATGCTGGACGTTGGTTTCAGTGCAAGGTGCGCAACAATCGGCTGACCAGACGAAATACCACCGAGAATGCCGCCCGCGTTATTGGACAGGAAACCTTGCGGCGTCAGCTCATCACGATGCTCAGTGCCGCGCTGGGCCACACTGGCAAAGCCAGCACCGATCTCAACACCTTTGACGGCGTTGATGCTCATCAGCGCATGGGCCAGATCAGCGTCCAGGCGATCAAATATCGGCTCGCCCAGCCCAGGCAACACACCTTCAGCAACCACAGTGATCTTGGCGCCGACCGAATCCTGGTCGCGACGCAGCTGATCCATGTAGGCTTCCAGCTCCGGAACCTTGTCAGGATCGGGGCAGAAAAACGCGTTTTCCTCCACCGAGTCCCAGGTCTTGAACGGGATTTCAATCGGGCCCAACTGACTCATGTAGCCGCGCACAACAATGCCCATAGTCGCCAGATACTTCTTGGCGATGGCGCCCGCGGCCACGCGCATGGCTGTTTCCCGGGCCGAGCTGCGGCCACCGCCGCGATAATCGCGAATGCCGTATTTGTGGTGATAGGTGTAATCGGCATGGGCCGGACGAAACAGATCCTGAATCGCCGAGTAATCCTTGGACTTCTGATCGGTGTTGCGGATTAAGAGCCCGATCGACGCACCCGTGGTTTTACCCTCGAAAACCCCGGAAAGGATTTCCACCTCATCGGGCTCCTGGCGCTGGGTGGTATGCCGGCTGGTACCGGGCTTGCGCCGATTCAGGTCGACTTGCAGATCTTGCAGCGACAGCTCAAGGCCCGGCGGGCAGCCGTCAACGATAGCGACCAGTGCCGGACCATGGCTTTCGCCGGCAGTGGTGACAGTGAACAGTTTGCCGAAGGTGTTGCCGGACATGCGGACGCTCCGAGGAATCAGCGAAAGAACCAGATCAGGAAAACCCGGATAAAGAAAACCAGGCGCGCCAGTATACGCAGGCTGGGCGCGTAGTTCATCCTCGAACCTTATCGGTCTGGCCGCGTCCAAGTGGCATCCAAATAGATAGTGGCCCAACGATGTTACGAGTTATTGCCTTGATTCTCCCGCTGCTCACCGGGCTGGCTCACGCTGCCACCCCCTCGGTCCTGCAACGCCCCATCAGCCTGAACACCGCCACAGGCGAGCTGTTTGGCACTTTATTACTACCCAAGTCAAACACTCCAGTGCCGGTAGTATTGATCATTGCAGGCTCAGGCCCTACGGATCGCGATGGCAATAATCCCGAGGGTGGCCGCAACGACAGCATGAAGCGTCTGGCGCTGATTCTGGCCAAAAACAATATTGCCAGCGTGCGTTACGACAAACGCGGAGTAGCCGCCAGCAAACCGGCCACCCCCGACGAGCGCAACCTGAGCATTGAAAGCTATGTGGCCGACGCCCAGGCCTGGGGCCAGAAGCTCAAGACTGATCGGCGTCTGGGCCAGTTGATCCTGCTGGGCCACAGCGAGGGTGCGCTGGTCGCCTCATTGGCTGCCGAGAAAGCCGGGGCGGCTGCGGTGATTTCTGTGGCTGGCACTGGCCGGCCGGTGGATATCGTGCTGCGTGAACAGCTGCAAGACCGCCTGCCCCCGCCCTTGTTGCAACGGGCCAACCTGCTGATCGACGAAATCAAGGCGGGTAAGACCGACAACAATGTTCCGGCCGAACTTGAGGTGGTATTCCGTCCCAGCGTTCAGCCGTACCTTATTTCCCTGTTCCGCCAGGATCCGGCAGCCGCGTTCGGCAACTTGCGGGTGCCCGCTCTGATTATTCAAGGCACGCACGACATTCAGGTGGGCGTTGGCGATGCTCAATTGCTCAAGGATGCCAAACCGGATGCCCATTTGGCCCTGATTGAAGGTATGAACCATGTGCTGCGCATCGTGCCCATGGACATGGATCGCCAGCTGGCGTCCTACAAAAATCCCAAGCTGCCTCTCGCCAATGAAATTTCCAGCCAGATTCTGCGATTTATTGGTGCCCTGCCCGGCGCCTGAGCAGGCAAATTTGATGTCGGGAAAACAGTGGCACCCTTCAGGACTCTGGAAATCGGCCGATAGGGGATTGCTGGCACTGTGTTTGCTGCACAGTGTCATGGACAGGATCGCCGTGAAATGACCGAAACAACAGATTTACCCGAAAAGGTTGGTGAAACCCAGGCTGCCGAAGCCAAGCCGGCGCAGCCGTGGGACGACGTCAAGCCGGAAATATTTCAGATGTTGCGTCTGGCCCCGCTGCAAACAGACCGAGCCACTGGCGGCCGGCCGTTGCGCTTCGTGGAATTCGGCCGCGCTGAACGTCACAGTAAGGAATTGAGCTTGCTGCGCCTGAACATCCAGTTGCCGGGGCAACGGGTGCGCCGCGAACAGAATCACCTGGATATCTGGGTTGATCATGTCACTCACATCGTGCGCTTCGGTCCGGAATCCGGTCTGCAGATCGAGCCCTGGAACCGCGGTATCGGCCGTTTCCTGATCGCTCAAGGCATCCACTGGGCACAAAAAAAATGGTCGAGCTACAAGGTTGAAAGCTTCGCGCTGCCCAGCAAAGACGGGCTTAACGAAGATACGCGGATGCGTCGTGACCACTTTCTGAAAACCCAGGGCTTCGAAGTCGGTTACGCCGACGCGCAGCACATGAAGGGGAGTTTCAAGGACGTTCAGGTCGGCAATCTGCACAGCACCTGGAACAACGACAAGATTCAGATCATCGAAATTCTCGAAGCCTCGCAGATGCTGGAGAACGCCGAGAAGAAGATGATCGAGCAGGAAGTGGCGATCCGTCAGCATGAGGATCGGGTGAACAAATACAAGCGTGAAGACAGCGGCTTGCGTTTTACCATCGCGTGCCTGGTGACGTTCGCGGTGTTCCAGGCTGGCCTGCTGATCTGGATTGCGACCCACCGTTGAGGCATGTCTGAACTCAAATGGCTCATCTGTAGGAGCGCGCTTGCCCGCGATGCGGTGTGCCAGCGAAAAACTTATTGCCTGACCTGCCTCCATCGCGGGCAAGCGCGCTTCTACAGGCTTCGCGTGTTCTCGGTTCTGTAGGAGTTGTCGGAAGTTACGACGGCGACGAATGCGGACTGTCTGACACTCCGCATTCGCAGCCCTGGGCAGCTCCTAGAGGTCTTGCGTTGATTCAGACACGCGACTGAAACAAAGCCTGATGCTCACGGCATTGGGCCGCTGTCAGCATGAACACGCCATGCCCGCCCCGCAGGAAGTCCAGCCAGGCAAAATCCACTTCCGGATACAGGGCCTGAACGTGGACCTGACTGTTGCCGACTTCAACGATCAGCAAACCTTTTTCATTCAAATGATCAGCCGCCTCACTGAGCATGCGACGAACCAGGTTCAGTCCGTCACTGCCGCAGGCCAAGGCCAGTTCCGGCTCATGCTGATACTCGTCGGGCATATCGGCAAAGTCTTCGGAGTCGACGTAGGGCGGATTGGAAACGATCAAATCGAAGCGTTGGCCCGGCAACCCGTCAAAACCGTCGCCCTGCACGGTATAAACACGCTGATCCATGCCATGACGCTCGATGTTCTGGTTGGCCACTTCCAGCGCTGCAAACGACAGATCAGCCAATGCCACTTCGGCTTCGGGGAATTCGTCGGCGCAGGCAATGCCGATACAGCCTGAACCGGTGCACAGATCAAGAATCCGCGCGGGCTCGTCGGCGAGCCAGGGTGCGAAGCGGTTTTCGATCAGCTCGGCAATCGGCGAGCGCGGGATCAGTACCCGATCATCAACAATGAATGACATCCCGCAGAACCAGGCCTCGCCGAGCAGGTAAGGCGTCGGCACACGCTCGTCAATGCGCCGCGCAATCAGGCGTTGCAGCTCGGAAATCTCGTCGAGTTCCAGACGGCAATCCAGGTAGCTGTCGGCAATCTCCCAAGGCAGGTGCAAGGCCCCCAGGATCAGTTGGCGCGCTTCGTCCCATGCGTTGTCTGTGCCATGGCCGAAAAACAGATCTTCTTCGTGAAAGCGACTGACCGCCCAACGGATATGGTCGCGCACCGTGCGCAAGCGGGATGTGATCACTGGGGCAAGCTCCTTGGAAAGACGTAGCGGGATTCTACCAGCCATGACTGAATCACACGATGCCCGAATGCCAGTACCGCCGGAATTGACCGACATGCAAGGTTTTCGGATACCTGACAATTCAATCCAAGGCATAATCAGGCCACACCTGATCGATGCCTCTACAGGCCACAGAAACCGGAGCTTCTTATCGACGCCATTCACAGAACCGCTCAGCCGGAGGAGAATGTCGCAAAAGCCCCACACGAAGGAGCCCCAGATGTCCGATCCAAAGACCATGTTTCAACTCAGTGGCCGCGGTTATGCAGCTGCCACTTTGAGTAATGCCACGCTGATTATCATTGACGCCCAGAAAGAATATACAAGCGGTCCGCTGGCCCTGACGGGCATTGATGAGGCTGTCGCCAACATCTGCCAACTGGTCGCCGCCGCCCGTCTCGCGAAATGCCCGATCGTTCATATCCGCCATCTCGGTACCGTGGGCGGCTTGTTCGACCCGCAAGGCGAACGTGGCGAATTTCTAACGCAATTGCTGCCTGAGGCTGGCGAGCCCGTCGTTGAAAAACGTCTGCCGAATGCATTCAACGGTACTGGCCTGGACGACCTGCTGCAGAGCCTGGGTCACCTGGATCTGATTGTCTGTGGCTTCATGAGTCACTCGAGCATCAGCACTACCGTGCGCGCGGCAAAAGACTATGGCTACCGTTGCACGCTGGTGGATGACGCCTGCGCCACCCGCGATCTGCCAAGCCCCGATGGCGTGGTCAGCGCGCACATTGTTCATCGCACCGAAATGGCGATCATGAACGATAACTTTGCAACCCTGGCGCTGACCAAAGACTTGATCTGACCGATGCTCAGTCTCTTCTGATCTTGCCGACTGAAAGGTTTCAGCACCTGTGAAAGCCTGTGGATCAACGAACGGGCTTGAACATCGTCCAGCATGGGCTGCAAAACCGCTAACAAGCCGTACAGCCGCCCATCCATTAATCGCTCGCATTTGCCTTTGAATCCCGGAAATCGGGAACCACCGGGTCATAACCGGGTCAGAGCGCCGATACCCTCAGAGGAAATCGGAATGAAAATATCCGATGGTTTCGATGCCCGCCGCCTGCGCCCCAAAGGACATGGCAGTTGGGGAATGCGCCTTGGCGCAGGGCTTGCCGCATTGCTGGCGACCTTAGGGGTGCTGCTGACGATGGCGGGCGTTTCAAGCCTGATCGGCCATCCGCCAGCATTGGGCGAGCTTAATGCCAGCCCGCTAGGCGCGGCATTTGTGGTCGCCGGCGGATTATTCGTGCTGTATCTGGGTATCTGGATGTGGCGCCGCTGCCGCCTGCGCATGCGTCGCAAAAACGGCCTGAACATGTCGCCGCATCTGATGAAAAAGCACGATTGAATGCGTTTTTTTTTGTAGGAGTTCACGAGCAACGTGAGGCAGCGATAGCGTTTTACCTGCAATGCCGCTATCGCGGCCTCGCTTTGCTCGTGCGCTCCTACAGAAAAAAACAATCCCTCCTGCCGCTGCCATCGCGACCTGGTTAAACTAGCCACCTTCGCGGAGGCTGACATGCAAGACGACGATTTTTCCCTGTTCCGAAACGAGACACGTGGCGTCAAGCCCATCAAGCATGAGTATGCTGATGTCGGCAAACCCAAGACCGACCGCAAGATGCTCAACAAACTTCGCCAGTCCGCCACCGTGCGAACCGATTCAGTTACGGTTGACGGTTTGTCTGATCAGTTTGTCATCGATGTAGGGCCGGAAGATGTGCTGAGCTGGTCCCGCGACGGCGTCCAGGAAGGTCAGATGCGCAAGCTCAAGCTGGGGCAAATCAGCTTCGAAGGCAGTCTTGACCTGCACGGGATGAGCGTTGAAGTTGCCCGGGAAACCCTATGGGAGTTTCTGGCCGAGGCCACCAAACTGGAAATCCGCTGTGTGCGAGTGACCCATGGCAAGGCCGTTCGGCTGGACGGCAAGCGGCCTATGATCAAAAGCCACGTCAACACTTGGCTACGGCAACATACTCAGGTGCTTGGCTTTTGCTCATGCCTGGCCAAGCATGGCGGCGCTGGTGCCGTTTACGTCATGTTGAAACGGACCATGATGGAAGGACGCGACGAATAACCGCCGCGAACCCTCCAGTTCCCTGCTGGCTGATCAGCGCCAGATCAGCCTGAAATCAGCGATACGGGCGCCCACCAGGACCGCCCGGACCGCCGCCGTCATGATGACCGCCTCCACCACCGCCACCGCCATGGCCACCTGGTCCCCAGAACGGGAAGCAACCAGACACCGTAGACAAAACAGCGACAACCATCGCGACTTTAATCATTCGACCAAACATTGATGCACTCTCTTTACGCGGCAGGTATTGGTTACCTGTACGTCAGACAGCGGCAGTGGCGGGTTGTCTGTAACTGCTTGGCACAACGAAAAATACAAACACGATACATATGCACCACAGGGTGCCAGAAAAGGCAGATATCGTGGCGCGCCTGCCGGTTTCCACGATTGCTTTATGCACCTATTTAGGTGCACTTCCGAATACCACCCTCCAAACCAGTTCTCGCCGTACGCTTTTTCCGCACCGAATCAGGTAACGAGCCGGTTCGAGAATGGTTAACCGACCTACCCCGAGAACACCGAAGATTGATTGGCATCGAGATCAAAGTGGTGCAATTCGGCTGGCCCTTGGGGATGCCGCTGGTGCGTAAACTGGAATCAGGGTTATGGGAAGTCCGAATTGACTTGGGCCTGACGATAGCGCGCGTTGTGTTCACGCTTTCGGATTCGGAAATGGTGCTGCTTCACGGCTTCATCAAGAAACCCGGAAAACGCCACTTACAGATATCGCAACAGCAAAACGCCGTCAGTCAAAATTATGAGAACCCTCCATGAATAAGCACAAAGGATCGGACTTTGACGATTTCCTCACAGAACAAGGAACCGCAGAAGAAGTTTCAGCCGCCGCCCTCAAGCGTGTTATCTCCTGGCAACTCGCCCAGAGCATGAAGCTTCAAAAAGTGACCAAAAAAGAGCTAGCCCAGCGCATGCATACCAGTCGAACGGTCATCGACCGTGCCCTTGATGAAAACGACGCGGGCATGACACTGGCAACCTTGGCCTCAGCAGCACGAGCGCTGGGGCAGCGTGTCGAGGTTCGCCTGGTACCAGGGCACGCCGAAGCAGCCAAATAACCGGGTGCTTCACGGCACGCCCTCTCTTTTTTCCGCACCATCCAGTACAGGCGCGTACATCCGAAGATACAACTGCTGGCAGTCCTACGTTACTATGTCGCCCATCGCAGGCTCAGCCCTGCATTTTTGCCAATCAGCCTGATCACATCGCGCCAATACTCTTTATTGGTAAAGCTATGTTGGTTGCTGACCAGCACAACTTACGGAAACACAACCCTGTGACACTGGAACAGAATTACACCGCGATTATAGGTGGGTTTTGGGCGGTAGACAGGGGTAGGCAACATCAATAGATTCAGGCGCTTGCCTACTTTGGCTCACTCGGATTTTCACTGAGAAACATGCCATTGGTACGGAAATTGGTACAAGCGCCATACCCCTCCCCGGCGTCCTGCCGACGAACACCTACTCCCCACCAAATACAATCCCCTGGTACCGGCGCTCGCCTTCCGGGTCGACCCCATCGAACAAACCCAGTCCATCAGCCTCGGACATTTCCACTTCAGCCCAAATCTTGGCGCAGTCCAGCCACTCCAGCATGTCGGATAGCTGGCCATGGTCGATCATTCGTCGATTCAGCGCGACATTTGCCAGCCCGAGCATCTTCGCCCGGTGCTGATCCGGTTCGGCCATGAATGACATCCGATCTGCGATTCCCTTCCTCCACTCTCCAAGCGGGTCTTCTATATAGCTACTCAAGCCTGCACCACCATGACTGGGCGTAGAAGGCGTCACCGATCTGCTCTACCCCTGTGAGGTTCATGCCAGTGGATCCCATGCCGGTTATGCGCACGTCGAGCAATGGCGGGAGGATATCGGGCGCATTCGGCGCGCTGCTGAACAGCCACGCGCTGATCGTCGTCCGGCCAAGTGTCTCGTTTGGCATCTCGGTTATTTGGATGTCGCCTCGGACTGGCTGGATCTTGCGCAGCTCTTTCTTGTCGATGGCTACGCCGTACCTACGGCGCTGGACGATGAGGTAATGCATTTTCACTGCTCGATACTGGATATTCGTACAGTTAAATAGAGCGCAGGAATTGGGTCAATACTGGATAAGAGGGTTTTCGACGGGTGACCAGAACGGTCGGAGGCAGGGTAAATCGATGTTGCACTGCCGACCCGGGCGGATCGACAGCTTGTATCAGGCAGCGACAGGCTCATGGATGACCAGCAGCCTCAGCTTCCAGTCGGCCACTTCCTCAGGCCTCATCAGCTCAAAGGCCAGATCCTCGACCTTCATGCCGCCCGCGCACTGTCGATAGCGTGAGCCGCCGCCGATGCGCAGGCCGGAGAACATCAGTTGAGCCCGGCGCAGATCCGCTCCAGTCGCCAGCAGCATTTCGTAGAACAACGCATCGCACTGGGCGCGGGTGATCTTGTTCTGACAGTAAACAAAGTCGTGAATGACCCCGCAGGCCCTGTCTTCGATGCCGGTCAGGAATGGCTTGACCAGCCATGGTGTTGAGGCCAAATCGGTGATGAAGTATTTCGGCGCAGTGTAGATCGTGCCGTCGGCCGCCATGTACCGGAAGTCGGCCATAAGAACCCACTCGCCCTTGGCGTAGGCCTGCACGATCAGTGGGTCGAGGAATTGGCCTACCATTTCGCCCATGATTCCTCCCAGTTCGGCAGAACAACAGTCTGGCCCGCCAGCGCGTGCGTGCAGTCGCCGAGATATTGAATGCGACCGTCAGTGACGAATGAATGGCAGACCTTACCGAAGCGACTCGCGAATACGGCGTCTCGCCCGCCTGACTTGTAAATAGCGTCGTACTCCAGAACCTCCTCGTCAGTCATGACGCTGCGGCCGTCAGGTGCGCCAGTTGTCCGGGCCAGAACCGACGGCGTGAAGGTCGGGGTATCCGGATTTCCGTTGTAGCACCAGTTCGGGCCGGGCGTGCCGGGTGAGTTGACCTTGATGCTGTGAGGGCCGCCACAACCGTCGCAGAAAAACCAGATCGAGCCGTCAGCGCCTTCGCCCAAGCAGCGGCCTATGGATTTGATTTTGCTCATGCCAGCGCCCGCCGCACACCTTCGGCAATGACTGCCGGTGCATATGGATTGCCGCCATTCTCATGCGTGATGATCGCGGTGACGACGGCCAGCAGGATGCGTGGATCTCGAATAGTGATGCTTTCGTTAGGCATCACGCCAGCCGCGGCCGACACCTGCTTGATGTACGCTTCGGTGTTGTTCTCGACAGAGGGTGCCCAGCGGTTGATCGTCTCGCGCACGGTGTCGATACCTTGCAGGCCAATGCCGGGCATACCGTCCTTGCCGCGATAGTTGATCAGCAGCTTGGCGAGCGCACGAATCCCGTTCTCCGGCGAATCGAACCGGGCGAATCGTGGCTTGGTTACGCCCGCCTCGATGCCGAGTTGGCCCTGCCAGTCGTTACGGGGGTTATAGTCGATATTGCCGGGATTATTATTGCGTAGTCCGCGAGGAATTTGAGGCATGGGAGTCCTTGCCCACTGAATCGCGGGCACAAAAAAACCGCTCAAGGCGGCTGGGATAGCTGGGTGTGGTCTTACACGATTGGCGGGGCTGGCCAAGCAGCCGGACGGGTCGGCCATACTGGATTTACAGGCCATCCTGCTTGTTTTTGGGTCCGGCTCAGCATGATTCGATATGTGCGCCAATCAATCATCGGTTGAACAAGGGTGAGCGCCTCAGCGGCTTCCTCGGGAGTGATAATTCCCAGATCTTCGGCGTCGGCCAGCTCTTCTGCTCGAGTTTTGATGGCCGTAAGTTTTGCCGCCATTTCGTACTTGAGCTCTTGCAACGCTTGGCTAGACACTGACGGCCAGTTAATGGGTGGCAGACTGAATACGCCGTCAGCGTAATAACAGCCGGGCGCCCATTCGCAGGATCCGGGAACGAACCCCTCAGAGGGGTCTGAGTTCTTCTGCACCGCAATACCATTCTCGATCAGGAAATAGCAGGTTTGTTCGGTCATTGCGGCCACCCTTCATTTATGATCGTTTGGGAAATAGTCCCGACAGCGACAGCCTCAAGTAACTCGGACTCTCGGTTAAAGCATCTCTGCACATGCGCGCGCACCGCCGAGGCAACCCCTAGAATCTGCGACCCGCTAAGCTCAATGAATCCTGCTGATGTTTTCCAGCGCAGCGAATAATTAGGATCGATAATCGCTTGTACCGCCGCTCCAGTTATTAAGCCTTGACTGTCGCGACCCGTGTCGATCCCCATGCCTTCAATGGTGGTGCCAGAGGTTTCTGCAATGTAGCGACGGTCAGCAATCAGCGCAGGCCAGTCCGGCCAAGATGCGACCGGAGCCGAGAACTTCCCGGACTTGTAGATGTAGCCGCAGACAACATCATCCGGCCCCTCAATAAAACCATCCTCGGCGTTTGGCTGCTTCTGAACAACAACACCCTTTTCGACTTTGAAGAATTGCATTAGGCCACCTTCTGCACAGTTACGGTTGCGTATGTCTCGGCATCGCCAAAAACGCAGGGCCTGCCTAGGTCATTGGATCCGCTAGCTGTTTCTAGGCGATGCTCAACCCTGAAGGTAGTGGGCGAAAGGACTTCCAGCTCCACGAATAACTTTGCATACACATTGAAGGCCGAAGAGGTAGCCGACCCACAGCTTACGCCTACAGCAGCGACGGATGCTGCCGTTACATTGTAGAGCCGAAGCTTGTGCCGATTCGCCGCCCAAGCCGCAGCCTTAGCGTTTATTCGGTATTTACCTGCGGGCAGTGTGAACGCGCTAGCCGAGAGACTGGCGCCTGGGATGGTATTTTGCTTTACTGTGTTCAAGGTTCTAACTGCGTAAGACGTCGAGCCAGATCCGCCTTCAACTCCACTAGCCCTTTCATCTACGATGTGGAAAAGTCCAGTCGAAACCCAATCATAGTCAGTTCCTGCAGCGTTAACCTGCAACGTAAACCCGCCCTTCCCGGTAGTTACAGGGAGGGCTTTTACCCAGCTCACACCAAGCTCGTTAGGATTTACGCCGAGTACACGGAGGGCATTGCCGGCCAAGCTGGGCAGTCCTGCCGCAGCGCCCGCAGCTGCTGCATAGGTCTGTGCATTTGTAGCCGCCGACTCCGCACCCTGTCGCGCAGTTACTGCCAGATCAACCTGATCAGCTGCAAGGCCAACCTGCTGGCCTGCGAGGGCTGCCGAGTCTGCCGCATTCCCGGCGCTCGTGGCTGCGGCGTTCTTGTAGCCCTCGGCAGCGTTGACCTGAGTTGCTGTCCAGCTGAGGGCGGCATTGATCTCCGTGACCATCACCACTTGAGCGGTAAGTGATGCGCCTGCCTTGGCATCAAAGACCGCCTCGGCATCGGACGGTAATGGCGGTGGCGGGAGTGTCGATAAAACTGGGGCGATGACTGCCATTAGTTGAGGCTCCTAACCTTGAGTGTGTATTCGCCGCGGTTGTAAGTCGGCAGGCCTGTATCGAAGTCGTCGAAAATCCCAATGATCACTGTGTAATCAAGGTTGCTGGATCCGACATAAAGCGCGGGTGCGTCATCAGCATCGTCGAGAGTTCGCTGTACGCTTGATATCTGGTCGGCATTGACCACAACCTGAAAGTCGATTGACTTACGCCTGCCTCGCGGCGTGATGGTCATGCTCCCGTCAAACTCTTCCTTGATCGTCGAGTACTTCTTGCGTCCAAGGGATGTTCCGTAAACAGCGGTGCCGATGGACTTGCCCCAGCCGAGCACCATCATCCCCACGCGCGCAGTACCGCCCGGCGCACTGACAATCACGCGCACATCTGCATTGTTGAATGGAGGTAAATCGAACTCGGCCAGGTTTTCCTTGGTTGTGAATTGGCCGAAGTAGTACTGATACCAGCTGCCGCCGCCTTTGATGGACATGGCAAACGTCTTGTCATAAACCGCAACGGGGTTGCCCGGTACGGTCATGACGATGCGGACGGTCGCAGCAAAGACGCCTACTAAGCCGATGGCATTGATGCGTCGACCGGGACGGATAGTGAAGTCGATCACTTCCGGCGCAGATGTGAAGGTGCCAATCTTCCATGTGTTGCCGACGTTCTTGTTGAACATCCTGTACTTGTTGACCCATCCCATGTTCTGCCAGGCTGCCGGAGAAACCGTGTCAGTGACCGGATGACGGTTTGTATTCGCTACCAGTGCCTGATAGTTAATGCGGTCGATGGTAACGAATGCGCCGATCGCATATGGGGCACCCGAGTTGTAAGCGTCATAATCCATATCTGGCAGAGCATTGACGATCATGTTTGCTGGGGTGATCTGAATCCCCGGCACCACCTTCATATCGCTCATGCGACCGCCTTAGTTTCAACTGTGCCGTTGATTTGCACGCCAGAGTTGACGAGCACGTCGATACCATCTGCGACCATCTTCATAAGCTTCGATGTGTAGGTGGCATTGCTTTCCATCTCTCTGCGCATCTCGCGAAGCTCTGCGACAGTCGCACCCGAACCGCCACCATTGAGCATTGCTGCCGTCTGGTTGGCGTTGAAGATGCGGCTTGGTCCTGTTACTTCCAGTTCCGGGCCGTTCTCGCCAACAAGGCGCAGACCGCCCAGGTGATCGCCGCCCATGGCAAAGGCAGGAACCTCGCCGTTCTTAACTGCGTCGGCTTTAATAGCAGCAGCCAGACCGGCAGCCGTAACCGCCCCACTACCCAGCAGGCCAGCCCAGTACGCAGCCCCAGTAGGGTCCACGTCTCGGCCAAGAACGCTGTTGTAGACAGAGTTGAGGTCGGAGGCACTTGGCGCACCGCCAGCCCCGGTACCGGAGTAGGAGCCTGTCGCAGCACTTGCCGTAGTCTTGGCCGCCATAGCCGCTGTGATGGCAACGCTCAGACCTGCAATGGCGTCTTTGACCGACAGCACCGAGTTATCGATACCGTTGAGCTTGTCCACTTGGGCCTGAGCCAGATCAAGCTGGGCGGTCAACCCTTCCATCTGGGCGTCGTACTGTGCCTTGGCTTCTTCAATCTGGTCCTGAACGGTCTCGAGCAATTTCTGCTCGGTGGTGAGTTGCACGCCGGTTACGGCATTCAGCTCAGCCACTACGTTTGCAGTGCGGCCCTGGTCCCGATTGAAGTCTTCGAGCGAGCTGTAGAGGTCAGTGGTATTGCTGCTGACCACATCCAGCGCGTCATCCAGACCGGCCATGCCAGCAAGCGAGCCACCAGCACGTACTGTCGCCAGAGCGTTCTGCAGCGTTGCCTGGGCCTGAGTGCGCAGCATCTTCACCGCATCATCAGAAGTGCCATTCAAGGACTTCAGAGCGGATTCAAGTGAGCTGCTGACATTGGTCAGGTCGGTAACCGATTGCTGGGCGGTTGCGGCCATATCGTTGAGCGATGCTGAGCGGGCGTTGTAAGCGTCCGTCAGTGTTTTCTGTTCGGCGGATACCGCGCGCTGAACAGCGCTCATTGCATCGCTGATCAGGGTGTCCGAAAGGGCTTTGGTCGCCTCCGCAGCAGCGCTCGCCTTGGTTTCGAGGATGTCGTAGGCGGAACCTGCTTCACCCGCCAGGCTCATCAGCGTGTCGTACATCTTTTTGCCGGCTGCCGATGAATCCTTGCTCGCCGCCTCAACCAGCTCGCGATAACCCGCCCGGGTCTCTGGCAGGGTTACGCTGACATCTTTGAACTCCTGGGTAACGGAAGCGAGCGACAGAGCGGTTCTTTCTGCCTCGGTGTAGAAAGCATCGCGATAGTCAGATTCACGTTGCGCAATCGTCTTGTAGTAGGAGTCGGCAGCCGTTGCCAGCCCCATCAAGGTCGCGAACATCCCTTGACCAGCAGCTGTTGTGACATCAATGTCCTCGACCATCGCCCTATAAGCAGCCTTGCTATCCGGCAGCTCAAGACCAAATCCTGCAAAGGATCCGTTTAGGGTGTTGGTAAGGCTATCGAATTGCTCGCCGGCGGAGAAGAACGCCGAGTAGTAGCTGTTAACCAGCTCGTTGAGCGCGTCGACCTTTTCCTTTGCGGTTGCCGACTCAGTGTCAAGATCAGCGAGCGAAGCAACCATATTGAGGATGGAGTCGGACGCTACCATCCCTGTTTCATTGAGCTTAAGGCTCGCGACGTTGATCTGAGACAGCGCTGTATTAACGCCATTGAAGCGCGTGAACACGCCCTCGATTGCAGCGATCACCGTGTCTGCTTTTACTTCCCAGTCAGTTGAGTAAGCCTGAAACTGGTCTTTGAAGTACTGGGGAAGCGACTCAGAACTGACGATTGCCTGGGCAAGGAATGTGCCCATGAAGTCGTCGTAGTAGGCTGCCAGATTCGCTTCAACATCTAGACCGTACTGCTTGAGGGCTGTGATTTGCACGCCGTTATCAAGAGTGGCGGCCATGCCGTTGGACCAGTCGCCCGAAGTTTCGCGACGGCGCATGGTTACCGCAGCGGATACGTCAGAGCCGTCGCCCAAGGCGTCATATAGCATGCCGAGGGTGCTGGTGAACTGCTGCACGTAAGACATCAGCTTGCCGTCAGTGCCAGCGCCTAGCCGGGTCTTGTTCTCCTTCCAGCCATCGTACCAGCCTTCATTTTTGAACTTGCCACCCGAATACGAGCCCTCTGCTGAGGAAACCAACTGCTCATAATTTGGACCGCCGAACCATGACGCCGAAGCGATCGAGCCGATGACTGCACCAATTGCAGCGCCGATAGCGGTGCCAATGACCGGCACGACAGAGCCGATAGCAGCACCTGCTGCTGCGAACCCTGCCGTGGTCAGGCCACCCTCTACCCCGTAGTCCTGAAACGCTGTGAACACGGTGTACGCAGTGCCGATCACGCTGAGCGCGGTGCTGAGCGTGCCAAGGGTCGAGGACAGTGCGTTAGCAGAAGCCGCCGAGGCTGCCTCATACGAAAGCGCAGCGCCGCCGATCTCGGCCGAGAACTGCGAGCCAATTGCCGCTGCGCTCTCAGAAATGCCAGCCGAGAATGATGCAGCAGTGGCTTCGGCCGCTACCGAGGCCGTGGCGGATCCAGCCGTGAATGCGCTGCTGATTGCATCGCTCACATAGCTGGCACCACCGTCGAACGCACCCGACAGGCTATCTACGAGGCTTTCACCACCAGAATTCCAGCCATTGATCAGGGATTCGCCGAACTTGCTGGAGGCAACATCGATCACGGACTTCGCAGAGCTGATCAGCGACGTGATGCTTGTCCCCTCGCCGCCGCCAGTGATGCTGGAAAAAACTCCGCCACCACCCCCGGCCGATGAGCTGCTCAGGCCAAGCGTCGACAGCAGCGGGCCGATGATCTGAGTCTTGATCACGATCCGGGCAATATCAGCCAGGATTGAATTTACGAAGTCCTTGAACGAGGCTTTGCCGTTGGTCACGAAGCTGACCAGCACGTCTTCCAGGCCGTCGAACGCATTCAGGAAGGCCGACTTGGTCATCCCGGCAACGTTCTGCGCCTCTTCCGCGTAGCTGGCGAATGCCGACGTGGCACCGTTCAACCAGTTGGATTGGGCCGCCTCGACCTGCTGGTAGTAATCCTTTTGAAGCTGCAGGCGTTCGGCTAATGCCGTGCGAACAGCGTCTGTTTGCTGGTCGTACTGCTCCTGCGAAATGGCGTCTTTGTTGCGCTGGGCCAGCAGTTTGTCCAGCTTGTCCTGATACTCCTGCTGGATCTTGATGTCGTCTTGCAGGCGTTTGCGCGCCTCGTCACCCATGCCAACGCCGGCCGCTTGCAGTTGGAGTTGCTGGCGGGTTGTGTTGAGTTGGTCGTTGAGTGCCTGGACGTAGTTTTCAATCGCTGCCGCCTGCTTATCCAGTCGGCCCTGTTCGTTGATCGAAAGAACATTCAGCTTTGCATCTGCATCCTGTTGAGCCTTGACCATGGCAGATCGCGCATCGGCGATCTTCTGGTCAAGCTGAATGCTTTGCGCGGCAGTGGTGCCCTTCTTGCCTTGGGCAGCTTCGAGCGCGGCTATTTCCGATTCGTATGCAGCGGTGACTTCATCCTTCTCGGCGCGGATCAGAACGGCAGACTGGCTGCTGTACTGCTCCTGAGTGATCAGGCCAGCCTTTTGAAGGGCGTCCAGCTCTTTGAAGCTGTTGTCGTACTCGCCGACGATGGCTTTTAGGGCGTTCTGCGAATCGTTGTAGGCCGTGAGGTTGACCGGGGATTTCTTGTCAGCCTTTTCCTGATACTCGGATCGCTCGCGAATCGCCTTGTAAGCCGCCTCTTCCTGCTCTGCGGTGATCTTGTAGCCAGCGGCGCGTGACTTCGTGATGCGCTGCTGCTCGTCCTCAAGAGCCTTGTTGAGCTTTTGAGACTTGGTGTAGTTCGCCTCTACGCCCTTCTGGTATTCCTCGTAAGCCTGTGTACCCTCGCGGATTGTGCGGGCCGTGTCTCCAGTTGCTTTGGCGGTTTCCTG
Organism: Pseudomonas syringae; assembly: GCF_000737245.1. Classification (GTDB taxonomy): domain Bacteria; phylum Pseudomonadota; class Gammaproteobacteria; order Pseudomonadales; family Pseudomonadaceae; genus Aquipseudomonas; species Aquipseudomonas syringae_J. Next base: position 92,734 of record NZ_JPQU01000109.1, on the reverse strand, counting down.
CTCGGACTTAGTACGCTTTTCGATTACATCGATTTCGGCCTTGAGAGTTTTGACGCGCTCCTTGGTCGTGTCATCTTCGTAACCGGTGCCGAGAAGATTCGTTTTGTAGGCAAGCTCCTGCTTAAGCTTGGTGAGGTCAGGCCCAGCCGTAGACTGCCGGCCGATACCGAGGACAGAGTCCCACCCGATTTTTGCTGCCGAGGCAACATCCCGCCAAGCGCGCTCAACCGAACCAAGATTGGTTTTGATCTCGTTGGAGCGAGATTGCAGAGCGTCGGCATACGCCTTTTCAGCAATTACTGCCGCGCCCTGCTTGTCGCCCTGTTCCTGGAGCGAGCGAACCTGCTCATAAACAGCGGCGGTGAGGAAGTTGTATTTCTCGTTGAGCGCAGCGATTGCTTTGACGGGGTCGTCGCCGATCTTGGCGAACTCCGCAACGGTCGCCGAGACTGCCTGCCCGCCCGCCTTCTCGAAAGAGATTGCAGCCGTGGCGATTTGCTCGAAGCTGTCGCTTGCAATCTTTCCAGAGTTGGCCAGTTGAGCGAGAGCTGATGAGGCCTCGCCAGTGGTGCCAACTGTCGCGCCAATACGCTCGGCCATGGCGGCCATTTCGGTCGTGGTGGTGCCCGCTGCGTTGCCGGTGGTAATCAGCGCAAGGCGATAAGCATCAGCCTCTTTCGAGCCTTGATGGTACGCAAGCGCTAGGCCGCCTGCTGCTGCAGCAGCAAGTGTGAACGGGTTTATCAGGCCTAGAACGTAGCCGCCCAGCGCTTTAGCTGCGGGCCCAATGCCGCCAAACATATCCTTAAGCTGGCCGCCTTGCTGAAGCGCCACCATCGTGATTGGCTGACCAGCCGCTATGGATGTAAAGATGTCGGTGAACTGGGCCGGGACGCCGCGGAGAGAAGCGGCGGTTGCCTTGGCGGTCATGCCAGTTTTGTTCATTCCCTCATCGAAGCGATTTAGGTCGGTGCGGGCTGTGTCTATCTTTTGGGTGTACTTAGCAAACTCGCCATCAGGAAGCATGCCTGTAGCGTTGAACTTCGAAAGCTCGTCTTGAGCGGCGTCAAGGCGCTTCATGGCTGCAACTGTTGGGTCTATCTGCCCTAGCAGTTTGCCGAGTGCGATAGCCTCTTCTGCCGTTGCGCCAGATGCCTTTTGCGCGCTTGCTGCTGCCTTTTCCTGCGCTGCTGCGCTTTCTCGGGCAGCGGTTGAAGCACGGCTGGTAGCGGCCAATAGGTTTAGCTGTTCACGCTGCGCGGTGGCAGATGCGCCGGCAGTTGCTTCGTATGCCCTGTTCAGGGATTCCTGGTGGTCGCCAGCTTGAGTAGCAGCCACAGCCAGGGCCATCATGCGAGCTTTAGCCTGATCTGCCGACTCGCCTACCTTTGTTCCAGCCGCAGCGAGCTTCTGCGCATTCGCTGACGCATCATTGAAAGATGCCGAGGCCTTGCCAACCGCCTGGCTCAACTGAACCATGAGCTGAGCTGTAGCCTCCTGACGGGAGTTCATGAGCTGTAGCTCTTTTACTACCTGGCTGGTGTCTTGCGATATTCCAGTTACAGCTTTAGCCCATGCCGATTCGACGCGCTTAGCTGAATCCTCAGCGCCCTTGCCAGAGTCAACGAACTTGTCCAGATCGCCTGTAGCTTGGACTACCGACTCGGAGTTAACGGCAAGGCCAAGCTCGGCAATTGTGGTCATGCTTTTCTCCGGACATAAAAAAACCGGCTCAATGGCCGGTTTGGAGGCAATAAAAAACCGCCCGGAGGCGGCTTTATAGAATGTTTGGGGTTACGGGTTCATCTGGAAGCATTCGGAATAAGCCTCATTCCTGAACTCAGTAACGGCAGCAGCTTTTTGCTGCTTTCCCTCTGCTACCGGGTATTTGTAAGCGCGCAGGATCATTGCATTAGCGAACTTGCTGCCGTCTCCGGCGCTTTTCAGAGCCTCCTGCAGAAGGGTTCCTTCCTGCCTTGCCTGCATTGCAGTGCCAGCGAGTCCCGATATTTTTGTGCATGAGTCCTCTGCGGCATAGGAGTTTGCCGACAGCAGTGCAATGGTTAGCGCTAGATATTTCGACAAAGCCGAGTCCTCATTCATTTAGTGCTTGCTTAGCGACCCGCGCATAAGCTCGACAATTTGCTTGGCCGCATCGCCCGCCGCTAGGCCGGTAACTTCCTCGATAACATCGGCATCCATGCTTGCCGGTTTCAGGTTCTTGAGCCCGTGACCTGTGACCCTGACGGCTCGCGCTTCCCCTGTCGGAAGCAACAGTGATCCGCTCACGACGACGTTCGCCTGAGCGTCTACCTTGTTCATGTAGTAGCTCGGAGCGAACAGAAGCTGAGAGGTGAACGATGAGTCGTCATCAATCCAAAGCTCAACGCTGACATCTGACAGGGTCAGGGTGATTCCTGATTTGTCGCCGTCCTTGGTGTCTCCGATTCGAGTGTCACTGAAGGTAGAGCCGACATAGGAATAGATGCCGTCAGTAACAGGCTTGCCAATTGCAACGTTGAATTTCTGCCCCTTCCAGTTGCTCGACCTAAGTGGTACGCCCTGGATGGTGAGTCGCTGAAATTCCTGGCTGGCGACAATTTGCGCCTTCTGATCTTTGATCTTCGTTACATACAGGCCTTGATCCTTAACCACGGGCTGGATGTTGTGAGTACATCCACCCAAAACCAATAGCCCTAAGACCGCAAATGCGACACGCATACCGTTGCCAGACATAGCCACTACTCCATTTAAGATAGCGGCAATCTACCATCATCCGGGCACGCAAGCTAAAGCCACTCGGCGGATCAGTCTCTTGCATCCGCCATCGTATCCAGAGCTTCCTGCTCCATCAGGCGCACATCTCCGAACACCCGCTTGCGGTCATCCTGCTCGACATCAAGCAATTCCATCACCACGGGCAAAACCGCGTAGTCCAAGCCGGTAGCCCCGCCCATCCCTGTACGCCATTGAGTGCTCATGGAGTTGAACACCGTGAATGACTGGGTGTTGATCTCCCACAGCTCGATCTCTTCCTGCATGTCCTCCATGGACATACCGAAAAGGGCGACCTGGTCTGCACTTGGAGGCGGGGTGTAGATGGCTCTGACTACGCTGGCAAGTTTCCCTCGCGGGCCTTGTTGTACGCACCCTTGTAAGCATCGAGGATAGCGATAGGCACGGCCACAGCGCTGCGAATCACGGCGCGCAGGTTGTCGTCGGTCAGGTCTTCGCTGAAGCCCCAGCTATTGATCGCTTTTTTCAGTTGATCGAACTGGAACTCTTCAGCCTTGGCCGAAACTTCCTTTACGCTCGGCTGCTCATCCTTGATCAGGTCGCTGATCTCCTTGGAATACTGGATTTCAGCGTCGGTGAACTCGGCCAACTGGTCGCGGTTCAGGTAGTTGAAGGTGAATGGCACTTTGACAGCGGAGCCGCCCACGCGCGGGATTTCAACGTCTACTTTGAAGGTTGGGTTCTGCTGGAAGGAAATTTTGGCCACGGGCGATGCTCCAAATACTGGATAAGTGATGCGAATCAGAAAGGGGGTGTTGCCGCGTAATTACGCGGCGATGTAGCGAACCGGACGACCGGACAGAGCGAAGTTCACTGTGCGAGTCATCAGAGCGTTACGCTCCAGGGTCGGGGTATCGGTGATGGTGCAGAAGCCTGGGTACAGGATCTTGTCACCGTTCGGCAGGTTCAGACGCAGGATGGTCTGGGTCTTGTTGTCGGTGTAACCCTCGGCGACCGGCACGTAAGCGGCAGTCGGCTGATCTTCAACCGTCAGGGCCATGCTCATCGGGTTGCGGTTGGTCGGGAACTGGCGGTCATCATCGTCCGACAGATAGCCAACAGTCAGAAACTGCTGCTCGCCGCCAGTCAGTGAAACGCCGGTGATCTTGGTAACTTCTACCCAGCTCGCGACCGACTGAAAGTTGCCCGCGCCGCCGCCAACAGTGTAAAAGTCGACGTTCTCGGTGCTGATATTTTCCAGTGCGAAGTTGTCAGTCGCAGCAGCGGATACGCGAACAGCGCGACCATCCAACTTGCCCCAGCTCGATTGCAGAAGCACGATGTCGCCATCTACCAGGGCGTTTGCTGTAGCGCTTGCTACTGCTGGATTGGCGTTGCTAACAGCGGTGATGAGTTTTGCAGTGGCAAAGCTTACTGCGAGTTCCATAGTCGCGCCGTTCGGCAGCGCAATACGAGTAGCCATGGGTATTACCTCTTGATTTGTTGCGGTTTGGGTTTAGGCAGCTACGCGCGTTGGCGTGCCAATTACAGCGATGCTGATAGCGATGACCATCAGCTGGTTTCGGTCGAGCACGGGGATCAGTGACCCGCTGGCATAACCTGAGAAAACGATTTTTGCGGAGCCACCTGGAAGCTTGAACATCCATCCCAGAGCCGCCCTGGCTTCCCTGCCCTGCGCGATTGCGGCCACGTAGGCCGAATCAGGCGCATCCTGCAGCGTGAGCTGCATATCCATTGGATTGCGGCCGGATGGCTCGCGGACATCCTCGTACTCACCCAGCGGGCTGTACGTGGAAAACTTCTCGTCACCGCCTGAGCCGGTCAGCGCGGTGACCTTTTGCACTTCCACCCAGCTCGCGTCAGTAACAGCAGGGGCGGCCAGGGTTGCGGGGTCTGTGTTGGTGCTGACCCAGATCGTAGTTCCGTTGGGTAGAGGGACACGTTTTTGCATTGCTCTGCCCTATGGCGGGGCGCTTCCACGGTAGGTGAAAGACACGGGAATCATGTATCTGGAGGGGTCTGGAATGGTCGGGCCCTGCTCTACCGGCTCTGTCACCTGGCCGAGGAAGCCGGCACGATCCAGCTGGGAATCCAGCGGAAACAGCGCGGAAAGCTGATCAATGACCAGTTCCGGCACCGAAATAGGCTCACCGTTTGGGGTGTAGATGCTGACCTGGTAGATGCCGCGATATTCAAGCTCGCTGGCATTGAGGTAGCGGCATGTGGTGCTGGCAGGCATCAGGAAGGCCCGCAGGTAGACCTGGCCTTCTGGTGGCGTGAACTCTTCGGTGCCGAATACGATCGGCATGGCTTGGTCTTCGGCCCAGGCCGTCAGCTTTACCTCGATGGCGCGGCGCGCTCTGGCATGACTCATTCCGCTACCTCTCGAATAGCCTGTGCCACGATGTCTTGAAAGCGTTCTTTGGTGATTCGCACCATGCCTGCCAGCGCTTGCTGGCTGTGGCCGTATTCCAGAGCGATGGCATATGGGAGATTGCTGACCAGATATGCGGTTTGCCCGAAGGTTAGATGCTGAACCCCCGCTACAATCCTTGCGATGGTTTCATGACCGGACTTGTCGAGCGTGGTTGGAATTTCATTGCTTGGGGTGTCCGCCGTGAATGTCCACGAACCTCGAAACGCCCCGGTATCGACTGGTGACAGCCGAACCACGCTGGAGCCTATTTCGATCACTACCGACCGAAATATCTCATCCATTGAATCTTTTGATTGATCTGCAAACTGGCTGAGCACCTCGGAAAAACTACCATTCAACCCGCCATATCTGGCGCTCATGTGATTTGCCATCAGTTCCTCGCTGTGCGCGTTATGGCCTCCTCATGAGTGAATCGGCCAGCTTTAATTCGTTTCTTCAGAGTTGAGTAGCTGACTGCGCATCGCTCATCTCGGCTCCAGTCGCGCATAGTTTTGATCTCTTCGAAGGCGGAGAGCAAAACGTTGTTGCCGCGATTATTTGCATTAACCATCGGCGTTACGAATCTGCAGTTTTCTGGGCAGTACCCGCCATCGACATTAATTCTGTCTATCTGCAATAGATCGTCATAACCGTTTTGAATTGCCCAGCTTCGGAAGACAGCGAAGTCTCCTGCCCACTCATCGCAAACGGTTATTCCTCGACCGCCATACCTGTGGTAATTCTGGGAATTAGGGTCTGTGCATCGGGTTTTCATCCCATGCCAAACGGTATAAAGCCTGCTTCCCTCTCCGCCATGTATCAGGTTGAGCCTGCTGGCCGTTTCCCTCACCAAGCATCCGCATGAAGCTGTTAGAGATTTAGTAATCTCGAAAACCCCGACCAGCTTCTCGGTGCCACAGTCGCATCGACATAGAACCCTTAGCGACTTCCCTACTGTAATTGCCTGATCATCAATAACTTCTAATCGGCCTGAGCGCTGCCCAATATGGACTAAGTTCTTCCTCTTGACGCACCCACATGAAACGGTAACCCCTTTCGCAACATGCGCGACACGAACCATTTTCAGGTTTCCACACTGACACTCGAACAACCTCTTTTCGGCCATTAGTTTCTTCTGCCCAGGCAGAAGAAGGAGCGTCATGGACCCGATCTTTTCAGATGGGTAGTAGGTACTTCCTTCATAGGTATAGGTATCCATGGTGAGCTCCATTAGTGAATGGCCATAATACCATGTTTCCCCGGATCTACCCTTTCTAGATCCTCGCTTGAACTTCAAAGCCGACCGCAAGGCCTGCGTAGTCCCACGGCGACACTGTCGCAATGGTGTATTTCTTGCCGTCGAACAGGATCGTGTCTTGGGTGGTTGGCTCCGGCATGTCAGTCCCATTCAGCAGAACCGGTGAGACCAGCAGCTTCACGTCAGTCGCCTTGATCAGCGTCCCGTCGATGTCTGTTTTTGCGTAGGTGTCGCGGAAGGCTGAGCCCTGGTAATTCGTTACTACGTTCGGGGTTCCGCCAGTGTCTGGGTCGCGAGGACCTTTCACCGTTCGGGTAAGCGTCATCTCCAGCCCTTTGCCGCCCTTGCTGCGAGGCGCGAGCATCCGCACCGCAAGCGCCTTGCCTCGGTCGTAAATGTCTGCCATGGGTCAGGCCTTCAGATGATAGATGCACATGCACCGGCAATTAGCTGTCTCGTCGTACCCGGCACCCAGACTTGAATCGCCCGGGAACCGCAGCAGAGCACCGCTATTGGTTTGGAATGGCTGGCCAAGCGGCATACGCATGCCCCGCATACCGCGATGGCTGTTGCGCACCTTCTCGTCGTTACGATCGCGCCATTCCTTCTCGACGCGCTCGCGAGCAATCCCCTGCTCTACCAGCTGCTCCCATGCCCGGTCGCGCCCAGCGTTGAGTGATTCATGCGCCAGGGTGCGGGCCAACATTTCGCTGTGCGTCTTCAGCAGGCGTTCAGAGTAGCGACCGGTGATCTTGTCCGCATCCTTCGTGGTTACGGCCTTTCCGGCAGTAATGGCCCGACTGACGATGCCGTCAAAGCGGCGATCACGCCGCGCCCTGGTCAGGTATTGCTTAAGTTGCGCAGGATCGCCGCTGAGCAATTGTGCGCGGGCATTGGCAACGTACTGGGCGAAGTTGCCCGGCAGGCCTATTACGCCACCTGTGCGCAGCCCTGTCTGCGGACTGACGCGACCGATCAGATCAAGCGCGGCTTGGCGATCAGTGCGAACGACCTGATCGGCCGGCTGGATTCCTCCGATAACGCGGCGCGAGCCCATCACGGAGCGAATCGCCTCGCGCACATTGTCGGTCGTGGTGTTCCGGGTGTCGGTGACCTGCTGAGCAAGCCATGAACTGGCCTCAGCCTTGTTCACGTCGAACTCTTTGCGGCCGATCAGTTCTCGGTCGGCTCTCGGTATCACAATGGCGGCCATCTCGAAACGTGCGCCGGTCATAAAAGCAGAGCGGACGGTCTCGATTAACAACGACATGGCGCCAAGGGTGAGCAGTTGCACCAAGCCGTTTTCATCATCCGCCGCTATCAGGCGCTCAACCTCTGCAACCGTCGCAGCATCCACAGTGGCGCGCACCGCATCCAGGTAGGCCTTCTGCATACCCGGCTCAAGCGCTTCAACCTGCTGAAGCAGCTCGGCGACGTTCATACAACGAATACCGCGATACCGCAGTGGGTTTTGCAGCCCAGCAGCGGAGCGAGCATCTCGTCAACGATGGTTATGACTGGGCGGACAGATCCGGCGCCAGAACTCGATTCGCTGACCGCGAACTCGGTTTCCAGCGGCCCGACCTTCTCGCGCTTGATCATCTGGGACGCCACGTAGTCAGGGCTGAGGCTCCCAGGAAGCACGACCTCGCGCAAAGCCGCCTCATAGGTGGCCTGCTCGATCTCAATCGGCACCTCATCCGACGGGATGGCGTTGCCTTCGTTGTCCGCGGCACCGGTGCGCGGCCATTGCAGGGACTGGGCCCGGCCGCCAGTCTTGGTGCCGGAGAACAGCGATTCCCACCGGCCGCAGCTGTTCTGCGCCTGGTACTTGCCGTCAATGTAAGCCGACGCCCGAATCAGTGCGGCCTGCTTGGCTGCATCTTCGCCTACCCAGGCGGCATTGGCGCGCGCAAGGTGGTACGCATCAGCGCCGGAAACGGAACCGTAGAAATCAGGCATCGGATTGTCTCGAATAGGTGGAGCGGCGAACCGCTCCGGGGTTTTACTTCTTGTCGCTGTCAGCTTTCTTGCTGTCGACTACCTTGAGGAAGTCGAGCCGCTTGACGCCTTTCAGGCCAGCTTCGGTCAGGTCGGCATCAACCGTCTCGCCTGGCGCCACGTACAGCACGCCAGTCTGGGTGTGAACGCCCTGCAGCGCCTTCGAGTTGTTGGTCACTTTCATGACGCTCTCCTATCAGGCTACTGGCGGGGTGATTTCGTCGAGGTAGGCAACGGCACCCGGCAAGCGGATCTCGGTACCACCCGTGCGGGCGATGATGCCGGTCTCGAAGCCCATGATGGACTTCTGACGAGGTGCCAGCACACGGCGCGGCATCGGCAGGTGGAAGCGAACGACTTCCGGATCCTTGCGATACGCAACCAGACGACCACCACCATCAGCCGAGGCATTGCGGGCTTCACGCAGAGGCGCGATATCCAGCGGCAGGCCGGTCTCGGCAGTGTAGATGTTGTTGCGGCGCATGTACTCCAGCACCGTCATGAAGCCGTCGCCAGCACCCATACGCTTGGTGGCCACAGCGCGGAATGCGTCAGGCGGCATGCGCAGCGTGTCTGCCCACTCGACTTCGGCGGTGTTGGTGCGGATACCGCCCAGCAAGCCGTTCACGTCAGCCATGATCAGGTCGACGTCTTTGGCTGACCAGTAGGTCGAACCAGCTGTGCCGGATGCAGCGGCGTCAACACGGGAAACGTTGGCGTCGTTCAGCAGGCCAGTCCAGCGCTTCTCAACACTGCCGGTGAAGGCGATGGTGTTCAGCAGACGCTCAACCTTGTCAGCTGCGGAATCAGCCTTGGTGCCGCTCAGGTTGATACCGTACAGCTGAGCCTGGTTCACTTCTTCCAGGTTCCATTCCCAGCCCGAACCAATCATCGCAAAGTCGTGCGATGCCTGATCGTGGGTTGCGGAGTTGAATGGCATGTCAGTGCCGGAGCCGGACAGGAACTTGGCCTCGCCAGCGGTATCGACGGTGAAGAACGTGGTGCCGATGGCCCATGGAGCGCCTTCAGTGACCACCGGGATGCTCGCGGCGTAGTTAAACGTCGGGTAGCGGCGCGTGTAGATGCGCGTTTCGATGTTCCGGCCTTGAGCCAGAACGAACGGGAACGCCGACTGAGCGTCTTCGAAAGCTTGGGGCATGTTAAGCGCTCCGATGTTTGAGGGAGATTTCAACGATGTCGCCGTTCGCACCAGTGGTGTCGAAGAAGGCGCCAGGGATCAGGACGGCACCAGCAGCGGCGGTCGTGACATAGCGGTTGGTTGCGGCGACGTAGTACACGTCATCGCCTGGCACGACAGCAGCACCGGCAGTGACATACATCTGGCCGTCAGTCATGAACGCGCCGGTGAAGTCCTGCGGGTAGCCGTCGATCAGCGTCGATCCGGTAGCAACAGGAGGAACGGCAGCGCTCAGCACGGCCAGGCCAAGGAACAGCGTGCCAGTGGCAGCGACCTTGTGGTCATTGCCAGCGCCAGCGATGCGGAAGCCCGGAGCGCCGAACACGATGCCCTCAGCGTTCGCAACGGTGCGGCTGATCTTGTTGCACTTCTCTTCGTTCGCGACCAGGCCGGGAACGCCCTTGGCCGGAGCGTTGGTGTACGTGGTTTGGTAAGCAGCCATGAACTGGTACTCCTTATGCCTTCGGCAGGTGGGCGGTTTGCATATCAGTAATCATCTGCTGACGTGCTTGGTCCGATTCATTGCCGACGGTCTTACCGTCCTGATGAATCATGTGCTGGCGGAACGTGTCACTGCCTGGGTTCTTGGCAGCGTCTTCAGCCAGGATGTCGAAGCGAGCCTTGATGTAGGCCTCAGGCTGGCCAGCGACCGCAGCGTCACCGAACTTGGCAACGACCACTGCTTTGCGGATCTCATCGGCAGACTTGCCGGTGTAGTCACCGTCGTGCAGCGCCTTGGCGATAGTCACCAGATCGGTGCGATCCTTGACCAGAGCGTCAACCTGCGCATCACTCAGGATTTTGGTTTTGGCATCATCCAGAGCGGCTTTGATCTTGACGATCTCGTCGTCCTTGCCAGCCAGCGCTACTGCGTGGGCATCAGCCAGGGTTTTGGTTGCGGTAGCTGCATCGGCCAGTTTGCCGTTCAGCTTCTCGATTGCCTGTGCGCCTTGTTCCGTAACCTCGATAGTGAGGCCGTCGACAAGGAGTTTACGAAGTACATCAGCCATGTCATGGCCTCCTGTTGGGTTGGGTTGCTTGGTGTCGCCAATGCGAAGGTGTTCACCGCCCCGCGCTCGATCTACAAGCGCCAGGTGGTTCATGGTCATAGGGCCTAGGATTGCGTCGTAGGCCTCGCCCTTGTCGGTTACGCCGTCCTGGAAGGTCAGCTCAGCGCCGTATCCCATGGAAAGCTCACGCTTGCCCGACTCGTAGTCAGCGATGGCTTTAGCGTCCATCAGGACCAGTGGAACGCGGACAAACTCACCGTCGCGCAACACCTCGCTACCGGTCTGGCCGATGGCGACGTCTTTCCAGTTCTTGGAGTTGACGCCCTCACCACCTGGGTGATCGTTGGTCATTGGCCGGTACGCATACGAACGCATGGCGGAATCAGCGAATACCGACGATTCAGGCCGGTACACGCGGACGATTGGCATGTCAGGCTTGCCCACCTCGGAGCCCAGATATTCCTGAATTCCGGTGCGGGCTACTTTTGCGTCGGCCACCAGGTAGCCGTCCGCCGTCCGCCGCACATTGGACGCGGTTACAGAATCAGTGAGGAACATTTGTTTGCCTTGGCTGGTGCCGCCCAGCAGTTAGAAGGTGGACGGCTTGGCCACTGCTCGGGTGAGAGCCATGAGGCCGGTTTGCAAATCAGTTGTGCCAATGTCTAGCCAGCGCTGATTGAGGTCAGATCGGGAGCTGAGCCGATCAACCAGCTCGCCAAGGGCAACGCCGTGCGCCTTGATTTCATTCATGAGCGCGGCATCTTCTTCGCTAAGCTGGCGGTAGCCCGTGATTTTTGGCTGGATGAAGGTTTCCATGTCATGACTCCTGAATGCTGGATTTCCAGTCGGTGTTTAGCTCTTCGAATATCTCAGGGCCAAACTCAATAGCACCGCGATACGGGTCAACCTTGCTCAGGTCTACGCTGCCCGGCTCGTAGGTGAATGTGATGTGCGGCTGGTATTCAGGCCAATCCCAAGAAGCGCCAGCCTCAATGATCGACATGTGCCGCCATGCCAGTTCCGAACTGTTGAACAGCAGGACCACTGCGCCTTCGCCGAACTTGTCGAGCAGCCTTGCACCGCCGGGCGCAACCTTGACCAGGCCCTTGCTATCCCCTGCCCAGCAATCACCTACCTTCATCCAGTCAACTGGGTTCCGGCTGTAGGCGATGGTGACGTGAAGATCATCGGCGGGAAGGGTTGAGGTGAAGCCTTGAGACTTCGCCCAGGCCACGATTTCTGCACCGTTGGTTACCTTCCGAGATACGTACAGTGAGCGCGGTGCGGCATCGGCCAGTGCTTTTCTGTTCGGCAAGCCGCCTTCTTCACCCTCTTCTTCCTGCGCCTCTGTACCGAACTCTTCCAGCGCCGCCTCAAGCCCGGGAAGGATGCTCATCTCGACCAGCAGGTTTGCTGCTGACTGGCTAAGCGCGTCGGAGTGGAAAAGCTTCGTGTCGCTGAGGGTCTTGATCGTGTCGGCGGTCGTCTTGCCGATGTCGGCCCGCTCTTTCGCCGTGGGCTGCCAGAGCGGAGCCCATGAGTAGTGGATCTCCGGAGGCCGACCGCCAAGGGCCGAGCGAATCAGGCACTCATCGAGCACGCTCATGGCTGGCTTGATCTCCAGCTTCTGGCGTGATGCGACGTTGTCGTAGTAGTTGCGGGTGTTTTCTTCGCCGTTCGAGTTCAGGCCGCCAGAGGACGTGCCGAACATGCGCGAGCCAGGAACGTCGAACGCACCCGCCACGCCCTGCTCCGTCTTGGCGATCACATCCGGCAGCGTGGCGAAGCTCGCCGACTTGGAACTGTGTGTCTCCTGACTATCGAGGATCAGCGTCCCGTTGATGCCCTTGGCGATCGCTGCCAAACGCAGGCGCTCCAGCAGCAGGCGCTCGTAATTCTTGTCCTGAAGGCCGGTCATCAGGTTCGGGATGTTGATTACGTCGATCTTGGCCTCGTATACCAGGCTCACGACGTTGGCCATCGTCTCGTCGTAGTGCTTCACGGCGGACATAGCGGTCAGCAGCACCGAATCTCCCCAGCCGAACTGAAGGCCGTCGGCCAGTTCCGGGTCTGGATGTTCGGCACCAACGAAGATAACCAGCCGTGACGGGTGAATCTCCATCATGGAGCCAGGAAGCCGGTAGGCTTTTGGCTTGCCGAATCGCGGGCTCTGCGGGTCCTGCTCGACTTCTGTAGCCGAAAGCTGGCGGCGGGTCATCACCGTTAGGTACTTGACTCCGCCCTTGGCGATGGCATCAGGCCGGATCGGCATGTGAGTGTCTTTGTCACCAGTGCCGATGAATACCGCTGCGCCGCCGAACAGTCGAGCCTTAATCAGGGCCTCAAGTATCTTGCCGTTCACATCCAGGCGGATCTCTTCAGCCTCAATCAGCTCGATCTGCTTGTTGTCGGCCTGCCAGCTGCGCCAGTTACGGCACGCATCGATCGCCGGAATGGTCACGCCCTTGCGCGCAGCCCATGAGCCGCGATAGGCGTTGATCAGCTGCTTATCGTCCATCAACGGCGTGCCGTAGGACGAATGAGCAGCCTTATCGCGATCAGTACCCAGGCCAGCCGTAAGGTTCATCAGGCTGTCTTTGATGTAGGTGAATACGCTCATGATGGGCTCACGTTTGCGAGGGTGTAGCCGCCCGCAATCGGGAAGCGCTGGACAATGAAGTAGCCCAATGCGTCGATAGGGTCTTCAGTGCCGTCTTTGTTGGGTTCGCCGTTCTCGGCGTATGCCTGCTGCTCCAGCACCTGGGTGGTGATCGGGCAGTTATCGGTGTTGACCAGGTATCTGCGCTGGCCCTCGCCATTCAGGAACATGGCGTTCACGGCCAGCACCCGGTCGCGAACCATTGGGTTGGATGGGTTGACCATCACCATGAAACCAGCGGCGCGGAGCAGGCTGTGATCGGATTCGCTGCCGTTTACCGACTTTCGGTTCTTGCCGCTAGCATCCGGATAGACCGTAATGCTGCGGCCAGGGAAGCGTCGTTTGAGTTCGACGATCATGGCCGGGGTATCGAACAGGCCGGTCGCCTCTTCAAGCAGCAGCGGCAGCCCGTTGCGGATGACGTGAATCGTTGCCGCCATCCGGTTGATGTTGAAGTCCATGCCGACGTGCAACTGCTCATCAGGCCGTATCGTCTCGTTCGTGTGGCACAGTCGCCGGTCGAAGTTGGGATACACGCTGCCCGATGTCAGGTTGACGAACAGGCCGTCGATGTACGCATCCACCAGATTGGCCGGGTACGTTTTGCGCAGGGATGGTATGTAGTCCTTTGGCAAGTTCTTGGCATTCTGACGCGTTGAGGCGTGCACGATGCCGTAGAACTCACGTTGAGATGGATCGGCGGCCAGCTCCTTGACGAACTTGCGGTAGACCCAATTAAACCCCTCTGGCGTTGTCGTCACGTCGATGGTGTTCTGATCGCGCCCAGGCCAGACCGTGGACATCCGCGCAATGATCTTCTTCCAGGCGCTGTCGGCCTTCTTGATCGGCATACAATCGATCTCATCGACCAGTGCGTGCGCGATGTTGAAGCCGACGATGCGGTGCGGGTGCTCCATGCTCTTGCACACAATGGTGCTCAGGCAGCGCCCTTTGTTGTCTCGAAGGTACACACGCTTGTTGCTGGCTACGATGTCAGCGAACAGGCCGAACGCCTCAGCAACTCCAGGCATGGTGTCGTAGAAGATGTCAGTGATCTGCGGGTAGGTCGGTGCGAAGTAGCCTTGCGGGATACCAGGGAACTCCAGCGCATTAATGCACATGCGCACGCAACCAACGAACGTCTTGCCGCTACGGTAGCCACCAACGAACGCCATGAACTTGTTATGCGACTTGATGAACTCAAACTGCGGCTTGTTCAGCATCAGGACAGGACGCATCTTCCACCCCGATGATTACTTGTTTCGGTTCAGGCAGACCCTGATTAGGGTCTTCAAGTTCGCGGCGCAGCTTCTCGTTCAGAAGGCGCTTACTGATCAATTCCTCTTTGGTTTTGGTCAGCGACTCTATGCGGCCCAGGTATCTGTCGGCCAGCAGGTCATGCCCATCACCAGCAGCGAGCAGCACCCGACCCAACAGGACCTTTGTCAGCCTCAGCTCATCGTCAATCTGATCGAGCTGGGCGGCATTGAAGTCGGCCTGCTCTTCCTCTGTAAGGAATTGGCTATAAATCGATCCGGGCCTGGCAGCGTTCTTGTTGCCCCGCTGATCCTTTGGCCCGGTACTCTTGCCGCCGTGGAGCTTGCAGCGAGAGGAACCCGGTATCGCGTGACGCTTGCATGGTTCCCCGTTGCCGCGCTTTGATGCGCCGCATAGGGCCATTGGAAGCCTCATTCATGGGGTTGGATTTCGCATAACGATTCATTCAATGCATTCGAACGTCATTCAATGATCATTCAACAGTGCATTCCGACCAGATCGACCTCGCAAAAGCCAGTGCCGATACATGGTCCATCGCCTGACTGAGCAGGATCATGGGGAAGGGTTTGTAGCCGGGGGTTGTGACGTACCAATTTCGTTTCAGCATGGCGCGGTATCGCCTTCAACCAGCACCTGAGTACCGTCAACCCGGAAAACCACAGTCAGCTTGACCATGCCGTCGCCATCACTGGTCATCGACGTGGTTTGCTGTCCGGGCAACTGCTGACCATTCTCGGTGCAAAGCGCGAACGGTCGACTGTCTGGTAGCTGCTCCGGGTTGTGATGGCTGGTGATGGGCTGGTACTGGCGCGAGTCTTCACCCACACGCTTTAGAATTAGCTTCATACCCTACTCCCTGACTCGCTCTAGCTGGATCGCTAGGAGCTTGTCGAGGTGCTGCCCAAACACTTCAGCCAACCTTCCGGCCGGCCGCCCAGATTCTGCTCGCTCATGCATACGCTCCACTTCATCAGCGAGAAGCGCCGCTGTGTTATTGATCGCCGACTCAAGCGGGTCGATAGCGAAGCCCGTCACGCATCCCTGCAAGGCGTCTTCATTGACGGCACCCATGCCAAGCTGCTTCTCCCAGTACGCAAGGCCGGCCGGATCATCGACAGGCAGCTCTCTGAGGTCGTATTCCGAGTCAATGCGAACGCCGCCACTGGTAGAGATGACTTGCATATCCTCGGCGATGAGAACAGGCGTATACGATCCACCTAGCACGCCAATCAGTTTCTTGATCATCTTTCTGCCGAGCTTCTGAGTTTCGGCATTGAGCGAAAGGGTTAAGCGCATTTGGTATCACCTCGCGCCACGAAACGGCGCATCTGAAATCGTGGCGCGGATTATTTGCTCTTGCTGCGAACGATCTGCGCGTCCACTTGATCGGCGCAGGTGTCGAGCAGCTTGATGGCCTGATTCTTCAGCTCCCAAAGCTGGCCGTTGTCGGTGAGGTCTTCATCCTCTACCCGCTCACACGGCACCAGCTCGGGCGCTTCAATTCTTAGGGCGCTTGTCTTTGTCACTACCAGGGGCTTTGCCGCGCAGGCCGTCAGGAAGAGGCTGAGCAGCCCAATCACGAACAGGCTTGCTGTTGCGCTTGAGAGTTTCAAATTCCTTCCTCGCCTGTTTGGCTTTGTCTTCGCTGGCCTTGATGCGCTTGGCCAGGTCTGCGGTGTAGGTCGCGTTACGCTTGGCCTCATCCCGCAGGGTGGTGATGGTCAGCTGGCTTTCCTGATTCGCCTTGATGGCGTCGTTCTTGCCCTTGGTCTCTACCTGCACCTCAGTGCGGAGGGCGAGCACTTGGTATCGCTGCATGCCAACCAACAGCAGGCAGACCATGACGATGATGATTGCTAGTGCGAGCGCCTTCATGCGGCATCCACCTTGCGACCCAGGAAGCGAGTCACCATCTCCCTGATCGCCGTCACACCCAGGAACCCAATAGTCCCTCCGGCAGCGACAGACAGGTTTGATGGCCACTCCATCCACTCAATGACGCTACTTGCAGACAGAGCCAGACCACCACAGATGAGCGCTTCGATAACGATGCGGCTCTTGCTGGTCTCTTTGGCGTCGTACAGAACGCGCAGGCATGAGATGAGAATCGCCATGATCGCGCCCTGCCACAGTGGATTCGAAAGGGCTACCCAGAGCGCGGCCCATGTATCTGGCTTTTCAGGCATGGTCGGCATCCGGTGTCCTCCCTTTCGGGGGATGAATTAAAAGGACCGTGGGGTACGGCCAAAGGAGCATCAGGAATAAAGGGCCCGCCACGTTAGCGGGCAAAGCGATGTCGAGTCGCTAATGAGGCCCTCGCTGAACTTGCATGCAGAGGTTCCGAGGGATTGGGGAAACTGGGGACGCAAAAAACCCCGCTCGAAGGCAGGGTTGTTTGTTGTCAGTCTTTACACGCAAGAAGGACAAGATAGGTAGTAATCTATGCCACTCTGCCACTATTCGTCAAGCGGCAATGTTGCTCTCGATTAAACCTTCCGAATCAAGGATGGTTTGAGCCTCGGACAGCGCCGAATCCACCAGCCCTTTCAGCTCCTTGCAGATCCCAGCCTTCCACCGATATTGGGTTCGTTCCGCTGTCGGCTCATCCAGCCAATTGTCCATGCAGTACCATGCCGACGGCAGAACATTGGTGGAGCGCTTACCCTCAACGCCAGGAAGCTTCGGCAGCGCCCAGGTAACCACTGCCGCATGACGGAAACGCTCCGGCGCGGGTGACTTGATCGCCTTGGCGATGACGATGATCGCCTCATGCTTGCGCTCGGCGTGTGTCGAGTATTGGGCAACCAACGCCAGCCAGTGAGCATTCGAAAGGCTTTTGCGTAAACGGCTGTTCACCCAGCAATCCTGAAGAAACGCCGCTTCCTTCCCGACGATCTCCCCCTTCTGCTTGGCGCACTGCACCCTCGGCTCGAAGTCGTTACCCCCGGCAGAGTTGATCGTTTCGGCGGCCAAGGCCCGGACTACTGCTGATACCACGTTGCGATAGGTCATGCTGCACTCCTCAAGGCAAATTGCTTTTCGCACTTCTTGCAGCGGGTCCAGCTGCCAGCTTCGAACATCGGAGCCTGAACAGTGCTGAATGCCTCAACCCCGCATTCGGCCTTCCACGCATAGGAGTGGCCGCCATTGCCGTCAGGTAAGGAGAATTCCTGCTCGAAGAGGTGCGCCTTCATCGAGAATGGAAACATCGGCTTGAGCCAGCCGCTTTTCACCTGGCTTGCAGGTCCGGTAATTTGCGCAATCTGATTCATGCCGCCTCTCCCCGTTTCAATTCTCTTGTCATTGCCCGGTAGGTCGCCGTGATGGCTTTCAACTCATCAATCGTATGCTTGCGCGGTTCGTGGTCAGCTTCCAACGCCTCGACTGCTTCGAGCCCAATGCGCGCGATCAGCCCAGTGCGGAACCCTTGCGATACGGTCAGCCCCTTGCGGGCGTACTTGGATGAGCCCGCATTACAGCTTTTGCACTGGAGCCAAATATTTTCCGGAACCATGCGCAATTCCGGCCGGGCACCCTTTCCGAGGAAATGACCGGCATCGAAACACCCGCCAGTCTTCCAGCCCTGCGCAGCCTGGATCTCTGCCTGGCTTTTGCTACAGCTGATGCAGCAGCTGCCGATGGAAAGCTCGTAGGTGCGCCGGTAGTCCCTGACTGCCTTTTCAGCGTCTTGCACGAATTCGCTTCGAGTCTTCAGCGCCTCACGACGAACTTTAATTTCTCGTCGTCCGATCAGCTCAAGCGACTTGCGCTCCTTTTCCCGCTTCGCCAGCGCATCCTGGAGCCCGCATTCAGGACTGCACACCGCCTGACCCAGCCGCGCAGGGACGAATGAGACCCCACACGAAGCCACGCGGCATTTTTTGCTTTTTGTTTTCTTCGGAGCAAAAGGCGCTCGGCCATGATTGGCATGAAATCCGTACTTTTTTTCTCCAGCCTTTCTGGCAGCGACCGCTTCTTCTATTTCTGAAAAATGACCAAGGAATATTGTTTTGCCGTCAACCCGTATTCCAGCAACCCATTTGCCGTACGTTTTGCTCCAAGAAACCCCTATGTGCCCACTGGTATTGGTTGCCCCAATAGCCGTATTCCTCTGGTTTTCTTGCTGCGTTACAGCGCGAAGGTTTTTCCATGAATTGCAGTCCTGCTCGCCGTTTATGTGGTCTATGCCCATCTCTGGCCAGCTCCCCGTCATGATCAGCCATGCAAGACGATGGGCCAGGTAAGAACGTTTGTGGATTCTGATCCTGATATAGCCAATACCTTGCCCATTACCGGCAATCGCACCTCTCACAGCCTTAGACGCGGTGTGATTCTTCCATCGGAACACCCCTGTTTCCGGATCGTAGTCAAGAATCTCCCTCGCCTCATCGGCCGTGATAATCGGGGGCCCTTGATGGGCAGTGTCTTTCTCGGAAACCAGACTCCGCACCTTCACACCGGCAAGCATGGGCATTCCTCCTTTACGCAATCCACACAGCGGTTCAGGGGCTCTGGATTGGCACGATCAACCTTGATCAGTCGGTTCGCTTCATCCTCAGACGAAACCATGAACGCCGGAGCGCTCTCACCTGGGCGGTAGACGTGCAGGGAGTTGGCTGTGCGGGGATTGAGCTTGATGACGTAGCCGTTCATGACTGCAGCCCCTTATCCCGCGAATTGCCGAGCAGCGACTTCTGCCCCTCGTCCAGCTTCCAGTCGAACTTCTCCTTGCAGCCTGTGGCGCACTGGCGAAGGTTGAGGCTTGGCATGCTGACCATGGGTTCGCCGCAATCTGGGCAGGGTTTTCCTTTCGGTGAATCAGTCATACCCAGCCTCCCTGAAACTCAATGCACAGCTCTGGACGCTCATAGGCTTTTGCCATGAAGGTGGTGAAGTTTTTGGTGAGCCTGATTAGGGTCTTCATGCGGCCTCTCCCATGTTGCAGCGCATCTTCATGTACTCACTGTCCTCGGGGTGCGGGAGGTAGATGCCGTGCTCGTTCGCCCACATGTCGATGCAGGTCATGAACAGATGCATTTCGCCCTTCTCCAGGCCGCTGGTGTGCTTGAGCTCATACCGCTCTGTGATTTCGCCTGTCTTCAGGTTGATGTCCTGAACGGCGACTTCCCCGAGGAACGTCTGCTTCAGGTTCCGCTTCATGTTTTCCATGTTCATCGCGGCACCCGTGGCGAAGGTCGTCTTGCCCATGCTCACGAAGAACTGGGCAGCGCACTCGCACCACTTATGGAAAAGGGCGTTCTGGGGAAGGCTTCGGCCCGCACCAGTGATGGTCACATTGCAAGGGAAGCCCTTTGCGCGGATCGCGGCACTGACTGCTGATAGTTCGGACAGGGAGTTGAGGCGGATTTTATCGGCCATAGCAGTAAACCTTCCCTTCGATGGCGGCATACAGGCGGCGAGCCTCGTCTTGCTTCAGGGAGTTGCCGCCCTCTACCCAAGGCACGTACTCATAGAGGTTTGCCCACTGCTCGTATACGACCTTCGAACCTGCCTCGTCTTCAGCAGTCCACTTGATGGCGTTATTGGGGGTGTCGATGACTGGATCGACTCCCGCTGAGCCAGAGCGCAGCGGGCTACCTTGCAGCCCTTTTCGCTTCAAGTAGTCCATAGCTTTTCCGGGAAGATCGTTGTCCGGCGCGGCTTTCCGCAGGCGGTGGACTAATTGGCGAACCAGTGCTGATAAATCGTCCACACATGCGACCTTCTCGCGCAGCCCTTCGCACTTAGCCTTGAGCTGGTCGATCTGCTTGCCTCGCTCTTCGGACGCATAGCTGGCCCGGTTGTAATTTGTGCAGACCTGCTCATGCGCTTCGCGGAGCCGTTCGTTCTCAGCCTTGAGCAGGTCAATATCAGCGTCAAGCTGACAGACACGCTCAAGGTGCCAGCCGCACTCTTCCTCGGCTCGGTCCTTATCGGCTGTGGCTCGGCTAAGCTCGGAGGTCAACTGCATGACCGCGGCCGGGCTGGCCACCTCAATGAACGCACGGTACTTTTCAGGGCACTCAACATTGCCTTGGTAGGCGCTGATCGCGTCCCCGTCAGAACCGTGACGGCCCTCTTTCTCGCTGGTCAGGCGCAAGGTGGAATTACTTGTCCACCACTCCCAGTGAACGCCACCGGCAGCCTCGGCGAGCTCCTTCAACTTCGAATAATCACTCATGGCAAAGCTCCTTAGGCACGCTCACTGTCTCGCCGAGTACAGAGGCGACGATGGCGCGGCAGGCTGCGATGAGGTGGGTTGGACCGAATGCGCCATTCACATCACCGGGCATGACTGGCATGCCGAATTCATCGCAGACGCTGGCGTAGAACAGGCCTTTGTACTCGACAGTGATGTCGATGTTGAACTTGGTCAGCAGCGGCCCGCCGCAGTGCCAGCAAGTTGAAGGCGCATATCCTTGCTCGCCATCACCAATTGGCAGGGCCAGGGAGCCAAACAGCGCAAACGGCTTCTTGGGCTCCGCGCCTTTCGGTGAAAGCATGATGGTCTTCACTTCGTCGATCTGAGCCACAGACCAGTCAAGCGCAGCGCCAGCCAGCTCAGCCGTTTTCACTTCCACGAATTCGCTCATTGCGACACCTCCGTAGCCAGTTCTGCGGCTAATCCAACCGGCCACCAGTACAACGGGCGCTTGTACTTTGGGTTTCGGGTTTCGCGCAGAACCAATCCTTTGGATTCCAGCGCCTTGAAGATTCCGAGAACGGAAGGCGTTTTAAGATCCAGTCGAGCGCTAACCCACCAACTGAGTCCACCCATGCCGAACACGCAATACTCATCGCCAGCGGAAACCTTTTTGCAGTCCTCGCTGAACAGATACGGCGACTGCTCGCGATAGCGGTAAAGGCTCTCCCGTCCAATCTTGCGAAGCTCGTCCAGAACCCGCTGCTGATTGATCGTGAGGCGTGTTTGGTCGTTTACCGCTATTTTCAAATCACTCATCGCCCCACTCCCCGCTCAATATGATTGCCACGACGTTGGCTGCCGTCAGTTCGGACCTGTCGGTGATCTGCTCCTGAACTCATGAGCACCATGTCTTTTTGGTGACGTGTGACCTTGAAGCCTTCGGCCTGTAGGGTTTGTACGGTGCTGCGTTGGAGTGGGGTCATTGGGATGGCTCCTTGATCGACTGGAGCGCGATGAACTCTTCAATTCGCTCCACCAGGGCGCGAGCGCGGGCTATCTCGCCGCAGGTGTGGTCTTCCCAATTGGTGGCATTGGAGATGTGAATGAGCGCCTTGAGTTGAATCAGCATCTGGGGCGCAGCGGCCTGCAAAGGGGTCTGTATGTGCAAAGGACGAGGGGCGACGAATCCACGCTCAACCCAGTAATTACGGCCATCATCGGTATCAGCCTCCCAGCGAGGGTCCTGCACGAAGGCGTTGCACATGCCGCCCCACTGCTCCCAAGACCATGCGACCGGAGCAAGGCCCATTTCCTGATCACTGGTGATTACTCGCAGCACGTGCTCTGGTCGTTCCTTGGCCCGCCCAACCACAGCGGCGACCACTTCATTCGTTGTTTTGGAAGTCATTGCGCAGTCCTCTTGCCAAATTTCGCCATCAGCAGTTCGCGCGCCGATGCGCCGTCCACTGGGATTCCCTGCTTGATAATTCGCGCTTGGTTTTCCTGCTCGGCCAGTTCGTCAGCCAGTTCCAGCGCCGTCTTCTGGCTGTCATGGCCGATGCCGGTGAGGATCTTGCCGTCGAGTGGCTGGCCGGACTGGGCGCGGCGAATCACGATCGTGTAGTTGTGCTCGAAGCGCTGACGAAGCCCTTTGTCGTCCTGCTTGGCTGAACGCAGGTCGAACAAACCAGTGGCAATGGCGGCGATCTTCACGCCTTCATGGCTGTAGACGCCCATCAATGCCTCTATCCACGCGTCAGGGCTCGCTGGCAGGCCGTAGGCTTCAGGTCCAGGCGTGCACCAGCCTATGAACTGGCCGACGCTTGGCGCGAACGGTGAGCCGCTTTTACGACACTGCTCGATCCCGAATCGGATTTGTTCAAGAGTGCAGATGCCCGCTGCCACGAAACCCTTCGTCCAGCTGCGCATTGCTGCGGCCAAGGCCTTGTCATCAGGCCAAGCCTGTTTGTGGGCCGGAAAGATGGCCTGAAGCTGGCGGAACAGGCGCTCAACGACTTCGGCCGTGTCGTCGTCTACGGTGCCCAGCGGCTCGGTAACAGGCGGCAAGTTTCCGGCGCGAATCGAGGATGCCGCCCTAGTGGTCAGTGAGTTGGCGGGCCTCATAGGTCGTCACTCGTATCTGAACGCCATGACTGGTCGTAGAAGTCGGGGCCGTTGGCCTGCTTCCTCAGCGGGAACTGGCGGACATTGCTGGCCGATGCCTCGTCGCGCTTCACCCACTTCACCAGCAGGCTCACCCAGGCGGCCTGAGTCTCGATGCGGCCAGATGCCGAGTAGTGGCAAACGAACGCCGCTGTGGCTTCGTCCGTGAATCTGTCAACAGGGATTGCCATGCGAAACGCATAAGCCTTCAGCAGCTTCTCGTCAGGCGTCCATGCCAGGGTCATTTCGCATGGGGACTTTGGGTCGAGGGAAGTATCAGCTTCCTCGCGCAGTGTGTTGTGTTCTTCAGGTATCAGTGAATCAGGTATCAGGGCGTTATCTAACGGATGATCTACGTTAGATAACGGTGGATTAACGTTATTTGGAGTGTCTTTAACGTTAACCAGTCGTTTTGCCCCAGTAACTACGCCACTTGGCTTGCGCTCATTGATTGAGAGGAAGCCATGCTTATCTGGCAGCACGCTGTCCCGCTCAGTGCCGTGAGGACGCTGATGTTTGCGGAATGTCGGTATTTCGATTATCGCCAGATCGGCAACCTGATAGCGCTGAATGAATCCATGGGTGCTGAGGGAATTCAGGCCGGTAGTCACGTCGTACGTATCGCAAGGAAAAAGCTCCATCTTGATACGCTTAGGACGATCCTCAAGCCGACCCTCACGATCAGCCAGGCACCAAAGTCCGATGTAAAGAAGCCGGTCGAAGGGTGGAAGCTCAGCAATTA
This sequence comes from Pseudomonas syringae, assembly GCF_000737245.1. GTDB lineage: Bacteria > Pseudomonadota > Gammaproteobacteria > Pseudomonadales > Pseudomonadaceae > Aquipseudomonas > Aquipseudomonas syringae_J. The sequence continues at coordinate 69,107 of NZ_JPQU01000109.1, read as the reverse complement.
CTTCATTGCTGAACAGGCCGGGCTTGATATTTCTGGCTCTGGCCATTAGGCAGTCCTCAAGATTCGAGGCGAATTGAGAGACGGCAGACCATTGCGGCGGGCCGAGTCGGTTCTCCCGTGGTTTGGGTGGAAGCCATAAAGGCGTTCGGCGGCCTTGCGCGCAGCGGCAGCCTCTTCCAGGGACTTGAAGCAGCCAAGGTGAATTCGCTTGCCGTTGGCCCGGATTTTCGCAGTCCAGTAACCACGGTCGAAAATCACCCCGGTAACTCCTGAAGTGTTATCGACGCGCACGTGTTGGTTTTGCTGATTCCCTGTCACGCTGACTGCGCGCAGGTTCTCAATGCGGTTGTCGTCCTTCACGCCATTTATATGGTCGATCTGCCCTTCCGGCCATTCGCCGTAGGTGATAAGCCAGATGACCCGGTGAGCGCGGTAGGAAATGTTGTTGATCCGCACGCGGATGTAGCCGTCAATATTTGGCGAACCAGCGAACATTCCAGGCATTGCCCGGGTGCCTCGGCGAACCAGATTTATAAGCCGTCCGTCCTGCACGCTGAATAGTTCGCGTGCGTGATCGGCAGATAGAAGCAGCTCAATATTTTCCCGCGCCACGAATTTGCTATTCGTATTTCGTGGCGCGGGATTCTTCAGGGCCTGTACATCGCAAGTAGAGGTATGCATAATCAGCCTCACAGAGTTGTAACGAATGCAATGCGAAGAACCACCTGGCCGGGTGGTTTTTTTTCGCCTGCTGTTTGGGTTTTGCTAATCGAAGCCTTCATCAGTCCCTCCTTTTTCAGGCCCTTTTAAGTCCTGCGGCGGGTCGCGCCGTGGTGTAGGCAGGTGTCGGAGTTTTCCGGCCCCTTTTGGCCTGGTCTTTTCGAAAAAGCGTTCTGCTCCAAGCTTTGCGGCGTACTCGTCAGGCGACATGCCTGCGGCTTTTGCCAGTCGTTCAAGCTTTTCGTAGAGGCGCCCATCGATCCCATGGCAGATCGTGGTTTCAGGCACAGAGCCTCCTTTCAGGGCCTTCAGGCCAACTGCTGTTTCCCGGTAACATCCTGTTCAACGATGCTTTCCAGCTTCTCTTCCACGCACATGCGAACGAATACGGCGAGTTGCAGCTTGTGAAGTCGGGCGACTGCCTTGAGTGCCTCGTAGGTTTCATCGTCGTACCGAGATTTAATTTCTCGGTCCTTCAGATGGCGTGGTTCGTCGTACATGTGTCGCTCCTTCGTGATTGGAATCGTTCTAAACGGTTGAATTTGATTTACAGGCGGCACGACTCAAGCAGCTTGATTTGCAGGCTCTGCTTTAAGCGCACCCTGGGTGATTCGTTCGATCTGGTACTGGCGCAGCTCAGGCACATCAGCCCACTGGCGTACTGCCTCGTAGGTAACGTTGATGGCCTTAGCGAGCGCTGATACAGAGCCGAAATGCTTGATTGCTTGTGTTTTGGTCATGCCGACCTCCTTTGCTTAGCTCATATTCAAGCATGCTTGTGTTTGCAAGGCAAGCATGCTTGACAAGCTTCCTTGTAGATTGCTCACATGAAAATTACTGACCGAATCACGAAACTGGTGTACGCGCGGAAGCCTGAGGTAGGGCCGCGCGGGTATAAACGCGACATCTCGAACACCTGCGGCATCAGCTATGAAGCTGTGCGGCAGTGGTTCGCCGGAGATACGAGCAATATTCGGAATGAAAACCTTGTAGCGATTGCCGAGGGCTATGACACGACGGTGGATTGGCTGTTGTCAGGCAAGGGGGAGCCTCCTACGCGAAAGGCAGCGAAAGCACAGCAAGGGCCGAATAAGTCGTCAGTGGACATTGTTCAACAGATGCTGGCCAAGCATGGAAAGAGCCTTTCTGAGGATGCTCGCCAGAAGATTGCGGATGCGGTTCAGGAAACTGCCGCAGAGTTACAAGCCAATCAGGGCAGCAACGTGATTACTGGCGACTTCTCTCGACCTGGCCTGGTGGGTGATGAGGTGTGGATTGCTCACTACGATATTCGCGGCGCGATGGGCGGCGGTCAGAATGCCCATGACTTTCCGGAGATGCTCAAGGATATCCGCGTGAGCCCCAAGCACCTGCGCGAGCTAGGTGTAGAGTTTGAAGAGCACTACCACCTGAAGATGGTAACGGGCTGGGGCTCTTCTATGGAGCCGACGATAAAACATCGCGATCCGCTGATAGTGAACATCCACGTCCGCGAATTTGTCGGTGACGGAATTTACTTATTCGTCTGGGATGACTTGCTATATATAAAACGGTTGCAGGTTGCTGATGAGGATCACTACGAGATGATCTCAGACAACTCAAAGCATAAGGACCGGCTCATTCGTCGCGACCTTACCTACATCCAGGCGCGTGTGCTCCTCGTCTGGAATGCCAACTTGGTGTAAAGCCATGGCCCTGAAGAAACCAAATCAGCAACTCCGGCGCGGACTTTTGGACGCCGCCTCTGCCCTGGATGATGCGGCTCACGACCTGTTTCGTGAGTCTCAGGCCTGCGGCGATGCTGCGCTGTTGGCTGCGGCCGGGAAGATCGTGGTGCTCCATAAGCACATTGACGCGCTCAGGGCTTATGCGGACGAGGTTCGGGATGGGCGGATCGTGCGAGCTGTTTAACTGATTCGGCCGTGATCTCAGGATACGACAGTTAAATTGACTGAATACGTAATGTAATATAGGATTGCATCGGTGCATGTAAAGCCTGGGTGCCTGCGAAGCATGATTTGTATCGTAAGCGCTCTGTAAGGGCGCCAGTCCCAGGGTTTGCACCTCCATTTTCGAGCACCGCATCTCAATGACGAGAAGTTTTATTTATCTGGATGAGAGCGGTGACTTAGGCTGGAAATTTGACGCTCCCTACCGCGACGGAGGGTCAAGCCGATACATCACCATTGCTGCCTTGATTGTCTCCGAAGATTCGGTGCACGACCCGATGCGCGGCATGCGCAGACTCTACAATAAGTTCAAGTGGCCTACCTCTAAGGAAAAGAAGTGGGCTCGAATGCTTCCCGAAGAGCGAGCGGGGTTTGCCGAGATGGCAAAACGGGTCGCGACGGCATCTGCCGGCGGAATCAGGTATGTATCGATCACCGCGAAGAAAGAGAATGTGCAGCAGCACATTAGAAATGATCCGAACAAGCTCTATAACTATATGACCCGGATGCTTCTGCTTGATGAAATGGCAAAGAGCGACGAAGTTCTTTTCTTTCCGGATGACCGCAGCATCAAGGTGCAGAGCGGTAATAGTCTCGGGGATTATCTTCAGACAGAGCTGTGGTTTACGAAGAATGTCGCAACCGTTCTGAAATCCTACCCGTGTGACAGCTCGAAAAATCTCAGCGTGCAGTTCGCTGACATGCTCTCTGGGATCGCGCAAAGCCACTACCAGGACAAGGTATCAGAGCCTTACCGCCTTCTCGCTGCACACTTTCAGCCGCGACTTATATTTAACAACTAGCCCGGCCAAGCGCCGGGCTTTTTATTGCCCGTCAGAAAGGTGCGGGCTCTTCCGTAAGCTCTTCGGCAGCCTCGACCGGCATATCTTCTGGCGCTACAGCCTCCCACTTCACCGTCACTGCTCCGTCGTCGTCGAAGGTCACGTCCAGCTCATCTGTTTCCGCTAACAAGCCCATCACCTCGTCCCACTCTCGGTCGCCGTCCGTATCCAGGCGATGAATCGTCACCGACCGCCTTTCCTGCGCGATCGGGTGATTGATCATTGACGAAACCCTCAGATTCAACCTCTCGATACCGCTCATTTCATTCCGAACTGCTGGTTTTGCCTGCTTCGTCGCCATGTTTGAACTCCTCCCTGTGAATGCTGTATATCCATACAGTACAAAATAAATACACAAGCTTGCTTGCATTCAAAACACCAGCATGCTTTTATAGATGCAAGCCGACTTGCATATCAAACACAAGCGCAAGGCGGATAGGGCCTCAAAGGTCCTCGGGCAACCGGAACGCTCCATCCGCTCTTTAAAACCACTAGACCGCCGAGCCTTCAGGCATAGAAGGCCAGCAGACCCAACAGGGCGAGCTGCGAACAGGTGTGACGGCCATGAAGCTGTCATTCAAGCGACACGCAGGCCCCGAGTGAAGTGGGAAGCGTGATACCGGATGAGCGACCGGTGCCTGGTTTGAGTAAGACCACAGATTTACTGATGCCGCTTCGATGAGGCGGCATTGGAAATTAACGGGAGTTACGAAGATGGAAACGACTTCATTCAAGGCCGACAAGGTGTCCGTGGAAACGGACTATCGCGGAATGACGGTAACGGTCGAGGGCGACCCAAAGCTCATTGTTGAAGACATGGCGCTGGATGATCGGCTGCACGACCTGGATGTGCGCGACGTAATCGACTTTATCGGGGCTGATGACGTCTTGAAGGCGATGACCGAAGAGGACCTGAGCGACTGGCTTAAAAGCGATCAGACGGACCCTACCGACATGCTCAACGCTATCGGTGAGGACGCCGTTCTGGAGTGGCTGAATAGCTGCGATTCGGACAGCAACTCTCCGGTTTAACCCTACCCAAGCGCCCGCATCGGACGCTTTGTTGAATTCAAGTGGAGGAAGTGAGATGGACCTGAGAGATCAAGGTTTCACCTTCTGCGTCCACCCGGACAGGCAGCAAGGTCAATGGCTGCACCCGGCCGAGCGGAAGCACTTCTACGCCGACTGGACCGACGTCACCGACTGGCCTGATACGAAGCTGGTGGCGTTTCTGATGCCTGAACCTGAGCAGCGAGAATTATTCGCCGCCTAACACCACACCCCCTCACCCCTATACCGGGCTCTGAGGTAAATGACTGGGATGGGAGATAGAAGATGGAAAGCTACAAAAAGTACCAAGCCGCCAAGCTGGAAGCGAAGCGCGCAAGGGAGTGGCTGGAAAACAAAGAGAAGGTCGACTCGCAGAACAACAAGCCCTACACGCTCAATAGCGTAAAGGTTTCCGCGCAGTACTGCGGTCAGTCGTACGCCGGGGCAACGAACTATCACGACTCGCCGGAAGCGTTCAACGCTGCGATGGCTGAGGTGATTCGCCGGGACTTCGAATCGCTGGCTGAAAAGGCGCTCGCCATACTGAGCAAGAAAGAATCAGAGGCTCTGATTGCGTGCAAGGACGATCTAGCAGCAGTTCAGGCCGAGATTGCAGAAGCCGAATCTGCCGCCTAACCCACCCCATTAACGCAACGGAGCAAGACAATGAGTGAGCCGAAATTTACGCCGGGGCCTTGGAGCGTTCCGCACTTCGCCCGAGAAGAATCATGCGCCTGTGATTGCGCCTACATTTTCTCTGATAGCCAGCGCGGCTTTGGCAGTGTTGCGACGGTCAGCTGGCAAAGCGAGGAACATGAGTCTCACGAAACCTGCATTGCAAATGCCCGATTGATTGCCGGCTCCCCAGATCTTCTGGCCGATCTGATCACGGCCGCCTCAACCCTGCGCCGCTACGAGCAATCTCACCGAGCCAAGGGCACCGAAGAAAGCACTGCGAAGGCCGAGGTCAACGCCGAGCTGGCTACACGCTTCGAAGCGACCATCCGCAAAGCCACCGCATAACCGCCCTATGGGCAAGAGTACCGATCACCTGTTTAGGCAGGCTGCATCGGAGGTGGCCTTCAGTCCCGGAAGGGTCTAAGGGCGTCGAGCTGTAAGGTAATGCCCCGCGGGCCAATTGGCTGACATATGCGGCGGGGTTCGGGAACAAAGGAAGAGCACAGGTTAATTAGCCCGTGCAGCGCCTTGGACCGAAAGGCGGACCTGGCCACAGCACTGAAGACCACCTCCGATGCGGATGAGTACACACCGCGAAAGCGGCCCCCTGCATCAACGCAGATGAAGGCCCGGGCTGACGGGCAGGTTTGAAAACTAACAGTTCCGATAGCGATCGCTGACCGGCTAAGTAGTATTTTATGCCCTCGTGGTACCGGCTCGTAATAACTGGCATTGCGGTAGCCGAAAGGCGCTGACCGCGGCATGGCTCTCAACCCGGAGATCAGCACCGGGCATCTGCACCCCATTCCATAGGTGGCCACTGCCTGCCCAGTGAGCGAGCGACAGGAGATACGCATACATACCGACGGGGCAGAATCCCGGCGGCAACCGCATCACCTAAGACGCCAAGCGCACAGTTAAGTCTTGGTCAGGGCTTCCCACAAAAAAGCACGGGAGGCGAGGTTGGTAGATTTCTCGATTAACGACTCCCCCGGCAGCCACCTAAATGTGAGTGAGCCCTGTATCTGCGGACCCGGTTAACGCCGGGTTTTTATTGCCCCGAATTTAATCGCATGGAAACAGCCGGCTCCTTTGCGGAATACAGCCGAGTGATGTTTCCAGCCGATTGTGTTTGCCAACCATCCCGGAGGTGAGCATGGCCGATAAGCCAATGAATACGCGCGAAGCGATCACCCAGGATCGCCTCCGCGAGGTTCTTTTTTATGATCCTGATTCTGGATTAATGCGGAGGCGAAGGAACAACAAGGTTGTCGGTAGCATTACCGGTAACGGACATCTCTACTTCATGGTTGATAGGCGCACATACATGCTTCATCGACTTGTCTGGTTGTATGTTCACGGGTCGTTTCCTATTGGAATTATTGACCATATAAACGGCAACAAGACAGATAACAGAATATCGAATTTGCGGCTAGCATCCAAAAGCCAAAACATGATGAATTCAAAGATCCCGAGCAAAAACACTACGGGGTTCAAGAATATCAGCAGGAATCGATCTGGATATTTAGTAAGTATAAAGGCGGGAGACAGGCGAATATCTAAATGGATTTCCACACTTCCAGACGCGGTTGCGTTCGCAAGCAAAATGAGAGCAGAGCTGCATGGTGAGTACGCTTGCGACCGATGAATATATCTTTTGACTGAATTTAATCATCTTTATTAAAGCTTCGGCGCCATGCATGTCGCGAGGAAAAACTCATGATTGCGAATCAAGTCTACGACTGGAAAACCTTAACTTCTGCACAGTTCGAATATGACAATCGCCTCCCGGTCGTAATTGACGACACGGCTGAGCGGGAATGGGTAGCAAACGGCGTTGAGCAGTTGTTGATGGGCGCTGACGTTGAGCGCGGCGTGACCTACGAGCGGTTCGCCGTGGCGGTCGATGATTTCGCCATGGAGCAGCTTGGCGATACCGGGGTGAGCCCTTCGGTTCTTGGTCGGCTGATCCTGCTGGCTCGCCGGAAGGCTACTGCTGACGCCGCCAGTGCTGCCGGTGAGGCCCTGAACTGCGCTGATCCTGATGAGGCCATACGCCAGATCGCCGTCGCGCTGCTGGAACCATTTGCGAAGGCTGGTGCGGTTGCTGTGGCCGAGGATGCTCTGTGAGCATGGATCCAGCCGTTGCCTTCATCGAAATGGAGGTCGCCAAAATAGCGCGATCTTCCTCCCCCGCCCCGGACATGAGCTTTGTCATGGGCATGATCGAAATCGCCCAGTTCGTGCATCTGCTCGACAAGCCCGAGGCTGACCGCTATCGGGATCGTGTTGAGAGAACTTGTGCAGACAGGGTTGAACAGTTGAGAGGAATGGATTCATGAGCACATCCCCAGTGAAATCCCTGATTGATGAGCAGGTCGAAGAGCTGGAGGCGAGAACCCCGCCAGCCATTGTGCGCGGAACCTTCTCTCCTCCCCGCGGCATGCGTGTTGCCGATCTGCCCTACCCGATCAAAGCGGACTGGCTCAAGCGCCGTCCGATTGCAGGTTGGGGATGACAGCCAATCAGCGCCGACGCCGCTTCATATTTTGGCGAGGCAGCTTCCCTGTTCTGTTCGCTTTCAGCGTCTTGATGCTCGCCTTGTGCCTGGCTGATCGCATCGCGCCTCTGTAACCCCTCATTCAACTTTCAAGGCTGCGTATAGCGCGGCAAGGAATCCTCATGTCCGCTGCACAGCAAGTCATCACCATTGACCATATCAGCGACGAAACTGCCCCGGTGGTTTACGTCCAGAACGGCCTGAAGCTATTTCTTCAGATGATCAAGGACGAGGCTTCCGGAGAGGTGCCTGATCTTACGACCGCGAAAGGCCGTGAGCGTATCGCGAGCCTTGCCTTCACAGTCAGCAAGCGCAAGGCAGCAGTTGAAAAGCCGGGTCGTGACTACCTGCGCAAGATCAAGGAGCTTCCAAAGATCATCGAGGTTGAGCTGCGTGAGTTTGTGCGCGATGCAGATGCCTTGCGTGACGAGATTCGCAAGCCGCTGACTGACTGGGAAGCTGCCGAGGTGGCACGGCGCGACAAGCACGCTGATGCCATCCAGCGCCTCAAGGATCTGGCCGTGTTCGCCGAGACGCCGACGGCTGCATTCGTCGCCCAGGTTATCGCCGATCTGGAGCCGGTCGCACTGGACGACAGCTGGGAAGAGTTTCTGCCCGAGGCGGCTCAAGTCAAAGACAAGTCGCTGGCCACCCTCCGGGTTCTACTGGCCGACCGCACCAAGCACGAAGCTGAACTGGCCGCCATTTCCAAGTTCAACGCCGAGCAAGCCGTCCGCGAGCAGCAAGAGCGTGACGCAGCCATTGCCCGCGAAGCTGTTGAGAATGCGCGGATTGATGCAGAGCAGAAGGCTCAAGCCGAACGCAATGCAGCGGCAGCGAGAGAGCAAGACCTGAAAGATCATGCTGCAGCCCAGCAGCGAGCCGCAGAGCAAAAGATTCGGGATGCCGAGGCAGAGACTGAACGCCAGAAACTGCAGATCCAATTGCAGGCCGAGCAGGCTGAGCGCCAGAAGCTTCAGGCTGAGCAGGATCGGATAGCAGGCCTGCAGCGCGCCGACCAAGAGCGCGCCGCTGCTGAGCAGCGACAGGCGCAGGCAGTTGAGCAGGCACGACTGGCCGAGATTGCCCGCCAAGAGAAGGCGGCCGCCGAAGATCGTCGTCAGGCGGAGGCGCGCGAAGCTGACAAGGCCCACAAGGGGCGGATCAACCGGGCTGCGCTACAGGCCTTCATCGACGGCGGTATGCCAGAGGATTGCGCCAAGAAGGCAGTGATCCTGATTGCAAGTCGACAGATTCCAGCCGTCACCATCCATTACTGAGGAAGCTACCATGGCAGGCGAAATCATTCTCCCGGAGCAGCGGCGTCAAGCAGTTGTTCCAATCTCTAGCGACAGCAGCATCATGGCCGTGATCAGCCGAGCTGCTGCTGACCCAACATGCGATATCGACAAGCTTGAGCGATTGATGGCGATGCACGAACGGATGCAGGCCCGTGACGCTGAGTCAGAGTTCAACGCTGCAATGGCCGCCATGCAGAGCGACATCCCGAGCATCGCCGAGCGCGGCGCCATTGTGGTTAACGGCCAGAAGCGCAGCGACTACGCCACCTTCGAAGACATCAACGACGTGATCAAGCCGATCATGCAGCAGCACGGGTTCGCGATTACGTTCAAGGTCGAAAACGTCGCTGCTGGCCTGAATGTCACAGGCATCCTGATGCACCGCGCCGGGCACCGGGAAAGCACCTCGATGCTGCTACCGCTCGACACCAGTGGCAGCAAGAACGCGGTACAGGCTGTCGGCTCGTCCACCAGTTACGGCAAGCGCTACGTGATGTCTGCCCTGCTCAACCTCACTACTCGCGGTGAGGACGACGACGGGCACGCTGCGGTTCCGACGGCAAACATTACGGCCGTACAGGCGCTGGGTATCAACGCCCTACTGACGCGCTGCACCGAGAAGACCAAAGACTGGTTCATTGGCGAATACGGCTCGGTTGAGTGCGTTCCTAAAGCCCGTCACGACGTACTGGTCAGTCAACTCAACAAGGCAATCAAGGCGGCAGAGGCCGCGACGGCGGTGGCCGAATGAGGATTATCACTGACATCAAGCAGGGCACGCCGGAATGGCTGGCTCTGCGCCTTGGCATCGCTACAGCGTCCGAGCTGGACGTGCTACTGGTCAGCGGCAAGGGGCCGGCAGGGTTTGGCGTTGCTGCTTATACCTACATGGATCAGCTGATTGGCGAGCGCATCACCGAGGAAGCTGCCGAGATTCCATTCCAGACCAAGGCCACCATTCGCGGCCATGAGCTGGAGGCTGTGGCCCGCGACCTGTACGAGCGCCGCGAAGAGGTCAGCACCCAGGAAGTCGGCATCATCCTGAATCACGGAATTGGCTACTCGCCCGACGCGCTGGTGGGTGCCAACGGCCTGACCGAAATCAAAACCAAGCTGCCGAAGTTTCAGGTTGGCGTGATCCTGGCAGACGAGGTCCCGAAAGAGCACGTTCCACAATGCCAAGGAGGTCTATGGGCGTCAGAGCGCGAGTGGATCGACTTCATCAGCTACTGGCCGGGCATGCCCCTGTTCGTCAAGCGCATGTACCGCGACGAAGTGCTGATTCGCAAGATCAGCGAGCGTGTCAAAACCTTCTACGAAATCCTCGACGAGCGCATGAACAAAGTGCTCGGCATTGCCGCTTAATAAGGAATCCAAATGCCAACTCTATCTGATGTCGGTCGCCTCGGCCGTGACGCTGAAGTGCGCTTCACTCCTGGCGGTGACGCCGTGTGCAACCTTGCGCTGGCCTGCGAATACGGCCGTAAAGGTCCGGATGGCAAGAAGCCAACACAGTGGGTCGACGCAACTCTCTGGGGTAAACAGGCAGAGGCTTTAGGGCCTTACCTACTCAAGGGTCAACAGCTGCATTTCACTATCGACGATGCCCATGTCGAAACCTTCCCAAAAAGCGATGGCACCCAAGGTATGAAGCTCACAGGCCGGGTAATTGTGATCAAGTTCGCTGGCAGTCCGCCGGCACAAGATCAGCCGGCGCCTCAGCGACAGGCCTCGCCTCAATCCCGGCCGCAGCAGCCAAGACCGCAACAGAGTCAGCAAGGTACGAACGGGCCTGACAGCTATGACGAAGATATCCCTTTCCGCGCCCTTCCCTACCTCGCCGGAGCCTGACCATGACCACCACCCTCATCGTCCAACAGAACCGCCAGACACACCTTCACCATCTGCGTGAAAGCCTGGATAGACTCTACGCAGCTTCACCTAAATGGATCGGCCAAGACCGTGAGCGCGGCGAAAAGACCATCCGCAACCTTGAGCGCCAAGTGGAAGGGCTCAAGTCACAACTGTTCAGGGTGGCTTAGATGATCAGCCTGGATCTGAGTATGGTTCGGCACAACAGCGCAGCCTCTGCGCGCCTGGCCGATGCAACGGATGCATTCCTGCGGCGCGGCGGCGTCATCCACGAACTGAGCATCACCCGTGGCGTGTCCCTGCCCTTCAACAACGAAACAATCGCCTACGGGTACAAGGCCAGTTCCGCCGAACACGAACGCAAGGCTCGGGAAGCCCTGGAGCTTGAGCGGAGCACAGCGGGAAAGCTGAGGGCCTATGTAGACCTCGGCTTGAAGCGGGCATCGGCTGATATGGGGATCAGCGCCAAACGCCTGGGCCACATCGCGGCGGCATACGGGATTGTCTTCGTCAGCAAGAAGAAGGAATCCCCGATGGAGGCGAAGCGGGCCGCCGAAGCATTGATGGTGCCCGGTATCACCCGGCTATTTTCCGATGGCGCCACGCAGCAGGCCGTTATCCGGGAGTTCGGATTGACGGCTGACAGGCTGCGAAGGATCGCCAAGGACCACTCCATCGCGCTGCCTGGAATGGTTGACGAGGAAGAGGATCGCAAGCTGATCCCGCGCATCGAGGCCTTCCGAGACCTGGGCATTCCCCGCACGACCTGTTTCAAGCGTATGGGTATCAATCAGAAGAAGCTGTGGCGAATCATCGAAACGTACGGCATCGACTATCCGACGATCCCGAGATGAGGCGGCTGTCAGTAAAGGTCCGGCGCAACAGGCGGGCCGAACAACTCAAACTACCTGCGAGTGGGCTAACCAATGACCATGTCAGTTATCCATACCATTGGCCCGACCGGGGGTCACACGATGCCGAAGGGAACCAGGCCATCGAAGCCGGTGCGCTGGGATGTTTCGGTTTGGCTGATGCTGCCCAACGGAGAGAAGACGATACACAGCCTGACGGTGCCGAGCGCGCTGATGTTCGACCTGGTGCCACTGGTCAACGAGCGGGTTGAAGCGCTGATTGCAGATGTCGGTGACCTGGTGCGCGGCGCGGGCTGGACGGCACACGGGCGGGGCATTACCAAGAAGCGGAGGAAGCGGTGATGGCGATGACGCCCACAGAGCGGAATGAGAAGTTGGCCGCTAAGCGAGCCAAGTTCGCAGAGAAGGAATTGCGTCACCGGGTTCGCCCAGGCATTGAGCAGGCAATCAAGCGCATCAGTGACCGTGCGGCGAAGATTGCGACCAGCGAGATGCTGCAGATCGCAGTCATGAAGATGGACCTGATGAACGACGATGAGCTTGCGGCCTTCCTGACCTATCCGCGCCACACAATATTAGTTAGTCCAGATGTGGCGCGTGATATTTACGACCACGGCGTCAGAAGCATCATGAACAACCCCGATCAGGACGAAGACGACGAGATCGAAAGGCCCGCCGCGTAACGCCTCCTGTACGTAATACCCCAATTAAACCCAATTTGCCACCACCGGTCACGGAGGGCGGCGCATGCATGGAGCGATCTATGACCGATTCATTCGAGGTTCAGTGTGTAAAGACCGCAAGAAAGCATCAGCACTGCGATAGCTGCTGCCGTCCAATTGCACCAAGGGAGCGGTATGTAGGGTTCGCCGGTAAGTGGGATGGCGATTTCTACGCCGCAAAGCTTTGTCTTGGCTGCGATTCGCTCAGGCAGTTGGTGTGGCAGTTTGACGCCGAGCATGGAGATTCGCTTGAGGATGATGGGCTGGCGTTCAACCAGATATTCGAGGTGGCCGCAGAGTTTGGTCTGATCTGCTATGTGTCGTCTGCGCCAGCGGCCTCAATTGCCAGAACCGCCTGAGCCGCCAGATACTTTCGCTCTGGCGACTTCAACAGCCTGTCAGCCACCACGGCATTCACTGCTGCCAGATCGACGCCATGTTCGATCATCACTATCACCAAGTATTTCAGCGCCATTTCAAGCGCCTCTACGCGATCTTCGCTCATGACTATCCCTCAATGTGAGCGATGAAGCGTAGCTCACCCAACTTAACTCATCTGCGCCACCTCATCCGGTATCGGGAGGGCTGCGCTTGTTCGGAGCTTTCCCATGCACACGAAAGAAGAATGGCTCATTGATCGCCAGGACTACTGCATCTGCGTCGAGCGAGACGGCGAACCGTTAGAGATTGCCACCATCGCAGCCATGGATCACAACGGCATCAAGCATGTCATCGGCGAAGAGAGCTGGGCCAACGCTTATCTGATGCGGACTGCGCCCCAGATGCTCAAGTGCCTCGAAGACATGCTGGGCAAGGCCTACAAGCAGAACTGGAATGATCAGTATCCCGAGCTGATCGAGCAGGCGGAAAAGGTAGTTGCACTGGCAAAGGCCGGCTATCCGAGCACCTGCGATGGCGACGAGTTTATTGAATGACCGCCCTCCGCCGCCCCACCACACCACGCCTAACAACCTCCCCAGCCTGCGACCAATGCGGTTATCTGCGGGCTACCGGCAATCACACCGCCTGCTCGAAGAAGCGCCAGGCCATTTACGCAAGGGAATCGAAATGAATGAAGTGAGGCGATACACCGCGACAGAGCTGCGGTTTTCAACGACGGCGAGCGGTAATTTTGTGTCCGGAGCTGTTTTTGATGAGCTGAGGCAGCAACTGGCTGATGTTTCGCATGAGCGGGACTTGCTGCGCAACACGCTTCCGAATTCTACGCTGGAGCTTGTTGATACCAAGCTTCGGCTCAAGGTCAGCGAGGCGCGGAATGCCGCATTCGTCCACCGCGCTGGCGATGTAGTCGATGCGCTGGACGGCGGGCTTATGTCCACTTCCATGACCGCGCGCGTGCAGAAGCTGAAGGAGGTTGTGCTCGCCCAGTCCGCGCCAGCCACAGGCGAACAGGGGGCGGGGGCATGAAGAGATTTGGCGTGTGTCCTAGATGTGGCGAGTTCGGCGCTCTCTGGCCGAACAACGTCATGATAAAGCGCTTCTGGCTGTTCGGGCCGCTTGTACCTCATGTCGTGTATCGGTGCGACGAATGCGAAATAAAGGTGAAACCATGAACCAACCCAAAACCCACGGCGCGATGGTGCGGCGTGTCTGTCATGCCTGCGTTGGTCGGCCGCGTAGCGAGCATTGTGGGATCTGTGACCCTGCCGAGCAGACGCTAGCGGTTGGCGGGGAGCCTGAAGTTCTGGCCTGCGCATCATTTGCGAAGAACGGGAATATCCAGTGCTGGTCACTGACCCGCGATCACGCCTCGCTGAGAAAGCTGGAGGGCGAAGGTCACAGGGTCATCGAGCTGATTGATCGCGCCCAAGTCGCCCCGCTGCTGGCTGATATTGAGCGGCTGGACGCAGAGCTGGATGAGCGCGCCGACTGGGATCAGAGGCAGCTCGTCGTCATTCGTCAGCTGAATGACTGCATCGCAGAGCTGAAGGCGCAGCAGGGCGAGCCTGTGGCGTGCGCAACAATTCAGGTAGAGATACCGAGTGGGAAGGTTCTGCCTGCCGCTACCGTTGCGCGTTTTGATATTGAACAGCTACCTGTTGGCTCGCTCCTGAATGTCTATCTCCAAGCCCAGCCCGCCACGGCGAAGGTGGTGCTGCCTCCGCGCAAAGAGCCAAGCGCGGATAGCCCATATCTGAGCGATATGGATTATGAGTACAACGCTCTACTTGACGAAATCTCCAGGCTTAACCCATGACCCACCAAATCCACTTCCCCGCCCAATACGGCAAACCTCCCCGCTGGACTGAATGCACAGTCGATCAATGGGGAGTATGGCGCTGCAATGGGATGTAAATGCCTGCGCCGAGTGTTGATCGAATCCAGTAACCCCTTCTCGAAAAAAGTAATTTCTGGCCGTTCTGGCCGAATCCATTAATTTAAGTCAGCCGTGAATGCGGCGTGGCGAGGTATTGCCTGTGAGCAATGAAAAGATGCGTGAGGAGTTTGAGGCTTGGGCCGAGCAGATGGGCTGGAACATCGAAAAGCGCCGAAGCCTCGAAGGCGAATCCTACGTCTATCCGTCCGCCATGGATGCATGGATGGCATGGCAGGCATCGCGTGCGGCGGTGGTGATTGATCTGTCTTCTGCAAACAAGGTAACAGCGCTGCCTGACCGGTTATGGATTCTTGGGGGTGCTGTTGTTTCAGCTATAGAGGCCGCTGGCGTGAAGGTGAAGCCATGAGCGAGACCAAACTACAACTTATCCCCCCTCAGATCGACCTGCCATACCCGCCGCGCCACACCGGCTTCATCGGCGCTGATCGCGAAGTGCCGGGCTACACGCTTGAGCAGATGATCGAGTACGGCCGGTTGTGTGCTGCTGAGGCTTTGCGGCAGAGCAAGTAACCCTTCCCTTCTTCTATATACAGCCTGCCGGTGATCGGCGGGAGAGGTATCACCCATGCCGCAAATTTCCGTTACCACGACCATCACTACTTTGTTTGACGTTCCAGAAGGCGTTTCGATTGAGCGAATACGCCAGCTCGGCCTGCCAGTTATTTCGGAAAACGAGGAGTCGACGGAAGAAGTGTTCCGGCTTCAGCAGCGGGCTATAAGCGAATCCTTCTACGGAGCAGAAGAGCCGCGAGCGGCTTCGGTCGAGCACGCAATATCTGAACTGTCCGCATAACCCCTTCCGCCGCCCAGCGCGGCCCGGAGCAGTAGAAATGAGGTGTAACCATGGGAAGTGAGCTGCACAATGCCGTCGACCATGAAATGGACAAGGTATCTGAAGCTCGCATGGCTGCCATTATCGGCACCACCAAGCGAGCATTGGAAGGGAAAAGAGCGCGCGGTGTTATTCCAAAAGGAATCTGGAACACCGTCGATGGTCGCGTCTTCTATAGCGTGGGGAGATATGAGGCATGGCTAGAAAGCCAGTGGGATTGCCCACCGGAGTTGAATTTGCTGGTGAATCAATTCGAATCCGCTTCACGTGGAAAACCCGGCGCTGTGAAACGCTCCCCTATCCGCAAACGGCCAAAGGGATCAAATCAGCAGCCGATCTCCGTGCTCACGTAATCAGCCTGGCAAAGCATGGCGTGCTAGATGATGCGCGCTATGCCGAGCTGTTCCCTCGGTCGAGCTACGAACCCGAAGATACTGACAAATCCGACCTGTTCGGCGAGTACGCTCAGATTTGGCTGAATGGTCGGGAGGTGGTCGAGGGCACCCGCAAGAACTATCGAATTTCCATGAACCTTTACTGGATGCCTTCGCTGTCGAAGCTGCCCCTACGGAAAATAACCACGCTGATGCTTCGAAAGATCATCGCAGCTACCGAGTGGAAGTCGCCGACTACCAAGCGAGCAGCCATCCAGCGGCTCGGTACTCTTTTGGAGACGGCGCTCAGGGATGGGCTCATTGAGCGCAACCCGGCGGCGTCTATCGAACTGCCCGCCAGGGTGAAGAAGTCAGTCGATCCATTCACGACCGAAGAGGCCGACGCGATCATCAGCCACCTCTATGCAACATCGGCGGGCGCCAAGCGGATCTACGCGGCCTACTTTGAGTTCTCGTTCTACACCGGCATGCGCCCGGGCGAGATTGCTGCGCTGCGCTGGGATGAGATCGACGAGGATAAGCGAGTGGCTAACGTGTGTCGTATCGTCGCAGACAGCTTGATTGAGGAGCGCACCAAAACGAAGGATTCGAGGCTGGTTATGCTGAACAGTCGAGCCGTGCACGCCATCAAGCAGGCCAAGGAAGTTCGGACCCTGCGCGAGTCACAGCCTAAACGCTTGTGTCGGACATCCCCCTACGTTTTTCCCCCGACACGCAATTCCGAGTTCATCCAACAGGCCAGCGTGACCGACAAACACTTCCAACAAGCGCTGAAGGATTTGAAAGTTAGAGTGCGGCGACAATACAACTGCCGTCACACCTACGCTACTATGTGCCTCATGGCAGGTATGAACCCTGCGTTTATTGCCAATCAGCTGGGCCACAGCGTGCAAATGCTGCTTTCGACGTACGCGAAATGGCTCAATTCCAGCACAGACTGGGGCGAGCTCGGAAAACTCGAATTGAGCATGATTGGTACAAAAATGGTACAGCCCGAAGACGTACCACTCTGAAACCCTTATGGAACAAGCCCCTGTGACACTGGAACAGAATTACACCGCGATCCTTGGCCAACTGGGGGAAGACGTATCCCGCGAAGGCCTGCTCGACACCCCCAAGCGCGCTGCCAAAGCGATGCAGTATCTGTGTCGCGGTTACGAGCAAACCCTGGAAGAAGTGACCAACGGTGCTCTGTTCAGCTCCGACGCCAGCGAAATGGTCATGGTCAAGGACATCGAACTGTATTCGTTGTGCGAACACCATTTGCTGCCGTTCATTGGCAAGGCTCATGTAGCCTACATCCCCCACGGAAAAGTGCTGGGCCTTTCCAAGGTTGCGCGCATCGTTGATATGTATGCCCGTCGCCTGCAGATTCAGGAAAACCTGAGCCGCCAGATTGCTGAAGCCATCATGCAGGTAACCGGCGCGTTGGGTGTGGCCGTGGTGATCGAGGCCAAGCACATGTGCATGATGATGCGCGGTGTCGAGAAGCAGAACTCGTCGATGATCACCTCGGTAATGCTGGGTGAGTTCCGCGAAAACGCCGCGACCCGCATGGAATTCCTCAGCCTGATCAAGTAATCAGCGCCCTGCCCGGCTGCTATAGCAATCGCCGGGCCTCGCGATCACACCGTGATCGCCCTTCAACATGAGGTTCAAACAGTGTTCATCAAGGCATTAAGGGTTGGTCTTGGCCAACTGGTCATCCTCATTGATTTTCTGACCCGCCCCGCAAAGAAGCAGCGCACGCCGCAAGCCCAGGCGGCCGTTGATCAATCTGCGCAGGGCCTGAGTCTTTATCAGTTCAACGCCTGCCCGTTCTGCGTCAAGACCCGCCGCACCTTGCGTCGTCTGAACGTCCCGGTAGCACTGCGTGATGCCAAGAACAACGAACTGGATCGCAACACTCTGCTCAACGAAGGCGGCAAGATCAAAGTGCCTTGCCTGCGCATCGAGGAGGCAGGCAAGACTGTCTGGATGTATGAGTCCAAAGTCATCATCGATTATCTGAATCAGCGCTTCTCCGCCGTTTGACGCGTCAACGGTTGCCCGACATCAGTTCGGGCAGCCTTCCTGCCGACACGCCACATAGCCCTTCAACTGTTCGACCCGCACTTTGGTGTGCTCAGCCAGGCATTGAGATTGCTGCAGCGGCCAGATCGAGCCGGAATTCTCAGCCTTGCCCACCTGATACAGACAGTCGGCATCCCGAAAAGCGATCCACTTGAGCTGGGCATTTTTAAGCGCCTGCTTTTGCGCCGGGCTCTTCAGATACGCCATCTGCGCCTTGTATTGTTTATTCAGATCAGCATCCAGCGCCGACAACTGCTTGCCAGCACACGCATTCATTGCTGCTTGATTGGCATCGCACTCTTCGGCCTGGGCCGAACAACCTATTCCCAGTGCCATCAGTGTCAGCACTGCAATCATAGATAACCGCACTTGGTATTCCTTTCAAAATTTTCGTTAAGCCGCCTGCCGGCAGGTTTCAGTCCAGCATCTCCACATATCCAGATTGCTCCTTCACCCGCGTCAGCCAGTGCTGGATACCGGGATAAGGTGTCAAGTCGAAACCGCCTTGATGGGCGACATGGGTATAGGCATACAGGGCGATGTCGGCGATGGAGAAAGACTCGCCCACCAGGAATGGTGTGCGCTTGAGCTGTTGCTCCATCACTGATAAGGCGCGATACCCGGCTTTCTGCAACGAGCGGTATTCCTTGAGTCGCTCTTCAGGCAACCCAAGATAGAACTCGATGAAGCGGGCCACAGCAATGCTCGGCTCGTGGCTGTACTGCTCAAAGAACTGCCATTGTAGAACCTGAGTGCGCAGACGCGGCTCGGTCGGCAGGTAGTGGGTGCCGTCGGCGAGAAAATTGAGAATCGCGTTGGACTCCCAAAGGCAGGTGCCATCCTCAAGCTCCAGAACCGGAATCTTGCCATTAGGGTTCTTCTCCAGAAAGGCGGCGGTCTGAGTTTCGCCCTTCAGAATATCCACTGGAACCCAGTCATACTCCACACCCAACAGGCTGAGCATGAGCTTGACCTTGTAGCAGTTGCCCGAGTTGTAATCGCCGTAAACCTTATACATGGTCTTGCTCCTTTTAATACTGTTCTCGCCTGCTTACGCCGCTTGTTCCAATCGAGCCCGCCTTACCACGCCCGCGAGGCGCTTAAGGCCTTCGTCCAGACGCGCAGGGTCAATATGGCTGAAGTTCAGCCGCAAGTAACCGGGATTGGCATTCGGATCAGCAAAGAACGGCTCGCCGGGCATGAACGCCACATTCTGCTCCAGTGCTGCCTTCAGCAGCGTGCGGGTATCCATTGGCTGCTTCAGCGTAAGCCAGAAGAACAGACCACCCTGAGGACTGTTCCACTCGGCCAGATCACTAAAATGCTTTTGCAGCGCAACGTCGAAGGCATCGCGGCGTACGCGGTAGAAGCGTCGTAGCTCCTGCAAATGCTCGCGGTAGTGCTCGGTGCCGATCCACTGCAACGCCTGCCACTGCCCGAGACGGTTGGTGTGCAAATCTGCCGACTGTTTCAAACGCAGCAGAAGCGGAAACAGATCCGGGCTGGCAATCAGATAGCCGACCCGCAAGCCCGGCAACAGGGTTTTCGAGACCGTCCCCGTGTAGATCCAACTGGCCTGCTTCAAGCGACTGGCGATCGGCGTGGCACTGCCGCCATCGAATGTGAGGTCGCGATAGGGTTCATCTTCAATCAGGGTCACGTCGAACTCATCGAGCATCGCCGCCACCGCATCGCGGCTGGCCTCGCTGTAACGTACGGCAGACGGGTTCTGAAAGGTCGGTATCAGGTAGGCGAACGCTGGTTTGTGCTGCTCGAGCTGCTGGCGCAGGACTGACAAGTTCGGGCCGTCGGCTTGCAGAGGGACAGTCAGGCAATCAGCCCCGAACAGCTGGAAAATCTGCAGCGCGGCCAGATAGGTCGGCGCTTCCAGAATCACCTGGGTACCTTTGTCGATGTACAACTTGGCCGCCAGGTCCAGGGTCTGCTGCGACCCACTGACGATCAGTACCTGGCTGGCATCGCACTGCAGACCAATGGCTCGCGCTTCGGCAGCCAGTGCTTCGCGCAACTCGGGTTCGCCTTCGCTCATTCCGTACTGGCCCAGCGCAACCGGCATATCGGCCCACTCCACCTTGGGCAGCATTGCTTCGGCGGGCAGCCCGCCGGCGAAGGACATGACCTCAGGACGCTGCGCAGCCGCCAGGATTTCACGAATCAAAGAACTTTTCAGACGGGAAACGCGCTCGGAGAAAGCCATATTGATCACCGCTAGCCGAAATAATTGGAAATGAGTCAAACTGGTTGACCGAAATTACGATGCCGGACATAGATACGTCAATATGCTTGACCTTAAAAATGCAGCTTCACAGCAAATTGCCATGGAAGCCTTCTTCTTCGGCTATCAGGCATTCACCGCCAAGGCCGACGAAATGCTTGATCGCCGAGGCTTCAGCCGGGTGCATCAACGCATTGTCTTTTTCATCGCGCGCTATCCCGGTTTGAGCGTGAAAGAGCTGCTCGGTGTGCTGGGCGTCAGCAAGCAGGCACTCAATGCTCCGCTGCGCCAATTGATGGCCATGGATCTGGTAAAGAGCGCGGCGCCTGAAAACGATAAGCGCAAGCGCCTGCTGGCGCTGACCGAAGAAGGCCTGAAGTTCGAACAGGCGTTGCGACGTGAGCAGGTCAAGCTGCTGCAACGTGTCTTCGCGGAAGCCGGACGCGAGGCGGTGGACGGCTGGCTGCAAGTCAACCTGGCGCTGGGCGAAACCTTGCAGAAAGGGGTGAAGCCAGCTGGCTAGACAGCCGGATCGGAATATTTTTCTTGTGGGAGCGAATTCATTCGCGAAGGGGCCCGTTCAGTCGATACATCTCCCTTGGCTGCACTACCGTCTTCGCGAATGAATTCGCTCCCACAGGCATGCGATGTAACCCGCAGTACCAATGTCTCGCCAACAAGTTGGCTCCTGCCGGGCGCTGCATACTGATCCATTGCGCTTTTTGAACTGTACTGACACATGCGTCCACCGCTGTATCGCAATACCTTGTAACCACTACGTTTAGGCTGAAGCTCTGTCGCTGATTGAACTCAAGGAACGTTCGATGACTACCTCCTCCCCTGCCCGTTTACGCCCGCTGGCCGATTCTTCCCCTGCCGCAGTGGTCGCAGGGTTCATTGCCATGATGACCGGCTGCACGAGCTCGCTAGTGCTGATGTTTCAGGCTGGCCAGGCAGCGGGGCTGACGACGGCGCAGATTTCGTCGTGGATCTGGGCTCTGTTCATGGGCATGGCGGTGTGCAGCATCGGCCTTTCCATGCGCTACCGCACCCCGATCACTGTCGCCTGGTCAACACCCGGCGCGGCATTACTGATCACCAGCCTGGGCGGCGTGGCGTATCCAGAGGCCATTGGCGCGTTCATCACCAGTGCGGTGCTGGTGATCATTTGCGGCGTGACTGGCAGTTTCGAGCGCCTGGTCAAGCGCATTCCTGCTTCGCTGGCCGCTGCTTTGCTGGCAGGTATTCTGTTCAAGATAGGCAGCGAGATATTCGTCGCCGCGCAGCATCGCACCGGGCTGGTACTGGGCATGTTCTTCACCTATTTACTGGTCAAACGCGTCTCGCCGCGTTACGCGGTGCTGGCTTCGCTGCTGGTCGGTACAGTGCTGGCGGGCTTTCTGGGATTGCTCGACTTCAGCGGCTTTGCACTGGAAGTCGCCCTGCCGGTCTGGACCTCGCCTGAGTTTTCTTTTGCTGCCACTGTCAGTATCGGCATCCCGCTGTTTGTGGTGGCCATGACCTCGCAAAACATGCCAGGCGTTGCGGTATTGCGTGCCGACGGCTATCAGGTGCCCGCTTCGCCACTGATTTCGGTGACAGGTATCGCCTCGCTATTGACCGCCCCGTTCGGCTCACACGGCATCAATCTGGCGGCAATCAGCGCGGCAATCTGCACCGGCGAACACGCCCACGAGGATCGTGACAAGCGCTATACCGCGGCGATCTGGTGTGGAATCTTCTACGCCATTGCCGGTATCTTCGGCGCCACGCTGGCCGCCTTGTTTGCCTCGTTTCCCAAAGAGCTGGTGCTGTCGATTGCAGCTCTGGCGCTGTTCGGCTCGATCATCAACGGCCTGACCGTTGCCATGAATGAACCCAAGGAACGCGAAGCCGCCCTCATCACGTTCATGGTGACCGCCTCCGGATTGACGCTGTTTTCGATTGGCTCGGCGTTCTGGGGGATTGTTGCGGGGGTGCTGACGTTGATGATCCTCAATGGGGGTAAAACCCGCGCTACCTGATGGAAAACCATCTTCTGTAGGAGTGACCGGGGTGGCGCTCCACCTTGCTCGCGATGGCGTCAGACCAGACGATCGTTTATCGACTGTAAAAAACCTATCGCGAGCAAGCTCGCTCCTACAGAGTTTTGCGCCGGGACCGAGCGTCTCAAAGGGCTACAGCCTGAAATGCCCCACCATCCCCTTCAACTCCGTCCCCAGTGACGCAAGCTCAATACTTGAGGCCGCGTTGCCGCGCATGGCTAAGGCGGATTGATCGGCGCTGGCACGGATGTTCGTGACGCTGCGGTTGATCTCTTCAGCCACCGAGGTCTGCTCCTCTGCTGCGGCAGCGATCTGTTGATTCATCTGCTGGATCATCGATACCGCCGAAGCGATGCTGCCCAAGGCGCTTTCGGTTTGCAGCACATCGCTGACCGCCAGCTTCACCAGCTCGCCGCTGCTCTGTATTTGTGTGACCGAAGCCGACGCACTGTTGCGTAAACTGCTGACCAGACGCTCAATCTCCTCGGTGGATTGCTGAGTGCGCTTGGCCAAGGCCCGCACTTCATCAGCCACGACAGCAAAGCCGCGGCCTTGCTCGCCAGCCCGAGCGGCTTCAATGGCGGCGTTGAGCGCAAGCAGGTTGGTCTGCTCTGCCACGCTTTTGATCACACCCAACACCACACCGATGTTTTGAATCTCGGCGCTCAGACTCTCGATGCTGTGACTGGCCGATGCAGACGAACTGGCCAGTTGCTCGATCCGCTGCAGGCTCTGGCGCACCACGGCCTGACCGCTATCAACCTTGTCATCGGCGCTTTGCGCGGCCAGTGCCGCTTCTTCTGCGTTACGGGCGACGTCATGGACAGTGGCGGTCATCTGATTCATGGCCGTGGAGACCTGTTCGGTTTCCTCTTGCTGGCTGCTGACTTCGCGATTGGTCTGTTCAGTCACAGCTGAAAGAGAATGCGCAGAAGCGGCCAACTGTTCGATGCCTGCCTGCAAACCACTGACAATGCTACTCAACCCCGCGCCCATCTGCTGCATGGCGAGCATCAGTTGGCCGATTTCATCGCGGCGAGAAACCTCGATATGCCCGCTCAAATCTCCTGCGGCGATACGTTGTGCGATACCAATGACACTGCGCAACGGCTTGACGATCAAGCGGGTGATCAGCATGGAGGCAATCAACCCCACCAGTAGCGCAACGATGGATGAACCGATGATCTGCATCGCATTGGTCTGCAATTGCGTCTGCATCGAGTGGTCTTCTGCGGCATAGGCCTGGTTCACCAGTTCCACCACTTGCCGGGCGTTGGCGGCCAGCTGCAAGGATACCTTCGCCTCATCGGCAAGCAGCCCGGTGTACTCATTGAGTTTGTCGGTGAAATTGACGATGTGGGTACTGACCTCACCGATGACCGTGAGATAACCGTCATCCTTGATCAGCCCCTTGAGCTCTTCTGCCAGCGCCCGTGCTTCATCGGCCTGTTCGATCTTGCCGGTTTTGACCTCGTCACCCGAGCCGGTTTTGCGGCTCTTGTCCAGACGCACCCGGGCCTCATCCATTGCCTGCATCATCAGTTTGGAAACCTGGCTGACCTGGTTAGCCTGCTCAATGAACTCCGCACCCTGCTCGCCTTTGGAGTCCTTGAGGCCATAGGTGCCGTCATCCGTCAGACCTGACTGCAGAACGTCGAGGTTATTGGCAACACTGGATACTGACCAACTGGCCATTTCCAGGGCCAGATCCTTGCTCTGGCTGATGTCCACGAACTGATCAAAGGACTTTCGATAGTCTGCCAGCGCTTGCTGGACCTGACTCATCATTACCTGAGTGGCGGGCGACTGACTCTTGAGCTGCTCGGCCTGCGCATTGAGCTGATCGATACCGGCGTGGAGTTGTTCGGCGACCTTAGGGTCACTGCGCAACGCATAATCCTGCTCCAGCAACCGAACCTTGAGCAGCTCACTGTTGAGGGAGGACATCTGTTTGAGGTCATCGAAGTGGCCACTGATGTTCTTCAGCGACCAAACTCCAATAGCTGCCACCACAGCGGTCAACAGCAAAACCAGGAAGAAACCCACACCGAGTTTTTTCGCCATCCCGAGATTGGCGAAACGTGCTTGCACGGCCGAAATCATAGCGATCATTCCCCATTGGAATAGCGATGCCCCGAAGGCCTTTTCAAATGGCCATTCAAGAATCATGCAGATTCGCAACGAGGCCGGGGATATACAAGATGTTGACGCCCAAATAATGGCAATTAGCTATGCGGGCGTCGTTTTCAGGATGTTTCGGGCAGGCTTGAAGTTTCTCGGCGGTCAGCGCGTCGCGGCAGCGACCAGCAAAGTGCCCGAATCTGCGTCAAGGGAGGCCTGAGTGCCCAATGGCACCGCATGATTGACGTCACCATGGCCAATGGCAAAGCCGCCCACCAGTGGAATACCCAGCCCGCAAAGGCGCTCCATCAGCACGCTGGAAGGCGTGATGGCGCCAGACGTCTTGGGCTCGGTGAATTGCCCGAGTGCTATGCCCACGACGCCATTGAGTACGCCGCTGTTAAGTAGTTGGGTCAGCATACGATCAACCCGGTAAGCCGCCTCGTTCACTTCCTCGATCAACAGAATCGCGCCAGTCAGATCCGGCATGAAGGGCGTTCCGACACTGGTACTGAGCATGCAAAGATTGCCACCCAGGAGAATGCCCTCGGCCGCGCCGCTGGTGCGGACATTGAACGTCGGCTCGGTCGCATCGGCTGTGACCCGTACCGGTGCGGTGCTCATGGTCGCGTGCCAGACACTGCTGGCGAAGACGCCACCGCGTTCAAATTGCGCAGCCACAGGGCCATGAATGGTCGCCAGTCGCGCATGAACCCACAGCGCTTCATGGATGGCAGTGATGTCGGAGAAGCCGATCACCAGCTTCGGATCACGTCGCACGGCATCGAAATCCAGCCCCTGGACGATACGTTGTGCGCCGTAGCCGCCGCGATTACAGAAAATCGCCCGGATATCAGGGTCAGCCAGTGCTGCGTTAAAGTCCGCCAGCCGATGCTCATCTGTGCCGGCGTAGAAAGAATGGGTGTCCAGCGCATGAGGGTAGATCCGGGGCTTTAGGCCCCAGCTTTGCAGGACCTGCGCGGCACTTTCGACTTTAGCGGCAGCCACCGGGCCCGCGGGGGAAACCAGCGCCACTGCGTCACCTGCACGCAGCACGTTTGGATAAAGGGTTTGCAGACAATTGGAGAACATCAGGCCGACTCAAGCTTCAAGTAAGTAGCTCAATGTAGTGCACAAGCCACTAATGATCTACCTGCATCATTAACGGTCGCTATTTAGCTGAGCTTATCGTTGGAGCGCTTACCACGCGCGGCTTGCAGGCGCGTAACACTGCTTCGTAACCAGCGCAGGAAGCCCGGCGAGTCGGGTGCCACAGGCTTGCTCTCAAGCATCGCTGACCGCGCTGCGGCGCGAAATTTCGCCAGGCCGGCCAACGCTCCGCGCAGCTCGGGGTGATCCTTGACCCAAGGTTCCAGCTCTGAGATTGCGATGCGATAGACCATGCAATCGGTGAGCGCACAGGATCGTCCCAAGGTCGGCGACTGATCGACAAACCCGGTTTCCCCCAGCAACTCTCCCGGCCCCATCCGCCCCACCTCTAACCAGCCATCGGCCCGCTCAAGAGAGACGGAAACAACACCCGACTCGATGATGTACAGCGAGTCCGGCACTACTCCTCCCGCGAGAATGACTTCCCGAGGGGCGAAGATAACCAGGTGCATATGGCGTTCCAGCTCAGCCAGATCGGCATGACTCAACATGCGCAATGCACCCACGGTATTGAGCACTGCCGACATCCGCGTCGCTGGCCGCGCCTGATCCTGGCGGGGTTCGCTGGCGGCCAGCTGGCGATAGATCAAATCGTGCAACTGGTTGCGCACCGCAGAACGGCGGTCACGGGATTTGACGTAGCCGGTGACCTCGTACTCGACACTGCGCAGCCCGGCCTTCACCACTACCGCACTGGCAGCCGGCTGGGGCAACAGTTCCCGGCAACCCTGCAGCGCCTTGTCGATGGAATCCAGCACCAGCTTGGGACGCAGCCGAACCGTCAGCTCAAGCTTCAAAGTGAACGAGTGGAAATGATCTGGCCGGCTGAAATTGACGATGCGGGTCTTGGCAGCCATCGCGTTGGGGATCACCGCCATGCTGCCCTCGGCCGTTAGCAGATGCGTCGAGCGCCAGTCGATCTCGATGACTTTGCCTTCGATGTCATCGACCCTGATCCAGTCGTCGACCCGAAACGGCTTGGTGGCATTGAGCACGATGCCGGAAAACACGTCGCTCAAGGTGCTCTGCAAAGCCAGGCCAAGGATGATCGCCACTGCGCCGGAAGTCGCCAGCAGCCCTTTGACCGGCAAATCGAGCACATAGGCGGCAGCAGCAACCACTGCAACCAGAAAGATGATGGCGCTCAGCACGTCCTGTAATAAATGACCCTTGCCGCCAATACGTGGCGCCAGCACCACACTGGTCAATACCGTCAGCGTTCGCGCACCAAACAGCCACCAGGCAATACTCAGCACCGTCGCCAGCACATGACGTGACAGAGGCAGTTCAGTGGAAACCATCCCCAGAGGGCTCAGGCCAGCGTCCAGCAGCACCTTGCTGAACATTAGAAACAGGACCAGACGGCCGACGATCTTCCAGCGCAGCCAACCAGGCTTCACCCAATGCCACAGGGTCATGTCCACCAGCAGAATCAGCGAGGCACTGATGAAAGGAAATGCAATCCACGGGGCGTCCATCGACAAGCTCCAATCCATCGGCAAGAGTGACCGATGCGGGAGAGCCTAGCCCTGTAGGAGCTCACGAGCAACGCGAGGCAGCGATAGCGGCGTGCCTGCTAAAACGCCATCGCTGCCTCGCGTCGCTCGTGAGCTACGGGTTATGCGTTTTCAAAGCCACCGATTGCCCATCATCGAACTGGATCACCGCGCATTCGCTGATCAACCTTCACTTGTGGGCCAGCACGTTAGCGACTTCAATGAATCTTTCGCCTTCATTCGAGGACCTGCCATGACCACCCAGACCAACCGTCAATTTCTGCTCAGCAGACGTCCCACCGGCGCGGCCAGCCGTGAAGACTTCACCTATCAGGAAGTCCCGGTCGGCGAGCTGACTGCCGGGCAGATCCTGGTCAAGAATCACTATCTGTCCCTGGACCCCGCGATGCGCGGCTGGATGAACGAAGGCAAGTCCTACATTGCACCTGTGGGTCTCGGCGAGGTCATGCGTGCGCTTGGGGTCGGTGAAGTTATAGCTTCGGAAAACGACCAATTCACCGTGGGTGATTTCGTGCAGGGTGCGTTGGGCGTTCAAGACTATTTTCTCGGCGAGCCCAAAGGCTTTTACAAAGTCGACCCGAAACTCGCACCGCTGCCGCGCTATCTTTCCGCGCTGGGCATGACCGGGATGACGGCCTACTTCGCCCTGCTTGAAGTGGGCACCCCCAAAAGTGGCGATACAGTGGTGATTTCAGGCGCTGCGGGTGCCGTCGGCAGCGTTGCCGGGCAAATCGCCAAAATCAAAGGTTGCCGGGTGGTGGGTATCGCGGGCGGCAAGGAAAAATGCCAGTCGCTGATAGATGAATTGGGTTTTGATGGGGTTATCGATTACAAAAACGAGGATGTCGCCGCCGGATTGAAGCGCGAATGTCCGAATGGTGTGAACGTGTATTTCGATAACGTCGGCGGTGACATTCTCGACGCCGTGCTCAGCAGGCTGGCTCCCAAGGCTCGGGTGGTGATTTGCGGTGCCATCAGTCAGTACAACAACACCACCGCTGTTAAAGGCCCGAGCAACTACCTGTCACTATTGGTCAATCGCGCGCGCATGGAAGGCTTCGTGGTCATGGACTACGCCAGCCAGTTTGCTGCCGCAGGCAAGGAAATGGCGGGCTGGATGAACGAAGGCAAACTCAAGAGCCGCGAAGACATTGTCGACGGACTGGAGACCTTCCCGGAAACTCTGCAGAAGCTGTTCAAGGGCGAGAATTTCGGAAAGTTGGTGTTGAAGGTCTAGAGGCAGAAACGCAGGACCTGCTGGAGCTCACCGAGGTTACGAGGCGAGCGATGGCGGCGTGTCTACACACAGCCATTGCGGCCTCGCGCTGCTCGTGCGCTCCTACAGGGATTTGTGGAGTACTTACAGCCCCAACTCAGCCACCACAGCCGCCAGCGCCTTGGCCGGGTCGGCAGCCTGGCTGATCGGACGACCGATCACCAGATAGTCGGAACCGGCATCCAGCGCCTGACGCGGCGTCAGAATACGGCGTTGGTCATCCTGCGCGCTGCCGCTAGGGCGAATACCCGGGGTGACCAGTTGCAGCGCAGGATGCGCAGCCTTGAGTGCCTGGGCTTCCAGGGCGGAACAGACCAACCCGTCCATGCCGGCCTTTTCAGCCAGGGCTGCCAGCCGCAATACCTGTACCTGCGGATCGACATCCAGACCGATCCCGGCCAAATCCTCACGCTCCATGCTGGTCAGTACCGTCACGCCAATCAGCAACGGCTGCGGGCCGGTACGCTGGTCAAGCACTTCTCGGCAGGCCGCCATCATGCGCAGTCCACCGGAGCAATGCACATTGACCATCCACACACCCATCTCGGCGGCAGCCTTGACAGCCATCGCTGTGGTGTTGGGAATGTCATGGAATTTCAGGTCGAGGAACACTTCAAAACCCTTGTTCCGCAGGGTTTCCACGATATCCGACGCACAGCTGGTGAACAGCTCCTTGCCGACTTTTACCCGGCAAAGTTTCGGATCCAGCTGATCGGCCAGCTTCAAAGCGGCGTCACGGGTCGGGAAATCCAGGGCGACGATGACAGGAGTCTGGCAGACGGACATGAGCGGGTTCTCTGGTAGGTCGAAATCGGCGCGCATTGTAGCCGAACCTGTCGGCGGACGGTAATCGATCCGCCGAGCTGAACCGATACAGCGCCATGAACGCGCCCTAAATCAGACGCTGCCAACACTTTCACGCACCAAAGCTGCACCATCGTAAGTCCTGCAAACGAGAACGGTTCTACAAACGACGTTTTCTGGACCAATACGACAGTGGTTCGCTGACTGGCATGGTGACTGCAACAGGATGTTTCGATGCTTTGATCGACTCAGGGAGAAAAAAATGACTACGCAACTCAAGCCCACACTGGGCACGCTGCATCTGTGGGGGATCGCGGTCGGTCTGGTGATCTCGGGCGAATATTTTGGCTGGAGCTATGGCTGGGGTGTCGCCGGAACCCTGGGGTTCCTCGTGACCTCGCTGATGGTCGCGGCGATGTACACCTGTTTCATTTTCAGTTTCACCGAGCTGACCACCGCAATTCCCCATGCAGGCGGGCCGTTTGCCTACAGCCGCCGGGCGTTTGGTGAGAAAGGCGGGTTGATTGCAGGCCTCGCCACGCTGATTGAATTTGTTTTTGCGCCTCCGGCCATTGCCTTGGCCATCGGTGCGTACCTGAACGTGCAGTTTCCCGCTCTGGACCCCAAACACGCGGCGGTCGGTGCCTACATCGTATTCATGACTCTGAACATTCTTGGCGTGAAGCTGGCCGCAACCTTCGAGCTGGTAGTCTGCGTGCTGGCTGTGGCCGAGTTGCTGGTGTTCATGGGTGTTGTCGCGCCAGCCTTCAGCTTTAGCAACTTTGCCCTCAATGGCTGGGCGGGTTCGAGCACCTTCGGGCCAGGAGCGATCGCCGGCATGTTCGCGGCCATCCCGTTCGCCATCTGGTTCTTCCTGGCCATCGAAGGCGCTGCCATGGCCGCGGAAGAAGCCAAGGATCCCAAGCGCACCATCCCTAAGGCCTACATCAGCGGCATCCTTACCCTGGTGATCCTGGCCATTGGCGTGATGTTCTTCGCGGGCGGCGTCGGCGACTGGCGCACACTGTCGAACATCAACGATCCACTGCCGCAAGCTATGAAAACCGTGGTCGGGGAAAGTTCTGGCTGGTTGCACATGCTGGTCTGGATCGGCCTTTTCGGCCTGGTGGCAAGCTTCCACGGGATCATTCTGGGTTACTCGCGACAGTTCTTCGCCTTGGCTCGCGCCGGCTACCTGCCGTCCGGGCTGGCTAAACTGTCACGCTTCCAGACGCCCCACCGCGCCATCATCGCGGGCGGCGTGATCGGCATCGCTGCAATCTACAGCGACGGCCTGATCAACCTGAGCGGCATGACCCTCACCGCAGCGATGATTACCATGGCAGTGTTTGGCGCCATCGTGATGTACATCATGAGCATGCTCAGCCTGTTCAAACTGCGCAAAACCGAGCCGCTGCTGGAACGCACCTTCCGTGCGCCAGGTTACCCGATCGTACCCGGCATCGCTCTGGCGCTGGCTGTGGTATGCCTGATTGCCATGGCCTGGTTCAACATGCTGATCGGCCTTATCTTCCTGGGCTTCATGGCCGTAGGCTTCATTTACTTCAGCCTGACCGCGCAATCCCGAGCCGAAGCCCCGGCTGATGCCATGCTGACCGGCTTGTAAATCGCAACCGGTAAAGGTGCATAGGACTACACTTGAACCATTGAGCAGCCGCGCTGCTCAAACGGTGACATAAAAGGAGAACCTTATGCCCTGGTATGCCTGGTTGATTTTGCTGGTTGCGATTGGCTCGATCGTCGGAGGCTTGATGATGCTGCGTCAATCAGCACAGAAGGTTCCGCTGACCGAAGAACAGCTCAAACGTGTCCACGAGCGCAATGCTGAAATGGATGCCAAAGAAGCTAAAGACCGCTGAAAACGCTCAAGGCGGTGCATCAGATGCGCCGCCTTGTTGTTTTAACGTGGTTGTTCAGCGTGACTCCTGAGCCCTGTCTCCAGCGACCGCGCGAGTGCTTTCCATCGGCAGCACAGCAATCCTGAACGGCTGGAAGATCCTAAGCATTTGCCCATTCTCCCGCAGCTGCTGCAGCAACGTGTCGAACTGGACACCGCTGATCGGGGATTGCGGGCGTAGGAGCGCGAAATGCCGATAGGTCTGATCGACCCGCTCCGACACCAATAACTGACGGGCCTGCTCTTGATTGCGCGCCATGAAATCGCTCAGGTATGAGCGAGTGACCAACGCGATATCCGCTCGATCACGCAGAATCATCAGCAAGTTGCTGTCATGGGAGTAAGTCAGCGTAGCGTTGAACTTCTCGCTCAGGTATTTCGGGTCCGCATTGAATTGAGCGAATGCGTAGTGATAACCGCTGAACAGCGCAAGACGCTTGCCTTTGAGCTCATCAAAATAGCTTTGCCCACGCCCCGAGGTCTTGCGGGCGACGAAAATCTCGGCGTCTTCAAGCTTCATGTCGACGGTTTCGTGGGGAATGTGCTGCCAATCCCAGTCAGGGTTTTCGAAGATCGCCATGTCGATGCGCCCCTGCTCGAAATCCCGGAAGCGCCGAGGGATCGAGGTAGGCACTAGAACAAACTGGAAATCCTTCTGCACCTCATTAAGGGCCGCAATCAATTCGGGTAATAGTCCGGTATCGGCACCGCGTTCGGGGCGGATGGTATAAGGCGGAAAATGTGCGGCACCGATGCGTACAACTTGCACAGCACTGGCCTGCATGGTCAACGTCGCGGCGACGACTGCCATCAAGGCTCGCCACCCCATTTGCACAGACAAAGACTTCAAGACTGCGCACCCCTGAAAATCAGATACCGTAGGCTTTATTGACCAAATAGACAATTAACCAAAGGTAGAAAGATGGCTCATTTTTCACTGAATGCCATCATCAGGGCACCGATAGACGGATCGAGTGTCGATGTATTAGCCAGCCAGGACGAAAACGTCAGTCAGGGCCGGTTATCGGTAATGCCAGCCCCAGCCGTTGGACGTCAATGACTGAATATGGCTACGCTAGCTCGAAATGGATTAACGACTCTGGGATAGGAGCTTCACATGCCGCACTGGTTGGTGATTGATCTGGAGGCCACGACCGAGGAAGGTGGCTGGCCCGTGGCGGAAATGGAGGTCATCGAAATCGGCGCCACCCTCGTCAATCAGGACGGACGTGAGCTGGATCACTTCGAGCGTTTCGTGCGGCCAGTGCGTCGGCCGCTATTGACCCATTTCTGTCGGGAACTGACCCACATCAGCCAGAGCAGTATCGACAGCGCAGCGCCGCTGACCGAAGTCTGGCCTATGTTCGAGCGCTGGCTTGGGCATCATCGGGCGCGGATCGTCGGTTGGGCAAGCTGGGGCGACTACGATCGCCAGCAGCTGGAGCTGGAATGGCGTCAGCATCAGCTGACCAGCATTCTCACCACCCTGCCCCACGTCAACCTCAAGCAACGCTTCGCTCAGGCGCGCCAATTGCAGCGCGCGCCCGGGCTGAATGGTGCTTTGCAGCTAGCGGGAATGCAGTTCAGCGGACAGCAACATCGCGCCCTGGTCGATGCTCGCAACACTGCGCGATTGCTGCCGCTGATTCTGCCCAATTGAGTGAAATGCCCGGCCTAAAGCTGATGACGGGGTTTTAAAGCTTGGGCATACTGGCCGCCCCCTTTTCAGCCCACTTTCGAGGAATCGCCATGTTCAAAGTCAACGAATACTTCGACGGCACCGTTAAATCCATCGCGTTCAGTCAGGCTGAAGGTCAGGCCACCATCGGTGTCATGGCCGCCGGGGAATACGAGTTTGGCACCGCACAGCGGGAAATCATGCATGTCATCTCCGGTAGCCTGAGCGTGAAACTGCCAGACAGCAGCGACTGGGAAACCTTCGCCACCGGCGACCAGTTCAATGTACCGGCCAACAGCAAATTCCAGCTGAAAGTAGCTGTGGATACTGCTTATCTGTGTGAGTACCGCTGAGTCACTGACACGGCGCTTTCATGCGAAAGACAGAAAACCTGTAGGAGCGCGCTTGCCCGCGATTCAATTCTAAAGTCAGCGAATTAGTCGCCTTTAAGAAAGCCATCGCGGGCAAGCGCGCTCCTACAGTTCAGCCCGGCTTCAAACCACCGTTTCCCCCCGAGCAGTGAACTGCAACGCCGCAAGTCGTGCATAAAGCGGGTTGCTGGCGATCAATTGCCGGTGCGTGCCAATCGCCACCAGACACCCCTGATCAATCACTGCAATACGGTCCGCGTTCTGTACGGTCGCCAGCCGATGCGCGATCACCAGGGTGGTGCGCCCTTTCATCAGGCTCGGCAACGCTTCCTGAATAAGGTGTTCGCTTTGCGCATCCAGCGCGCTGGTGGCTTCGTCCAGTAGCAGAATCGGAGCATCCACGAGCAATGCCCGGGCGATGGCCAGCCGTTGTCGCTGCCCACCGGATAACCCCAGACCGCCGTCGCCCAGATGAGTCTGGTAGCCGTCAGCCATTTGCAGAATGAACTCATGGGCGTGAGCGATGCGTGCGGCGGCTTCGACCTGCTCCGACGTGGCGCCGGGGTTGCCATATCGGATGTTTTCTTCAACGCTGCCGAAAAACAGCGCCGGGGTCTGGGACACCAGGGCGAAGCAGCGGCGCAGGTCTGCCGGGTCCAACTGCGCAATAGGCAGTCCCTCAAGCAAAATCCGGCCTTGCTGCGGATCGTAAAAGCGCAGCAACAAATCAAACAATGTTGATTTCCCTGCCCCTGAAGGGCCTACCAGCGCCAGGGTTTCTCCTGGATTGATGCTCAAAGTCAGGTTATCCACGGCATTGCGTTCGGGCCTGGACGGATAGGCAAAGCTCACCGCATCCAGCTCAAGCCGACCGTCTACCCGCTCCGGCAGACGCAGTAAATTGCTGTCAGGCGGCGTGATATGACTTTTTGCCTGCAGCAGTTCGGAGATACGCTCCGCAGCACCGGCGGCCCGTTGCAGCTCGCCAATCACCTCGCTCAAAGTGCCAAAAGCACTGCCGACAATCAGCGCGTAAAACACAAACGCTGCCAGCTCACCGCTGGAGATCGTCCCTTCGATCACGTCCATCCCGCCGACCCACAACATCACGGCCACCGCCCCCAGGACCAGGACGATCACCAGGGTAATCAACCACGAACGCTGCAGGATGCGCTTGCGAGCCGTCTGGAAAGCGTCTTCAGCGGTACGGGCGAAACGCTGCTTGTCCTGCTGCTGGTGGTTGTAGGCCTGAACCGTCTTGATCTGGCCCAACGCCTCGGAAACGTAACTACCGACATCCGCCACCCGGTCCTGACTCTCCCGTGACAGGCTGCGCACCCGACGGCCAAAAATCAGAATCGGCGCCAGCACCAGTGGCAGCGCCACGACCACGATACTGGTGAGTTTGGGATTGGTGATGAACAGCAACGCGATGCCGCCGATGACCATCAGTGCGTTGCGCAGGAACATCGACAGCGATGAGCCGATCACCGATTGCAGCAGCGTGGTATCCGCGGTCAACCGGGACTGAATTTCAGAGCTGCGGTTATTTTCATAGAAGCCTGGATGCAGATCGACCAGATGATCGAACACCTTCTTGCGCAGATCCGCCACCACCCGCTCGCCAATCCACGAAACCAGATAGAAGCGCATGAAGGTGCCCACGGCCAGGCCAAGTACCAGCATCATGAACAGGCCGATGGACTGATTGAGCAGCTGAGGCGAGCGAGTCACGAAACCCTCATCGACCATCAACTTGATGCCTTGCCCCATGGACAGGGTGATACCGGCCGTGACGATCAGCGCAAGCAACGCGCCCATGGCCTGCCAGCGGTAAGGCGCAACAAAGCGGGCGGCAAGACGGATGGCCTGACGCTGGCGACTGGAAAGCAATGAAGCCATGAAAGTGAACCTGCTGCAAAGGCTGAAGCGGCAAAGCCTACACCCATAAAGACAGGCTTTGGCTAGTTACCGTACAGCGGCGGCTAATGAACTCTGGCGATAAGCGCCAGTCAGCATGAATATGATCGTTGGCGAACCCGGCAGGTGACGAATGTCATCCGCAAAGGCTGGCGATTTTCTGCCAATTCTGGTGGAGTAAACGGCGTTTGATGTGCTGAGTGATGTCACGGCGGATTCATCAAGCGTGGATACAGTGAACACCTGATGAAGGAGACAACCCATGAGCTTGCAAGACAACAGCAATCAAGTCCCGGTAGTACGAGCCAACCCGCAACTGCCAGTCGGTGGCGCGATCCTCGACAAAGACGGGCGCGAAATCGTGATTACTGAAGAAATGGTTCAGGCGGCATGTCAGGAATGCGACAAAAACTGGGTAGCGCCAAACAAACAAGATTAAGAACAGAACTGGGCGGCTGCCCGGTTTTATAACCCGACGCCAGGTCGGGTTTTTTCTGCCTGACGTTTACCACCCTGGACTCAGTTCGCAGTAGCGAGGCTTGCCCCCAACGCTGATACCAGTTGCTCCAGCGCCTCGGACTGTCCTTCGATACACACGCTCAAGCCTTCGATTTCACGGCGTGGCGGGTAGTTTTTGCGCAGCAGGTCGAAGGCCAGCGGCTGGCTCAACTCACCGACCAGGCTGCGGCGAAAATCCGCATCGTCGCGACGCGGATCATAAACCCCACGGCACAGCGTGCTCAGCGCCCAGGCAAGGTCAGTACCGGCATCAAGCGTGACTTGCGCCAGCCAGGGCTTTGGCAACAGATCGGCGAGGCTGATCCGCGGGGTCATCCCCAGATGGGCACAAAGCGCCTGATAGATCTGCGAAGTGCCCCGCTGCCGGCCATCCAGGCTGTAGCCGGCAATGTGCGGGGTTGCGATTACGCAGAGATCGGCCAGCGCCTCTTTCACGATTGGCTCGCCTTCCCAGACATCCAGCACGGCTTGCAGGTCATCGCGGTCCAGCAGGGTTTCGTATAAGGCGATGTTGTCCACCAACGAGCCACGGCTGGCATTGATCAACCAACTACCCTGTTTCAGCTGTTGCAGGCGCTCCTTATCGAACAGATGCCAGGTCGGCTGATCGCCAGTCCTGGTCAGCGGGGTGTGCAGACTGATCACATCGCACCTTTGAAGGATTTCATCGAGGCTGACGTAATCACCTCCTTCAGCCGCCTGCCGTGGCGGGTCGCAAACCAGTACATTCCAGCCAAGCCCCTGCAATACCTTGATCAGCCGACCACCGACCTGGCCTGCACCCACGACGCCGTAAGTGCGCTGCGTCAGATCCGCGCCTTCGATTTCCGCTAGAGTCAGCAGACTGCCGAGCACGTAATCCACGACCCCACGGGCATTGCAGCCCGGCGCACTGGACCACTGGATGCCGGCCTCCTGGAAATAATCCAGATCCAGATGATCGGTCCCAATGGTGCAAGTGCCGACAAAACGTACTGTGCTGCCCTCAAGCAACGCACGGGTCACCGGCGTTACCGAGCGCACCAGCAGAATATCCGCGTCCGCGACAGAAGCCCGATCAATGGAACGGCCAGGCAAACGCGTGATTTCTCCGAAATCGGCAAAAAAAGCATCGAGCAGCGGAATATTTTCGTCAGCAACAATTCGCATGGTGTACTCCCTGAAGTCGGCGGCAGTGTAGGCATTGATCGGGCGGGATAGAAAGCTGCATAGGCGTTCTGGACTGAAACGCGGTCCCTGTGGGAGCGAGCTTGCTCGCGATACGGCGCTGCGGTTCCTAAGTTAGTTCACCTGAACCTTATCGCGGGCAAGCACCGCTCCCACAGGATTTGCGCCAGCCGCGAATCCCGCCTCGGTCAATCCAGCTTCTTGCGAATCCAGTACAGGAAGGTGCCATCTGCAGCCTGCTGATCCACCAGGTCATGGCCCAGGAACACGCAAAACTTGGGGATATCGCGGCGGGTAGACGGGTCGGTGGCGATGACCTTGAGCATGCCGCCCGGCTGAAGGTCACGGACCTTCTGGTGCAGCATCATCACCGGCTCAGGACAATTGAGACCGCTGGCGTCGAGGATGGCGTCAACGGGATGGTTTTCGATGGGTTCAGACATAAGCGCTCCAGAAACTGGCGGGCATTATCGCTTGATTCAGAGCTTGTATCCAATCTAGCTGCCGATGGCATCCTTGAGAAAGCCCGGCGCTATATAGCGCTCGTAATGCGCCTCCGACAGCAGGAAGAACTCCCGATCAATGGCGTCACGCAGATCAGGCAACGGCCAGTCGCGAAACTCCGGCAGCAGCGCCAGACCATAGGC
This sequence comes from Pseudomonas syringae, assembly GCF_000737245.1. Lineage (GTDB taxonomy): Bacteria > Pseudomonadota > Gammaproteobacteria > Pseudomonadales > Pseudomonadaceae > Aquipseudomonas > Aquipseudomonas syringae_J. The sequence goes on along the minus strand of NZ_JPQU01000109.1, from coordinate 31,493 downwards.
TTCTATGTTGCTGATAACCCGCGCCCCCCGGGCAATCAACTGATAAGCCCAGCAATATTCCGACTGATTGGGAACGAAGCGGATCTTGCGCAATTCCAGTTGCTGACGCAGCTTGCCGGCATCGAACACTTCCAGCTTGGCGGTCATGACCTGGACCAGCAGTTGTTCAAGCCGCAGCCACACCGCTCTTTTCTCGGCCTCGTCATAGCCGTTCCAATTGATCACTTCATGGTGGAAACGCTTGCAGCCACGGCACACCAGATCCCCGTAAACGGTGGAGCAAAGGCCGACGCAGGGCGTTTTGATGATTTGATTTGGCATGGCAGGCAAGGCAACGACAGGCGAGAACGAGCGAGCATATTAGCCCTTTGTCTAACGGTGTTCACCCCCGAAGGTTTAGGGCTAACTTACCTTTAGGGAAGATTTGCCGTAGAATCAGCGAGCCTTTTAAGGCGCCAATGTCCGTTGGAAGCTGTTTTCAAAGCGTCACGAGCACAGTCAAAGTAACCCCGCAGTCCGGTGTTGACGCAGGTTTCAAGCCCTCGTCAACACTCATCAGCCGTCCTGCAGGCGTAAAACTTTGAAAACAGCTTCTGTAAGGAATTGCCGAAACCCTGACCAAGGAACTCAAAAAAGTTTCGTCGAGCAGGTTTTCAGGCAATTGCTGGATGAGCGTCCCGGACACCCATTTGGGACCACTGATGAGGGTAATACTGTGCTTGAAGCCTACCGTAAACACATCGAAGAGCGTGCCGCCCAGGGTATCGTGCCCCAGCCGCTTAACGCCGAACAAACTGCAGGCTTGATCGAGCTGCTGAAGAATCCACCGGCTGGCGAAGAAGCTTTCCTTGTCGATCTGATCACCAATCGCATTCCACCTGGCGTTGACGAAGCTGCCTACGTCAAAGCCGGTTTCCTGTCTGCCCTGGCCAAGGGCGAAGTCACCTCGCCACTGATCGATAAAAAGCGCGCTGTTGAACTGCTCGGCACCATGCAAGGCGGCTACAACATCGTGACCATGGTCGACCTGCTCGACGATGCGGAATTGTCGGCGGTTGCTGCTGAACAACTGAAGCACACCCTGCTGATGTTCGACGCGTTCCATGACGTCGCTGAAAAAGCCAAGAACGGCAACGCCAACGCTCAAGCAGTGCTGCAGTCCTGGGCTGACGGCGAGTGGTTCAAGAAGCGTCCGACCCTGGCTGACAAAATCAGCCTGCGCGTGTTCAAAGTCACCGGCGAAACCAACACTGACGACCTGTCCCCTGCCCCGGATGCATGGTCCCGTCCTGACATCCCGCTGCACGCCCTGGCCATGCTGAAAATGGCCCGTGACGGTATCGTTCCGGATGTACAAGGCTCCATCGGTCCGATGAAGCAGATCGAAGAAATGCGCGGCCAGGGCTTCCCGATTGCCTACGTAGGCGACGTGGTCGGCACCGGTTCTTCGCGTAAATCCGCGACCAACTCGGTTCTGTGGTTCTTCGGCGACGACGTTCCTTATGTTCCGAACAAGCGCGCTGGCGGTTTCTGCTTCGGCAGCAAAATCGCTCCGATCTTCTACAACACCATGGAAGATGCTGGCGCACTGCCAATCGAATTCGACGTCAGCAACATGCACATGGGCGACGTGATCGACCTGTACCCGCATGCTGGCAAAGTCTGCAAGCACGGCACCGACGAAGTCCTGACCACCTTCGAAATGAAGACGCCGGTTCTGTTGGACGAAGTTCGTGCTGGCGGTCGTATCCCGCTGATCATCGGCCGTGGCCTGACTGACAAGGCTCGCGCCGAACTGGGTCTGGGTCCAACCGATCTGTTCAAGCTGCCGGAGCCTCCGGCCGAGAGCACCAAGGGTTATACCCTGGCGCAGAAGATGGTCGGCAAGGCGTGCGGTCTGCCAGAAGGCAAAGGTGTGCGTCCAGGCACCTACTGCGAACCGAAAATGACCACCGTGGGTTCGCAAGATACCACTGGCCCGATGACCCGTGACGAGCTGAAAGACCTGGCTTGCCTGGGCTTCTCCGCCGATCTGGTCATGCAGTCTTTCTGCCACACCGCTGCTTATCCAAAACCGATCGACGTCACCACGCACCACACGCTGCCTGACTTCATCATGACCCGTGGCGGCGTTTCCCTGCGTCCGGGCGACGGCATTATCCACAGCTGGCTGAACCGTATGCTGCTGCCGGATACCGTCGGCACCGGTGGCGACTCCCACACCCGTTTCCCGATGGGCATCTCCTTCCCGGCCGGTTCCGGTCTGGTTGCGTTTGCTGCTGCCACCGGCGTTATGCCGCTGGACATGCCGGAATCGATCCTGGTCCGCTTCAAAGGCAAGATGCAACCTGGCATCACCCTGCGCGACCTGGTTCACGCCATTCCTTACTTCGCTATCCAGTCGGGCTTGTTGACGGTAGAGAAGAAAGGCAAGAAAAATGCGTTCTCCGGTCGCATCCTGGAAATCGAAGGCCTTGATGACCTGAGCATCGAGCAGGCATTCGAACTGTCCGACGCTTCGGCCGAACGCTCTGCTGCTGGCTGCACCATCAAGCTGTCGAAAGAGTCGATCACCGAGTACCTGAACTCCAACATCACCCTGCTGCGCTGGATGATCGGCGAAGGCTACGGCGATGTGCGGACTCTGGAACGTCGCGCTCAAGCGATGGAAGCCTGGGTTGCCAATCCTGAGCTGATGGTTGCCGATGCTGACGCCGAATACGCTGAAATCATCGAAATCGACCTGGCCGACGTCAAAGAGCCTGTGCTCTGCGCGCCGAACGATCCGGATGACGCCCGTCTGCTGTCCAGCGTTGCTGGCGAGAAGATCGACGAAGTGTTCATCGGTTCGTGCATGACCAACATCGGCCACTTCCGCGCTGCGGGCAAGCTGCTGGATAAGGTCAAAGGTCAATTGCCAACTCGTCTGTGGCTGTCGCCGCCGACCAAGATGGATGCTCACCAGCTGACGGAAGAAGGCTACTACGGCATCTACGGCAAAGCTGGCGCGCGCATGGAAATGCCGGGCTGCTCGCTGTGCATGGGTAACCAGGCACGTGTAGAGCCGAACTCGACAGTGGTTTCCACGTCGACCCGTAACTTCCCGAACCGTCTGGGCGATGGCGCGAATGTCTACCTGGCCTCGGCCGAGCTGGCATCCGTTGCCTCGATCCTGGGTCGCCTGCCGACCGTCGAGGAGTACATGGAATACGCGAAGCAGATCGACACCATGGCAGCGGACGTTTACCGCTACCTGAGCTTCGATCAGATCGCGGAGTTCCGTGAAGTCGCGGCGAACGCCAAGATCCCGGTTGTTCAAGCGTAAAGCGACACACAGCGTTTAAAAAACCCCGTCCTTGTGACGGGGTTTTTTATTGGGATTTTAGAACTGCTCACATAGAAGTGATTCCTGCGTACATATCCGTTGCTACGCTAACGGCTACTTACGCTTCCGCTCTTACAGCGGGTCACCTTTTACAAACGCCCTAATTTCAGAGCACGCACATAATGGATATGAACACCTAAACCAGACCGTCAGCCCCCCTCCCAAAACCACATTGTTTGCTATACACACTGAACCCTTCCCCCAATCCACTGCCTCACTCCTCATCATTTATCCAATTGCAGGCTCCCCCATGCGCACTCTCGAATTAGCGGGCAAAACAGTTCCGGTCATCGGTCAGGGCACCTGGCATATGGGCGAACGCCAAGACCAGCGCTCAGCCGAGATCCGCGCTCTGTGTCAAGGCATCGAACTGGGCATGAACCTGATCGACACCGCCGAAATGTATGCCGACGGCGAAGCCGAGAAAATTGTCGGCGAGGCCCTCGTCGGGCAGCGTGATTCGGTATTCGTGGTCAGCAAGGTCTACCCCCACAACGCCAGCCGCACAGGCATCCCTGCCGCCTGCGAACGTAGTCTCAGCCGCCTGAAAACCGACTACATCGACCTTTATATGCTGCACTGGCCCGGTTCCTACCCGCTGGAAGAAACCGTCGAAGCCTTCGAACGCCTGCGCGAAGAAGGCAAGATTGGCCGGTGGGGCGTGTCTAACTTCGACGTTGCCGACCTGCTCGAATTGAACAACCCGAACTGCGCCACCAACCAGGTGCTCTACAACCCGGAAGACCGCGCCATTGAATTCGACCTGCTCCCTTGGGCCGAAGCCAACGGCCTGCCAATCATGGCCTACTGCCCTATCGGCCAGGGCCAAGCCGGTAATCTGCTGCACCACCCTGCCCTCCATGAAGTCGCCGCCCGCCATAATGCGACTCCGGCGCAGGTCAGCCTGGCGTGGGTGTTGCGCCGCAACAATATGATTGCCATCCCCAAGGCGGTGAATCCGGATCATGTGAAGCTCAATGCGGCGGCTGCCGAACTGATGCTCACTGCTGACGATCTGGCGCTCATCGACCGTGCATGGCCGATACCGACACGCAAGTTGCCCCTGGCCATGGTTTGACGCCACCCTGCATTTAACAAACAGAAACAAATCGCAACAAAACTGAAATAATCGCTTGTCATGATGCGCACTTCGTCCTTTTGCCACGGACCAGGCGCATCACGGCCAGCGAGCAGTCATGAATCAAAGCATCGTGCAAAACCATCAGGATTCAGACCTCTTCGGCCTGCTCTACGGTTTCAGTTTCATGCCCGGGGAAGCGGGTCGGGAGATCGGCTCTGCGGCTGCATTGGAGCGACTGGAAGCCACTGAAACCAGCGATGAATTCATCTGGTTGCATCTGAATCTGGCCCACGCCGCATGTGAGCGCTGGATGAAGACCCATCTCCGCTTACCCGAGGAGTTCTTCGAGGCGCTGCACGAAGGCTCCCGTTCCACCCGAATTGAACATGTGGATGCCGCGCTGCTCGCGGTGGTCAACGATGTGGTGTTCGACTTCAACATGTTGTCCACCGACATCTCCACCTTATGGGTCTGCACTCACCGCAACCTGCTGATTACCGCCCGATTGCACCCCTTGCGCTCGGTGGACAAGCTGCGCTCCTCAGTCAAACGCGGCGAGCAATTTCGCTCGCCACTGGAACTGCTGGCGCATCTGCTGCGCGATCAGGGCGAAGTGCTGACCCAGTTTCTGCGCAAGACCAGCCTGAGTGTCGACAAGATCGAGGACCAGTTGCTGTCACAACGCCTGAGTAATAACCGCTCGGAGCTGGGTGCCATGCGCCGGGTTCTGGTACGTCTGCAACGTCTATTGGCGCTGGAGCCTGGCTCCCTGATGCGCCTGCTGCATCGCCCGCCTCAGTGGTTACTTGAGGAAGACGTTCAGGAATTGCGCCAGTCAACCGAAGAGTCGGCCCTGGTGATCAGCGATCTGGTAGCGCTGGGCGAGCGCATAAAATTATTGCAGGAAGAAATCGCCGCCAACCTCAACGAGCAAAGTAGCCGCACCCTGTTCACCCTGACCGTGGTCACGGTGCTGGCCCTGCCGATAAATATCGTCGCCGGTTTCTTTGGCATGAACGTCGGCGGCATACCGCTGGCCAGCGATCCACATGGGTTCTGGGTGCTGGTGGCGTTGGTCGCGACCTTCACCTTCATCGCCGGACGCTGGGCGTTTCGCAAGAACCGCGATCAAGGGTAAGGACTGCACACACCTGTGAGAGCGGTGCTTGCCCGCGATAAGGTACACGCGATCTGAAGTGAATCGTGTCCGAACTTATCGCGGGCAAGCACCGCTCCCACATAAAACGCATTCAAACCCCAACAGCTGCCAACCATCTGAAAAACCATATTCATTGATCTATGTCGCAACCCGGTAACATTTTGTAATGAACATAGGCGCAATACCTTTGCCAACAGGATTGCGCATCATGGCTACCAGTACCTTGGCCCCTGATTCCATTGCCCAGGCCAGCGATTCAAGACCCCATCTCACTCGCAAACCCAGCACCCTCACCATGGTGGTTTTCTTCGCCATTCTGGCCATGGGTCTGTTGTTTACCGCCTACAGCCTGAAACAGGATGTGGACAACATGGGCACGGTGGTCACGACCTGGACGCCGTTTCTGCTCTTGGGCGTCGCGCTCTTGATTGCGCTGGGTTTCGAGTTCGTCAACGGCTTCCATGACACCGCCAATGCGGTCGCCACGGTGATCTACACCCACTCCTTGCCGCCGGGTTTTGCAGTGGTATGGTCGGGCGTTTTCAACTTCCTGGGGGTGTTGTTTTCCAGCGGTGCGGTGGCATTCGGCATCATCGCCCTGTTGCCCGTAGAGCTGATTCTGCAAGTCGGTTCCGGTGCTGGCTTTGCCATGATCTTTGCCCTGCTGATCGCTGCGATCATCTGGAACCTCGGTACATGGTGGCTGGGCCTGCCGGCTTCGTCTTCCCATACCCTGATCGGCTCGATCATCGGCGTCGGCATCGCCAACGCCTTGATGCACGGGCGCGAGGGCACCAGCGGCGTGGACTGGTCCCAGGCCACAAAAATCGGCTACTCGCTGCTGTTGTCGCCATTGGTAGGGTTCAGCTGTGCGGCGTTGCTGTTGCTGGCCATGCGCTTTTTCATCAAGAACCGCGCTTTGTACAAAGCGCCGAAAGGTAATTCGCCTCCGCCTTGGTGGATTCGCGGCATGCTGATTGTTACCTGCACCGGCGTGTCATTCGCCCACGGTTCCAACGACGGGCAGAAAGGCATGGGTCTGATCATGCTGATACTGGTCGGCACTCTGCCCATGGCTTACGCCCTGAACCGCACCATGCCCGCCGATCAATCCGTACAGTTTGCCGCCGTGGCCGAAGTGACTCAGCAGGCGCTGACCCGCAGCGCGCCACTGCCCGCCCCGGCTGATCCGCGACAAACCTTGTCGGCCTATCTGGTGAGCAAACAGGCCACGCCTGAGCTAATCCCGGCTCTGGCGGTGATGGCTGGCAAGATCGGCATTCAGGTCAAAGGCTACGGCTCATTATCGAAAGTCCCCGCCGAAGCGGTCGCCAACGTGCGTAACGACATGTACCTGACCTCGGAAACCATCCGCCTGATGGAGAAAAACAAGGTCGGTAATTTCGATGCGGACACGCAGGACAAGCTAAAGCTGTTCAAGGACCAGATCGACAGCGCCACCCGCTTCATCCCCACCTGGGTAAAAATCGCCGTGGCCATCGCTTTGGGCCTGGGCACACTGGTGGGTTGGCGGCGCATCGTGGTGACGGTGGGTGAGAAGATCGGTAAAACCCACATGACTTACGCCCAAGGGGCGTCCGCAGAGGTGGTAGCGATGATGACCATTGGCGCGGCCGACATGTACGGCTTGCCGGTGTCCACCACCCACGTGCTGTCTTCAGGAGTAGCGGGCTCCATGGTCGCCAATGGCTCCGGCCTGCAACTGCGGACCTTGCGTAACCTGGCCATGGCCTGGGTGCTGACTCTACCGGCGGCGATCCTGCTGTCGGGGTCGCTGTACTGGCTGTTTATCAAGATTTTCTGATATCGCTCGCCGGCAATAAATGCGCCTTGAGAAAGTCGATCAGGGCGCGCAATTTCGGCGATGCATGCTGACTGGTGGGCCAGAGCATCCAAAGCGTACCGTGACTGAGGGTATAGTCTTCCAGCACGACCTCCAGCTCGCCCCTTTGCAGCGCGTCATTGACGACGAAATCTGCGAGGTACGCGATCCCCACCCCCTGTCTGGCCATGTAGTACAGGGATTGGGTGGTGGTGCAGGTGGCGGCTTTCTTCAGGCTCGGGACGGGCAAGCCGTCAACGGTACGCAGTGGCCAGGGTTCGATTTTGCCGGTGGCGGGAAACTTGTGCAGCAAGCCGATATGCCCCTTCAGGTCGCTGGGCGTCGCGGGCACGCCGTAGGTTTGCAAGTAATCGGGAGAGGCCACCAGCATCAGACGAAAATCTCCCAGATGGCGCGACGCCAGTCGTGAATCTTGCAGGGTGCCGGTGCGAATCACGGCATCGAAGCCTTCCTCGATGATGTCCACCATGCGATCCGACAGGTCGATGTCCAGTTCGATATCGGGGTAGCGGCGCATGAACTCGGTCAACACCGGCATCATCAAGCCATCCTGCAAAGGCACGCTGATGTGTAACTTGCCCTTGGGCTCGCCGCTCAGGTGTGACAGCTCCAGCTCCGCCGCTTCGACTTCACCCAATATCCGCCGACAGCGCTCCAGAAACAGCGCGCCCTCCGCAGTGAGCGTGATGCTGCGGGTGCTGCGATGAAACAGGCGCACTCCCAGTCGCCCCTCAAGGCGAGCGATGCTCTTGCCAACCGCCGAGGATGACACCTCAAGCACCCGCGCCGCCGCCGTGAAGCTACGTGTTTCGGCGACCTGCACGAAGATGCCGATACCGCTGAGGCTGTCCATTTCAACACCTGATTTGTAGTAGCGATCGGAGGGGTTTCACTTATACACCGCAGCGCCTGATTCGCGGGCAAGTCGGAATGCCGCCCACTCGCGCCAACGGAAAATCACCGAACCCGTTGGAGCGAGTGGGCGGCATTCCGACTTGCCCGCGAAGAACGATGACGCGGTATATCTGAAAAAACCTGATCCCTGTGGGATATACCGCCTGATTACGGACACATGTGTCCGCTATGTCCGGAACCTTAGCCTGTTTTTCCGCTAACCACAGCCAATTAATCTGCACGCTTCCGATTTGGGCTGATCGCAGATGACTGATAACTCGCTTGAACTCACTGAACAAACCGCAACTGAACGTTTGCCGCTGGCTGCCCTTCTGGCCCTGGCCATGGCTGGCTTTCTGACCATACTCACCGAGGCGCTGCCTGCCGGGCTGCTGCCGCTGATGAGTTCTGACTTGCAGGTATCCGCCACTCTGGTTGGCCAACTGGTAACGGCTTATGCCGTAGGGTCACTGCTGGCCGCTATCCCCCTGACCGCCGCAACCCGCCACTGGCGTCGACGACCGCTGTTATTGATCGCCATTGGGGGTTTTGCGGTGGTCAACAGTATTACGGCCTGGTCGACAGACTATTGGCTGACCCTGGCTTCGCGGTTTTGTGCAGGGGTCTTTGCAGGGTTGCTCTGGTCGTTGTTGGCCGGGTACGCCAGCCGGCTGGTGCCGGAGCATTTGCGGGGTCGTGCGATAGCCGTGGCCATGGTCGGTACACCGCTGGCGTTGTCCATCGGCATTCCTGCCGGGACGCTACTGGGTTCGGCCATTGGCTGGCGCTGGACTTTCGCCATCATGAGCGTCTTCAGCCTGATCCTGGTGATCTGGGCGCGACTCAGCCTGGCGGACTTCCCAGGTCAGAACCAACAGCAACGCCAGTCGATTCGCCAGGTGTTCGTCATGCCCGGTATCCGGCCAGTGCTGCTGACCACGCTGATATTCGTTCTGGCGCATAACATTCTCTATACCTACATCGCACCGTTACTGGAGCCTGCCGGCCTGGCTGCGCAGGTGGATCGCGTGTTGCTCGCCTTTGGTATCGCGGCGCTGCTAGGGATCTGGCTGGTGGGGATCTTGATCGACCGCTGGTTGCGGGAGTTGGTACTGATCAGTATCGGGCTGTTCCTGCTGACAGCTATCGCCTGGGCGCTGAACGGCGAGAACGGCCAGCTGATTTATTTGTATGTGGTGCTTTGGGGCATTGCCTTTGGGGGCGCGGCGACCTTGTTCCAGACCGCATCAGCGATGACCGGTGGAAAGGCGGCCGATGTCAGCCAGTCCATGATCGTCACCGTATGGAATCTGGGCATTGCCGGGGGAGGCCTGGTTGGCGGCCTGCTGCTACAAGGCTACGGTGTGCAGTCCTTCAGCTGGCTGGTGGCCATCCTGCTGATCATCGCATTAATGATCAGCGCCAGCGCCCATCGCGCTGGCTTTCCGACCACCCGACAGGGTCAAGCCTGAAGCGCGAACAACGCTACTTCCGGCGCGTCGCTGACCCATTGCTGGCTGACACTCCAACCCGCCGTCGCCGCCAGGGCGGCAAACGACTCAGGGGTGAACTTGTGGGAGTTCTCCGTGTGCAGACGCTCGCCCTGGCTGAAATGGAAGGTTTGCCCGGCCACCGACGCGGTTTGCTCCCGGCGACTGACAAGGTGCATTTCCATACGCTGCTGCTCATCGTTCCACAGCGCCAGATGCTCAAAGCCGTCCACTTCAAACGTACCGTCCAGTTCGCGGTTGATCCGGGTCAGCAGGTTCTTGTTGAAACGCCCGGTGACGCCTTGGGCATCGTCGTAGGCGGCCACCAGGATTTGCGGGTCCTTGACCAGATCGACGCCAACAATAAAGTGGGCGTTATCACCCAGTAGCGTGCGAGCTGAACGCAGAAACTTCACCGCTTGTTCCGGGGTGAAGTTACCGATGGTGGAGCCAGGGAAGAATCCAACTCGGGTCAAACCGTCGGCAGCCCGCGGCAGTTTCAAGGCGCGGGTGAAATCGTCGATTTGCGGGGCGACGGTTAGGTGTGGGTACTTGATGTTGAGCTGATGAGCGGCCTTGTTAAGGGCGTTGGCGCTGATATCGATGGGCACGTAAACCGCAATCTGCGGCGCGGCGTCCAGTAACAGGCAGGTTTTTTCGCTAGCCCCGCTGCCAAATTCCACCAGCGCTGCGCCCTCTGGAATCGCTGCTGCCATTTGCTCAACCACCTCGGTCAGCAAACGGGTCTCGGCCCGGGTTGGGTAGTATTCAGGGGTCTGACAAATCCCTTCAAACAGCTCGGAACCCGCCGCGTCGTAAAAATACTTGGGTGACAGGTTCTTCACCGGCGACGACAACCCGGCAATCACATCACGGGCGAACTCGCTTTCGTAGGGGTTGACCATCTCCGGCTGGCGGCTGTCACGGGCCAGACGCAGGCCGGATACCACCCAGCGCTTTTCCGGGTGGAAGAAGTTGCGATACGTTGCTCGGGAATGGCTCGGCGAAGTCACGCTGGCACCGCCACGCAACACCATCTGGTTGATCATGAACTTGCCGTTGTACTCCCCCACCGCACTGGCGGCCGGGCGAAACCCTGGATAGGCGCTGTAAGAACTTTGCGTCCACTGCCAGGCCACGTCGTCCACCTGTTCCAGCAAACCTGCGACCACTGCCGCTTCCCACTCGGCCTCAGTGGGCAGACGCGCGTCGGCCCAATGGGCGTAGGCTGCAGCTTCGTAATAGCTGATGTGGGTAACCGGCGCGTTGGGATCGATGGCTTCCAGGCCGCGCAAGGTCATCTGCCGCCAGCCGTGGACCTCGTCGTGCTGCCAGTACATCGGCGCATTCCAGCTATTTTCCTGCACCACGGTCCAGCCTTCTGACAACCACAGGCCCGCCTGGCTATAGCCGCCGGCATTGATGAATTTCAGCCACTCGCCGTTGGTCACCAGCCGGTCGCTGATCTCGAAAGATTGCAGGTACGTGGTATGTCGCGGGCCTTCATTGTCGAAAGCGAAATCCGCGCCCCGGTGACCGATTTCAGTCAGGCCGCCCTTGAGCGGTTTGTACTGACCGCGCCGCCCGGAAAGATCCTTGGGCCACTGGGCGTCATAAGCCGGTTTGAGCGAAGAAGTGCTGAACAGATGCAGGATGTCCATCAACAGCAATTCCTGATGCTGCTCTTCATGAGCCAGCCCCAGTTCGATCAGACTGCTTAGCTCATCTGGCAACACACTTTGCAGCAGGCGCTCCATGTGCTGGTCCACATAATCGCGGTAAGCCAGAACCTGATCCACGCCGGGCCGGGTCATCAAGCCACGCTGCGGCCTGGGATGACGCGGCCCGACGGCTTCGTAATAGGAGTTGAAGAGATAGCCGAAGGTCGGGTCGAAATGCGTGTAACCACTGAGGTTTTCACTGAGCAGGAAAGTCTCGAAGAACCAGGTGGTGTGTGCCATGTGCCATTTGGCCGGGCTGGCATCGGGCATGGATTGGACGACCATGTCCTCGGCGCTCAGCGGCGCGGCCAGGCTTTGGGTTCGTCCGCGTACGCTCTGATAGCGCTTGAGCAGTTCATTGGCTGCTGGGGTTTGGCGCAGCTCAGGTGAGTGGCTGGTCATCAGTGTTTATCTCCGGCATGGCCGCGGCCTGTTTGGTCAGGAAAGTGCGGCATCGAGCATTTCTATTGCTTTCTAGGTCCATGCGCCGGAAGAACCCACTGCCGGCACTACAAAGCCTTGCCCGGACGGGATATCAATCTTCAACCTTGGGACATCTCGGTCTCGAAGGTCACCTTGTCGGCGTAGAACGCAACGTGTCCTTTGATCTGCGCAACCGCCCGGTAAGGGTTTTCATAGGTCCAGACCGTGTTCTGGATGCGCTGTCCGTTGATATCGAGGCTGAAGTAATTGGCATCGCCTTTGTACGGGCAGTGGCTTTGATGTTCACTGCGCACGTAATGTTCAATCCGAATATCCGAACGGGGTATATAGATAACCGGCGGGTATTTAGCCTCTTCCAGCAACAATGCAGCATCGCTTCGCGCTACCAGTACGCCTTTGCACAGCACGCTGACGCGACCCTTGCAGGGCGTAATGGTGATGGGGTGATCGTGATCAGGGGTTTTCATGGTCGAAGGTCTCTCAGATCGAAACGCCTGTAGCTGGAGTCGTAGGAGCGCGCTTGCCCGCGATAGCGCCAAACCAGACGATATTTTTTTTGACTGATCCACCGCTATCGCGTTCAAGCGCGCTCCTACAGGATTCCGTGTTTGCTGCAGGACAGCGCGGTGCCTGTACAGCGGGTGCAACGTTGTACGGCAATGAGTCTAGCCAGCCCTGGCCAGCAGGCAATGACGGTGCTGGAAGGGAACGTTTTCACCAGTCCCGCATCCGAACCCTTTATGCTGTGCACAAAGATTTCCGAGGTCTTGTAATGAATGATTTATCCCGGCTGCTCGATGCCTTGTCCCAGGCTCAGGTCGATGGGCAGGACGCAGTGATCGCGACCGTGGTCAAGGTCGAAGGCTCGGCTTATCGACGCCCCGGCGCCCGCATGGTGATTCCCCAACTCGGCAGCGCGACAGGCACAGTAAGCGGCGGCTGCCTGGAAAGCGATGTCAGCAAGAAAGCCTGGTGGCTGACCGCCGCTGGCAAACCTGTGATTCGCACTTACAGCACTGGGGAAGATGACGACGAACTGGAAGACGCCGAACTCAGCTTCGGCCTGGGCTGCAACGGCACGGTGCACATCCTGTTCGAGCGCACGAGTGAGCGAACGCCATCGCTGGCGGTCAGTGTGCTGCAACAGGTGCAGACCAGCTCACGTCCCGCTGCCCTGGCAACAGTGATATTTTCCGACGATGAACGGCACACTGCCGTCGGCGAACGTGCAGCGATCAGACCAGACGGTCAGTGTGACGTGCAATTGCAGGATCGGGACTTGAGTGCACTGATATCAGCCGATCTCCACATCGTGCTGGAGTCTGGCAAATCGGCGATTCGCAGCTATCAAGGCAGCAGCGGATGGGTTCAAGTGCTGCTGGAATATATCCCTGCCCCGAGACGGCTGGTGATCTTCGGCGCTGGCCATGACGCCGTGCCGCTGGTAAGCATGGCCCGCCTGCAGGGCTGGCACACCACGGTCATCGACGCGCGCACACATTTTGCCCGCCCGGACCGTTTTGTCGACGCTGACCATGTCGCCGCAATGCCCCTGCAGCCGTTTGCCGGACTGCAGGCGCTTGTGGAGGATGCTGCTGTGGTGGTCATGACCCACAGCTTCACTCAGGATCGCCATTGGCTGAGCCAAGTGCTCGCGCTCAAGCCGCGTTATATCGGCCAGTTAGGGCCACGCAGCCGGACCGAGCGCCTGCTGGATGAAATTCCCGACAACCCGCGCCATGCACCCGCCTTCGCCGCACTGCACTACCCGGTAGGCCTGGATCTGGGCGGCGACACGCCACAATGCGTGGCCCTGTCGATCCTCGCCGAGATCAACGCCGTGCTCAACCAGCGTCAGGGCGGCATGCTCAAGCATCGTGAAGCGAGCATTCATGCTGCGGATGTGATCATGCCGGGTGAACCGGCGATGCAGATGATGGGGTCTTAAGTGTTTGGCGACATCCAGACCGTAAGAGGTTCTGTGGGAGCGGTGCTTGCCCGCGATTAGGCCGAACTCGGTTGACTTTAAATCGCGTGCAGCCTTATCGCGGGCAAGCACCGCTCCCACAGACTATCGTCAGCCAATAAAATTGCTTCGCCCTCCAGGTCCCATTCATGAGCAGTAAATACCCCACCCGCGAATGGGCGCCCCACGAAAAGCCGACCATGCCGGGGTCGCCTTCGACGCCTCTGCATTCCACCGGCAAACGCTGGGCGTTTGCTCTGGTCGGAGTGATCGTGGCGCTGACCGGCGGGTTGGGCAACGCTCTGGTGATCGCCAACCTGCCGTATCTGCAAGGTTCGCTGTCAGCCACCACCGCGGAAATCGCCTGGTTGCCTGCGGCCTACGTGATGACCAACGTATCAATGAACCTGGTGCTGGTGAAATTTCGCCAGCAGTTCGGTCTGCGCACCTTCACCGAATTGTTCCTGGTGTTGTATGCACTGGTGACCTTTGCCCACCTGTTCGTCAACGACCTGAATTCAGCCATCGCCGTTCGCGCGGCCCACGGCATGGTCGGTGCGGCCCTGTCGACCCTGGGCCTGTACTACATGATTCAGGCCTTCCCGCAGAAATGGCGATTGAAAGCGCTGGTGCTCGGGCTGGGCACTGCGCAACTGGCGATCCCCATGGCGCGGCTGGTGTCAGAGGACTTGTTGCAGATTGCCGAATGGCGCGGCCTTTACCTGTTTGAACTGGGCATGGCTTTGTTGTCCCTGGGCTGCGTGCTGCTGCTCAAACTGCCACCGGGGGATCGCTTCAAAGCCTTCGAGAAACTGGATTTCCTGACCTTCGGCCTGCTTTCAATCGGTTTTGCCCTGCTCTGCGCCGTGCTGTCCCTGGGCCGCATCGAATGGTGGTTTGAAGAGCCGTGGATCGGCCTGGCCTCAGCGGCATCCATTGCGCTGATCTGCGCAGGACTTGCGATCGAACACAATCGCAGCAATCCGTTGCTGATCACCCGCTGGCTGGGCAGTGGCACGATCCTGCGCCTGGGGCTGGCGGTGATTCTGTTTCGCGTGGTCCTGTCTGAACAATCCGTTGGTGCGGTGGGCTTCCTGCAAACCCTGAACATGGGCTCGGAGCAACTGCACTCGCTGTACATGGTGATGCTGCTGGGCAGTATTGCCGGGCTGGCGGTCAGCGCCTGGACCATCCACCCGCAGCACTTGATCAAACCCTTGCTGATTTCCCTGGCGATGATCGCGGCTGGCGCCTGGATGGACAGCAGCTCCACCAACCTGACACGCCAATCGAACATGTACCTGAGCCAGTTCCTGCTGGCCTTCGGCGGCACCTTCTTTCTTGGCCCGACCCTGGTTCTGGGCATCAGCAGCGTGATCGCCAACCCGCGCAACATGGTGAGTTTCTCGGTGCTGTTCGGGATCACTCAGAACCTGGGCGGGCTGATCGGCTCGGCAGTGTTCGGCACCTTCCAGATAGTGCGGGAAAAATTCCACTCCAGCGTGCTGGTCGAGCATTTGACCCTGATCAACCCGCAAGTCCAGGCCCGGTTGCAAAGCAGCAGCGCCAGCTACGCTTCAGCCATTGCCGATCCATCGGCGCGAACCAATCTGGGCGTCCGCAGCATCGCCAGTATGGCCACCCGGGAAGCCAACATCCTGGCCTACAACGACGTGTTCATGCTGATCGCACTGGTGGCAGTGCTGACCATGCTCTGGATCTCGCTTCGCGTCACCTGGCTGAAAATGACCACCAGACCGATTGCAGGTTTTACCCCGGCACCGACTAATTCGACTTCCGTAACCTCTTCTTCAACTCCTTCTGCAACTTCAAGCGGCGCTCAATCTTCATGACCGAACCGACCAAGCCTTCCGTTTCGCCCAACAGCGCCCCCTCTTCCGCGCCCAATCAACCGGCTTCCGCCGGGGCGCCGCCCGCGCCGGCATCCATGCCTGCCAGCAGCCGGCCGCGCTCGACCCGGGCACGCGTCATTTCTTCGGCGATCTTTGCCACTGTGGCCCTGATCGGGATTCTGATAGTGCTCTACGCCTGGCAACTGTTCCCGTTCAGCAGCCCTATCGAAAGTACCGAAAATGCTCTGGTTCGCGGCCAGACCACAATCATCAGCCCGCAGCTGAGCGGTTATGTGTTTGAGGTGCCGGTGCATGATTTCCAATTCGTCAAAGCGGGTGACCTGCTGGTTCGTCTGGACGACCGGATTTACCGCCAGCACCTGAATCAGTCACTGGCGCAACTGGGCATCCAGAAAGCAGCCCTGGCCAACAACCTGCAACAACGCCGCAGCGCCGAAGCCACCATCGCGCAACGCAAGGCGGCGCTGGACAACAGCATCGCCCAGAGCCGCAAGTCCGCTGCTGATCTGCGGCGCAATCAGGCGTTGGTCACGGACGGCTCGGTGTCCAAAAGCGAGCTGGACGTAACGCGTGCCGCCGACGCCCAGGCCATCGCCGCTGTGGCCGAAGCCCGGGCCGCGCTGGATATCGCCCGGGAAGACCTGCAAACCGTGATCGTCAATCGAGGCTCGCTGGAAGCGTCGGTGGCCAACGCAGAAGCGGCTATCGAGCTGGCACGGATCGACTTGACCAACACCCGCATCCTCGCCCCACGTGACGGCCAGTTGGGGCAGATCGGCGTGCGCCTGGGGGCCTACGTCAATTCAGGAGCGCAGTTGATGGCACTGGTACCCAAACGCCTGTGGGTCATGGCCAATTTGAAAGAAACTCAGATGGCCCACGTGCGCCTGGGTCAACCGGTGACGTTCACCGTGGATGCCCTGGGTCATCAGAAACTGCACGGCCGGGTGCAACGTATCTCACCGGCGACCGGCTCAGAGTTCAGCCTGCTGCCCGCTGACAACGCCACCGGTAACTTCGTGAAAATTGCCCAGCGGATCCCGGTACGCATCATCGTCGAAGCCAATGAGCCACTGCTCGAACACCTGCGGCCGGGCATGTCGGTGGTCGTCAGCATCGATACCAGCCAGGACGGTGAGGTGCCAGCGGATCCCGAGTAAACAGGCCAGAGAAGGCACGCGCGCCCATCAAAAAATAGCTGTCTGAATTGAAATGCTTTTTCTGTAGGAGTGAGCTTGCTCGCGATAAAGTCGGAACGACATTCCTGCGATGGTGAGTCCAGTTTTTTTCACGACTGCTTTGCAGCCGATCGCGAGCAAGCTCGCTCCTACAGGGACCGTGTTTGCTGCGCGACAGCGCGGCGTCAAAGACGGGGCGGCTTTACCGGTTGGCAGAGACAAATTTGCGCTGCTAGCATCCACACCGTCATATCTCGCAGTCCTCGAAAATAATAACGAACAGGGAGTTTTTAATGACCGCATCGGCTTCATCTGTCCAACAGCAAGCCCTTCCGCAACAGGCCGACAGCAGTGTACTGGCCCAGGTGCGCAATCACATCGGCCACCTGACCCTCAACCGCCCGGCAGGCCACAACGCCATTGACCTGGGGATGGTGCGCAGTCTTCAGGCGCAGCTGGATGCCTGGGCGCAGGATGAAACGGTGTATGCGGTGATCTTGCGCGGGGCCGGGGACAAGGCCTTCTGTGCCGGTGGAGACATTCGATCGCTGTACGACAGCCACAAAAATGGCCAGACCCTGCACCAGGAGTTCTTCGTCGAAGAATATGCCCTGGACCTGACGATCCATCGTTATCGCAAGCCGGTGGTCGCGCTGATGGACGGTTTCGTTCTGGGCGGCGGCATGGGGCTGGCTCAGGGCGCTGACTTGCGGGTGGTCACCGAGCGCAGCCGTCTGGCCATGCCGGAAGTGGCCATCGGTTATTTTCCTGACGTCGGCGGCAGTTACTTTCTTTCACGCATCCCGGGTGAGCTCGGGGTCTATCTGGGTGTCACCGGGGTCCACATCGGCGCGGCCGATGCGCTGTACTGCGGCCTCGCTGATTGGTACCTGAAAAGCGAATCCCTCGCCGAGCTGGATCAACGTCTGGACCGCCTGCAATGGCGCAAGCATCCGCTCAAAGACTTGCAAGGCGCACTGGCGAAAATCGCCAGCCAGCATTTGCCAGACCCACCCCTGGAAAAACTGCGCCCGGCCATCGACCACTTCTTTGCCTTGCCGGATATCCCCAGCATCATTGAGCAATTAAAAGAGGTCACGGTCATCGACAGCCACAGCTGGGCCTTGGCGACTGCCGCGCTTATGGAAAGCCGCTCGCCGCTGGCCATGGCGGTGACCCTGGAAACACTGCGCTGCGGTCGTCATCTGATACTGGAAGACTGCTTCGCCCTTGAGTTGCATCTGGATCGCCAATGGTTTGAACGTGGTGACCTTATTGAAGGCGTGCGCGCCCTGATCATCGACAAAGACAAGAAGCCGCAATGGAATCCGCCCAGTGTCGAGGCCTTGAGCGCCGAGCACGTGCGGAGTTTTTTCAGCGGCCACGGAGAGTGACCCATGCACGATATCGAACTTAGCGAAGAACAAGTAATGATCCGCGACATGGCCCGGGACTTCGCCCGCCACGAGATCGCACCCCACGCCCAGGCCTGGGAAAAAGCCGGCTGGATTGACGACGCGCTGGTCAGCAAGATGGGTGATCTGGGTTTGTTAGGCATGGTGGTGCCCGAAGAATGGGGCGGCACCTATATCGATTACGTGGCTTACGCCCTGGCGGTGGAGGAAATCTCCGCAGCCGATGCTGCCACCGGAACGCTGATGAGCGTGCACAGCTCGGTAGGTTGTGGGCCGATCCTGAATTACGGCAGTCAGGAGCAGAAACAGACCTGGTTGGCGGAACTGGCCAGCGGCCGGGCGATAGGCTGTTTCTGCCTGACCGAACCCCATGCGGGCTCTGAAGCGCACAATCTGCGCACCCGCGCAGAGCTGCGTGACGGCGAGTGGATCATCAACGGCGCCAAGCAATTCGTCAGCAATGGCAAGCGGGCACAGTTGGCGATTGTGTTCGCGGTAACCGACCCTGAGTTAGGCAAAAAAGGTTTGTCGGCCTTTCTGGTGCCCACTGAAAACCCCGGTTATGTGGTGGATCGCTCCGAGCACAAGATGGGGATCCGCGCTTCGGATACCTGCGCGGTCACCCTGAACAATTGCCGCATTCCCGCCGCCAATCTGCTGGGCGAACGCGGCAAAGGCCTGGCCATTGCCCTCTCCAATCTCGAAGGCGGCCGCATCGGGATCGCCGCCCAGGCGCTAGGCATCGCCCGCGCCGCGTTTGAAGCCGCCTTGGTCTACGCCCGTGAGCGCGTGCAGTTCGAAAAGCCGATCATCGAACATCAAAGCATCTCCAACCTGCTGGCCGACATGCACACCCGCATCAATGCAGCACGTCTGCTGATCCTGCACGCGGCGCGGCTGCGCAGTGCGGGCCAGCCGTGTCTGTCGGAAGCCTCCCAGGCCAAACTGTTCGCTTCGGAAATGGCCGAGTCGGTGTGTTCCAAGGCCATCCAGATTCATGGCGGTTATGGCTACCTGGAAGACTACCCGGTGGAGCGCTACTACCGCGATGCGCGCATCACCCAGATCTACGAAGGCTCCAGCGAAATCCAGCGCCTGCTGATCGCCCGGGAGCTGAAGCATTATCTGGTTTGATGCAACAACGCAGGACCTGGAGCGCACGAGCCACGCGAGGCCGCGATGGCGGTGTATCAGAAAGACCGTTATCGCGGCCTCGCGCTGCTCGGTGGTGCGCCACCCCGGTCGCTCCTACAGGGATCGTAAATTCCCTGCGTCACTCCCTCGGCAAAAACCGCTCGCGTCCAAGCAACGTTACCAACAACGCAACGGAGTCGGCGTTGTTCAAAATGACCCTGGCCCGCGTCCCGGCGTCATGTATGAACCTGTCCCGTGCCGCTTCAAGGTTGCGGGTGCCAGTAATTTTAAGAATCTCGTTTTTGACGTTGCCATCGACGGCCTGGAAGTCCCGCCATCCATCGTCATCTTCAGTCCTGAATAACTCGTCCCGCAGCGCCAGGTGCGACAGGTTTTGCTGGGACTTTTCGTACATCAGCTTCATGCGCGCGCGATAGGCACCGGTGTCTTCGATCAGATCGAGAAACGGCACGTTGGCCGCCACATAGGCAATATCGTGGGTGCCGCTGGCAACATGTGATATTTCATGAATCAGGGTCGTTGCCCGGTAGTGCGTTCCCAGGTTGAAGCTACCCCGACTGAAGACCAATGGCTTGAGTCGCACATTTGGCGGCCGGGAGAAAAACCGTTCACTGAGGAATATCCTCATCTGTGGGTCGCCCTCGAAAATGAACGCATTGGTCTGCTCATTGCCGACCGTATTGGTGCCGACCACAAACCGCTGGGATGAGTTCGGGGAGAGCCTGGGGTCAATCAGGTGCACGTAGATGTCCGCCAGAATTTGTTTGATGGGGATGACCGAAACGTTACCCAGCGACCGCACCCCAAAGAAATCCTTGATGATGCGTGCGGTGCGAGGGTCGAGTTCGCTTTGCGGGTTAGCCAGGGTCAGGTTATTCAAGGCGTTTTCCAAGTACAGTCTGGCCAGCGCATGGGCTTCGCGAATCTGCAAGGCCTTCTGCGGGAACATACGCTCGATTTCCGCGATGCCGCTGGCACTGGTGACAAAAACGTCTTCGATGCTACGCGTAGCGGTGTGGGTCCTCAGCCGGGTGACCATGGAACCGTCATGCCTTTCACCCACGTCTGAATCAATGACCCAACGGTTACCAGCATCGCGCTTTATGTGCGGCCCTTCTTCTACCCCCTTAACCACGCACCAGCCGCTGCGGGTGGTTTTTACCTCATACACCTTACCTAGCACCGCCGCGTACTGTTTGAGCCTGATGTTGTCCTGAAAGACATTCAGGGCGCGGTCATGCTGCAGGCTGCTGAGCGAGACATCATGGGCTTCGAATGGCTGCAAGCGGCCGTCCGGATCAACTTGCAACTGCGGGTCATGCCAGCGCGGCGCAGCCATGTCATCGGCAACAGCCGAATCATCCGCCCGCTGCATACCGCCCTCTTCCAGTTGCTGACGGGAAGCAATCAGCACGGCGAGCGCTGTCGTAAATTCGGCGGTTGCCTGGCCCCAGTGCTTGTCCGTCGCCGATTCCAGCGAGGCATTCAACAAATCCCGCGCCTGGAGCAAACCAATGATCCCGCCGATTCGACCGGGCATAAACATAAGCACCTGCTCGCCCCCAAGTCCCAACAGGAATCTATTCTGCGCACTGTCGTCCTGGGCATTACTCACGCTTCGCTTGCGCGCGTTGATGAGTATCACCTGCTCAGAGGCACGAAGCAGGCAATGCAAGACATTTTCCTGCAATGGCTCGATCACCAGCTTGGCGTGCTCCGGATGGTATTCAGACAAATCCGCCAGGCCGCCAGTACC
Source organism: Pseudomonas syringae (assembly GCF_000737245.1). Lineage (GTDB taxonomy): Bacteria > Pseudomonadota > Gammaproteobacteria > Pseudomonadales > Pseudomonadaceae > Aquipseudomonas > Aquipseudomonas syringae_J. The sequence goes on along the minus strand of NZ_JPQU01000109.1, from coordinate 10,111 downwards.
CCAGGCCATTAGCGGCTGCAGGGTGCTTGCCCATTTGTAGACAAGCTGCAGAGCCGGATCGAGCCGGTCATTGAGCATTGCCTGGAGTGCAGTGGAGGTCTGCAGCGCGTTCAGGAATTCGGTCTGCCCGGCATACTCCTTGAGAAAAAACTCATCGTCGGCAGGCGCATGCAGAATCCATGGCCCCTGTGTCTGGTCGGCCGGAGTGATCAGATAAACCGCTCGCACAAAACCGGCAGCGGAATCGTTGCCGGCAACCAGTTTCAGCGGGCTGAAGGTAATTGCTCGCCCATCGACCGGCAGACGGGCCAGACCGTCAGGCATGCTGATCACATTCTCGACGAAATCATAAGCGGTGCTGCTCAGTTTGCCTTGCAGCTTGAGTCGGAAAGCCATTAGAAGCAGTCCATAGGGCGCCTGCTCTGTGAATTGACTCAAGCGATTGGCGTAGTCAGGGGCGTTTTCGCTGAACGTTTCCCCCAGATATTGCTCGTAGCCGGCACCGACATCCAGCGTACGGACCATCTCCCGGATATAGGCGGCATCCAGAGAGTCAGGCAAGGGCGTGCCGTCGTCGCACGAGACGCGCAAGGTCGCATCCTGAAAACATGAGAACCGATTGATCGCGAATTGGGTCAGCGATTCGCTGATCACAACGGTCGCAGCGGGAATCGACGACGGAATATCCCCGGTTCCAGTGGGGGCAGCGGTATAGCGAGTAAGAGTGATGGATATCTGGTCAGGATCCAGTTGCACACTTGGAAAGTCCTGAAGCAGACGTTGCCTTAGATGATCCAGGGCGTACTCGTCCAGACTGGAAACCACCGGTATCAATTTTCGCGAACTGTACAACTGGTCAAAGCGCACTAGCAGTTTTCTGAATTTCCACAGATCGTGACTAGTCGCTTTGCTCAGCCATTGCGGAATGTGTTCGGAAAGCACCATCAACTCCAGTTGCACGCCAATAGCGTCAATCGCCGTGCCTGCCTTATCGTCAAGCGCGCTGGACATCAGCATGCTCACAAACAGTCCGGCATCTACCTGCCAGTCCAGCGCCATCTCATAAGCAGCATCGACAGTCAGCAATTGCCTTTGCCGCTCGCCGCTCTCCAGATGTTCGAGGAAATGCCCCTCGACACGGGCCAGACTGATGGTCAGGTGCTGTGCGGCACCTTGCTTCAGATAGCGGCTGATTTTTTCCCGATCAACCGGGTTCATGAGGCTAAGCCATCGCTGACGCGATCCCGGGAAGGCCAGACGCGCATTGAGATCAAGCTCCAGTTCAGTGAAGCTGTCGAACTCGCGCAGTCCCGCTACGGCTGTCCACAGCAGCGGTTTGCCGTCGCCATACAACGGTTGCTGCAACACAAAGGTGTTGCTCAACACCACCGGTGGCTGGCGGCTGTCGTAAACCAGCAGCGGAACAGACACCTCCGTAGCCTGGAAGCCAAATGCCTGACGCAAAGAGAAGACAGGTCGGTCCAGTACCTGCTCAAGCATCTGCAAGCTTTGGTCGCTGATCTTGCCATTGATGCGCTGGATGCTTAGCTCCAGCCGCAGTAACCCTTCCCTGATCCTGCGAGCCCCATGAGCCGGGATCACCGCAGGAGCCTTGATCTGCTGTTGCCCACTGCGAACGTTGCGATTCAGTCGTCGATATTCCTGGGCGAAGGCTTGCTGTGAACGGTCCAAGACATGATTCAGCACGTCCGGCGTCAACCATGGCAGATGCTGCTCGTAGGCAGAGTCAACAGGGTCGATATAGACCTGGAAATCCTGGGGCAACGCTGCTCCGCTACGCCCGCTGACTCGCTCAAGCAACAGCACGGTCAGACTGACGACGCCGCCGTCGTCATCGCGAATCCACATTCGCCGCGCATCGATATCTGCGTTGTGCAATACGCAAAGATATCGGTTCAGCAGCGTGCGAGCACAATCAGCAAGGCCTGGCCGAGCCTCGGAAATGACATCAAGACGACTCCGTGCATCACTCAGATAATCGCTCCAGGGCTTCATCGTCTTTTTGTCGAAGCCCTTGCCAATATCAAGCCTCAGTCCTGCAATCTTTGCAGGCGCATTGAACGCTGCCCAGTTGCTCTCCGACGTCGTCATGGCCTCACTCCAGAGGCCAGAGCCAACCCGAGGCGCAAGGCGAGGGTCAAGCAGGTCGAGAATATTCAACGCATCGCTGACCGCCAGCGCCGCCTGTGCGGGCGACTTGAATGAGCGCTTGAGGACGCTGGACAGATCACGCTTCTGCAGGCCGATGACCGAGTCGAGGGTATTTCTCAGCGGGGCTGCTGCTACCGGGTCCAGACGCAGGTGCAGGCTCTGATGCTGAGGGCCATGGGCGCGCAGCAACGGATGATCGTTGACCGAGGTGTAGTCGAATATCTCCGCACGCCCATGGATCCCGGCAAAGTGCTCGGTCAGTGTGTCGATATCGGCAAAGCGTCCCAGTCCACGCTTCGAGCTGTACAGGAACAGCGCTGGCTGCGCTCCGGAAATGACTTCGATCAGAAAGATACCGACCAGCTTGACCGGCTCCTGACTGCCTATGGCCACTGAAAGCCGAAAAACCTTCACCTGTTGCTTCCAGCCCTCCCCTGCAAGGCACAGGGTTTTCAATGCAGCGTATTCGAGCGCGGTGAGCGTGGCATCGTGTCGGCCAGCCAGCAGATGCTGAACAAAGCGCTCAGTTAAAACCTGTCCGGCAAACTCTCGGTGGGTCACGCCCTCTCCGGCCACCGTGAACCAGTAATCCGCCAGCAGCGTTTCGTAGACCGCGACCACACCGCCGCTAACGTCCGCCAGCGCTTGCTGCCATGGCCCCGCCTGTTCGGGGTTCAACTCCCGACCTTCTGCGTCGAGCCATTGCTGCCGCAGGCCGGAGGGCAGAGCTGCGCCTGCGAAAGTTTGCAAGGCCATCTCCACCAGGCTCAGCGTGCCCAGGGTCAGGTCTTGCTGCCTGATTTGCCCGAGATGACTAAATACGTTGGTTTCGTTACCGGGCAACCGGGCCGCGATGTTCAGTTGCAGTGCCTTGCCCAGCGCCGTTGGCAGAGACGGCAAGCGCAACAAGCGCTCGTTCATGTGCTGAAGCTGGTGCACCTGTTGATCAACAATTGCCAGCATGCGCTGTCGGAAGAAATCTCCCTCGATCCGCTCGTACTCCACGCTTTTCAGATCACTGAGGGGCAGCGAAAAACGGGCAGTCAACGCCGCCAATAGCAGCTCGCGGCTGTCGAACCGTTGCAAACCGTTGACTACGGAGCTGAAAAAAATCTCGCCGGAAGTGGCTGCTGCATCACTGATCAACAAGGCTCCCGCCAGCTCAACGTTCATCAGCCCGCCATCCTCGCGTAACAATCGATCAACTCGAGGCGCAGCGACGTCCTTCTGTGGCTCGCTGAGCAGCGACGCCAACCATAGGGCCTGCTGAGCGCTGATGTGCTCGGCTGCACGGGCGTCCTCGATGTCCTGACGGAATCGGGCGCTGAGGGATTCGGAAAAAAACCAGGGTAGTTGGGTACCTGACATGGACAAGTTCCTTTTGCGATGAAAGCCCATCACCACAGGGGTAATGGGCATACGAAGCCAAGGAGCTTATCGAGCATCAAGAGACGGGCTGCGCTACATAACGCAACTGATCAGCGTGAACTGGTAATGGTTTCATCATCACCCGGTTCGGGCAAAACCTGCGAGCGTCCCAGGTCCATCAACAGTGCCGCCACAGAGTCGGCGTTGCTCAAGATCACTTCGGCACGTTTTTGCTCATCGTTGAGGAATACATGGCGCGCGTCAGCCAGATTGGTTGTCCCGGTAATACGCAAAATGACCTCTTTCATCGCGCCATCGCGCTCGACAATATCCCGCCACCCCTCCCCGTCATCTATGCGAAACAACCTGTCAGCTGGTGTGTTATGGGACAGTGCCGTAGCCCGCAGACTTCTCAGCTGATCCCGAATTACCTCGGTTTCGGCCCTGCTGTCATCCAGAAAATCTGCAAACGGCGCCGAAGAGTCCAGGTCGGCAATGTCGTGGGTATTACCCGTCTGATGCGCCAGTTCGTGAATCAGCGTGCCGGCCCGGTAATGAGCCGCGACGTTGAAGCCTGAATAGAGCGCATTGCGGTTAAGCGTGAATTCAGGCACTTCAAAGAAGAGCTCAGTCAGATAGATTCGCTTTTGCGGATCCGATGTTGAAATAAAAGCGGCTGTGGATTCGTTCCCGGGCCTGTTGGTGCCCACTACGTAACGTTGGGAAGAGAGGGATGCCAGCGAAGGATCTGTGATGGCCAAATATAGCTTTGTGGCCTTTTTTCTGACCATGGATTGCAAGACCGGATTAATCCTGGTCAAACCAAAAAACTCACGAAGCAGGTGATTCGCCCGCCCTTGTACGAGGCCACCACGCTTGGGGGGAGTCAGGTTGAATACGCCATGAGAAGCTGCTCCATGAATAGTCCTGTTGTCCCAGTTCGACCACCGGCGGCTCCTGCGGCGGACTCACGTGGATCGCCAGCTCTGATTCAACGTTCCGGCGGCTGACCACTAACACGCCCAGCGCCGCAGTAAACTCCGAAAGCGCCTTGCCCCAGTGACGGGCATAGGCCGAAACCGCCGAGGCCTCGAACAAGGTATGGCTCTGCCACGCGGCCAGCAGCAGGCCGATCTTGCCGGGGACAAATGAGAGCACTTGCTCAGCGCCCAGCCTCATCAGTCGGACCAAGGATTTCCAGTCATCTTCCGCGGTGGTTACCGTTTGCTTGCGGCATATGTCTTCAAGCACCTTCAGGGTCTGATCGAAAAGAAACTGCAAGACATTGCCGGATACGGGCTCGCCGACCAGACGGACCGGCCCGGGTGTCTCAGTCGGGCCGTCCATATAACCTTCGGTGCTCCATGGAATATGCGGCTCACGAAACCCGCCATGGTCGTAACGTTTGCGCAGCACTGGATCTATGCGCCCCAGAACCAGCGTTTGCAGGTCGCCAGGGGTTTGCAGGTCAAGCAGCAATTGCGCCTTGCTGGCGTACTCCTTGAACGTGAAGGCTTCATTGAACACGGCATGCACAATGATCGGCCCTTTGCTCTCATCCCTGGGGCCGATCAGGTAAACACCCGGTACAGGGTCCGGCCGCAAACCGCTGGCAGCCAGCAACAGCATGGGCCGCAACGTCGCCTGCTGACCGAGTGTCGGTTGTCGGGCTAGGCCATCCGGCATGTCCAGAAGGTGCTGCAGATAACCCCAGGCATCAGCACTGAGTTGTTTCTGCAGTTTCATTTCAAAGGCCAGCAGCAACATGCGCGCCGGTATTTTCGCCATGAAGCGACTCCGGCCCAGCTGGTAATCCGGGCTGTCGGCAACCATCTTGGTCATGAGTAGATTGCGATATTGCTGCCCCACATCCAGGGTGCGAACCAACGACTTGAGATAGCCTGGGGGGATGAACTGCGGAATCGGCAAATCATCGAGCAACTTTATGACCAGAACGGCTCCAGCCACATTGCTGAAATGATTCAGAGCAAACTCTGTCAGGGTTTCGCTGCTGACCACGGTCGCTGCGGCAACCGAAGAGGGTGTTTCGCCGGTCGGTACCAGAGCGGGCACATACTGAGTGAAGGTCACCATTATCCGGTCCGGGTCCGGTAGCTGATTGGGATAGTCAGCGTTAAGGCGGTTGATTAACTGGGCACGAGCGAAGCCTTGCAGCGAAGGAAGGCCCGGCAGAAAGACCGTGTTCGGATCATCACTCTGGTAATGACGCTCCAATAGCCGGACATAAGTGCTCAAGTCGTCCAGCGAGGCATCGCTCAGCCAAGGCGGGAGCATGCTTTGCAGAGTTTGACTGTGAGCAGCGACCGAGACTGTGCTCAAGGCGCGGCTCATCCGCTCGTCATCCACAGCCACGCGGGTAAGGCGCTTCAGCATCTGGGCAGACATCGAGCTACGCACTGCCCGGCTCAGCGCCTGCTGAACGTTGCTGTACTGACGTTGGTATTCGATATGCAGCAACGCGTCGACGAAATCGCTGTCGATCCGGTTGAACTGTAACCCCAGGGGCGCGTGGTCTGGCAGCTCAAGATAAGTCCGGATCTGGCTACGCTCCGGTTCGCTGAGCAGTCCCAGCCAATATTCACGACTCGAACCGGCAGCCAGGCGTCGATTGAGGCGGTCCTTGAGTGCGCCAAAGGATTTGAGGACCTCGATACCCGATAAAGCCGACCAGTACAACACATGCTCATGGCTATGCAGGGGGCGATGCAGGATAAAACAATTGCTCAATAACGCCGGGGCTTGTTCGCTATCGCGCTCCAGATAAACGCTGTAGACCTCAACCTGCTCATCGCCCTGCGGCAAACGCATGCTGCGCACAGGGTAATTGAGCGCCTGCTCAAGCATCTTCAAGACGGGCCGCTCGGCTTTGTGCATCCGTTGACTGAGCTCACATTGCTGGCGCAACACGTCTTCCAGAAAACGCTTGGCAACATTGACCGGAATAATCTGCTGATGGGCCGAACGCAAGGGCCCGGAATAACGCTGCCAAAGCCGACTCAGAAAAACGCCGACGACCCGGGAAGAAACGCGCTCCAGCATCAGATTGATAAAGTCGGTCGCAAGTATGGGCAGCGCTTCAGGCTGCGCCGGTCCGGGCAATACTCTGACAATGGCAGCCGATTGCGGGATCGGTTGCGCACGATAACCGCTGAGCTTGTCCAACATCAGATCGACCAGTGTCTGCGGTATTGAGGACTGGTTTGAGGCCTGGACGTCGGATCCAACCTCGTTGCTTTCATCATTGAGGGAGGCGGCATCAGGCCAACGCACTCCTATGCTTTTCGCGTTCAGCGACGGCTCGGCAAACATCGCCAGATACTCGTCGAGCATCTGCCCCGCGCACTCACCCAGATCGACATGGGTGCCATCAAGCCATTGAAGGGTTTTCTCCAGTTCTTCGATCCGTGCTATCCAGGGCAGCGCGGGCGGTGGGGGATTCGATGGAGTCAGCACTTTGGCAGGCGGCGACGCTGGCGGCCAATGCCGGGCAAAAGCCACAGGCGCGCGCAACCAGCGCCCACTGGTGTCGAACGATGCAAGTCGGCAGTCGATCAGGTGACGGACGTCCAGTGCATCATCAATGTGAGCGGCGGCAGAGTCAGCATCGGAAAACGTCCCTGCCAGAACAAAACCAAGGTTGCGCTTTTGCAGCCCAATGATGGCCTCGACGGCGTCGGCGAACAGCGGTTGCTCGATTTCATACGTCTCGACTTTCAGATCGCCATCGGTGTTCAGCAGCGCTTGATCATTGAGCGATACGTGAAACTGCAACTCATCACGTCCCGCCGCTGTTGCATAGTGGTCGGCCAATGCTTTCAAAGTCGCGAAACGCCGGACGCCGTGCAATGCGCAATAGATAACCAGATCAGGCAATGGGGTACCGGCAAGCAGTATCAGCCCCACCAGCTTCAAGGGCGGTCGATCCTTGATCACCAGCGCCAGACGTTTGCCCGTGACCGAGGGTTCCCGACGACTGGCCACCGGATCGAGCACGCTACTCAAATGAGCGAACTCCTCGGCCAACAGACTGCCACCGTGCAGCCCCTTCAATAACGCCTGACGAAACCCGCCTGCCAACCCATGCGCCGCCAGCATTCGCCGAGTCTGCCCCCAGAAGTTCGGCTGCTGCCAGTAACCGCTCAGCAACCGCTCATAGACCGGGGTCAAGCCGCTTACAGCGTCCGATAGCAATTTGTCGTAGCGCTTGTCATGAGTAGCATCGATGACCTGGCCATTACTGCGCAGGTATAAACGACGAGAAAACGGCGCAGGCTGGCTGATCAGCACATCGGTGGCAGCCTGGACCAGCGTCTGATTGCACGCACTCAGAGTTGAGGAACCCTTATCAGCCGCAAACCATTGCACCTGTGGCAGCGAAAGGTCGCTAGCGACATCGGGCAATAGTGTATCGGTGTGCTCCCGGACGGCCTGCGTCAGCGCCCACTGCAGCGAAGGCATATCCTGCAGATGAGCGGCCAGATCACGCAGGCGCGCCACCTGTTGATCGATGATCGCGCCCATCCGTGGCCCGAACAGATCACCTTCAATCAACTCACACTCAAAGGCTGGTTTGTGATCGGCTGGCGTGTAGCTTTCAAGTGCGTTGAGCAACGCGATGCGATCGTCGAATCGCTCAAGGCCGTAGAGCAAAGTATCGAGATAAACCACGCTGGTGCCGGATTCGGCAGAACTGATCAGCAGCGCACCGGCCAACTCATCACAGATCAGCAAATCATCTCCGCTGACCAGACGATCGACACGCAGCCCGGAGCCGCGAAACGCTTCGGACTCAGGTGAGTCGAGGAGAATTTTCAGCTGCCTGTATTCTTCGTCGCTGATAAGCCCTGTACGCCACGCGCGGGCGAGGCTGGCGGTAAATCGCGACTTGAGAGACTCGGCGTAAAAATACGGGGTAGGAACAAGATCGGATGACATAAACACTCCCGGTAGACTCTCGCCGCCGCATTACGACAGCGAGAAGAAAACGAGAGCTTATCGACCGGCCACCCAGGGCAGACGGTACATAAAGCAGGGTTCGGGTAATCCCCTTGAATCAGGCTTTTTTGTTCTGCTCCACCCAGGCTGCATAGGCATTGATGAAGGTTTGCAGGAACGGTTTGGTCTGCTCCGACAAGGCACCGGCGGCATCGAAGAAGGTCCCGGCATTGCCCAGGTACGCTTCCGGCTGTTGCAGGCACGGAACGTTGAGGAACACCAGTGACTGGCGCAAGTGATGATTGGCACCGAAACCACCAATGGCGCCCGGCGAAGCACTGATTACCGCGCCCGGCTTACCACTCCACGAGCTTTTGCCGTACGGCCTCGAACCCACGTCGATGGCGTTTTTCAGCGCGCCTGGAACCGAGCGGTTGTATTCAGGGGTGACGAACAGCACCCCGTCCGCTTCGCCGATCTGCTGGCGGAACGCTGCGTAAGCTGGTGGGGTTGAGGTGGCGGTATCGATGTCTTCGTTGTAGAGCGGCAGATCACCGATTTCGACAATCTTGAGTTGCAGATTCGCGGGAGCCAGCGCCGCCAGGGCCAGGGCGATTTTCCGGTTGATGGAATCCACACGCAAACTGCCTACAACTACCGCGATTTGATACACCTGACTCATGGAGACTTCCTTCAGCAAATGACAAGAGCCAATAGTTATAGATTAAGTTGGCGCCAAGGTGCAGATTGCGCAGCCCATGACAGGGAATAAAAGCACAAAAGCAACACTGCATGAGCGGGGTTATTTTTTTTACATCGGCAAACTCGCCCTGAAAAAAACGGTCTACACCGCTTGAGTGCACACGGGCCACGAAGATTTGCCCACGCGGTGCCGGATACCAGCACAGACGTTCAACGCTCAGTGTTAGCATGCGAGCGTAAACAAACGGTTACATCCAGAGGTTACAAAGCAAATGGCTTCAGTTTTGGTTGGACAGTTTCATGCAAGAGACGCCGAAGGTCGTGTGTATTCAGTGCATGAATTCCGGGAATCACAGCTTACCGAGACCGAAACTGGCGGCGCTGAGCCTGTTTCAACCTATCGCCTGGCAATCGGCGACCGGGTCACTCATTTGGGCGGGGACGATTTTCAGCTGGTCCAGTCCGGCGTCACCATGACGCGTACGTCCTGATAGCAGTGCTCTGCGAGCTTCGGTGAGCCCTGTGGGAGCTGAGCTTGCTCGCGAAGAACGATAATGCGCTGCTCCTGCAAGACCGAGATCCCTGTAGGAGCCGAGCTTGCTCGCGATAGGGTCTGGTGATTGGCCATGAGAACTGCAGTGGCCTTTTACCTGAGATGATTTCGTGTACATATCCATTGCTGCGGTCATGGCCACTTAGGGTTGCGCTTTTACAGCGCCTCACATTTAAGCGTGTATAGACCGGACACATCGCTCCCACAGTTCAGATCGCGTTCTCTCTGTTGGAGCCGGGCTTGCCCGCGATAAGGCCAACGCGGTATGCCTGAAAGTCTGCGGCGCCTGAATCGCGGGCAAGCACCGCTCCCACAGTTCAGATCGCATTCTCTCTGTTGGAGCCGGGCTTGCCCGCGAAA
>NZ_JPQU01000108.1 GCF_000737245.1 Pseudomonas syringae | reverse complement strand
GTATTTCCCTGCGTGTGTAATTAAGGCTAATTCATACGGGTCTGCCGTGTTAAATGCTACGCTTTTAACTTTTTTGGCGTCTTGCTTTTTAGTCATGTGTATTCTCCCCCTATATCATATAGCTTCAGTATACTGAAGCTATATAATATAGGGGGAGAATACACATGACTAAAAAGCAAGACGCCAAAAAAGTTAAAAGCGTAGCATTTAACACGGCAGACCCGTATGAATTAGCCTTAATTACACACGCAGGGAAATAC
>NZ_JPQU01000107.1 GCF_000737245.1 Pseudomonas syringae | reverse complement strand
GGAGCGAGGCTTGCCCGTGAATGATTCAACGCGGTGTGCCTGACATACCGCGTCGCTAGATTCGCGGGCAAGCACCGCTCCCACAGGTTCGATAAGCATCCGTTGGAGCGGGGCTTGCCCGTGAATGATTCAACGCGGTGTGCCTGACATACCGCGTCGTCAAATTCGCGGGCAAGCACCGCTCCCACAGGTTCGATGAGCGTCCGTTGGAGCGAGGCTTGCCCGTGAATGATTCAACGCGGTGTGCCTGACATACCGCG
>NZ_JPQU01000106.1 GCF_000737245.1 Pseudomonas syringae | reverse complement strand
CGCTCCCACAGTTCAGATCGCATTCTCTCTGTTGGAGCCGGGCTTGCCCGCGAAAAGGCCGACGCGCTACGCCTGAGAGTCTGCAGCGTCCGAATCGCGGGCAAGTCGGAATGCCGCCCACTCGCTCCAACAGATTCGGTGATCGTCTGTGGGAGCGGTGCTTGCCCGCGATAAGGTCAACGCGGTACGCCTGAAAGTCTGCGGCGCCTGAATCGCGGGCAAGCACCGCTCCCACAGTTCAGATCGCATTCTCTCTGTTGGAGCCGGGCTTGCCCGCGAAAAGGCC
>NZ_JPQU01000105.1 GCF_000737245.1 Pseudomonas syringae | reverse complement strand
CATCAAAAGCATCTTCGTCACGCAATGCGGCGACCAGCGTGCGGCACTCATCATCCAGCGCCGTTATGGATTCCCAGTCGCCTGCTACCAAGGCATCGCGCAGCTTGCCGGTCAGCGTAGCGAATGCTTGTTTGCGTGGCTGCATGAAGGTCCTTGAAGGAAATCGAATGATTGGGCTAAAGCCGAACAAAAACCGGTATCGAAGAGAACACTTACGCCTTCGGCGCAATCTGATCCCAGGCCAGTTTGATCTCACCCAGCAGTTTGCCCACTTCGTTCAGCTTGTCGATATCGTTATGCC
>NZ_JPQU01000104.1 GCF_000737245.1 Pseudomonas syringae | reverse complement strand
CCTGATTGGCGATCAGCTTGATGCCCAACTTGCGCACGAACAGGCTCAGGCCTTCACCCACCCCAATGAACAGGCGCTTGACCACGCTGATATCGGCCTCGGCTCCGGCGTTGAGCATCAGGTTTTTCTGCGCGGCCAGTTGCAAGTGCTGGCCGCTGGTCAGGGCAATGCCTTGTGGGGCACTGAGCAGCAACACCGATGTTTTGAGCTGTTCCAGATCCTGGTTGAGCAAGTTCAGTTGTGCTTCCACGTCGGCTGGGTCGCCCTTGGCGGCTTGGGCATCGGCAGAGAGGTTTTGCAGT
>NZ_JPQU01000103.1 GCF_000737245.1 Pseudomonas syringae | reverse complement strand
GCAAGCTCGGCTCCAACAGGCGACTGAGTTTCCCGTTGGAGCGAGGCTTGCCCGCGAATCGTAGCGCCTCGGGGTAGCAGACAACCTCCGATTTACTGCGGTGCTTGCCCGCGATGAACGATGACGCGGTAGGACTGATGAACCGGAGTGTCTGTATCACCCGGATGCGGCCCAGACCAAGCACCGCACAGGGGTACGCGGCACGCCAGGCGCATCGCGTCATCATTCTTCGCGAGCAAGCACCGCTCCCACAGGGGTACGCGGCACGCCAGGCGCATCGCGTCATCGTTCTTCGCGAGCAAGC
>NZ_JPQU01000102.1 GCF_000737245.1 Pseudomonas syringae | reverse complement strand
TGGTGGGTGATGACGGGATCGAACCGCCGACCCGCTGCTTGTAAGGCAGCTGCTCTCCCAGCTGAGCTAATCACCCTTTGCTTCGTTGAGGCCGCGAAATTTACGCAAAAAAAGAAACTAAGTCAATGAATTAAAACAATTTATCTCATCAAAACAGGTAACGCTTCCGGACAGGAAATTCAGGCAAAAAAAAAGCGACCGGTTAAGGTCGCTTTCTTTCGCTTCAAGGAGTTCAAGGGCCTCAAAGCTATGTATGGCGCAGCGGACGGGACTCGAACCCGCGACCCCCGGCGTGACAGGCCGGTAT
>NZ_JPQU01000101.1 GCF_000737245.1 Pseudomonas syringae | reverse complement strand
ATTCGGCGGGCCGCCGCGAAGGGCCATCCCTGGCCCAGCGCGGCTAAACCGGCATCCATGCCGGTTTACCCCCGATTTAATATCGAATTCCGGCCAGCGTGGTTTGATGGGGCGCTTAAGATCAAAAGCCAGATCAAAAGCCAACCCTAGACGGCCTGAGAGCCGGCCTGTTCTTCAGTTTGCTCGCCATTTTTGGCGTGTTAGCTGGTTATTCGTTACCTCAACATCGCAATCGCGGGCAAGCGCGCTCCTACGGTTTCTGAAGTGCGCCCCAAAAGTTGGACACCCGTCCAACCTCTGGGGTGTTTTTCATGA
>NZ_JPQU01000100.1 GCF_000737245.1 Pseudomonas syringae | reverse complement strand
AGGCCAACGCGGCTGCTGATGCTGCGGCCAAGGCGGCTGCCGATGCTGCGGCCAAGGCGGCTGCCGATGCTGCGGCCAAGGCGGCTGCCGATGCTGCGGCCAAGGCGGCTGCCGATGCTGCGGCCAAGGCGGCTGCCGATGCTGCTGCCAAAGCGGCTGCCGATGCTGCTGCCGATGCTGCTGCCAAAGCGGCTGCCGATGCTGCTGCCGCCAGGGAAACCTGTTCTGTGTCGTCAACTTCTGCGCTCTGTCAGGCGACGACCACCTCCGAGTCCGCAAAGCAGGCGACTGAGCAATTGGTTCGCAACACCAACATTCCGCTGGGTCAGACGTTCAAGGAAACGCCACTTATCAGTGACAAATCCAGTGAACCCGACAATAAAGATGTCGCTTCATCCAGTCCTCTTGCATCCAGCGCCACGGGTACAAAAAATGATTCCACGAAAAAAACGTACTGCAATTAAATCGCTTGTGCTGGCTGCGCTTTTGGGTTCGGCAGGATGGGTCCAGGCTGCGCCGGGGGCCGGGATCGTCACTCACTTGAGTGGACCGCTGTTCGTCAATAAAGCCGATGGCAGCATGCGGATTCTGAGTGCCCAGTCGACGATCGAGGCGGGGGATACGGTTTCGACCCAGGGCAAGGGTTATGCGCAGATCCGCTTCAGCGATGACAGTCAGCTCACGTTGCAGCCTGATACCGTGGTGACGCTCAATACCTATGTTTACGACGCATCGATGCCCGCGCAGGACCAACTGATGTTGACCCTGAAGCAGGGCGGCATACGCTCGAACGTCGGCAAACTTGGGCTGCGCAGTCTTGATCGCGTGACGCTTGTGACTCCGGCTGCGAGCATCGCCCTGAAGTCGGCCAGTGTGGTGGTGCAGTATCGTCCGGAGCCCAAACCGGTTGCCGGAATTGAACGTCTTTCCCGCTATCTGGCGGTGACGGGAGCTGAATTCGAAGCCTCAGCCCATCAGAGCGATACGTCCTATGGAGCGTTTGCATCCGTCGTTGCCGCCCGTTATTCCTACCGATTGGCCCGCGCGGTGGCCTGGCTGGACTCGAAGGTTGCAGGCGGTCAGTCGAGTGTCGCGGCGTATAACGCGCATCCTGGTCAGATCATGCCGCCCGGGTTATACGTTCAAGTCATGGATGGTTTGATCAACGTTTCCAATGGCGCTGGGTCCCTTAATTTTGCGGCCGGGCAGTTTGGCTTCACCCCCAGCTTCACGCAGCCTCCGGTTATCGTGCCGGCATCCCCGGGACTTCCGTTTACGCTACCTGTTTCGTTCTCCCCCGCAACGCCAAGTACGCCCGCCCCAAATGGATCAAGCAACGCTGTGAATTGTGAAGTGCGCTGATTCTCCAGTGAATGTTGGTTGGGTAGGATGAGCGCGCAGGGTGGTGCCGGACCGCGTGAGGCTGCAATCGCTGGCGCCACCCTGTGACAGATATCTACAGACTGGTAGCTATTTTTTGCTCTTGAGCCTCTCGTAGCTCAGGCGCAGGTCGTTGGCCCAGTCATCGAGGACCGGTTTGACGTCGTCCAGAGTCAGTTGAGTCTTTTCGTTCTCCAGCGCAGTGCCGCTGCCCTTACGTACTACTTGGGCAAGGACCTTGTTGGTTTCGGCATCCAGGAATGCCGCTTCGGTAGCGATTTCCACGCTCTGGTCGCGCCCGCCCGCAGCGGTGTTTACGGCTGCGGCCACCAAGGCGATGGGAATCACTTCATAGGGCTTGAGGCCTTCGGTGCTGGTGGATACAGCGGTGATCGCCGGGCGCATGATGAGGGTGTTCGGACCGGGTCCCTGAGCCAGGGTCATGTTTTTGCCCAGTTCACGCTTGAGCGCGCTGTCGAAGTAGCGGGTGATCGATTGCAGTGTCTGCGCCGAAATCACCTGCGTCGGTTGCGGCTTGGGGTAGAACTGACTGGGCTCGATGTACACCTGGGTGTATTTGTCGGGTTTCAGGTCCGGGTCGATCCAGCGCATCACCGGTGCACCGCTGGGGCTTTCGGCGGGCTTGAGGAGGCTGTAATCCTTGAGGAAACCCGAATACTGACTGGGATCTACCTGGGAACTGGCGCAAGCGGCCAGGCCCAGGATGGCAACGCACAATAGCGTATTGCGTAACGGCGTTTTCATTGTCTGCTTCTCGTTGGTGGGATGAGTCCCCCGAACGCATCGCTGATTACGACTCCCATGACAGCACGCTGCGTGACACAGATTCGATTGCCAGTCACACAGCACCGCCTGAGCGATTAACGTCAGGTTGTAAAGGTGCTCTGTATCGGTAAGTGCTCAAGCAACGCTAGCAGTTAAACCTGCTAGCGCCAGTGGGGGCGGGATAAATCGGATAGTCAGTTAGAACTGACTCAATGGCTGGTCGCCGCTGGACCGGTAGGAGCTGCCGAAGGCTGCGAACGGCGTTGTGTCAGTCGATCAACCTTCGTCTTGACCTGACGCCATCGCGAGCAAGCTCGCTCCTACAGAGACCTAGTTCTGTCTGGGCCACCGCGTTAATGTTCATCACGGCAAGCCCGGCTCCCACAGGTTCAGTGATTGTCTGTTGGAGCGAGGCTTGCCCGCGATCAAGGCGCCGTGCACTGTCTGGCTCACCGAGGTGTTCTTATCGCGAGCAAGCTCGGCTCCGACAGGGATCCACGTTTGGCGGTCCGACGATTGGCACACTCCTACAGGTGCCTCAATCCCCATTTTTCATCCGACGGGCCACCAGATAAATACCGAGTCCTGCCAGAGCCGTGGCCGCGCCGATGTAGCCGGTGCTGGTCCAGCCCAGGCCGGCAGTGATGGCGATCCCGCCAAACAGGGGGCCCAATGCATTGGCCAGGTTGAACGCTGCATGGTTTGAGGCCGCCGCCAGGCTGGGTGCTTCATGGGCAATGTCCATCAGGCGGATTTGCAGCGGCGCGGCCAGGGACACCATGGTGCCGACCAGGCCGATGCCCAGCAGTACGCTCCATAGCGAGCCAGCGGCGAAAGGGAAGAACAGCAACACCGCCATGGACCACACCAGCAACAGACCCACCGCGCGGAACTGCATGCGGTCAAACAGCTTGCCGCCCACGATGTTGCCGATGATGCCGCCCACACCAAACGCCGCCAGACCGAACGGGATCCATTGTGGCGCGACTTTCGTCACCTCAAGCATGGTCGGCGCCAGGTAGCTGAAGACGCAGAACATGCCAGCAAAACCGATGGCGCCAATCGCCAGCGCCATCCACACCTGGGGTTTGGTGAAAGCACTCAACTCTTTGCGCGGGTCGCTGCGGGGTTCGTCATGACGGTCGGGTACAAAGCGCCATACCAGCGCGATAGTGCACAGGGCAATCAAGCCCACCAGGGCGAACGCTGAGCGCCAGCCGAAAAACTGACCGAGGAAGGTGGCAATGGGGTTGCCCAGCAGCATGGCGAGGGTCAGGCCCATCATGACTCGCGCCACTGCACCTGCTCGTTTGTGGGCCGGGACCATGCTTGAGGCCACGACCGCTGCGATGCCGAAGTAAGCTCCGTGCGGCAAGCCGCTGATAAATCGAAAGGCCACCAGGCTGCCAAAGGTCGGGGTAAACGCCGTGGCCAGATTGCCCAGGGCGTACAGCACCATCAGCAGCAACAGCATGTGCTTGCGCAGCAGTTTGGCGCCCAGGATGGTCAGCAAGGGCGCGCCGACCATCACGCCCAGCGCATAGGCACTGATGGCGTGACCCACCTGAGGCTCAGTCAGATGAAGGTTATTGGCGATGTCGGGCATTAGCCCCATGATGGCGAACTCGCCGGTGCCGATGGCGAAACTGCCTACGGCCATGGCCGCTAGCATCTTGGCGGCAGAGCGCGCGGGCAATATAAGGCCGGGGGGTTGCTGGATAGACATGCGACGCACTGTTCTCTAAGAGGGGTCAAAAAAGAAGCCGCCGATGCTAACCAGCAAAGGCGAAGGCGTCTAGAACAGCAGCGGGCGTGAGAGTTCCGAAAAAAAGGCTCTTCGGCCGGGGGTTGACGTGTTGTCGGTTCCAACTTGCAAGCACTGGCTAATGCGACGACACGTAGAGGGAAGGCGTGGCCGGTGCTGGCAGCGCATAGGTCGCTTTCATCCATTCGATTTCGGCCTGGGGCGTACGACCGAAGAAGCGTTTGAACTCGCGGCTGAATTGCGAAGCGCTTTCATAGCCCACATTGAACGCAGCACTGGAAGCGCTCATCGCGTTGCGCAGCATCAACAGTCGCGCCTGGTGCAAGCGCGTGGACTTCAGGTATTGCATGGGAGATGAGTCCGTGACGCTGCGAAAATGCACGTGGAAACTGGGCACACTCATGCTGGCTTCATTAGCCAGAGTCTCGACATCCAGGTGCTCAGCGTAGCAGCCATGGATTTTTCGGATCGCCCTGGAGATCTTGCCAAAATGCCCTTGGCGATTGAGTGCTGCTCGCAGTGAGCCACCTTGTTCGCCGGTGAGAATGCGGTAATAGATTTCCCGGATCAGTGACGGACCCAGTATCTGCGCCTCTGCAGAGTTGCTCATGGCTTCAAGGAAGCGCAATGTCGAGCAGTGCAGCAACTCGTCCATGGGCGAGGCGTACATGCCTTTGGGCTGGGCATCATTGGGTCCCAGCGTCTCATCGACCTGCAGGACCAGCTCACTGGCAAGCTGGAAATTCAGACGCATGTAGACCGCTAGCATGGGCTCTGACTCGCTGGCATCGGTCTCCATAGTGAAGGGCACGGGCACCGAGACGACAAGGTAGTGCCGGGCGTCGTAGACATAGACGTCGTCGCCCAGATAGCCGCGCTTGCGTCCTTGGCACAGGATCACGATTCCGGGGTCGTACAGAACCGGTGTGCGGGTCAGTGGGCGGTTGGAACGCAGAAACCTGATGTCTTCCAGTGCACTGAGGTTGTAGCCCTCAACCGGCGCAAGCTGCTCCATCAGTTTCACCATGCGCTGGATACTTGCATTAGCCTGAGTCATCAACGTCCCCTGTGCTTGCCGTTCAGCCATCGGTTGACCGAGTCAGCGCTTCCCATTGATCGATTTCACGCGCCGCACTGGCAAACTTGTCACGAACCCGGCCCAGTGCGTCACTGCCCAGTAATACATGTGCGGGCGGCGTTGAGCTGGCAATAACCTGTAACATCGCCAGCGCTGCCTTGCGCGGATCGCCAGGCTGTTTGCCACTCCTTTCTTCACGCGCTCTGCGGATCGGGTCGAAGCTGGCGTCGTAATCGGCAATGCTTCGCTGCGTACGTTGCATGGACCGGCCTGCCCAGTCAGTACGAAATGAGCCGGGAGCAACAGCGGTGACGAAGATATTGAAAGGCTGCAATTCTTTGGAAAGGGTATCGGAGATACCTTCCAGCGCAAACTTGCTGCCACAGTAGTAGGCAATACCCGGCATGGTGACAGTGCCGCCCATGGACGTAATGTTCAGGATGTGGCCACCTCGACGCTCGCGAAAATAAGGCAGGAACGCCTTGATCATCGCCACGGCACCGAACACATTGACGTCGAACTGGCGACGCATTTCGTCCAGTGGCGACTCTTCGAGGATACCCTCATGACCATAGCCTGCGTTATTCACCAGTACATCCACCGGACCGTGAGTCGCCTCTACGTCCTGGATGACGCTGTCGATCCGGGCAAAATCCGTGACATCCAGAATGACCCCGTGGGCATTGTCTGCCGATAGGCTTTCAAAAGCCCGTAATGCCTCTTCACTGCGCACAGTCCCGATGACGCGATGGCCGGCCGCCAGGGCTTCTTGTGCCAAGGCATTACCAAAACCGCTGCTGACGCCGGTGATAAAAAGGGTTTTTCCGCTGGTCATGGCAACCTCCGACAAGTAGGTAGGAGCCCATGTTAACTATCGCTGATGAGGCTACCTATGCCGGTTAGTCTTTGAGCATTGCCTATTCCTATCAGCGTCCGGGGTTCTCGGCTAGGCGACGATCGCACGAAACAAGAGGAATGAGATGCCTGCAGAAAATCCGCAAGCCGTGCCTTGGACGCTCTGGCTTGCCAAGGGACAAGTACTGACTGATCGCGCCAAACGCGAGCCCTTACTTCAGAAGAAAGCCCAAGACATGAGCGGTGAAGAGATCGCCGGCCTCCACATTCGAAAGGTGCGCCGCCGGCAACTCGACCAGCTCCGCGCCTCTAATGGCGTCCGCCAGAAACTGCCCGTCTGCAACTGAAGTTACCGGGTCCTGCGTGCCACAGACGATCAAGGCAGGTAAATCGGCCAACGCAATCTGCTCACGGAAGTCGGCGTCACGCACGGCTGAGCAGTTGGCGGCGTAACCTGCGGGCGATGTGGTGGCGAGCATCTGGACCAGGCGATTGACCGTGTCGGGCTGCTTGGCCGCGAATTGTGGGGTGAACCAGCGTGAAACAGTGGCGTCGCGCAGGGCTTGCATCGCAGCTGTGCCGTCACGAAGAACCATTTCGATACGCGGATTCCAGATCTCAGGACTGGCGATTCTGGCTGCGGTATTGCACAGGACGACACGATCCAACCGTTGTGGTGCGTTGAGCATCAACCACTGGCCAATCAGACCGCCCATGGACAGGCCACAGAAACTGACACGTTGAATATTCAATCCGTCCAGCAGTGCAAGGACATCACGCCCGTTCTGCGCAATGGAATAGGGCCCTGCGCTGACCAACGAATGCCCATGGCCTCGAGTGTCATAGCGCAATACCTGGAAATGCTCATTCAGCGTCGGGACCTGTTCATCCCACATGCCCAGATGGGTACCGAGTGAGTTTGACAGCAGTAAAACCGGAGCTGTTGCAGGGCCATCGAGCTGATAGTAGAGGTCGCCGTCAGGCAAAGAGAGGGTGGGCATGGCGATTCCTTCAAGGCCATCGATGATCAGACTCAATCAACCATGGCCCTGGGTGCAGTGAATGGATTAAGGAGAGGGCGGCGGTCAATCTTCCAGCGCGCGAACTCGCTCCTGACGATGTTCGGCCTTGGGTTCTGCTGTGCTCAGCAAGGTGAAATCGAATTCGATCTCGGCAAAGCGCCCGCTGATGCCATGGGCTTCGGCTTTAGCTTCATCGTCGAAAAAGTTGATCTCGGCGATCAGTTCATCACGGGTGGCATAGGCGAAATCATCGTGCAGGTATTTGTCTCCCGCCAGGTTGATTTGAGTGGTCAGATGCCGATGGCCCGGGGCTGAAATGAAGAAGTGAATATGGGCGGGCCGCTGGCCGTGACGACCCAACTGGTCCAGCAACTGCTGAGTCGGGCCATCGGGCGGGCAGCCATAGCCTGATGGGACGATGCTACGAAAACGATAGCGGCCCTCGGCGTCGGTCTCGATGCGGCGACGCAGGTTGAATTCTGACTGCGACGCGTCGAAGTAGGAGTAGGTGCCGCCTGTGTTGGCGTGCCAGACATCGACAATAGCGCCCGCTAGCGGTTGGCCGTCGGTATCAAGAATCTGGCCCTGCATGAACAGGGTGGTGCCATCGTCCAGGCCGTCGTCCAGACGCGCTTCATATTTGCTTAATGGCGCACCGGCCACATATAACGGGCCTTCGATGGTCCGTGGCGTGCCGCCCGCCAGACCAGCGGCTTCATCCTCAGCATCCATAAGCAGATCCAGATAATGTTCCAGACCCAGACCGGCGACCAACAGACCGGCTTCCTGACGACTGCCCAATTCGTTGAAGTAATTGACGGCTCTCCAGAATTCCTCGGGGCTGATCTGCAGGTCTTCGATGATCTTGATCGAGTCGGTAAGAACGCGATGAACCACCGTCTTCATCCGTTGGCTGCCTTGCTCGTTGTCAAAGCCGCTGGCCTGTTCAAAGAACTTCTGTACTTCGGGGGTCTGAGATATGCGTACCGTCATGGCTGTGTCCTCATCTTGTTTTTATAAAAGTTGCTCAGCATCAGGTCGTGCTGGCTACGGATTAGCGATCGTCGTCATGCACCGAAGAGGGATGACGACACAGCGCCATGACTTCGATCTCCATGTACGGGTAAAGCGGCAGTTGCATCAGCGTGTCGTGCAAAGTCTGGGCGTCGGCCACATCGAACACACTGACATTGGCGTACAGACCCGCGATACGCCACAGGTGGCGCCAGGTGCCTTCGCGTTGCAAGCGCTGAGCCAGTTCCTTTTCGTCGGCTTTCAAGCGGGCCGCCTGATCGGCGGGCATGTCGTGGGGCAGTTTTACGGTCATGCGAACATGAAACAACATGGATCGAATCTCCCTGATGTACGTGGTGCGTGGGCACTCTGGTGACCTGTGCCGTTAACGGCGCTGGAAATGCTTGAGGCGTTGGTTATCAAGTTCGATCCCGAGCCCGGGGCCGTTCGGAATCACGAGCTGAAAGTCTCGATAGGTCAGAGGCTCGGCCAGAATGTCGTCGGTCAGCAGCAGTGGGCCGAACAGCTCGGTATGCCATTCGATGCGGCCCAGTGTCGCAAAGGCGTGAGCCGAAGCCAAAGTCCCTATTCCGCCCTCGAGCATAGTGCCGCCGTACAGAGCAATACCGGCGGCTTCGGCGATGGCTGCAGTACGCAGCACAGCACGTGGCCCGCCGTTCTTGGCGATCTTCAGCGCGAAGACAGGCGCGGCTCCTGACCGGG
The DNA here is from genome assembly GCF_000737245.1 of Pseudomonas syringae. GTDB lineage: Bacteria > Pseudomonadota > Gammaproteobacteria > Pseudomonadales > Pseudomonadaceae > Aquipseudomonas > Aquipseudomonas syringae_J. The sequence continues at coordinate 185,482 of NZ_JPQU01000100.1, read as the reverse complement.
CCAGGGCAAAACTGTCTTCGACGCTTTCAATGGCTTCGTCGGCCATGATGGGTACCGGGCTGCGGGCGCTGACCCGGGCTTGAGCCTCCCGATCATAACGAGGAATGGGCTGTTCGATCAGGTCGACACCCGCATCGCCGAGCATTTGGCAGCCGCGCATCGCGGTGGCTTCGCTCCAGGCCTGGTTTAGATCGACCCGCACGCTGGCGCGGTCGCCGAGAGCGCGTTTGATCGCTGCGACGTGGGCGATATCTTTGGCCGGTTCACCCGCGCCAATCTTCAGTTTGAAAATCCGATGGCGACGGATATCGAGCATGCGCTCGGCTTCTTCGATGTCTTTTTCAGTATTTCCGCTGGCCAGGGTCCAGGCGACCTCAAGGCCATCGCGCACCCGGCCACCCAGCAACTCGGCAATGGGCAGCCCGAGGCGTTTGCCTTGAGCATCCAGCAGTGCGGTCTCGACAGCGGATTTGGCGAAGGTATTGCCACGTATCACTTTCTCGAGGCGCAACATGGCCGCATTGATATTGCTCGCGTCCTGGCCAATGAGCATGGGCGAGAAATACGTGTCGATATTGGTCTTGATGCTTTCCGGGCTCTCATTGCCATAAGAAAGGCCACCGATGGTAGTGGCTTCGCCAAGGCCTTCAATGCCATCGCTGCATTGCAATCGCAGGATCACAAGGGTCTGGTTCTGCATGGTGTGCATGGCCAGCTTGTGCGGGCGGATAGTGGGCAAATCAACAATGAAGGTTTCGAGGCTGGTGATACTGATCATTGGAAGATCCTGATCGAGGGTTGCATGGAGCAAGTCCATATCCCTGGGGTTTTTTATTTGTCTGACGCAAAGGTTGCATCCCCGTAAGCGTGGGGTCCAATATTGAATGGGTCTGGTTTGATACCTTGGAGGTATCGTGGAGTTGCGTCATTTGCGTTATTTCCGCGTGGTTGCGGAAACCCTCAATTTCACCCGCGCTGCTGAGCAGCTGCATTTGGCTCAACCCCCTTTGAGTCGGCAGATCCAGCAGTTGGAAGAGGAGTTGGGCGTATCATTGCTCGAGCGCAGCCGTCCTTTGCGACTGACCGAGGCTGGACGATTTTTCTACGAGCATTCGGTGCAATTACTCGAGCAGTTGGGGCGTGTTTGTGAGGATACCCGGCGTATTGAAAACGGGCAGCGGCGCTGGCTGGGTATCGGTTTTGCCCCTTCGACGCTGTACGGCGCGTTGCCGGAACTGATCAGACGTTTGCGCAGCGATGGCGGCATTGAGCTGGGGCTGCTGGAAATGGTCACCTTGCAGCAGGTTGAAGCCCTGAAAGCCGGTCGTATCGACATCGGCTTCGGACGTATCCACATTGACGATGCGGCGGTGGTGCAGAAAGTCGTTCGGCAAGACCCTCTGGTGGCGGCCCTTCCGGCGGGGCATCACTTGCTGGGCGCGCCGGTCAGTCTGGCGCAACTGGCTCAAGAGCCTTTTGTGCTTTACCCAGGCAATGTCCGCCCCAGCTACGCCGACCATGTGCTGAAGCTGTTTGGGCGTCACGACCTGAAAATTCATGTGGCGCAAATGACCAACGAACTGCAGACCGCCATTGGTTTGGTGGCCGCAGGCATTGGTATCACGCTGGTGCCCGCGTCGGTACAACGGTTGCACCGGGACGATATCGGCTACGCACCACTGCTGGACCCTTCGGCGACCTCGCCCATCATTGTCAGCTACCGGGCAGGGGACAAATCAGCCTTGCTCGTTCAATGCCTGCAATGGATCAGTGAGCTAGGGTTGAATGACCCGAACCCAATCATGCAGGAGTGAAGATGAACATTCAGCTAAATACCAAGCGTGCTCTGGTCACCGCTTCGACCGGTGGGATAGGTTTCGCGATTGCCAAAGGGCTCGCCGAGGCTGGCGCAGAGGTGGTGATCAATGGTCGCAGTGAAGCTTCTGTAAAGGACGCCGTTGCCAGACTGTCGAGCGCTGTGCCCGGCGCTACCATTACCGGCGTTGCCGCAGATCTCAGCAGTGCAGAGGGCGTTGAAACACTGCTGCAGGGTGCCGGGCCTATTGATGTGCTGGTGAACAATGCCGGGATTTATGGCCCGCAGGACTTTTTTGAGACTGAAGACGAGGTTTGGGACAACTATTGGCAGACCAATGTCATGTCAGGTGTACGCCTGAGCCGCGCGCTGTTGCCAGCCATGGTTGCCAGGAATTGGGGCAGGGTGGTATTCGTGTCCTCTGAGTCGGCACGTAACATCCCGGCGGACATGATCCACTATGGCGTCTCCAAAACCGCCCAGCTGGCATTGGCCCGCGGCCTGGCCAAGCGCGTCGCGGGTAGCGGCGTGACCGTCAATAGCGTGCTGCCGGGCCCGACCTTGTCCGACGGCGTTGCCGTCATGTTGCAAAGCGAAGTCGTGCGCACTGGCAATTCCCTTGAAGAAGCCGCCAAAGCGTTCGTTGCCGAGCATCGTCCCAGCTCGATCATTCAGCGTGCTGCAACCGTCGAAGAAGTCGCCAACATGATCGTCTACGTGTGCTCGCCTCAAGCGTCGGCCACCACGGGCGCCGCGCTCAGGGTTGATGGCGGTGTGGTAGATGACATCGTTTGAGGAAACTCGGCACCCTCGATCATCGTTGCTCACCGAAGCTTTCGTAAAGCGGCGGATGAGTTGGGTTTGTCGGCGTCCACCCTCAGCCATTTGATAAGAACGCTGGAGGCAAGGCTCGGGGTCAGGTTGCTCAATCGCACAACCCGCAGCGTCTCTCCGACGGCGGCGGGTGAGCGCCTGCTGAGTCGGTTGACACCGGTACTGCGTGAGTTTGCGCTGGCGGTAGATGAAGTGAACGAGTATCGGGATCTCCCAAGCGGCACATTGCGCATCAATGCCAGTGAGCAGGCGGCCCGGGTTTTGATGGAATCGGCGCTGCCGAAATTTCTCGGACGTTTCCCGCAGATGGCGATTGATCTGGTCACCGATGGCCGCCTGGTTGATATCGTTGCCAATGGCTTCGACGCTGGCATTCGTCTGGGTGAGTCAGTACCTCAAGACATGATTGCCGTGGCCATAGGGTCGGACATGCGTTTTATCACTGTCGCTTCACCTGACTACCTCACCAGGCATCCCCGCCCACTGACGCCAGATGACCTGCTTCGCCATCAGTGCATCGGCATCCGCATGCCCAGTGGTAAACCCTATCGATGGGAGTTTGAAAAACATGGGCAGGAATGCGTCATCGATCCGAAAGGCCAACTGACCCTCGACAACCCGGAAATCATGGCCGACGCCGCCATTTCCGGACTCGGCATCGCTTATGTGCCGGAGCGCGTGGTCTCGGGATCCCTTGCAGATGCTCGGCTGGTGACGGTTCTGGAAGATTGGTGCCCGCGTATTCCCGGATTGTTTTTGTATTATCCGGGGCATCGCCATATCCCTTCAGGCTTACAGGCATTCATTGAGGTCTTGAGGGAATGCGCTGCAGCCACTGATGAGCGTCGTGACGCTTAGGACTCTCTGCCGCTCGAAGGGATGGCCTTACATTCACTTAAGCTCACGCACACCGCTGAAATCTTCCATACATTTAATTTTGAGTGACATCCCGTGCTATCGTATCCGCCAATCGGTATAGGGTAGGGGGGTATGGTATGAGCCATGTGGCGGCGAATAAAGACGGTCTACTCAAACGTGTGAAGCGTATTGCCGGGCAGATCCAGGCCGTGCAGCGGGCTTTGGAGGCTGATGACGATTGCGCCAAGACACTGCACCTGGTCGCGGCGACTCGCGGTGCGATCAATGGCTTGATGGATGAAATCATCGAGGACCACGCCAGAGAGCACGTTGCCGACCCAAGCCTCAGTGATGAGGAACGTAGCAAGGGGGTCGAAGAGCTTCTGGAGGCGATCCGACGCTATTCCAAGTGATGCCGCAGGCGGGATTATGAACAGCAGCCATCGCTACACCCATGAGCACGTCTACCTTGGCTCGGCTCATGATGAAAATGCCAGACGCACGCTCTGGGTGGTAATGCTCACCGTTGTCATGATGGCGGGTGAAATAGCCGCCGGCTACATGACGGGCTCCATGGCGCTGCTCGCCGATGGATTTCACATGGCGACCCACGCGGGAGCACTTGGCATCGCTTCGGCGGCTTACGCTTATGCAAAGCGCAACGCCAAGAGCCAGCGTTTCAGCTTTGGCACCGGCAAGGTCGGTGATCTGGGCGGCTTCGCCTCGGCCTTGATACTGGGGCTGGTCTCCCTGGGAATCGCTGTAGAGTCAGTTATTCGGCTGTTCCAGCCAACCCAGGTTGAGTTCGGCACCGCTACGCTCATCGCCGTGGTCGGCTTGTTGGTCAACATCGTCAGCGCACTGTTGCTCGGTCACGGCCACAACCATGGGCATTCACATGAGCATGAGCATCAACACGGCCACGAGCATCGCCATGGCCACGACAACAACCTCAGGTCGGCCTACGTTCACGTGCTGGCTGATGCCCTGACATCCGTGCTGGCCATTGCCGCGCTGCTGGCCGGGCGGTATTTGGGTTGGGTCTGGCTCGACCCGGTGATGGGGATTGTCGGGGCAATTGTCATTGCGCGCTGGGCATGGCTGTTGATGGGGGCGACCGCTGTCGTCCTTCTGGATCAAACCGATGAGCATGTCGCCGAGGAGATCCGTGAACTGGTTGAGCGGGCCGGTGATGCGACCGTCACAGACTTGCATGTCTGGCGTCTGGGCCCCGAGGCTCATGCGGCTATCGTCAGTGTGCTGGGCCAATCCACAACGAGCGCGGACAGCATTCGCGAGCTTCTCAAACCAGTTCACGAAGTCAGCCACCTGACCGTCGAGTTTCGAACCGTCGCTTCAAGCTGATTGGTTGAAAGGCCCGCGACAGCCCAGGTCGCTCGGGCCTGTCGGGGGTCAGAATCTGTTGAGTGGAATCTTCAAGCTGCACATACCGCTTTCATCCGCAGGTGGCAGGTTTCCAGCCCGGATGTTGACCTGAATGGCCGGGAGCAGAAGCGCCGGAACCGCCAGGCCCGCATCTCGGGCGGTGCGCATCCGTACAAATGACGCCATGTCGGTTTCGTCATTGACGTGAATGTTCATCTTGCGTTGCTCGGCAACCGTGGTTACCCACGAGGCCTCTCTGCCGGCGGGCGGGTAGTCATGGCACATGTATAGCTGTGTATCGGCGGGCAAGCTCAGCAGACGTTTGATTGAACGATACAGTTGCTGCGCGTCGCCTCCAGGGAAGTCGCATCGGGCTGTCCCGACGTCAGGCATGAACAGCGTATCTCCGACAAACACATGCTTTTCATCGACCTGGTACGCCACATCGGCCGGTGTATGGCCAGGTACGTGCAAGGCACGGACCTCTATTGCGCCAATATGAAAGGTCTCGTCTGCTTCAAACAGTTTGTCGAATTGTGAGCCGTCGAGCCTGAAGGTCGGCTCAAGATTGTAGATATCACGAAAAACGCGCTGCACAGAGGTGATGGCTGCCCCGATACCAATCTTGCCGCCCAGTTTGCCCCGCAGATAAGCACTTGCTGACAAATGATCGGCGTGAGCGTGGGTCTCCAGGAGCCATTGCACCTGCAACTGATTGTCATTGATAAATCCTGCGATGCGATCTGCGCTGTCGGTCTGGATGCGTCCGGCCTTGGCGTCGTAATCCAGCACAGGATCGACAATGGCGCAAGCGCCGCCCGGGCCCTCGAAAATCACATAGCTCACCGTAGAGGTCGCGGTGTCATAGAAGCCTTGGATCTGGGCGGGCATGGGGGAATCTCCTCAATCTACGTCATTACAATATATTGAAACATATACTATCTACTCGTAGACTGTCGATCAGCATATCTCGGGGCTCTTGAATGTCTGCTCAATTAACCAATGAGGAAATCGGTCTCCTGCGAGATTCGGCATCCAAGGCGTGCGCGTTGCTCAAGGCCTTGGCGAACGAAGACCGTTTGTTGCTGCTCTGCCAACTGACGCAAGGCGAGCGCAATGTCGGCGAGCTTGAGGCGTTGTCGGGTATCCGCCAGCCAACCCTGTCGCAACAGCTGGGTGTGCTGCGCGACGAGGGCATGGTCAATACCCGGAGAATGGGCAAATTCATCTACTACTCCCTCGCAAGCTTTGAAGTTGTGTCGGTCATGCAGACGCTGTCGGGGCTGTACTGCGGGCAGGCCCTCAAGAAGTAAAGCCTGGCGACCCCGTCGGTATCGGTGATCAATCCATTCAAACGGTTGGCCAGGTACCGACGTCAGGGCAATCACGTACCTGTTTTACCTGGAGTCTGTAATGGAGCAAGTGGTAAAGCGTATAGACGAATCTTTCTCTGTGGCGGGTCAGCTCGAGCTTGCTGATTTGCCCGAGTTGAAAGCACTGGGTTTCCGCACGGTGATCTGCAACCGTCCGGATCATGAGGGTGGCCCGGAGCAACCCGACCATAGCTCAATGGAACGGGCCGCACAGGCGCTGGGTTTAGCGTTTCACTACCTGCCGGTTCTAACCTCTGGTGCCACGTCAGAGCAGGCTGGTGAATTGCAAGCGCGCCTGGATGAGCTGCCCAAGCCGATCCTCGCCTACTGCCGCACCGGCAATCGATCCTCGAAACTCTACGAGGCCGCCACCCATGGGGCGCGTGAGGTCCCTCGCTATGACGTTGTCGTGGTCGGCGGTGGGTCGGCGGGTATTGCGGTGTGTGCCAGCCTTCTCAAGCGCGATGCGTCTTTACGCATCGGCATCGTTGAGCCGAGTTCAGAACACTACTACCAACCGGCATGGACCCTGGTCGGCGCTGGCGCTTATGACATTGCCGACACCGTTCGCCCTATGGCGAGTGTCATCCCTAAAGGCGCCTCTTGGATCAAGGCATCCGTGTCTGCATTTGCCCCAGAACGAAAGGTTGTACTGCTCAGCGATGGCACCGAGCTGGCTTACCAACAGTTGGTGGTGTGCCCAGGCCTTCAATTGGCCTGGGAAAAAATCGAGGGCCTTGAAGAAACCCTCGGCAAACACGGCGTGACATCGAATTACCGACATGACCTGGCTGCTTACACCTGGGAGCTGATCCGTTCCCTGAGTTCCGGCCAAGTGCTCTTCACCCAGCCGCCGATGCCTATCAAATGTGCAGGCGCTCCCCAAAAAGCGATGTACCTGTCCTGTGATCACTGGCGCAAAGAGGGGCGGCTGGATTCCATTTCGGTGGAGTTCAACCTGGCCGCACCGGTGCTGTTCGGGGTCGCAACCTTTGTGCCTCCCCTCATGAAATATGTGGAGTCCTACGGCGCCAAACTTGCCTTCCAGTCCAACCTTGTCAAAGTTGACGGCGCGAACAAAACCGCCTGGTTTGATGTGACCGACAGCAGCGGAAATGTCAGCCACGTGCAAAAGCGCTTCGATGTGTTGCACGTCGTGCCTCCTCAGCAGGCCCCGGATTTCATTCGGCGCAGTGAGCTGGCCGATACGGCGGGTTGGTTCGACGCCGAGCCTGCGACGCTGCAGCATCGACGTTACCCCGACATCTTCGGAGCGGGCGATGTCTGCGGGACGACTAACGCCAAGACTGCAGCGGCGGCGCGTAAACAGGTCGTGGTGGTCGCGGATAATCTGATGGCGCGGCGCAAAGGCGCATTGCTGCCCGGTCGTTATGACGGCTACGGCTCGTGTCCACTGACCGTCGAATACGGGAAGGTGATACTCGCGGAGTTCGGTTACGGCGCGAAGCTTCTGCCCACATTTCCTCTGGAACCCACCGTTGCGCGCAGAACAGCCTGGTTGCTGAAGGCCCGCTTGCTTCCGTGGTTTTACTGGAATGGCATGCTCAAAGGCCGCGAGTGGTTTACCGACTGTTCCTCTAACTGAGTAGCGCCATGTTGACGTTGATATTGGGGGCCTGTGTGGGCCTGGTTTTGGGACTCACAGGGGCGGGTGGAGGCATTCTGGCCATCCCTGCGCTCACGTTAGGCCTTGGCTGGTCAGTCACTGAAGCCACACCTATCGCTTTGCTGGCGGTGGGTGGCGCTGCCTCGATTGGCGCGCTGCACGGTCTGCGGCAGGGATTGGTGCGGTACAAGGCCGCCGGGGTGATGGCCATTGCCGGTTGGCTGACGGCTCCGCTCGGGCTCTACCTCGGCGGTCTGATTCCGGGTGGCGTGCTGATGCTGATGTTTGGTGCAGTGATGCTGGTCGTTGCGGTTCGAATGTATCTGCAATCCAGACCTGCCTCTGAAAATGCCCATGTGGCTGATGCCCTGCAAAAGAACTGCATGCTCGACCCTTCAACCGGACGTCTGGATTGGAGTGCTCGCTGCAGCGCCACGCTGGCTTCGATTGGGGCTGCGTCCGGTCTGCTTACCGGGTTGCTCGGAGTCGGGGGTGGTTTTCTGATCGTGCCTGCATTTCGCAAATTCAGCGATATCCGGATGCATGGCATTGTCGCGACGTCGTTAATGGTCGTCGCCCTGGTTTCACTGGGAACCTTGAGTCATCTGTTCGTTAGAGGCTTTGAGCTGTCCGGGGCGGCGCTGAGTTTTACCGCAGCCACCCTGGCTGGAATGGTGGTGGGTCGCCTCAGCGCGCCGAAACTCTCTGGCCAGCTTTTGCAGCGGCTGTTTTCCGTGCTCTGTATTGCAGTCAGCTTGCTCATGATCGGCAAAGCGTTCTGGGTGCTTGTATAAGGCATTTGCAGGGCGCTCGCATCGCGTTTGCTGATATCTGTGCGCTTGCGCGACTGCTCAGCGCAGGCTCATCAAATCAACGGGACGATTATTGATGATCGCCTCCATGGAAAAGAAACCCGTCACCGTCGCGAGTTCGAAGTCGGTGATCAGCTTCTGATAGAAGTTGTCGTAACCCGCCATGCCTTTGGTTACGACTTTAATCAAATAGTCCCATTCCCCGCCGATCCGATAGAAGTCCACGACTTCCGGCAAGCGTTCTACATGCATGCGAAATTCTTCACTCCATTCCTTGGAGTGGCGACTGGTGCGGATCATCACGAAAACTGTCAAGTCCAGGCCCAGTGCCTTGAGATCCAGGACGTTATGCGAGCCGATCATCAGCCCCAATGAGTTCAGCCGTTGCAGCCTGCGCCAGCAGGCGTTCTGGGACATTCCGACCTTATCTGCCAAGTCGCGCTGCGAAAGACTTGCGTCATTCTGCATGGCATTCAGGATGCGCATATCAAACACATCAAGTTTTAAGCCTTTGTCGTTCATATGACCCGAATCCGATGATATTCAGCAGAATAAAGGTGAAGTTTACACCGCTATAAGGTGGATACAATCGACGTCATCGCCTATCCGGAGCCCTACTGTGCAGACCTATAACCACGCCATCGTCGAAATCGAATCACCACTCTCCCGTTTTCGCAAAGGTTTAAGTGTCGGCGACGTAAAGACCGCTCTGTATGACGGCTTGGTGGGTTCGAACGTGAAGATCTCCGGCCCCTATGGGGATAAGGAACTGGTCTACGCGGACTATGTCGCGTCGGGCAGAGCGTTGCATCAGGTCGAACGTTTCGTGCTGGAGCAAGTGCTGCCTTTTTACGCCAATAGCCATACCGAGGCTTCTTACTGCGGTGGCGCCATGACACGGATGCGCCGCGAAGCCCGCGCGGTCATAGCCGGGCTCTGCGGCTGCGATGATCAACACGCGGTGATATTTTCCGGCTCAGGTGCGACCTCAGGGCTCAACCGTCTGGTCAACTTGCTTGGGGTCATCGACACCGTTGCTGCGGGGAAGCATGCCCGGGTCATCGTCGGTCCCTACGAGCATCACTCCAATATTCTGCCGTGGCGCGAGAGCGGTGCAGAAATCATCGAGATTGCCGAGGATTCTCAGGGCGGTCCTGACCTTGCACAGCTGGCCAGAGTGCTCCAGCAGGGAACGCCTGACCTGGCGATATGCACGCTGTCTGCCGCATCGAACATCACCGGAATCACCAGTGACGTGACAACCATCACCGCCATGGTCAAGGCCGCCGGGGCGAAGATGGTCTGGGACTATGCCGGCGCAGGCCCCTACGTACCTATCGCCATGTCGCCTGCTGAGGGCGTCGAAATTGATGCCATCGTCATATCCCCGCACAAGTTCATCGGCGGGCCAGGGGCATCCGGGATATTGCTGGTCCGACATGATGCGGTAGTCACTGAGACGCCGACCTGGCCGGGTGGCGGCACCGTAAGATTCGTATCACCCGTGGCGCACGATTACAGCAGCAGTCTGGAGTCTCGCGAAGAAGCCGGTACACCGAATGTGATCGGCGATATCCGTGCTGCATTGGCGTTTCTGGTCAAGGATGCCATTGGCGCAGAAGCAATGGCAGGGCGAAATCGCCAGCTGACGCAACGCGCGTTCCGTGCCTGGCAAGGTGTGCCGCAGCTGAATCTGCTCGGTTTGGTGGACGCGGACCGTTTGCCGATCTTTTCCTTTCAGATAAGAGACGGGAAAGGTGGATACGTCCACCAGCAACTGATTACCCGCATGCTAAGCGACCGTTTCGGCATTCAGGCTCGCGGCGGCTGCGCCTGTGCCGGACCTTACGTACACCGTTTGCTGGAGATCGACGCCCAGGAATCCGAAGCGATAAGGCAAGCCATTCTGTCGGGCAAGGAACTCCAGAAGCCCGGTTTTATCCGGCTGAACTTGAGTGTGTTGCTACCGGACGAAAAGGTGCAGTTCATCCTGGATGCTGTGGCGCAGATCGCCGCTGATGCGACCGAGTTCGAGGCTGACTACACGGTGGACCCAGCCCGGGCGATTTTTTCTCCTCGGCCTGTCGCTGCTTAACATCTGCCCCTGCGACTTTCCGGCGTTGAACATCTTGCCCAGCCCGCCATAAAACCTTTGCCAGCAGGTGTTATGGCGGGGGCTGGCTTAACTGTCGGTGCCGGCGACCGTTAACGGGCGGGATAGTCCGCGACAACTTCTTCTGCGCCGGATGTGGTCACACCAATGATCTGGTAGGCACTGCGCCGGTCACCGGATTCCATGCCCGGTGATCCCATGGGCATGCCGGGTGCGGCGACGCCGATCAGATCCGTCCGCCTGCTCAGCTCGGCGATCTGTTCGACGGGGACATGGCCTTCTACGAACTTGCCGTTCACTACGCCGGTATGACAGGACCCCAGTTGTGCAGGCACACCCAGCTTCTCCTTCAACTGGCTCATGTTGTCTTCCAGGTGATCGACTACGGTGTAGCCGTGCTCTTTCAGGTAAGCCATCCATTTGCTGCAACAGCCACAGTTCGGATCACGATGGACGTCAATGGACAGCTGTGGGGCGGCCTGCAGCACTGAAACAAAACCGAGCGTTGCCACGGCGCTGAAAATAAAAGCTGTGTTTTTAACTGAAAGCAGGCGCATTGATCGTCCTCGCAGATGATGGTTGGGAAAGAGGGTGGGGGAAATACAAGGTGAAAGCCGTGGATTGCCGCAGCTCGCTTTCAACCGCGACACGGCCTCCATGCAACGTCATGATCGAGCGCACGATGGCGAGCCCCAGCCCTGTGCCGCCTTGTTGCCGGGAGCGGCTGGGGTGAACCCTGTAGAAGCGGTCGAACAAGCGGTGTAGGTGCTCAGTTTCAATCCCGTCTCCCGCGTTGCGGACCGTCAGCGCCAGGTCATCGGCATCCTCGTCGAGCATGATCGTAACGGTGCTGCCGGGCGCGCCGTGCCGGATGGCATTGGACAGCAGATTCGAGATTGCCCGCTGGATCATCAGCTTGTCGCCCTTGATGTGGCCATGTCCGTGGACCTGGACAAACATAGACTTCTCCTCCGCCGACGATGCGAAAAGATCAGCGACTTTCCGGGCTTCCTCGTGCAGATCCACGGGGCCAAACGCCAGCCGAACCGATGGCTGACTCACGCTGGCCAGAAACAGCATCTGCGACACCATGAGCGACAGACGCTCCAGCTCTTCAGTGCAGGACTCTAGCACCTGCTTGTATTCCTGAGGCGGGCGCTCTCTGGACAGGGTCACCTGAGCCTTGCCCATCAGATTGTTCATGGGGGAACGCAGTTCATGGGCCAGGTCGTCGGAGAACTGTGCCAATTGCTGAACATCACCGTCCAACCGCTGGAGCATGAGGTTGACGGCGTGGGCCAGGTCACGCAGCTCGTCAGGCAGCCCTGTTACCTGCATCCGCAAGGACAGATCCCGTGCGGTAACGCGCTCTGCGATTTTGCGAAACGCGCGTAGAGGTCTCAATCCGCGATGCACAACCCACCAGGCACAGCCGCCGACCAGCAGCAAAATAACAGGCAGTCCTATCAAAGTTGATTTCACGAAAGCGTTGAGCAACGTGACATCGCTTTTTCTATCCAGAGACAGAATGATCAGGATCTGTTGATCGCTCGATAGCCGCACCTGCTTGTAGGCCACAAGGATTTCGTAACCCTGCGCCGACTTCAAACGTTGGAAGTCGTGCAGCGGCTCGCCAGTATCGGGTACCGGTAATTCCAACGCCTCGTTGCTACCAAGGTTCATCAAGCGTTTTCGCGGGAAGCTCGAGTCGAGAATGGTGAGGGTGAAATTATCATGGCCGATGATCTGGTCACGCAGGTTGTGAGGGTGAAGCACGATATCGGCTGTGGAGGACAAGCTCTCCGCCAGGCTGTGCTCGATCTGCCCCAGCTTTTCACTCAGACCATCCTGGGCCCGTACATCCAACTGATGGGAAATGGTTGCGTAGGCGAATGTCGCCATCACTACAACCAGTACGGCGCTCATCGCGGTTACCGTGAGGCCTAGCCTCATGGACAGGCGTGTTGGTTTCATTCCCGGACTTCCAGTACATACCCCACGCCACGCAGGGTGTGGATCAATTTACTGTCGAACGGATCATCGATTTTCGCCCGCAAGCGGCGGATTGAGACTTCAACCACGTTGGTGTCGCAATCGAAATTCATGTCCCATACCAGCGAAATGATCTGGGTGCGGGACATGACTTCTCCACTGTGGCGCATCAACAGATGCAGCAGGGCAAATTCCTTGGTGGTCAGGTCGACACGCTGGCTGCCTCTGAACGCTCTGTGTCGGCCCTGATCCAGCTCAAGATCACCCACGCGCAACACGTCCAGCAAACCACTTTGCTCGCTGCGCCGCATGAGGGTTCTCACTCTGGCGAGCAACTCTGGAAACTCGAAGGGTTTAACCAGGTAGTCGTCAGCGCCCATTTCCAGGCCCCTGACTTTCTCTTCCAGACGGCCGCGCGCGGTGACCATCATGACTCGGGTATTGTCGGTTTTTCTCAGTCGGGCCAATACTTCCCAGCCATCCATTTCCGGCAGGTTTACATCAAGGATCACGATGTCGTAAGTCTGATGCTGCGCCAGGTAAAGACCATCAAGTCCAGTTACGGCTACATCCACAACATAGCCACTCTCTGTCAGACCCTGGTGCATATACTCGGCAGTTTTTGGCTCGTCCTCTACTACAAGGATTCGCATAGGTATGTCCTGTTTCTATCGAAGGGAAATGATTTAAAAAAACTGAGTGCTTTATGTTGCACAGCTCGGCAAAGCCTCACAGGCGCCTGAATTCTGGAAGATTCTGGAGCCTGTAGCAGCTTCAGGGTCAACGACTGATTTTAAAAAAATAACTTTATATAAAGCTCGGCGAGTTCCGTAGTATTAATGGTCCTGGCTAAATCAAGAGAAAAGTTATTGCGTTTTATTTCCGGCGTCCTGCAAATATACCTGCAAATATAAAGGCGCTGCATTGTATGGTGATTAATCTACGCCCGGTCCTGGGTTACAGAATTGTAATGTTGCAGCAATCGGCCTGATAACTCCTCCTGCATAAAGTCCCCCCATCAAACTCCAGCCCATCGGGGGCGGGGTCATGTTGATTTTTGGGTGGGTGATATATGCGGCTGGAGAAGTGTGAACGTGCTTAGGTATCGATTTTTCCCTGTGCGTCCCGTTGTGAAAGCAAGTGTTTTGTCCGCCTTGCTGTTGTCGTTCACCGCCCCCGGAGTGGCGGCTGCCCAGAGCTTGAGTTTGCCGCAGGCTATTGCCGCCGCGTTTGCGGAGAATCCCGATCTTGCGGCGGCTCGCCAAGAGATCGGCGTGGCCGAGGGCGACAGGCAACAGGCCGGCCTGATGCCGAACCCGGAGTTGTCCTGGGAGGTGGAGGACACGCGGCGTAACACCAGCACCACGACGGTCATGCTTAGCCAGGCGCTGGAATTGGGCGGCAAGCGCGGGGCGCGTATCGATGTTGCGAGCCGCGGTCAGGATGCAGCGCAATTGGAGCTTGAGCGCCGGGGCAACGAACTTCGTGCCGAAGTGGTTCAGGCCTTCTTCACTGCGGTTCGGGCAGACACCGGGCTGGAGCTGGCGCGACAGTCGCAGGCACTTGCCCAGCGTGGTGTCGAAGTCGCCGAAGGCCGGGTTCGCGCCGGCAAGTCTTCACCAGTCGAAGTGACCCGTGCTCACGTGCAACTGGCGGAGACCGACCTGCTGGTGCGGCGCGCTGAAACGCTGAAGACCAACAGCTACCGTGATCTGGCCCGGACCACTGGCTCGTCGACGTCATCCTTTGACCGCTTGGAATATCGCCACCTGTCACCCGGCAAATCGCCGCCAGCAACCAGGATCCTCACCGCGATCAATCAGTCCGCCGAATTGCGTCTGGCTCACGCCCAGATTGAGCTGCGTGAGGCGGCGCTGGGATCGGAGCGAGCGCAGCGTATCCCGGACCTCACGGTCAGCATCGGCAGTCAGTACAGCCGGGAAGACCGGGAGCGGGTCAATGTAGTGGGCATGTCGATGCCTATTCCGTTGTTCAACCGGAACCAGGGGAACGTGCTGGCGGCATCGCGACGGGCCGATCAGGCCCGGGATTTGCGCAACGCTGTAGAACTCAGATTACGCACTCAGACTCAGTCGGCTCTCGATCAATGGGCAACCGCCATGGAGGATGTGGATTCATTCGATCAAGTCATCCTGCCTTCAGCGAAAAGTGCCGTCGACGCCGCCACTCGTGGTTTCGAGATGGGCAAATTTGGTTTTCTGGAAGTCCTTGATGCACAACGCACACTGATTGCGGCCCGTGGCCAATACCTCGAATCCCTCGCCATGGCGACTGACGCCAGAGTGATGGTTGAGCGTATCTACGGCGATCTGAACCTGTTCACGACTAACCCTTAACTCATTTCTCGCACTTATCGGGCGGTCGTTGTGTACGCCAGTACTTGATCGCCGGGAGCATCCATGGAAAACAAACGGAGTATGACCACGGCCCTGGCTGTGGTCGCAATCATTGGCCTGGGCAGTTTGACACTGGGTAATCAAGGTTTTCCTTCTGCCGCTGAGCCGACGCTGACCAGCAAAGAACAGGATAAAAAGTTAGAGCCCGAGCACTCGGAGGAAGAAGGGCATGCGGCTGAGGGCGGGCATGGCGACGAAAAGGAACACGCTGATAAAGACGACCACGGCGATGAGCCGCATGGTGAAAAGGGCCATGGTGGGGAGGCGTCAGGTGAGTCCCATGACGAAGAAGGGCAACTTGCGCTCAGCGCGGAACAGATCAGCGCAGCCGGTATAGAACTGGTTGTCTCGGCACCACGCCCGATGAGTACGTCGGTCACCTTTCCAGGTGAGATCCGCTTCGACGAAGACCGCACCACTCATGTCGTGCCCCGGGTCAGCGGCATCGTTGAAGAGGTCAAGGTGAACCTGGGCCAGTCAGTGAAAAAGGGCCAGGTACTGGCGGTTATTGCCAGCCAGCAAATCTCCGATCAGCGCAGTGAATTGAACGCCGCCCAGCGTCGTCTGGAGCTGGCACGCCTGACCCTGCAGCGCGAGAAAAAACTCTGGGAAGACAAGATTTCCGCCGAGCAGGATTATCTGCTGGCGCGTCAGGCCTATCAGGAAGCAGACATCAACTTCGCCAACGGGCGGCAGAAATTGAGTGCCATCGGCGCCAGCCTGAAGCCGTCCGCAGGCAATCGTTACGAGCTGATTGCCCCGTTTGACTCAGTGGTCATTGAAAAACACTTGGCCATTGGCGAAGTAGTCAATGAAGCCAGCACGGCGTTCACGCTCTCGGATTTGTCCAGGGTGTGGGCGACCTTTGGCGTGGCGCCCAAGGACCTGAATAAAGTGGTGGTGGGGCGCTCTGTCACGGTCAGTGCACCGGATCTGAATGCTCATGTCGAGGGCCGCATCAGTTACGTGGGCAGCCTGCTGGGGGAGCAGACCCGAGCCGCTGCGGTGCGCGTGGTGCTGGCCAACCCTGAGGGCGCATGGCGTCCGGGGTTGTTTGTTTCAGTTGATGTGACGGCAGACCAGGCCAACGCGGCGGTCAGCCTGCCTGAGTCAGCGATCCAGTCGGTAGAAGACAAGACCTCGGTGTTTGTTCGCAATGCCGAAGGCTTTGAGCTGCGTCCGGTGACGGTCGGCAGGCGCGACGCGGGTTACGTGGAAATCGTTCAAGGCTTGGCGGCCGGCACCAAAGTGGCCGCTGCGGGCAGCTTCATCCTCAAATCCGAGCTGGGTAAAGGCTCTGCCGAGCATTCCCATTGATCTGCCTTGCACGAGTACAACGTCATGTTTGAACGGTTGATTCAATTCGCGATAGAACAGCGCATCGTTGTGATGCTCGCTGTTCTTCTCATGGCTGGGCTGGGTATCGCCAGCTACCAGAAACTGCCTATCGATGCTGTACCTGACATCACCAACGTGCAGGTCCAGATCAACACCTCAGCGCCCGGTTTTTCGCCGCTGGAAACTGAGCAGCGAGTTACGTTCTCGATTGAAACGAGTATGGCGGGCCTGCCGGGACTGCAGCAGACCCGATCGTTGTCGCGCTCTGGTCTGTCTCAGGTCACGGTGATTTTCGAAGACGGCACCGACCTGTTCTTCGCCCGCCAGTTGGTGGGCGAGCGCCTGCAAATCGCCAAGGATCAATTGCCCGAGGGCGTAGACGCGGTCATGGGGCCAATCTCCACCGGGCTCGGCGAGATTTTCCTGTGGACCGTTGAGGCGCAAGAGGGAGCGTTGAAAGAGGACGGGACGCCTTATACGCCGACCGATCTGCGGGTGATTCAGGACTGGATCATCAAGCCGCAACTGCGCAATGTGCCTGGCGTGGCCGAGATCAACACCATCGGCGGTTTCGCCAAGCAATATCAGATCGCTCCAGACCCCAAGAAACTTGCAGCCTACAAGCTGACCTTGAACGATCTGGTAGCGGCACTCGAACGCAACAACGCAAACATCGGCGCCGGCTACATTGAGCGTGGCGGTGAGCAGCTATTGATTCGTGCGCCGGGACAACTCGGTACCGTTCAGGACATCGCCAATATCGTGATTGCCAACGTACAGGGCACGCCGATCCGGGTGAGCAGCGTGGCAGATGTCGGTATTGGTCAAGAGTTGCGCTCCGGGGCGGCAACGGAAAATGGCCGTGAGGTGGTTCTCGGCACTGTCTTCATGCTGATCGGCGAAAACAGCCGCACGGTCTCCCAGGCGGTGGCCGCCAAACTGGCAGAGATCAATCGCTCACTGCCCAAGGGGGTTGAAGCAGTCACGGTTTACGACCGTACCAACCTGGTTGAGAAAGCTATCGCCACAGTGAAGAAGAATCTGATCGAAGGGGCCATTCTGGTCATCGCGATCCTGTTTCTTTTCCTTGGCAACATCCGCGCGGCATTGATTACCGCGATGGTGATTCCACTGGCGATGTTGTTCACCTTCACGGGTATGTTCACCAATAAAGTCAGCGCCAACCTGATGAGTCTTGGTGCGCTGGACTTTGGCATCATCGTCGACGGCGCGGTGGTCATCGTCGAGAACGCAATCCGCAGGCTGGCCCATGCGCAGCAGAAATATGGGCGGATTTTGACTCGTTCTGAGCGCTTTCATGAGGTGTTTGCAGCCGCTAAAGAAGCGCGTCGTCCGCTGATTTTTGGTCAGTTGATCATCATGGTGGTGTACCTGCCGATCTTCGCCCTGACGGGGGTCGAGGGCAAAATGTTCCACCCCATGGCGTTTACCGTGGTGATTGCGCTACTGGGTGCGATGATTCTGTCGGTGACTTTTGTGCCGGCGGCCATCGCCATGTTCGTCACAGGCAAGGTCAAGGAAGAAGAGGGCGTGGTGATGCGTACCGCGCGTCTGCGTTACGCACCGGTGCTGAAATGGGTCCTGAGCCACCGTTCAATCGCGTTCGCCCTGGCCTTTGTGCTGATTGTGCTCTCCGGTTTCACGGCGAGCCGCATGGGCAGCGAGTTCATCCCAAGCCTGAGTGAAGGTGATTTTGCCCTGCAGGCGCTGCGGGTGCCGGGGACCAGCCTGAGCCAGTCGGTGGACATGCAGCAGCGCCTTGAAAAAGCCGTCATGGAGAAAATGCCGGAAGTAGAACGAATGTTCGCCCGCACCGGTACAGCGGAAATTGCCGCCGACCCGATGCCGCCGAATATCTCGGACAGCTATGTGATGCTCAGGCCGCAGAGTGAATGGCCTGACCCGAGCAAGTCTCGGGAGACGCTGATTGCCGAGTTGCAGCAAGCCGCCGCGACCGTGCCCGGCAGCAATTACGAGCTGTCGCAGCCCATCCAGCTGCGCTTCAACGAGCTGGTTTCAGGCGTGCGCAGCGACGTGGCCGTAAAGGTATTCGGTGATGACATGAACGTGCTGAACCAGACCGCAGCGAAAATCGCCGCTACGTTGCAGAAAGTCCCTGGCTCCTCCGAGGTCAAGGTCGAACAAACCACCGGCTTGCCGGTGCTGACGATCAACATTGATCGTGACAAGGCCGCACGTTACGGCCTGAACGTGGGCGATGTTCAAGACGCCATTGCGATTGCCGTCGGCGGGCGTCAGGCCGGTACGCTGTACGAAGGTGACCGACGCTTCGACATGGTGGTGCGCTTGTCGGAGACCCTGAGAACTGATGTGAACGGGCTTTCCAGCCTGCTTATCCCAGTGCCGGCCACTGCCAACAGCGCCAATCAACAGATCAGCTTCATCGCTCTGTCCCAGGTGGCGAGCCTGGACCTGGTGCTGGGCCCAAACCAGATCAGCCGGGAGAACGGCAAACGGCTGGTCATCGTCAGCGCCAACGTGCGGGGCCGCGACCTCGGGTCATTTGTCCAGGAAGCGGGGGAGACGATCAACAGCAGTGTGCAGATCCCGGTGGGGTACTGGACCAGTTGGGGTGGGCAATTCGAGCAACTTCAGTCTGCCGCCAAGCGCCTGCAAATCGTGGTTCCAGTCGCGTTGCTGATGGTACTGGCCTTGTTGTTCATGATGTTCAACAACCTGAAGGACGGCTTGCTGGTCTTCACCGGTATTCCGTTCGCCTTGACGGGCGGGGTCTTGGCGCTGTGGCTGCGGGATATTCCGCTGTCGATTTCAGCGGGGGTAGGGTTTATCGCTTTGTCCGGGGTTGCCGTGCTCAACGGTCTGGTGATGATCTCGTTCATTCGCAATCTGCGCCAGGAGGGCCGTTCTTTGGCTGATGCGATCAACGAGGGGGCGCTGACGCGTTTACGCCCGGTATTGATGACGGCGCTGGTGGCATCGCTGGGCTTTATCCCGATGGCGTTGGCGACGGGTACGGGAGCTGAAGTCCAGCGGCCGCTGGCGACCGTGGTGATTGGCGGCATCCTTTCCTCGACGGCGCTGACATTGCTGGTGTTGCCCGCGCTGTATCAATGGGCCCATCGTCGAGAAGAAGAGGTGTGATGGGTTCTGCTGCTTGACTCAACGCCCGCGGCTGGAAACAGCCGCGGGCGTTTTATTAGTGATGCACCCAGTTGTTTTAACGCATTACGCAAGACAAAAAAAAGCGCCCCGCAGGACGCTTAAAGATTCACCTTGACCAAAGGAGCCGTGAGGCTGCTAAAGGCGAATTATGGAGTGGGAAAACTCAACCTTCTGACTTTTTCAATTGCTTAGTGCGAGATTGCTCGTCAGCGCTCAAAAACCGCGAAGCTTCGCCGCTGTTTTGATCAATGAAACGCGCTTCTTGAGCGACACGCATTTTTTGCGCGGCCTGGCTTGCGCGTTCACTGCCGTCTTCGGCAAGTACGGCAGTTGAAGAAAGTGCGGCGGCCGTGAGAATTAGTGATTTGATCAGACTCATGTGGATTACCGTATTAATGCAATGGCAGAAACCTGAGCTGCGTTCAATAGCACCTCAGGAATTAAGCGTGATCATAAGGTCCGGCGCTTAACGAGAGAGTGAGTGAAAGATGACAATGTTGTTAGAAAGTCATAGGAGCGTCGTGCCGCGAGATAGATGAAATGGCCAAATGGTAATGTCCGCGCAATCTCCAGGTAAGCGGCTGGCTGATAGGTTGAGTCATCACTTAACTGGAGACGAAAAAATGAGCGTTATCAGACCGTTGATGGTCACTCTTGCACTGCTGTTGCCAGTCTCGTCATATGCCGAAGCGGTGGATAAATCAGCGCGGGACAGGGTGGTTCAGGACCATCAGCGAAAAGTAGAAAACTATGCGACAAACCATAAAAAAACAGTGCCCGGTATTATCGAGTACCGCTACGGAATGGAACTGGATATCGCGCGGATTATTGTTCTTTCTCCGGATCATCGAGCCTGTAAAGTTGTGCCGCAGTTGATGACTTATGAGAACTCCATCGGCGAACTAATGACCTTGAAATACCAGATGCTCAGTGATTGCAGGGGTAAAAACTGAGGACCGCTGACTCGCTACATCGCTTTACCCTGACGCCTCGAGACGGCCTCTATGGTCGTCTTGTGGTTATCGCGAGCAAGCTTACTCCTACAGGCGATCACTGAACCTGTGGGAGCGGTGCTTGCCCGCGATAAGGGCGACGCGGTCTGGCAGGCATACCGCGTTATCGTTCTTTGCGGGCAAGCCTCGCTCCAACGGGAGGCGCGGTGTCTGTGGGAGCGGTGCTTGCCCGCGAATCAGGCACCCCGGTTTTGCAGGCATACCGCGTCATCGATCATCGCGGGCAAGCGCGCTCCTACTGGCGATCACCGAACCTGTGGGAGCGGTGCTTGCCCGCGAATCAGGCGCCCCGGTACGGCAGGCACACTGCGTCATCGTTCCTCGCGGGCAAGCGCGCTCCTACTGGCGATCACCGAACCTGTTGGAGCGGTGCTTGCCCGCGAATCAGGCGACGCGGTTTGGCAGGCACACTGCGTCATCGTTCATCGCGAGCAAGCGCGCTCCTACTGGCGATCACCGAACCTGTTGGAGCGGTGCTTGCCCGCGAATCAGGCGCCCCGGTACGGCAGGCATACCGCGTCATCGATCATCGCGGGCAAGCGCGCTCCAACGGGAGGCGCGGTGTCTGTTGGAGCGAGGCTTGCCCGCGAATCAGGCGTCCCGGTACGGCAGGCATACCGCGTTATCGTTCTTCGCGGGCAAGCCTCGCTCCAACGGGAGGCGCGGTGTCTGTGGGAGCGAGGCTTGCCCGCGAATCAGGCACCCCGGTTTGGCAGGCACACTGCGTCATCGTTCATCGCGAGCAAGCGCGCTCCTACTGGCGATCACCGAACCTGTTGGAGCGAGGCTTGCCTGCGGATCAGGCACCCCGGTTTGGCAGGCATACCGCGTCATCGTTCCTCGCGGGCAAGCTTGCTCCTACTGGCGATCACCGAACCTGTGGGAGCGGTGCTTGCCTGCGGATCAGGCACCCCGGTTTGGCAGGCATACCGCGTCATCGTTCCTCGCGGGCAAGCGCGCTCCTACAGAAGATCACTGATCCCGTAGGAGCGCGCTTGCCCGCGAATCAGACGCTGCGGTGTGTCAGGCATACCAAGTTATCGTTCTTCGCGAGCAAGCGCGCTTCTACAGGATCAACTCGGTACCGGAAAACCACGCTGAACGTAAGGGCGCAACCCTGAGTAGCGCTTACCTGGCTAGTGAATATGAACGCAGAGCCCGTCTCTGGAAGATGTGTAGACACCCATTCCCATCGCTCTGACCACCCCATCCTCACACCTGAATCGATTAAGGCAATTTCGACCGTTGCGCAATTTTCAATAGTTAACTATCGTAATGAAACACCAACTATCGCATTGAGATAACTATGTCGGATATTTTGCTTGAGATCCAAGGTGCTGTTGCCGTCATCACATTGAACCGGCCCGCCGTGCTCAACGCGTGGACCACGCCTATGCGCAACGAAATCATCGCGGCATTGAAGCAGTACGAAGCCGACCCTGCGATCAAGGCGTTCATCATGACCGGGGCAGGGGACCGTGCGTTTTCGGCCGGTCAGGATCTGTCTGAAGCCCATGACTTCACCGGTGACCGTGCGGTGGAGTGGGTCGGCGAGTGGGAGTATTACTACGCGACGCTGCGCGGGCTTTCGAAGCCGCTGGTGATTGCGCTCAACGGCACCGCAGCGGGTTCGGCGTTTCAGGTGGCGCTGCTCGGCGACATCCGTGTCGGGCATCCGGCCGTGCGCATGGGCCAGCCGGAAATCAACTCGGGGATACCGAGTACCACCGGTCCGTGGATCATGAACAGCATGCTGGGTATGTCCCGCACCATCGAACTGGTATTAACCGGGCGCTTGATGGACGCTGAAGAGTGTCACCGCATCGGTCTGATTCATCATCTGGTTCCCGCCGATCAAGTGTTCGCCAAAGCGATGGAAATCGCCCAGGAGCTGGCGGGCAAGCCACCCGTTGCGATGCGTCTGGACAAGCAGCGTTTCCGGGAAATGAGCGAAGAAGGTTTCAAGAGCTGCATCGAAGCAGGCCGACGCCTTCAGAAAGAAGCCTACGACTCCGGTGAACCAGCACGGATGATGGAAGAGTTCTTCCGCAAGCGTGCCAAGAACTGACAATCGCTTGACCGGTAGCCAAGCCGATAGGGTTGGCTCCGGGCTTCATCGCACCACGGACGACAGGGGCAATGTACCTCTTTAGCCAGCTGCTTGATCTTGCCCCCTGCCGACGTCCATCTACACAAACGATCCATTCGTGCCGTAGGAGTCAGTCATGAGCAGTCCAGTTACCCCTAGTCGTCGCCAGGTTCTCAAAGCCGGTGCCACCCTCGCGTTGGCCTTGGGCCTGCCGAGCGTGGTTCGCGCCCAAGACAAACAGATTGTGGTTTCCGATCCCGGCGGCCCGTACACCATCGCGTATCGCAAGGCGTTTTACAATCCGTTCGAAAAAGCCACCGGCATCAAGGTCATCAGCGTTGCCCGGGAGTCACAGCCTGTCGCGCAGTTCGCGGCCATGGTCAAAACCCGCAACTATGTGTGGGACGCCACCATCCTGACCATTTCGGCAGACATTCCGTACCTGGAAGCCGAAGGTTTCCTTGAGCCTATCGGGCTGGACGCCAAGGACTACCCCGACATTATTCCTGAGGCCATCACTCCGAATTTCCTCGGGCTGGACGTTTACTCCACTGTCCTGGCCTATCGCACTGACAGCCTGGCCGAGGGCAAGCGGCCGCAATCCTGGGCTGATTTCTGGAACGTTGAGAAATTCCCCGGCCGCCGCTGCTTGCGCCGCAGTCCATTGGACACTCTGGAGCAGGCGCTGATGGCCGACGGTGTCGGGCTGGACGAGTTGTATCCGCTGGATGTGGATCGTGCGTTCAAAAGTCTGGACAAGATCAAGCCACACATTGACCTGTGGTGGACCTCCGGTGCTCAAGCGATGCAAGCCATCCAGAGTGGCGAAGTGGACATGATTTCCACCTGGAACGGTCGCGCACAGGCCGCAATTGAAAACGGTGCACCCGTTAAAGTTGTCTGGAATCAGGGCCTGTTTTCCATTGAAGGCTGGGCGATTCCCAAAGGCACCCCTCGGGCGGAAATGGCCAAAGAGTTCGTGCGCTTCTGTGCCGACGCCAAGCGCCAGGCTGACTTCACCGACACGCTGGCCTACGGCCCCACCAACCGCAAAGCCTTCGATTCAATCCCGGCCGAGCGCGCCAGATTGCTGCCAACGGCCCCGCAAAACCTGAAGAACATGCGCCTGCCTAGCCCGAGCTGGTGGGCAGAGAATCGCACGCAGGTGACTGAACGTTTCAACGCCTGGATCTTGTCGTAGGAGTGGCTGCATGACCGTCAAACTAGAAGCCCGCGGTCTGGGCAAGACTTACGGCCAGTTCGTTGCATTGCAGCCGACTGATATCCAGGTCAAAGAAGGGGAGTTCCTGACTTTGCTGGGGCCTTCGGGTTCCGGCAAGACCACCTTGCTGCAAATGATTTCCGGGCTGGTACTGCCCAGCAGCGGCCAGTTGCTGATCGACGGCCAGGACGCGACCCATACTGCGCCCGGCAAGCGTGGCATGGGGCTGGTGTTCCAGAGTTATGCGCTGTTCCCGCACATGAGCGTCTGGGACAACGTCGCCTATGGATTACGCATGCGCCGCCTGGGCAAGGCCGAGATCAAAACCGCAGTGGACGACGCATTGGCCATGGTGCGCATGCAGGATTTCGCCCATCGATACCCCAATGAACTGTCGGGCGGGCAACAGCAGCGGATCGCCCTGGCCCGCTGTTTCGCCTATCGACCGTCAGTGATTCTGCTCGATGAGCCCTTAGGCGCACTCGACAAGAACCTGCGCGAACACATGCAGCTTGAAATCCGTCACATGCATAAAGAGCTGGGCGCAACCTTCATTTACGTAACCCACGATCAGGAAGAGGCGCTGACCCTGTCGGATCGAATCTGTCTGATGAACCGCGCGCGCATTGAACAACTGGCGACGCCTCAGGAGCTTTATGATCGGCCGGCCACCCGTTTCGCTGCCGAGTTCATCGGCCATTCCAACGTGCTGAGCGTGCGTCGCGAAAACAGCCAGCAGTTCGCTATCGAAGGCAGTCTGGTTGATTTGGGTGGCTGTGTGGGGGGAGAGGTTGCCCAAGGCGTTGCCGAGGAGGCGTTCGTGCTGGTCCGGCCTGAGGCCGCGCGCCTCACCGAGCCTGCCCAGGGTTTGCTGGTGGGCCATATCGATGAGTGCGTGTTTCTCGGCAGCGATACACGTGCGCTGATCCGGTTGCCCTCTGGCGCGCGATTCAGCGTGCGATGTGAGCGGCAGCTGACCCCGCGTGTGGGAGACCAGGTGGGCATCACCTGGGACGCGCAGCGGGCGACGTTGCTGGCTGGCGAGGCACGGCCATGAACCTGCGACGCGGCTTGTTGCCGGCAATTCCAGCCCTTATATTCCTGAGCCTTTTCTTCCTGCTGCCCGTGGGCGAAATGCTGATGGGCAGCTTCCAGGACGCCAATGGCAGTTTCAGTCTGGGTAATTTCGAGCGCATTGCGTCCACGCCCGTGTACGGCCGGGTGTTGGGCATTACGTTCTGGATCTCCGCACTGACAGCGCTGCTTGCGGTGCTGATGGCGTATCCCATTGCGTACCTGCTGACGCGTCTTTCGCCTTATGGGCGCGAGCGCTGGATGCTGTGGATCATGCTGCCGTTCTGGACCAGCTACCTGGTCAAGACCTACGCCTGGATGCTGTTGTTGTCCCGCAAAGGTCTGGTGACGACTCTGGCGGCCTCGGTCATGGACAATCCTTCGGGGCTGGTACCCGCGCTCTCCGGGGTATTGATCGGCATGGTGCATTCCATGCTGCCACTGGCGGTGATCACCTTGCTGCCGATCATGCGCAGCATTGATCAGCGTTTGACCCCCGCCGCGCAGACCCTCGGCGCCAGCCGCGCAATGAGTTTCTTCAGCATATTCCTGCCTTTGTCGGCACCGGGTATCGCTGCCGCTGCGTTGCTGGTGTTCATTACCAGCCTTGGCTTCTTCATCGTGCCGGCCTTGTTGGGCTCACCCCGGGAAATGATGGTCGCGCAGCTGGTTATCTCCTCGGTGCTGGACCTGTTTGACATGCGTTTTGCCGGCGCGCTTTCGGTGGTCTTGCTGGCGTCATCCCTGGTGGTATTCCTGATCTACGATCGGGTCGCCGGTCTGTCCTCACTCGGCGGCGAAGCGCCGGAGGGCAAGCGTTCGGGGCGTGGTCTGCAACTGTTGATCTGGCTCGGGCATTTCAGCGCCCGCTTCGGTAACGAACGTGCCCGTGGCGGCGACAGCAAATTACTGACCGGTTACAGCATCTTGCTGGTCATGCTGCTGATTCTGCCTGTGCTGATCGTGGTGCCGTTGGCATTCACCAGCAGCCCGTTCATTGCTTTTCCGCCCAAGATGTACAGCTTCAAGTGGTTTATCGAGTTCTTCACTTCTCCCGTCTGGCAGGCGGCGTTACTGAGATCCTTCGGGGTCGGCATTGCCACTGCGCTGCTCGCTCTGGTGTTGGGTTTCGGTGCAACCATGGCGCTGACACGTTTGTCGGCAGGTTGGCGCAAAGGGTTGTTCGTGCTGTTTATCGCGCCCCTGATCGTGCCGCGCATCGTCATCGCCCTGGGCCTGCTGTACCTGTTTTCACGCATGGGTCTGGCGGGCAAGGATCTGGGCCTGGTGCTGGGGCATACGGTTCTGGCGTTGCCGTATGTGGTCGTGACGCTGTCCGCGGCCTTCAAGCAGTACGACTGGCGTCTGGACGACGCCGCTCGTGTGCTGGGTGCCGGCACCTTCACCCGGCTGCGAACCGTGACCTTGCCATTGATGTCGGCCAGTCTGGTGTCGGCGTTCCTGTTGGCGTTCATCACCTCGTTTGACGACCTGACCGTGGCCATCTTCGTCAGCGGCGGGATCAACACCACCTTGCCTAAACAGATGTGGGACAGCATTCAGTTGGCGCTGACGCCTACGCTGGCGGCCGCATCGACGACCTTGCTGGTGTTTATCGTATTTTTCGCCGTGGTCGCCCAATGGGTGTCGCGACGCTCCATCTCGAAACGCAAAGGGCTTTGACGATGCATCCATATGCCGATTTCTTCCCCCATCGAATACCCGGTGACCAACTGGATACCGCCCCTTTGATTCATGCCGGTCTGCTGGCGGACGATACAGGCGTGCGTTTGTCTTTCGAGGGTCGCTCACTGACCACAGGCTCGTTGCGCCAACGGGTTGCGTCCTTGCAGGCAGTGCTGGCAGAGATGGGACTCAAGCCCGGTCAGCGGGTCGCGGTCATGCTGATCAACAGCGACGAGCAAATCGTGCTGATTTATGCCCTGATTCTGTCGGGGCTGGTCTGGATCCCGATCAACACCAAACTGCGCGGGCCTGGTCTGGACTATCCCTTCGAGCATGCCCGGCCGGACCTGGTCGTGGGTGATGCAGAATTTGAACCCTTGCTGAGCAAAGGCGCCGCCAGCGCGCTGCCTTATCGCTCGATCAACGCCCTGCATGAAGCTGCGCAATCCTGGCCCGTTGCACCGCTGACTCTGGTGCCCAGTGCAACCGATGCACCGCTGTGCCTGATTTACACCTCGGGCACCACCGGAGCGCCCAAAGGCGTGGTGTTCACCCACCGGATGATGCGCATTGCCAGCGAAGCGGTGTTGAAAGTGGCCGATGTGCAGGACGGTGATCGCCTGCTGCTCTGGGAGCCGTTATGCCATATCGGCGGCGCGCAGATGCTGCTCCTGCCGTTTCTGGCCGACGTCCGGCTCAGTGTCGTGCAGCGCTTTTCCGCCAGCCGTTTCTGGGCGCAATGCATCGAGGCCCAGGCGACGCAGCTGCATTATCTGGGGGGCATCCTCGACATCCTCATGCAACAGGACGCCAGCCTGTGGCCCGCCACACACAGCCTGCGAACCTTATGGGGCGCTGGCATCAGCCAGGGAAACTGGGCGGCCATTGCCGAGCGCTTCGGCTGCCCGCTGCGCGAGTGCTACGGGATGACCGAGTGCTCGAGTTTCGCCACGCTCAATGCAACCAACAAGCCGGGCTCTGTGGGCAAGGCGCTGCCGTGGTTGAGCGTTGAATTGCTGGATGCAGAGGGTCAGCCGGTGCCCGTCGGAACCTTGGGCGAGATGGTCTTGTCGAGCCCGGTCGAGGGAGTATTTCTTCCTGGCTATCTGGATAACCCGCAAGCCACCGCGAACGCGCTGCGTGATGGACGCTTGTATACCGGCGACATGGCCCGCTTCGATGCGGATGGCGACCTGTTTTTCGTCGGGCGTCGCACCGACAGCATGCGGGTACGGGGCGAAAACGTATCCGCCTGGGAAGTGGAGCGCGTGTTCAGTGCCCACCCGGCCATCAGGGCCTGCGCGGCCGTTGGCGTGAATTCGGCGGTTGGGGAGCAGGAGATCCTGCTCTATGTGCAGCTGGAGGAGGGCGCAACGCCGGACATGGCGAGTCTGGCCGCGTGGGTTGATGAGCGTCTGGCCACCTACCAGCAACCCCGTTATTACAAAGCTATCGACCATTTCGAGTTGACCCCCAGCGAACGAATCAAGAAACACTTGCTGGATCGCAGTCTGGACGGAGTCTGGGATCGACGGGGGTAATGACTCATCTGTCAGGGGAAGTGCTCGGTCTGCGATCACTTCTCTTGTCAGTCCGCAGCCCATTCCTGAAGTATTTAGTGAATAGCAATAGAATATGTCGCCCGGTATACGGATAATCGGCTTTTCAAACTGATGCTGCGTATTTATGGCTAATCCCAAAGCTCCACGAAAATCTGCCGCGAGCGACCCGAAAGCGTCCTCGCTTTACGTTCAATCGGTGGAAAAAGCCATGAAGGTGTTGATGGCTTTCAATGGCAGCCAGCGGCAATTATCCCTATCGGACATTGCCAGCCTTACCGGCATGGATCTCAGCGCCACCCAGCGCTTCACACATACCCTGTCGACCCTGGGTTACCTCAATAAAGATCAGGGCAAAAAGTACGAGCTGTCTCCCAAGTTACTGGATTTCACATTCCAGTACCTGGCCTCCAGCGATCTGGTCAATCGGGCAGCGCCGTATCTTCAACAACTGAGCAGTGAGACCGAAGAAGCCACCAACCTGACGGTCATGAACGATACGGACATCGTTTTCGTGCTGCGTATCGTCAGTCGTCATGTGTTCAATGCCAATGTAATCGTCGGCACTCGACTGCCTGCCTGGTGCACAGCGCCGGGCTTAGCTTTATTAGCGACTTACCCTGACGACGAAGTGGACGATATCTTCGAGCGCAGCCAGTTCATGCAGTACACCCCGGCCACGGTCACCGATATCGGGCAGATTCGCGAGCACATACACCGCATCCGCGAAGAGCGCTTTGCTCATGTCGAGGACCAATACTTCTATGGTGATATCTCCACGGCTGCTGCGATCGTCGACAACAACGGTCGGGGGATTGGCGCGGTCAATATTGCGGTTTCCCGTTCCCGATGGGATGAAAAGCGCGACATGCGGCGCTATGCGGATCTTGTGATCTCAACGGCCTCTTCAATCTCAGGCAAGCGTCACAACTAAGGTGCTGTTCTCGAAGGGTATGAGGCTCTTTATTGCGTGCCTCATACCTGTGACGGAGACAGCGCTCGACATTTCACGGACTCATGACGTCGACCCGCAGACATCCCGAGAAGGACTCATCGGGCGAATTTTCGCGCACCGATCACGCATAGAATCACCGCCACCGTCACCCCCAACATGCCCATACTCACGTGCTCATGCAGCAGCGACGCGGCGAGCCCGAGACCAAAAAACGGTTGCAGCAACTGGAGTTGACCGACCGCAGCAATGCCACCCTGAGCGAGGCCTTTGTACCAGAACACAAAACCGATCAGCATGCTGAACAGTGACACGTACCCGAGGCTGAGCCAGGCGGGCGTGGAAATGCCGGAGAAAGACGAAGGCATTTGATACCAGGTCAAAATGATCATGGCGGGGAGCGAGATGACCAACGCCCAGCAGATCACTTGCCAGCCGCCTAACTCCCTGGACAACTTCGCGCCTTCGGCATACCCCAGGCCGCACACCACAACCGCGAGAAGCATCAACAGGTCGCCCTTTGGCGAGGCTGTCAGCCCCTGCGAGATGGCATATCCCACCACCAATAGGCTCCCCAGCACGGAGAAAACCCAGAAAACAGGGTGCGGACGCTCACCGCCGCGCAAAACGCCGAACACTGCAGTTGCCAGTGGGAGCAAACCCAGGAAGGGAATGGAGTGCGCAGAGCTGACGTACTGCAGCGCCAGAGCGCTCAGCAGAGGAAACCCCACCACGACACCCAGCGCGACGACCAGCAGAGGCATCATCTGGTCTCTGCTCGGTCGCTTTTCCCTGAAAAATGTCAGTAAAGCCAGACCCAGCAAGCCGGCGATCACCGCCCGCGCCACGGTCAGAAAAACAGGCTCAAACTCAAGGACTGCGACACGCGTGGCCGGTAGCGATCCGCTGAAAATGAGCACGCCGATAAATCCGTTGATCCACCCGGCAGTGGTTTTATCGCTGGCTCGGATTGGGAGCGAAGTCATACGTTCCACGAGGCTGTACCTGGTTATTTACATCGACGAAGCGTATTCGGCTAGATTGTGACAATCAAAAAATTGTCATGGATACACTTTCAATGGCGCGCTCTCGTTACAAATCCATCGTCGACTCCCTGGCTGCGGATATTCGTTGCGCAAAATTGCTGCCAGGGACTCGCTTGCCGACGCATCGAGAGCTTTCCAGGCGCGAAGGTATTGCCTTGGTGACGGCGAGCCGGGTCTATGCCGAACTGGAGCGGATGGGGCTGGTCAGCGGTGAAATGGGGCGGGGTACCTTTGTCCGGGAAACTTCGCTGCCTCCCGGCCTGGGTGTTGATCAGCAGGCTGTGGCGACGGGAATCATCGATCTCAACTTCAATTACCCCTCGCTTCCGGGACAGGCAGAGTTGCTGCGAACGGCCCTCCGGCAACTCGCTTCGTCTGGTGACCTGGAATCCTTGCTGCGCTATCAGCCCCATGCCGGGCGGATGCATGAGCGAGCCTCGGTAGCGCGCCACCTGGCCGGACGCGGTGTTTCAGTAGAGGCGTCTCAAGTGCTGTTGGTGAGCGGCGCTCAGCACGGACTGGCTATAACGCTGATGGCGCTGCTCAGTCCCGGCGATGTGATTGCCGCAGATGCCCTCACGTACTCTGGCTTCAAAGTGCTTGCCCAGGCGCTGCACCTTGAAGTGTTGGCGATTCCCATGGGGCAAGGTGGCCCGGACCTGGACGCGCTGGAGCGGCTTTGCCGGACCCGGCCGGTTCGTGGGATTTACACCATGCCCACGTTGCATAACCCGCTGGGTTGGGTCACGCCACTGGACGCGCGTGAGCGACTCGTGGCGGTGGCCAGGAAACATGACCTGCACATCATTGAGGATGCCGCCTACGCCTACCTGGTCGAGGACGCTCCCGCACCCGTGGCGATGCTTGCTCCCGAGCGTACGGTCTACATTTCCGGGATTTCCAAAAGCGTCGCCACCGGTCTGCGGGTCGGATTCGTCGCGGCGCCGCCGCAGATCGTGGCCAATCTGGAGCGCACCATCAGAGCAACGACCTGGAATACGCCGGGCATTCTCACCGCGCTTGTCACGTCATGGCTTGATGACGGGACAGTGGCGCGACTGGAGGCCGAAAAGCGGCGCGACGCTCAAGCCCGACAGCTTGTTGCTGCACAGGCCTTGGGAGCGCTGGGTCAGGTCGGTCATCCATCATCCTACTTTCTCTGGGTACCCCTTTCCGAGGACGCGCGGGCCGATCAGATTGCCGCTGCCTTGCTGCGCGAGGGGATTTCAGTCTCGACCGCAGAGCCATTCTGTACCTCTGTT
The DNA here is from genome assembly GCF_000737245.1 of Pseudomonas syringae. Lineage (GTDB taxonomy): Bacteria > Pseudomonadota > Gammaproteobacteria > Pseudomonadales > Pseudomonadaceae > Aquipseudomonas > Aquipseudomonas syringae_J. Next base: position 153,848 of record NZ_JPQU01000100.1, on the reverse strand, counting down.
CACATACCGCATGCGCTACGCCTGGCGCTGGGATCTGTTGAACTACCTGCGCTGGAACAGGCTCTCAGTCGTGTGCGCTGGGTCATCGGTGCGTACACCTGAGAAGAGTCGGGCGGCCGCTCTGGAAGGGGAGCAAACCCCAGACCGACGTCAGTGCAATACATTCACCTTGCTGAGCTTGCTCGGCACTGGAGTACTGATCATGAAACAGGCCTTAGCGGCACCTATCGTCCAGGCATTGATGTTCAAGGCCAACGGGGGTATCCCCAACAATCCGACGCTGCCGGTGCTGATTTATCCGAGCGCGCTGGAGGTGACCGGAAACGATCCGGCCTCATTGTTCGAACGCACTTTCAAGGCCAACGGCTGGCTGCCCCAGTGGCGATATGGGGTGTTCACCTATCACCATTACCACACCCGTGGTCACGAGGTATTGGGTGTCTACGCCGGCAAGGCGCGATTGATGCTGGGTGGTCCGAACGGCCGTGTGGTTGAGGTCAAGGCCGGGGATGTACTGTTGTTGCCTGCGGGGACGGGGCATTGCAACCTCGGCTCCAGTGACGACTTCATGGTGGTCGGTGCCTATCCGCCAGGGCAGGAGGGCGATATCAATCGTGACCCGGCCACTCTAAGGCAGATCGAACAGATCGCCCAACTCAAGGCCCCTGACACGGATCCGGTGATGGGCGGCCCGGGCCAAGCTCAGTCCTAGAGACGATTACAGAAGCTGTGGGAGATTCCATGGCTCGCAGGCGGATTTGACGACGTGGGACCGGCTTCAGCCGGGAAGGCAGTGTTTCGGACGATAAAGATTGGGTGGATGTATGGGCCTCTTCCCGGCTAAAGCCGGTACCACGTCGTCGCACCAATATTGAAATCACTCCTGTGCGCTGCCTGCCCGCGATCTGGGCGACGCGGTCCAGCAGGCGCACCGCGTCATCGTTCATCGCAGGCGCTGATATTCACGCCCGGCCTTCGCTAACCAGGCTGCTGCGGTAGGCCTTGCAGCCGATCATGAGCAGCGCCACAGCCAGCAGGCTTGCCCCGGCATTGAGCAGCGATATGGATGATCCGACTTGCAGCGGGTCCTGAAACAGCCGATCAGTCAGCAATGCCACGGCAGTGGTCCCCAGGCCGAGACCGATCAGGTTCGACACCAGCAGAAACAGGGCGCTGACCTGAGCCCGCATCTGGTTGGGCGGCAGGATCTGCATTACCGCAGTGGAGGCGGGCATCGGGAACGAAGCAAAGAACATGGCCACGGCCAGGATGGCCAGGGACAGATTCAACGAGTGCACCCGAGTGAACATCACCGCTGGCAGCAACATACAGAGTGCGCCAATCACCCCTGCGCGCATCGGCGCGTCGGTATAGCCTTTGCGAGTCAGCCAATCGATCAGCGCGCCGCCGAACAGGACGCCGCTGGTGTTGGCCAGCAGAATCAGAATGCCCAGCACGTAACCGGTGTGGGCCGGGTCCAGGCCGTACTGACGCATGTAAAAGGCCGGTGCCCACCCGAGCAGGCAGAAGAGGGTCATGGCATAGAAAGAAAAGCCGACGTAATGACAGATAAAGGTTTTGCGATGCTGATTCAGAAACCTGAAGGTGTCGCGCAGGCTCGCGGTCTGAATCTTGCCATCCGCGCCCATTTTCAGTGCCTTTCGCGCCGGGTCTCGCACCGTTAGCGCAATGGCCAGTGCCACCAGCACGCCTGGCAGGCCCACCAGGAAAAAAGTCACTTGCCAGGGTCGGGTCTCGCCGAGCAGCGGCAAGTCGATCATCTCCATATTCTTGACCAGATCGATCACATAACCGCCGAGCAGGAAGGCAATTCCGCCGCCGATGAACGAGCCGAGGGAGTAGACCGCCACCGCGCGCCCCAACTTATGACGTTCGAACATATCACTCATCATTGAATAGGCAGCGGGCGACAAAGCAGCCTCGCCGATGCCCACGCCGATCCGCGCCAGGAACATGTGTAGAAAGTTACCCGCCATGCCGCAGGCTGCGGTGGCCAGGCTCCAGAATGTGATGCCGATAACGATGATCCGCGGGCGGGAAAAGCGATCTGCAAGCACCGCGATCGGCATGCCCATGAAGGCATAGAACAGTGAAAATGCCAGACCGTGGAGCAAACTGAACTGGGTGTCGCTGAGCTGCATGTCGTGCTTGATGGGCTCGATCATTAGCGTCAGGATCTGCCGGTCAATGAACGAGAATATGTAAGCCAACATGCAGATCCCCACGACGTACCACTCGTAGAGGTAGCTTTTTTGCGTCTGCCGGACAGTGTTCTGAAGGGTCATGTCGAGATACCGGAAAAGGGGTGGGAGTCTGCCGCTGCTTAAGCCGCCATCCTTTTTAGGCGCTTGCTATCGGGTCCTCCATTCGCAGCGCGCAACCTTTGTTCCGGTTGTGCACAAAGCAGGTGGCTGGTGTGAAAATTGCTTTCCTTTTCCCGTAATTTTTAACGGTATCAAGGTGGGATCGCCATGCTCACGGATGTCTCTGCGCTGCATCGCCATTGTTTGATTGATTCGTCAGGTTATGGCGACATCAAGGACCGGGTCAGCCAGTACCTATGGCCGCATAACATGAAAATGTGTAACGGCGGCGCACTGCACTCCCAGTTGTACGGTGTGTTTTTTGGTAATACTGCGCTACTCGATTTGCACTACGGCGCGTCGGTCAACATCGATGCCGGGGATATCAGTGACTACTATCTGGTGCGAGTGACCTTGCAAGGTGCGGGCCTGGTCACGCTTGGCAAGCAGACCGCGAAGCTGCACAAGGGCGCGGTGACGGTATCATCGCCGTCACAACGCAGCGTGATCCAGATCGACAGTGACTGCCGCAACCTGATCCTGCGGGTGGAGCGCCGGGCCCTGGAAACGCAACTGCAAAATCTGTTGGGTCGCACACTGAAACACCCGCTGCTGTTTGATATCCAAGTGCCTGCCGATCATCCGGGCCTGGGTGCCGTGAGCGCGACGCTGACCTATATCTGCCAGTTGCATCAGCAGGCGCTCAATGCGGCATTGGGTCCCGGGTTGTCGGATTATGTGATATCGGTACTGCTGACCCATTTGCCGCATAACTACTCCGATGCGCTGCTGGAGGATTTTCGTCAGCTATTGCCGCGCCACATCAAACGGGCCCGGGACTATATTGAAGAGCATCTGGCGGAGCCTATCGCTCTGTCGACGGTGGCTCAGGCCTGCGAGGTCTCGATCCGCACGCTGCAAAATGGCTTCACCCGGTTTCTGTCCCAGACACCTTCCGATTACGTGCGCTCGCGCCGCCTGGCGCGTGTCCATGAGGCGCTGCAAAACGCGGGGCGCGATGTCAGTGTTACCGATGTTCTTCTCAATCATGGCGTGAGCAGTTTTGGTCACTTCGCCATGCAGTATCGCAAGCAGTTTGGTTGCCTGCCTTCGGCCACGTTGCGTCAGCGCAGCTGAAATGGTTGCGTGTGGCGGATGCCGGTTGCGTGTTTCGGCCATCCCGGTGTGGCGGCTCTCGCTAGCATGAACGCTCTTGTCACAGGAGCAAACTCATGGATATCAGCGTTATTGGTGGTGGACACGGTTGCTATGCAGCCGCGATTGAATTCGCAGAAAAAGGCCACTCGGTGGTGCTCTGGCGACGCGATAGCGAAGCCTTGCTACAGCTGCAGGAACTGGCTGAGCTGACCGTAGAAGACTATCGCGGCAGGCGACGGGTCAGTCTCGGTAAGACCGGGGATAACCTGCAACTGACTGATGACCTGGCTGTTGCGGTTGCTCATGCGCAGTTACTGGTGGTGCCTTTGCCCTCAACTTCTCACGAGGGCCTGGCGCCACAGTTGGCACCGCTGCTACGTGATGGTCAGGTGGTGTTTCTGCCGCCGGGGACCTTTGGCGGTTACCTGTTTGCCCAGGCCATGCATAACGCCGGCAATCACAGCGAGGTCGCTTTCGCTGAAACCGGGACTTTGCCGTACCTGGCGCGCAAGCACGGCCCCAGCCACGTCGTGATCAGCGGCTACGCGACGCGTCTGCCCACCGGAGTGTTTCCGGCCCGCCTCAGCGAACCGGCGTTTGCGGTATTGCGTGAAGCTTATCCCGCTGTCGAGCCAATCGAAGATCTGCTCAGTGGCGCGCTGATGAACGCTGGCCCCATCATTCATCCGCCATTGATCATGATGAACGCAGGTCCCCTGGAGCATTTTGATCGCTGGGACATCCACAACGAAGGCACGGTGCCGTCGATCCGTAGGGTCACTGATGTGCTGGATGCCGAGCGGATCGCCATACGCGAAGCATTGGGTTACCAGGCCCCGCATTTCCCGCTGGCCGATCATTACGCGACCTCCGGCGACGAGTGGATGTACGGTCGCGGGGCTCACGGCAAGCTCACCGACAGCGGTGATTGGCGTGAAGATATTGACCTGCTGAGCCATCGCTACATGCTGGAAGATACTCGCCTGGGGCTGTCATTCCTGGTTTCGGTGGGCCGCTGGGCGGGGGTGCCGACACCCGTCGCCCAAGGTTTACTGAGCCTTGCCAGTGCGATCACCAGCAAGGATCTGTATGGCAGCGGTCGTACCCTGGAGCAGTTCGGTCTGGACACATTGAGCCGTGAACAGATGACTCAGCTGCTCGAACAGGGATTACCAGCATGAACCACAGTCGGGTTTGCATCGTTGGCGCAGGGCGCATGGGCGAGGGCATGGCTACGGCGTTTATATTTGCCGGAATGGACGTGACCTTGATCGACTTCAAAGCTCGGGAGCAGGACGCAGCGCAGGTCTACTTTGATCAGGCGCGGGCCAATGTGCAGGCGGAACTGCAGATACTGGTCAGTCTAGGCAACATCGCGCCAGAACAGGTGGAGCAGGCCCTGACACACCTGAGGATTTGCGGCCGTGACGCTGCGCTTGCAGACCTGGGCCGCAGCGACTGGGTATTCGAGGCGGTGCCGGAAGTCATGGAGGCGAAGTCGCAGTGCTTCAGTTGGTTGAGCGAGCACTGCTCCAGGCAAACGGTCATCGCTTCGACCACCTCGACCTTTCTGGTCACGGAGCTGGCTCAGTTGGTCGAATGCCCGCAGCGATTCGTTAATGCTCACTGGCTGAACCCGGCGTTATTGATGCCGTTGGTGGAGGTCAGCTGCAGCGCCGAGACTGATGACGGCGTATTGGCGCGGCTCATGCAACTGTTGCGCGACATCGGCAAGGTTCCGGTCAAATGCGGGCCAACTGCGGGCTACATCGTTCCGCGGATTCAGGCCTTGGCAATGAACGAAGCTGCGCGAATGGTCGAGGAGGGCGTCGCTAGCGCCGAGGACATCGACACGGCGATTCGAGTGGGTTTCGGATTACGATTTTCCGTGCTTGGCCTGCTGGAATTCATCGACTGGGGCGGAGGCGATATTCTGCTCTACGCATCCCGTTACCTGGCGGGAGCCATCGATCCTCGCTTCACGGCTCCTCAGGTCATCAGCGACAACATGGCCCAGCGTCGCAGCGGGTTACGCGACCGTCAGGGTTTCTACGACTACGCCGCCGTGGATATTCCGGCCTACCGCCTGCAACGTTTGAGGGAATTGAGCAGCCGCCTCGAGTTGATGGGCTTGATGCCTGGCTTCGGCTGCGCTCGATAGGGTGACGCAGTGCTGATTCGGCTTGAAACAGGCACCTGAGTGGAAAGGCCATCTCCTGTGGGAGATTCCATGGTTGCCTGCAAGCTGACGTGGGACCGGCTTTAGCCGGGAAAGCGGTATCTGTGACGCCCCAGTAGCAGCGACCGCCCCAGCCTCTTCCCGGCTAAAGCCGGTCCCACGGCATCGCGCTATCTTGAGATCAAATCCAAGGAAGGCACCAGCAATGCGAGGTTGCGGTGGCGGTGCATCAAGCAGAGCGCTATCGCAACATCGCGCGGCTCGTCGACTACACCTTCAATCCTCAGGCAGATTGTTGAAGATGGTCTCCAGGGTGCCGTTCAGCTTGCTGATCTGGGCTTCGGTCAGGCCTTTGAAGCTCATGTTGAAAATGCCACGGGTCGCGGCCTGGGCTTGCTCCACGGTCTGCCGGCCCGTTTCGGTCAGCGATACCTGAGTCACGCGGCCGTCATTACTGCAGGTATTGGTGTCCACCAGGCCATCGGCTTTCATGCGATAGACGATCTTGGTCACAGTTGAGAGCTTGGCGATGGCATGCACGGAGATTTCCGAAATGCTCAGCTCGCCCTGTTCGTTCAGTGTCAGCAGGATTCGCCAGCGTGGAATGTCCAGGTCAATCTTCTTGAGGATTTTTTCCATCGCCATGCTGTAACGGCCATTGAGCCGTGCCAGCCAGTAGAAGGGGAAGTCTTCCTTTTTGAAATGTTCGCTGGCAGGGTCGTAACGGTGCTGGCGTTTTTTTGGAGTATTCATTGAGTGCGTCGCGTCTTGGAATTCTTGAGTGAGGGCACAGCCGTGGCCGCGTTTGCCCGGAAGCCGTGATGGAAGGCGAGGGATTCCAGCTGCATGAGTGGCGCTGATTGTTGCATATTCACGTGATCCGATCACCTTTATGAGGTTATCGGATCAAGCTGTGCCCGTATTGATTCAAGTCAGCCGTTCAGAAAACGCCCGGCAAGTTCGAGCTGTGAGCTTGCCAGTTGATTGAGCTCCCTGCCGATTTGACCACTGCGTTTGGCCTGCCGGGTATTGTCCTGAGCGAAAAGGGCGATCTGATTGATTTGCTTGTTGATCTCTTCCGCCACCTGCCCCTGCTGATCAATGGCTGTGGCCATTTGCAGGCTCGTTGAGCTGACCTGACCGATTTCCTGGCAGATGTGTTGCAACGAAGACTGCACTTTTTCCACATCATCACGGCTGCGTTGTGCCGCTTGCTCGCCGCTTTGTGTCGTCGCCAGCGCCTCTGCGCTTGACTGGCGCAGCTCGTCGATACGGCTCTGGATCTGATCGGTTGATTCACGAGTGCGTGAGGCGAGCGAGCGCACCTCGTCGGCAACGACTGCAAATCCGCGTCCGGTTTCGCCGGCGCGTGCGGCTTCGATAGCCGCGTTGAGGGCCAGCAGATTGGTCTGCTCTGCGATGCTGCGAATTTCCTGGGCGATACCGCCGATCGAGTCAATGGATTGCGCAAGTTTGCCCACAGCGGTGCCGATGTTCTGCACTGAAGTGCCCAAGGCACCCATGGATTCACTGCTCTGCGCGGAAAGCCGGTCGCCAGCGTGCGCCAGCCGATTGACCTCCTGAGACGCTTGCGCTGACTGCTGCAGATTGGTCGACAGCTCCAGAATCGTCGCGCTCATCTGATTGACGGCCGCTGCCGACTGCTCAGCTTCCAGCAACTGACGCTCCAGTTGGTCGGTTTGGGCCTCAACCAGTTGCGCTGATTCATCGGTTCTTCTGCGCAAGGTCTCGCCATTGATCTGGATGCGGGCCATGACCGTGCGCATACGCAGTTGTTGCGTATGCAAGCTCATTTCCAGTCGAGCCGTCAGACCGTCGGCTCGTCCGTGTAATGAACTCAGCAACGGATCGCTGTAGATAGACGCATGACCAGCCAAAACACGACGTTGCTGGAGACGGGCGGATAATGCCGGCTGGGCGAGCGCCAGCACCCCGCATGCCAACAGCGCCCCGGCGATCAACCCATCGACTTGCCCGCTGGCAAACAGGCCCAGCAGACCGAGTCCGCTCAGCCAGGCGAACAGATGCGTTGCTAAATGACGACCGATTCGCTTGCCGATGCTCTGTGGCGCAAGGCCTTTGCTCAAACGACTGTAGAGCAGTTCGGCACGGCGCCGCAGGGCCTCGCTGATGGGGTGGTAAACCGTGCCAAAGCCGATGATTTTGCCTTCAGCCAGCAATGGCAATATGTAAAGCTCGTTCCAGAAGGTGCTGCCGTCGCGATGCTGTCCCATGACAGGAGCAGTCCAGGCAACGCCCGCATGCAGCGTGGCCCACATGCGCTGCATGACGGCCTCTGGCATTTGTGGGTGATCGATCATGTGGTGCGGTTTGCCCTGCAGCGTCGCCAGGTCGTAACCGCACATTGTCAAATAAGCCGTGTTGCACTGATCCAGACAACCTTGTGCATCGAGGCGCGAGATCGGCAATTCAGCCAGCGCCGGTGGCTGCGCTTTATCCATGCGGGTGTGCGTCATTGCCGAGACTCCAGTCAATTACCAGATAGCGCCGCGTTCGGCGTGCAGTTTGCGCACCATGGCGCTGAAGAATTTGGTCGCAAAACCACTGTCGCGAATCAGCATCGTGGTCAGGTCGGCGCATTTCTGGCTGATATCGACGGGCAGTGGATTGTCCTCGCCACCCAGCGCGCCAGCCTGGCACTGAATCTCTGCGGCGCGTTGCACGGTCCAGAGCAGGAAGAACGCTTTGGCAATGCTGCTTTCGCCCACTGCGATGCCATGGTTACGCAGCACCAGTATGTGTTTGTCGCCCAGACTGTCGATCATCCGGGCCTTCTCGTCGTCGAACAGGGTGATGCCTTCGAAGGTGTGATAACCGATGCGGCCGTAGAGCTGCGCGCCGTAGAAGTCATTGTGCGCGAAGGCGTTTTTCTTCATGACGATGGCCGAGATCGGCGTGGTATGGGTGTGGATCAGACACTGGATGTCGTGACGGGCGCCGTGGACCGCGCTGTGCAGAGCGAAGCCGGCGGGGTTGGCGTCATAGGGTGAATCCTCCAGCTTGTTACCGTCGAGGTCGACTTTAAGCAGGTTGGCCGGGGTGACTTCGGTGTAGTTCAGGCCAAACGGATTGACCAGATAATGGTGAGCGGGACCGGGAAGCCGCGCGGAAATATGGTTGAAAATGGTTTCGGTCCAGCCAAACAAATCCACAAGGTGATAACAGTGGGCGAGGTCTACGCGCAGCGCCCATTCTTCGTCGCTGATGTGGTCCGGCTTGATCATTTCAGTGCTCATTTCGAGGTCCTTGTCGCTCAGTGTTCAGTGGCTTGCCTGCTGGCCGCGAAAGCGCGCCAGGGCAATGATGTTGCGGGTGGTGGGCATGGGGATCGACATCTGATCGGCCAGCTCAATGACGGCGTCACCGATGGCGGCCAGTTCCAGCGGGCGACCTTTGTCGTAGTCCTGAAGCATCGACGTACGCACTGCGCCCATACCTGCCCCCAGTTCGAAAAAGGTCTGCGGGTCGATCCTGACCCGTGCGCCGTGCGCCGCTGCCGTCAACAGGGTTTCCTGCAGGACGGCGCTGACCAGATGGCGCAGCTCGGGCAAGCCATAGATCTGTTCGAGGGTCGCGCCGGTCACCACCGACAGGGGGTTGGAGGTGATGTTGGCGATGATCTTGGTCCACAGTTGATCGCGGATGCGGTCCGTTGCCCGGGCTTCGATGCCGGAGGACTCGATCATCTGGCGCAGGCGTTCCAGGCGCGGGCTGAGGCTGTTGTCCGGTTCGCCGACGACCATCAGATGCGGGTTGTTCGATTCCACCACTGCCGTGCCGGTGGTGCTGGCGGTAATAAACACTACGCAGCCGATGATCTGATGCCAGTCCAGTGCTGCGTCGAGCTGGCCGTCCGGATCGACCGCCTGCACCTGGCGATCAGCAAAACGGCCGCCCTCGCCGTGGAAGTACCACCAGGGCACACCGTTGACCACCGGAACAACCATGGTCTCCGGGCAGATCATCGGTTGGATCTGCCGCAGCATTTCGCCCAGGGCCGGTGCCTTGGTGCAGAGGAAAATCACGTCTTGCGTGCCAAGCTCGCTAGCGTCTGCGCTGGCCTGGACCTGCACGTGATGACGCCCATCCAGATCGTTGAGCACGATGCCGTCCCGGCGAATGGTGGCCAGAGTTTCGCCGCGGGCGAGAACTGAAACCTGCTGGCCGCCTTTCACCAGACGGGCGGCGAGGGTGCAACCAATCGCACCGGCACCGGCGATGCAGACGCGTAAAACAGGATGATTCATGACTGCTCCAGGTCGGGGTGAGTCGGCCCACTATGGCGGGCCGACGTCGTACACAGGTGGCTCAACCGGCCAGCATTTCCTGATGCTTGCTGGCCAGCCCCAGGTAGGCCTCGATGACTCGCGGGTCGTCCGCCAACTGCTTTGCCGGGCCTTGCATGGCGATCTGTCCGGTTTCCAGTACGTAGGCGTAGTCGGCGACGCGCAGTGCCGCGCGGGCGTTCTGCTCAACCAACAGGATCGAAACCCCTGTCTGGCGCAGGGCGGTAATGATGCGGAAGATCTCTCGGGTGATCAGCGGCGCCAGGCCCAGGCTGGGTTCGTCGAGCATCAGCAGCTTGGGCTTGGCCATCAGTGCCCGGCCGACCGCGAGCATCTGGCGTTCGCCGCCGGACAGGGTGGCGGCCAACTGGTCGCGGCGCTCCCAAAGGCGCGGGAATAGCTCGTAAATTTCTGCCTGGGTCTGGGCCAGATTGCGGTCGCCGCGTCGATAACGCTGGAAGGCGCCGAGTTGCAGGTTGTCAGCCACGCTCATGCTGGTGAACAGCTCGCGTTTTTCCGGGACCAGGCCCAGGCCACGGGAGACCATGACCTCAACCTCGGGCACCGCTTCCAGGCTGCCATCGAAATCCACTCTTCCACGAGAACCGAGCACACCCATGATGGCGGAGAGCAGGGTGGTTTTCCCGGCTCCGTTGGGGCCGATGACCGTGACGATCTGGCCTTGGCCGACCCGCAGGCTGGCGTTGCTCAAGGCTTCGACCTTGCCGTAGGCCACGCACAGGTCATTGACTTCCAGTACGGGGTTGGCGGTGCTGTTGGTGATGATTGATTGCGGCTTGAGTTGGCTGTTCATCACTCGGCTCCTCCAAGGTAGGCTTCCAGCACGGCGGGGTCTTTCTGTACGTCTTCCGGCAAGCCCTGGGCGATGCGTTGGCCAAACTCCATGACCACCACGCGATCCACCAGGCCCATGACGAAGTCCATGTCGTGCTCAACCAGCAGGATCGCCATGCCTTCGCTGCGCAAGCGGCTGAGCAGAATGCCCAGCGCTTCTTTCTCTTTCAGGCGCAGGCCGGCGGCCGGTTCGTCGAGCAGCAGCAGGCAAGGGTCGGCACACAGCGCTCTGGCGATTTCCAGGATGCGTTGCTGACCCAGCGCCAGGCTGCCGGCTTCTTCATATAAACAGTCACCGAGACCCACGCGCTCCAGCTGCCGTTTGGCTTCATTGAGCAGGCTGGCTTCCTCGTCCCGGTCCAGATGCAATGCGGCCGCCACGACACCTTTGTTGCCGCGCAGATGCGCACCGATGGCGACGTTCTCCAGTACGGTCATGGTGGGCAGCAGTTTGACGTGCTGAAAGGTGCGACTCATGCCCATGCGCGCCACTTGTCGTGAGCTCATGCCGTTGATGCTTTTGCCCATGAACAGCACATCACCGGAGGTCGGCGTATCGACCCCCGAGAGTTGGTTGAACATGGTGCTTTTGCCCGCGCCGTTTGGCCCGATCAACGCGAGGATTTCCCCGGCATGGATTTCCAGGTTCATGTCGTTGTTGGCGACCAGACCGCCGAAGCGCTTGGTCACATTGCGCGCTTCAAGAATCAGCTGACCGTGCTCAGGCAGCTCGCGACGCGGCAGTTGCGCCACCTGGTCATTGCCCATGGGCAAGCTGCGCTTCACCGTGAAACGCTTGCGCACCAGCCCCACCAAGATAGGCCACAGACCGCCCGGTGCACGTTGCATCAGTACCACGATCAACACGCCAAACACGATGGTTTCGTAGTTGCCGGTGTTACCCAGCAAATGCGGGAGCAAGTCCTGTAGCCATTGCTTGAGCAGGGTCAGGATCCCGGTGCCGAGCAACGCGCCCCAGACGCTGCCAACGCCGCCGATCAGGGCCATGAACAGATAGTCGATGCCCATGTTGAGACCGAACGGCGTCGGGTTGACGAAGCGTTGCGTGTGGGCATACAGCCAGCCGGAGATGGCGGCAAATACCGCTGAGATGACAAAGATCACCATCTTCGAGCGGAAGGTATTGATGCCCATGGATTCGCCCATCACCTGACCGCCCTTTAGCACTCGAATGGCGCGGCCCTCGCGGGAGTTGAGGAGGTTCTGGGTAATGACGATCGCCAGTAGCAGCACGACCCAGATCAGGTAGAAAATTTTCTCGCCCTTATCGAGCTCGATACCCAGCAGTGAGATTGAAGGCAAGCCACTGACACCGGTATGACCCCCCAATGACTCGACCGTACCGAACAGGTAATAAAGCGACAGTCCCCAGGCAATGGTGCCCAGTGGCAGGTAATGCCCGGAAAGCTTGAGGGTCATTGCGCCCAGAATCATCGCTACGCTGACGGTCAACACCACGCCTATCAGTAAAGCCAGCCAGGGTGAGCTCCCTGCCCAAGCCAGCCAGGCGGGGAGTTGTTCAGTAGTGGTCAGGTACGCCGAGGTGTAGGCACCCAGGCCGACGAATGCCGCCTGACCAAAACTGGTCATGCCGCCTACGCCCGTCAGCAACACCAGGCCCAGCACCACCAGGGTATAGAGGCCGATGTAGTTGAGCAGCGTCACGTAATAGGGCGGTAACAGCAGCGGCGCGATGCCGAGCACGGCCACCAGCGCCAACAACAGATAACGAGGGTTCATTCGTCTTCCTCCACATGCCGACTGGTGAATGAGCGCCACAGCAGAAAAGGAATGATCAGGGTGAACACGATGATCTCTTTGTAGTTACTGGCCCAAAACATAGAGAAGGCTTCGATAAGGCCTACCGCGACCGCGCCCATGGCGGCAATCGGGTAGCTGACCAGGCCGCCGATGATGGCACCGACGAACCCCTTGAGGCTGATGATGAAGCCGGAATCGAAATACAGTGTGGTGATCGGTGCGATGAGAATCCCCGACAGCGCGCCGATGAACGTCGCTACCAGAAACGTCGCCTTGCCTGCCAGAGTTGGCGAGATGCCCATCAAACGCGCACCCATGCGATTCACTGCGGTGGCGCGCAACGCTTTGCCGTAAAGGGTGCGCTCGAAGAACAGGAACAGCCCGACGATCAATCCCAGAGACACCGCCAGCACCCAAAGTGTCTGGCTGTTGAAGGTCACCGGACCCAGTTCCAGGCCGGCTTCGGAAAACGGCCGGGTTCGGGCGCCTTCCGGACCGAACAGCAGCAGGGCGATACCGACCATGCTTACGTGCACCGCAATCGACACGATCAGCAACACCAGCGAGCTGGCCGAGGCAATCGGTTGAAACACCAGCCGGTAAATCTGCGGGCCCAACGGCACAACCAGCGCCAGGGTCAGCAATGCCTGAATAGCCATTGGCAGATCGGCCAGCGGCAGCTTCATGATCAGTACGACCATCAGCAGGGCATAGCCGAGCTTGGCGAGGATACGTTTGGGGAACAGGAAGCCGCGACTGGAACGCGCCGCAGCGTATAGATCCAGGGCGCAATCAATGATGGTCAGCCCCAGCAGCAGCCAGACCAGTGCGGTCGGGTGGCCTTCCTGCAAAGTGGCCATGGTCAGCGCGCCATAGGTAACGAACTCGCCCTGGGGGATCAGCAGAATCCGCGTCACGGTAAAGACCAGCAGGATCGACAGCGCCAGCAGCGCATAGATAGCGCCATTGGTGATGCCATCCTGGCCCAGCAGCATAGCTATCTGGAAATTCATAATGATGACTCTTTCAACGAGGTGATGACCTGCCGATGGCTGATGCAGGCCATTCGAACGCTCCGATGGCCCGGCATCAGGTATCGGTCATTTGTCCTTGAGCAGTGTCCAGTTACCGTTCTTGACCTGAATCATGACCCGGCCACGTTCGTCAAAGCCGCTGTGGTCAGTGGCGGTCATGTTGTACACGCCCTGAGTGGCGGCCAGCTCGTGAGTGTTTTCCAATGCATCGCGCAGGGCGCTGCGGAAGGCCGGGGTGCCGGGCGCAGCGATTTTGCTGGCGACAGGAATGGCGCGTTCGAGCAGCAGCCCGGCGTCATAGGTGTTGGCGCCGAAAGTCGCTGGCTTGCTGCCGTTGAGCTTTTCGTACTTGGCGATGTAGTCGCTGGCGATGGTTTTGGATGGGCTGTCCGGCATTTCGTCCAGGACCAGCATCATGCTGGCGGCAAGGATCGTGCCCTCGACTTTCTTGCCACCCAGTTTCAGGAAGTCTTGCAGGGCTGCCCCGTGTGTCTGGTACATCTGGCCGCGATAGCCCTGGTCGAACAGGGTGGTTTGCGGCATCACCGACGAGCTGCCCGGTGCGGCGATAAGCACGGCATCCGGCCGCGCAGAAAGAATCTTCAGGCTCTGCCCGGTTACCGAGGTGTCCTGGCGCTGGAAGCGTTCGCTGCCGACGATCTTGATGTTGTTCTCCGCAGCCAGGCCGGTCACTACCTTGGCCCAGTTTTCGCCATATGGGTCGGCCGTACCGATAAAGCCCAGGGTTTTGATGCCTTTTTTGCTCATGTTCTCGAACAGCGCCTTGGCGATCAGATCATCGTTCTGCGTGGTCTTGAACACCCATTTCTTCTGCTCGGTCATCGGTAGCACCACTGCAGCGGTGCCCACCGGTGCCAGCAATGGAACGCCAGCTTCAGCGACGAATTGCAGCACACCCATGGCGTTCGGTGAGCCGCTCGGCCCGATGATCGCGTCGACGTTGTCCTCATCAATCAGTTTCTTCAGCGCCTTGACGGTCGCGGTTGGATCGCTTGCGTCATCCAGGGAAATGTAAGTGATCTTCTGATCGCCCGCTTGAGCTGGGAGCAACGGCACGCTGTTCTTCTGCGGTAGGCCTACCAATGCGATAGGGCCTGTGGAGGAGGTGATGACTCCCACTTTTACATCTGCCTGAGCAAAGGATGCGAAGGCTGCACTCAACAGTAACGTGGACACGGTTTTCTTGAAGAACATAACTCTCTCCGTAGCGTTGCAAGGCGAAGCAAGGGCGCGATTTTTTAAAAGGTCGTCTCCATCACCACGGGGTGCGGTCGCGAGCGCTCTTGTTGAAATCCCTCAGCGCCAGACTCTTGGGGCGAGACTTGGCGGCGCTGCTCGACTTGAGCGAACCCTGGTCGATGGGCAGATCAAGCGATAGCAGGTTGCATGCCAGAAAAAGTAACGCCCCGCTTCGGGACACGCTTCGTGCCCGGTGGTGACGGGCCGCTGATAACCGATTTTTGCCTGGGATTTTTCCGCGCCCAGCACCGGGTTCCGTAGGGACCCTGACGCTGTGCGAACTGCGTGGGCATGGGGCTTGTAGAAAGAAACCTATCGATGAAAAACAGAGGTTTTCAGGGGGGGAACACACGATAAAAAATCGCAAAAAATGACCGGTAATTACAGTAGATTTCATGTGATTTTTTTATTTTCAGAGGCCGGATTTTATCGCGTCATTGCCTGGGTTGATCTGCTGCCGCGTCAGCCGGTTACAGTGATAAATCCCCGGATAAACTGGCTATCTATCTGATATACAAAGAATTTATTTGCTTTTCATGACTGGCAAATCAATTTGTTGGCTGTTACCAAAATGCACGTCAACGGTGCGCGATGGCTTAAAAGCGCACCGTAAATACACACTTATTTATTTCGCAAAATTCAATTGACAATTCACGTAAATATTACGATTTTAGATTTAAGCGTTTGGCAGGGCTTTGCTGTTCGGCCTGCGAATCCGAAGCGTGTTTCGATTGAATTGAATAGACAGGTGATGGGCATGACGATTGTCGTCCAGGAATTAGAGTTGGGAGCTTCAGGCTTGTCGGTGATGGTTAAAGACACCATCGATATCGCAGGCTTCCCGACCTGTGCTTCCAGCCGTGCCTTGGCCGATGCGCCCGCTGCGGAGCAGCACGCTGAAGTTGTTGAGCACCTGTTAAGCAGCGGCTGCCGGATCATCGGTAAAACCAGCCTGCATGAGCTGGCGTTTGGCACCACCGGGATTAACAACTGGACCGGCACTGCGATCAATCCGCGGTTTCCATCGCGCATTCCTGGTGGCTCGTCGAGTGGTTCAGCCGCTGCGGTTGCGGCCGGCCTTGCGGACTTTTCCATTGGCACCGACACCGGTGGTTCGGTGCGCATCCCGGCAGCCTGTTGCGGCGTATTTGGCCTCAAGCCCAGCTTCGGCCGTATCAGTCGTAAAGGGGTAATGCCCGAGCACAGCAGCCTCGATTGCGTCGGGCCGTTCGCCGACAGCATTGATCTGCTGATCAAAGGCATGGCTGCCATTGATCCGGGCTTCGGCGAACTACCCGGCACCGACGACATCACCATTGGCGTGGTGCCGGTGCTGGCCCGGCCGGAGATTCAGGCCGCAGTCGACGCGGCATTGCAGGCCGGCGGTTTTGCGCTCAGCGAGCAACCATTACCCGGTATGCAGGCCGCCTACGAAGCAGGGCTGGATGTGATCAATGCGGAAACCTGGTCTGCATGCGGGCATCTATTGGCGTCCGGCAAGGTCGGTGAAGACATCGCTTCGCGACTGATGGCTGCGCAGTTCACCAGCCCGCAAACACTGACGAGCGCAGAAGCAATTCGTCTGTCGTTCACCGCTGAGGTCGATCAAGCCCTGGCCCGTACACCGATCCTGGCGATGCCGACCATGCCGGACTATCCGCTGTTGTTGGTTGACGCAACTGATACCCGCGCCGTGATCGGCATGACCGCTTTCGTTCGTCCCTTCAACCTTTCCGGCCACCCGGCACTGACGATCCCGTTGATGGGCGAGTCTGGGCTACCGGTGGGCCTGCAACTGATTGCCGCCAAGGGTGCGGACGAACTGCTCTGCGCAGTCGCCCGCCAACTGGTTCGTCAACTGGAAGATTAATGTCATGCCTGAATTGGAGAAAACCGTGTCTTCACTAAGCGAACTGGCTTATCGGCCCTCGGCGCCGATCACCGAGAATCCTGCTTTTCATAGCTTGCTGGACGAGATCCGTGTACGTGCTCGCAGCGAAGAATTCGACCAGCAGAAATTTATCTCTGCGGATGTCATCGAACGCTTCAAAAGCCTGGGTGTGTATCGCGCGCTGGTCCCGAAACGTTTCGGCGGCGATGAGCGTTCGCCTGCCGAATTCTGCCAGATGGTGGAAGAAATCGCCCGTGCCGATGGCTCGGCAGGCTGGGTGGCAAGCTTCGGCATGAGCCCGGTTTACCTCTGCGCGCTGCCGCTTGAAACCATTAAAAAGGTGTACGCCAAGTCCCCTGATGTGGTGTTTGCCGGGGGCATCTTTCCGCCACAGCCTGCCACTTTCGTCGAGGGGGGGCTGAATGTTAATGGCCGTTGGAAGTTTTCCAGCGGTTGTATGGGCGCTGAGCTGATCGGCGTCGGCATCAGCCCGAAAAATGGTGAATCGGTAGGCTTGCCACGTCTGGCTGTGATGCCCCGTGACAAGGTACAAATCGAAGAAACCTGGAACGTGGTCGGCTTGATTGGTACTGGCAGCCATGACGTGGTGGTCAAGGACGTGGTGGTGCCCGAGGAGTGGACCTTCGTCCGTGGTGGCGCTTCGAACCTTGACGAGCCGTTCTTCCGCTACCCATCGCTGTCGTTCGCCACCCAGGTGCTTTCGGTGGTCGGGTTGGGCGTTGCCCGGGCGGCACTGGACGAGCTGAGCGGCATGGCCAGTGGGCGTATTTCCGTGACCGGCGCCCCAGCTCTGGCTGATCGGCCGTTGGCACAAGTGGAAATGGCCAAGGCCGAAGCGGCGTTGCGTGCGGCCCGCGCCTGGTTCTACGAAGCCATCGATGCCGCCTGGGCCAGCGTGCTGGCAGGTGATCCGGTGTCGGTGGAGCAAACCAACATGCTGCGTCTGTCCTCTACCCACGCGACCCGCGTTGCCGCCGAAGTGGCGCGCAGCGCGCAGATGCTTTCGGGCATGAGCGGTGTATATCGCACCAGCCCATTGTCGCGCTTCGTCAACGACACCCAGGTCATCACTCAGCATGCCTTCATGGGCGATATGACCTACCAGAACGCCGGGGCGATTTTCTTCGGCAACAAGCCGCTCCCCGGCTATCTGTAATTCATTTTTTCTACTGATTGGGTAACTCACATGACTGACAAAAAACCATTGCGCGTGCTGTTCTGCATGGGCATCAACCAGAACTTCTTCGACGCACCGCGTGAAGAACAGCTGGAAGTCTGGGCGGCGTTCAGCGCCATGTGGAACGGCATTCACGACCTGCCAGGTGTGAAGGTATTCGGCAACATGGACGACGATCAGAGCATGGTCGGTCCGTCCACCGGCTACCCGTGGACCACCTACCTGCTGGCTGATGTGCCGGACATCGAAACCGTCAATGCCGCGTGCAACCTGTTCCGCAGCACCCCGGTGGGCGAGGGCACTTACAAGCTCTGGAAGTACGCCAAGGTCGAGGCCCGTACCGGCCGCGAACTGATCATTCAGCGCTGATCGTCTAGAGAGCTCATCGCCATGAACCACGAACTTCGCCTCGAACAGCTTGAACAGCGCCTTGCGCAGCTGGAAAGCGAAAACGCCGTTCGCGCCTGCATGAATCGCTACATGGTGCTGTGTGACGACCTGGGCGTCGATTCGCCGCTGGATGAGCTGGCCGGGTTGTTCAGCGAAGACGCGATCTGGGAAGGCAAAGGTGCCAAGTACCAGAACGCATTCGGTGGCTATCGGGGCCGGGATTCGATCAAGGCGATGTTCGCAACGTACATGGTCGAGCCAGCGCACTTTGCCCTCAACGTGCACTTCCTGACCAGCGAGCTGATCCGTGTTGAAGGCGCTCGTGCCAGCGGCAGTTGGGTGATGTTGCAGACCTCGACCTTTGCCAGCGGTGCTTCGCATTTGAACAGCGCAAGGCTGAGCGTCGAGTTTCAGCAAGACCCTGAAACAGGCGTGTGGAGCATGGCGCACTTTGTCACCGAGAACCTGTTCAGTCGGCCGGTAGACACCTGGAACAGCAACGCATACCTGCCGGTGCCTGATAAATCTGGCCAGTGACAGCAACATTTTCTGAGAGTCGGCGAGCAATGCCGACGAGGAGCCACCGTGACTAATCTGATCAACGCCGTGAACCTGGAGGTCAGCCCCGCTGACCTGATCAAGCACGACCGCGTGCACACCTCGCTGTACACCGACGCCAAGCTGTTTGACGTCGAACTGGAAAAGATTTTCTACAGCACCTGGGTGTGGGTCGCCCACACCAGTGAAATTCCAGATTCGGGCAGCTACAAAAGTACCTTTATCGGCAAGCAGCCAGTGATTGTGGTGCGTGACCGCAAAAAACAGGTTCATGTGCACCTAAACCGCTGCCGCCATCGCGGTGCCACGGTCTGCGAACACAAGAAAGGCAAGACCAACAGCTTTGTCTGCCCGTATCACGGCTGGAGTTACGCGCTGGATGGTTCATTGCGCGGTGTGCCAAGCCCGGAAAGCTACGGCGACTGCCTGGACAAGGGCGAGCTGCCTCTGGTGAGCCTGCGTGTTGAAGAGTATGCGGGCATGTTGTTCGCTACCTTCAAGGACGACATCGAGCCGCTGGTGGACTTCCTTGGCCCGGCCAAGAAATGGATGGACCTGTTCATGAAGCAGGGCGCCGGTTACCCGATCAAGGTCCCGGGCGAACACCGTTTCCGTTTTCCGGGTAACTGGAAAATCCAGCTGGAAAACACCACTGACGCCTACCACTTCCCGCTGGTGCACAAGTCGTTCCTGTCCTCGGTGGATGAAGAAACCCTCAAGCTGTTCGATTTCGTCGAAGGCCCTGGCTACGTCGAAGACCTGGGCAATGGCCACAGCGTGATGGTGATGATCCCCGATCTGGTGGACCTGGAAGCCGACCTCGACAGGCCAATCCCTGAGCGTTTTGAAGGCTTGGCCGCCGAGTTGCGTGATGAGGGCATCGAAGAACAGCAGGTGCGCCGTATCGTGCGCGCCGTAGGTGGTTCGGGTTTCAACCTCAACCTGTTCCCCAATGTCGCTTGCTCCATGGCGTTTTTCCGGGTGCTGCAACCGATCTCGGTGACCGAGACCGAGATCCACCACTCGGTGATCACCATGGACGGCGGCCCGGCCGTAGCCAACCGCTACCGCCTGCGCCTGCACGAACACTTCCAGGGCCCGATGGGCTTTGGGACCCCGGACGATTCCGAAGCCTGGGAGCGCGTGCAGAAAGGCGCCAGTGCTGGCGAAGACCTGTGGATCATGCTCAACCGTGGCCTGCCGGGCGAGAAGCCGACCGAAGACGGCCTAGTCAGCGACGTGAGTGCCGAGACCGGCATGCGCGCGGCCTACCAGCAGTGGAAAAAGATGATGTCGGCGGAGAGCAACTAAATGAATCTGCAATTACTGAATCAAGTCACGGCTTTTATCTGGGCCGAAGGCGACATGCTCGACCACGGCGAGTTCGACACCTGGTTAAGTCTTTGGAGCGAGAAGGGTACGTACATCATCCCGATCGACCCTAACGAAGAAGACTACGAGAACACCCTGAACTACGCCTATGACGATCATCACATGCGTCAGTTGCGAATCCAGCGTCTGACCGGCGGTGAGTCGATTTCCACCAGCCCGCAGCCGCGTACTGTGCGCACCTTGTCACGCTTTCGCGTGTTGTTCGAAAGCGATGAGCACGTAACGGTACGTTGCGCGCAGAACGTGCGCGAGTTCCGCAAGGACTCTTTCAAGCACTACAGCGCGGATATCGTCTACGAATTGGAGCGTGTCGGCGACCGTTTGCGGATCCAGCGCAAGCTAGTCCGCCTGATCAACTCTGACGACACCCTGGCTTGTCTGGGCTACATCCTCTGAGGTTTTCATCATGACCCACATAGCATTGGTGACCGGCGCAGGACAGGGGTTGGGCAGCAGCATCGCCGCAGAACTGTTCAAGGCCGGTTATTCGGTGGTGATCACTGATCGCCTGCTTGAGCAGGCCCAGGCCGCTGCAGCAGCACTGGATCCGACGGGCGAACGCGTCATGGCGCTGAAGCTGGACGTCTCAAGCAAGGCTGATTTCCAGGCCGCACTGGCTGCAGTCATCCAGCGCTGGGGCGTCTTGCACGTGGTGGTCAATAACGCCGCCATGACCATGACCACCCCGGTAATGGAGATCAGCCCGGAAGAGTTCGATCAAGTGGTCAGCGTCAATCAGCGTGGCACCTTTGTCGGTTGCCAGGTGTTCGGTGCCTATCTGGCGAGCCAGGGTTACGGGCGGATCATCAACATGGCCTCCCTGGCCGGGCAGAACGGCGGCACCGCCACGGGTGCGCATTACGCGGCGTCCAAAGGCGCCATCGTGACCCTGACGAAGATCTTCGCCAAAGAGCTGGCGGCCAACGGCGTGACCGTCAACGCCATTGCGCCGGGGCCGATTGAATCCCCGGCCGTGCGCGCTGCCGTGCCGCCAGAGCGTCTGGAAAAGCTCATCGAGGGCATCCCGGTCAAGCGTCTGGGTGATGCCGGTTTTCTTGGAAAACTGGTGGTGCAACTGGCGGGTGAGGACGCGTATTTCACTACTGGCGCGACCTGGGATGTAAATGGCGGGCTGTTTATGCGCTGAAGGCTCTTCATGCGCTAAGTGCATTTGCCTTGTAAACCCGGCCCGCCAAGGTGGTCCGGTCTCAACGAAACAATGAAACAAAAAGCGGGATGCTCGGATATGAGTGATCAAATGTTGAAAGTCGTAGTGCGCAAGCGTGAAGAGCAGGGCGACGGTGTGGTGGTCCTCGATCTGAGCGACCCGTCCGGTAATCCATTGCCGGCCTTCGAAGCCGGAGCTCACGTGGATATCCACGTCAAAGCCGGTCTCGTGCGCCAGTACTCACTGTGCGGCAACCCGGCCAATGCGGGCGTCTATCGCTTGGGAGTGCTCAAGGATCCGGCATCGCGAGGCGGTTCGGTGGCCGTGCACGACCTGCTGCTGGAAGGTCAGGAAATAGAAATCAGCGCACCGCGCAATCTGTTTCCGCTGGCAGCCGATGCCACCCGTTCAATCCTGATCGGCGGCGGGATCGGCATCACGCCAATGATCGCCATGGCCTATGCGCTGGAGTCGCTGGAAAGCGATTTTGAACTGCACTATTGCGGCCGCTCCCGTAGCCGCAGTGCGTTCCTCGACGAGCTTGAAAACGCCGATTTTGCCCGTCACGTCTTCACCCATTTCGATGATGAAGACGCCGCGCAGAAACTGGATCTGCCCGCCGTTCTCGGCACTCCGGCAGCGGGGGTGCATGTGTATGTATGTGGCCCGGCAGGCTTCATGGACTGGGTGATCAGCGAGGCCCTGAAGGCTGGTTATGCCGATGGTCATGTGCACCGCGAGTACTTCCAGGTGGAAGTCGACGTATCGGGCGCAGGCTTCGAAGTGGTTGCCGAGCGTAGCGGCAAGACCGTACAGGTCGCTGAAGGTCAGAGCATTGTCGACGCTTTGTCAGCAGTCGGGATCAAGATCGAAATCTCCTGTGAGCAAGGCGTGTGCGGCACGTGCCTGTGCGACGTGCTGGAGGGCGAGCCCGATCACCGCGACGTATATCTCACTGACGAAGAAAAGGCTGCGAACGACCAGATTCTGGTGTGTTGCTCGCGTTCAAAATCGAAAAAGCTGGTCTTGGATATCTAATCCAACGGAGGCAATACCATGGTCGATCTGACTGGATTTCGTAACGCAATGGCGCTGCTCGGAGGCGCTGTTTCGATCATTACCACGGATGGCCCTGCAGGCCGTTTCGGGTTTACGGCTTCGGCGGTGTGCAGCGTCACTGATTCGCCGCCGACGTTGTTGGTGTGCATGAATCGTTCATCGCAGGCCAATGTGCATTTCAAGACCAATGGCGTGCTCAGCGTCAACGTGCTGACTGCAGAGCATCAGGATATATCCGGGGTGTTTGCCAATCGAGACATGGGCCCCGAACAACGTTTTGCAAGCGCTCAATGGCATACCATGGAAAGCGGTGCGCCGATGCTGGACCAGGCACTGGTCAGTTTCGATTGCCGGATTGCCCAGGCTCATGAAGTGGGCTCCCACACGATTTTCTACTGTGAAATTCTTGATCTGTGCATGGGCGCCTCACAAGAAGGTCTGGTGTATTTCAATCGTGCCTATCACCGCTTGAGTAACGCGTCCTGATCAAGCGCCAGACTTTATATAATCGATAACTTCCCTTGCTGTGCATTTTGCGTGATGGCGAAGTTGCGTGCGTTGTGATTGATGTTTTCAACATAGAAAGCACAGTCGTTGACTGCCAGTGTTCATTTTTTCGTTTGTTCTGCTCCGATAATCAGTGCGCTCAGCACACATTACAAATGGGGATGTCAGATGTTTCAGGAAAAGATGTTAAGTCGTGGGATCAAATGCTTCAGCGTGATGGGGGTTATGTCAGTTCCGATGTTGGGGCAGGCTGCGGTAATTGATGACAGCCATTTGAAACTCGATGCACGTAACTTCTATTTGAATCGAAACTTCACTCAGGATGCCGCACCGGTTTCCGAAGTGCACAGCTGGTCACAAGGCTTTGACCTGCAATTCACCTCGGGTTATACCGACACGCCGCTGGCTTTCGGGCTGGACATGAACGCGCAATACGCCCTGCGCCTGGACTCATCCGGCAACGACGGTTCATTGCCGTACAGCGTCAGCGACCAGCAAACGGCGAAGGATTACAGCCGTGCAGGCGCCACGTTCAAAATGAAGTATTCGAAAACAGAATTGAAGATCGGTGATCACCGTCCACAACTTCCAATTGCATTCGATGACACCAGTCGCCAACTGGACACTATCTATCAGGGTGCAGTGGTCGAATCCAAAGAGCTTGACGGGCTGACGCTCACCGGCGGGCGTTACTGGTCCAACGTGACCCGTGAATCGTCAAACCACGAGAAGTTATACAAGTGGGGTTCGACGGATAACCTCGACAGTGACGGCATGGATTTCGGCGGCGGCACCTATCAGGTCACGAAAAGTCTGCAAGCCAGTTACTTCTATGCTGTGGTTCACGACATTTATAAACAGCATTATTTTGGTCTGTCGCACATGGCGGATCTGGGCGACGGCTATAAGTTTAAAACTGACCTGCGCTACTTCAATAACAACGAAGATGGCGATGCACTGAACGGCACAATCGATAACCGCTCATGGGGTACGTTATTCACCTTGCTTAAAGGCGGCCACATGTTCGGGGTCAGCTATCAGCGCATGTTGGGTGACAGCGTATTCCCGACCCTGAACGGCTACATACCGCAGCCCTATCTGGTGCATTGGTCATCCTTGGCATTTGTCCGCCCGGGTGAGCGTTCCTGGTCGGCGCGCTATGGCTATGACTTTGCGGCGCTTGGGGTTCCGGGTCTGAAACTCTTTACTCGCTACACCAAAGGCACCGACTGGAATCGCGGTGCCGGGCTGACCGACAACGAAGAAGCGGAGCGCAACATCAACGTCAGCTATGTGTTGCAAAGCGGTCCCCTCAAAGGCCTGGGTTTCGACCTGCGCAATATCCAGACCAAACAGAAGTTCGGCTCGGATTATGACGAGTACCGTTTTGCGACGACCTATACCTGGAATTTCTGGTAGGTCAGCGAAGGGCCGATCTCCCCCAGAGAAAGGTCCGAACCAGGCGGCAGCCCTGCCGTCTGGCTGATTGTCATCCGTGTATCGCCTTGCCTGGCCTACTCCTTGCCTTGAACATCACTCCCTGCAACCTAACGTCAAGTGGGTCCCCCCATGCACGCGCAACGGCAGCGCTTCAACGACGTCAACGCTCATGCCAACGCTATCCTCGGCTGGCAACAGACCTATGATCAGATGAGCGCCGGTAGTGCCCATACGGAGCTGACGCACTTGACCGCGGAGCGTTTCCAGATCTTTCGTGAGTGCCTGGACAAACGAGTGGTTCAGCACGGCGTTGCCCCTGCCCGAAGGTTCTGCCTGGCAATCCCGACAGGCCTGGGCCGGGCGGGTGTGTTTCAAGGCAGTAACGTGGAAGGCGCGGGTGTAACACTTCTTCACAGTGGTCAGGAGTTCTTTGTGCATGCTACCCAGGGCATGGACCTGCTGGCTGTCAGTGTCGATGCCGAGCGTATCGAACAGTTGGCCGAGCGTGAATTCAGCGCGCCCGAGCTGCGCAGGCTGAACAGAGTGAATCGGTTGAATGTCAGTCCGCAGTTTCTCGATGCGATACGCATCCAGTTGCAGGCGCTGGTTGATAACGTGCTAAGAGGTGAGACGCTGACAGAAGCGCAGCTTGAAGACCTGTTGCTGGAGCATGTACTGGTGCTGCTGGAGCAGGTATGCCAGGCGGGAGCGGGGCGTTCCGGAAACATCGCGGTCAGTGCCTATATCGTCAGGCAGACCCATCAAATGGCACTGGCCCGGCTGGACGAGCCGCTATCGGTGTTGCAGATCTGCGATGAGCTGGATGTCAGTCGCAGCACTTTGCAGCGCAGCTTTCTTGGTGTGACCGGCCTTCGCCCGGTCGAGTACCTGCGCGCGATGCGCCTCAATGCCGCGCGCCAACGACTGCAATGCACCCGCGCGGAGCAGTTTACCGTCGCCCGGGTGGCCAACGATACGGGCTTCACCCACCTCGGGCACTTCGCCGGTGCCTATCGTGCCCTGTTCGGAGAGGCACCCTCGGTCACTGGTCGTGTTGGCCCTTCGGTTCAGGAAAACCGTTCGAGGCGATAGGGCGCCGGGTTTACGAGCGGGGACGAGCCGTCGATCAAGTCTGCCGCCAGCTGTCCGGCTGCCGGAGCAGTGCCGAAGCCGTGGCCGGAGAAACCACTCGCCAGGGTCAGGCCTGGAAGCTGCCGGACCGGGCCGATCACCGGCAGTGAGTCTGGCGTCACATCGATGGTGCCAGCCCAGGCCTGCTCGATACGAGCCTGCGCAAACGCTGGCCACGCGGCCCTGAGGTTGGTCAGTGCTTCATGGTTCAGTGCAGGGTTCGCTGCCGGATCCTGAGTGCGAACTCGTTCGAAAGGGCTGACCGCACTGTCTGACCAGCGTCGAGCCAGAGAAAGGTCCTTGAAAAAGGGCTGGCCGAACGAGACGCGCAGCAATTTTCGCTGAGCTCGGAACTGTGGCAAATATCGCTGCGCCAGCAGGGCATGGTCTAGGGTCAACGGGGCGTCTAGCGCTCCGCGCTGGGTGATGATGAAGCCGCCGTCGATATGCTTGCGGAAGGAAAAGTCAGGACCGCCCACGGCAATTTCCGTCGGGCCTTCCATGGGGGCCGTGCGCAGAACCGAGCAGTTGAGTGGCAAGGTTGGCAACCTGACGCCCAGGTTGCCCAGCAGGCGTCGCGACCACAGCCCGCCCGCCAGCAATACCTGTTCGCAGCGAACCTCGCCGTGTTCGGTCACGACGCCATCGACGCACCCGCCCGCTGTCGTCACGCTGCGCACTGCGCAGTTCTCGACAATCACCACACCCCGGGCCATGGCGGCCCTGGCGATGGCGCTGGTTGCCAGGGTCGGCTCGGCGCGGCCATCGCTTTGAGTCAATATTCCACCCGCCCAAGGCTCTCTTCCGCCTGGTACGAGCTGGTTGATTTCACCGGGCGTCAGTAAACGTGAGCCCAATGACAGCGACTGTACCGACTCCAGCCAGCGCTCATGCATGGCCATCTGCGCAGCGTCACGGGCAACGAACATGATGCCTGCCTGGCGATAACCCACGTCGCAGCCTACTCTGCCTGGCAGTCTGGCCCACAAGCCATCCGCTGCAAGTGCCAGCGGCAGATCCTCGAAGTGGCGGCTGGTCTTGCGCACCCAACCCAGATTGCGTGAAGACTGCTCACCCGCGACTCGACCTTTTTCCAGGACCACCACGGGTACGTTGCGTTCGGCGAGTGCCAACGCAGCGCTCAGGCCCACGATTCCGGCGCCGATTATAACGACCGTAGTGGAGGACGGCGGTGCGCTTGCACAGTGCACCGGCGTGATGATGGGCGACATGTTCGATTCTCCTCGAGGACGGTTAGCGCTAGCGCTGCAGGTCAATCAGGCGGGTGGCAGCGGCAGAGGCCCCGCGGTAGGCGGTCACCTCAATCTCGACTTGGTAGACGGTCGAACCCAGCGGGGGGCAGGTAACCGTGCTCGCAGGGTCGATGCCGCGAAACTTTTCGCCGACAAGTGTCATCACTCGGGCAACATCGGCAGGGTTCTGGATGAACACCCTTGAGCAGACCACGTCGGCCAGCGTCGCATCCACCGCTGCCAGTGCGACCTCGATATTGCTGAATACCTGATGGGTCTGTGCTTCGAGGTTCTGCGGGATCTCCCCGGTCGATGGGTCACGACCGGCTGTATTGGAGACGTAAATCCAGTTATCGACGGCCACCAGACGTGAGTAGCTGCCCAGGTTTTCGTACTTTGACCCGGTCTTGAGTTTCGTGATCTGTACCATTGTGTTGCCCTCGTGATTGGGTGGATGAATCAGCTCAGCGCCGGGCTTTCCCACAGGTTGAGTCGAACCCCGACGCCGCGTTCGAGCGCCTGGCGGTAGACCACTGTGCCCCATGCCACATCCTCGACCGG
The DNA here is from genome assembly GCF_000737245.1 of Pseudomonas syringae. Classification (GTDB taxonomy): domain Bacteria; phylum Pseudomonadota; class Gammaproteobacteria; order Pseudomonadales; family Pseudomonadaceae; genus Aquipseudomonas; species Aquipseudomonas syringae_J. The sequence goes on along the minus strand of NZ_JPQU01000100.1, from coordinate 126,380 downwards.
CATTCCGCCCACCGACATGATGATGATCTCTTCAGCATTCAGCCGGCCAGGTGCGTCGCCCGCAACGATCTTGCCGATGTCCTCAAGCTGCTCGGGCAGCAGTGAGCCCTCGGCAATCATGTCCATAAAGCGCACGCCAATCACGGGCACATGGTTATGCGCGGGCTTGGGGAGTTCTTCGTACCAGGCTTCGTAGAGCCCGGTGTTGTCGACCACCTTGCGAACGTCGGCCTGCTCCATCCCGGCGTCAATGTTGCAACCGGCGGGCATGGCGAGGAAGGCACCCGGCTTGACCCATTCGCGCTCCACCATCGGGTAGCTGGATGGATCTCCGGTGGCTCCAGAGGTGCAAAAGGTCACCAGGTCTGATCCGCGCACTACGGCCTCGATACTGTCCACTACTTCGATGTGGGTAATCTGCGGATAGGTAGCTCGCACCCAGCCTATAAAGTCTTCCTGGCTCTTCTGCCCGCGGCCTTTAAGCTTGAGAGTATCGACCTGCTCACAGACGGCCATGAACGCAGCCACTGTGGTTTTGGCCATAACACCCGGACCAAGCACCCCGATAACTCGTGAATCGCGCCGCGCCAGATGGCGGGCACCGACCCCTGGAATCGCGCCGGTCCGGTAGGCTGACAGCAAATTGGCCGACATGTGGGCCAATGGGGCTCCTGTGTCGGGGTCGTTGAGGGTGAACATGAGGATCGAACGGGGCAGGCCTTTGTCGCGATTGGCAATATTTGAGCCGTACCACTTGACCCCAGCCGTGCAGAAGCTGCCACCTAGGTAGGCGGGCATGGCCATCATCCGCCGGTCGGCGGTTGGCTTGGGCATGTTCGGGAAGGGCGAGTCCTGGGGGAATGTGATCATCGCCCCATGAGAATCACTGTTGGGCCCCGCCATGCGGTAATCGCCTTGGTAGAGCAGGCCGAACATCTCCTCCATAGTGTTCACGCAGGCCAGCATGTCGGTCACGCCGGCTCGAATCATGTCCTGCTCGGACAAGTAGAGAAAGTCGATTCTTGTCGTTTTAGTCATGGCTTTTCTCGAAGTGATGGAAAGCATTGCAGCAGCTTGGGTCGCTGCAGACGGTGTAGATGTTAGGAGTGCCGCCAGCCGGATGGCTATCCCAAATCAGTCAGTAATGACAAGACTGTTACGCTGCTGTGCCGGTGAGATTTGGTGGGGCGTTCCGGTTGTATCTTTGCGCGGATGAATACCTGCAGGATTGGCAACCATGACCAAAAGTCAGGCATTGGAGTACATGCCGGTTACCTGGGTGCGATGCACACTGTGGCGGTCGCAAGGCAGTTAGCATCGAACAAAATTTAGGTAGCGAGCCGGCTACAAATTTCCAGGGCAGGTCGCCCGGTTATAGAGGTGGGTCCACATGTCTGTGTCGTTAGAAAACCCTTCCTCGTACTACACGATGACCCGGAAGTACGATCTGCACTACGGTGATCTGGAGGGTGATATTGAAGCTCAGGTCGTGATCATTGGGGGAGGTTTCTCGGGTATCAATACCGCTCTGGAACTTGCCGAACGCGGTATCACAGACGTGGTGGTGCTTGAAGCCAATTACCTGGGCTTTGGCGGGTCAGGCCGCAATGGCGGTCATGTGATGGCGGGCATAGGCCATGATCTGGAAACCATTGAGAAGGATGTCGGCCCTGAAGGTTTGAAGGCAATCTTCGAGATCAGCGATCTGGGCGCCAGCCTGATCCAGCAACGCATCGCCCGTTACGACATCCAGGCGGACTTCCGTCATGGCTATGGCTACATGGGCTTCAATAAGCGTCAAGGCAAACTTTTGCAGAGCTGGGAGAAGGACTTCCAGAGCCTGAATCCGGATCAGGAGATCACTTACCTGGAAGGCGCGGAGGTGCAGACTATTGTGGGTGCCGAGATCTATACCTGCGGCCTCAAGCACATGGGCAATGGCCAAGTCCATTCACTCAATCTGCTGCTGGGGCAGGCCAAGGCCTTCACAGAGCTTTATGGCGGCAGGATTTTCGAGCAGTCACCGGCTCTGGAAATCCATTACGGTCCGAAAATCACGGTGCGTACCGCCAAGGGCACGGTCAAGGCTGACAAAATCCTGCTGAGTTGCGGAGCCTTCCTCAACAAACTGGACCGCTCGCTCGACAGTACTATCGTCAATGTCTACGCATTCAACACAGTCACTGAACCGCTTTCTGACGAACTGATCCAGCGGATTAGCCCGATTCGTGGTGCATTCAGCGACATTACCCCCATCATCGATTACTACCGCATCACGCCGGACAACCGGCTTATGTACGGTACCGCAGGCATGTTGCTGGAGTATGTTCCTCGCGATCTCAAGTCTTGGAACCATAACAAAATGATGAGGTTGTTTCCCTACCTCGCCGATACCCGCATCGACCTGGCATGGGGCGGCCCGATGGACTGTTCTCTCAACCTGTTTCCGCAGGTCGGGACGCTGGAAGGGCATGAGAATGTGTTTTATGTCCAGGGTTATTCAGGTTTTGGGGTGACCCCGAGCCAGGTGATTGCCAAGGTCATTGTCGACGGCATGACTGGGGGCTCACCGGCCTGGCAAGCCATGAGCTCAATCCCGCGTCGACGAATTCCTGGCAAGGAGCGCTTCCGGGCCCTGGTCTGCACCCTTGGAAAGGTAACCCGACAGCTTAACGCTTACCGGGTCGGTCGCCGCTGAAAAGCGCCGATCGCAATGTTGTAACTCCGTTTATTCAATCCAGGATCACTTCATGAAAACTACAATATCGAATCCGATTGACAGGACTTCCGTATACGTCTGTGCGGGGCTGGTATCGGCCGCCGGGGCGCTCTTGCTTAATGTTCTTCCGGTGCTGTTCGGCGCCCTTGCCGAACAGTTCGGTTTCGGCGAGCAGCAATTGGGCAGTCTGGCGATGGCCATGAATGTCGGTTTTGGCGTCTCCAGTCTGGCGTCGCTGCTATGGATTCACCGAGTAAGCTGGCGCGTGATCTCTACCCTGGCGTCTGTATTGGTGGCCGCCGCTGTAGCCTACATGCTGCGTACACCCTCCTTTGAAACGCTGTTGACGCTGATGGCCTTGGCCGGGGCCGGCACGGGGGCTTTATATGCTCTTGCCATGACCATCTTCGGCGACAGTTCACAGCCAGAACGGGCGTTTGGCTTCAAGCTGGGTATGGAGACCGTGCCTGGTGCTTTGCTGCTCATCGCCTTGCCGGTTGCGGTAGCACCAGTCTGGGGCTTTGAAGGGATGCTGATCACGCTGGTTATCGCCATGATCCTGATGGGCGTGGTGCCGCTGCCTTGGGTGCCTCGCAGCAGTCAACGCCACGTGGAGGCGCTCGGCCGCGCCGCACCGGTCATCTGCCGTAAAAGCCGGGCCATTGTCTGGTTGAGTTTGATCGCCAGTACGGTTTTTCTGACCGGAATCATGTCGGTATGGGCGTTCCTTGAGCTAATCGGCAAAAAAACCGGCTTGTCTTCGGACACTATCGGCACTGTGCTGGCGGTGGGCTTCATCATAAATGCCGCAGGCGGCTTCATTGCCTCCTCTGTTGGCCTCAAGGCCGGACGCTTTCTGCCTGTAGCACTGATCCTCGGTGCCGAAGTCGCAGGTCTTGTACTGCTCGCGCAATTCTCCTCGCTGACCACTTATGTGGCGGGGGCAATGTGTTTCCTGTTCTCGATCAGCTTCGTGCTGGCTTACACCTTCGGTGTGACGGCTGAGTTCGATCTTTCGGGCAAGCTGGTCGCTCTGGGCGCACTGAGTCTGTCGATTGGTGCGGCAGTGGGCCCGGCGATCGGAGGGCTACTGATCGAAACCTATGGCTACATGGCGGTACTGCTGTTCTCCGGTGCATGCTCGGCCAGTGTTCTCGCTATCTATGGTGTCGCAGTATTAAAGTCACAACAGGTGAGTGCGCGCAGCACTGGCGACGCGCCGGTTGTAATGCCGAAGCTTTGAGCGTCTGGCAAGCGTAAACGTGGCGCATAGGTGAATGTAGTGCAGGCGCGAAAAAGGCTCGCCGGGATGTCCCCGCGAGCCTTTTTTCATTCACTGCGGCTGCGGCTGCGGCTGATGAGCCTGAATGAAAGCGTCGAGGTGTTTACTAGCGTCTCCATAGTTGCCTGCCGCGGCCAGGCTGAAGGCCTCGACCTGAGCTTTTTCCTGATCCAGCACGTATTGATAAAACACGGCGTGGCGTGCGACGACTTTGTCTGACGCGGTCACAAGCTGCTGATAGTAGGTCCGGGTCGCTTGAGCCATGGTGTTGATCATGCGTTGCGGGGCGAAGCGAAAATAAATGGCTGCCGAACGCCCTTTGAGCCACGCCGATAGCGTGCCGGGTTCGAGTTGCAGCTCGGCTGCGACTGCGGCATAGCGATCCTGATTCAGTATTTCAAGCCTGGCGTAGCTGTCCCAGAACAGTCTCGGGGCAGGGGCGAGACTTTGTTCGGTGATAGCAGCGATGGCGTAGCGGGCGGTAGCGCGATTGGTCAGCTCTTTTTGCAAAGTCTCTTTGAAAGGTTCGGGATCCGTGTTCGTATTCATATTGTCATTGGCCAGAGTCGGCATGCTTGTCAGGGAAAGAGAAAGCAGGATGATCTTTAACATGGAGCACTCTTGCGGTGATGGCTGAGTTGCCATCTGGATTGAACCCCAAGCATCGGGCCGGGCTTTGTATATGCCTGCCATCTTCCGGTATATGCCTGCCGGGCAGCGTCTGGAGTCGCTCGACTGGTGAAGAATGTGTTGGCTCTGCTTAACCCACCCGATGGGTGGGTTAGCAGGAGGATTCTCAGGAGGGGGATGGTGGCGGAGTAGGTCTGACGCGGTTTTTCTGGTCTGAGTGGCAATGCTGGCTGACGTTCATCGCCGCAGGCTTCATGCTTTGAATCGCTGGATCAGCTCCTGTTGGCGAACAGCAAGGCTATTAAGTTGCTGGCTGATGGCAGTCGACTGTATAGCCTCGTCCGACAATGAGTTCACAACACTGCGCACCGCTTCGACATTGCGATGGATCTCTTCAGAGACACTGCTTTGCTCCTCGGCGGCACAGGCGATTTGCACGTTCATGTCGGTGATGATACCGACCGCATTCCGTATTTCTTCCAGCACTGTGAGCGTCTGCTGAGTTTGCTCGACACTGCGGTGCGCCTGGCTGTTGCTCTGCTGCATTGCAGTGGTCACGTCGCGGGTGCCTTCGCGCAAATTGTTGATGACCGCGCCGATTTCCTCGACTGAGGCCTGAGTACGCTGAGCCAGCCCGCGAACTTCATCGGCCACTACCGCAAAGCCGCGGCCAGCATCTCCGGCGCGTGCGGCCTCAATCGCCGCATTGAGCGCCAGCAGGTTGGTCTGTCGGGCAATGGCCAGGATGACATCCAGTACCGAGCCGATCTGCTCGCTGCTGGCCGACAGGCCCTGCAGCCGACGCATCGCATCGTTCATGCCGCTGGCTAGTTCGCGGATGTTTTGGGCGGACTGCTCAATGGTCTGCACGCCTTTGCTGCTGGCCCTTTCCGCATTGCGCGCCGCGTCGGCGGCTTGGGCGGCACTGTGCGCTGCGTTGTGCGCGGTGGCGGACATTTCGTGCACTGCGGTGGCCATCTGCTCAATCTCACCCACCTGTTGCTGCATGCCCTGGCTGATCCGCCTGGCGATTTGCTGCGACTGGTCGGCGGTGTCGTGGGTGTCGTGAACAGCCTGCTGCACTTGCGCAATGACCGGTTGCAGACGGTCGAGAAAGCGGTCGAAGGCGCCGCTTAGGCGCCCCAGCTCATCCCGTCGCGGATAGGCCAGGCGACCCGTCAGGTCGCCATCGCCATCGGCGATGTCATCGAGCCGTTGCGCTACGTGCAGGATAGGTCGGGTCACACTGCGAGCGGCCCAGCGGATCATGAAGATGCCCACAAGTGCCAGAAGCAGGCCGAGAGCCACTTCTACGGTGAGGCTCTTGACCAACTGCACCTGTATTACTTCCTGCATGCGCAGCACTGGAGCATCAAGGGTTTGCCTGGGCACCGTGACCTGGATGCTCCATGGTCGGGCATCCGCGATCGGCTGGATCGGTACTTGCACACTGAGCTGCGAGCCGTCTGCAGGCGCTTGTTCAGTGGCCAGTTTGCCCAACCGTTGCGGATCGTCGCTGTCAGCGGCCACTACGCCGGTTGCACTGATGATCGATAGCGCACCCTGTCCGTCATAGAGCGAGGCACTGGCTGCTTTGGCATTGTCCTGCAACGCATCCAGGCCGATATCAATCCCCAGTACACCCAACACACGCCCATCAACGATCAACGGAACCGTTACGCTGGTGACGAGGTGCGGGGTGCCGCTGGAATCATCCAGATAGGGTTCCAGCACACAAGGGTTGGCGCTTTGCCGCGAGCAGGTAAAGAAGGCGTTGAAAGGCAAGCCAGTTGGACCAGGAGTTTCATTGGCCAGTAACGCCTCGTCGGCGGGTAGTGCCTGAAGCTGGCCGGCCTTGGGTTGCACCCAGTACAGGGTATAGCGGCCACTATCGTTGCTGCCTTGCGCCAGCTGGCCAACGAACTCGGCATCACGCCCGTCCAGGGCATTGGGCTCGAATGCGACGAACAGGCCTAGCAGTTCGCTCCGCTCGCTTATCGCGTCGCGTAGCACTTTGGCAATGGCTGCACGTAGATCCCGGGCCGCGACTGGATCGGAGGCAGCCTGGGCGCGCAGTTGCAGAATCTGTCGTGCCATGCCCCGGACGAATTCATAGCCTTGGCCGAAGCGTTCTTGAACCTGCAATGCCTGAGCTCGGCCTTCTGCCTGCAGATTGTCCTGTGCCGCTTTGCGCAGCAAATCAGTAGAAGTGTTGACGCTTGTGTGCGAATCGCTGCGTCGCTGTTCCAGAGATAGCCCTGCGAGTAGTGCGACGACGGCCACCAGGCATGCGCTGGCCAGCAGCGTGATCTTATTCTGAATGCTCATTGCCATAGTTCCCTCTGTTGTCCTTCCCAAAGACTATTTTCGGTTGGCTCAGGCTACCTGTGTCAGGTCCCAAACCCCATCACCTGGGCTGGTTTGGCACCCGCGTACAAAGCTTCGGCACGCTTGGACAAATTTGTCCGCCAACCCTTGCAGAGCGGGCACCCTGTGGGCGCAAAAGACGGGGCGAAACATGAAGTTGCAGGGTTCACCGCTACGAGCGAGCGGGGTGGAGACGGGGCATAGCAAAGTGCCGATGCCCCTGCGGAAATGATTGACGACCGCTGCGCCGGTCCCGAACGCAGCCGCATCGACGGGCACGTTAGCTGAGCGGCGAGAAAGGTACTGGCAAATAGGCGACTGAACTCATTTTCTGCAATTGCGGACCAGAGTTCTCTGGAGGCCACACATGATCACGCACGGCGCGGGTGCGTACATCCAGTCGCTGTTCGAGGCTGGCGTAGGGCCAGATATGCAGGTAGCGCGGTACCCGCCCGCTGGTCGCATAGAAGGCCGCGTACACGGGCGAATAGGTCGAGTCTGTTCGCGCCGTGACCGCCTTGCGCCAGCCTTCCAGAGTAGGCGCGAGGCCTGATGTCACCAAGTCGTATTCACGCAGCTCGTAGAAAGGGCCGTAGGCGCCCGGCTCCAGTGGCCTCAGGAAGGGGAACAGGCGGTAGTCGTCCATCTGCTGCTCAAGGATGAATTCTCCAATCCCGAAGGCATCGCTGGCTAACAGAACACGCTGACGCTCGGCAGCCTGAACCTCTGCGCAGCTGAAGCGGCGCAGCACAGCAACAGTGTTTTGCGGACCGATTTCACTGAGCCAGCAGCCCATCAGTTCAACGCCCTCGAGGGCATCGTGCAGGGCCGCCTGTAAACGCGGTAGCGCCTGCGCGGGTGTGCGCACCCGCAGAGTGAAGCGAATGAGTTCAAAGAGATCCGAACCTGGCTCGGCCAGAGTGGGGCGGTGAGGGGGCATGGCTATACCTCTGGTTTGAAGAGTAAAGACTGATCTGGTTCATACGACGAAGCCCGGGCAAAAAAAACGATCAAGCCGTGATCAGCGCGTGCTCGCGAAGAAGCCGTGCGAGATGGCGCGCTATATGCAGGCGCATCTTATAACCGCTATTTTGTTACCCAAAATCACGTGAATAGTGCACTAAATAAGCGCGTGTATCGATGGAGATGATTCATGAATGGTCATGCTATGTCTGTCTGGAACGAGAATGTACACGCCGTTTGCGGGCGCTTCGAAACCCGCTATGAGCATTGCCAGAGCCTTTTCATCGGGGAGCTGCGCTCTTCGCTGCTAGGCAAAACGCCGGTCGCCCATATTCGTAGCAACGCCAATGCCATTGCCCGGTCAGGGCGAGAGGCAGGACGTGACACTGATCCACACTGTTTCCTTGTGTTACAGCACCACGGGGAGATGGTTATCGAACTGGGCGACCGGGTCATTGATCTGCGCGAGGGAGACGTGGCTTTGCTCGATTCGGCCCAGGCGATGAAGATGATCCCTCGCGGACTTTTCTCTCACGTATCCATCCACCTGCCCCGCGAAAGCCTGAGCACATTCGAACCCAGCCGCTTTGGCAAGCTCTCTCTCACCGGTGCCTGTGGGCAACTGCTCGGCAATATGGTGCGTCAAGTGGCCGAGGGGGAGCTCGGTCATTGGGCTCGTCCCGAAGACGGTGATGGGCTGCAGGCCGCGCTGGTGGCACTGCTCGGCTCGGTCATGCAGTACCCAGCGCGAGAAAGCTCGCCTGGCCTGCACCTGTATGAAGTTCAGTCGCTGATTCAGCAGCGCCTGGACTCACCGCGTCTGACACCTGTCGCTTTGGCCGAGGAGCTGGGTATTTCCAGCCGCCAGTTGTATCGGCTGTTCGAGGCCGATGGCGATAGCGTATGTCGCTACATTCTGCGCGAGCGGCTGATCAAGGCCTCCCAGGATCTGCGCAACCCTGCGTACAGTCATCGTTCGATCACCGAGATCGGTACGCGGTGGGGCTTCTCCGATTCAGCGCATTTTTCCAAGACGTTCAAGAAGCAGTTGGGTGTGGCGCCACGCAGTTATCGCACGCACGTCCAATAGAACCGCGTAAGTCGGTATCGTCATCAAAGGGAATCAGAGGGCCGCTATGCGGCCCTCCTCATTAATCTCCTTCCATAGGTTTTTGCATCGGGACGATTTGTCATAGCGCTGGCCAATGGCAAGCAGATGCAAAAAGCTGTCAAGCGCGGCCAATCCAGCGGCGGCTCTTTCGGTCAGAATAATCTCAAGCAAACCCACCGGCCCAACGCATCGGCAACCTGCGGCACACCGCAGCTAATAAGGTGCAGGCCAGGTCAGCGCGGCTGTATTCAATCGCTGAGCACGTGAATATCAGATAGCCGACGGTCGGTGGAGATTGTTTAAGGTTTGACGTTTTACTCACCAAGAACAGGCGCCATGATGATGATAAAAAAACTCCCCGTCTTCGCACTGCTCGTCGCAGTCGGTCTAGGTAGCATTTGCACCCAGGTCCTCGCCGACGATGACCGTCAGCAAATCGACAGCAAGCTCCAGCGCATTGCCAGCCTTTGGCCGAAGAAAGACGCCAAGGCGGTAGTTGACGAGGTTTACACCGAGCAGACCGAAATTACCGGAGAGGGCGTAGACGAGTTGTACAGGGGCAAGGCTGAGCTGACGGGGCTCATCAGCCATCTGATGGAGGGTGCCAAAAATACGGTGATCCATCTCGACCGAATCCAGCAAATGGGCGCCGACGCCGCATACACCTGGGTGACCTGGAATGTGACACCAACCGGGAACGAAGCGCCGTTCAAGATGAAAAGTCTGTTCGTCTGGAAGAAAGAGCGAGGTGAGTGGTTCATCGTCGCTGACATGTTCGCTTCGGGTTCCATTCCCGACTGAGCCCCTGCTTACACTTCATTGATCTGCCAATAACAAAACAATACGTGGGCCGTCCATACGGCACCGCCAAGGGAGACGTTTGCCATGAAAAATTATCTGGGGACCACGCTGGGCCGCTCGGCATGCATATTGGGAGGGTTCTGGTGCTGCGCAGCGTCCGCGCTGCAATTGATCGATGAGCCAGATGGCAAGCTGTCGTTCGACGTGCAGTCGGCTGTCGGAGCGTTCCATAGCCAAAAGAACTATCAGGTGTGGGGCAACCGCGATCCGGGGCATTCCAGTTGGCAGGAGGGCTATATCAAGTATGGCCTGAGTGGCAGTCTCACCCGTGAGAGCTTGGGCACCGTTTACGGTACGCTCAACCGGGTGGCCTCCGGAACCTGGGGCGATGGCGACGCTGCAGGGTTTACCAATGGCAGCGAGCGCACCGACAAATGGGAAGAGGCCTTTGCCGGGTGGCGCTCGAATGACCTGTTCCCGGCTCTGGGCCATGACGGTATCGATATCTCTGCCGGCCGCCAGGCCATATTGCTCGGTGATGGTTTCATCGTCGCAGGCGACGGCATCAGTGCCGGCCGTGGGCTGGGCAATAACGCATACAACCGCGGTGGCGGTTACTACATCACGCCGCGTCGCGCATTTGACCAGACGCTATGGGTCAAGCTCGGCGGCGATCAGGGGCTGCATGGTTCGCTCGGCTGGTTCAAGTCAGACAACCCGATCCAGGCCAAGGTCGAGATGGCATTCTCCACACTGGAATACACCAACGAAATCGGCACCCTGGGAGCGACCTACTTACATGGCCTGGGCGTTGACAAAAAATTTGCCATGGACCCCCAGGGTGATCGCGATGGGATGGACGTCTACAGCATCCGCGCCACCGGCAATGCCGGTATCAAGCAGCTGTTCCTGTCCTCGGAGCTGGCCTGGCAGAACACCCGTCGTGGCGATGCGCAGGCGGGATATGTTGAAGCCGCCTGGACCTTCGCCGACCTGCCCTGGAATCAAACACTGGGTTATCGCTACAGCCAGTACGGCGCTCATTGGGATTCGCTGCTGTACGGGTTCAGTCGTGGTTACGGCACCTGGTTCCAAGGAGAAGTGGGCGCCAACTACGCGGGGCCTTTTGGCACCAATACGTCGATCAACCAGGTTTACTGGCGCGCCCAACCTTCTGAAAAACTCGGGGTGAACGTGCTGGCTTATGACTTCCGTACGACCCACCCAAACGGCGTGGCGGACAGTTCCGGACGTGAGCTGGATGTGGTGCTGGACTGGGCGGTCACAGCTAACGTGACCCTGTCACCGATGCTCGGTTTGTACGATCCGAAGAAGAGTGCCGGGGAGGGCGGTGTGCAGCTGGGTGATAACGATCTCAATATCTACACGGCGCTGCTGATCAGCACCAAATTCTGACTTCAGAACCATTACCACGGCGCTGAGCGGGCCATCATGCCTGCCAGAGCTTTAATACGCTCCATTAGCCCAGCTGCTCGCTGGGTTTTTTTTGCTCGTTTGCCGGAAACCGGTAACCAGGTTTCCGGATTTTTGGCAGGCATGACCCAAAATCTGGCGAAGGTGAACCTGAATGGCTGGAGAGGTTGTTACAGACTCGGGAAATGGGCTACACAGCCCGGTCTTTGAATGGTCAGAGGAGCGTTGAAATGTCTGTTGCACAAGCCGTCCAGCAACTTCAGGCAAGTTGCCAGGCTCAGGATGCCGAAGCGGTGTTCCAAATGTTCGCCGCCGAGGCCACCGTCTCCGGTGAGGGTGGTCCGACAATCGTGCAAGGTGAGGAGGGCCTGCGTGATGCCATCGCTCACATGCTCGAGCTCACGCCCGCGCTCAGCATACGCATCCATCTCGAACGGCAAATTACCGCTGATTGCGTCGTCACCTGGCTGCACTGGGTTTCGCCAGACCCGCAAGGCGAGACGATTGCCTTCCGCTCTCTGACCACCTGGCGCCGTAAGGGGCTGAGCTGGGAAATCGTCGCTGACTTTTACGGTATGGGCCAATTCGAGGGTTAATGACATGAGCGATATCACGATTCTTTCAAGCGTCCAGCAATTTCTGGATAACAACCCTGGCAGCTTTGTCGATGGCAATCCCGTGAGTGAGTCCGGTGCCGAGCAGTTCGAGGTCATCAACCCGTCCAACGCCCAGGTGCTGATCCAGGTTGCTCATGCCAGCGAAGCGCTTGTCGAGCGAGCGGTACAGGCCGCCAGCACCGCCTTTCATGGCGTCTGGGGGAGCACTTCGCCTTATCTGCGAGGCGTCGCGTTGAATCGCCTGGCCGACTTGATCGAAGCCAATGCCGAGCAACTGGCTCAACTCGAGTCGCTAAGTTCGGGCAAGTCGATCAACCTTACCCGACATCTGGAGGTTCCGCAGAGCGTGGTTTTTCTGCGTTATTTCGCGGGTTGGGCGACCAAAATCCATGGCCAGACCATGACCCCGTCGTTGCCGTCTTTTCAGGGCGAGCAGTATGCTGCGTTTACCCGGCGCGAAGCGGTTGGCGTTGTGGCTGCGATCACACCGTGGAATTTCTCGCTGATGATTGGCATCTGGAAAATCGCCTCGGCGCTGACCTGTGGCTGCACCATCGTGATCAAGCCTAGCGAGTTCACCCCGTTATCACTCCTTCGCCTCGCCGAGCTGGCCATCGAAGCCGGCATTCCGGCCGGGGTATTGAATGTGGTCAATGGCGGCGGGCGCATCGGCCAGCAATTGATCAGCCACAAGGACGTCGCCAAGGTCTCTTTCACCGGATCGGTGCCTACAGGGGTTGCCGTGGGCAAGGCCGCGCTGAGTGCCAACCTGACTCGTGTGACCCTGGAACTGGGCGGTAAAAACCCGGCGGCGTTCCTGGCCGACATCGACATCGATGCCGCCGTCGAGGGCATCTTGCAAACCGGTTACGTCCACCAGGGCCAAGTGTGCGCGGCGCCCGAGCGTCTGTACATCCATCGCAGCAAGGTCGACGCCATCTGCAGCAGACTGGTCGAGCGCCTTGGGGCGATGAAGGTGGGTGGCGCTCTGGATGAGTCTGCACATTTCGGGCCGCTGGCCAACAAGGCGCATTACGACAAGATTCTCGGTTTCTTTGATCGGGCCAATGCACGCGGCCAGGTTCTATTTGGGGGCAAGGCCCTGCCGGGGCCGGGTTATTTCGTCCAGCCAACGCTGCTCACGGCTCTTGAGGAACACGACCCGTTTCTGGAAGAGGAAACCTTCGGTCCGATCCTGACCGTCCTGCCTTTCGATGATGAGGAAGAACTGGTACGCATGATGAACGACTCGCCGCTCGGTCTGGGTGCCAGCATCTGGACGAACGATCTGTCCAAGGCTATGAGGCTGATCCCACGTATCGAGGCGGGGACGGTGTGGGTGAACATGCACACCTTCCTCGATCCGGCGGTGCCTTTTGGTGGGGTCAAGGGATCCGGCATTGGCCGTGAGTTCGGCAGCGCGTTCATCGAGGATTACACGGAATTGAAGTCGGTGATGATGCGCTTCTGAGGTCGCTCAGATGCGCATAAGTTTTAACCAAAAGGAAAGGATATCCCGCCAGCCCGCCTGGCTACGCAGCTGGACAGTTAATCGGTCGGTTGCTGCCGTATAGGTGGGAGCCGGTTTAATCACACAAGGCCTGATGCCCGGCCGCTTAATGCCTGAATGCGGTTATCCCTATCGAGTCTGCCTCCTCAGCAAGAATGGTGAGGGGGTAGATGTAGTGTCAGCGAGAAAGGGGGGCGGGCTGTGAACTTGTGAGCAATGGGATCTGCACATCCTCGAGTGACAGTCTGAGAGAAGTATGCAACTTCCTGGCAGGGGCGGTGGCTTCTCTGCCGATGAACCGTTGTCGTCGTGCCGCAAACTGTCTCAGCAGTTACGTACTTCGCGTTATACCGTGACCCTGGTCTATCAAAGCCTGCTGGATAAGGGCTATCTTGTCGGCCGGCCACGCAGCAGCTGTTACCTGCATGCCGCGGTTTTCGATCCTTGCCTCGAGTCCATGATCGGTTGGAAAACAAGGGCACCGAACCCAGTATTATTCGAAGAATCTGTCGATGCCTATTGAGTAGGGCGCTTAGGCCGATTACCGCCCTGACGAAGGACCGCAATCGACCTCTCAACGCTTTGATTCGCTTCCCGCGCGGATCGGCGCGTGGCAAGCGTCGGTGATCAATCAATCAAGCGGTTTTGACTGCCAAAGCTTTTTGCCGACGGTACAGAATCGTCGTCGCCGTGAATCCGCACACTGCCGCGAACATCAGCCAGTAGGCAGGTGATGCTTTGTCACCCGTCGCCTGGACAAGCAACGTCGAGATTGCCGGGGTAAAGCCACCAAACACCGCGGTAGCCAGACTGAATGCCAGTGAAAACCCGACAACCCGCACGTTCTGTGGCATGACCTCGGTCAGTGCCGCGACCATGGCGCCGTTGTAGATGCCAAAGAAGAATGAGAAGTACAGCAGAACAGCAAGGAGTCGTTCGAAACTCGCCGCTTGCGCTAGCCAGTGCATCGCGGGATAGGCAGTGAAGATGCACAGCAACGATATCGCCAGTAACAGTGGCCGCCGGCCAATGCGGTCGGAGATGGCGCCGCCGATAGGCAGCCAGATAAAGTTGCTGATGCCTACCAGCAGTGTGACCATCAGGCTGTCAGTGGTGCTCAGGTTCAGTACTGTCCTGCCAAACGTCGGTGTGTAGACCGTAATAAGGTAGAACGTGGTGGTGGTCATAGATGCAAGCAGGCCGCCCGCCAGTACGGTGCGCCAGTTGTCACGCATCGAACGAAAAACTTCGCGAGTTGTTGGACGATGGCTGCGAGCAGTGAAGGCAGCAGTTTCTTCCAGTGAGCGACGAATAATGAAAATGAACGGGATGATCACGCAGCCAATGAAGAAGGGAATACGCCATCCCCAATCGGCAATTTCAGCGGCTTGCATCGTTGCATTGATCGTGTAGCCCAACGCGGCCGCGACGACGATCGCAACCTGTTGGCTGGCCGACTGCCAACTGGTGTAAAAACCGGTGTGACCGGGGGTGGAAATTTCCGCCAGATACACGGAAACACCTCCCATTTCCGCGCCGGCGGAGAAGCCCTGGAGCAGCCTGCCCAACAACACCAGAATCGGTGCCGCCACGCCGATGGCGGCGTAGCCTGGCACCAGGGCGATCAATACGGTACCAGCGGCCATGATCGACAGCGTCACTATCAGCCCTTTGCGACGGCCGACCTTATCGATGTACGCCCCCAGCACAATGGCGCCTAACGGACGCATCAGGAATCCGGAGCCGAATACTGCGAAGGTCATCATTAGCGAGGCAAATTCGCTGGTGGCAGGAAAGAAAGTTTGGGAGATGTAGGTCGCGTAGAACCCAAACAGAAAGAAGTCGAACTGCTCAAGAAAGTTACCGCTGGTGACCCGCAAAATGGCGCCCAGTTTGGACCCCTTGCCTCGGGTTGTTGCCGTTGTCGTTTTCATCATTTGGCTACCGTTATGCTCACTATTGTTTTTGGAATAAGTGTCTTAACCGTCAATCGCTGCCAGCGTTGATCGGGTTGGGTTGACGCTTCTCGATGGCGTGTTTGAGCAGCGCTGCGCTGCGGAATATTCCATGGGCGAATTTGCTGTAAGGCATGGTCAAGAAAAACGCCATGACCAGGCCCAGGTGGATAGCCAGCATCAAGCCCAAGGCGCTGGTTTCACGCAAAGCCAGTAGAGCCAGGCCGCTCGCGCTGACTAGAAACAGCAGAGCAATGAAGCCGCGGTCCATGGGTTTTTGGTTCTCATCCCCGTGCGCAGGGTTGCGACGCAGGTTCAGCCAAAGAAGACCCGCCGGGCCGATCAGCAGGCCGATACCACCGGCAATACCCAGCATCACCGGTAAGCTGAAGATCGGATAAGGCGCCGACCACTTCAGCAGATAGTGATAGAGCGTGGCGACACTGGTGGCGGCGAAGCACAGCAGGAAGCCGTAGAAGGTGAGGTGGTGGAATCGGCGTCGCCACAAGGTGAATTGATCGTCTGCGTTGTTGCAGCCTTCGCCATGGCCGCCGTCCAGATATTTGAGCTGTGCGACGTTGACCGTAGCCTCCAAAGCAGCAGAGGTTTTCAATGGCAGTGGCGCTGCGACCGGTGAAACGTTGCGCCAGAAGCGCCTTACACCTATGGTCAGGGCAAGTACCGCAAAGCCGAACACTGAGCCGAACATCAGCGCCAGGGTGTTATGCGGGAAAATCTTATAGAAGTTGCCTCCGGGAATGGTCGTGAACAGGTTGCCCATGAACATCAGGGTCAGGCATAAAAACAACGCCAGTCCGCCACCGGAAGCCAGCGCCAGGGTCAGGCCGTTGCGCTGATACAACTTGCCCATCACTTGCGGCCAGGCGTATTCGGCGTAAGTATCCAGGCGAACTTTCGCCATGGCTTTGGGTATGTTGACGTCGAACTCGTGTGGTGCGGCGTATTGGCAGGCGTGCAGGCACGCGCCGCAGTTATGGCACAGGTTCGCCAGATAATGGATGTCAGCCTGAGTGAATTCCAGGCGCCGGGTCATCGCCGGAAATACCGCACAAAAGCCTTCGCAATAACGGCAGGCATTGCAGATGGTCATCTGCCGCTGGACTTCACTTTCGTCAAGATTCAACACCGGGATCAACCCGCTCGACGATTGGGGATCAAACAGTTGCATGTCGAGACTCCTTGTTTGCAGCTGAAACGCCAAAGCCCGCCGAAGCGGCCGCTTGCACACCGGCGATGCGGCCAAAAGCTGTACCAATGGCCATGCCGATGCCTGCGGTGTAGCCCTTGCCCAGAACATTGCCGGCCATCATTTCTCCCGCGACGAACAGGTTGGGGCTTGCCTGGCCGTTGAAATGCACGGCAGCGGTTTCGTCGGTGGCGAGGCCGAGGTAGGTGAAGGTGACACCTGGCTTAAGCGGGTAGGCGTAGAAAGGCGGCTTCACCAATGGCCGTGCCCAATGGGTTTTGGCCGGCATCAGCCCCAGGGTGTGACAATCGTCCAGCGCCGTGTGATCGAACGTGCCGACGCAGCAGGCGCGGTTGTAATCCTCGACAGTCTTGACGAATTGTTCTTGAGGCAGCTTCAACTGGCGGGCCAGGTCTTGCAGCGTATTGGCGGTGGTTCCTGGAAAGACCGGGGGCATGAAGCGGCCGATGGCTTGTTGATCGATAATCGAATAGGCCTGCTGACCGGGTTGCCCAGCCACCAGTCGCCCCCAGATCGCATAACGTTTTGGCCAGAAATCCTCACCTTCGTCGTAGAATCGTTCGCCATCACGATTGACGACCACTCCAAGTGATACGCAATCGATTCGGGTACAGATGCCGCCATCGTAGGGCGGCGCGCGGGCATCAATCGCTACCATGTGTGCTTGCGTTGGGTCGCCAATCACATCTGCGCCGAGGTCGAGCATGCGCCGTAGCAATATGCCGGTGTTGAATCGGGTGCCCCGGATCAGGAAATTGTCCGATGGCCATTCACCGCGTTCGTTCTGCCCCCAGGCTTCGCGCAGCCATTCACGGTTGGATTCGAAGCCGCCAGCCGCCAATACGCAGGCCCGCGCTTCAATGCGTTCTGCGGCGAAACGCTGACCATCGACCTCATGTTCGCCCACATGGGCGGCGACGAATTTCCCCTCATCCAACTCGATATCGGTCACTTGAGTGTTGTAGCGAACTTTGACTCCCAAGCGCTCGGCACTGCGGAAATACGCATTGACCAACGCTTTGCCCCCTCCCATAAAAAATGCGTTAGTCCGCGCCACGTGCAGCGCTCCGGAAAGCGGAGGCTGAAAATGCACCCCGTGTGAACGCATCCAGTCACGGCAAGAAGACGATGCCCGAATCGTAATGCGTGCAAGCCTTTCATCCGTGAGACCACCGGTAACCTTCAACAGGTCTTGCCAGTATTCTTCTTCCGGATAGGCATCGATTAGCACGTCCTGAGGTTCGTCGTGCATGCACCGCAGGTTACGGGTGTGTTGGGAGTTACCACCGCGCCAGATTTTTGGGGAGGCTTCCAGCAGCATTACGCTGGCACCCGCTTCTCGCGCCATTAGAGCGGCGCATAGGGCAGCGTTGCCACCCCCTATGATTAAGACATCGATCATTTTCGTTCCTCGATTTGCAAGGAGGCGGGAACAAATTGCTCCTTGCGATTGGGGAGAACGATAGGGTGGGGAATAGGTGAGCGAAAGACTGACAATGGCGCGGGGTATTTAGTTTTTCTAAAGGCTTTGTCGTCAGGAGAGACTTATGAGCCGGGGTTCAATGAGGATCCTGCGTCTATCCCTTCTATCCACGTAGCTCCAGGCCACTGTTTGCTGACGACCAACTGTCGTGCCACATCGACCATGACCAACCGCGTTGCCAGCGCCGCGGGCGAGAGTTCGTCGTCAGGCAGCGTTGCCAGAAGATTACGGCGGCCTACATGGAGATCGGCAATCCTGATCAGCGAGAGTCCGGACCTGTCCTTCAATGCCGCAGCAGCCCCCGGCTGTATTGTTGCCGCGTGACCGGCCCGAACGGCGTTCATCAAAACAGCGAGACCGTCGACTTCCATAATGACATTGGGTGTTAGCCCGACCCGCTCGAAGGCGCTCATCAATCCCGAGCGCAGACCATGTTGCGCACTGGGCATTACCAGTGGCAGGCCGCCGAGATCGGCTAACTGTACGCTGTCACCAGAAGGCGCTTGAGGCAGATCAGGCGAGGCAATCACAAAAAGCTTTTCATCCAGCAGCGGAGTCACGCTCCAGCGTTTACCCCCTTCGAGCTGGAACAGGATAGCCAGGTCAATGTGCCGAGCGTTGAGCTGCGCCGCCAGGTGGCCGGAAAGCATTTCCACCAAATGCAGTTGTATGTCTGGATAACGCGCACGCATTGCGTTGATTAACGGCAACGCGAGCACTGTCGCGGTCGTCGGTGGCAAGCCGACGCTGACATAACCGCTCATTCGCCCGCGGTGTGCCGCCATGATGGCGTTTTCCGCTTGGCGTAGCGTCAGTTGGGCATGGTGTAGAAACGCAAATCCGGCGCTAGTGGGGGTCACTCCGGTGGAGGTTCGATTCAGGAGGCGGGTGCACAGTTCGCTTTCCAGCTTGGAGATTTGCTGACTTAGGGCTGACACGCCAACGTCTAGTTCAAGCGCCGCACGTCCCAGGCTGCCAAGCTCAATGATTTTTACGAAATAGCGCAGTTGTCTCAATTCCAATGTGGCTGCTCCCCGTGGATTTGTTATTCAAATACCTGAACGTTTGCCACGCAAGTTGCGAAGTCTGAAGAGAAGCATTGTCGCAGGTTTGGGGTGACGATTGAGCACGTGCGATTTGTCGACGGCTGACAGCAGTAGACCCGAACTTTCTATCGTGATTGTGTCGGTTGAGCCTGGATCGCAGACCAGGGCACGTTGGACGCCACATTCAACATGTTGCGGCTTGTCGGTGTGCCCAGCGCAGGTCAGTTCGCAGCAAACTGCCATAGCTGGCGAACGTTGCCAGATGCCTTCACGGCATTGGTTGCAATGGCAATGTTCAAAAGGTTTGAGTCGTGATTTGATTTCGCAATTGACGACGCCGCGGCGACAGCTTCATTGGGAAGTGCCGTTATTTTCAACACAGCCTGGTAACTAATGGGTCAGTTCAAGCAGATGGGACGGGGAGCGTTGAATGATTGCTTCTGTTCGATAGACACCTGTCGCTGGCGTGCCTGGTGACCTACCAGCGCAGCCAGTATTTCCCGAGGAACATGCCCATAGCGGTTGGTACTGCCATACCCAGCAGGTACCAGGTTCCCCAAAATGGCACGCCCATTTCCGGGCAGTGCAGACTGTACGCAAGGGTGGCCATCGCGCCTGAGAGGAGGCCGGCGCAGCTTCCGGCCAGCGTCGAGCGGGTGGGCGCCAAATTGCGTAGCGCCCAGAAAACAGCAATGAATCCCGGGATCGATAGCAAGGTGATATTGAGTGCACATACCCGCCAGGTCTTGCCAAGAATCACAGCGAGGCGGGTGTCGGGTGCCGAACCCATAAGGACATAGATCGCGCCCCCCCACACGGCTGCAATGGCTGCAAAAATCAGTAATCCTCCGTAGCCCGGGGGGACTCCCGGCCTTGCCAGGCGTACGACTACGCTCAGAGCACCGGCTATCAAACTGAGGGGCAGGGCGATTTTGGCCCAGAAAAGCGGAGTCACCGCCACCACGAACAGGTCTGCACGAACGCCCAGTAAGACCATCACCAGCAGCGTGGCCGTCACCAGGCCGGTCAGCGTCGCAACGCTGAAGCGCTTGGCGACTGCATGCCGGTCAACCGGGGTAACTCCCGTCGCGA
Organism: Pseudomonas syringae; assembly: GCF_000737245.1. Taxonomy (GTDB): domain Bacteria; phylum Pseudomonadota; class Gammaproteobacteria; order Pseudomonadales; family Pseudomonadaceae; genus Aquipseudomonas; species Aquipseudomonas syringae_J. The sequence goes on along the minus strand of NZ_JPQU01000100.1, from coordinate 106,142 downwards.
GCAGGGAAATGAAGTCATCAGTTTTCATTGTTTGCCTCTGATCTTTGCAGCCAACGCTTTCAGTCCGCGATGGATGCCTGTCTTTATCGCTGATTCAGATAAACCGGTTATCAACGCCGTTTCACTGACCGACAACCCCTCAAGCTTCACATGCATGATCGGAAGGCGTTGACGCTCGGGCAATTGCTCCAGGAGCTTGCCGAGGTCACGACTGGCCTGTGCTGGTTCAAGATGAGGCTCGGCAAAAAGCTCTGCGCCATCGTCGAGGGGGTCGTTAAACACTTCATGGCGTGATCTGCCCCGAAAAAAATCCGTAAGTTTGTAGCGCGCAATGGCGAACACCCATGCCGTCAGTGGCAGATCGGTCCGATAGGTGTGACGGCCGTTATGAATGGCCAGCAGCACCTCTTGCAGTAAATCCTCGATATCGCCCGGCTGCCGTTGAAGTCTTGCTCGCAGAAAGCCGCGCAGGTGACCGCTCAACTCCGACAGAAATTGCCGATAAGCCTGCTCGTCTCCTTCAAGGCCAGCGGCGAACAACGCCTGAAGGTGCATCTCCCGGCTGCGCAATGCGTCGTTGTGGGTAGTTCGTTCCATCTTCTGCTCTGGTTACACGAAGGGGAAAAATATTTCGCACCCACATAACGCGATGCTCATGACGGGTAGCGGATCATGCTTGCGTCCAAAGGCTAAAGGCAACCTGCAGATTTTATCCTCACGATTCTAAAAAATATTTTGCGAGGACTGTAACCAGTTTCCCGAAGTCAGCGAACTACTTCTCGGATCGCAAGCGCAGAGCCTCTGCCTGAAGCGGCGACCACCACTGACTTTTTCGGAGAAACAAAAATGAACAACATCAAACTCGCGGCCATTGCAGTTGCTCTTTCCTCATTCGCTGCCGGCGCCATGGCTGCCGAAGCTCCAGCCGCAGCCGGTGCAATGGAAAAATGCTACGGCGTTTCCATGGCCGGGAAAAATGACTGCAAGGCGGGTGCCGGTACTACTTGCGCCGGTACGTCGAAAACCGATTACCAGGCCGATGCATGGAAAAATGTTCCGGCCGGGACCTGCACCTCCATCAAGACCCCGAAAGGCATGGGCACCCTGAAAGCCATGTAATCCGCCATCTCCAGAGTACGCAGCGATCATGGACAATCAATTCCGGATGGGCGCAGGGCTCGGCCTCAAGGCCGAGCACTACCAGCAGGCACTCGAATGCACGAGTGACGGGCTGTGGTTTGAAGTGCATCCGGAAAACTACCTGATCGATGGTGGACCACGTCTGGCCTGGCTGCAAGCAATCGGTGAGCAGCATCCTTTGGCTATGCACGGTGTGTCCTTGTCACTTGCGGCTGATTGCCCGCCGGACAAGGTTCACCTGGCGCGGCTCAGGACTCTCGCCGATCGCCTCCAGCCGGCCCTTGTTTCCGAGCACCTCGCCTGGTCGGCCTGGCGCGGTCAGTATCATCCTGACCTGCTGCCGTTTCCCCGTACCGGCGAGGCGCTCATCCGCATTACCGATAATATCCAGCGCACTCAAGATGCTCTGGGCCGACGCATTGCCATTGAAAACCCTACCCATTATTTAAGACTCGACGGTCACGAATGGAGCGAAATCGACTTCCTGAGTGAACTGTCCATCAGAACCGGTTGTGGGTTATTGCTTGACGTGAACAACGTGCATATCAGCGCTCATAATCTGGCCTTGGACGCGGCGGCTTATATCGATGCCTTTCCCGCTCAAGCCATCATGGAAATTCATCTGGCGGGGCACACTGTCGACCCCGGCAACTCTTCATTATTGATCGACTCCCACGATGCGCCCATCGTCGACAGCGTCTGGAGCCTGTACCGACGTCTGATCGAACGTATAGGGTCGCGCCCGACGCTGATCGAACGTGACGACCAATTGCCTTCGTTTGAAGTCTTGCTGGGCGAGCGAGATCTAGCCCAGTGCATCCTGAGCCCATCACGGGAGACCACTCAATGAATCTTTCACTGAGCGGTTTTCAGGATGCGTTTGTCAGCGCGCTTTATGGCACCGATCCGTCCGCATTGCCTTCTCTGGCTCAACAGGCGGGTTTCATGGTCTACCGCAACACCGTGATGAAAGGCGCCAGCGATGCGCTACTGGCCAACTTCCCGACGGTAGAGCGGATAGTGGGAACGGAATGGCTGCGGGCCGCAGCATCGGTCTACCTGCATGACCATCCGCCCAGCGATGCGCGCCTGTTGTTTTACGGTACCGATTTTGCCCACTTCCTCGACAACTTCGAACATGCCAGAGAGATGCCTTATCTGGGCAACATAGCTCGCCTGGATCGCTTCTGGATCGAAGCCCACAGTGCCGCTGAACAAGCCGGTACCGGGCTTGCCGAGCTGACCCGGATCGAACCTCTGGCGTTGCTTGGCTTGTATCTCGAACCCCACGTTGCCGCCCGCTGGGCATGGTTCTCCGACCAGCCGGCTTACAGCCTCTGGCGTTTGAACCGTGAGAAGCTGGATATACCCGAGGACCTGCAATGGAGCGCTGAAGGCGCGTTATTGACCCGTAAGGATGGGCTTGTGCAATGGCAGGAGCTTTCACGCGGTGGCTGCATTTTTCTCGATGCATGCGCTGCCAGCCTGTCACTGGGGGAGGCGGCTCAGCGTGCTCTCGATGCACAGCCTGAGCTGGATTTGAATGAATTGCTGATTTGTCTGGTGAGCGCCAATGCGTTCGCCGCCAATCAGGCAGCCGGACAACAATAAGGAGCACATCATGGATACCTTGCACATTGCTGCACCGACTTTCAGTCAGCGCCTTCGCCACCACTGGAGCTCACTGGCGAATCAGTTACAGCGCCTTATCAGTAATGATTTGCTCTCACTGCTTGCCCGTATTTCGATAGCGGCGATTTTCCTGTTGTCCGGCCGAACCAAGGTCGAGGGCTTTTTGACCGTCACGCCCAGCACTTATGAGCTTTTTCGTAGCGAGTACAATCTGCCACTGATTTCCCCGGAACTGGCCGCACATCTGGCGGCTTATGCCGAGCACTTGTTCCCGCTACTGCTGATCCTTGGCTTATGTACCCGGTTATCGGCGCTGGCCCTGCTTGTCATGACCGGAGTGATCCAGGTTTTTGTTTACCCGGACGCGTGGCCAACTCACCTCTCGTGGGCCGTACTGCTGTTGTTCATTGTCGGCCGGGGGGCGGGGGTACTTTCTTTGGATTCGTGTATCAAGGGATTGCGAACGCGTGCCCCCCGTGCAATCTGCGATGACTGTGAACGAGGTAAACCAAGCAAGTAGATGTCGAATAAGTTGAGGTCACCTGCACCGTGCTATAGCCAAGATGAGGGTCTGGGGCGATTCAACGGCTTATTACTCTTATTGGCGGTCTCTGCATTGTCGGCATAACACCCGAGCAGCGAGCACGCGGCCATGAGAATCGCTCGCGCAAAAAAAATGCGAAGCCCCGGTGCATTCGCCCGGCCCCACAAACCGCATCCTCGATCACTGACTATTTGATTTATCTCAACTCTGCGCTCCTGCGCTTCGTAATACTCCAATGGTACTGAGCACGAAAACAATAGAAGCAGAACCGAGTACGGAGTGACCGTAAGGGGTCAGTTGAGCACGGTTAAAGTGCCTCATCTGTTACATGCAGGAAGAATTTTTTGCCCCTTTGTTTTTCGTCGATCGTACGAAACTATTCCCGGCGTCAGAAGTGGCGGCGGGAGTGTGCTTGCAAACATGAGGAGAAGCGAAATGCCAGGTCTACTTCCCAGACAAATCGTGCTCGCCGTTTTATCGACCTGCCTCGGAGCTGGCGCGGCGCACGCTGCCCCCAACGACGCCACCAATGCAACTCGAGAAGCCAACGATGCGTTGCTTGGCTATTTGCCGTTTTCCAACCAGCAAGACTTTGACGATGCGAACCACGGATTTATAGCCGATTTACCCAGTCCAGTGATCAAGGGTGATGCGGGTAATACCGTTATTGACCTGTCCCAATACGACTTTCTCAAGGAAGAAGGAACAATACCCGCCACGGTAAACCCAAGTCTGTGGCGGCAATCGCAGCTGCTTTCCATTCGAGGTTTGTTCAAAGTGGTGGATGGCATCTACCAGGTACGCAATATCGACCTGGCTAACGTCACCTTCATCCGTGGAAAGACTGGCTGGATCGTGATTGATCCACTGACCTCGGCGGAAACAGCCCGAGCGGCGCTGGCGCTGGTCAATGACAAAATTGAAAATCTACCGGTTTCTGCCGTGATATTTACTCACTCGCATGTTGACCACTTCGCTGGCGTGCGCGCGATGGTCGATGACGCCGATGTGAAGTCAGGCAAAGTCCCAGTGATCGCCCCTGAAGGCTTCATGGAGGAAGCGGTCAGCGAAAATGTGTTTGCTGGCACCGCGATGAGCCGTCGCGCTTCTTATATGTACGGCAATCTGTTGCCAAAAGACCCCAAAGGTACGGTCAGTGGTGGCTTGGGGATAACCACTGCTGCAGGCACCATCACCCTGCTCGAACCGAACAAACTGATCGAGAAAACCGGAGAAACGCTCACAGTCGATGGAATCGAGGCGGTGTTCCAAATGGCTCCCAATACTGAAGCTCCGGCTGAAATGCTGTTCTACTTCCCGCAATTCAAAGCCATCGACCTGGCCGAGGATGCCAACCACACCTTGCACAACATTCTTACCCTGCGTGGTGCAAAAGTTCGCAGCGCGCAGAAATGGGCGAGTGCTCTTGGACAAACCATTGATCTGTGGGGGGCGGATGCCGTTGTGTCGTTCGGTAGCCATCATTGGCCGCAGTGGGGTAATGAACGAGTGGTGCAGCATCTGGAGAAACAGCGCGACCTCTACAAGTACATTAATGATCAGACGCTGCGCATGGCCAACCAAGGCATGACCATGAACGAGATCGCTGAGGCGTTCAAGCTGCCTGACAGCCTGGCGAAAGAGTTTTCTAACCGCGGCTATTACGGCAATCTCAAGCATAACGTGCGTGCGACCTATCAACTCTACTTAGGCTTCTGGGATGGTAATCCAGCCAACTTCGATCCATTACCACCGACCGAGGAGGCTAAGAAGTACGTCGAAATGGTGGGTGCGGACAAGATGGTCAAAACCGCTCAGGAGTCTTATGACAAAGGCGATTACCGCTGGGCTGCGGTTGTAGCCAACAAGGTCGTTTTCGCCGATCCGAAGAACCAGAGTGCTCGTTCTGTCGAGGCTGACGCTCTGGAGCAGATGGGTTACCAGGCGGAATCGGGGCCTGCACGTAACTTCTACCTGTCAGGCGCCCAGGAATTGCGTGGGGGCGTGAAAAAAATGGTGACGCCCAATACCAGTTCGCCTGACATCATTCGCGGCATGACTACTGAAATGTTTCTAGACTTCCTTGCCATTCACTTGAATGGTCCGAGAGTCGGCGAGAAATCCTTTGCGTTCAATCTCAACTTTCCAGACACTAACGCCCAGTACGTATTGACGATTAAAAACGGTGTCATGAATTACAAAAAAGATAAAAAAATGGATAACGCTGACGGCTCTGTCACTCTTAATCGAACCACCCTCGATGACATTGCGTTGGGCAAGCTGAAACTGGGTAACTTATCGGAAAGTGGCGACGTAAAAATCGAAGGTAACAAAGACAAGTTTAAAGAAATGCTGACCTATTTCGAAAAGTTCGATTTCTGGTTTACGATCGCGGAACCTTAGTCGTTTTGCAGTTCCGCAAGTACAGAGCGCCGTTAAGCGGGACATTTCGTCTTGCGTGTGTGGAGGTGCATCAAGGCGCTGCATAGGGTCTTGGCAGTGCGTTGTTATGTCTGCTTTTTCACGCGTCGGTCGAGCGTGAGGGGGCGGCTCTGGATCGAATAGCGAGATGCCGAAATGTGCCTGATGGTGATTTGACTCTGCTCGATTGAGTCAGCAATCAAATAATAAAGTCTCGTGTTATTGCGGTCTGGTGCTTTGTGCTTGATTTGCCCGTCAGCGCGCAAACAGAAACGTCACTGCTGCACGGAATCCCCAGCCCTGCGCACCGTTATCCGAGCTGTCCGCCCAATAACGTGGCCCGATTTGAATGGTTAAAGGTTGACCTGAGATTTTCAGCAGTTGTGTGACCGTCAGGTTGACTGGCACCGACCACCGCCGGCTTTGCCAGTTGTAGATCGATTCGGTATTCACCCCGAAGGTGGTATAGGTCCCGTTGGTATAGGAAAGGAATGGTTGCAGGAAGGTCTGATTGACCTTTTCTTTACCATCCGGCGTGCTCCCATTGAGCCCCCAGATATGGTTGGCAAGAATGCCGCGGGTCCAGCCGTTTGATTGTTTCAGCGCTACGGCGGTAGGCCCCAGACCCCATTGCTTGCTACTCAGCAAATCATCGCCGCCGGCTGGGATCAGTAATGCCGGCCCGACACCGAGAATCCACCCACTGTCGGTGGGTTGTTTAGGCGAGAAAAAAAGGCTTTGAGTGACATCACCAATCCCGGATTTATCTGCCTGCCCATTCGGGGCCAGACCGTGTTGATCGATTATCGGCAAGATCGTGCGTGAGATAAGATTCCAATCGTCGTTCAATTCGAATGGCAGCACCGGCTGAATATTGGTGACGCTATGCATGCCGTTATCGGTCGGGCCCAGCTTTTGGTCCCAATTGTATTGCACCGGTAAGCTGTATATTGCCGCAACAGGGTTGAGCGCCTGCTTGGCCAGTTCCGCAGCATCTTTCGTCTCGGCAACAGCGCTTTGCTGCGCGAAAGCAAGGACCGTCAGCAGCGTTAGCTGTAGCTTTAGTTGTGATCGCAACATATTTAAATCCCCTGTTCGACGCAAGACAAGGCGGCGTCAAGCACAAAAAGTATGGCTGCGCTGACACGCTTCTTTCTGGTTAATTGTTAAATGGGTATGTGCATTTGAAGTGATACTCCAAACGTTGAATTTATTCATTCACTGCCAGACGCTAGAAGCGCCAGGTTATATTGCCGGTGAAGGTTTGGATCCAGGTATTGCTGAACTGACCGGAGGTGCGTTGGCCAGACAATGATTTACTTTGATCAACTGGTAAGTTGCCCATCCAGACCACATCCCAGCTGATGTTCAGGTATGTACTTTTATCCAGCGTATAGGTGGCGCCAGTACCCAGCCGCCAGGTGCTGCCCACCGGCATGACCAAACGCCGGTTAGCGTCGGATACCGCCGAGGTGTCATAGGCAGCGCCGACATTCCACAACAACTGCTGGGTCGCCTGGTATTGCGCCCCCAACGCCAGTTGGTAGGTATCTCTGAAATTGGCATTAACAGTGGTCGATTGCGCGCCGGCCGCATTGGTATCGACCTCGAGGGATATCTCTCCGAAACTTGACCAGTCTTGCCAATTGGCGGTCGCGAGCAGCGCCCATTGCGGATTAAGCTGCTGATACAAACTGAGCGTAGCTGTCTGCGGCACTCTCATACCGATCTTAGTATTCAGACCGTCCAAGTTATTTAGCAGCGGACCGGTGCCTTTAATGTCCAGGCGATCTTCGAAGTCCAGATCTACTTTACTCGTGTAAGCCAAGCCAATCCGAGTACCCGCCTGCGGAGAATAGATCACACCTAGATTCGCGCCATAGCCCCAAGTACCGTCTTCATACTTGTATTGGCCATCGCTTCGGTCCAGCAGACCGAGGGGAGCAAGATTGATTGCTGTTTTGGATCTTAACCTCCCGTACATCGCTTTCAGACCCGCGCCCAGCGACCACTCATCATTAAACCGATAAGCCACACTGGGTACTAATGATAGACCGACAATACTGGCGTCTTGCACGTAATAACGACCCGCCCAACGGTTTCCGAAACTTTCCGCCAGCCCGAAGTCGCCATAGGTGCCAAATCCGAGGCTCCATTGATCGTCCAGTCGATGGCTGATAAAAAAGCTGGCCCCCGGCGTCAGACCCAAGCCGTTGTCTCCGTTTCCGCCGTTACTGGTGGTAGAAGAGTCTTGATCAAAACTCATATTGCCAAACAGTAGTTGGGCCCCGACACTTATTTGGGTGTCTTTCAGATAGCTCAAACCGGCCGGATTACTGGCGATAGTCGATGGCCCTTGTGCTCGTGCCGCAGCGCCTGCGTTAGCAACCCCAGTATTTTCACTGCCGACTTCATACAGCAGGATCCCACCGGCATGGGTCCACGAAGAAATACACAGGAACACCATGCCGTAGATCAGTTTCTTGGTCATCTGAGCACCCGGGAATTTCTCATTCCACTATTATTAGACTCATTGGAAGCAGGCTCTCAATGACGAGGACAGTAACTTGATCACACTTAACGTTCAGGGTTTTGGGTGGTCGCTCAAAGAGTTTCAACGAAGGGGCCTTGCGAAAATTGACCTAGATCAAGCAATTCCGAGTGAACGCGATAACTTTATTCAATAGAAGTCATTCCCAGACAAGACGGCTTCGCAATGATTCGTTTCTACGGCCGTCCGATAGCGCGCTATCGACGATCGCTGAAATCCTGCTGATGTTAAAAAGCGTAAATAAGACCCTGCCGACTTAAGTGATCAGGAGTATTCGTTCGTTTCAGCGATGAATGTCTTGAGGGACCAGGTCTGGCCGAGCACCACCTGTTGCTAAGGGTAGCACCCGACTCAGAGCTGCACATTGTGGAATCTAAATCTTTCTCACGTATCCCCGGGAGGGAAGTTCAGCCCGGGCGATTTGCTCCGAGAGTAACTGCGCATACTTTTCAATCCCCGGTTGCACCAGGCTTACTTTTTCATGTGGCGGTCGCCTCCTGAACGGATCTAACCCTTAGGGTGAGTAGAGGTCTGATCGCGGGTTTTCCAAAGCGATAGCAACACACCGCCCAGCAGCAAAGCCACTGTCACGCTGAGAGAAAACACTGCCGGAATCTTACCGATGATGCCGACCATGAAGATCTTGCCGCCGATAAACATCAACACCAGCGCGAGGGCGTACTTGAGGTAGGCGAAGCGGTGGATCATCGCCGCCAAAGCGAAATACAGCGCACGCAGGCCGAGGATGGCGAAGATGTTTGAGGTGTAGACGATAAAGGGGTCTTGGGTGATGGCAAAGATCGCCGGCACGCTGTCCACAGCGAACACCAGGTCAGCACACTCGATCAGAACCAGGGCAAGGAACAACGGCGTCGCCCAGACCACGGCCTTACCACTCGCATCCGGCTGGCGGATGAAGAAGCGCCCTTCATACAAGCGATCAGTCACTCGCATGTGTTTGCGCAGGAACTTCACCATCAGGTTTTCGCTAAGGTCCGGGTGGGCGTCGATCTTGCTGAACAGCATCTTCGCCCCGGTCAACAGCAGGAAGATGCCGAACACATAGAGAATCCAACTGAACTCGGCAATCAGCGCTGCCCCCAGGCCAATCATAAGCGCGCGCAGCACGATCACACCCAGAATGCCCCAGAACAGAACCTCGTGCTGATACCGGCGCGGGATTGAGAGAAAGCTGAAGATCATCGCCATGAGGAAAACGTTGTCCATCGACAACGATTTCTCGATTAGAAAGCCGGTGTAAAAATCCATCCCGGCGTCACCGCCCTTTATCACCCAGACCCAAAGGCCGAACAGCAAGCCAGCCGTGATATAGCCAGCAGACAACAGCAGGCTTTCACGCACGCCAATTTCGCGATGCTCACGGTGTAGCACCCCGAGGTCGAATATCAACAGCGCCAGGACGACACTGATAAAAACCAGCCACAACCAACTAGCGGTACCAAGAAAGTCGGAAAACAGGAACGTTTCCAGGGCAGCCATGAGCATCTCCTCTAAATGTCGACGTTGTACAAACTGCAACTCCGACATGGCAGCGATTCGCTGTCAGAGGGGCCCGGCGTTGTGAGAAAAAAATTTAATAGAGACGTATCTGATTTCTCAATCACGTAAGGTTTGCAAGTTATTTCAGTGAGGGCGGCCGGATCTGCGGGCGGATAGACGACTGAAAGAGATCAGAAGCCTAACGCTCCCTGGAGAAAATCGAGGTTTCGTTATAAGGACTGCATAGTCGGAGAATATAGGTCGGCGATTAACCAAAGAGCCTTTGAACATCCAGGACTGGACGTCGACCGATACTTGGCAAGTGTTCGGCCACTGCAGACTGTTTGTCATGTCTACGCTAGCCTCTATGCCCACGCTGTAAGCGACTCAACCCACTCTATGCAACGGCGGTGATTGTGGACAGGTTTCAGGAAATGAAGGTGTTGCTCGCTGTTGTGGAAGCGCAAAGCTTCGCAGGCGGTGCCAGATTGGTCGGGATGTCGCCGCCCAGCGTCACCCGTGTCATAGCCGGCCTGGAAAGCCGCCTGGGTGTGCTGTTACTGGCGCGCAGCTCACGACTCTTGCGTCTGACCGAGGCAGGCCGGCGGTATGTGGAGGACTGCAAACGGATCTTGCTGGATCTGGAGGAAGCTGAAGAATTGGCCGCCGGCAGCAACGTTCGCGCCCGTGGCAGCCTGACGGTGACCGCTCCAGTGATGTTCGGTGAGTTGTTTATGATCCCGCTGATCACCGAGTACCTGGCGGAATATTCACAAGTAACGATAAACGCATTACTGGTGGATCGCCTGGTGAATATGGTGGACGAGGGTGTCGATGTGGCCATCCGCATCGGGATGTTGCCCGACACCAGTTTGCAAGCGGTCAGGGTTGGGCAGATTTGTCCGGTGGTGTGTGCCGCGCCGGGCTTTCTTGATCGGGTTGGCAGGCCCACTGCGCCTGAAGATGTCATGGCGCTGCCGGTGGTGATGTCATCTGCCAGTAACTTGCTGACTGACTGGCACTTCAGGGTGGGCGCGAGCGCCGTTGCGCTGCACCCTGAGCCTCGTCTGATGGTCAGCTCAAATCAGGCGGCCATCAATGCAGCGCGTCTGGGTTGGGGCCTTACGCGGGTGTTGTCATATCAGGTGGCGCATTGGGTGGAGAAGGGCGAGCTGGAGATTGTCCTTGAGGAATTTCAAACAGCGGCATTGCCGGTGCACGTGCTTTATCAGGGAGACAGGCGCGTACTCGCCAAGGTCCGCACGTTTGTTGATCATTGCGCGAGCCGACTGTCAGGTGATGCGGCGCTGCAAACAGTTTCGGCAGATTAGGGGATGAGTCGTTACAGCGAAATGCAAGCCTTCGACGCGGTAGTACAGACCGGCAGCCTGGCCGGTGCTGCGCGGTATCTCAAGTTGTCGTCCGCGACCATCATGCGCACCATCGCCGCACTGGAAACACGCTTGCACAGTACCCTGCTCATTCGCGGGCCGCGCGGAGTCGACCTCAGCCCGACGGGCGAGCTATTTGCGCAAAGTTGCCGGTATATCCTGGAGCAGACCGAACTGGCTGAGCGCTCGGCAGCGGGTTTGCACGCAAGCCCCCAAGGGCAACTGACGGTCGCGTTGCCATTGCTGTTCGATTTGCAGGTTTTCACCCCGATTGCACTTGCCTATCTGGACGCCTTTCCCGGCGTGCGCCTGGCAATCCGGGTGAGTGAAGGCGTACCCAAATTGCTCAAGGACGGCATTGATGTGGCCGTGGTGATTGGTCAGTTGCGCAACTCTTCCGACTTTGCCACGCCGTTGGGCACGGTCCGGCCAATGGTTTGCGCGTCTCCCGCTTACCTCGGCAAATGGGGGCGACCTGCCAGCGCCGATGACCTCAAGGCACATCGCGCGACGGTGGTCCTGGTGCCGGGCGATGAGGCGCAGTGGCGTTTTCCTTGTGGCGTTTTCCCCCGAGCAGTCAGGCCCGCTCAGGTGCTCAGTTGCACAACTCAGCGTGGAGCCATCCGTGCTGCCACGCTGGGCGCGGGACTGGTTCGTTGCATGAGCTATGAGGTTTACGAGGAGCTTTGCAGTGGTGCCCTGGAGCCGGCATTGATCGCCACCCCCGGCGACGCCTTGCCGGTGCAGTTGATCTACCGACACGGTCGTCGTGCCGAAGCTCGGGTGAGGACTTTTGTTGATTTTGTTACCCCATTGCTGCGTGCCCACCCTGTGTTTATGGGACGAGGAGACGGTGGAGTTTCGTAAAACGGAATGATGGATTGCTCAGTTTGGTGATTCTGCTTCGGCCTGAACGGGCGCAGCATGGTCTTACCAGCGTATTAGCCGCCACCCGGGTTTGATTCTGCGCTGCTTCTTCCTGAACCAATGCGGAGCAAACCCTCATGACAAATGCCATCAAACTGTATCGTCACCCGTTATCCGGCCACTCTCATCGCGTGGAGCTGATGCTGTCGCTACTGGGACTTCCCACTGAGTTAGTGTTTGTCGACCTTGCCAAGGGTGAGCATAAACAGCCAGCGTATCTGGCGATCAACGCTTTTGGCCAAGTCCCCGTCATTGATGACAACGGCGTCCTGCTCAGCGACTCAAACTCGATTCTGGTGTATCTGGCGAAGAAGTACGGCAATGGCGGTTGGCTGGCGGATGATCCCCTCGCACAGGCGGGTATTCAGCGCTGGTTATCGGTGGCTGCTGGTCAGGTGGCATACGGTCCGGCAGCGGCCCGGCTGATCACGGTGTTTGGTGCGGCCTTCGATGCCGACGAGGTCATCGGCCGCGCCCATGCGTTGCTCAAGGTGATGGACGCTGAGTTGGCGGACAGGCCGTTTCTGGCGGGACCTGAGGTGAGCATTGCCGATGTGGCCAACTACAGCTATATCGCCCATGCCCCGGAAGGCAATGTCTCGCTCCAGGATTATCCGAATGTTCGGGCCTGGTTGCATCGCATTGAGTCGCTGCCCGGTTTCGTGCCGATGCAGCCTACGGCGGTCGGCCTGCACGCGGCATAAGTGCGCAACGAAGACCGTGTACCGAGATCAAGGAGCATCCGCCATGAGTCTGTCCCATCCGGCAAAATCACCCTGGCATGTGGGCGAAAAACAGCTTCAAGAGATCTACCACGTCGCTGAGCGAATGGACGAGCTCGGCCGTCGAGTGATTCGCGATTACATGCCCGATCAGCACCGGGAGTTCTACCACCAGTTGCCTTTTGTGGTGGTCGGCGCGGTGGATGCGAATAACCGTCCGTGGGCCACTCTGCTTGAGGGGCCTGAAGGTTTCATCAGCAGCGCCGACCCGCATCACCTGCGCCTGTCCACTTCTCTGGACCCGCAAGACCCGGCCACACCTGGTTTGCAGTCCGGTGAGGCCATCGGACTGCTGGGTATCGAACTGCATACGCGGCGCCGCAATCGCGTTAACGGGGTGATCCAGCACGCCTCAGACACGGACATGAAAATCGCCATTGAGCAGTCTTATGGCAATTGCCCCAAATACATCCAGGACCGCTCCTATACGCGAATGCAGGAGTCGGAAAGTGACCACGCGCTGCGTCAGGATTTCACCGCGCTGAATGAGCAAACCACGGCGTTGATTCGCGCCGCAGATACTTTTTTTATCGCCAGTTTCGTTAATCAGGATGCTGAGCGCTCGGTTGATGTTTCACACCGGGGCGGTCGTGCCGGGTTTATCAACGTGGAAGGAAATCGGCTGACCATCCCGGACTATGCGGGCAACCTGTTCTTCAACACCCTGGGCAATTTAAAGGCAAACCCGGTTGCTGGCTTACTGTTTGTTGATTTCACCACTGGCGATACGCTGCAACTCACCGGGCGCACGGAGTTGCTGCTGGATAGCCCGTTGATCAAGGCTTTCGAAGGTGCCGAGCGGCTCTGGACGTTTGAGGTAGAACAGGCGGTGGTGCGGCCTGGAGCGGTAAAAATTCGCTGGCTGTTTCACGAGTACGCCCCCACCAGCCTAGCTACAGGCACTTGGGCGGAAACCAATGAGCGCCTGCGGCAGAGCGAACAGCGGCGGCACTGGCAGCAGTGGCGGGTGACCCGTATACAGCAGGAAAGCAGCGACATTCGCTCCTTTTACCTGGAGGCGCCCGGCAATGCTGTTATCCCGTTCGCCCCGGGCCAACATCTGCCAGTGCGCGTCATGGCGGACGGTGAGGGCGCTCTGGTCAGAACCTACAGCCTCTCAAGCGCGCCTTCGGACGGGCACATCCGCATTAGCGTCAAGCGCATGGGCAGGGCGTCACAACACCTTCACGACAGCGTGCAGGTTGGCGATTTACTGGACGTGCGTGCTCCGCTGGGCGGCTTCACCCTGGCGCAAGATTCCCACCGCCCGGTTGTCCTGCTGGGCGCCGGGGTTGGCATTACGCCGATGATCGCCATGGCCAGAGAGCTGGTGGCGCAAAACCTGCGAGAGCAAAGTGGGCGACATATCCATCTGTTCCAAAGTGCGCGGGACTCGCAAGATTTGCCATTTCAAGAGGAGCTGTTGGCGCTGCAAAACCGCTCGGCCGGTTCGCTGCACATCCACCGGGCGCTGAGCAGTCCCGGCACGCAAGCTGTGCTGGAGCGAGACTACCAAGTGGCGGGGCGCTTGAGCTTCGCCGAGGTAAAGGCTCGACTACCGCTGGATGACTACGACTTTTATCTCTGCGGCCCCGCGGGTTTTCTGCAAGCCATGTACGACGGCCTGCGCAGTGTGAATATCCCTGACCCGCGCATTCACGCAGAAACCTTCGGACCCTCGGCACTGAAGCGGGCGGAAAGCCAATCATCCTCGACGCTGGTGCAACCGGCTGCAGCCGAAGTGCCGGTCCCGGTGTACTTCAAGGCGTCTGCTACCGAAGCCCGCTGGAAACCAGGGGGTGGCAGCCTGCTGGAACTGGCCGAGAGCCATGGACTGAACCCTGAGTTCAGTTGCCGTGGCGGCTCCTGCGGAACCTGCAGCGCCACGCTGATCAGCGGTGAAGTGCATTACCCAACACCGCCAGCGCAAATGCCGGCCGCCGATAAAGTGTTGATCTGTTGCGCAATACCGGCGCAGACAATAGGCGCTGGCCAAGGCCTGGTGCTTGATCTCTGATGAACTGGCGGCGTTCGGTTGATGCCGCCGGCGAATAGCATCGTCAAGGATCAACATTTGTCGGCACATTGTGACGGGCTATGCTGTGAGCCTCGACGTTTGAGGTTCCCAACATGGATGTCATTGTTCGCCCGGCAACAAGCACAGATACGGCGGCGATAAGCCGCGTCGTGATCGCCGCCCTGCGTGAGTCAAATTCGCAGGATTACTCACCTGACGTCATCGCTCAGGTGGAGCGCAGTTTTTTGCCCTATCCATTGGCGCGCTGCTCCATAAGCGCAAGGTTTTCGTGGCCTGGCTAGGGGGCAATATCACCGGCACTGCAAGCCTCGACGGCGCTGTAGTCAGAAGCGTTTTCGTCGATCCTGCCTACCAGGGTACTGGCATCGGTCGGCAGCTTATGGAGGTGATTCACGCGACTGCTGCCCAGGTTGGCGTCGGCGTTTTGCGGGTGCCTTCGTCGATAACTGCAGAGCGGTTCTACGCTGCGCTGGGTTACCAGAAAATCCGCGATGAGTTTCACGGAAATGAGCGCACCGTCGTGATGGAAAAACAGCTTGAGACGTAGTCCAGGCCGTTCGCCGGCCATTTCACTTGTCCGGCGGACCAGCATCAGTTACGCACCGCGATGAAAGGTGTTCAGGTGCAGCTTTTGACTTCATCCAGGGTCAAGACACTTTCAGCCTGCTCTCGCCAGCGACGCACGATGCCCAACTCTATATCGAACATGTCCAGTACTCTTCCGACACTGTGGTCGATCATCTCTTCCAGGCTTTGCGGGCGGGTATAAAAGGCTGGGACCGGGGGCGCGATGATCGCTCCCAGCTCGGCCAGTTCAGTCATGCTGCGCAGATGATTGCGGTGCAACGGTGTTTCCCGAACCATCAGGACCAGACGCCTGCGTTCCTTGAGCACCACATCGGCGGCGCGGGTCAGCAACGTTGAAGTCACGCCGCTGGCAATCTCCGACAGGCTTCGGATGGAGCAGGGCGCGATGATCATGCCCAGGGTCTTGAAGGATCCGCTGGCAATAGAGGCTCCGATATCCTGGCTGGAGTGAGTCACGTCGGCCATGGACTTGAGCTGCGACCAACTGATATCGGTTTCGTGAGCCAGGGTGATCATCGCGGATTTGCTGACCACCAAATGCGTCTCGACGGGCGTGTCGCGCAGCAATTGAAGCAGGCGTACCCCATAAATCGCCCCGGATGCACCAGAAATCCCGATGATGAGTCGCTGCGTACGGCTATCGTTCATGTGTTGCTCCCGGGGCTGAACCCTCTTTGTAGTAAGGAATGGTGTTCAAGGCTGAGGTCAGGGTCTTGCCGATGACCTCGATAAATAACAAGGCCGCTGGCGTCAGCGGACGGCGTACATCATGGACGCACATCATCCGCCGGGTAATTCCGGGGGCCGTCAGGGGATAGGCGCGCAACACACCCTGGTGCAGACCACGCTGCAGGACGGTGGCGGGCAAAATACTGACCCAGTCACTGCGCCGCAGAAACTCTTCAATAACCGCCAGGTCATCCACTTCCAGTTGCGGTGCCAGCTCCAGTCCTTCAGCGGCCATTCGTTGATCAATGACGATTCGCAGCCCATGTCGTCTTGAAGGCAACACCAGTTTGAGATCCTGCAGTGCCGCCAATGGAATCGGCACCGTGCAATTGAGCCGGTGGGCTGCCCCTGCAGCTACCAGCAATTCTTCGTTGAGGATGTCGTGGCAGTGCAGATGGTCCTGCTGAAAGCTCTGGTTGATGACCGCAAAATCCAGCGTCCCGGCCAAAACCTTGTCGATCAGCTCCTGGCTGTAATCTGAAGTGACGCACAGTTGCACGTCGGGATGGAATTCGACGAAGTGCGCCAGGGTCGCTGCCAAGGCGTGATTGGTTGCTGATGCGATCAATCCGGCGTGCACCCGCCCGCCGATGTGTCCGCTGCGGTCGATGAGAGTTTGTCGCGCTTCGAGAAACTGGCCGAGAATCGGCATGAACAGCCGGTAAGCCTGATCGCCGGCTTCCGTGGGGTGCATGCCCTTGGAGCTGCGCTCGAACAAGGTCTGGCCCAGTTCTTCTTCCAGCTTGGCGATCTGCATCGACAACGCAGGCTGGACGATATTCAGGCGTTGCGCCGCCCGAGTGACTGAACCCTCCTCGTAGAGGCAGGTGAAGTATTTCAGTTGGCGCAGTTCCATGGCTATGTTCCTCGTTATGGATCAGCCCAGGGTGCCGACGCTCTGATAGATATGCTTGAGCTCGCTGAAATCCAGCAGCGCGTCGACACCATGCAAGCGGCCAAGGCCACTCTTGCGGTAGCCACCGGTTTCAGCTTCGGCAAACAGCTTGTTGTGATCATTTATCCATACGGTGCCGTTGCGTAATGCCCTCGCCACACGCCAGGCGCGGGCGCCGTGATCGGTCCAGACACTGGCGGAAAGCCCGAACTCGGTATGATTGGCCCGTGCCACCGCTTCAGCCTCATCCTCGAAAGGCTCAATGACCAGCAGCGGGCCGAAGATTTCTTCCTGACAGAAGAATGCACCGCTATCGCGATGGGTGATCAGGGACGGCGCAAGGTAAGCCCCTTTGCTTGACACCCCATGGGGGCGCCCCCCTGGCAACAGCACTTGATCACAACTGTCCAGCGCCTGGGCGATAAGCTGTTCGACCTTGTCACGGGAGTGCCAGTCAATCAGCGGACCCATCTGAGTCGCAGGATCGCTCCCCGGTCCGATCCTGATCTCGGCCAGCGCTGCCTTGAGGGCCTTTTGCATCTCGTCGAAACGGCTGGCATGCACCAGAATCCGGCGCGCAGCGGTGCATTGTTGTCCGGAAATAATCGTCGCCGCTGCGGCGAGCTTCGGCGCAATCGCTGCGATATCCGCGTCCTCGAACACCAGGCAGCAGGATTTCCCCCCTAGCTCCAGTGAAAGCTTTTTCATCGTCGCGGCGGCGTCCTGCATGATGCGCTGACCGGTTGCGGTTGAGCCGGTGAAGCTCAGTACATCCACCTCAGGGGAGGCCACCATAAAGCTGGCTCCAGCGTGGCCGGTCTCAGCGAACAGATTCACCGCGCCGGCTGGTAGCCCTGGCAGGTTCAACAGTGGTTCAAGAATCGCCGCGTTGAACAGTGCCGTTTGCGGGGCAGGTTTGATCACTACAGTGCAGCCGGCTGCAATTGCCGGCGCAATGGCCCGTATCAGGAGTACCGCAGGTGCGTTCCACGGGATGATCAGCCCGGCGACGCCCGCCGGTTCGCGCAACATACTGGAAAACTCACCCGGCGCGACCTCCAGAATATGGCCGGGGTTATGCCGGGCCAATCCTGCGTAATAGATGATTTCCGAAATCGCCCCGGCAACCTCGCCTCGGGATTGGGCCAGGGCTTTGCCGTTTTCGCGGCTCAGAAGCTGGGCCAGGGGTTCGTGACGCGTCTTGAGTTCACCTGCCCAGTCCAGCAGCAGTTGCTGGCGCAGGCGCGGATTTTGCGCCCAGTGTGGCTTGGCGAATGCCGCTGCGGCTGCTGCAACAGCGGCCCGGGCCTGAGCTTCACCACCCTCGGCGAAACGACCAATGACCTCACCATTGGAGGGGTCAAAACTTTCAGCCCACTGGCCGTCATCAGTCCAGTGGCCGTCGATAAAATGTTGGCTTTGCATGGAGGCTCCTCAATCCGCGATCAATGGGTGACCGAACCGCCGTCGACCACGATGGTCTGGCCGCTCATGAAGTCGCTGTCAGCGCTGCTGAGGAACAGCAGTGCGCCGATCAAATCCTGAGGTACGGCCTCACGCTTGATGCAACGGCTGGCGATGTTGGCTTTGACGATTGCGTCAGCCCAGTCGGCGTTGGCCTGCACGTTGGCGCTCATGGTCAGCCCCGGCGCCAGGCAATTGCAGCAGATACCTGCATCGCCCACCTCGCGGGCAATGGAGCGGGTCATGGCAATGATCGCGCCCTTGGAGGCGACGTAGGCGAGCATCATGGGAGCGCCTTTGAAGGCTGTCGCCGACGCAATGTTGACGATTTTGCCATAGCCCTGCTGACGCATGATGGGCAATACCGCCTTGGCGCACTCGAAGGAACCGCGCACGTTGACGGTCATGATCCGGTCCCATTCGGCGGACTCGGTCTGTTCGAAGGGTTTGAGTTGCAGGGTCGCGAAGAGGGCTGCGTTGTTGATCAGAACATGCACCCCGCCGAAAGCTTCTACTGCTGCACTGACCATGGCTTTTACCGCGTCACCGTCGGTGACATCACAGGCAACTGCCAGCGCAGTACCACCCTGTGCGCGGATTGCGTTGGCGGTGTCTTGCGGAGCGTGCAGGTCGCATATCACGACCCTGGCACCTTCGGCGGCCAGCGCCTGGGCGTAGGTCGCGCCGATTCCCTGGGCTGCGCCGGTGACGATAGCCACTTTGTGGTTGAGCCGATTCATGGCGTTTCTCTCTTGTTTTTATGGGGCTTGTTTTTATTGGGTTTGCGTTTATGAGCTCGATTCTTTGTGCTGCCGATCACCGTCGACCGCACGCTGATCCGGCAGGGGTATCTGCGCCGAGTGTGGTAGATCATCACACCCTGCGCCTTGCCCTGAACGCCGGAGTTTCGCGCCACAGTCGGCAAATTTGCCTTGTAGTCTGATTCGCGTTCAAGCCCCGGATTTCAACGCATGGGGAAGGCATTACTGATAGTCCGTATCAACATTTGTTAATAGGCAGGAGCTGCCAATGCCTGTTTAGCTTGGTCCCAATCGAAGCCGCCGACGCAGTGGCCTCGTCCGAAACAACAACAAAAAATCGGAGAAATACCATGGGTTCCAGTTGGCTGGTGCTGTCGATCACTGTTCTTTATATGTTCGCTCTCGCCTTGATCAGTTACGCGGTGCGCCGTCACTCCCGCAGCGCGGCCAACTACACCACCGGCGGCAGTCATTTTCCGGCGGTACTGATCGGATTCCTGATGATGTCCGAATTCATCGGCACCACGGCCAGCGTCGGTACAGCCCAGGCCGCCTATACGTCAGGCATTTCCGCGGCCTGGAACCTGGCATCGCTGGGAGTTGGGTTTGTGTTGTTCTCGCTGCTGCTCGCGCGCAAGTATCGCGAGTTGGGCGAGAACACCATCTCCGGCGCACTGGCTCGGACCTATGGTGAGCCC
Organism: Pseudomonas syringae; assembly: GCF_000737245.1. Lineage (GTDB taxonomy): Bacteria > Pseudomonadota > Gammaproteobacteria > Pseudomonadales > Pseudomonadaceae > Aquipseudomonas > Aquipseudomonas syringae_J. The sequence goes on along the minus strand of NZ_JPQU01000100.1, from coordinate 86,081 downwards.
GTCCGTTTCGCAACGTCCGTGATCATGATCTTTGCCTTGATGATCGTCGCCGTATCGGTCTATGCCAGTGGCGGTGCGGTATTGGCCGGGCTGCTGGGCATCGGCAAGACGCCAGCGATTGTCATTACCGGTGTTGTGGCGGTGATTTTCGTCAGCGTCGGCGGCATGCGCTCGGTGGTTTACACCAACTTTCTCCATGCGCTGATCAAATACCTGGGGATCATTCTGACGCTGGGTTTTGCCCTGAGTCGCGTCGGCGGTATGGACGCTTTGCTGGAGAAACTGCCAGCACCCATGCTCACTGTCGACAATGTCGGCTGGAGTCAGATCATGGCGTGGATGGTTGCCGGTGTCGGTGCAACCTTTGCGACGCAGTATGTGATTCAAGCAGTGAACACCGTCAGCAACGGCGACAAGGCCCGGCATGCGGCTTTCTATTGCGCGGTCATGCTGGTGCCTTTTGGCATCTGTGCGGCACTGATCGGTATGTGCAGTCGCGTACTGTTCCCGGCCATCCCGCCGTTGCTGGCGTTCCCGGCATTGATCGGTGAGATGGACAGCATCATGGCCGGGGTGGTGGTGGCGGGTTTGGCCGGGTCCCTGTTCGGCACCATTTCCGCGCTGACCATGGGCATTGCCACCCTGGCGCTCAAAGACTTCTATCAGCCTTTTTTCAACAAGACCAATCAAGTGAAGCGTGATTTGGTGTTCGTCAAGACGGCCACGGTGGTCGCGGGCCTGTTGCCCATCAGCCTGGCCATTTTTGCATCCGGCGTGCTGGAAGTGACGTTCCTCGCCAAGGCCTTGCGCGCCTCTCTTGCCGTGCTCGTTGTGATGGTGTTCTACGCTCCGACCTTCGGCACCCGCCGGGGCGCCTTCCTGAGCATCATCGCGTCGCTGATCGTGACCGTGGGCTGGTTTCTGATGGGCAATCCCTATGGCATCGACAACGCCTATATTGCCTTGGCGACGCCGCTGGTGATTATGACCTTGAGCCACCTCACGCGCCGTGGTCAGGAGGTGCCTCTGGAGAATGACCAGACGCTGAATAAAACTGAAGGAGTTCACCCATGAGGATGTCCGGAGCCCAGGCCATTCTGGAAGTGCTCAAGCGCGAAGGGGTGCGGGTCACCAACGATGCTGCTTTTGCCGATACCTTGCAGATCGCCCTTGAAGCTTCAGGCCCGGTGCTGATCGAAATTGTTTGCGATCCGCAACGCATATCCGTGCGCCAGACCATCGAGCAGATCCGGCAGTCCGGCGCTGCGCAATGAGCGAGGTGGTCGAGATGGACATCAAACCTGGACAATCGGTCGTATCAGTCCAGGCCTGGGGCGCAGGCAGCGGCACCGGCAGATCGGCAAAGCTCAAGCAACGCCTGCCCACCTTCAACTATCTGGAGAAAGCAGCCCGGCGCCGGATTCCGGGTTTTGCGTTCGATTTTGTCGATGGCGGGACCGGTGAGCACCTCGCTGCCGAACGTAATCGCAGCGCGTTGGACGCAGTGCAGATCATCCCACGCTATGGGGTGTGTGCCGCGTTGAATACCGAAGTGGAGCTGTTTGGGCGCCGCTACGCCAGCCCCATAGGAATTGGCACCGAGGAACCCGACCATGTAGCGCAATTGCTTGAGGAAGAGCTGCGCACCGCGCTGGCGCAACACGGCGCGTACACGTGCGCGCAATTACGCAACGCTGCCGTGCGTCATTCAGCCGCCTGGCAGCCTTGATCGGACGTGATCAAGACCAATCGATAACAATTTCAATAGCGAGATGACCGATGTCAAACCACCAGCTTTCTGCCCACGACCAACCATTACCACCCGGCGCAACTTTGCGCGGTTGGCTGGACCATTTACAAAGTACCCAGCGCCTGACTCTGGTGGAGGCTGGTACGCCCTTGCGATTTGGCGTGGCGGCAGTCGCCAATCGTCTGGACGGTCAGAGCGCTTCATTGTTTCTTGCCCCTGATCAGCACGAAATCCCCGTGGTTTCCGGCCTGCTCTCGGACCGCTTGTGGATGGCTGAAGCCATGGGTGTCAAGCCTGCTGAGGTGCTCAACCGGTTTCAGGAGGCTAGCCTCAATCCCATTGCCGGCGAGGAAGTGGCGGATGCGCCGTGTCAGACAGTGGTTCTTCATCAGGTAGACCTGTTGAAGCAATTGCCGATCCCGACCCATAACGAACATGACAGCGGCGCCTACATCACAGCGGGGCTGCTGATTACCCGCAATCCGCGCACCGGTATCCAGAACGTCTCCATCCATCGGCTACAGGTCAGTTCCGCCAATCGACTGGGTGCTCTGTTGTTGCCTCGGCATGCGCTGGCGTTCTTTCAGGAAGTCGAAGGTACGGGTGAAGATCTGGAAGTTGCGGTGGTGATTGGCGCCGACCCGCTGACACTGCTGGCCTCTCAGGCCATCGTGCCCATTGACCACGATGAACTGGAAATCGCCGGCGCTCTGCATGGCCGTCCGCTGCCGCTGGTGCGTTGCGTGACTAATCGGATTCGGGTTCCGGCCGAGGCGGAAATTGTCCTGGAAGGCCGTTTGCTGGCCAACGTCCGGGAGTTGGAAGGGCCTTTTGGTGAGTTTCCTCAATACTACGGCGAACGTGCCGAACGCCATGTGATTGAGGTGGACGCCATCACCCATAGGCTGGCGCCGATCTTCCACACCATTGTTGGGGGAGGGCTGGAGCATCTGCTGCTGGGCGGAATTCCTCGGGAGGCGACACTGCTGGCTCATTTGCGCCGAAGTTTTCCGGGTGTCCGTGATGTACATCTGGCCAAAGGTGGTGTCTGCCGTTATCACCTGTATGTGCAGTTGGACAAGCGTTCCGAAGGCGAAGCGAAAAATGTCATCCTCGGAGCATTTGGCGGCCACTACGACCTCAAACATGTGGTGGTGGTCGACCTCGATGTAGACATCCACAACCCCACTGAAGTGGAGTGGGCAATTGCCACGCGTTTTCAAGCCGACCGTGATCTGGTACTGGTGCATGAGGCTCAGGGGTCGAAACTCGATCCATCGACTCGCGACGGTGTTGGCTCGAAAATGGGCTATGACGCCACCGTACCGTTGTCTGCGCCGCCGATGCGTTTTACCCGTATTCGCGTGCCTGGTGAAGCAGAGGTCGATCTGGACGCTGTAACCTGCCCGGCACCGGTGGACTGGCAACACCTGTTCTGATTCCGTACCCCTGCTGCAACAATGCCGAATCTCCTGACGGGGATTCGGCATTGTCGTTTCGGTGGACGGTGGTTTGAGCCGCCGACGGCTCATGTCCCGCTGTAGCTGTCCACCACCCGCCGGTACTGGCTCGGGGATGCGCCGATGTGCTGGCGAAAGAATCTGGTGAAGTGGCCTTGCTCGGAGAAGCCAAGGCTTTCCGAGAGCAGACCCAGAGTGCCGCTGCGTTCCTGTTCGAGCCAGGTGAACGCTCGTCGCATGCGGGCGTCATTGACCATCAGGGTTGGCGTCATGCCGGTATCTTTCTTGAACAGTGCAAAAAAATGCGCTCGGGACAGGCCGCTGGCGCGAGCGGCGTTTTCGATCAGGTCCGGATCTTCAAGATGCTCCAGCAGATAAGCCGTGCCACGGCGGATGCGTGCATCGCGAAACTCGCCATGGGTCGGCGCACCCTGACGCCAGAGCTGTCGCCATTGGGAGAAGTCTTCAATCAGCTGGATCAGGAAGTCGAACAACAGGAACTCGATCCGCTCTTTGGGGACCAGTCCGTAGCCGTGCATTTCAGCGATCAGGATGTCGGCCAGGGTGCGGTTCTGTATCGAAAGGTCAATGCAGGGTTGGGCGAAGAAATCCGGCCTGGCGCTTAGCACCAGAGATTGCTGCGCCGTGGCCAGCCAGGCGGGCTCGATGTACAGCGCCAGGATCAGCGTGTTGCCGGCATCAGGTTGCGGAGCATAGAAGTGCGGCTCCCAAGCGTTGACCAGCACTGCAGTGCGGTCGGCCAGCGGCACCACACGGCCATTGACGTTGAAGTAAGTATCCTGGCCGGAAACCTTGATCAGTACATGGCATTCGGAATGGGTGTGGGTCACCAGCGGCCGATCCATGTTGAGCAGCGCGACACGGCCGAATTTGCCGTGAAACACCCGTTGGGCAATCGACATTGTGTAGCTCCCTCGCTCGCTTCAAGCGGCTATTGTTGTTCGACTGCACCGAAGGAGCAGGGCAGTCGTTTTTCGTCTGCGTCGCCCCCTCATCTGTGCATGAGTGATAGCCGCGTGGCAGGGCGAAACAGTTGCGTCACGAAGGCTCAATATCCCGCAAAATGGGGGCGTGCGTCCAGTCAGACGTTGGTCTTGAAGGCTTTTTATGACCGCTGGCCTGCTGGCATTTGACGTTGCTTTGTCGTGATAAACACGCTGTACATCGACCCTCATCGCCAGCGCTGTTTCAGCAGGGAATGGCTACCGGCATCCAGGCTGATCGGAATGTGCAGGCGTGCATTGTGCCCATCAGTCAGCCCACTGTTTCGCTTCAATGACTTGTACGTCGAGATGTCGCATGTCGGTTCACCTCATTGCAGTGGATTGCGTTAATCTTCGGGCTTTGTTTCTGAACGTTAGTCCATCTATGTCCTGTGAAATCCTCGTACAGCCTGATCTTCTCGACCTGGGTGGGATTCAGCTCGAAGTCCGCCATCTGCCGGGAAGCAAACCCGGCCAGCCGACCTTTGTCCTGTTGCATGAAGGTTTGGGCTGTGCGGCTCAGTGGCGGGACTTTCCCGAGCAATTGCTGGCCGCTACCGGATGTGGCGTGCTGGTCTACAGTCGCCAGGGTTACGGCCGCTCCAGCCCGGTAAGTTTGCCGCGACCGCTGGACTATCTGAGCCACGACGGGCCGGTAGAGCTGGCTTGTCTGCTCGATGTCCTGGGGCTTAATGATGTGGTGCTGTTGGGCCACAGCGATGGTGCGTCGATTGTCTTGGCCTATGCCGCGCTCAATGATCCTCGAGTGTGGGGCAGTATCGCTCTGGCTCCCCATGTACTGGTCGAGGCCAGAACACTTGCGGGCATACGCCAGACCACTGCGCAGTGGGATGCGGGCCCGTTGCGCAGTCAACTGATGCGCCATCACGGCGATAACGTGGAGGGCGCATTTCATGGCTGGAGCGACAGCTGGCTGCATGCTGATTTCAGCCTGGAGCCCCTGGTGGCACGACTCGGCGAGATCATCCGGCCCTTGCTGGTGATTCAGGGGCGTGACGATCAGTACGCCACGCCTGAACAACTGACGGTGATCGACGCTCATGTGAACACGCCCTGTCGCTGCGTCCTGCTGGACGATTGCCAACACTTTCCCCAGCGTGAAGCCACCCAAGCGACGCTCCGATTGATCGTCGATTTCGTCGCGGCCCTGACGGATGACCGCGATCCCCGGGCAGCACCTGTCATCAGTTGAAATTGCCTTTGGTTTCCGGCACCACCAGGCTGCCCACCAGATAAATCAAGGACAGCGCCACGGCAAACATCGCCAGCATCTGGGGAATTTGCGCCGGGCTGCTGCTGGCCAGGGAAACGAAGGTTGGCATGGTTCCGCCCAGCGCGAAGCCGATGTTCCAAGACAAGCCAGTGCCACTGGCCCGTAGTTCAGTGGAAAAGCGCTCGTTGAGGAAGATCAGGATCGGCGCAATCATCGCTCCACCCATAAACGCAATGCCGGAGCAGTACAGCGCAGTGCGCAGCAGCGAGCCGGGCTCGGCAACGTGGAGGAACATCAGTGGCAAGCAGATCAGGTTGATGAGGCTCAACAGCAGGAAGGTCTTCTTACGGCCGATCAGATCGCTGATGTAACCGAACATCAGCGAGCCCAGAATGGTTGCCAGCGACCCGTACATCAACAGCTGTGAGGTTTGCGTGTGCGGAACTTTGGCCACCACGTTGAGTAGCGTGGGCAGATAACCACAGGCCAGGTAGTAGGTGGCGCCGCCGCCGAAAGTAATCAGCAGATTAACCAGCATCACCTTGCGATATTCAGGGCCAAACAGGCGCTTGAGCGGTGACTCGGTGGGCTTGGCAGCATTGCTTTTACGGCTTTCCTGCAACTGGCGCCAAACCGGGGTTTCCTCGAGATAGCGAAACATCACCAGGCCGAAGAAAGTGCTGATCAACCCGCAGAAAAACATGCAGCGCCAGCCCCAGACATCAAACTCGGCGCCAGGAAACACTTCCGATAGCACCAGGTAAGCGAACGAAGCGAGCAGCGAGCCCATGCCGGCACCCGCGCCACCGATCAGACCGGACATCAGGCCACGATAACGCGGCGAGATGGATTCCGTACCGATGGTATGGGTCGAGGCGACGATGCCGCCGACGAAGATGCCCTGAATAACGCGCAGGATAAGAAACAGAATAGGCGCGATGATCCCGACCTGCGCCAGGGTCGGCAGCACGCCGAACAGCGCAGTGGAAATACCCACGCCAACCATTGAAACCATCAACGCACGTTTGCGCCCGTGTTTGTCGGCATACGCGCCGAAGATTGCGGAACCCAGCGGGCGCACCAGCAGGGCCACGGCGAAGGAAGCGTAGACCGCAGCCAGCGACAGGGTGGGGGTATCAGAGGGGAAAAACAGCCGGCCAATGATCGGTGCCACGTACAACAGGATAAACAGGTCGAACAGATCCAGCGCCCAGCCGAAGGTTGAGGCGAAGCCCGCCAGGAGCGCCTTGCGCGCCGGGAGATAGCCTGCGGCAGGCGCTTGGGCTGCAGCGTCGGGTGACTGAGTCGTGGTGCTGGTATTGGTTGTTGCCATGACAGTGACTCCGGTTTTTATAGTTGTTTTTATAGTTGTCAGGGAGAAACAGATCGTCGCTGCGCAACCCTAAGGTTCAGCCGCTCGCACCGTCAAAGGGTCGGGGAGAGCGGCATCTGCCAGGGTTACTCGCCCTTGAACACAGCCGTGCGCTTGCCATGGAAGGCCTCGACGCCTTCCTTGAAGTCGTGCGAGCTGCGCAGGCGGCTGTAGCAGTGGCCTTCCATTTCAATTGCCACCGTCAGCGGCGAATTTTCATTGTCGTTGATCAGGCGTTTGGCGGTGCGTTGCGCCAGGGGTGAGAACCGACGCAGTTCGTCCACCAGCGCATCGACAGTGTTTTCCAGTTCGCTGTCGGGTACGCACTCGGTCGCGATGCCCCAGTCGTAGGCCTGCTGCCCACTGATCCGTTTGGCGCGCATGACCATGTGTTTGGTTCGAGTGATACCGATCATTTTCTGCAAGCGGGCGGAACCGCCGGAGCCGGGGATCTGTCCCAGATTCTGCTCTGGCAGTGCGTAGCGGGTGGTTTCCGATGCGATACGGAAATCACAGGCCAGGGACAGCTCGAAACCGACGCCGAAGGTGTAGCCCCGATTGGCGGCAATCACCGGTTTTTCACAGCGTACCGGGGCGGCAACGTTCCAGGCCAGTTTGGACACATGCTCTGGGGACGCTTCCAGGAACCCCTTGATATCGCCGCCGCTGGAAAAATGCTCGCCCATCGAGCGAAGGACGATGATCCGGACGCCCGGATGTTCGTCCAGCGCCTCGAATACCTTGCGCAGCATGTCGCGCTGAGGCATGGCAATAACGTTCAGGGGTGGCCTGTCGAGAATGATGTCGGCGCGTTCCCGTGCCGTGTCGACCACGACCTGAAAACCATCGAATTCGGTGTCGAGAAATTGCTGGATCGATTGCAGTTGCATGTGGACGTCCTCTTTGGAATTAGCACGCGGTTTTCAAGGTTTTTGCCTGATGCTCTTCGAGCAGCACGCGGCGCAGCACCTTGCCAACCGGCGACTTCGGGATTTGATCAATGAATTGGTAAAGACGCGGGCGTTTGAATTTCGCCAGCCCGGAGGTGATGCAATGGGCGTCCAGTTCGGCGTGGCTGACCTCGCTGCGCAGCTTGATGAACGCAGCGATGATCTTGCCCCACTGCTCGTCAGGCAGACCTACCACCACCACCTCCTCGACAGCGGGGTGCAGTGACAGCAGGCTTTCGATTTCTACCGGGCTGACGTTTTCGCCCCCGGTGATAATCAGGTCATCGACTCGGCCTGTGACAAACAGGTCACCGTCGGCATCGAAATAGCCGGTATCACCGGTGAAATACCAGCCATCGTGCAGCGCCTTGGCTGTGGCTTCAGGGCGGTTCAGATACCCTTCGAACGCCTCATCACTGGCTAGATCGGCAATGATCTGGCCTTCCTCGCCCTGACGGGTCGGTACATCGGGATTCGTTGTATCCATGGGCACGACGCGGATTCGCTGATTGAGCGCGCAACGCCCGGACGAGCCCGGTTTGTGATGGGCGTGCTGGTCAATGGTGAAGGTGTAGATTTCCGAGCAGCCGTAATGGTTGACGAACAGTTCCGGCTCGAAGGCCTGTTCGACCCGTTTCATCAGACCATCGCTCATGGGCGCACCGGCAAAGCCGATTTTCTTGACGCTGGCGACCCGTTCCTTGCGAAAGGCCGGGTACTCGATGAGCATGTGATACAGCGTCGGCACCAGATACAGGTTGCTGACCTGCTGCTGTTCGATGGCTTGCAGGGTGGCTTCGGCGTCGAAGCGTGGCACGCAGACGAATTGGCCGTCGATCAAGGCCATGGACAGCAATGAACGCACGCCCATGGTGTGATACAGCGGCATGACCCCGAGGGTGCATTCATCATGCCGATACAGATTCTGGGCGACGTGGGCCACTGCTGCGGCGCGTTCGGCGCGGTGGCGGCGGGGCACGCCTTTGGGTTTGCTGGTGGTGCCTGAGGTGTACAGCAGCAACGAAAAATCCTCCGCCGAGGCGCGCAGGATCGTTGACGCCGGTGCTTGCGCGGTCAGTTCCTCGAAGCTCAGATCCTGCGCGGCCGCGCGTTGCCCGCTGGCGATTCGCGGCAACCCGCTGGCACTGCTGCAGGCCGCCACCGCCTCGACAGTAGAGTCGTCGTAAGCGATTGCCTTGATCTGCGCGTCGCTGATGCAATAGGCCAGCTCATCGGCGGTGGAGCGCCAGTTCAGCGGCGTGACGACGATGCCCGCGAACTGACAGGCCCAGTGCAGCGTCGCCATTTGCCAGCGATTCTGCATCGCGACCAGCAGCCGGTCACCGCGCTTGAGCCCCAGGCGTTCCAGGCCATGAGCGGCGCTCTGGATATCGATAAACCATTGTCGGTAGGTTTTTTTCAGAGCCGCATCGCTGATCGCCACCGCATCGGGACGACGCTCGACTGCCGCAAGAAAGCTGCGTCCGAGATCGAACATTATTGTTTTACCTCCAGGTTCGTTTGACGTTGTGTAGCCACTTCGAGCACCGCCCTGACCATGCCGGTGTATCCGGTGCAGCGGCATAAATGACCGGAGAGCATGTCGCGTACCTGGGTCTCGTCGGGGTTGGGGACCCGTTCGAGAAAGTCCACGCAGGACATGAGAATCCCCGCCGTGCAAAATCCGCACTGCAACGCGTGATGACGGCGGAATGCTTGTTGCAGATCGCTGAGTACGTCGTCCTCGGCCAGAGACTCGACGGTGTCGATGCGTCGCTCGTGGCTTTGTACCGCGAGCATCAGGCACGAACGCATGGCCACGCCGTCCACCAACACCGTGCAGGCGCCGCAGACCCCGTGTTCGCAGCCCACATGCACGCCGGTCGCGCCAAGGTCGTGGCGAAGGAAGTCGCACAGCTGGGTACGTGATTCGGTGCTGGCCGCACGCTCGCGGCCGTTGAGTTGCAGATTCACCAGAAATGCTTGGTCAGCATTGGCGCGCATGATCAGGCTCCTTCTATGAGGCGCAGCCCCAGTTCGCGAACCAGTTGCCGACGATAGGCGGCACTGGCGTGTACATCGTCCTGAGCGTCCAGCGACCAGGCCACTTCGTTGAGTGCGTCCTTGAGGGTCGCACCGCGAGCAAGGCGTCGATGTTGTGGCCGGTCGCTGACGCCGCCGATGCCGAACTCGACGTGTTCGTCACTCACCGCTGCGGCCAGGGCGACCATGGCAAAGTCGCCGTGGCGCATGGCGATTTCCTGAAAGCGATAGCTGACGCCAGCGCGCTTGAACGGGAAGCGGACTTCCACCACCAATTCATCGGGCTGCTTGTCTGTGGTGAGAATCCCCTGGAAGAAATCCGCCGCCTTGACCGTGCGTTGGTTTTTTTTCGATTGCAGGATGACTTCACCGCCCAGGGTGACCAGGCACAGCGGCAATTCGGCGCTGGGGTCGGCGTGGGCCACTGAGCCACAGACCGTACCGCGGTTGCGGGTCTGGAAATGCCCGATCCAGGGCATCGCCTTGGCCAACAAAGGCACTTCGTCCATCAATGACGGGCGCTCCAGCAGCTGCGCCTGACGCACCGCAGCGCCGACCGCCAGGCAGCCCTTGCGTGGCTCGATGAAATTCAGGTCGGCCACATGATTGATGTCGATCAGCAGTTTCGGTTGGGCCAGACGCATGTTCAGCACCGCCATCAGCGACTGACCGCCGGCGATTATTCGGGCTTCCTGTCCATACTCGGCCAACAGGTCGAGTACTTCGCCACGGCTGCTGGCACGGACGTAATCGAAGGCAGCGGCTTTCATTGCGCGTCTCCTTTGCCGAACAGGGCGGCGAGGGTGGCTTTCACACGGCTCCACCAGCCTTCGCTGATGGCCTGGCCTGTGACGCGTTGGGAAAGACGGGTGAATATCTGGCCGATGATCACTTTTGAGGCACCTTGCAGCATGCGACCGCCGACGGCCGCGACTTTGCCACTGACCGACACCTGATAGTGGTATTCCAGGCGGGTGTGACCGTTCTCCAGCTCAACGAAACGCACCTTGGCGTGGCCGATGGCCGAGCCCATGGAACTGTTTCCCGAGCCTGACATACGCAACGAATGCGGCGGATCCAGCTCACTGAGCGCGACTTTGGCTTCAAAGCGGGCGCGGATCATGCCCACACCCACTGTTACGTCAGCCCTGTAGCGGTTCTCACCTTCGAGCTCCAGTTCATGGCAGCCGGGGATGATCGCCTTGAGGGTTTGGGGATCGAGCAGCGTGTCGAACACCTGCTGCGGCGTGGCCGGGATCACCACCGAATCGTTGGCGCGCAGGGCTGAGCCACCGGCGGGTTCGGCCGGGAAGCTGTCGTCCTGTTCCATGCCTGCAGGCCGTGGCGGCTCGTCGATGCCAATCAGTGTCCGCACCCGCGACGGGGTCAGCGGCAGGCGGATATCGGCACGGCCCAGAGCGTCGGCCACCGCGTTGGCGATACATACCGGGGTGCTCATGTTGTTGCCTTCACCAACGCCTTTGGCTCCCAGCGGAGTAAAGGGCGAGGGGGTTTCAAGGTGCAGAATCAGTGGCTCGATCACTTCAGGCGCGGTGGGCACCAGGTAGTCCGCAAAGGTGCCGGAGAGAAAACTGCCGTCCGGGCCATAGGCGAATTCTTCCATCAGGGCGGCACCCAGGCCTTGGGTAAAGCCGCCACGAATTTGCCCGTCGACCAAGTCAGGGTTGAGCATCCGTCCCGCGTCATGGCTGGTGATGTAGCGGTCGATGTGAATGGCACCCGTGACCGGATCGATTTCCAGTGCGCAGATATCAAATACAAAGCCGTAACACAGGGAGCTGTTGACCAGGTCGGCATCGTCGGGCGCCGTGAGTTGCGGCGGTGACCAGAATGCGGTTTCACGCATGCCGCCGGATTCACCTTCCGGCAGTAGCCCCGGTGCCCAGTGCGCAGCACCGGCGATACGATGAAACGGTGCCGAGGGTCCGTCGATGACAAACACCTTGCCGCCGGCGAAACGCACGTCCCGCGCCTCGACCTTGAGCTGGATGGCGGCCAGATTGGCCAGCCGATCGCGGATCTTGATGGCGGCCTGATATACCACCCCGGCGACTGCCCCGGCAAAACGGCTGGAATAATTGCCTGATGCAATCGACCAGGCGTCTTTCTGGGTATCGAGCTCGACGTTGACGACGATTGATTCCAGCGCGACCCCCAGCACCTCGGCCACTACCTGGGCGACAGCGGTCTGGTGACCCTGGCCCTGAGGCGTTGACGAGACATGCACGGTGACGTCTCCCAGGGGGCCAACCGTGACCGTGGCGGTACTCACTGCGCCGTTTTTCGGACCGGCCTTACCACGTTCCTCAACAGTCATGACCGTGGTGATGTAACCCATGTTGGAGATCGACGGCTCGATCACGGCGGTGTAGCCGATCCCGTAAATCCGTCCTTCGGCGCGCGCCTTGTCACGTCGCTGAAGCAGATCGGCAAGGTCTCCATCGTTGACGGCCAGGGCAATGCTCGCCTGATAGTTGCCAGAGTCGAGCAGGGCACCGGCGGCGGCTCGGTAAGGAAACGCATCGGCGGGGACCAGATTGCGGAGAATGACCTCCAGCGGATCAAGCTTGAGCTGCACCGCAATATGCTGCATCAGCCGCTCAAGGGCGAAATACACCTGCGGACCGCCAAAGCCCCGGTTTAGGCCGGTTGGCGTCTTGTTGGTCAATACCACACGGTTGCGCACCAGCAGATTGCGGATGGCGTAGGCGCCGGTCAGATTGCCGTGCATGCGATAGAACGTTGCCGGTTCAGGCGCACGCAGATAGGCGCCGCAATCGTCGATCTGGTCGTAGCGCAGGGCCGTGACAATGCCATCGGCATCCACCGCCGCTTCGATTTCGGTGACCCGATTAGTTGCCGAGGACGCGCCTTGCAAATGTTCCAGGCGGTCCTCGACCCATTTCACCGGAGCACCGACCTTGCGTGCCGCCAGTCCCATCATCACCACGTAAGGGAACACACCCTGTTTGATCCCGAAACTGCCGCCGGAATCTTTCGGCGTGCGCAGCCGCAGGCGGTTACCCGGAACGTTCAGGGCGCGGGCCATTACGGTGTGCAGGGCGTAGGGGCCTTGAAAGTTGGCCATGACGTCGTACACACCAGTGGTTCGTTCGTACTGCGCGAGCACCACATAGCATTCGATGGGCGTACAGGAGTTACGCGGGTACTGAACTTTGATTGATATCCGATGGGCTGCCGACTCGAAAGCCTGTTCGGGTTCGCCGTAGCGGAAATGACGCTCGTTCACCACGTTGCTGCCCACGGCTTCGTGAAGCACCGGGGCCTGCTCTTCAATGGCGGCCTCTGGGTCGATGATCGGCGGCAACGGCTCGTAATCGACGCGCACGGCTTCAATGGCGTCTTCGGCCAGATAGCGGTTCTCGGCAATCACCACAGCGACCGGTTCGCCGACGTAACGTACCTTGTCGACGGCGATACACCAGTGCTCCATGGGTTGCCGTACGCCCACTGGAAATGGCAGGGCCCAGCGTTTTACGTCTTCACCCACCAATACGCCGTGGACACCTTTCAGGGTCAGGGCTTTGGCGAAGTCGATAGCAGTAATGCGCGCATGGGCATGGGGTGAACGCACGATGGCAGCATGCAGAGTGCCAGGCGGGATCGCCGCGTCGTCGGCGAAACGGCCCAAACCGCGCAGCAAAGCAGCGTCTTCGACGCGGGCCTGTCGTGCACCAATATGGCCGGTGCTGGCCTGGCTGTCAGGCAGATGACTGTTCATGTTCTCGGCTCTTGTTTTTATGCATCGCGCTATTCACGCGATTGCTCTGGAGCCGAGTGTGAAACACCGGTATGGACAATGCCTTGCCCTGGCTGATGGAGTTCTGCGCCGGAGTCGGAGAATTTGCCTTGGAGTCTGATTAAGCCGATGTTGCCGCGCGTAACCGGGCAGGAGGCAATGAGCATGAAATACCGCCGGGTGATGTCGAACATCGCCGGGCAGTGTGGTCAATGACGGCTCGGGAGTTTCAGCTGAGGTCGATCATCCGCTGAGTGACTCGTCCTGCCTGCAGTTGGTGCTTCCAGATTTGATGCTCTCAGATTTAATGCCGGGTGCATCCAGTGTCTGATACCAGCGAGCATAGGGCGTGTTGGCGACCCTATGTCTGTTGAAGTCAGGAGCGCCGTCCTTCCACCAGACCGGTCCTCGCTCTCCCAGAGCGACCTTGACTGTCTGAACATCCGCTCTGGCCGCTATCATTTGGTCGGGATCACCTGTCGCTTTTGCTGCCTTTACGGCCCGCCGGGCCTCCATGAGCGCGTTTACCCACCGCTGGCGTTCGTCCTCTGGCAATCCGGGGTTAGAGCAACGCCAGAGTTGTCCTTTAACTACAAAATAGCGTCCATCGGGTGTCGTCGGGTTCATGTCCATCGCTCCATAGCGGGATTCCATCTGCCGCGATATTCAAACGCCGCCCTGGTGCGCCACCGACAAGAAATGCAGAAAGAGGCAGCGATGTATGCGATGCATCATCTCCCGCATTTCCATTGGAGAATGCTCGCCGGAACACTTGCCTCAGGATGATTCTTGGCAACACGCCTGGAGACCTTGGACAGTCCATCCATAAGGGGGCGTGTTGCCAACAAACATCGCGAGCAAACTCAGCTGTGGACAACGCTCTCTGTCCACTCCACTTGGGAAATCCCGAGCTGCTCTGCTTTGGGCTTGGAGATTTTGGGTACTTTATCCGTCCGATATTTGGGGATTTGTCCGAAACCCGCATCCACGCTTGCCCAATGCCAGGCTTCAGCGTTATCCATGGACGCAGCCCTTACATAGAAGGTTTTGTAGTTGCCATGCAGCAAGTAGTCGATCCGATAATGTTTGTTAAATACCATTTGCTAGTCCTCCTCTGCAGTCCATAAGCAGATCGTTCAGTTCTCGGAAAATCCGTCGGCCCTGGCGTAGCTCATGGCTGCCCCTACATCGCTCACGTCCGCTTGGGGCCATCCCAAATTGAAGCAACAGCAAGTCAAACAATCGGGACTGGATTCGGCGTTTTTATGCTGTTTCAGGCGCATGCCCGTCTCCTTGAAGGCATCGGTTTGATCTTGGCTCAACCAATCAGTGCAGGGGCGCCCAACAACTCCAGTTCTAATGACGCGTGCTCATTAAGTTGATTCCAGCCTTGAGGCGGTGAACTTGATCATTTTTCCGCCAGCTTCTCCTCCACCTCGGCATTCTTCTTGCGGAGATTCTCCGCATCCTGTTCTTTTGCTCGGGTCGATGAAGGCGTAATGACCTTGTCCACCTGCTCTGTATTCCCGCGCTCATCACCAAGGTCTCGCTCGACGACGTCGACGAGTTTGCCGGACGCGTCCTTGGTAGGCAAAGCTGCGGATTCTGTTTTGGCCTTCATCTGGTGATCGGGTGTGCTCATTTTCGCCTCTCGCAAATGTCGATGTGACCCACCGGCGTGGGGGTTACAGGTGGCTCGCTGGTTACTGAAGCCACATCAGGATTGATAGCCACATGGGCAGAAAATTCCGACGTTTCGCCGACATGATCTCGATTAAGCTGGTGTAGCTATTGATCGGAATCAAAACTTGCCTCATTGGAATCTCTCTTCAAGGAGGTTGAGATCAATGCCTCGCCCAGTCGTTCAAGACTTCTGGGCGATTGGTACATGAACCCTCGGATACGGCTCATGGCTGCACGCCGACGGGGCAGAGCGTTCAGTAGGTACGGGTGACGGTGAGCACCACTGCAGCTATCCGCTCAGCCTCGGCGTAAGTCGGCGTCTCAAGTTCTTCACCGAACACATCCGGATCCATTTCACGATAGGTCCACGCCAGGTTTGGAGCGTCGACTAAATGTCGAGCGCCTTCCAGAAACAAGTCCACACCGTTAACCGAAGGTGCTCCGGTGTACAGCAGCAAGGTGCCCCCCACCGACAAACGCTTGATGGCCTGGTCGACGATGCGTACCGAAAGTTCCGATCCCAGTCTCTCGCCCCCATGTCGATAGGCCCGCTGCTGGGTATCTTGCATATAGGGCGGGTTGGCCACGATGAGATCGAAGTTACCTGAAGCACTGGCAAGAATATCGCTGTGCCAGGCCGAGACATTTTCTGTACCTGCCAATGCTGCATTGACTGCCGTATATCTCAACGCTGTAGGGTTGATGTCCAGCGCAAGTACTTGAGCATCACGACGGGCTTTGCCAATCAAAATTGCACCGACACCGCTGCCGCAGCCGATGTCCGCAGCGGTTTTGATGGGCTGGGTAGTGGTTTGCAGGTGCTGTTGGATCGCTTGGGAAAAACGGTAGGTGTCAGGCCCGAAGAAAACCGAGTCGTGCGCCACTGTCGGGAAACTTGAATGCACAAACAACATGTCGTCCAGACTCGACCAACGCACGTAGCTGATCCAGAGGCCGGCATGCGCGCGAATGACACCACTGGCAAGCAATGCCTCCAGCTCGACATCAGGAAGCAAGCCGGTTTCGAACGGGCGATTCCAGCCGAAGACATCTCTCAAGCTCTTGGCTTTTTGATTTTGATCGCGCGCGTTATTTCGTTGATGAGTGAGTGGCGTTACAGTCGTAAATTGATAGCCATCGGCTTGTAGACGACGGCCGAGTTGAAGCAATGCCAAGTCATGAGACTCGTCCGGGGCTGGAGTTTCATCCACGACCAATCTGGTTGTCTGTGAATTATTCATTGGAAAAGTCCTCGGGCGAGCTGGCTTGAGTAGCTCTTGGTGGCGTCCAGGCCTTCTGGCGTGTGGTGCATCGATGGGGATATCAGGTCGACCAGCAACTCCAGGGCGTCAGGGGCGGCTACGGATTTTTCAGGTTTGACGATCGTGGTGGCGGGACGTCGGCGGAATTGGGAGCGGAAGGGTTGTGCATCCCTTTCCTGTGCTCGCCAGTCGCCGGTAATCCAGTCGCAAAGCAGCTGCTTTTCATAGCCACTGAACACCCCGAACATCACCGCACCCGGCCCCTCGATGAGCTGCCAGAAGCGGCTGAGGTTCGGGTCTTGATGACGCTTGATCCAGCCTTTGTTCTCAAGCACCGCCAGAAACTCGCGGGACTGCCCTGGTGCACTTAGCCACTCGTTCACAGTGCGTCCTTCGAGACGGCAGTAGTCCGAATGCATGTGCTGGCCGAAAGAGCGTTTGCTCTCCAGCATCGCCACAACTTCCCGTTCAAGATCGAATGAATCAATGACTGCCACGGTGCCTGCTCCAAGGTCGTTGAGCTTGTAGCCGTCACGCAGGCGGGCTAGAAATTCTTCTGGATCAGGCGCAGATACCAGGAAGTGGTTGACCGTTTCCACGGCCTTCCTGGCATGGCCCGAGCTGGCATTGTCGATGGTGACATGCAAGGTGAAATAGTAAGGATCGATTCCGAGCTCATTCAGCTCAAAGGCGGTAATCAGCAAATGAAGCGGCAATTGCTCATAGCCCAGGTTGTAGCCAATGACTTCAGGCAAGAAATCCTCGCCTAAATGCCCAAGAGCAAGCTGCAAGGCCCCCTGGATATAACGATCATCAGGCAGTGAGTCGTCGGGTGCGCAGTCGTGCTCGGCCAAAAGTTGGCGGTATAGCACAACGTGGTTAAGTGCGGCTTCACCGTCGCCAAGCTCTTCAAGGTAGGTACGAATCAGGCTGTGATAGCGCCAGTCATCAGCGTGCATCGTCGCGCTATGCAGCCAGGCACCGTCGACTAATTTGCTCGGCGCAACGTGCTGCAAGAAATACAGCGCATGGGCCTTGTTCGTGAAGAATCGACGGGGAGCACCCGAGTGCCGCTGTTCCAGATACTGGGCGTATTGCTCACCCACTTTGCTGGCGTGCTCGGCCACCCATAGCGGCCAGTCGGTGACGCTGGGTGGCAACTCGCACTCCAGATCCGCCGCGGCCTCCAGGTGGTCCTCAAGGAATTTTTTCAATTCATCGGTATCCGCCGGGCAACCGGCCAGGCCGGCCTGATACAGGGCGGACGCGGGCTTCGAGTCGGATAGTGTGTGGGCAGAATGCAGTGCAATTTGGCGTAAGACGGTCATAAAAGTACCACTGACTTTTCTTGGTATAGGAGTCAGAGGAGCGATGAATCAAATAAATTCCGTGCAATTTGCTGAGCGGCGACAGAGTGCTCGCGAACCGCTTTTAGAGCACCTTGCAAGCGTCGGCGGGTGAGGCAGTGGACATCGCTATCGAATGGGGGCCGTGCTGGATCGCAGCAATTGAGCGGGGGCCTGATGGCGGCGAGCGCATAGCAGGGGGGAACGTACTTAGAACAGGCTTTACGCCATTGAATTTGGGGTACCAAATTGCACTTTTGGTCATTTTGTCGATCTATGTCTGCCATAACCACGCGACCCTTGCGTAGACAGTAGAGCCAGACTTGTAACCGATGGATCGCCCTATATCTTCAATCACCCGATGGATGCGTCGGCCGCTCGTGCTGGCGGTGGTTTTCATGTTGTGCGCCACCGGTTGCAGCCAACAACAAGGCAGCGACATCGCCAGGCAATTCAGTGAAGGCAAACCGGATGAGTTTTTTCAGACCAGCGTCGATCGCATGGCGACGCTGGGCATGCACGACAACTTGCAAAGTCTGTATTTGCTGATGAACAAGCTCTATCTGCGTAACCCGAGCCAGTGGCGTCAGTCGGGTTATACAGATGCGGTCAGCGCGGCACGGGCAATCCGTGAGGCCATCGAGCAGCGGCAGTCACTGCCTGCCCTAGGGAATCGTCGTGACCTGGTAGCGCTGAGTTATTCCCTGAGTCCCGAGTTTCGCGGCGACCGGGTTGGCGCGTTCATCTACGCGATCGGCAGCATGCTCATCACCGCACACGGCGGGCGCACCGCATTTTATGTGACTGACTCGATCAACCCGCAGTTTGTCAGCAACGCTGCACGCAATATTGAGAAGGCGACCTGGCTACTCGGCCAACGGCAGGACGCCGACGGTTCGTTGTTACTGTTTTCCAACGAGATATCGGAGCAGACTAGCAACCTCAGTTTCGCTGTCGAGTTTGGCAAGATAGTGGCGCGCCTTGACCTGTTGGCCCAGATTCTCGACGAGCGCTACCGGCGCATCGGCCTCAACTATGCACAAAGCCTGTTGCTGATGAATTTCCTGCCGGTGCAGTAGCGACTGGTCCTGCTGTATGCGGTGCTAGGCCAATACTGAGTTGATGTTGAAGCTGGAACTGTCCAGCACAGAAATCACCGCTCTCTGGCACTAGGAAATTTGCCCAGCAGATACCCTGGTCGTGCCAATGGTAAGTATGCGTGTAATCATGCTTCGGTTATCAACGTCCTTTACCAGGCCTTTGTGCAGGAAATGCAAAATGAACATTGATTGGATCAACTTCACGCCTTGGACTTCATTGTGCGGAGGCGCGTTGATAGGGTTGGCCGTCAGCTTGTTTGTTCTCGCAAATGGCCGTATTGCAGGCATCAGCGGTTTGCTCGGAAGCGTGATGCAGTTAGGCAGTGAAGGCTGGAGCGAGAAAGCGTTGTTTCTGCTTGGCCTGGTGATCTCGCCATTGTTGTGGGGAGCGTTCACCGTCCTGCCAAAGATAGAGATTAATACAGAGTGGCCGACCCTGGTCATGGCCGGGCTGCTAGTTGGCGTGGGAACCCGTTACGGGTCGGGCTGTACGAGCGGCCATGGAGTATGTGGGATCTCCCGATTATCTCCTCGTTCCATCGTAGCAACAGCATGCTTTATGACTGCTGGATTTGCGACCGTGTACGTCACTCTCCATGTACTGGGAGTTTAAAGATGATCAAATTAGCCGCATTTTTCGCAGGCTTGATATTTGGATTGGGTCTGCTGATGGCAGGCATGGCGAACCCCGCCAAGGTATTGGCCTTTCTTGATGTAGCCGGGGCTTGGGATCCGTCACTCGCACTGGTTATGGGAGGGGCCATCTCAGTAGCGGTGATCCCTCTGAATTGGGCGCGTAAGAACAGGCGATCTTTGCTGGGGGCACGCATGCAGTTACCCGTGAAAAACGAGCTGGACGCCCGCTTGATTGGTGGCAGCCTGCTGTTCGGTATAGGGTGGGGAATTGCGGGAATCTGCCCTGGGCCAGCGGTCGCTCTTCTGCTTACCTGGCATTGGCAAGTTCTAATATTCGTTTTAGCCATGCTGGCCGGCATGTACTGTTTCTCTGCACTGGAAAGTCGGCGCGCGTCTTAATCACCTAATAGTTTGGCGCTAGACAGGCATAAAAAAGGCCTCGGCAGAATCGGAGGGAAGCGGCCGAGGCCAGAAACATTAGCTCTAAACAGGGCTGTCGAGCAGGTTCAGCATTTTGATGCTCTTGATCGCCAGCGACAGATTGTGGGTAAACTTCTGCGCTCTGCGGTGCGCTGCTGGACGAGGTCAAAAAGCCCCTTCGAGAATGACAAACGTACCCGTCGCAGCTCCAACGCGTAGATCCTTTGCCGCTTGGTATTCGGGGCTTTCATAGAATTGCTTGGCGTCAGCAAACGAGTCGAATTCAAATATCACATCCTGCTCATGGGCCTCGCCTTCCAGGTCTTCGTAGTGTCCTCCCGAGATTACCTTGGGATTGAGTGGTCGCATGGCTTCGCCTGCGGCTTTTGCGTAGGCAGCGCAGGCCGTTGCATCCAAAATGCTCACGTGCCCGATCAGGTATCCTTTTGGCATGTCTATCTCTCTCTCAATGGATAAACTGCGGCATTTAACAGGCTCAACATAGTTTTGCCCGCCGATATCAATTGGCTGAGATCTGCCGGATCGGAACTGTCCGGCAATCAGTGCGACGCGAGCACCATAAAGGCGCGCCGTATCCACACCCCTCCGGCGAGGCATCGGCAGGCGTCTGCGCCATGGGCGCGATATAGGAGCCCATGCGATTCAAATCGTCGCGTTTCGACGCCTTAATGTTTGCCGGTTTGATATCCAGGCCGACCCAGATCCCGGATCCAGGCTGGGTATTTGGCACTTGCGCACCACATCAAAGCCGGTGATCTGGCGGAGGTTCTGCCTGATCTACGTCCCGAATCGATCGCTGCATCGCTCGTGGTCGCGCATCGGCGAAACCTTTCCCCGCGCGTTCGGGCCTTCATGACTTGGAGTGAGGGCGTATTAGAGCCCTATTTTGATAGGTAACAAAATGGGCAGCACGCCATCCAGTTACTTGTCTCATCGCAGCGGCCTACAAGGGGAACATTTTGTAAGGGCGCGCGCGAGGAGCAATGACGGCTTATGGCAGGTTGAGGCCATTCATGGTTGGCCTCCATGCAGGTTCCAGTCTTCGAACGCTTGCAGCATCCTGCGCCTGGTCATGACGTCGGCAGGGATCAAATGTTCGATTCGCAGCGACTCCACGGTGATGTCCAGAGGCATGCCGAAAGTCGTGAAGGTCGAGATAAAGCTCAACTCTCCATCCGGAGTGCACACGCGGGTCACTAGCAAAGGGCTGGCAGAAGGTGTCGGCAAGGTAATGGCTGGAGCCGGTAGGTTGCGCAAGCGTTTTGCCAACGCCGGATTGCTGATTGCCTCTCTGGAGGCGCGCTGCCACGCAGCAGCTCGGATCTCCTGGGCATTGGCCAACCGGTCACCGAGTCCGCCGGGACAGAGCAGTGTTTCCAGCAGATTGAAACCTGGTGCCACGTCTTGTTCCAGCCCAGCCATCGCCAACAGCAGCCCTGTGCTCACGTTCGCAGCAGTGATATCCCAGTTGCTGTCGATAACAATGGCAGGCGCCGGATTGTTCGCGCGCAGGATGTGATCGATGGCCGTGAGTACCATTTTCAAGGCGGGCGCATCTAGCGATGTTGCGGCGTAGCGGGGCGCGTACCCAGCGGCAAGAAAGACTTCGTTACAGTGGTCCAGGGGCGCTCCAAGTGCTGAAAGTATGGCGTGCAACGTGCTGGTGCTCGGCTTGGCCCGGCCGGTTTCGACGCAGCTGAGGTGGCGCTGCGAAACCCCGGCCATGAGTGCAAGATCGAGCTGGCTTAGTTTTGCCTCCTGACGCAGGTGGCGCACGTGCTGGCCTGCCGTTGTAGCCGGCTGGGGATGATTATGATGGAACAGGAAATCGCTCATGCCTCGCCTCTGACGTCCTTGTGCTCGGCCTCCATGACCTCACAGGTCATTGAAACACCAGCAACCCTACCACTACTGTGCCAGCAAACCCTACTAAGGACAGGATTATGCTACTTCGCCTCATTGCGCTGGCATCGCTGGTGCTCTTTTCGATCTATACCGGCTGGGCAATGCTGAATGCTCAACAGTCGCTGTTGGCGTTTGGGCTTGAGATGATTTCCCGACCTGACACTGCCCAGTTGGTCATCGACTTGTACCTTATGGGAGCGCTGGCCTGCATCTGGATGGCGAAAGACAACCGATCGCGCGGAGGGGCAGTAATCGATCTGTTTCCCTACCTGATCCTGACGGCAGTATTCGTTTCCGTGGGGCCGCTGCTGTACCTCGTGGTCAACGGTTTCAACAGGGAGCGCCAAGTATGACCAGTGCCTTGAGCGTTTACGCAATCTGCGTGGTTGTGCTGTTCCTGAAGATGTTCGCGGTTTCCTGTTATCAGGGCATCCTCCGCATGCGCTTCAGGGCATTTACGAACACAGAGGACGCCGCTGTGTTCAATCGAATCGCTCGCGAAAAGGAGCTGCCGCAAGTGACCCGCGCGGCAAGGGCCTGGGCGAATGATCTGGAAAGCATTCCGGCATTTTTCGCGCTGGGTGGCCTCGCGGTTGCCATGAGTGCCCACGCTTCCATCACGGCATGGTTGAGCGTTGTGTTCACCGTCGCCAGAGTCCTTCACACGCTGGCATACCTCAAGGGTGTTCAACCTTGGCGCACCGTTTTCTATGGTATTGGGATCCTGTGTCTCTTGGGCTTCTGCGCGACGATCGCCATCAACGTGGTGAGGTGATGATCGGACGGACCATGGCTTTGCCTTAATCTTGTTTACGTGAGTGAAATAGGTCACCAGACAATGGGTTTGTCGTTCCACGCCCAGAAGGTCCCGCTGTCGGCCGGGCCATGCGCTCCTACCAAGCCAATAATGCGATCCGCTGTGAAAGCCGGTTCGAAAAGTTGTTCATCAGGCACGTTCGCCTGGAATGGTTTAGACAGATCGGTGTCAGTCGTACCGGGGTGTATTGCCAGGACAGTAGAGGCAGGGTTCAGGCGTTTCAATTCGATACTGGCCGTGTGTAGCAACTGGTTGAGCGCCGCTTTGCTCGCTCTGTAGCTGTACCAGCCCCCCAATCGGTTATCGCCAATAGAGCCAACCCTCGCGGAGAGCGCCGCGAAGGTAGAAGGTTGTCTGCGCAGTAACGGGAGTAGGTGTTTAAGCAGCAGGATCGGAGCAAAGGTATTGGTCGCGAAGCTCGCTTGCATGCTCGCAAGAGTCAGCTGTGCCAGACCTTTTTCTGCTTTTGCGCCGTCCTGATGAAGAATGCCTAGCGCACTGATGACAAGGTGCAGATGATCGCATTCATCGAGCGTTACGCTCACGAGTGCTTCGAGGGATTGCTCATCGCGCACGTCGCAGTCGACTCGTTTCAAGCGTTGGCCATATTGCTCTGCAAGCTTTGCCAGCTCGGTGGAAGTGTTGGCGGTTCGCGCTACTGCCCATACTTCGTTCACATCATCGCGAGCAAGCAAAGCCGCGCACAGTGCCAAGCCGATACCTCGGCTGGCTCCGCAGATCAGCACGTGAGCTTCGCTGTTCATTTCGGGTATCAAACTCATAAGGCACCTTGCGGAACATGGTTGATGGCTCATACCTTTCAGGCGCGAGCATACGCGAGACCTTACAGGCCCGAGTGCATTCAGCGTAATAACACAGTTGCTGCAGTCTCATCGTCGGATGAGATGAACGTCATCCGACGCGCAGAGTTACTTCAACGCAGCTACCACGGCATCGAAGAATGCCATCGGGTCGATCGGCTCCTTATCAACCGGCTTGGGCTGGGCACCGAAGGTGACAATCACCACGTTATTGGCGGGGTTGACGTAGATGTTCTGGCCCTGGATACCGACCGCAGAATAAGCGCCATCTTTGACCGAAGGCTCGGTCCACGCCGTCCACCACATGTAGCCGTAGTCCAGCGACTTGCCACCTTTGAGGGTGGTCGGCAGCGTCGCCTCCCTGACCCAGCCCTCGGGCAAAATTGACTCGCCATTGATCTTGCCGTCGTTCATGAAAAACAGCCCGAAGCGTCCATAGTCGCGCAATGTGGCGCTGATACCGCTGCCACCGATTTCCACGCCGTCAGGCGAATCGAGCCACCACCGGGCATCACTCTCCATACCGAACGGCTGCCAGATCTTCTGCGATAGATAATCGGCCAGTGGCATCTTCACAGCGCCACGAACGATCTCGCCGAGTACCTGCGTTTCGCCAGTGCTGTAATTGTTGACCGTGCCGGGCTCAGCTGCTCGCGGCAAACTTGCCATCAACGCCATGGCCGAATGCGGTTTCTGCGAAATCTGCGCCTTGAGTAAGGCGCGACGATCAGACGCCGGATCGGTGTAGGTCTCGTTCCACTTCACGCCCGAAGACATCATCAGCACATTGCGCACCGTCACGCCTTCATAGGCGCTGCCCTTGAGCTCGGGAACGTAGTCCACCACTTGCGCATCGAGGCCCTTGATAAGGCCGTCTTTGATCGCTGCAGCTGCCAGCGTGGAGGTAATGGACTTGGCCATCGACATCGACATCCATCGGGTTTTCTCGGTGTTGCCCCGCTGGTAGGTCTCGAACACGATCTTGCCGTTCTTGAGCACGAGCATCGCCGTAATGCTGTCCAGTGCGATGAAGTCATACAGGTCGTACTTTTTGTCCCCGACAGTGAAGCGAACGTTGGGCAACTGTTTGTCCGATTTCGGCAGCGCATACGGGTGATCGCCGGCTTTGATCCTGTGGGTAGGGAACAGCCGGTCTATATTTCGGTAGGTACTGACCGCCAGGTCGGGGAGCATGGCACCGTCATAGATCTGCTCCACGGTGCCAATCGGTTCCTGGGCGTGGGGATAATCGTCAGCCCATGCGCCCGGGGTTATACCCGCAGCGAGCAGACCCAGCGAGAGAAGCAGCGACCGACCAGGCGCAGCCGGACGAGAAATAGCGGATGAGAGCATAACCTATCCTTTTTTTGCTTTTGCCATTCACGGGCGTCAGGGCACGCGTCCGCTTGAACCATAGCCTACTCGTTAGAATTGCGCCGCATGTTCAAAGGGTGTCTGGCTCGGAGTGGGCTGCAGCGTGAATCGCGCGCTATTGCTTGAGCCAGGATGGCAACTCAGAAACAGGGCAATAGGTGAATGACGTCGCCTTCGAGCCTTCACCTGCGATGAAGGTCAGCGCGTCCTGAACCAGGATCGATTCACGAGCGACTCTTCGAGGTCCATCACCTGCCGGTGTATCGATGCAGGATTGGTCGACCACATAACGCTTACCCGTTCGCTTGACGATCTTCGCAACACAAGCATGAGTAGCGGAACCATGGATGCCTTTACCGTCATAAATTCGAATACCGGCATTGGCCGGGTCGGCACAGTCTTGACCTTTCGCGACAAACACACCTGGCTTGAGCGGCAACACGCCACCTGGCTTTGGCGTGTTATCAACGCTTGCAAACGCGCAGCTCGCAGTAAAGGAACAGGTCGTGATCGCAGTGATCGCCAACATTTGCTTGAGCATGAAGAATCCTTGTTGTTGAGATAAGTAATAAGTACCCGCAGGCTTGGGTAAACCTTAAGGACATTATCCAAACGATAACAAACCTGTCGTTCACAGCATCTGATCCCGTTGCTTGCAGGAGGTTCGAGCCTTAAAAGCTCTAAAGCCACGCAAAGGTCTTTTATGGTTTCGTTTCCAAAGATGGCTTCGCATGTAGGGGGCGGGTATTGCTGTTATTCGAGGCGCTCATCGACATGCCTGCACAGATCATAGAACTTCATCACCGACCGGGCTCTTCATTTCTTGTTCAGGCTGATGAGGTAGGGTTATAGGTCGGGGAAGTGGCCGAACTGATCGTCACTTTCCTGTGCCAATACCAAGACTTTTTCTGGCGAGTTACGCTTGGGTACGTCGAGCATCAGCTTGTTGTCTACAAACAGCGTGTCGCGCTGGCGGGTACCGCGTTCCAGAGCAGGGGCATTTACCGTCGTGGAAGAGCTGTGCGTTTGCCGGACAGCTCGCAATCCGGAACGGTGGGCCGCAATCCGGATGGATAGACTTTATTTGCACCTCAGGCTCGCCTTAAGGTTAGTATCCGCCCACCAAGACAGGACCGGCATGGGTCCGAATCCGTGCTTGGCTTTTCTGGGCTGTGCAAATGACCAAGCAGAACACCTTCAATAATGCCAGCGCTCCGGTGACCGTCCATGTTGTCGACGATGACTTGCACACCCGCGAGGTGTTGTGCCAATTGCTGATGCTGGAAGGCTATCCGGTGCAATCCCATGATAGCGGCGCAGCCTTCCTACAGGCTTATGACGGCCTGGCCGGCTGCGTGATGCTTGATCTGGCGATGCCTGGAATGCGTGGCGAGGCGTTGCTGGATGAGATCGTGCTGCGCAAATTGAACGTGGTCGTCGTTGTCATGACCGGGCACGCGACGATTGAGTCCGCCATTCACATAACCCGCGCCGGGGCAATTGGTTTTCTGCAGAAACCTTTCGACGGTGATCAGTTGCTGACCAAGTTGGAAAAGATTTCCCTCAAGGCGCAAACGGTTTTCGCGCGTCGCGCCCTGGTCGACGATTATCGGCAACGGCTGGAAAGCCTGACTTCACGGGAGCGCGAGGTGCTGGACCTGATGCTGGCTACTATGACCAGCCAAGAGATTGCCACACAGTTGGGTAACAGTAAGAAAACTGTGGATATTCATCGAACCCGGGTTATGCAGAAAATGGGCGCGAGCACTATTACCGAACTAATCATGAACTGGACCCTGCTGTTTCATACGTCCGTCGTATAAGCGTCATAAATAGTCTTCCCCTTTCTTAGTAGGTATGAGTACCTACAGTGGCCTTTTGAAGCTTGCTAAAAGATAGCGTGAGCATAAACTGTGATGATCAACGCAATTGGTTTTCTCGGCGCCGTGCATGACGTGCTGTATCAAATAGGTAAATATTCGGATTGAGTCGGCATTCCCCCTGAAGGGCGCTGATCCTGGCTTGAATCCTTATTTCTGGCCGCCGAACGTGCGCATTTCGTAAAGCTCCCAATTTAATGATCGGTCCTGAAGCCGGAGTTGTGTGTGGTGAACTCGCCGCAGACAAACATTACGGCTGCGGGCCAAAGTTCGTGTGGTTGCAGGCGAACTGAAAATTAAAATCCTTTAATGGTGCGCTTTTAGATGTGCTTTAAAAGTTCCCTGCTAATTGATGATTCTGCGTAAGTTTATTTAGAAAGCACCGAGCCTGTGGCATCACAGAACTCTTGTATTGGGTAGAAGTGCCGAGAGGATTATTGTGCAGAAGAAGTTAGTGGCGTGTGTGGTGTTGACCTTGAGCCAAGGCGTGTATGCGGCCTCGCTTCCGCCAAGTGCAGGGAGCCAGATCCAACAGATTCCCGATGCCCCGACACTGGAAAAAGTGCCGCCGCGCATTCCTGTAGAGCCAACCCAGGCACCTGCATTGCCCGCATCCGTCAGCGCCCGGCTAAAGGTCAGCGCGCTGCATCTGACCGGGCAACGGCTTTATCCTGAAGCTCAATTGCTGAGCCTGACTGGCTTCGTGCCGGGCCAGGAACTGAGCCTGGGTCAGTTGCAGATCATGGCCGCACAGATTGCCGACTTCTATCACCAGAAGGGCTATTTCGTTGCCCAGGCCTACTTGCCAGCCCAGGAAATCAAGAACGGTGCCGTCACCATCGCGATCATTGAAGGCCAGTACGGGGCCATAACGATGCGCAACCAGAGCACGCTTTCCGACCGCTTGGCGAATGGCGCGCTGGACGATCTGCACAGCGCCGATGCCATCCATTCCAGTGCCCTGGAACGTGATTTGCTGTTGCTCTCCGACACCCCCGGTGTGGAAGTGCGCTCAACCCTGGTGCCCGGCGCATCGGTGGGCGCGGCTGACCTGATTGTCGATGTGACGCCTGGACAGCAGGTGACCGGCAGCATTGATGCCGATAACGGCGGTAATCGCTACACCGGCCAATACCGTCTGGGCGGGACGTTGAATATCAACAATCTGGCCGGGCAGGGCGATGTAGCCACACTGCGCGCGCTTTCCAGTTTCGACGGCCTGGACTATGCCCGCGCGGCCTACCAGATGCAGTTTGGCCAGGCGACCGCAGGCGTTGCCTATAGCCGCCTGGATTACAAGCTGGGTCGGGAATTCAGCGAGCTGCACGGTAACGGCACGGCGGACATTGCAAGTGTCTATGGCAGCTACCCGCTACTGCGTTCACGCCGCACCAACCTGTATGTGCAGATGGGTGTGGATTACAAGACGTTCGACGACCGCATCGATCTGGTGTCGTCCCATGTCGACCGCAACGTTGCTGTGCTGATGACCACCCTGCGTGGGGATCATCGCGATGACTTTGGCGGCGGCGGGCTGACGGCCGGCTCCCTGACGTGGTCGACCGGCAACCTGGATATTGAAACTCGCGAATCGCGCTCGGCAGACGGGCTCACCGCCCGCAGTAACGGGCACTACGACAAGCTGGGTTTCAGCGCCATGCGCTTGCAGCGCGTCACCGATGCGTTCTCGCTGTATGGCGCTGTCAATGGCCAGGTGGCGTCAAAGAATCTGGATATTTCGGAAAAAATGTATCTGGGCGGTATCGACGGCGTGCGGGCCTACCCCCAGGGCGAAGCCTTCGGTGACGAAGGTTACCTGGCGACCGTGGAAGCCCGGTACCTGCTGCCGCCGTTTTCGCGGATGGGGCAAGTGCAACTGGTCAGCTTCGTCGATACCGGTACAGTCACGCTCAATGAAAATCGCTGGGATAACTCGGACCGGACTCGAACCCTGAGCGGGGCGGGGGTAGGCGTTAACTGGTTCGACTTCAATAACTACTCCGTGAAGACCTACTACGCGCAAAAGCTGGGTGGGGAGAAGGCCACCTCGGCCCCGGATTCGAGCGGCCGTTTCTGGGTCCAGATGGTCAAGTATTTTTGATCGCAGGCACGGTAACCGCAGCGGACCCCACCTCAGTCATGCCTGAATCAAGTAGGTAAACACCATGAATACCCGTTCCCCCTCAATCAGGCATGCCAAGGTCGGCACCTTTGTCGCAGTTGGTCCGTTGCCTTTCACACTGCAGCTGCTGGCGGCTGCCATCCTGTTCGCCAGCGCAGGCGGTGCCTATGCGCTTCCCGTCGGCGGGGCTGTTTCGGCGGGCAGCGCCACCATTGGTTCGGGGGGCGGCACTACCACCATTACCCAGACCAGCCAGAATGCCGCGATCAACTGGCAGAGTTTCAATATCGGAACCGGCGAGTCGGTCAATTTCGTGCAGCCCAACGGCAGCGCCACGGCCCTCAATCGAGTGCTGGGCGCGGACCCTTCGAGCATTCTGGGTAACCTCAATGCCAACGGCAAAGTGTTCCTGGTCAACCCCAACGGTATCGTTTTCGGCCCTGGCGCCTCAGTCAATGTCGGCGGACTGGTGGGCTCCACCCGCAACATCAGCGACAGCGATTTCATGGCGGGCCAGTACAATTTTGACGGCACCGGGGCCGGCAGTGTGGTCAACCACGGCACTATCAACGCCAACGGCGGATCTGTGGCGCTGCTCGGTGCCAATGTCAGCAACCAGGGCGTGATTCAGGCGCAACTGGGCACTGTCGCTCTGGCGGCCGGCGACGCGTTCACCCTGGATGTGGCGGGTGACGGGCTGCTCAATGTGGCAGTCAACAAGGGCGCGGTGGATGCCCTGGTGCAGAACGGCGGGCTGATTCAGGCCGACGGTGGCCGGGTGCTGATGACCGCTCAGTCGGCGAACAGCCTGCTGCCGTCCAGCGTCAACAACACCGGCGTGGTTCGAGCCCAGACCCTGGAGAATCACAACGGCACCATCATGCTGATGGGCGACATGCAGAACGGCACCGTGAATCTGGCCGGTACCCTGGATGCCAGTGCGCCCAATAGCGGCTCCGGAGGTTTTGTCGAGACGTCTGCGGCACACGTCAAAGTCGCTTCCGGCAGCAAAGTGACTACCCTGGCGCCTGCTGGCAAGACGGGTACCTGGCTGATAGACCCCCAGGACTACGTAATATCGAACACGATTACGGGAGATATAACCGGCACCACCCTGTCGACTAGCTTGAAAACCACTGACGTGGAAATTATCAGTGCTTCTGGCAAAGCCGCAGGCAGCGGCGATATTCGGGTCGAGGATCCGGTGACATGGACGGCCGCGACCACGCTCACCCTGAGGGCTGAACACGATATCGATGTGAAACAATCCATCACCACCACCGGGGGCAACCTGAAGCTGCTCGCTTTGAATGATGTTAATCAGAATGCCACGATCACCGCCACGCAGGACGGTGGTATCGGTGGCAATGTCAGCATGGTCGCTGGCAACGATGTCAACCTCAATCAAGTGCTCACCGTGACCAACGGCAATGCGTTGCTGGTGGCTGGCAATGACGGCCTGGACAAGGGCACTGTTAAATTCAAAGCCAAGGCGGTGGTGACCGGTACGGTGTCCACCGTCAAGATTTATTACGCGCCGACCAGCTACGTACCGCCGACGGATTTCACCGGCAATTTCACCTTGACGGGTGGCGCGACGCTGACGCCGTTCATGTGGACTTACCTGCAAGCTGACAACAAGGTCTATGACGGAAACAACGCGGCGATATTGTCGTTGCGCAAAAACCCGCCTGGCGTCGTGGCGCAGGGCGGCACGGCCACGTTCGATACGGCGGACGTGGGCACCGGTAAAACAGTGACCTACAACAGCTATTCCCTGGGCGGGGCCGACAGCGGGCTGTATGCCTTGTTTGTGCCGTTCAGCTATATGAACGGTGCTGCCGGTATTCCAGGGTCCGGCAATACGTTGGCAAATATCACGCCCGCACCATTGACTATTACTGCCAACAACGCCACCAAGGCTGAAGGCACTACGCTGGTGATCCCGAATTCGGCGTTCACCGCATCGGGCCTGGTCAATGGCGAGACCGTTGGCGGTGCCACGCTGACAAGCCTCGGCACCGTGGCGAGTGCCAGCGCGACCGGCAGTCCTTATCTGATCAACGCCAGCAATGCCACCGCAGGTACGTTCAACCCGACCAACTACACCATCACTTATGCGCCGGGCAGCTTGTTGATCACGGCACCGCCTGTGGTAACGCCCCCCGTGACGACGCCACCGGTTACGACGCCACCGGTTACGACACCGCCTGTGACCACACCACCGATTGCAACGCCACCTGTGACCACGCCGCCCGTCACAACGGATCCCGAGCCGACGTCGCCGGGTACAACGCCAGGCACGACTGTGCCAGGCACCACACCGGGCACGACGCCGCCGGTGAGCACTGTGCCTGGAGGGACTGAAGGGACGCCCCCGGTTTCCGCGCCGCTTGGCTCCACGCCGACTAATCCGAATGCCACGAGTTCGAGAGTTCCACGCACCGCCATACCGGGGCTGGCACTGGCTGCCACTCCACCGGGTGTGCCGGTGGACCAATACCTGGGTGCCAAGACGCCGGATATCGGCAATTCGGGCAATCCAGGCAATCCGAACGACCCAGGCAATCCGAATAATCCAGGCAATCCGAACGACTCAGGCAATCCGAATAATCCAGGCAGCCCGGGCAATCCAGCGGAGCCCGGCAACCCGTCCGACGACAACGGCTCGCACAATGGACACTCCAATGACCCCGTGCCGTATATCCCGTCCCTGGCCGCGCTCACGGTAGTGGGGGGAGGGGTCAACGTGCCTGGCAACCAGTTGGCGCGGGTCACGCCCATTCTGCCGATTCCGGTCAAGGATTCGCTCGGCGATCCGGCCAAGGCCAACGCCCAGCAAATACCTTACCCCTACAAAGCACCGATTTACTTGCCCAAGCAGGAACGGAATTGAATCCAGTTGCCCCCACCGACGTTCAGCGCCAAGACGCTGGTTTGCGGCGTGTCGGGCATGTCAT
Source organism: Pseudomonas syringae (assembly GCF_000737245.1). Taxonomy (GTDB): domain Bacteria; phylum Pseudomonadota; class Gammaproteobacteria; order Pseudomonadales; family Pseudomonadaceae; genus Aquipseudomonas; species Aquipseudomonas syringae_J. The sequence goes on along the minus strand of NZ_JPQU01000100.1, from coordinate 54,140 downwards.
GAGTCATGCGAGGAGTACTGCCTCGCATCTTTTGCCCAGAGCCAGGCCTGGCCGTAACCCGAAGACAGCACGGTTGGCCTCGAAGCTCGCCTGCCTGGGGCTTTTGATCGTTACGGGTGTTTTCCAGTTACCGGCCCTGGCTGCAGGGCTGCCCGCGAACACCGTTGCTGCACCGGCAGGGCTGTCGGGCACTTCGTCTCGGCGCGCGGACTTCAGGAACACCGAGGTGTCACCGCAGGCACGCGACACCGCCAATTGGGTCGTGGACTCGGGCGACAACCAAGGCATGCCGTTCATCATCATCGACAAAATGCAGGCCCGGGTGCTTGTGTTCGATGCCCGCGGGCAGTTGGGCGGTACGGCCTCGGCGCTGTTGGGGCTGGCCGTCGGCGATGACTCTGTGCCGGGCATCGGGCAGCGCAAATTATCCAGCATCCGCCCTCATGAACGCACCACCCCGGCAGGGCGTTTCGTGGCGTCACTGGCGCCCAACCTCAAGGGTGAAGAAATTCTCTGGGTGGATTATCACAACGCTATCGCGATGCACCCGGTGGTGACCAGCAACCCGAAGGAGCACCGCACCGAGCGTCTGACGTCGTCCCGTCTACAGGACAAACGCATCTCTTACGGCTGCATCAATATTCCGGCGGACTTCTACCGCAGTTATGTCAGCCCGGCTTTCAGGGAATCCAACGGCGTGGTCTACGTGCTGCCGGAAACCCGCGCGAATGCGAGCGTGTTTACCTCCTACTATCAAGTCCGGTAACGCCCACGCCAAGCTTGGGGTAGAGAGGATGCACACCCGAAGAGTAATAGGCTTAACAATCAGATTTTGAAGTGCTTGTGCCTGTGGTGGATATCCGGATAGTGCGGATGGCTGTGTTTGATTGGATGGTGCGTATGGACGTGGGTGTGAGCAATGAAGAGCGCGTCAGACGCCGAAACCTTCCGGGTCAAATTGTTATCGATCCCCCAGCACAGGCAGGCAATTCCAACCGCGACCGGTCCCAGCCAATCTTGTCGGGTTGTTCCGGATTCTGACCACGACAATACGACGCCGCCCAGAACAATGGTGATCATGCCCATAACGATTCGTCGATCCGCGTTCTCTCTGAATACAATCCAGGCAATCAGAGCCGTGAACACCGACTCCAGGTTGAGCATCAGGGAGGCCGTCGCCCCGGAGGTTTGCGTTAAACCGAACATCAGAGCCACGGGACCCAAGATGCCGCCAAATGAGATGGCGCTCAATAGCCAAGGCCATTCTGACTTTGTTAAACCGGAAGGCTTCCAGCTTCGGTCCCGCAAAAAGCGGACGCAGGTCAGGCCGATTCACAGGATCTTTCTCCTGAGATCGCCGCTCAGATTGAGCGCAGCTTTGCTCCTGAAATCGTTGGAGCCCCGGCACATTGTGTCTCATTCAGCTGTATAACTGCGTCCCAGGCGAGATGCGGCCGGGTCACAAAGTTGTTTCTTTAGGGGGGCGACACTTATCTTCCTCTGCATTAACGATACAAGGATCAAAAATTGATGAAAGCTTTTCAGATCGGCATCCAGCAAGGTTTGGGTTCACTGACCGCAACCACGCGCCCCGAGCCAGTTGCGGGACGAGGCGAGGCAATCGTTGCTCCTCGGCTGGTCAGCCTCATAAGTCGGGATGTGCAGATCCTTCGGGGCGTTTATGGCGCCAAACAGGACCCTGAACGTATACCCATGTCCGAAGGCGTAGGTGAGGTCATCGCCGTTGGCGAGGGCGTTAGCGAAGTTGAGGTCGGGGACCGAGTCATTTGTGGTCATTTCCCGGCTTGGCTGGAAGGTGAATTCCGCGTCGGTGTTTTCGCTCATGACATCGGTATAACGCATGATGGCTGGCTTGCCGAAAAAGTTGTGCTGCCTGCTGCTGCCCTGATTCGTGTACCCCAAACTCTTGCCGATAAGGACGTTGCCGCGCTCGCTTCTGCTGGCCTCACTGCCTGGAACGCTCTCGTAGAGGTGTGCAAGGTCAAACCAGGTGAACTCGTCCTGTGCCTGGGCACTGGCGGCGTAGCCTTGGCCGCATTGAAGCTTGCCAAGCTTCTTGGCGCGAAAGTGGCGATCACGTCATCAAGCGACGCGAAACTGGAAATTGCCCGTCAGCTCGGAGCAGACATCACCGTCAATTATCGCAACCATCCGAATTGGGCTGAGCAGGTGATGACGCTGAGCGATAACGCCGGTGCCGACATCATCATCGAAACCGGAGGGCAGGACACTCTGGGTCAGTCCATTGCTGCTGCTGCCGTCAACGGGCGTATCGCGGTGATTGGCGTAACACCAGGACAGGCCTCTCCTATTCCAGACTATGTGTCGCTGATCATTAAAAACGTGACAATTCGGGGAATTGCCAACGGCAACCGTAAAATGTTTGTCGACCTCATTCGTGCCATTGAATTGAATGGAATTGATACCGTTGTCGCCAAGACATTCAAATTCGATGAAGCACCTGAGGCTTTTGCCTATTTCGCGGCCGCGCAGCACCTGGGCAAAGTGTTGATCGAGTTTGATCGAGTTTGATCGAGTTTGATGATCGAGGCGCGCAGCGTGTCGACCACGCGTTCGACGACTCCAGCGACACCCAGCGCAACGATTACTCAGTCATTACCTCAGCGAAAGTATGCCGAGTGACTGTCTTCAAAGCTGAACGGGCTGTGTAGTCCGTTACAGAAGGGAGAGGGCGCTGCAACAGCGCCCTCGCGCATACCTGCTATCTTCGTATCAAGCAAAAACACCACCAAAAGAGCTAACAATCAGCCGAAGGTACTGACATGTCGATTTTCCTTGAGGGCCTGGACAAGGGGCCCGCCAACCATATCGCGCTTACTCCCCTGAGCTTCATCGAACGCACGGCAAGCACCTACCCGGATTACCCTGCGGTGATTCATGGCGCTATTCGGCGCAATTGGGCCCAGACCTACCAGCGGTGCCGTCAATTGGCCTCGGCCTTGAGCCAGTTGGGGGTAGCTCGGGGTGATACCGTTGCGGTCATGCTGCCCAATACCCCAGCGATGCTGGAGGTGCATTTTGCGGTGCCGATGCTCGGTGCGGTGCTCAATACCCTCAATGTGCGGCTCGATGCGCCGGCCCTCGCTTACATGCTCAAGCACGGTCAGGCCAAAGTGCTGATTGCCGACCGCGAGTTTCATGGGGTGATCCGCGAGACGCTGGCGTTGCTGGATCAGCCGTTGCTGGTGATTGATGTCGATGACCCTGAATACGCCTCTGGCGCGAAGCTCTCCGATCTGGATTACGAGCGCGTACTGGCGGGCGGCGACCCCGTTTTCGACTGGCAATGGCCCATTGATGAGTGGGCGGCGATTTCCCTCAATTACACCTCAGGCACTACCGGGGACCCCAAGGGCGTGGTCTACCACCATCGCGGGGCATTTCTCAATGCAATCGGCAACCAGATGGCCTGGGGCATGGGCCTGCATCCGGTCTACCTGTGGACATTGCCGATGTTCCACTGCAATGGCTGGTGCTACCCGTGGACCATCACCGCGCAAGCCGGCACCCATGTCTTTCTGCGCCGGGTCGAACCGCAGAAAATCATCAGCCTGATCAACGAGCATAAAGTCAGCCACTTGTGCGGGGCGCCAATCGTACTCAACGGCCTGGCGAATGTGCCCGATGTTGTGCCGTTCCAGCATCCGGTGCGCGCCATGACGGCCGGTGCGGCGCCGCCGGCGCGGGTTATCGCATCGGTGCAGGCCATGGGCATTGAGGTTACGCACGCCTATGGGCTCACGGAAACCTATGGGCCGGTCACCGTTTGTGCCTGGAAGACCGAGTGGGATGCGTTACCCGAGGATGACCGTGCCAACTTGAAAGCCCGCCAGGGTGTGCGTTACCCGACCCTGGAAGGGGTCATGGTTGCTGACCAGATCACCGGGCTTGCCGTCCCTAAAGACGGCCAGACCATTGGCGAAATCTGCCTGCGCGGCAATACCGTGATGAAGGGCTATCTGGGCAACAGCGCTGCAACTGAAGAAGCCTTTGCCGGGGGCTGGTTCCACTCTGGCGACCTCGCTGTGTGGCATGCCGATGGTTATCTGGAAATACGCGACCGCCTCAAAGACATCATCATCTCCGGGGGTGAAAACATTTCCACCATCGAAGTCGAAGGTGTTCTGTATCGTCATCCGGCAGTGCTTGAAGCGGCCGTGGTCGCCAAGCCTGATGAGAAGTGGGGAGAGACACCGTGCGCTTTTATTACCTTGAAACCCGGCCATGAAGATGTCTCGCAAGCGCAGATTCAGGCTTTCTGTCGCGAGCGTCTGGCTGGCTTCAAGGTGCCCAGGACCGTGATATTCGGACCTCTGCCCAAAACCTCTACCGGCAAGGTGCAAAAGTATTTATTGAGGGTGAAAGCCCGTCAGGAAGGGGGCGCTTGAAAACTCCGAGGCTAAACGGGCAGCGTCGCGACGCTGCCCGTTGTCGTCAGAGGCTTTTGTTCAGGCCAATTTGCTGCGTGATACAGCAGCATTCTCGCTGGCGGCCACGCGGATGGCGGCCTCTGCGTCAACCGCATGCAGTGACTTGCCACGCGTTTCCCGGGTCAGGCCAACGGCAACAATCGAGATTAACGCTGCGCCGACCAGGTGCCAGGCAATCGGTGTAGAACTGTTGTATTTGTTCAGCAGGGTGATCGCGATCAATGGCGCAAGCGAGCCAGCGAAGATCGGCGCTACCTGATAGCACAGCGATAGGGCGGTGTAGCGCACATGAGTCGGGAACATCTCGGCCATCAGCGCCGAGTAGGGCGCGTAGGTCATGGATTCGATTGCCAGGCCCAAGGTGATGGCGGCCATGATCAGCCAGTTATTGCCCGTGTCCATCATCGGGAAACCGACAAAGCCCCAGAACGCCGTAAGCACCGCGCCGGTCAGGTACACCGGTTTACGGCCGACAAGATCGGACAGATAACCCATCAACGGGATCATGAAAAAGTGCAGGAAGTGCGCGCCGAACATCAGTAGCAGAATCTGCGAGGTGTCTTTGTGCACCACCAGCTTGAGGTAGGTGATGGAAAACGTCACCACCGTGTAATACAGGATGTTTTCGGCAAACCGCGCGCCGATCCCGACCAGCACGGATCGCCAGTGGTGACGCAGGACTTCAACCACACCCGGCTGTTCGGACTGAATCAATGCCTGACGTGCCTGAGCCTCCTTGAAAATGGGGGCATCATCGACGCTGCTGCGGATCCAGTAGCCGATCAGGACGACGACTGCCGAAAGCCAGAATGCAACACGCCAGCCCCAGGCCAGGAATTGCTCCTCGGAGAGCCCGCTGGACAGCCCCAGTAACGCGACGGTCGCAACCAGATTACCCGCCGGCACACCCGCTTGTGGCCAGCTGGCCCAGAAGCCGCGTCGGTTGTCCGGGCAATGTTCAGACACCAGCAGGATTGCACCGCCCCATTCGCCGCCAAACGCGAAACCCTGGATCAGACGCAGCAGTACCAGCAGCATTGGCGCAGCGTAGCCAATGGTCGCGAAGCCAGGCAGGCAGCCCATCAGGAAGGTGGTGATGCCGACCACCACCAGGCTCAGTTGTAACAGACGTTTACGACCGAATTTGTCACCGTAGTGACCGAATACCAGCCCTCCGAGCGGTCGCGCCAGAAAGCCTACGGCGTAGAGGGCGAAGGCCGCGATGATGCCATCAATGGGGCTGTCGGTCTGGCGGAAGAACAGTTGACCGAAGACCAGCGCGGAGGCCGTGCCATAAAGGAAAAACTCATACCATTCGGCGACTGTTCCGGCCATGGCAGCAGCCACGACGCGCTTGAGTCCCGCAGGGGTGGTCGCGTTGGAAGAAGTAGACATAACGACGTTTCCTGGGTGGACACAGTGACAGATAGCCGGGCCAGGCTAATCAGCGCGGCCCGGTCGTGACTCAGAGACCGACGTCTGGCAGGGTGGGGCGGTTGGCCAAAGCCTTGGCCATGATGCGTTCGACAAACAGGCGATCTTCTTCCGGCAGGGCCAGGCGTGGTGGGCGGGTCAGGGCGCTGCCGCGACCCATGATGGCTTCGCACAGCTTGATGCACTGCACCAAGTCCGCGCGTGCGTCCAGGTGCAGGATCGGCATCAGCCACTGATAGATTTCCATGGCTTCGGCGAAGCGGCCGGCCTTGGCGAGACGAAAGATGGTTTCGCCTTCCTGCGGGAATACGTTGGACATCCCCGATACCCAGCCTTCGGCACCCACTGCGATGCTTTCCAGAACAACATCATCGAGTCCGGCAAACAATACGAAGCGCTCACCCACTTCATTGCGAACGTCGATGAAGCGCCGGGTGTCACCCGATGAGTCCTTGAAACACACGACGTTGTCGCAGTCGGCGAGGGAAATCAGGATCTCGGCCGTGACGTCGTTTTTGTAGATCGGTGGGTTGTTGTAGACCATCAACGGGACGTCGGCATGTTTTGCCACGTAACGGAAATGCTCGGCGGTCTCGAAAGGCTTCGAGCCGTAGACCAACGCTGGCATCAACATGACGCCATCGACGCCGGCCTTGCGCACTGCGTTGGCGGTTTTGGCGGCAGCGACGCTGGTGAACTCCGCGACGCCGCAGATGACCGGCACCCGGCCACGGGAGGCGTCGACTGCCACCTCGGTGACCGCGATCTTCTCTTCGGCGGTCAATGACGTGTTTTCGCCCACTGAGCCACAGACCACCAGGCCTGACACGCCATCGCGAATCACGTTGGAAATGACTTCATGGGTCTTTTCAAAGTTGATGGAAAAATCGTCGTTGAATTGAGTGGTCACTGCCGGGAACACGCCACTCCAGTTGATGCGCTTGCTCATTAGGTTTACTCCGCTAGTGGATGGTATTTCGTATACGTTTGTTTTGACGCTTAAAAACGGCTAACTGGTTTTTGCAGTGGGACGAGGCTAATCAGTTATTTTTCGGCACGGCGTACGGGTCACCGTTCAGGCGCCAGGCCAGGTGTCGGACAGCCGATAGCCCTGTGGCCACGGGTCGCCCGGATCAAGCAGATGCTGATGCGTGCCGGTGATCCAGGCGCGGCCCGAGAGGCACGGCATGATCGCCGGACGACCGGCCACCTCGGTCAGTGAGGCGATCCTGCAATGGAATTCGGAACCAATGATCGAGCGCCCGATAAACCGTTCGCCAACCTGCAGTTGACCTTTGGCGTGCAACACCGCCATACGTGCCGAACACCCTGTACCGCAAGGCGAACGGTCGATCTTGCCGGGGCGGATGACCACCGCGTTGGCGCCGGTCGCAATCCCGTTTTCATAGACGACGGGCGCGGCAATCTGACAGAAGGAAATGTGCGCCCAGTCGGGATTCAACGGGTGTACGAATCCCAATTGCTCGTTCGCGGCATGCGTGATCTTCAGGCCTATTTCAACCATCTCTCTGGCCTCGTCGGCGCGAATTTCGAAGCCCAGGGTGTGTGCGTCGGCAATCACAAAACTGTCGCCGCCGTAGGCGGTATCGACCTTGATCGAGCCGAGCCCGTCGACCTCAATCCACGCATCTAGCCGGTCGGCGAATGACGGCACATTGGCGATTTCGACCCGCTGCACCTTGCCGTCCCGGCATTCGGCCACGGCTTCGATCAGACCGCCGGGGGCTTCCAGTACCAACCGGGTCACCGGCTCGGTCATGGGCAGGATGCCGCTGTCGAGCAATACCGTGGCCACACACAGGGAGTTGGAACCTGACATGGGCGGCGTGTCGGCTGGCTCCATGATGATCCAGCCCATTTGCGCACGCGGATCTTTGGCGGGCACCAGCAAGTTGACGTGGCGGAACACACCGCCGCGAGGCTCATTGAGGACAAAGTTACGCAGGGTTTCGTCTGAAGCTATCCATCGTGACTGTTCCCAGATCGTCGCGCCGGGAGGCGGTGCAACGCCGCCGACAATGACGTCGCCGACTTCGCCTTCAGCATGGCAGCTGACCACGTGAATCACTTTTGATGAGCGCATTGCCGCTTCCTATTTGACCGATTTGAGAAAGGCCGCCGTTTCAGGCAGCAGCGGGTTGCCGATGACCTGATCCGGGGTGCCGATTTCATGCACCAGGCCATTGCGAAAGAACGCCACGCGATCCGATACGTCCCGGGCGAAGCGAATTTCGTGGGTGACCAGCACCATGGTCATGCCGTCCTCGGCAAGCATGCGCATGGTGTCGAGCACTTCACCGACCAACTGCGGGTCGAGCGCCGAGGTGGCCTCGTCAAACAGCATGTAGTCCGGTGACATGGCCAAGGCGCGGGCAATGGCCATGCGTTGTTGCTGGCCGCCGGAAAGCTTGCCGGGAAAGGTATTGAACTTGTCGCTCAGGCCGACGTGGGTCAACTGCTGGATGGCCAGCGCTTCTGCCTGCTCCTTGCTCTTGCCCAGCACTTTGCGCGGCGCCAGCATGACGTTCTCCAGCACGGTCAGGTGGGGGAAGGCATTCCACTGCTGGAAGACGATGCCGATTTTTTGCCGCAGCTGGTTGAGGTTGGTGTTTCTGTCGTGGACCTCGACGCCATCCACCCGGATGCTGCCTTTCTGAATCGGTTCCAGGCCGTTGATGCACATCAGTAAGGTAGATTTGCCCGAGCCCGAGCCGCCGATGATCGAAACCACCTCGCCCTTGCTGACCGTCAGGCTGACACCCTTGATGACCTCCAGCTCGCCGAAGGATTTGTGTACGTTGTCGATCTCAATCATTTTCCTGCCACCTTCTTTCCAGACGAGCGCCCAGGCGAGCAACCACCAGGCTCATGACGTAGTAGATAAGTCCGGCGATGCATAGCACCAGCAGCGGCTCCTGGATGCGCGTGACGATGGTTTGCGAGGCACGCAACAGTTCAACGATCCCGATCCACATCACCAGCGCGGTGTCTTTCATGACGCCCAATACCAGGTTCAACCAGCCAGGGAAGGCCACGCGTGTCGCCATCGGCAAGACGATGTAACGCAGGTCCTGCCAGTAACTCAGGCCCAGCGAGCGGCTGGCCCGGCGCACTGACAGCGACACGGCCAGTACGCCGCTGCGCACGATTTCGGTGAAGTACGCAGCGGCATAAACCCCCAGCACGATGCAGCCGACGCTGAAGGCGCTGATGTTCAGCCCGACGATGCTTTTGAGCGAGTTGAGCAGGACGAACTGGATCAACAGCGGCACGCTGCGGAATACGTCCAGCACCCAGGCCAGCGGCAAGCTGGCCCGAGGCGCCAGCGCACGCAGCAAACCGCAGAGCAAGCCGACGAAGGAGCCGAGCAGGATGGCCCAGAACGTCAGTTGCAGGGTCACCCAGGCACCGTCGAGCATGAACAGCAGGTCTGTCGAGGTGAGGCTGGTGGAAAACATGCGCAGCTCCTCAGTAGCGGAACAGGCGCCAGCTCAACAGCCGGGCGAGGCCGACGATCAGCTTGGCGATCAGGTAGTACAGCACCGCAGCAATGGCGAAATACTCGAACGTGCGGAAGGTCTTGACGTTGTAGTCCTGGGTGACGCCGGTGAGGTCGTTGTTGAGCCCGACCACCACGCCCAGAGAAGTCATCAGCACCGCCCAGACCATCTGATTACTAAGCGGGTAGAACACCACGCGCAACAATTGCGGAACGATGATCATGCGGTAGGTCTGGAAAGCACTCATACCCAGTGACCGCGCGGCGCGCATTTGCGTATCAGGGACGGCCTTGAGGCCGCCGCGAAAGTTTTCCGCCAGATAGCCCGCGTTGTTGAAAGTGATCCCGGCCAGCAGTGCCAGCCAGGAACTGACGTGCAGGCCCAGGGAACCGAGGCCGAAGTACAGGATGTAAATCTGGAACAGCGATGGTGTGTTGCGGGCAATGGACACCCAGCCGTTGCCGATGCCGCGCAGCACCGGGCTGGGGCCGGCGCGCATCACCGTCAGGAGAAGGGCGATCAACACCCCGAAGATCATCGACAAGGCCGCGGTTTCGAACGTCACCCACGCGCCTTGCAACATGTCCGGCAGTGCGCGCAACGCCGCACGCCATTGGAAGGTGTAGTCAAACATGGGCGCTGTCCTCCGAAAGTCCCGCCGCGAAGCAAGCGCTGGATAACCAGGCGGGGAATCGCCCGCTGGCGATGCCGCTGCAAGCGCTGTCGACACACTCGGCGAGGCTGGCGAAATGCACACTGCGCCCCACCAGACCGGGCGCGTAATGGGCGTATTTACCCGAGTTGGTCATCACGCTGCGAGCGTCCACCGGGATGACCGGCTCACCCAACATGCACCAGCAGGTGTCGGTGATCAGCGTCGCGCCAAAAGCCTGGATCACCACCAGATAGCCAGCGGCCCTGGCCTGTTCCAGCACCGCCCGGCCACAGGTGATGGCCAGTACGACCTGCGGGTGTTTGTCCCGGCCCACGCAAAGATCAGCCAGGCGGGAGAATTCGCTCAGGGAGAAATGCGGATTGCCCAGGGAGATCATCCTCACTTCCGGATCCCGGGCACTGTTCAATTCCTGCCAACTGCTCAGCAGGTCTTCTGGCGAGATTAGTACTGGCTCCAGATCGCCGGTCTGCTCGATTACCTGCGCCGGGGTCATGGCTTCCGGGGTCACGCCGGCAATGTGAAACATCGCCGCCGCGCTGGTGGTGGCAAAGGCTGCGCCGAATGCCTTGAGGTCGTCCAGGCTTGGCTGATGGCGTTGCAGGCCGGTAATCAGCGGGATGCGAGAGCCGCACAGCCCGCCGATGTGGTAGCCCAGCAGCGGGTAGACGCTGTCATCAAGTTCTTGCAACGCCGGGACTTCTACCAGCAATTGCGCATTGCGGCGTTCCTGCAGATGACAACCGATCAGCGGCGCACGACCGGTCAGCGCGATGCAGATATCCAGATAATCAGGGTATTTCAGGGTGCGGGCGCCGAGCAGGCTGTTGGCATACACCACCGCGTTGGACTCCGCCCAGACCACTTGTTCGCCAAGGCCTGGCGCGCTATCAAGCAAATAGGGCGCGCAGGTGAAGCTCAGTTGTGCGCCCATGGCCATGTATGCATCGCCCAAAGCGCTGGCCGGTTCGCCGAGGGCCGGGTCGATACCCAATTCGCGCCAGCGACGCTGGTCTACCGAGATGGAATTGAGGGTCGTGGGGACGCGCACCTTTGCGCCCCATTGCACCAGTTGTTCAGCAAAACGCAGGCTGGCGGGGCCGGTATAGATGCAGCCGTCGATATGCGCTTGCGTGATGTCGACCAGTTGCCGGGCACCTTGTAGCCGGGCCATGCGCAGCACGATTTCCATTGCTACCTGTGCAGCTTTGCCATGGGTACCGTCGAGTAACGCCTGGTCGAGGCTGTCGAGGTCCATCTCTGCGTCGTTCGAGATGGGCCGGGCTTGGGGCCGGGATTGAGCTTCGGTCGGCAGCCAGCCGTCATCGGGCAAGTGCGGATAGAGGCTCAATGTCTCACCTTCAAGTCGCGCCCAGGCCTGACCACTCAGGTTGGCGAAAGCCTCATTGCCGATGCACAGCACCGGCAGCGAACGAGCAAAGAAGTACTGCGCCACCAGCACGCCCAGCGTCAGAATCTCGTCCGCTTCGGCCAGCACCAACGCTGCCGGTGCGTGGCCGTTGCTGATCAGTTCCATCATCACGCTGCTGCCGGTGCAGGAGCCGCGTCCATTAGGGATCGCCAATACCCGACCTGACACGTTCTGACCGCTGAGGGGATGGTGCCGGTCAATGACTTCGCCACTGTATGGATCGACCCCGCCCCAGAAGCTCAGCCCGGTGTCGGCAAACAACAGCGCCCCCTGAGCGCTGCCTTCGATCAGGCTGCGGCCACTGACAGTGCTGGGCATGGCGGTCACCTCAGTAGTAAACGTTAGGCACAGTCAGGTTGGCAGGCGCGATCTCGGTGCCAACCCATTTCACAAACAACTCGTTATAGCGGCCACTGCGCACCTGCTGGTTGACGAACAGGTTCAAGTAGTTGAGCAGGCCATATTCGGTACGCTTGGCCCCCAGCGATACGTAATCGATCACGTAAGGCGCATTGCCCGCGACTTTCAGGTTTTTGTATTTGCCGGATTTGAGGGTCGCCGCGGCCACGGTATTGGTCACCACGGTGGCCTGGATATGGCCCTGAGCGACGGCGAGGATCGTGTCGTTCTGAGACTGATAGGCGCGGAAGCTGCCACTGCCCCAATTCTTCACGTCTTTCTCCAGGGCAATCGCCTCGTAGGTGCCGCTGGTGTTACCGAGTGCCTTGCCCTTGAGGTCGTTGAAGCTGTTGATGCCGGTGTCATCGCGGGTCAGCACCACCATCTGGAACGCGAAGTAAGGCACGCTGAGGCCGACGGTCTTGGCGCGCTCCAGGGTGTCGGAAGTGGAGGCCACGATGACATCGGCACGGCCCGAGATCAGTGCCGGGATACGGTCGGGGAACGGGGTCTCGACGACTTCTGCGTCAACGCCAAGGATTTTCGCCAGGTCATTGCAGTAGTCGACATCGAAACCGGCAGGCTTGTTGGCGCCGTCACGAAAACCCATGGGAGGGAAGTCCAGCGTCACTGCGCAGCGCAATTTGCCGGAGCCGATAATGTCGTCCAGTTTGTCGGCATGAGCGGTAGCCATGAAGGTGGTACTGAGCACAGCGCTGAGGGCTACGGCGAAAGCGGGATTTTTCATAGAAGCCTCGTGGTCGGGAGTAGGTGCTGGAAAACATCATTAGGATTTCGTATACGATATTTGAAATGCAATGGGCGTGCCTGATTCTCTTGTGGCCCCAAGGATTGTTTGAAAGCCTTGTGCAAGGCCCTTCCTGAATCGAGGAGCTGTGTCGCTCGCTAGCTAGACCCCCAGGACTAGGGGAGCAAAGTTGTTACATAAGGGAGCATTGCGTGGCTGGCTGCCCATTTAAGGAACATTCAGCGGTGGCTATCGCGGTATTGGCTGGGGGAGAGGTGGGTCAAAGCTCGAAACTGGCGGCTGAACGCGCTGTGATCGGTGTAACCGCAGCGTAAGGCGATGTCGGTGATGGGCAAGTCTTCATCGCGCAACAGACGCGAGGCTTCTTCAAGACGGGCTTTGTGGATGAGCTGGCGGGGAGTGAGCTGGAAGATCCGCTTGCAGTGACGTTCCAGTTGCGCCACCGACAAACCAGCAATCGCAGTCAACTCCGCAAGGCTGATGGGACGAGCGAAATGAGCGCGGATGTATGCATCCACTGCCGCCACTTTGTGGTACGCCGGGTGGTTGGATTGGGGTAACTGCAAGTCTCGGGATATGCCCGCCAGGCCGACTATCCGACCCTGCTCATCCTGCAGGGCAATCTTGTGGGTCAGGCACCAGACGGGCTGGTTGCCGTAATAAAGATGCAGCTCCAGCTGGTCGGCCAGCTGTCGGCCGCTGCTGAGGACCTTGCGATCCTGTTCGGTATACAGCGTGCCGAAGCGTGCCGGAAATACCTGCTCGGCAGTCAGCCCCAATAGCTCATGGCTGGCCTTGAAGCCACAGCGTCTTGCCAGGGTGCTGTTGACGAAGGCATAGCGGGCTGCATCGTCCTTGATGAAGAACACCACATCGGCCAGCGCATCGAGCAGGGGTGCCAAGGGTTGCAGGCTACCCAGCAGACTCGGCAGTTGGCATGGGCTGGCTGTGACAAGGGCGGCGAGCATGAGGTTGTAGGTCTGGGGGTGAGGCTCGGATCATAGAGCCCCGGCGCCGAAGCGCAAAGCCCGAATGCGCATTCACGTCGGCGGCCGGTCTTCGACGCAGAGCAGGGTTTCGATACGGGCCGGGCTGAAAGGAGGTCGCGGTGCCGAGGGCTGCCAGCCAAACAATTGAGCGGTTGCCGCACCACATATCCGTCCCTGACAGGCGCCCATGCCGCAGCGGGTGGCAAGTTTGGCTTCGCGCCAGCTGCGGTGCTCGTGAAGCGCTGCAAAGGGCACGTCTTCACACCGGCACACCAGGGTTTCTGGCTCAGACAAAGTATTGAGCGCTGGCGCCAGCGCAAACGCCCGGTTGAGTGCAGTGGCAAAGCCTTGCCAGTGAGCGCGCTGCGGCCACAGCCGTTCGGCTGCCTTGCGGTCGCCCACAGCGGCAAGCCCCGCAATCCTGCCCTCAACCAAGGCCAATTCGCTGCCCCCGAAGCCGGTGCATTCACCCGCCGCAAAATGCTCTGTCAGGGTGGTGGCTTGCCAGGCGTCAACCTGGATTCCCTGGCCTTGTAAGGTACAGCCCAGCGCCTGGGCGAGCTGAGTGTTGGGGATCAAGCCAAAACCACAGGCCAGCCGCTCACAGGCCAGCTCTACGATTTTGCCCTGTTGCATCAATCGAACGCCTTCGAGCCTATCAGTGCCAATCGCCGCCAGTACATGGCTGGCGGTGCGGTAGGAGGCGCTAAAGAGTTGCAGGGCTTGCACCAACTTGTGTGGCCAGCGAGGCAACTGCGCGGCGAAGGCGCCGACCGCGCGGGCACTGGCCTGCTCGGCGATCCGTATCACTCGCGCGTTGTTTTTCCTGGCGGTATCAGCGCTGGCCAGCAATAACGGGCCGCTGCCAGCGATTACCACTCGCTCACGGGCGACCGGCAGACCGCCCTTGATCAGCGCCTGCAACCCTCCCGCACCAGTGACCCCCGGCAGCGTCCAGCCGGGGAAGGGCAGTAGAAGTTCTCGCGCACCGGTACACAGGATGAGTGTTCCATAGCTGATGATCCAGCCGCGCTCGTCATTCTCGACCAGCAATTGCTTGGCTGCGGGTCGGGCAATGACCCGGGTGGCGCAATGTTGCTGCACATTGGCACAGGCTTGTAGCTGATTGCGCAACTGTCGGGCCTGAGGCGGCAGTTTGACCTGTGGACCGTCGCGCCAGATCTGCCCTCCTGGCAGCGGATTGTCGTCGAGCAGCACAATCCGAGCGCCACTGGGGGCGGCGGCCAGGGCTGCATTGAGGCCAGCAGGACCTGCCCCGATGATGAGAATGTCGGCGTGCTCGTTCATGACTGACTTTGCACCTGCATGCCATCGCGGCACAGGGTCTGGCACGCCAGGCGACGCAGGCCGTTGACGGTCACTCGGCACTCCTGGCAGATCCCCATGCCGCACAATGGCGCGCGGCGCTGGCCGCTGACTGACGTGCGACTGCTGCCGTCGTCACCCAATGCCAGCGCAGCCGCAACACTGGTGCCCACGGCGACGCGCAAAGGTCGACCATTGACTGTCAATTCAGGCATGCCGGGACTCTCCTAGAAAGCGTTGCGGTAGGTAAGGAAGGGCCGCCAGTGGCAGGGATTCATTGAACAGTTGTGCCACCAGCAAGTCCGCAGTGGCGGGGGCGGTCGTCACCCCCAACCCTTCGTGACCCACCGCCAGCCAAAGGCCCGGGCGCTGTGGGTGTTCGCCCACCAATGGCAGGCCATCGGGGCTGGCGGCACGGAAGCCTGTCCAGGCCCGAATGACGTTGAGGTTGTTCAGCCCCGGCACATACTCTGCGGCGCGCTTGAGCATTTTTGAGAGCATCCAGCCTTCAACCTCAGGGTCGGTGGTGCCAAATTGCCGAGAGGCGCCGATGAACAGTTGACCGGTCGGCCGTGGCTGGATGTTGCAGGCCGTTGAGGGGCCGCTGGCGTTGTGTGCGCTGGTGACATAGCCGAGTTCGACCAGGGTATGGGTAATCTGCGCAGGGTAGCGATCAGTGATTGCCAGATGGCCTTTTTTGGGTTCGATGGGTAATTCGGGGCACAGTTCGGTCGCCTGGATGCCATTGGCCAACACCACCAGATCAGCGCTCAGCCACTGGCCGTCAGCAAGGCGCAACCGGTTGCCATCAACCTCGGCAACAGTGGCTCGCTGCTGACGAATCAGCGGGTTGTGGAGCATCCAGCGCGCGGTTGCCGGTGCATAGAGAATGCCGTCACCCTTGATCAACAAGCCTCCTTCAAGGCCCTCGCGAAGCTGCGGTTCCCGTTCACGCAGGGCCCTCGCGGTGATGATTTCGCAGTCTTCGCCCTGTTCGCGCAGGGTGTTGAATTTGTGTTGGGCAACGGCCATTTCTTCCGCGTTAGCAGCCAGCCAGAGTGTGCCGTTGCTGCGGTAGGCGCAATCGTCCGGCAAGTCACGGGCCATCTCCCGCCAGCGTTTCAGGGAGTATTGGCTCAGGGCCAGTTCCGCCGCGTTGTCGTCCAGTACCAGTAAATGACCCATGCCCGCTGCGGTGGCGCCAGGCATGCCCGCGTCCAGCACCAGTACCCTCAGGCCTCGCCGGGCAAGCGCCTGAGCGCACGCCGCGCCGATGATGCCCGCGCCAATCACGATGGCGTCAGCCACAGCGGTACACCTCACAAGCGAATGCCCCAGGCGAAGGGATCATCGCTTTGCAGGATGAGGGTTGCTTCAGCGCTGATGTAGGCACGGCCTCGAATGGTCGGAACGATGAGCTGTTCAGCGCCTTGGTCGGCGCCCTGATCAAGGCGTTCGTAGGAACCCTCGAACTCGCTGCCGATGACGCTGGCCTGACGCCAGACCTGGCCGGGCTGGAGTTTGCCGTCAGCCGCCAGGCACGCCAGCTTGGCACTGGTCCCGGTGCCGCAGGGCGAACGATCGTAGGCTTTGCCGGGGCAGAGCACAAAGTTACGGCTGTCGGTTTTTTCATCATCGGCGAACAGCTCGATATGGTCGATCAGTCCGCCGTCTTCACCGCGTATGCCCTGATCTTCCAAGGCTTTCTGGATGGCCACGGTATACGCCGTGAGCGCGTCAAGGTTGTCGCCGCTGATCGCGAGCCCATGTTCGGCCACCAGAAAAAACCAGTTGCCGCCCCAGGCAATATCGCCCACTACCAGACCGATCCCCGGCACCTGCAGGCCGACGGCCTTGCGATAACGGTAGGCTGGCACGTTGCGCACACTCACGGAACCATCTTCATGCAAGGTGGCGTGAACGGTGCCGACCGGCGTCTCGATGGCGTGAATTCCCGGGCCGATTTTGCCCAGATGGGCGAGTGAGGCAATCAGGCCGATGGTGCCGTGGCCGCACATGCCCAGATACCCGGTGTTGTTGAAAAATATCACCCCGGTACAGGCGTTGGGATCAACCGGCGGGCAGAGCAGGGCGCCGACCAAGACATCGCTGCCGCGTGGTTCCAGAACGCAGGCGGCTCGCCAGGCATCGTATTGCTTGGCGAGCAGCTGTTTGCGCTCGGCCATGCTGCCGTTGCCAAGATCAGGAAAACCGTCGATCACCAGGCGCGTAGGTTCACCACCGGTGTGCGAGTCGATAACGCGGATGCGGTTCATGGGAGGCCACTCGTTGGGTCAGGTAAGTGAACACAAGAGTGGCGCGGACAGTGCCGCAGGGCTTGAGGGATTTAGTGGGGAACGATGACGAATTCGGCACAGCGGACATTTTCAGCGGGCGCTGGGCAGATGTTCGAAGAGGGTCTGGCAGACACCCGCGATGTGTTCGTCCAGCAGACGCACCGCAAGCTCCACATTGCGCTCGCGGCAGGCCTGGAGAATTTCCCGGTGCTCGTGATCGGCGCGATCCTTGCCCGCTGAAAGGCTCATCTGCATACGCAGGTAACGTTCCAGCTTGTCGTTGACCGAGCGAATCATGCCCACCAGGAACGGCCGCTGCGCCGGTTCGTACAGGCATGCGTGCAGTTCCCAGTTCAACTCGGCCCAGCGACCTACGTCATTTTCCCCGATGAATTCCCGGCAGATGCTCTCGGCCCGGGCGAAGGTCGCCTCGGTCATG
The DNA here is from genome assembly GCF_000737245.1 of Pseudomonas syringae. Classification (GTDB taxonomy): domain Bacteria; phylum Pseudomonadota; class Gammaproteobacteria; order Pseudomonadales; family Pseudomonadaceae; genus Aquipseudomonas; species Aquipseudomonas syringae_J. The sequence continues at coordinate 36,389 of NZ_JPQU01000100.1, read as the reverse complement.
TTCGGGATAGCCAGGCGCAGCACTTTGTCTTCCAACAGCATGCGTACTTCGAACATCTGTGCCAGCTCTGATTCCGACAACCGCGTGACCATAGCTCCCCGATTGCGCTGAAACATGACCAGCCCTTCTGCTTCAAGGCGCTTGAGGGCTTCGCGTACAGGGATTTTGCTGACATTGAACTGGCGGGCAATATCGTCCTGGCGGATTGGTTCGTCTTCGGCGAAATGCCCGGCGACGATAGCATCACGCAGATGCCGGGTAATGATCTCCGACGTCGAGGGGGAGTTGCCAAGGTCAGGCGCGTTGAGTTTGGTCTGGGCCACGTGACTGGGTCATTCAGAGGGATAGAGCGCATATGGTATACAGTTTTGCTATCCATTGAAGTGGCACAGTAGCGAAGGTGATGGAAAGGGCAGCAAGTTTGTTGTGACATTAGCACTGGTGGCTGTCCGGCAGAGGCGATAAACGCCACTTACCCTGACGATTGAGATATCGCTCTCCTGCCTTATGCTGTTCGCCGGGGTGGCGGTCCCGTCCCGTGTCATCGAATCAAGAAATTCAAAATGTTTTCTTCCTGGTTCTTTATTTGGAAATGATTATTTCCTATGCTCGCCCCATGACTACCAAATCTGAAATTTCCGTACGCCCAGGTCGCCCACGCGAGTTCGATACCCAAGCGGTGCTGGACAAGGCGATCACGCGCTTCAGTGAATATGGGTTCCACGGCACCTCGATCTCGGACTTGAATGCTTGCCTGGGGCTCACCTCAGGCAGCATCTACAAGGCTTGGGGCGACAAGCGTGGCCTGTTCCTGGCAACGCTTGATCGGTATATGGCGCTCCGTGCAGAAGCCATTGCTGCTTGCCTGGCGGGCGCAAGTTCGGGGCGTGACAAAATCGAGTCCCTACTTACTCACTATGCACGCCTTAGCTGCGAGGCGTCAGGCCTGACAGGGTGTCTGATAGTCGAAACCGCCGTTGAGCTTTCGCTGGCCGATGCTGAGATTGCAACCTTGATCACTGCTCAGCAGAACAGGCGAGAAGCCCAGCTCGGTCGTCTGATCAAAGAGGGTCAGCTTGATGGCTCCATACGCGAAGATCTCAATGCGCTCAATTTGGCAAAACTGCTCCTGACACTTCAGCAGGGTATGCGAGTGGTCGGCAAGACCGGGGCAAACTCCAAACAGATGCTTGGAATGGTTTCAGAGTTGATGCAGTTGCTTGAGTAATATTTTTGGCCAATTAGGAAACGATCAATTCCATTGTTTTATTGAGGAAAGAGAAGTCATGAGCGTTCGATCAGAGCAACCGGAGTACGTTGGTGCCGATTTCATGGCGCGTACAGATTTCTGGCACCGATTTCGTCATGCGTGTACGCGAGTTGGCGATGTCAATATCCACTATGTCGAGGGCGGTGACGGCCCGCCAATCCTGCTCATACCTGGATGGCCACAGAGCTGGTATGCATGGCGCTATGTAATGCCTCAGCTTGTGGACGCAGGTTATCGAGTTATTGCAGTCGACCCTCGCGGCATGGGGGAAAGTGATGCACCCATCGGTGATTATGGTCTGGGCACTGTCGCCGCCGAGCTGCACCACTTCGCCGAAACAATCGGGTTGCTCGAGATGGGACCAATTGATGTGGTGGGGCATGACGTGGGTACATGGATTGCTTATGCGTGGGCTGCGGACTGGCCCTCGGATATCCGGCGTGTCGCGTTGCTTGACGCTCTGATTCCGGGAGTTTCAGCACCACGTACTGATCTACCGGTCGACGAGGCTAACCGCCGCAGCTGGCACTTTGCATTTAACCAACTCGATGGCCTCCCTGAATTGTTGATCAGCGGACGTGAAGAGGTGTTCCTCACTTGGCTGTTTAGGGTCAAGTCACTGCAGCCCTGGACTATTACAGCAGAAGATATTGCCGTTTATGCACGTCAGCTTGCCGCACCTGGCGCATTGCGAGCCGTGACCGGGTACTACCAGTCAGCATTGTCCGCCGAGGGGGTTGCCGCAAACAGACTTCGCGCTGAGAAGCGCCTTGATATTCCGGTGCTGGTACTGGGGGCAGAGCGAGGGGTCGGCAATCATATGGTCAAGGCATTGCAGGCACTGGCAACGAATGTCCAGGGTGAAGTGGTCCTTAACGCCGGCCACTATTTGCCAGAGGAGGCCGCAAATCGAATAGCCGATTTGTTGGTGGGCTTCTTCAAGTTGCAAGGAAAATAGCATGCCTGTGTTTTTGTTTGTCCTTGCCGCTGCTGCCGGCGTAATGCTCGCCCTGCAGCCGTCCCTTCAGTTATGGATGGGCAGCGCCAGTCCGAAAAGTACGAAAAATCCACCACAGACTTTATTGAATCGGCGCCCGGTTCGAGCTAACCAAGGCCTGACCCGGTGCGCAGCGCTGGCCACTAGATACTCAACGACGAACTCCACGACGGCGTAAGTCAGCGCGATGGCGGCTGTTTGCGCGATGATGCTTCTGTGAGGATCCAGGAATGGTGGGATAAACGCCGTGAATAGCAGCAGTGCCTTGGGGTTTGAAATGGCTGACACCAGCCCTTGGCGGAACAGTGACCAACGTCGCATGACTGTAGTCCCGGTCGTATCAAGGCTGACAGGTGCAGCCCGCCACAGCCCGTAGCCCAACCAGATCAGATAGAGCCCCCCAACAACTTTCAAGGCTGTGAACCAGGTTGCCGAGGCCTGGATCAGGGCACCCAATCCCAACGCGCAAAGAGAAACCACGAGCGCAAAGCCGAGCACGCCACCGGTGATAGTGAACAGGGTTTTCCGGCTTCCGTGAATAGCTCCATGGGTCAGCACCAATAACGCATTTGGCCCCGGTACAACCGCTATGCCGCAGCAGGTAAACAGATAGAGCACCCAGGTCTCAAATGGCATGACCAGATCCAGTGTGTGTTGATTCAGGCGAGCATCTTGCGGGTGAGCAGGGATCATTAAAAGCGCATAATTTACTTCTTAGCCATTCGATTAACGAATAGAGGAAGCAGTGATGTCTGCCAGTGATTTGCAGATCGATTGGCTCAAGTGCTTCGTGGCGGTGGTCGATGCAGGTTCGCTATCTGGCGCAGCCCACGAGGTCAACAGGTCGCAATCCGCCGTCAGCATGCAGATGAAGAAACTGGAGGCCGCACTTGGACGGCAGTTGTTGAGTCGTGGTCCGAGGCACCTTCAACTGACCGCTGACGGTCAGACACTGCTGAGTTACGCCCGTCGCATGGTCGCGCTGCACGCTGAGACCCAAGCAGCTTTTCATGGTGAAGAGTTAACCGGACGAATTCGCCTTGGGGTCGCGGAGGATTACGCGGCAAAGTATCTCACGCCGGTTCTGAAGCGCTTTTCGCCGCGCTACGCAGGCGTGGAAATAGAACTGACCTGTGAGCAGTCGACCACGCTTATCCCGCGTGTGCGAAGCGGCGATCTCGATCTAGCGCTAGTGTCCAGGGACTCGCCTCAAAGCGGGACATTTCTCTTCAAAGAACCCATGGTTTGGGTTGGCTCACCCCAGTTTGAGCTGTGGAGGCGAAATCCGCTGCCTATCGCAGTCTACGAGAGTGAAAGCCTGGCCAGGCGTTATGCAGTGAACTCACTGACCCAACAGGGACGCGAATTCAAGGTGGTCTACAACAGTTCCAGCCTTGCGGGCCAAGTGGCGGCAGTCGAGGGAGGGCTCGCTATTGCCGCGATCACTCTTTGCAGCGTGCAGCCATCGCTTGACGTCTTAGGCGGCGAGCACGGCTTAGGTAATATTGAACCTATGGAAGTTTCGATTTTGCGTAGCCGAGCCTCTCGCGGATCTAAAGCGGTCAATAGCCTTCATGCCTTTATCATCAGCGCGCTAAGACTGCAGGCGTAGTCATCTGGTTTGGGCGGTAAGCGCTTTGGATTGTAGCCCCGACATTGCGCGCTCAAGGTTGGCCCACACAGCATTCCTGATGCTGTATGGGTTGCCTGGTCCGGTCAGAAGTCGTAGCGCGTGGTCAACATGAAGTTGCGCGGCTCGCCATAGGCCGCCGAATTGTAGAAGCCGATGTTGGTGTAATAGGACTTGTCGAAGAGATTGTTGGCATTCAACGTCGCCGAAAGGTGTTCGCTGAACTGGTAACGAGCCATGGCGTCCACCAGCCAGTAAGCCTTCTGCGAGAACTCCTCATAACGCCCCTTCGGCGAGTTGTAGATGTCCTGCCAGGCCACGCCCTGCCAGCGAGTGCCGCCGCCGATTGTCAGCTTGTCCAAGGCACCCTTGAGTTTGTATGAGGTGTACAGCGTGACTTGATCTTCAGGCTCGAAGGTCGAAATCTTCACATTGTCATCGTCCCGCACGATCTTATGTGTGTAGCCAGCCTGCAATTGCCAGCCCGGTGCCAGTTCGCCGGACATTTCGATTTCGTAACCTTTAGTAATCGCCTTGGTGCCTTTGAATGCATAGTTGAGAGGTGATTGTCAGCATTTGTCCCGAAACGATAGCTGACCGCATCTACAGCGTTTACACCCTCAGTTTCCGGCTGAATTTGGTTTCCATGACGATATGCGATGCGGTGTGCGCTACCCCTTTGATCATATTGATCCGGGTCAGCTCCGCGTTTAGTTCGCTCAAGGTCGAGGTGACGAGATGGATGATGAAGTCGGACTCACCCGAGACGGCGTACACGGCCTGTACCGCCTCCATCTTGCGCAACGACGTCATCACATCGGTATAGCTCTTGTTGGTGCAGGAAGTCATTGTGAAACAACTGATGGTTTGCTGGAGCCGATCCTGGTCGATGCGCACGCTATAGCCGGTGATCACGCCCGCGTTTTCCAAGCGTGTAATACGCTCTTGCACCGACGCGCGAGAGACCCCGAGTTTGCGTGCCAGTGAGGCCGTGGGCTCGCGCGCGTTGGTCTGGAGGAGGGCAAGCAATTGCCTGTCTTTATCCGTCAGGTTAAACAATGGACCGGTATTTTGCGCATCCATGGACACTTCCTTGACCTCACTGGGGTTCAGTTCTGATGAGTTGCCCTGCGTTGCGAACGCGTTTCCTGAAACATGTCCATGATCTTCAGGCCGGCATAGACCGTTTGCGCGGCAGCGGGGCCGAGAGGGCCGCCGTTCCACTCCAGGCCGTAGGCGTCGAATAGACGGTAGCGATCCGTTTCGCCGCAAATGGCTTCTGCGATGACGCGGCCACCAATAGGCGCGGTGTTCATACCATGGCCGCCAAACGAAGTACATGCCCATAAGCCGCGCGCCAGCGGCCCAATGTGCGGCATTTTGTGCCTTGCATAGCCCATCAGCCCGGACCAGGCTTTGTCGATCCTGATGCCGCGCAATTGCGGGTACACGTCGAGAATATCAGCGGTCAGCAATTGCCCCAGACGCTTTTCGTCCTGCAGGTTGCGGGTGGTGATACGGCCACCCCAAAGCAGGCGGTCACCCTCGACGACCCGGTAATAATCCGAAGCCCGGCGGTTGTCGCCAACGGCATCGGTGGTGCGTACGGCATCCGCCAAGCGGGCGCCCAAAGGCTCGGTCAGCACCGCGTAGGTCGCAATCGGCAGAAAGGCGCGGCGTAACTTGCCGAACTCCGCGCCCCCATAGCCGCCGCAGCAGTACACGACATTTGCGCAATCAACCGTGCCCTGAGGGGTGATCACCCGGTGCCGCCCGTGCTCGCTCTCAACTCGAATCATAGGCGACTGTTCATGGATTTTGCCGCCGCTGCGCTCGATGAGCCCGGCCAGGCCCAGGCAATAGTTCAATGGATGGAAGTGAAAACCATGAGTGTCGCGAAGCCCTTGAAAATATCGCTCGGTCTTGAGCTTTTCGCTCACGGCCTGACGGTCCAGATAGTCAAGGTGGAAGTCATAATCGGTCGCCATCTTGTCGCGCATGCGCCTGAGGTTATCGCCATCCTCATAGCGCACGACGCTCAGTTTTCCTGGTGTCGGCGCGCATCCTGGCAATTGATGAAAGGCGATCATGTCGCGAACAATATCAACACCTTCGAGGGACAGTTTGAAGAGTGCCGCAGCTGTCGCTTTACCGCAGCGACGTTCGATGGCGGACAACCCTTCGGACCAGCCCTGGAGGACGAAACCACCGTTGCGGCCAGAGGCGCCCCAGGCAACACGGCCCGCGTCGAGGAGCACCACGGACTGCCCTCGCGACAGCAGTTCCCACGCAGTGCTCAGCCCCGCCAGGCCTGCACCGATAATGCATACATCGGCCTGGACATTAGCTGCAAGTGCTGCGCGCTGCGGCGCGTACTGCATCGTCGCCGTGTAGTAATTGTTGTTATAGGTGTGCATGACGTCTGTTGTCCTTTTCGCGGTCCGGCAGGCAGCACGCCCCGTTGCGGCGGGGCGTCTGCAACAGCTGTGTTTATTGCACTTGGGTGAGGTCGGTGGCGTACCATTTTTGCGAGAGTTGCTTGAGCGTGCCGTCAGCTTTCATCTCGGCAATGATCTTGCTCAGGGCGCTATTGAATGCCTCATCGCCTTTATCCACGGCGATGGCCAAAGGTTCGTAGTAGGCAGGCTTGCCTTCCACTCTCACGATGGGATAGCCGTTTTTAATGGCCGCGACGATGGTGGGAAGCGCCGATAGGGTAGCGTTCAGCCTCACGCCGTTACCCATGCGCAGATCATCCAGCGGGCCCATGCTGTCGCCGTAGGTCTTGATCTCCCCGGGGGTGACGTCGTAGGTAAAAGGCGGCACATCGGCGGCGTCGATCTTGAGCCGGCGATTGATATAGTCCTCTGAAGTCGTGCCGGCTTCGACGCCGATCACCTTACCGTTCAGATCCGCAGGCTTGGCCCCGGCGGCGTCCTTGTGCACGGCGAAGACATAGGGCGTGTAGTAGTAAATTGCCGGGAAATCCAGAACCCGGCCACGTTCGGTAGTGGGCGTCATCGAGCCAACCGACACGTCCCAGCGGCTCGACCAGCGCCCGGCGGTGATGATCCCGTACTCAGGCGTCACAAATTCGACTTTGGTGCCCAGGCGTCGGCCGATTTCGCTGGCGACATCGATGTCGAAACCTTGCAGCTTATTGTCCGGGCCGAGGAACGATTGCGGCGGCCAGTTTGCCGAGGTCGCCACTTTCATCACCTTGCTTTCATGGATGCGGTCGAGGGTCGATCCGGCCCAGGCGCTGCCCGTGGCGATGGTGACGGCGGTGGCGACAGCGGCTGCTGCGAAGAAGCGGGTGAGTGAGATCATGGTTAAGCCTCCAAGTGGCTTGAGTGCGGGTTTTTGTTGTTGTTTGACATGACTGTGCAAGGTGCGGCGATGCGGCTCAGTGGCTGAGAATCTGCGACAGGAATTCGCGGGCGCGTTCGTGCTGAGGGTTATCAAAGAACTCCTTGGGTTTGGCTTGCTCGACGATGCAACCCTGGTCCATGAAAATGATGCGATCGGCGACCCGCCGGGCGAACCCCATCTCGTGGGTGACACACAACATCGTGATGCCGTCATGGGCCAGTTCGCCCATCACATCCAGCACTTCCTTGACCATCTCTGGGTCGAGCGCCGAAGTGGGTTCGTCGAACAACATGATGCGCGGGCGCATGCACAGGGCGCGGGCAATGGCAACGCGCTGCTGTTGGCCGCCCGAGAGCTGGCCCGGGTATTTATCGGCCTGATCGCGAATCCGAACGCGGTCAAGGTATTCGTACGCCAGTTCACGGGCCTGGGGCTCGCTGAGCTTGCTGACCAGGCGCGGCCCCAGCATCAGGTTGTCCAGGACGGTCATGTGCGGAAACAGGTTGAACTGCTGGAAGACCATACCGACCTGACGCCGGATGCCGGCCACGCAGGCGGCGTCGCGGGTCAACTCGGTGCCGTCAATGAACACGTTGCCCTTCTGAAAGTCTTCCAGCAGGTTCAGGCAGCGAATCAACGTGGACTTGCCCGAACCCGAAGGGCCGCACACGACGACGATTTCGCCGCTGGCAATGTGCAGGTCGATGCCTTTGAGCACATGGAAGTCCCCATACCATTTGTGCATCTCATTAATCGATATGGCGGGGTAGGGAGCAGGGGCTGCTGAAACTGACGGCTCATTCATCGTAAGGCTCCTGATTCAGCGGTGGGCGCGATTGAAGTGCTTTTCCAGCCGGGACTGGACCATCTCCAGGACAATCGACAGCAGCCAATAGAGCACGGCGGCGGTGATCAGCATTTCCAGATGGCGGAACTCGGCTCGTCCTTGTGTCCGCGCGAGGAACATCAATTCCCAGACACCGATCACGGACACCAGCGAGCTGTCCTTGAGCATTGAGATGAACTGATTACCCGTCGGCGGAATGATCAGGCGCATGGACTGGGGAAGAATGACTCGGGTCATCGTTTGAAATGGGGTCAGGCCAATCGCTCGCGAAGCTTCCCACTGGCCCCGCGAGATGCTGCTGATCCCCGCACGGAAGATCTCGGTCATATAAGCGCCGTAGCACAGCGAGAGCGCCAGAATCCCTGCGGGCACGGCACCGACCACGTAGCCAAGTTGCGGAATACCCAGGTAGATAAGGTAGATCTGGATAAGCAACGGCACACCGCGAAAGAACGAGGTGTAGAAACTGGCGATAGCAATGGCGAAACCGTTGGACGATAAGCGGGCTGTGGCGCCGATTAACGCCAGAACGAACGCGATAGCAATGGAGATGGCCGACACATAGACAGTGGTGAACACCCCTTGGGTGATCATGAAGCCCACTTTGGTCGCGATGAAACTGTAGGAAAGATCGAAGGTGTCGAAGAATAAAAGAAACAGCACCAACAACTCGCACCAGACCGTGATGATCTGCGCTCGCAAGGGAAAGCGGCCAAGGATGAACAGGTTCAGGACGGCCGTTATGGTGAAGGTAGCGCCGACCGCAATGTTACGGGCCCACGGTGCTTGCAGGTCGAGAACAATGGGGCCCATCAGGTTGGAAAGACGGCCTTCACCCACGCCGCAGGCCAGCGTGATGATAAAAATCACCACCGCGACCGTCCCCATGAATGCGGCGCTGTCCGTCAGACGGGCTTTGACAATATGGTCTTTGTACATGGCTTACACGCCTCAGGGTGAACCCCTTTATTGTTGTAAGGCCATTATGGGTGTGAGAAATGTCGGGCGGCACCCTGCGAAATGTCAGCAGTTTCGCTTTATATGAGCAAATAGCTGGCTCATTCCCATACATCTGCTGACTTCCGGCCGAATGAGTACTTTCATAAGCGCTGCCATGACCGCCAGCTGATCTACGCCCGGCACCAAGCTCCCCCCGTCCTCGACAACAACTCGGGCGAGGGTTCCGTTGTGATCGGCTACAGGCCAAAGGCGGAGGTTGGGGGCGTTTGTGTTTAGTGGTTGATGGACGTTGTGCGACTGGGGTGGCAAGAGCTGCGCGCGAAGTTTTGGTCAGCTGCCAGGACGAGACTTGGGGTCTGGCGATTCGCCCAAGCGGTCCCGGCTATCAAACGCTTAATGGTTGGAATCGACCCAGGCTGTGTGAAAACGCAGACGTCAAATCAGAGTTTTGCTGCTTATTGAAAAGCGTCGGAAATTTCAAGTCGGCTTTGACTATAAACTCCGGGACATAAGGTATTGCTCTTTCCCCCAAGCCTCAAAGCGCTCCAACACTTTCCAGCCAAGCTTGGTGTAGTAGTTGCTCTGGCTGTGGGTGTGCAAATACAAGGTCGTGAACCCAGCGTCTCTTGCATGGACACAGATACCTTCGATTAGCTGCGCTGCGAGCCCTCGCCCTCGAGCTTCAGGTGTGACGAACACACACGCAAGCCACGGGCCTAGATCCGGCCGTTCAGGTAGGTCGTTATTGGCAAGCGTAGCTCCACCTAGCAACTGGTCTCGTTCCGTTGCGATCAGACACTTCCAACTGCCATCACGCTGTCCATCAGAGAACTCCTGTTGCCAACTCGAAAGAGATTGCTGCGTAAACTCATAACTGAATTCCCGATAAAGCCATTCGGCCATAACGCCGCACTTGTCCATTTGTTTATCGAGCCAATCCACTCGCAGCATCTGAAACGCTCCTTATATATTTGTCACGCTGGTAGGGTTCGGGCCACTTATACAGCCGTCTGCCTGCGGTGCAGACTATGCCAAAGTCAGGAGGATCGTCTAACCCTTCGACCAGTCGGCTAAACCGTTGGCACAGTTCCGCCATCGATCACGAACTCACTTCCCGTGATAGAGGCCGCTCGTGGTGAAGCCAAGAAACAGATCAGGTCGGCAACTTCGGAGGGCGTTGATGGGCGTCCGAGCGGGATACCTCCAAGTGCATTCATGATGATGTCTTTACCTCCCTCATAGTCAGTACCTGCCTGCTGCGCGAGTCGCTCGGCCAATGCGACCGACGCTTCGGTTTCTACCCAGCCCGGCGACACCCGAACTACGCGAATGCCTTTGGGCGAAACCTCTTTCGATAAACTTTTGCTGTACGTCGAAAGCGCGGCTTTGGCCGCCGCGTAAGCTGTTGTAGATTCCGGCAGTGGCAGCCGACTCTGGATGGAGGTGACGTGGATGACAACCCCTTCCTTGCGTTCCAGCATTCCCGGGAGCAGGGCGCGATCAAGGCGCACCGCTGGCAACAGGTTCAGGCTGAGCTCTTGTTGCCAGTGCTCCTCGTCCAGCGCGGCAAAACCGCCGCCAGGTGCCGACGAACCACCGAGGACGTGGATCATGATGTCCACGCCGGCTAACCGCTCGTGGATCGCGGCGATCAGCACGTCACAACCTTCCCGGGTCGAAAGATCAGCCGCGATCAGAATAACGCCCGGCATTTCAACGTCCACCTGTCTGGCCGAAGTAATGATCTTCGCCCCCTCGGCCAGTAGCAACTCGACGACAGCCTTGCCGATGCCTTTGGTTCCACCGGTGACCAGGACCCGCTTGCCAGCCAAACCTGGATTCAGCATGGCGTGATCTCCAAGGAACGGATTCGGCCGCCGGTCAGCGTGAAGGCATGACTAAGTTGAACCGAGCCACCGGGGAAATTCCCGACAAGGTTCGCAATGACCGTCAGTCTGCTCTGGTCTTGCAGGGCTTGGAGTGGTTGGACCTGATAGATGAAGGCCTTGCGGGCATCCTGTTGCCAGGCTTTGATAGCAGCGATTCCCTGGTATGTTTTTCGCTCGTCGCACACCGTGGCGTCAGCGTGGAAGCAGCCAGCAAGTTGTGCTGTATCGCCACCATTGCTGACCGCAAAGTACGTCTGCACGACGTCGGGTAGTTGAAGGGTCATGTTTTCGTTCTCCTGAATCTGGTTGTTAGAAAGTGATCTAGGGCACTGCCTTTGTCAGCGAGGCTGATGCAATGAGGGATCCATCCGGGGCGGACATCAGGAGATCAGGCCCAGTTTCGCGGCCTTGAAGGTGGCCGCTGCTCGGGTCGAGCACTCCAGCTTTCGGAAGATGCTTTCCAGATGCGTGCGAACGGTGCTCGGACTAATTTCCAGCAACCTCGCCACTTGCTTGTTGTTGGCGCCAACGCTGATTTCCTGGAGGATGCGACACTCTCGCCCGGTGAGTAATAGCCCACCAGGCCGCTGAATCTGCTGCTCGCCGTGCATCGTTAGTCTCAGTGATGCATGACGTGCTTGAGGTGGCGAGTACTTGGCAGCGACCAGATCGCGTGCACTGGCGATGTCAAAGTGAGGGTCGATAACGCTGACAGGCTGAAGGTTCATTTGCTGATCTCCCGGATGGATTTCCTCGAGCGATCTTGCTGCCTGGGGGATTGTTTGTTCAACTGGGACGAAATTTATGACCAATCCCGAAATTCAGGACAATCCATGTCACAAGATCGTCTGGGCCTCGGTGAGCTGGACGCTGTCATAGCGGTGGCACGCAGGGGTTCGTTTCGCCAGGCCGCTATCGATCTCGGCGTCTCTGCCACTGCGTTGAGCAACACCATTGCCCAGCTGGAAGCCCGCCTCGAATCGCGACTGTTCAATCGCACTACCCGAAGCGTGGCCATCACCGAAGCGGGCAGGGTATTTCTGGAGCAGGTGGGGCCAGCCTTGCAGGAGTTGCGAGCTGCACTCGATGCCGTACGATCGCATAACGTCGGGCCCTCGGGCACGCTGCGTATCAATGCCTTCGCCAGCGCTGTCCGATTGGCGCTCCTGCCATTGGTGATGGAGTTCCTGCAGCAGCATCCGAAAGTCCATATCGACCTGGTGACCGAGGGCCGACTGGTGGATATCGTGGCTGACGGCTTCGATTTCGGCGTGCGCTCCGCAAGCCTCGTTCCGAATGACATGATTGTGATCCCACTCGGCCAGCCGCAACGGTACGCGGTGGTCGGCTCGCCCGCGTACTTCGAAAAACACGGCAAACCGCTAATGCCATCCGATCTGCTCCAGCATCAATGCATCCGCGTTCGTCTCCCCAATGGGGCGATTTTCCCGTGGCATTTCGAGCGGGGCGCAGAAGTGACTCGTCTCGATGTGAGCGGGCCGCTTACGCTGGATGAATCAAGCGTGGTCAAGCTGGCGGTGCAGGAAGGCATGGGACTCGGCTTTTTCATGGAACAGGACGTTCATAACGAAATCCGCGCCGGACAGTTCGTGCGCACTCTTGAAGACTGGACACCACCTCGGGACACGCTGTGCCTGTACTACCCGAACCGGCGCAACCCCTCTGCATCAGCCAGGGCATTCATCGATCTGGCGCGCGCCCGTCAAGCCGGTCTGGGCGGGCTCGCCTGATTCAGGCTTGACCGGACCTGATTCAGGCAATCAATCCCAGGGTCAATCCCTTCAAGGTAGCGGCTGCCCGGGTCGAGCATTCCAGTTTACGAAAGATGCTTTCCATGTGCGTGCGAACCGTGCTCGGACTAATGTCCAGCAGCCGGGCGACCTGCTTGTTGCTGGCGCCACGGCTGATCTCCAGCAGGATGCGACACTCGCGAGTCGTGAGTACCGAAGCCTTCGGTTGACGAATCCGACGCTCACCACCTGCGGCGGCAATGACTGCTTCGCAAACATCGTTGTCGAACAAGCCACTGCCAGCATCCTGTTTGAGTAGTCTGGCTGCATCCGCTTCGCCATGAGCCGATCGCCATGGCCTGGCTTCCCTTAGCGCGACCCAGGCTACCGATGTGGCGAACAGGCGATGCTCGGCACACAGCGCATCACCCGCCACCCCTCGAAAATAGCCACTGCCGTTGAGCCGTTCATAGGTATGGGCTGCAATCTCTGCGGACACGGTCAGCTCAGTGATAGGTCTAAGCGCCTGTTGTGTCCAGTAAGGGACAAGTCGTACCCGCTCCGCAGCGCCGTATGGCAGCGTTCCTGCAGTATTCCAAAGGTGGTTCGAAACGGCTGCCCGGCCCAGACCATAGATGAACGCGGACTTGCCAATTTCAGTCAAAGCGGGTTCCCGCAGCCCCCACAGGCGGGCCGCTTCCACGGCGACATGCGCAACCTGCCGCGAATGCCCTGCCAACCACGGGAGCTTCAAGTCGATGATGTCTCCCACCAGCGTCAGTGAGACGCGACGTTGCTCTGGCGCGTGTTCAACCGTTTTCGAAAGCGTTTCCAGATTCGCCAGCCAGTCCTTTGCGTTCTCGAGAAGCAACGATACCAGCGACGCGGGATAGCGCCGATCCGACTGCTCTCTGATCCAGCGCAGCGCCGCGTCCAGGCCGTGTGCGCGACTGAGAATATCCAGATCGCCTGCAAGTACTACCTGATAAGCGACCTCCGGAATGTGCTCATGGGTCAGGCCCAGTGGCCGGCCAGTGCCGTCGTAGGTTTCGAACACGCGGCACAAGCCCGCCTCGACGGCGGCACCGAGCTGGAGGGTTTTGGCGATTGCTCCAGACACCTCACAGTGCACGACGGCGAGCGGGGTCGCCTGATGCACCGCGTTCATTTGCTCGTTTCCCAGCGTCAAATCGAGCATCGCGCGGCGGCCATCGACGTCATCACCCAGCAGCTCCGCAAAGCCTTCGGCATTGGCGGTGCAACCGGACCAGCGCAGCAAGGCAACCTGTTCCGCTACCCTCAGATGCTCACCGTCACCGTGCCGGGCCTGCGCCAGCATCCGCGCCAGTGCGGCAACACGCCTGGAATGACCGAGTGGTTGCCCCATGCTGAGATCGCCGATCTGGGCGATCGTCACCAGTGCCCCGCCTAGGGAGATGTCCAGTTGCAACGCACTATCCATGAAAAATGTCCCGGGGTCGGATAATTGACCGATGCCCGCAACGCAGGCCAGCCAGCAGAATTTGAACTCCCGAACAGGAGCTCATCCAATGAAAACATTCAAAACGAACATCGCTACAGTTGCCTTCGCCATCGCCGGTACCTTCATCGCAAGCGCCAGTCACGCGCAGGATACAACGCCCTCTGTGGTGATCGTACACGGCGCGTTCGCCGACGGCTCCGACTGGGCCAAAGTGGTGCCAATGCTTCAGGCTCAAGGAGTGGCCGTTACGGTGGTGCAAAACCCGCTCACCTCGCTTGCCGATGATGTTGCCGCTACGCGCCGCGTGTTGAACAACCAGCAGGGCAAGGTGGTTCTGGTCGGGCACTCTTGGGGCGGCACCGTGATTACCGAGGCCGGTAGCGACCCGAAGGTCAGCGCGCTGGTGTATGTCGCTGCCTTCGCACCAGACGCCGGGCAAACCAGCGGCGAACAAGGTAAAGGCGCGCCCACGCCCCCTGGCATCAGCCAGATCAAGGCAGACGGCAATGGTTTCCTCTACTTGACGCCGGAAGGCATGGCCAAGGACTTCGCCCAGGATCTCCCTACAGCGCAGACCGCCGTCATGACCGCCACACAAGGCCCCATCAAAGCATCTGCCTTCGAAGATAAAACGACCGTGTCGTCCTGGAAGACCAAACCGTCCTGGTATCTGCTCGCCACAGAAGACCGGATGATCCACCCCGACGTCCAGCGCTCTGCCGCCAAGCGTATGGGTGCCACCCTTGCAGAGGTCCACACCAGCCACGTTCCCCAGCAGTCGAAGCCCGCTGAGGTCGCCGCAGTGATTCTCAAGGCAGTGCACAGCGTTGGCGAGCAGTGATTCCTGCATCGAGACGGAGCGGGCGCATGGAACATCTACATGATCAACACTATGATTTCATCGTCTGTGGGGCAGGTACGGCGGGCTGCGTGGTTGCTGCCCGTCTTGCCGATCAGAAAAGTGCGCGCGTCTTACTGATTGAGGCTGGTGAAGATTACTCGGGCCCCGAGGTCGCCGAACCGGCGCTATGGCCGATGAACCTCGGCTCAAAGCGCGACTGGGCATTCGAGGGGCAACCCAATCCACACCTCAATGGTCGACGACAGTCTCTGAGCATGGGTAAGGGGCTTGGCGGTGGTTCCAGCATCAATGTGATGGTCTGGTCGCGCGGCCACCGCTCCGATTGGGACCATTTCGCTGCCGAGTCCGGCGATCCGGCCTGGGGCTACGATTCGGTCCTCAATTACTACCGCCGGATCGAGAACTGGCAAGGCAGCCCTGATGCCACTCGGCGTGGTTCGGGTGGCCCGGTACATGTCGAGCAGCCGGCCACGCCTCAACCCCTCGCGTTGGCAACGCTGGAGGCGGCCAGCCGTCTGGGTATACCCCGATTCGACAGTCCCAATGGCGAGATGATGGAAGGTCCGGGCGGGATCGCTATTACCGACCTGCGCATTAACCGGGGCAAGCGCGAATCCGTTTACGACTCCTACATCCGGCCACGCTTGCACTACCCGAACTTGACGGTTCTGACAGGGGCATTGGTAACCCGCGTACTGCTTACCGGTACACAGGTTATCGGTGTCGAAGTGGTGATCGCAGGCAAGCGGCAGTGCTTCTATGCTGCAGCCGAGGTCATCCTGTCCATGGGCGCGGTGCAGACACCCAAAGTGCTCATGCAATCGGGAATCGGCCCGGAAGACGAACTGCGAAACCACGGCATTGCACCCATCAATAATCTCCCCGGCGTGGGGGAGAATCTCCAAGACCATCTGGCCTTTGGCTGTACGTGGGAGTATCTGCAACCCCAGGCTGTTGGTAGCAGCGGGTGCGAAACCACTTTGTACTGGAAAAGCGACAGTCGCCTGGAGGTCCCGGACCTGTTGCAGTGTCAGCTAGCGTTTGCGGTACCGTCGCCGCCTGAGGTTGCAATTGAGCCGCCACAACATGGCTGGACTATGTTTGCAGGGCTGGCCAGACCTGCCAGTCGAGGACGCTTGCGTCTGTCGGGTGCCGGGCCGCTGGACGCCCCGATCATTGAGCCAAACTCCCTGAGTGCGCCCGAAGATATGAAAGCGGCGTATGCGTCGATCGAGCTGTGTAGGGCGCTCGGTAACAGCGAAGCCTTCAATAAGCTGGTCAAACGTGAAGTTGTGCCCGGGCCTAAAGAACATCGCGCTATGGAGCAGTTCATTCGCAACTCCGCTGTGACTTACTGGCACCAGTCCTGCACTGCAAAAATGGGGCGAGATGCAATGTCGGTGGTCGACCATCAACTACGGGTGTATGGGATCGATAAACTGCGCATCGCGGATGCCTCGATCATGCCGCGAATTACCATTGGCAATACGATGGCGCCGTGCGTCGTCATCGCCGAACGAGCAGCAGATCTCGTACTCTGCGCGAACGGAGTTATCGCTGCGGCCACAGCGCCGGACCGTAATTAATGAGACTACTGGTAAAAACCTGTCTCACTGGCAGGTATTGGCCGACTTCTGCCGGTCAGGACAGGCAGAACTGGCCAGGAACAGTCATTTAGCGTCTAAAAATCAAGGGCGATTCATTCAGCAGTTACCATTTCAAACAGAAACTGATCAGCGCTCTTTCCTGCTTTCAGGAGTGGCGCTGAAAGCTCAACTAGAAGTGAATTGCTGTGAGTTGATAAGAACTCACTGGCGATATCGTCTAGGTCGCCGTCGGCAGCTTGAACATGCAAATCAATGAGGGAACGACGAGTCGACAGCAAGATAATCGGCCCCCTACCATCGCGAGAGTGGATGTCCAATACCCACGCTCCTTTCTCCTGACTGTTGAGCTTTGCGCACAACGCTAACAGGGAGCTACGGGCCTCTTGCTGGACTTCCTCATTGAACCATAAGCCAATACCGACAGAGAGATTCGGGATTCCGTCCGTAAACGGCCTAATGTACTCATAAACTTTCCCGGTAACCCATAAACGGCTCCATAGGTCGTGGTTGAGCGTAACGAAGCAGGCGATCCTCTTGCGTAACATGCAAGTAGCGATAAAACTGA
Organism: Pseudomonas syringae; assembly: GCF_000737245.1. Taxonomy (GTDB): domain Bacteria; phylum Pseudomonadota; class Gammaproteobacteria; order Pseudomonadales; family Pseudomonadaceae; genus Aquipseudomonas; species Aquipseudomonas syringae_J. The sequence continues at coordinate 19,156 of NZ_JPQU01000100.1, read as the reverse complement.
CCTCGAATTATTTTCTCAGGGTCACAATATTACCTAGATCGTGCCTATCAGTTGAACAGCAATTCACTTTGATTCACTAACTCACATCAATACGTTACTCCAATGACGGTTAAAGTTTTATCAACTGATGCCGATAGTGTTATTCGTTGATGGTACATATCCATCTCGTGTGGAGCTATGCAAATGCTGCGAAATATAAAAATTACCGCTCGGACATTGCTGGCCTTCTCGCTGATGATTGTCTTGCTCGTAGTGTTAGGCGGCGTCAGTCTCTGGCAGAGCGCGAGCATCTACCGCTCCCTGGAGCGCATTGAGACGACGCTCATGACGCGGCTGGCGGTGTCTGGCGATCTGAATCTGAACCTGGCACGCCTGCGCATCACGGTGTATCAGTTTTATGTATTCACCACGCCGGACGAAATCACCAAGTATGCCCAGAACTGGGAAATGATTAGTGCGAACGTTGACAAGGCTCTGCAAGCCTACTCGCAGTTAATTACAAGCCCGGAGAGCAAACGCGTGATGCAGGAACTGCAGACATCGTATGCGAGCTACCGAAGCGGTGCACAAGAGCTCCCTGGATTGGTCAAGCAAGGAAAAATGGTCGAGGCGCTGGACCGACTGCGCGACATTAATGTCTATTCAGTTCCGATGATTCAGGCGGTGAATAACCTGGGCAAAATCGACAAGGCTGATGCTGAGGTAGAAAAGGAAATCGCTCAGCAAACCTACGCCCGCGCCAAGTGGTTGACCACACTGTTGACTGGCATAGCGATATTGCTTGGCCTGATACTGACCTGGCGTTTCAGCATCAGCATTATCCGGCCGCTGCGTGAGGCAGTTGCTACAGCGGAGCGAATCGCCGGCAATGAACTGAACCAGCCTATCCTCAACTCGGGCGATGACGAAGCCACCCAGCTGATGACTGCCCTTGGGAAAATGCAAGGCAACCTGCGCGAAGCTATGGCTGAGATTGGCAGTTCGGCCACTCAGTTGGCCACCGCGGCTGAGGAAATGAGCGCCGTCATGGATGAAAGCGCCCGTGGCCTGCAGCGTCAGAACCAGGAGGTGGATTCGGCAGTCACTGCAGTGACCGAGATGAGCGCAGCCGTCGATGAGGTAGCAGTAAATGCGGCCGCGACGTCGGAGCAATCCAGGTATTCAGCAGACATGGCCAGAGAAGGGCAAGCTCGACTGGATCAGGTCGTAGCTTCCGTGAGTTCGCTCTCCAATAACGTTCAGACTGCTTCTGATCAGGCGTTAGTATTGGCTGAACAGACCGGCAGCATCAACAAGATGTTGGACGTCATTCGTGCAGTCGCTGAGCAAACTAACCTACTCGCTTTAAATGCCGCCATTGAGGCCGCTCGAGCTGGTGATGCTGGGCGCGGATTTGCCGTTGTCGCAGACGAGGTCAGGGCACTGGCGCAGCGCACGAGTGACTCGACGAGCGAAATCGAAGGCACGATCAGCGCTGTGCAACAGGGAACTAGCGATACCGTGGTGGCCTTGCGCGCGAGCGTCACGCAGGCCTCGTCTACGCTTAAACTCGCCAACGAGGCGAGTGATTCACTGGGGCAGATCAACAAGTCCGTCGCAAACATCAATGACCGTAATATGGTCATCGCAACTGCAGCCGAGGAGCAGGCTCAAGTTGCCAGAGAGGTCGACAGAAACCTTGTCAGTATCCGAGACCTCACCTTCCAGGCAGTTGCTGCCTCTAAGCAGACAAGCACTGCCAGCCACGAGCTTTCAAACCTGGCAGTTAGGCTCGACAGCCTGCTTGCCCGTTTCAAACTCTAATAGAGTGCCTGGGTGGGGCGGCATACCTGATTCGACACTGCGCACTGCGCACTGACTGCAGGGTGCGGCCCCATCCGTAGCTGGGCCTCAGCTACCTGCGCGCCTAGTGCGCTCAGGTAGTGGCGTTACGTTCGATGCTTAAAAGCGTGGAGTCATCTCTAAAAAGCCGAAGCAATCTATGCCACTGGCGCCATGTCTTACTCTTTAATAAGACCGAAGTTGAAACATTGACACCTATCATCAAATCCGACTTGCCTGTAATGACAGCGGGAAGAGATAGCGATGAACTTTGAGCCGGACATGTCTCGTACATTTAAGGTGTAGGTCAGTATTTGTAGTAATGCGTCCGCGTATAAAGCTATTGGCAATTAATATAAAGGCGCCTTTTGGTAGTTGCATTCAATAAAGCTCTGGCAAAGTTATAAAACTTCAAAGTGGATGTTGTGCTTTCAAAAAACGCTTTTCTAAGCGGGTGTTCAATGCGCATGATACGGAATGCCTCCTTAAATAGTAAAAGGCGGCTACAGCCGCCTTTTACTATTTTTCAGCCGATCAGTATTTCCTTATTGCTCCAGGATGCTCGTTGAGGCCGGGTACCAACAGCATGGAAGGCTGCATTTCTTCGCGCACCGAGGTCACTTGCGCGGCGGTGACAGCACCACCCACATTCCCCCAACTGCCGCGAATGAAGCTCACTACTGCAGCAGTTTCCTCTGCCGATAGCCGCCAGCCAAACGCCGGCATGGTGTAAGCCGTCGGCGCAGTCAACGTCCCTGGTAATGTGGCACCACCCAGCACTATGCGGATTAATGAAGATGGATCCTCGCCGTTCAACACCGGGTTGCTAGCCAGTCCCGGGAAGGTCTGTGCATAGCCTTTGCCATCGCTGCGATGGCATGCCATGCAGCTGTCGGCGTATATCCTCGCTCCCAAGGTGTCGACCTCCAGGTCATGCAGCGCAGCAGCGGTACGGCCGTCATCGTGCAGTGGCTTGTCGGCAGGGTCTACTGCTGGCAGGCTTTTCAAGTAGTGCGCGATCGCGGTCAGATCACTGTCTGAAAGGTACTGCAAGCTTTGCACGATCACCTCGCTCATGCTGCCGAAAGCAGCCGCGCGATCGGTGCGACCCGTCTTGAAGTACTGCACCAGTTCGGCCTCGCTCCAACTGCCAAGCCCGTCGCGGTGGTCACCACGCAGGCTCTTGGCGTTCCAACCTTCAAGCGGCGCTCCACCAGCAAGAAACTGCTTGCCGTCAACTTCGCTGAGTGCCTTTTCCTGCAGGCTGAAAGCGCGTGGCGTATGGCAACTGCCACAGTGTCCCAGCCCTTCCACGAGATACGCACCCCGCGCGAGCGACTTGTCTTGGCCGGCAAGGGGTGTGAACGCGACTGGATCCGGGGCAAACATTTTGCGCCACACGCTCAAGGGCCAGCGCATCGACAAAGGCCAGGGGATGTCTACGGCGCGGCTTTGCTGTTTGACCGCTGGAACGTCATGCATGAAATACGCATACAACGCCCGCATGTCCTGTTCCTGGATGCGCGCGTAAGACGGATACGGCATCGCGGGATACAACGTGTAGCCCTCTTTGGCAACTCCTTGGCGGACTGCTTTATCGAAGTCTTCGAAGCTGTAGTGACCGATGCCGGTGTCCATGTCCGGGGTGATATTGCTCGAATAGATCATCCCGATGGGTGTTTCCATTGGCAGCCCACCGGCGAACTCCTTCCCATCCTTGCTGGTATGGCAAGCTACGCAGTCGCCGGCGCGCGCCAGGTAGGCTCCCTTAGCCAGCAACGCGGGGTCGACTTCGGCTGCTGCTGCTGCTGCGTGGACGCTAAGGCTCAGGCCCAACGCTGCAAATACCATATTGCTCACTGATGCGCTCTTCATGCTTGCACCATAGGGCCAGGATTTTTCATATAAACATCGCGGATGTGCTTGGCCGACCAAAAGGTCAGAGCAGCTACCAGGCCGGTCGGGTTATAGCCAAGGTTTTGAGGAAACGCGCTGGCGCCAACCACGAACAGGTTGGGCACATCCCATGACTGCAGGTAGCGATTCACTACGCTCGTCTTGGGGTTCTCACCCATGATCGCGCCGCCAGTGGTGTGGGTGCTCTGGTAAGGACGCGTGTCAAAATGCGTGCCAGGCTTGCGCAGGTTCACTTCTACCTTGCCGCCGGTCGCATTGCCAATACGCTCGGCCTGGGATACCACGAACTTACTCATCTCATATTCATTGGGATGCCAGTCGAAAGTTATCCGCAACAGCGGCTTGCCGAAGGCATCGTTGTAGGTCGGATCCAGGCTCAGATAGGCGTCGCGATACGCCGCTACCGAGCCTTGCGTGCCAATGCCCATGGTCCGCTGGTAATTATCCTGAATCGCAGCTTTCCAGCCTTTACCCCATTTAGGGCCTGACTTGCCGGGGCTGCTCTGGCCAATAGGCCGTCCACCGGTGCGCCCGTGACGAATGCTCGCTCCGCCGACAAAGCCGAGTGGGCCGTGGTCGAAATGGTCACCGTTATATTCGTCGATGGCAGAGCCTGCGGCCCCTGCGCCTATGAACGGATTGAGCTGTGTGCCTTTGGGCAGTGTGATGCTGACGCCACCGCTGAAATGGTAGGCGTAGTTCTTGCCCACGACCCCTGTATTGTTTATCGGGTCATACGGTTGGCCTATTCCCGAAAGCAACAGAAGGCGCACGTTGTGCAACTGGAACGCGCTCAGAATGACTATCTTGGCCGGTTGCTCGACTTCTTGTCCCTGCGCATCGATATAACTAACGCCGGTGGCAACCTTGCCAGAGGCATCGGTGTTCACCTTGATAACTTGCGCGCGGGTGCGCAGTTGAAAGTTCTTCATGGGCATTAGCGCTGGCATGATTGAAACCTGCGGTGATGCTTTGGAATACATGTAGCAGCCGTAGTTTTCACAGAACCCGCAAAAGTTGCACGGGCCCAATCGTACGCCATAAGGATTGGTATGGGGCGCCGAAGCATTAGCCGCAGGAATCGGAAAGGGCTTCAAACCCACTTCCAGCGCGGCCTTTGCAAAGATTTGCCCGCCATAAATGCTCTTCAGCGCAGGCACCGGGTACGCCTTGCTGCGCGGCGCTTCAAGCTGGTTACCGCCTTCCATCAGCACGCCGTTGATGTTGCCCGCCGTCCCGGAAACCGCGGCGACATCTTCCCAGCGAGTGAAATAAGGTTCCAGTTCGGCATAGCTCACACCGTAATCCTGGATGGTCATGGTTTCTGGAATGAACTTCTTACCGTAACGTTCTTCATAGTGGCTACGCAGACGCAGGTCAGATTCCTGTGCTCGCCAACTCAGGCCGTTCCAATGGAATCCGGAACCGCCAACGCCAGTACCCAACAGGATGACCCCGTGCTGACGATAGGGCACGGCGACATCGTTAAGGCCGTGTCGAAACGTGACGGTCTCCTTGGACAAGTCTTGAAAGAGTTTTCCGCGTACAGAGTGAGACAGTTCATCAATTACGTTTGGATAGTTGGCGGTGGTGGGCGTGTCCTGCATTTCTCCACGCTCCAGCGCCACAACGTCAAGTCCGGCATCGGCCAGTTCCTTGGCCATGATGGCTCCGGCCCAGCCGAACCCCACTATCACGACATCTGCTGGTGGATTCTTGATCGCCATGCTTAACCCCTCTCGCCGCTGATGGATACCGGACCTAACGGATACTTCTCGTTGGGATGGTCGATCCAGTCCATGAAGTCGGCGCGCGCGCCGGGGAAACCAATCATTTTCCAGCCGGCCATGTTTCGGTTGCCGCCATAGATCGGGTCGGCGAAGTAGCCCTCCTTGCTGTTGTTGACCAGATAGGTAAACAGCAGCGAACTCTTCATCTCATCCATAGGCACCGCATTTTTTTCCAGCGCTTGGAGCACCTCGATTTGCGCCTGTTCATCGAGTTGGGCAAATGGTTTGCCTTTGTTTTGCTGGCACCATTTGTCACACGCAACGATCCCGAATCGGTAGATATCGCGAGGTGTGAGGCGTTGCTGATAACCCATTTCCGGGGGCTGGTCAGTGATGAAAGGGCCTTGCATGTACCAGAGGCCTCCGTGCCCGTAGGGCGTGTCCATCTGGCGGTCGATGAATTCGGGGATACCGCAAGTAACGGCGCCTGGGCCCAAGTCATCGGTTGGAATAATCTGTTCGGTAGCAGCGTTCACGAAGGCCCATTCTGCAGCGGTGAAGTACCGCGGTGAATAGGGTTTGCTACCGGATGCGGAAGGATTAGCGGTTGTCCGTGGCTCTGCTGCCAATACCGGTAAACCTTGGCTCGCCAGTGTTACGAGGGGGATTAATGCCAGACCACCTTGAAGAAAACGGCGGCGAGAATTGTCGTTGGACATAAGGGCTCTCACGGTGTTTTTATAATTATTCGAATATGTTTATAACTTTTCGATCTTACGACGCAATTATGACCATTCATGTCGCTTAGCGCAAACTACCGCAGTCGCTCTCAAGCCTTTCGCTATCTTTGGACGAAATCGTGGTTTTGACGCATTCGCAGCGCGCTGCATACTTTGTCCAGTTTTGGATACCCAGTGATGTACCGTGCCACTGTGAGCCCCTACAGGTATCTCACTATATGAACGCCGGAGCTGGGCTATTCGTGATGCATATGTTTGGCCATTGCACTTTCACCCCTTCGGGTCTCTAGCAGCACAAAGCTACTATGCGAGGGTCTATTCCAGCCACTGGCCTTGCATCTATGCTGGATGCCTCGCCAGATGGATGACAGATATTCGAATGACTGCATACGGCCGATTCTGTAGAAAAAGTCGGCGGTAGTTTTTGAGGCATCAAAGTAAGCGTCGGAGATTGAAAGCTTGAATGTCCGCAGCGCCGTTCAGGCTGAGATTTAACGTAGAAACGTGCTGGAGAGGCGCTTTCACCGCCCGATCTCAGGGTGTTCTGAAAAAACCGACTTTTGCAACAGGAATGGCCGAAAGCAATGGGATGGACTCCTCCTCAACTCGGCATCTTGAGTCCCAGACTGAAGGTACGAACCGCAGTCAACCGTGAGAAGGAGTCCACACATGAAGCTTATGCGCATTGGGGTCGACTTGGCCAAGAACGTGTTTCAGATCCACGGCGTGGATCGTCATGAGCAGCCGGTCTGGCGGCAGCGTCTGCCTCGCGATCGCTGGCTGCAACCGGTGCTGGAGAAGATCGAACCCGGCTGTGAGATCGGCATGGAAAGTTGCCGTGGTGCGCACCATTGGGCGTGGCGACTACAAGCACGCGGATTTCGGGTGAGGCTGATCGCGCCGCAGTTCGTCAAACCGTACGTCAAGACCATCGAACAACAGTGTATCCAGGCGACGCATCGCATCCGGGCCAGCTTAATCGAACAGCGGACGGCCAAAGCCAATCAGATTCGTGGGCTGATCGCCGAGTACCGCCTCGTTGCGCCGAAGGAATTACTGATGCTGCGTCGCGCAATGCCGTACTGGCTAGAAGATGCCGATAACGGTTTGACGGCGCGTTTTCGTCGTCTGCTGAATGGCTTGTGGGATGACCTGCGCGCACTTGATGAGCGCGTGAGCGAACTCGATGGCGAGATATCAGCGATCGCGGCGAGTGAGCCATCGGCCGTCCGTTTGCAACAGCTGCGTGGCGTCGGCCCGATGATTGCCACTGCGCTAGTTGCTGCCAGCGGTGATGCCAGTCAGTTTGCTAACGGCCGACAACTGGCCGCCTCGCTAGGGCTGACGCGAAAGCAACACAGCTCTTGGCATCAGTAAGCGTGGCGATGCTTATCTGCGAACGCTGATGATCCACGGTGCGCGGTCGGCACTGCGCACGGCCAAGTCTAAAGACGATCGACTCAGCCAGTGGGTTGTCCGTTTAGCCGAACGCTCACATCCCAAAGTGGCCGCCATCGCACTGGCCAACAAAACTGCACGCATGGCTTGGGCGATGCTGCGCAACGGCACTGATTACCAACCGGATCGGGCAGCGGCCTGACCCATTCATCCCGAGAGAAGCCCCACACACCACCATTGCGAAGCAACCCGAGCAATGGCAAACCGGTCGAACCGGCGTCGGCAAAACCCTTTAACGTCCAGGTGCGTAAAGCACGTAAAAGCAATTGGGAGCCGACGCGCGAATAGCCCCTCATGGCCCTGCATCAAAACGATGCCGCAGTAAGAGGCCGAATATACGTGTGCAGTCGGCACGGGCGCCAAAGCAAAGAGGCTTGCAACGAGGAGGAGTCCATATACGGACGATTGTCAGAGTCCAAAGCGGTAAGGCCGGCGATCCACATCATTGTGCAAGCGTAAGTCCATTTTCATGGGAATATCCAGCCAGTCGGCGGTGTCGAATTACCACGTTGGCACGGTGACAACGCTTTAATAAATCGTATACTCACGACAGGTCACCGATCGTAATCGGCATGAATAGGCATGATCATAGGTACAGATACCACAGTTCTATCGGATGGCGAGCATGATGGGCAAGCGCGTATTGGCACCGATTTAGGCAGCCATACAGGTGACCCTTTTGTAGCTGCCGTATGTGCTATGCGTACGCCGATAGTGATCACCAACCCACGTCTGAACGATAACCCCATCGTGTTCGCAAATGCCGCTTTTTACGGCTTAACCGGCTACGGTGTCGAAGAAACCGTTGGCCGTAACTGCCGTTTTCTCCAAGGCCCTGCCACGGAGCGGGACCAGGTAGCCATGGTTCGTCAGGCTCTCAGTCGACACGAACCTATCGAGATCAAGCTGCAGAACTACCGAAAAGACGGAAAATCTTTCTGGAATCATTTGCGCGTGCAACCGGTATTCGACAAAGGCGGGACTCTGCTCTATTTCGTCGCTTCGCTTTCGGCTATTACCTCCGAGCATGACCGGTTGCGGTTTTTTGACGATGATCTAACCCTTAATGAACGCGCACTTGATGCTCTGATCCGCTCGTCTACCGAGGTGCGTTATCGTATCAGCGCGAACTGGAGTGAATTGCATCAGCTTAACGGAGGTGATTTTATTCCCGATACTCAGGGAAGCGACCACCAGTGGCTTGAGCGATACATACCTCCAGAGGACCGTGATGCCGTGCGCGCCGAGATAGCACGCGCGACGCGATCCAAATCGACCTATCTAATAGAGCACCGAGTAAACCGCGTAGATGGCTCCATCGGCTGGGCCCTATCACGAGCAGTGCCCATGCTCGATGAGACGGGTGAAATCAAGGAATGGTTTGGTGCCGCTTCCGACATTACTGAACGTAAAAACGCAGAGGAAGCACTGCGCGAGGTTCACGAAAACCTAGAGGAGCGGGTCGCTCAGGCCGTAGCCGAAAGGGGGCAGTTTGAAGAACAACTGCGTCAGTCACAGAAGCTGGAAGCTATCGGCCAGCTCACAGGAGGAGTCGCGCACGACTTCAATAATTTGCTGACAGTCATTCGTTCATCGACGGACTTTCTCAAGCGACCCAACTTGTCCGATGAGCGACGCCGTCGATATGTCGATGCCATTTCTGATACCGTTGACCGAGCCACCAAGCTGACCGGGCAACTTCTTGCCTTTGCTCGCAGGCAAGCTCTCAAGCCGGAGGTTTTCGCCGCTTGCGATGCGGTCCGCTCGATCTCTGACATGATGAATACTCTCGCCGGCTCCCATATTTCCCTTAAATTTGTCCTCCCGGAAACGCCCTGCTTTGTGAAGGCTGATCCGATCCAGTTCGATACCGCCATCGTGAATATCGCGGTTAACGCCCGCGACGCGATGGGGCACAGTGGTCAACTGACCGTTTCCGTGCAGACGGTTGAGCTCCTACCTGCCATCCGTAATCACCCAGCTATACCTGGCTCCTACGTAGCAGTTGAGTTTGTCGACACGGGTTGTGGTATTGCGCCCGACAAACAGGAACTCATCTTCGAGCCTTTCTTCACCACAAAAGAGACAGGCAAGGGCACCGGCTTAGGCTTGTCGCAGGTATTCGGATTCGCCAAGCAGTCAGGGGGCGAAATCGCTGTTGAAAGTACTCTGGGGAAAGGCACCACATTTACGCTATATCTGCCACAAGTGGAGGCTATCGAAAGCTCTGTACGAGCTGAAAATTCCTTGGGGCCGTTCGATGCCTTGGGTTTGCGCGTGTTGGTCGTAGAAGACAATACCAGTTTAGGCTTGTTCGCGATTGAGATGCTGACAGATCTCGGTTACCAACCGGTGTTGGCCTCTGACGCAGAGGTCGCGCTCAATCGTCTAGCTGACAATACCGATCACTTCGACGTTGTGTTTACGGATGTTGTGATGCCGGGCATGAGCGGCATAGAGTTAGGACAAAGAATACGCAGCCTGTATCCAGATCTTCCTGTAGTACTGACTTCGGGCTACAGCCATGTGCTAGCCCAAAACGGCACTTACGGGTTTGAGCTATTGCATAAGCCTTACTCCGTGGAACAAGTCTCTCAAGTACTTTTGAAAGCAGCTAGTTGGACGCGCTGAATCTCCCCGGGTTTCGTGGACACCTCTTTGCCTTAACTGAGGCCAATTAGGGGTTGCCATGAGCAGCCCGCGTTACCCCGAAGAATTCAAAATCCAAGCGGACATCACGAATGTCTGCTCTTGGCCGATTCTGTTGAAAAAGTAGATCTCCTACCTGGCCTGCGGCAAAATCAGGCCCGGCAACGAAGAGGTCAACTGGAGCGATCCGTCGCTCAGTACTCGCGCCGTGCGTGAGTACCTTGAAGCGCTGGATGAAGAAGCGTTACGCGAAGCACTGCCTAAGCGCCTGTCATTAACTGATCCACTTTCTCGTTGGACAGCAGCACCAGGAGGCCCGGCGTTTTCCGCTTACTCGACGAACTACCTGATTGATGTCGAACATGGTGTGATCATGGATGTGGAGCCGACCCCAGCGCATCGAACCGCCGAGGTCGCGAGCACCAAGACCATGATCGAGCGGGTCGAAGAACAGTTCGACATCAAGCCGGATCGGCTCATCGGCGATACCGCTTATGGAACCGCATCTGCGTAGCGAATGGCGGGCCTTCAAGAACCAACGCTCACATATCACGAAAGCCGACACCATCATCTCCCGATCCCGACTGCGCTACTTGCTCAATGAAAGAGCAATGCTGCCCAACACCTCGTTCCGAAAAATCGCCCGTAGCATCCATGAGAGCGCGCGCGAAGTTGCGCTGCGCATCGCCAAGACACCTTAATACCAGTGCTCTCGCAATGAGCGCAAGAAGGTCGAAATGTTGTTCGCTCATCTCAAGCGAATCCTGAAACTGGATCGGTTGCGACTACGAGGAATGACCGGTGCGAACGACGAACTCACCTTGGCGGCTGCGGTACAGAATCTAAGACGACTGGCGAAACTGACCTATCAAGGGCCACCGACTACGGGATAGGTGCGCCTGGGATCAGCAAAAACCTTCAAATCAACCTACTAACCAAGCTGCAACCATCAACGCAGAACCGGAAAGCCACGCAACGTGGTGACCAGGTTCTGAAACGAGGGCCAACGTCGCCTTCTTACAGCCTGAAATTCCGAATTTTTCAACAGAATCGGCCAGAAGCAGACATCTGACCAGCGCGACTACATCCTTATTAGTCGTCCAAGCTTTCGTCCTAGCTTTCCGCCAAGCTCTCCTATCAATCAACGCCTGGATATCTGCGAAGACGTCCGAAGCCAGACTGGCCGGGACACCTCAACAGTCAAAGATTCCACCCTCATCCCGGTTTTGGCCGCAGGTGACGAAGATGCCCGTTCCAAAAAGCTGCTTCAACCGCATTACCAACACGCCTACGAATGCGCCGTTGTCGACGTCTTCAGGGAAGTGGAAACGGAATAAGTCAAACAGCTTTTGCCCGACGTCTTCGCACGGGACCAGTTGACTCCGGATGCGGACACTGGTGTCCAACTTTAACAGTCAGTCGAATCGGCGATTAAACGTTTTCGCGATCCGCTTACACCTCCGGCTGTCCGATCAAGCACATTAGAGGTAAGCGGTAGGGGCGCGTATCCTTCGCACCCAATACGTAACGACTTGAACACTGGCCCAGCATGGTTTTTATTTCAGGTATTTCGCTTCCAGCTCGCGCATCTGTATATCTCCTTGCAAAGCAATGATTTCTTTCACCGAAGGCAAAGACCTGTCAACTTCCCTGATGCCTCCTTCGGCTCTGATCGCTGCGAATACCTTGCGCATCGCCCCTACTGCGGCCCTGATTGCATGGTTCCCGTAAATGACGATACCGACCTTGCCCAGCGCAGCTATATCCGCCTCGGTCAGTTGAGGGTACGCCGTTGGTACCAGCACCAACGGTACTGTGCCCTTCCATGCATCGATAAACGCGAGTACCTCATCGGGGGTTTTCTGTTTCGAGTGAATGAGAATGGCATCAGCTCCAGCCTCTGCATAAGCTTCGGCTCGCTGGATAGCCTCTGCTTGTCCATGACCTGCGATCAGTGCCTCGGTGCGGGCGATCACCACGAAGTCCGGATCACGACGCGCGTTTGTCGCCGCAGCCACTTTGCCCTGAAACTCCTCTATCCGGACAAGCTCCTGACGGCCCTCGGCGCGCAGACTCGTATCCTTGGGAAACGTCTTGTCTTCCATGACGATTGCCGATGCCCCCGCCGCTTCGTACTGCGGCACGACATAGCTCACGTTGATGGCGTTGCCAAATCCGGTATCGATATCGGCGATCAACGGGATCGAAATCACAGATGCAATCGCTCTCATCATTTCCAGATGCGTGCCTGCCGACAGGATGTTGGCATCGGGAACGGCGTAACTCGCAGACAGCTCGAAGCCACTGCCCCAGATTCCTGAAAAGCCGGCTTCCTGCGCAAGCTTTGCAGCCAGTGGGTTGTGGGCAGCCATCGCCGTGAAAAGCTTGCCGCTGGCCAGCGCGCTGCGAAGGGTTTGGTTTTTGGTCATAGTCAGATCTCGTTGAGCTAATGGGTTGCGGGAGTGGACATGCCTGTCAGCGAAGCTGCGAACATGCCTGGGCGATCCGGATCATGGCTTCAGCCAATTCGTCATCGGAGGCCGCGTAAGAGACCCGGAAGTGACCCGGCAGCTCAAATGCACTGCCTGGCACTACAGCGACACCCACACTGCGCAAGATGTACATGGCCAGATCGGCGTCCGTCTCGATCAGGTTTCCCTGCGGATCACGGCTGCCCAAAAGCCCCATGCATCCTGGAAAGGCATAGAACGCACCCTGTGGCACGTCGCAGGTGAGCCCTTCGATGGCTTGAAGTGCGGCGACCACGCGGTCGCGACGCTGGCGAAACGAGTCGATGAACCGGGGCAGGAAATCCATCGCCCCGTCCAATGCGGCAACAGCGGCGGCCTGGCTTATTGAACTGGTATGCGACGTCGACTGCGACTGAATCAAGTTCATGGCCTTGATCAGCGCAAGAGGGCCAGCGCCGAAACCCACTCGCCACCCGGTCATGGCGTAAGACTTCGACACCCCATTAATGGTCAGCGTACGGGCGGCCAGTTGGGGGGTCACCGCAGCAGGCGTTGCGAACGGCGTATCGTCGTAGCGAATCTTTTCGTAGATATCATCAGCCATCAGCCACACATGAGGATGGCGTAGCAATACTTCGCCGAGGGCAGCCAGCTCAGCATGGCTGTACACCGCTCCGCTGGGGTTGGAAGGCGAGTTGAGCATCAGCCACTTCGTACGCGGCGTGATGGCCTGCTCCAGTTGCGTCGGGGTGATCTTGAACCCCTTGGCGGCGCCACACCTCACGATCACTGGCTGGCCGCCAGCCAGGAGCACCATTTCGGGGTACGACACCCACGCAGGTGTCGGCACGATGACTTCATCGCCAGGATTGAGCGTTGCCTGCAAGGCGTTGTATAGAACCTGCTTGGCTCCGCACCCTATCTGGATTTGCTCAGGGGTGAAGTCGAGTTCATTGTCACGCTTGAACTTCCGGACCACGGCTTCCCGCAAGGCGAGCGTACCGGCCACGTCGGTGTACCTTGATTCATTGCGGTCGATCGCGGCCTTCGCGGCGTCACGGATATGTTCAGGCGTCGGAAAGTCAGGTTCACCCTGGCTGAGGGTAATGACATCGCGGCCCTCACGTTTGAGCTGATTGGCAAGCCTGGTCATTTCCTTGGTGGCGGAGGGCTTAGCACCCAACACACGTTGCGCGATGAAGTGTTCGGTATCAATGGCGGCAGTAGTTGTCATTCGACAGTTCCTATTTTCAGGCGAAAGATCCATCGGGCGATGGCCAGCGGAATGAAGATTGTCAGGAGCAAGACGAGGCTGTAGGCGCAAGCGAGGGCGAGGCGATCACTGTCGACCTGCTGGAATATTTCGATGGGCACTGTGCTCATACCGCCGAAATACAGGACGATCGTGGCGGACAGCTCGGACAGCGTAGTCACCCACATCAAGACAGCCGCCGCCGCTACTGAAGGACCGATGACGGGTAGAACCACCTTGAAGAAACTTCGGATCGGGTTCACGCCCAGACTCATCGATGCTTCTTCGATCGAATCCTTGAGGTTATGTAATGGGCCAATTGCAGCGCGAACGCTGGTGGGCACTCGTCGCAGGAAATAGGCGAGCGCCATGATCACCCAGCTCCCTGTAAGCACCAGCCAACCGCTACCGAAGTTGTTGATGAGCGCAATACCTAACACCGTACCCGCGATGGTCAGTGGTAGGGTGACCAGAACGTCAAGCGTGTGAGTCAGCGCTGCGCGTCGTTTGACTATGAGGTAGGCAGCAATGATGGCGAACAAGGTCCCTGCTATCGTCGCGACTGTAGCGAGAATCAGCGAGTGGTAGAGCGCTTGGGGCGCACGAATCAAGACATGGGCGATGTTGTCCAGCGTGAAGCTACCGTAACGGAGCACGGGGCCGGAGGTCGGGGTAAAGGCGGTGACGCTCACGACCGCAGCGGGTAGCATCGAGAGCGCGACCACCAGGATGACGCTTAAGGCCGCAACCACTGCACGCCAGCCGGTAATCGACGATGCATCCGGGCTGCGTCCAGACTCCATCTGGAATTGCCGACGCTCAACGACAAACTTCTGCACCAGTAAGACAACAGCGCCGAGAACGACCAGCAGTGAGGCCATGGTCGTCTGCATCTGTGCGTTACCGCCCATTTCACTGACGAACTCCTGGTAAGCCTTGACCGCCAAGACAGGCGTGCGAGCGCCAAGGATCGCCGGCACGCCGAAGCTGCCAATCACGTGAGTAAACACAATCATCGCGCCGGCAAAGATCGAGGGCATTAGCATCGGCATCGTCACTCCGCAGATCACTCGACTCATGGGTCGCCCAAGACTCTGCGCCGCTTCTTCCAGGTTGCGATCCATGGATTTAAGCCCTACGTACACCGCCACGAAGGCGTAGACGTAATTGTTGAGCGTCATAACAAAGATCAGACCCCACCAGGAATAAATGGAAGGCAGTGTCACGCCAAGTGGCGCAATAAGCGTGTTGACGATGCCCTGCTTGCCCAGCACCAGCACCCATGCAGCTGCCACCACGACATCTGGAATGACAAGCGTGACAAGGGGTAGAGCGCTGACCAGGCCCACCAGCGGAAACTTGCAGCGAGCCACGATGATAGCCAGACTGCCCCCAACCAGCATGGAACTGACAGTCACCGCGACCCCGAGTATCAGCGTGTTCGTGAATGCCTCACGATAGGCGCGATCCGAGAAAAACCGCACGTAACCGTCTAGATTAACTGACCCATCAGGGCCGATTAGCGACTTGCTCAGCATGGTTCCAAGTGGCCAGATCAGAAAAATGCCGAGCACGGCAATTGCCAGCACCGCCAATGCCAGCCATACCGGATCGCGTCTTAGAGTGCCTAGCATGGCCGACCCTCGACAATGTGCGCAGTGCGCGGAATGTCCAGTGCAACAGCGTCGCCGCGCACATGCAAAGGAATGCGAGGCGAAGCCCAGGCGTCGACCTGAAGTGCGCCGGCAGCGGTTCGTACCGTGTACCCCACCGTACTACCGCGATATTCAACGTGCTCGATGACACCGCGCACATCTTCGCTCTGGTCCGAGCCAGCCGCCTGGAGGCGGATCTCCGCACCACGCACTGCCAACAGAGACCCAGGCTTCCAGGGGGCGTCGCTGTTGGTGAACAATGTGCCCACCGGTGTTTTCAATCTCCTGGCTCCACAGGGGGCGGCAGGCAACTCTTCGAGGATAGGAATGAGATTCGCGTTGCCAACGAAATCCGCAGCGAACGCCGTACGAGGCTTGGCGTAGATCTGCTGCGGTGTGCCGATTTGCACCACCTGGCCGCGATCCATGACCGCGATCTGGTCAGACATTGCCAGTGCTTCTTCTTGATCATGCGTCACGAAAACGGTGGTGATGCCGGCCTCCTGCTGAAGCTCGCGTATCATCGCGCGCAGTTCGACACGCAGCTTTACGTCCAGCGCCGAGAGCGGCTCGTCGAGCAACAGCAGTTTGGGCTCAATGACCAATGCCCGTGCCATTGCCACCCGCTGGCGCTGCCCCCCGGACAGCGCAGCGGGGGCGCGATCCTTGAACGCTTCCAGGCCGACCCGCTTGAGCATCGCATTCGCCCGGTCAGCGGCCTGAGCCTTAGTTACGTTACGCGCCAGCAGGCCATAAGCGACGTTGGCGAGTACGGAGCGGTCAGGAAACAAGGCGTAATCTTGGAACACAATACCGACGCCTCGGCGGTGGACAGGGATTCCGGTGACATCTTCAGTGCCAAATCGAATGCATCCGGAATCAGGATGGACAAAGCCCGCCAGCATGCGCAGCAATGTGGTCTTGCCACACCCTGAAGGCCCTAGAAGAGTGAAAAACTGACCGCTCGGAATGACCAGATCCAATTGCTTGAATAGCGTATGCGCACCGTAACTCTGTTCAATTTTTTCGAATGAAACTTGCATGGGTTAAACCTTGAGTCAGATGATCAGTTGGATGAAACAAGCTGGCGCCATTGCGCGAGAAACGCAGCGCGGTCTTCTTCCATCTGGTGATCGTCCAGCGGGATAACCTTGATGCTCCGCAAGGCAGGCAGCTCGGACAGTTTGGTGACATCGATGTCCGTGCGCAGGGGACGGCGATACGCTGATTTGAAAATCTCGATCTGCACTGCCTGAGATGCCAAGAAGTCATAAAGCTTGCGAGCCTCGGCAGGGTGCTTCCCCCCTTTTATCAGCGCCATACCTTCAGGAGACAGGAACGTGCCTTCTGCTGGATAGACCAGTTTGATGTCCTTCATCCCGCCGGCAACATACTGGTAAGCGGCGTATTCCATGGTGACCGCTACGGCGAATTCACCATTGGCGACACCCTGATAGGCCGCTGATGTGGTGCCAACGATGACGGCGTTACGCACAATCTGCGAATAGACAGCGTCGCCCAAGGTCTTTCTCAAACCGTAGAGCGCCACGTAGGACGCGCTGCTGAACAGCGGATCAGCAATCACTATCCGGCCTTTCCATTTTGCATCGGCCAGATCGGCCCAGCCTGCTGGCAATTTCCCGTCCGGTGCCTGGCGGGTGTTGACCATCAGCACGGTCACATGTGTGTTAGTGCCCAGCCATTGATCACTAGGTGCGCGGTACTGCGAGGGCACAGCGCTCGCCTCGGGCGATTTGTATGGTTCGAGCTGGTCTTGAAATGCTCCTATCGTCGACAGTCCTCCTGACCAGAAAATGTCACCCAGCGGATTGGCGTTCTCTGCTTTGATTCTTTGCATCAGTGCGCCGGTCCCGGCGCGAACGACCGACACGTTGATCTCGGGATTCTGTTTTTCGAATTGGTCTACCAGGGTGCTGACGGTCTGGACATCGTTGGATGAATAGAGAATGACATCCGAGGCGAATGCTGCGCTGCTCTGAAGTCCGATAATGATTAAAGCGCATGATATGAATTTCGTTTTAAGCATGATTTTCGACTCTGGGCTGATGGGCGGCAGGGAGTCGATGATAGATACTGCTTTGTTAAAGTAAAATGTCAGCAGTCCCGTACCACCATATTCGCGCAGACCAACGATGAGGTTTAGTCATGATTGAAAAAGCGGTGATTCCCATGGGCGCGATTCGGGTATTCACGACAGTCGCAAGGTTCGGCAATTTCACCCGCGCGGGAGAGGTTCTGGGTGTAACGCAGAGCGCCGTCAGTCGGCAGATTGCCGGACTGGAGTCCCTGGCAGCATTGAAGCTGTTTGAGCGCCGAGGCCCAAGCATCGCCTTGACGCCTGCCGGTTCTCAGTTCTATGAAGCGGTGAGAGACGCGGTTTCGACCATCGAATTGGCTACCCAGCAGATGATTCAGGGCCAGAAAAGCCATGATCGACTGATTGTACGAACGTCTATGCCCAGCTTCGCGATGACGGTCGTGGTCCCGACGCTTGGCGCCTTCATGGACAGCCATCACGTCCAGGTTGACCTCATCACTTCACTGTCAGCACCGTTGCCACAGGATGAATTCGACGTGTTGATCACCCGCGACTTGATTATCCATGGCACGGAAAGCTGGGAGCTGATAAAGGAAGACCTGGTCTGCGTGGGTGCACCAGCGTTGGTCGCAGCCCATCGAGCCCAAGCGCTCTACAACTGGCCACTGATCGCAGCAAAATCCAGGCCCGACGCCATACCAATCTGGGCGGTGGCCATGGATATTCCGGTAGATCGGCTGCACGTAGGCGCCGTCTACGACCATCTCTTTCTAGCGGTGGCGGCGGCAATCGGCGGCGCTGGGCTGCTCGTCGTACCTCGCGTGGTGATCCAGGATCAACTGCGCAACGGCACACTAACTCTCGCGGTCAACGAGCCGGTTGCGTCCGGAGCCACCTATCTGGCCTACGTGAATACGCACAGCCAACATGTCGACTCGGCACGTCATTTTTGTCGTTGGCTGAAGCGGATGTTGCGTGATAGAACGCAGATCAATTGAGTATGCAATTTCCCAAAATCATCAATCCGTATGAACCTTGGCTGCGGATCGGCAGTCACCATCGCTAACTTAGCTTGTAGACACTCTCTGCCGCACACGAGAGTCCGCTTGAGTTGTTCTGTCTTTCGCGACAGGCAGAAATCGGCCGATTCTGTTGAAAAAGTCGGAATTTCAGGCTGGAAGAAGGCGACGTTGGCCCTCGTTTTAGAACCTGGTCACCACGTTGCGTGGCTTTCCAGTTCTGCGTTGACCGTTGCAGCTTGGTTAATAGGTTAATTTGAGGGTTTTTGCTGATTCCGGGCGCACCTATCCCGTAGTCGGTGGCCCTTGAGAGGTCAGTTTCGCCAGTCGTCTTAGATTCTGTACCGCAGCCGCCAAGGTGAATTCGTCGTTCGCACCGGTCATT
>NZ_JPQU01000099.1 GCF_000737245.1 Pseudomonas syringae | reverse complement strand
TCTGCGTAGCGAATGGCGGGCCTTCAAGAACCAACGCTCACATATCACGAAAGCCGACACCATCATCTTTCGATCCCGGGAAACCGACTGCTCTAAATGCTCAATGAAAGAGCGCTGCTGCCCAAATACCTCGTTCCGAAAAATCGCCCGTAGCGTCCATGAGGCGGCACGCAATGTTGCTCGGCGAATTGCCGCAACACCGCAATACGTGTGCTCTCGCCATGAGCGCAAAAAGGTCGAAATGTTGTTCGCTCATCTCAAACGAATCCTGAAACTGGATCGATTAAGGCTACAAGGAATGACCGGTGCGAACGACGAATTCACCTTGGCGGCTGCGGTACAGAATCTAAGA
>NZ_JPQU01000098.1 GCF_000737245.1 Pseudomonas syringae | reverse complement strand
CGCTGGCGATAGCGTCAGCCCAGACAGCGCAATGCTGGCTGACACCCCGCTGACCAGTAGGAGCGCGCTTGCCCGCGATGAGGCTGAACCCGATGCACCTGATACACCGCAGCGTCTGAATCGCGGGCAGGCACCGCTCCCACAGGGAATGTATTTCAATGCTGCCACCCCGCTGACCAGTGGGAGCGCGCTTGCCCGCGATGGCGTTGGATCGGATGACGCATTACCGACTGACCAACCTCATCACCCTGTAGGAGCGGTGCTTGCCCGCGATGAGGCTGAACCCGATTCGCCTGATACACCGCAGCGCCTGAATCGCGGGCAAGCACCGCTCCCACAGGGAATGCATTCCA
>NZ_JPQU01000097.1 GCF_000737245.1 Pseudomonas syringae | reverse complement strand
GCAGCGAGGCGATTTGCACCAACGCGGTCGGCACCATCTGCAGCGAGGCGATTTGCACCAACGCGGTCGGCACCATCTGCAGCGAGGCGATTTGCACCAACGTGGTCGGCACCGTCAGCAGCGAGGCGATTTGCACCAACGTGGTCAGAACCGTCAGCAGCAACAACAATGGCGGCTGGAGTTGGATCTATCAGATTGGTGTTGTTATTGCCTGGAAGACTTGGAAGTTGTGGCGAAGCGAAAGCACTCGAAGCTAATACAGAGAAGGCAAGGCCGAAGATCAGTTTTGAAGTTTTCATGGTAGTTGCTCCAGATCGGGTTAGTTGTTAACTCGGTATGGAGGCAATGCTACGCCGCTCGAAATTATTAAGAAGTCAAT
>NZ_JPQU01000096.1 GCF_000737245.1 Pseudomonas syringae | reverse complement strand
GGCCAATCGCGTCGCTCATCAACTGATTGATCGCGGCGTTGGCCCTGAGGCGCGGGTGGGGCTGGCGGTGGAGCGCGGGCTGGAAATGATCGTCGGTTTGCTGGCCATCCTCAAAGCCGGCGGCGCCTACGTGCCGCTGGACCCGGCGTACCCACAAGATCGTTTGAGTTACATGATTCAGGACAGCGGGATTCGGTTAGTGCTGGCGCAAACCGGTGTGCTTGAGGATCTGCCGTTGGGGGATGAGGTGGAGATTCTGCTGATTTCACCTGAAACACCGCAGCGTCTGAATCGCGGGCAAGCGCGCTCCTACCTGGAAATGCACTCCAACCCAGACACCTCTAACCACTGTAGGAGGACCGGGGTGGCGCTCCACCTTGCTCGCGATAGCGTCAGCCCAGACAGCGCAATGCTGGCTGACACCCCGCTGACC
>NZ_JPQU01000095.1 GCF_000737245.1 Pseudomonas syringae | reverse complement strand
CGCTCCCACAGGAGTGATCTCAGTATTGGCGCGAGGACGTGGGACCGGCTTTAGCCGGGAAGAGGCCAGTACATCCACGCGATATTTATCGACTGAAATGCCGCCTTCCCGGCTAAAGCCGGTCCCACGTCGTCACATCCATTTGCGAGCAAACATAGAATCTCCCACAAACAATCACCAACCTGTTGGCGCCGGGCTTGCCCGCGATAAACGAGAACGCGGCCTGCCTGACACACCGCAGCGCCCGATTCGCGAGCAAGCCTCGCTCCCACAGGAGTGATCTCAGTATTGGCGCGAGGACGTGGGACCGGCTTTAGCCGGGAAGAGGCCAGTACATCCACCCGATATTTATCGACTGAAATGCCGCCTTCCCGGCTAAAGCCGGTCCCACGTCGTCACATCCATTTGCGAGCAAACATAGAATCTCCCACAAACAATCACCAACCTGTTGGAGCCGGGCTTGCCCGCGA
>NZ_JPQU01000094.1 GCF_000737245.1 Pseudomonas syringae | reverse complement strand
TCCATGAAGATCACGCGGTTGGCCACGGTACGGGCGAAGCCCATTTCGTGGGTTACGCAGAGCATGGTCATGCCTTCTTCAGCCAGGCCGACCATGGTGTCCAGAACTTCCTTGACCATTTCCGGATCGAGTGCCGAGGTCGGCTCATCGAACAGCATGATTTTCGGCTTCATGCACAGGGCACGGGCAATCGCCACACGCTGTTGCTGACCGCCGGAGAGTTGGCCCGGGAATTTATGCGCCTGCTCTGGAATGCGCACGCGCTCCAGGTAGTGCATGGCGATTTCTTCAGCCTTTTTCTTCGGCATCTTGCGCACCCACATCGGGGCCAGCGTGCAGTTCTGCAGGATGGTCAGATGCGGGAACAGGTTGAAGTGCTGGAACACCATGCCGACTTCACGGCGGATGGTTTCGATCTGCTTGAGGTCCGAGGTCAGTTCGGTGCCATCAACCACGATCTTGCCTTGCTGGTGTTCTTCCAGACGGTTCAGGCAACGAATGGTGGTGGATTTGCCCGAGCCCGATGGCCCGCACAACACAATACGCTCGCCCTGACGCACGTTCAGGTT
>NZ_JPQU01000093.1 GCF_000737245.1 Pseudomonas syringae | reverse complement strand
ATTACGCGGTGTCCCTGATAAACCGCGCCGCCTATATCGCGGGCAAGCGCGCTCCTACTGACGATCACCGAACCAGTTGGAGCGAGGCTTGCCCGCGATGAACTATTACGCGGTGTCCCTGATAAACCGCGCCGCCTATATCGCGGGCAAGCGCGCTCCTACTGGCGGTCACCGAACCTGTTGGAGCGGGGCTTGCCCGCGATGAACCATTACGCGGTGTCCCTGATAAACCGTGTCTCCTATATCGCGGGCAAGCGCGCTCCTACTGACGATCACCGAACCTGTTGGAGCGAGGCTTGCCCGCGAAGGACGATAGCGCGGGATGCCTGATAAACCGTGTCTCCTATATCGCGGGCAAGCGCGCTCCTACTGACGGTCACCGAACCTGTTGGAGCGGTGCTTGCCCGCGATGAACGATTACGCGGTGTCCCTGATAAACCGCGCCGCCTATATCGCGGGCAAGCGCGCTCCTACTGGCGATCACCGAACCTGTTGGAGCGAGGCTTGCCCGCGATGAACGATTACGCGGTGTGCCTGATAAACCGCGCCGCCTATATCGCGGGCAAGCGCGCTCCTACTG
>NZ_JPQU01000092.1 GCF_000737245.1 Pseudomonas syringae | reverse complement strand
GAGCGGGTCGAAGAACAGTTCGACATCAAGCCGGATCGGCTCATCGGCGATACCGCTTATGGAACCGCACCGATGCTGGCCTGGATGGTCGACGAAAAAGACATCGAGCCACATGTGCCGGTATGGGACAAAACCGAGCGTAAGAACGACAGCCTCTCGATCAGCGATTTTCAATGGCATGAAGAAGCGCAGGAATATCGTTGCCCCACCGGACACCCGCTGCGTAGCGAATGGCGAGCCTTCAAGAACCAGCGCTCACATGTCACGAAAGCCGACACCATCATCTTTCGATCCCGGCAAACAGACTGCTCTAAATGCTCAATGAAAGAGCGCTGCTGCCCGAACACTTCGTTTAGAAAAATCGCACGCAGCGTCCATGAAGCAGCCCGCGATGTAGCGCGGCGCATCGCCAAGACACCTCAATACGTGTGCTCTCGCAATGAGCGCAAGAAGGTCGAAATGTTGTTCGCTCATCTCAAGCGAATCTTGAAACTGGATCGGTTGCGACTACGAGGAATGACCGGTGCGAACGACGAATTCACCTTGGCGGCTGCGGTACAGAATCTAAGAAGACTGGCGAAACTGACCTCTCAAGGGCCACCGACTACGGGATAGGTGCGCCTGGGATCAGCAAAAACCTTCAAATCAACCTACTAACCAAGCTGCAACGATCAACGCAGAACCGGAAAGCCACGCAACGTGGTGAA
>NZ_JPQU01000091.1 GCF_000737245.1 Pseudomonas syringae | reverse complement strand
TGCTCGCGATAGCGTCAGCCCAGACAGCGCAATGCTGGCTGACACCCCGCTGACCCGTAGGAGCGCGCTTGCCCGCGATGAGGCTGAACCCGATTCACCTGACACACCGCAGCGCCTGAATCGCGGGCAAGCGCGCTCCTACCTGGAAATGCACTCCAACCCAGACACCTCTAACCACTGTAGGAGGACCGGGGTGGCGCTCCACCTTGCTCGCGATAGCGTCAGCCCAGACAGCGCAATGCTGGCTGACACCCCGCTGACCCGTAGGAGCGCGCTTGCCCGCGATGAGGCTGAACCCGATTCACCTGACACACCGCAGCGCCTGAATCGCGGGCAAGCACCGCTCCCACAGGGAATGCATTCCAGCGCGGACACCCCCACCTTCTGTGGGAGGGAGCTTGCTCGCGAAGGCAATGATTCAGACGCTGAAAATGCATCGACAGGGCTGGCACTTTCGCGAGCAAGCTCGCTCCTGCAGGAAAGGCACCTCACCAACCCTCAGGTTCGGATAAACCCCAACAACCTCGCCTACGTGATCTACACCTCCGGCTCCACCGGCCAGCCCAAAGGCGCGCTGCTGACTCACGCCAACGTGCTGCGGCTGTTTGAGGCCAGTGCCAGGCACTTCCGTTTTGGCCCGGACGATGTGTGGACGCTGTTCCATTCCTGCGCGTTCGATTTTTCGGTCTGGGAAATCTTCGGCGCGCTGTTGTATGGCGGCAAGCTGGTGATCGTCCCGCACGCCCTGAGCCGTTCCCCGGAGGACTTCCACACCCTGCTTGTCGAGCAGAAAGTCACCGTACTGAACCAGACCCCATCAGCCTTCAAGCCCTTGATGGCCGTGGCTTGTGGCG
>NZ_JPQU01000090.1 GCF_000737245.1 Pseudomonas syringae | reverse complement strand
CCAGCAACGAATGCCCGCCCAGCTCGAAGAAGTTATCGGTCAGGCCCACGCGTTCCAGCTTGAGCACGTCTTGCCAAATGGCGGCGATTTGCTGTTCCAGCTGGGTTTGTGGGGCGACGTATTCACCTTGCTGATGACTGGCGTCCGGCGCTGGCAGGGCTTTGCGATCCAGCTTGCCGTTGGCGGTCAGGGGCAGACTCTGCAGGAAGATCAAGTGCGCCGGGACCATGTAGTCCGGCAGGTTGTCCTTGAGGGCGGTTCTGAGGTTTTCACGGGTCGATTCGTCGGCGACGACGTACGCCACCAATTGCTGGCCGCTGGCGGTGTCTTGCGCCAACACCACGGCCTGACGAACCTGAGGTTGCGCCAGCAGTTGCGCTTCGATTTCTCCCAGCTCGATGCGGAAGCCACGAATTTTCACCTGATGATCGCTGCGTCCCAGGTAATCGATGCTGCCATCGGTGCGGTAGCGGGCCAGGTCGCCGGTGCGATACAAACGGCTGCCATCCTCGGCGAACAGGTTGGGAATGAAGCGTGTGGCGGTAAGGTCCCGACGGTTCAGGTAACCCCGCGCCAGACCCGGACCGCCGACGTAGAGTTCGCCAATGCAGCCTTTGGGCACTGGATTCAGTGCGCCGTCCAGCAGGTACCAGGACAGGTCGGCCAGCGGTGCGCCAATCGGGCTGTTTGAGTGGTTCAGATCGGCTTGGGTGATCGGCCGATAGGTGACATGCACGGTGGTTTCGGTGATGCCGTACATGTTGATCAGTTGGGGTGATTGGTCGCCGAAGTGATCGAACCAGGATTTGAGGCTCGGCACATCAAGCGCTTCACCGCCGAATATCACGTAGCGCAGGGCGAGGTTTTGCTGTGCGCCACAGGCCACGGCCATCAAGGGCTTGAAGGCTGATGGGGTCTGGTTCAGTAC
>NZ_JPQU01000089.1 GCF_000737245.1 Pseudomonas syringae | reverse complement strand
ACCGCGTCATCGTTCTTCGCGGGCAAGCGCGCTCCTACGGATCACCAAAACCTGTGGGAGCGGTGCTTGCCCGCGATAAGGGCGATGCGGTTTAGCGTCTGACTCAAGCCGCAGTATTGAGGTACTTGCCGACCGGTTTGCTGCCGTCGGTATCGTAACGCTCGGTCAGCGCGGCAACCATTCGGCTCAGGGCCTGGGCGGTTGTGTCGTCGCTGCTGTTTGAGGCAGTGCTCAGGGTAGAGCTTAAGGCGCTGCTCAGTTCGCTGGCGTTGATGCTGCCATCGCTGTCAGCATCCATTGCCCTGAACAGCTGCGCGCTGGCCTCTTCTGTCGAAGCGGTCGATGTCGATGTCGCTGTTGGCGGGGCCGGTGGCGCCGACGGTTGCAGGCTGGCGGTCAACTCGTCAAGGCTGACGGTGCCATCTTCGTTGGTATCCAGCGCATCGAACACTTGGGAGCTGTCGGCGGTGCTGCCGGCGCTGCTCAGACCTGCGGTCAGCTCATTGCTATTGATAGTGCCGTCACCGTCGGTATCCAGCGCGCTGAGCAGGTTTTCGGCGGCCTCAGTCTCCGCTGCTGCATCACGCGGTGGTGGCGGTGGCATCTGCATGGAAGCCAGTTCGCTGGCATCCAGGCTGTCGTCATCGTTGCTGTCCAGGTCGCCGAACGCATCGCTCAGGGTGACGGTAATGCCGTCCTTGCCTTCGGACGATGAAGCCGCCGTCGACAATTCGTCCTTGCTGATACTGCCGTCGCCGTCGGTATCGAGCTTGGCTAGCAATTGCTCCTGGAATTTTTTGCTCGCCGCCGTGCTGGCCGTCGTACTGGAGTTGGTGTAGCTCGAATAGCTGTTACTGCTGACGCCACTGATCATCAGGCTGACTCCCTCAGGTTGGTTGAGCCGGTGGCGGTGCACCGGCTTATCAAGCTTCGAGGCAGCGGTTGTCGAGGGTATGTGGGCTTTGTATCGGCGCCGCTACACGCGGGGCGCAATCAGCGCGGCAGATCCAGGGTCACCGTCAGGCCGCCGCCAGGTGTTTGCCCCAGCGTCAGGTCGCCACCCATGCGTCGCGCCGCGTCACGGGCGATGGTCATGCCCATGCCGACCCCGCCAGAATTGCGATTGCGTGAACCTTCCAGGCGATAAAACGGTTCGAAGACCGTTTCATGATGCTCAACGCTGATGCCAGGGCCATGATCGACCACTATCACTTGTACCCGCTGAGCCTGGTCATGGATTTCAACCCGGGCCTGGCCGGCATAGCGCAGGGCATTGTCGATGAGATTGTTGATGCACGAACGCAAGGCCATCGGTTGTGTCTTGAGAGGCTCGCATTGACCGCTGCATTGCACGTCGTCACCATTGTCCTGAGCGTTTTCAGTCAGGGACTCGATCAGCGCCTGCAAGTCGAACAATTGCACGATTTCGCTGGTGCGTTGCTCGTTCAGATACGTCAGGGTTGCGTCGAGCATGCCGATCATGTCGTTCAGATCCTGGCTCATCTGGCCATGCAGTCGGGGTTCATCGATCTGCTCAACGCGCAACTTGAGCCGCGACAAAGGCGTACGCAGGTCATGGGAAACCGCCGCCAGCATGCGGCCGCGCTGCTGGACTTGCTCGCGGATGCGTTGCTGCATCAGGTTGAAGGTCTGCGCCGCCTGGCGCGCCTCTTGCGGGCCACTGACTTCCATGGGCGGGCTGTCGAGGTTTTCGCTGAGGCGTTCGGCGGCTTCACTCAGGCGGCTCATGGGTTTGCTCAGCGCCTTTGCGCCGAACCAGGCGGCAATCACCAGGGTAATCATCTGGAAGATCAGGGGCACGACTGGCCCGCCAAAGGGCGGCGGTTTTCTGCCGGGGAACGGGACATGGGGCCGCTCGCCATTGTGGGCGGCTTGCGCGGATTGGGGCATGGGCGGCGGAGGAGGTGGAGACGGAAATCCGTAGAGCGCAAACCAGATGAAAGCCAGCAAATGCGCAAGCAGAATGGCAATCACCGCCCCCCCGAACAGCCGGGCGAACATGGTATCGGCGGAACGGATCAACCAATGTCCCTGGCGTCGAACAGATAACCCTCGCCACGCACGGTCTTGATCAACTGTGGGTTCTTCGGATCATCACCGAGTTTCTGGCGAAGGCGCGAGACCAGCAGATCAATGCTGCGATCAAAGGCTTCGATAGAGCGGCCACGGGCGGCGTCCAGCAGCTGCTCGCGGCTCAGGACCCGACGCGGACGCTCGAGAAATACCCGCAACAAACGGAACTCAGCATTGGACAGCGGCACTACCAGGCCGTCGGCAGCGATCAACTGGCGCAGTACGCTGTTCAGTCGCCAGGCATCGAAACGCACGGTGGAGCGCTGCTCATTGCGGTCGTCACGCACCCGGCGCAGCACGGTCTGAATGCGCGCCACCAGCTCGCGAGGTTCGAACGGCTTGGCCATGTAATCGTCGGCGCCCAATTCAAGGCCGATGATCCGGTCGGTGGGTTCGCAGCGGGCAGTGAGCATCAGGATCGGGATGTCCGAGGTGCCGCGCAGCCAACGGCACAAGGACAGACCGTCTTCGCCCGGGAGCATGAGGTCGAGGACGATGACGTCGAAGTTTTCTTCTTCAAGGGCCTGGCGCATTTCGGTGCCGTCGGTCACGCCCCGGCACTGAATATTGAAGCGCGCCAGGTAATCACACAGGAGCTCGCGGATCGGCACATCGTCGTCAACGATCAAGGCCCGGGTATTCCAGCGCTGTTCGACTGCGGTCGCATTGTCAGAAGAGGTTTCGGAGCTTGTCTGCATGATGCGGTTGCCGCCTGGTGATGCCGCCATCACTGGCCGCTATTGATGATCAACGCTGCCCGCGATGCTACTTCGCCGGGAGGCGCGGCGAAAGGGTGTCGTGAGCGGGTGTCGGGGCGATGTCGGGAATGTATCGAGGCTGATACAAGCGCTGATCACCGCTTCAGTGCAGGCCGATAAGCCCGCGATCAATGGCCATTACCAATGCGGCTTTTAATGAGCTGACGCCAAACTTGCGACGGATGTTGCACATATGAAAGTTAACGGCCGATTCGGTACGGCCTTGAATCCGGGAGATTTCCCAAGTGGATTTACCCTTGGCGGCCCACAGCAGGATTTCCTGTTCCTTGGCGGTCAGTTGCACGGTTTGTAGGATCATTTCTTGCCATGCGCCCTCGGTAGCACCGGTCACTTTCTGGTTGAGTTGATTCATTGCAGACTCCTTGTCCGTTTCCTTACGCCTTTACGATAACCCCTGCTTCACATTCTGAAACCTGTAAGAAATGACAGGTGGCAGATTGATGACAGCGCTGAAACCGGTAGGAGCTCACGAGCACCGCGAGGCAGCGATTGCGGTCTGTCTGATACACCGCCATCGCGGGCCTCGTAACCTCGGTGCGCTCCTACAGAGAAGGTGCCTTAACCTTTACGCCATCTTTACGCCGTTCCATCCTCCTCGCTCTCGTTCCTTTACGGCCTCTTTCCCGACAATTAACCACACGCGGCAATCGCCGTAGCGATGGAGAATTTCGATGAGCGTTGTGGACGGGGTGTCGCTGTTATTGGCAGCAGGGCTGTTCATTTATTTGCTGGTTGCGCTGTTGCGCGCGGGGCGGAGCTGAAGCCATGCACAGTTATGACTATCTATTGATTCTGGCTTTCCTGGCATTGGTGCTGTTACCTGCGCCATTGCTGGGGCGTTTTTACTATCGGGTGGTGGAAGGTGAGCGAACCTGGCTGACTCCAGTGCTGCGCCCGGTTGAGAACCTCTGTTATCGCCTGTCGGGCGTGGACCCAAGCGTCGAGCAGAACTGGAAGACGTATTTGTGGGCATTGCTGGCCTTCAACCTCGCCGGGTTCGTGCTGTTGTTCGCGATGCTGCTGGGGCAGGGCGCGTTGCCGCTCAACCCGCAGCAACTGCCGGGGATGGAGTGGTCGCAGGCGTTCAATACCGCCATGAGTTTCGTGACCAACACCAACTGGCAGAGCTACAGCGGTGAAGCCTCCCTCAGCTACCTGAGCCAGATGGTCGGCCTGACCGTGCAGAACTTCGTCAGCGCCGCCACCGGCATCGCCGTGTTGCTGGCGTTCTGTCGCGGCATCAGCCGTCGCTCGACGCAAAACCTCGGTAACTTCTGGACCGACATGACCCGCGTCACCCTGTACGGCCTGCTGCCGCTGTGCATCGTGCTGGCCTTGTTACTGGTCTGGCAGGGGGTGCCACAGAGTTTCGCTCACTACATTGATGCGCTGACCTTGCAGGGCGCGGATCAAAGCCTGCCCATGGGGCCGGCCGCCAGCCAGATTGCGATCAAGCAACTGGGCACCAATGGCGGTGGTTTCTTCGGTGTCAACTCGGCGCATCCGTTCGAGAACCCGACCGCCTGGAGCAACCTGTTTCAGCTGGCGTCGATCCTGATGATTCCGGCAGCGCTGGTGTTCACTTTCGGCCACTACGTCAAAGACATGCGCCAGAGCCGGGCGATCATCGCCTGCATGCTGGTGTTGCTGTTGATAGGCGGCTCAGTGTCGATGTGGGCCGAGTATCAGCCCAACCCGACTCTTAACGTCGCTAATGTCGAACAGACTGCGCCGCTGGAAGGCAAGGAAAGCCGCTTCGGCACCACCGGCACGGTGCTCTGGGCCACGGCCACCACGGCGGCGTCCAACGGCTCGGTGAACGGCATGCACGACAGCCTCAACCCGTTGAGCGGCATGGTGGCGCTGGCCAACATGATGGTCGGTGAAGTGATCTTCGGCGGCGTCGGCGTGGGCCTCAACGGCATGCTGCTGAATGTGCTGATTGCGGTGTTCCTTGCCGGACTGATGATTGGACGCACCCCGGAATACCTGGGCAAGAAACTGCAGGCCAATGAGGTCAAGCTGCTGGTCGCGACCTTGCTGGTGATGCCGGTGGGCGTGCTGGTGCTGGGTGCTGTGGCGGCTAGCCTGCCGGGGCCGCTGGCGTCGGTGAGCAACCCTGGCCCCCACGGTTTCAGCCAGTTGCTCTACGCCTACACCTCGGCGACAGCCAACAACGGCTCGGCATTCGGTGGTTTTGGTGCCAACACCGTGTTCCACAACCTGATGCTCAGCCTGGCGATGTTCATTGGTCGCTTCGGCTACATGTTGCCGGTGCTGGCACTGGCTGGCAGCCTGGCCATGAAGAAAAGCGCACCACTGGGCCTGAACAGCTTCCCGACCCACGGCCCGCTGTTCGTCACGCTGTTGACCATGACTATTTTGATTGTGGGTGGCCTGACCTTCCTGCCGACCCTGGCGCTGGGGCCGATTGCCGAACATCTGAGCCTGGGCTTCTGAGGAACTGATAATGAATACTCAAGTATCCAAACTGAAAACGCCGACTGAAACCCAGGCTGTGGCCGAGCCCGTGAAAACCGGCTTTGCCGCCCTGTGGCGTCCGGCGCTGGTGCAGGCCTTCGTCAAACTCGACCCACGGCAACTGGCCCGCTCGCCGGTGATGCTGGTGGTGGAACTGACCGCGATCCTCACCACGATCCTGTGCGTGATCCCCGATCCTGCGGTGTCCACCGGGGTTGCCGTGCAGATCGCCCTGTGGCTTTGGTTCACCGTGCTGTTCGCCAACTTCGCCGAAGCTCTGGCCGAAGGGCGCGGCAAGGCTCGGGCCGATAGCCTGAAAGCGGGTAGCGAAGGCCTCAAGGCGCGCCGCCGTGATGAGACCGGCAGCTTCAGCGTGGTCAACGCTAGCGCCTTGCGCAAAGGGGATGTGGTGCGCGTCGCTGCCGGGGAGATGATCCCCGGTGACGGCGAAGTCATCGAAGGCATCGCGGCGGTCAACGAAGCGGCGATTACCGGTGAATCGGCGCCGGTAATTCGCGAGTCCGGCGGCGATCGTTCGGCGGTTACCGGCAATACCCGGCTGGTGTCCGACTGGTTGTTGATCCGCATCAGCAGCAACCCCGGCGAATCCACTCTGGACCGGATGATCGCTCTGGTGGAAGGCGCCAAGCGGCAGAAGACCCCCAACGAAGTGGCGCTGGATATCCTGCTGATTGGCCTGACCCTGATCTTCCTGTTGGTGGTGGTGACCCTGCAACCCTTCGCCCATTTCGCGGGCGGCAGTTTGCCCCTGGTGTTTCTGGTCGCGCTGCTGGTGACTTTGATCCCCACCACCATTGGCGGCCTGCTGTCGGCCATTGGTATCGCGGGCATGGACCGCCTGGTGCGCCTGAACGTCATCGCCAAGTCCGGCCGGGCCGTGGAAGCGGCGGGGGACGTGCATGTATTGCTGCTGGACAAGACCGGCACCATCACTTTCGGCAACCGCCGCTGCACCGCGCTGTATGCCGCGCCGGGCGTGACCCCGAAGGAACTCAGCGAAGCAGCACTGCTGGCCTCGCTGGCCGACGACACGGCGGAAGGTAAATCCATCGTCGAATACCTGCGCAATCTGAACCCGATAACAGAGCCGCAAGCATCGCAGCTGACCGCTGTACCGTTCAGTGCCGAGACCCGGTTGTCGGGTGTGGATTATCAAAACCGGCTGTATCGCAAGGGGGCGGTTGATTCGCTGCTGGCGTTTGTCGACATGCAGCGCACTGACCTGCCAGCGGCCCTGGCCAGAGAGATCGAAGGCATCGCCAAAACCGGCGGTACGCCGCTGCTGGTCTGCGTCGATAAAAAACTGATCGGCGCGATTCATCTCAAGGACGTGGTCAAGCCAGGTATTCGCGAGCGTTTTGCCGAGCTGCGCAAGCTGGGCATACGCACCGTGATGGTCACCGGCGACAACCCGCTGACTGCTGCGGCAATTGCCGCTGAAGCCGGGGTGGATGACGTGCTGGCCGAAGCCACACCGGAGAAAAAACTCGAACGCATTCGTGCCGAGCAGAACGACGGGCGTCTGGTGGCGATGTGTGGCGATGGCGCCAACGACGCGCCGGCATTGGCCCAGGCTGACGTCGGCATGGCGATGAACGATGGTACCCAGGCAGCGCGGGAAGCGGCCAACATGGTTGACCTCGACAGTGACCCCACCAAGTTGCTGGACGTGGTGCAGATCGGCAAGGAATTGCTGGTCACCCGGGGTGCGCTGACGACGTTTTCCATCGCCAACGACATTGCCAAGTACTTCGCGATTCTGCCTGCGCTGTTTGCCGCCATTTATCCGCAACTGGGCGTGCTGAACATCATGCACCTGGCCAGCCCGCAGAGCGCGATTCTCTCGGCCATCGTGTTCAACGCCCTGATCATCGTGGTGCTGATCCCCCTGGCCTTGCGTGGCGTACGCGTCCAGGCCGCCAGCGCTGCAGCGTTATTGCGCCGTAACCTGTTGATCTACGGCCTGGGCGGGATCGTCGTGCCGTTTGTGGGGATCAAGTTGATTGATTTGATTCTGGTGGGGTTGCACCTGGTTTAAATCAACACCGCCACGTAATCCCTGACACAACACTGTCTTCCAACAAACAAAGGCCTGTAGGAGCGCGCTTGCCCGCGATGCGATTTTGGAGCCAGCCTATTTTTCGCCTGTGAGGGCGTCATCGCGGGCAAGCGCGCTCCTACAGGTTTGGTATTTCAAATTCGAAGAGGTATTCACCATGTCCACCGTATTCCGCCCCGCCCTGAGTCTGCTGGTTCTGATGACTGTCATCACCGGCGTCGCTTACCCCCTCGTGGTCACCGGCGTCGCTCAAGTCGCGTTTCCCGATCAAGCCAACGGCAGTCTCATTCATGACGCCGATGGCAAGGTCCGTGGCTCGCAACTGATTGCCCAATCGTTTACGGGAGACGAATGGTTCCACTCGCGGCCGTCAGCCGGCGCGTTTGCTACCGTTGCCAGCGGTGCCAGCAACCTGGCACCGAGCAATCCGGCACTGGCGGCCCGCGTTACTGAAGACGCGGCGAAAGAAGTCGTGCAAGCCCAGGGCCCAGTGCCGTTGGCATTGTTGACCACCTCCGGCAGCGGCCTTGATCCACATCTTTCACCCGAAGCTGTGATGTACCAGACGGCGAGAGTCGCAGCGGCGCGCAAGTTGTCGGTGGAGAAAGTCCAGGCGCTGATCGAGGCCAACACCTCGCGGCCACTGATCGGTCCGCCCGTGGTCAACGTGTTGAACTTGAATCGCAGCCTGAATGAGTTACCGTCTGCGCAACAACAAGCGCAGCTTTGAGTGAGCAACAGCAACCATGAGTGATTCCGGCCGCGCCGACGCATTATTAGCCGACATGCCCAGAGATGGGCGAGGCCGTCTCAAAGTGTTTCTCGGCGCTGCGCCGGGGGTGGGCAAGACCTACGCCATGCTGCAAGCGGCCCATACGCAGTTGCGTCAGGGCGTGGCGCTGATCGCTGGCGTGGTAGAGACCCACGGCCGGGCCGAGACCGAAGCCTTGCTGGGTGGCTTGCCGCAGCAGCCGTTGATTCGCTCGGAGTATCGCGGCGTCACTCTGGAGGAAATGGACCTCGACGGTTTGCTCAGGCTCAAGCCACAGCTGGTGCTGGTCGACGAACTGGCCCACAGCAATGCGCCGGGCAGTCGTCACGCCAAACGCTGGCAGGATATTCAGGAACTGTTGGCGGCGGGCATCGACGTGTACACCACGGTCAACGTCCAGCATCTGGAAAGCCTCAATGATCAGGTGCGAGGGATCACCGGCGTGCTGGTTCGCGAGACTCTGCCGGACTGGGTGTTGCAAGAGGCTTACGAGCTGGTGCTGATCGACTTGCCGTCCCGGGAGCTGCTCGAACGGCTGCGCGACGGCAAGGTTTACGTGCCCGAGCAGGCACGGGCGGCCATCGACGCATTCTTCACCCAGACCAACCTTAACGCCTTGCGTGAACTGGCAATGCAGACTGCAGCGGCTCAGGTCGATGACGATCTGGCCCAGGGCTACCGCAAGCTCGGGCAGGACGCGCCAGCGGTGCGCGGTCGCTTGTTGGTGGGCGTCGACGGCGATGTGCATGCCGAGCGTCTGGTGCGCCACGCCAGTCGCGTCGCGCAGCGTCGCCATCTGCCGTGGACGCTGGTGCACGTCGACAACGGCCGAGCCTTCGATGAACAAGCCCGCGCCCGCTTGCAAAGCGCCCAGCAACTGGCCGAGCGGCTTGGTGGTGAAGTGGTTGTACTACGGGCTGGCGAGGTGGCAAAAACCCTGATTCAGCATGCCGGTGAGCGGCGCGCCAGCGTGGTGCTGGTGGGGCAGTCGCAGCCGCGCTTGCGCCGTCGCTGGTTTGGTGGCGGCGTGGCCCAACGTCTGTTGCGTGAGGCACATGGTCTGGAAATCAGTGTGCTGGACAGCGAGCCGTTGCCCGATCAGCCTCGGCAACGCTCTTCGGGCTCGGCGCCCTGGTTCGAGTATTTGCTGGCGCTTGTCGCCACCCTGTTGGCCAGTGCTTTGGCCTGGGGGGTATCCAGCGTAATGGACCTGCCGAATATCTCCCTGGTGTTTCTCGCTGCCGTGCTATTGGTGGCGGTTCGTACCAGCGTTGGCCCGGCCCTGGCCGCTTCGATTCTGTCGTTTCTGGCCTACGACTTTCTGTTCATGCCGCCGAGTTTCTCTCTGACGATTCAACGTGAGGAAGACGTCCTGACCTTGCTGTTTTTCCTGTTGATGTCGGCTTTGACCGGCAATCTGGCGGCACGTCAGCGGCGTCAGATGCAGGCGCTGCGCGAGACTCAGGAAGAGACCAGCGAGCTGCTGGACCTGTCCCGAAAACTGACCGCCGCCACTGATCGGCAAGCAGTAATCAGCGCGGCAGGGCAGCATTTGAGCGGTTGGCAGGAGCTGGATATTTGCCTGATCGATCGCGACGCCCATGGCAACTGGAAAGTGCAAAGCGGCATCGCCCAATTGTCCGAGGCCGAGCGCGCTGCTGCCGACTGGGCCTGGCAGCATGATCAACCCGCCGGGAATGGGACTGGCACCTTGCCATCCGGGCGCTGGTGGTGGTGGCCGCTTTCCAGTGAAGACAAGCCGCTGGCCTTGATGGGCGTCAGTGCTCGGCAGGGGCAGGACTTCAGCGCGCAACGCCGCCGGTTGCTGATGGCTCTCAGTCAGCCGCTGGCTCAGGCGTTGGCACGGGCGCAATTGGCGGACGATCTGGAAGCGGCGCGCCTGCATGGCGAGACCGAGCAACTGCGCAGCGCTTTGCTGGCATCGGTGTCCCACGACCTGCGCACGCCCTTGACCGCCATGCGCGGTAGCATCGACAGCCTGTTGGCGCTGGGTGAAGCCATCCCGTTGAATGATCGTCGAGAACTGCTCGAAGGCACTCGCGACGAAGCCGAGCGTCTGGATCGCTATATCCAGAATCTGCTCGACATGACCCGGCTCGGACATGGCGCGTTGAAACTGGCGCGGGACTGGGTGTCGCCGGGGGACATTGTCGGTAGTGCGCTGAATCGACTGCGGGCCGTGCTTGCACCGTTGCAGGTCCAGACACTGGTGCCCGCCGATCTTCCGCTGCTGTACGTGCATGCGGCGTTGATTGAGCAGGCGTTGGTCAATGTGCTGGAAAATGCCGCACGTTTTTCGCCCCCGGGCGGCCGCCTGGAACTGGAAGCCGGTGCTATCGATGATGAGCTGTTTTTTGCCGTGAGCGACGAAGGGCCGGGGATACCGGAGGATGAGCGGCTGAAAATTTTTGACATGTTCTATACTGCGGCCCGTGGTGATCGCGGTGGACAGGGGACCGGGCTGGGCTTGGCGATCTGTCAGGGCATGATCGGTGCTCACGGCGGACGTATCAGTGTCGGACAGGGTATTGATGGCCGAGGCACCTGCATCACCCTCTATTTGCCGTTACAGACTCAGCCCCAAGGGGAAAGTGAAGCCGAGTTGCTGTCTTGAGACAGGCTCGGGCCAGACTTCACGTTAGAAAACACGCTGGAAAAACAAGGCACCCATGAGTCAGACCGCAACCATTCTGGTAATCGATGACGAACCCCAGATTCGCAAGTTCCTGCGCATTAGCCTCGCTTCACAGGGTTACAAAGTGCTCGAGGCCGAGACGGGCGCTGACGGCCTTAGCCAGGCGGCACTGAACAAGCCCGATCTGTTGGTGCTCGACCTGGGCTTGCCGGACGTGGACGGCCAGCAGGTGCTGCGTGAATTTCGCGAGTGGTCCAACGTGCCGGTGCTGGTGCTGTCGGTTCGGGCCAGCGAAGCACAGAAGGTCGAAGCGCTGGATGGCGGGGCCAATGATTACGTGACCAAGCCGTTTGGTATTCAGGAGTTTCTGGCCCGGGTCCGCGCCTTGCTGCGCCAGGCTCCCGCTGGAGAACAGCAGAGTGCGGCGCTGGTGTTCGGCCCGCTGACCGTGGACCTTGCTTTTCGCCGGGTCCTGCTCGATGGCCTCGAAGTGGCCCTGACCCGCAAAGAGTACGCTGTACTGGCCCAATTGGCTCGGCATCCGGGTCGGGTCATCACCCAGCAGCAATTGCTCAAGGACATCTGGGGCCCGACCCATACCGAAGACAGCCACTACCTGCGGATTGTGGTCGGCCACCTGCGCCAGAAACTGGCGGATGACCCAACTGCGCCCAGGTTTATCGTCACCGAGGCAGGGGTGGGGTATCGGTTGCGGGAACTCTAGCCATTTCGCCAGCACACTGGATACTGGATAGACACTGGACCCGTGGGAGCGAGCTTGCTCGCGAATACTCTGTTTGAGACTCTGAAGTTCTGTCAGACCTGAGGGCGCCTTCGCGAGCAAGCTCGCTCCCACAGGTTTCAAATACTTCAGAAATCTCCATACCTTGTATAACCCCTCTTAATACGGCACTTTTAGCGCCTGGTGCCGTCCAACTCGCACTATCGATTTCTATCCTGAGGTAACACCGATGAAAGCCTGGATCTGCCTGCCATTGTTTGCTTTGGTTCTCGCCGGTTGTGCGGGTAAAACTGGCTATCGCGACAGCTGCGCCACCCAGCTGGATTCCGCCTGGCATGAGCTGGATCTGGCCAAGGCTGAAGGCTTCGCCGGGACCGTCAGCTACTCCAAAGCCCTGTCACTGCTCACCGGTGCCAAGACCCAGCAACAGTTCGAAGCGTTCGAAGGTTGCACCAGCAAAGCTGAAAAAGCCCGCTTCTACATCCGCGAGTCCCGCGCCGGGCGTTGATCTCTGGATGCACATTGCACTCTGAGTTGAAATGCATTTTCCGTAGGAGCGCGCTTGCCCGCGATGGCGTCAGCACAGGCGATAAATTCATCGACTGATAGGCCAAATCGCGGGCAAGCGCGCTCCTACAGGTCCCTGTTTGCTGGCCTACCGTGTGGTGTCAGGGATAGAGCGCTAACCACCCCTCAAATAACGCACGTACGCATTTTCCTTTTCTCTCTGGCGAAACCACCTACGCTGACCTGTAGGAGCGAATTTATTCGCGAATGGGCGGCACATTCGACATATTAATGTCTTTTGTAGACCGTTCTCCCGGCTCAAGCCGGTCCTACGGTTCTCGTTCAAGCCATAGGCAGTTGCCTGGAGAGTATTTTCGATGGGCAGAAAACTCGATGAATGCCTCAATGCCATCAATGAAGTGGTGTTGGGCAAGGAGCCACAAGTCCGTCTGGCGATGACTTGCCTGCTCGGCGGTGGGCATTTGCTGATCGAAGATTTACCGGGGATGGGCAAGACCACCCTCAGCCATACCTTGGCCAAAGTGCTGGGCTTGAGCTTCCAGCGGATTCAATTCACGTCTGATCTGTTACCCGGGGATATCCTCGGCACTTCAGTGTTCGATCGCGAAACCGGGCAGTTCACTTTTCACCCTGGGCCGATTTTTGCCGAGCTGGTGCTGGCGGATGAAATCAACCGGGCCACGCCCAAAAGCCAGAGCGCTTTGCTCGAAGCCATGGAGGAGGGTCAGGTGACGATCGAGGGCGCGACGCGTCTGTTACCCGATCCGTTTTTCGTCATTGCTACCCAGAATCCGTTCAGTCAGGGTGGCACTTTTGCCCTGCCAGAATCGCAGCTCGACCGTTTTCTGATGCGCTTGTCCCTTGGCTATCCAGCACGCTCGGCGGAGAAAGCCTTGCTTCTGGGGGAATCCCGTCGTGACCTGCTGCCGCGCCTGCAACCGTTGTTGAATCATGCTGAACTGGGCTTGTTACAAGCTCAGGCGCGTCAGGTGCGGGTCAGTGATGCTCTGGTGGACTACGTGCTGCGTCTGGTGGATGCGACTCGTAGCCAGGCGCAATTTGCTTATGGGTTATCGCCCCGGGCGAGTCTGGCGATTCTCTCGGCAGCTCGTGCCTGGGCGCTGCTGGCCAGCCGCGATTATGTAATCCCCGAAGACGTGCAGGCGATCTTGCCTTCAGTGGTCGGCCATCGCCTGCGCGAACGTACCGATGCCACCGGGCAGAGTGGTAGCGCGTTGGTCCAGTGGCTACTGCGGGAGGTGCCAGTGCTTTGATCGAACCCTTCAAACCGATCTGGCAACGCTGGCTGGCGCGACGTATTCCACCCGCATCGCGGATCAAACTCAACCACCGGCGTATTTTCATCATGCCCACCCGCACCGGCGGCAGTTTCGCGTTGGTGCTGTTTTTGATGTTGCTGGTGTCGATCAATTACCAGAACAGTCTGGCCTATGGGCTGACCTTCCTGCTGTTGTCCATGACTGTGCTGGGCATTTTGCACACCTATCGAAACCTCAGCGGGCTGATCCTGAGTGCCGGGGTGGCACGCTCGGTTTTTGCCGGTGAGACAGTGCAATTGCGCCTGAGGCTGGAAAGTGGCGGCCATGCCCATCAGGCCATCGCGCTGGGCTGGGACACCGAGCAACTGCAGCAGGTCGATGTCAGGGCAGAAGGCTCGACCGAGCTTGAGCTGACCTTGCCTGCACAACGCCGGGGCTGGCTGCACGCGCCACGGCTGAAGGTTGAAAGCGTTTACCCGCTAAGTATCCTGCGCACCTGGAGCTGGCTGGATCTGCAACAGAGCGCGCTGATTTATCCGCGCCCGTTGCCCGGCGCGATGCCGCTGCTCAAGGGTGTGCAACCCCACGCCGAAGATCACGGCCAAGCGACGCAAGGGCCGGGTGTCGATGATTATCAGGGCTTGCGCATTTACCAGCCCGGCGATAACCGTCGTCGTCTGCACTGGAAAGCGTACTCCCGCGGTCAGGGCTTGCTGATCAAGGATTTTACCGACCTGAGCGGTAACGATTTGTGCCTGGATTTCATGGCGCTGGGCGGTGACATCGAAGAGCGGCTGTCGCGGCTGTGTTACTGGGTGGTGATCCTGTCCCAGCGTCATCAGCCGTTTGCCCTGCGATTGCCGGGGTTCCTGTCGCCTGTAGGCAGCGGCGACCAGCATCGGGAAACCTGCCTGCGTGCTTTGGCGCTATACGGAGTGCGGCCATGAACGCGGCCGTGAGTCCGCCGGTGAATGCCGGGCTCAGCCTCAACCAGCCGATCCCGCGCACCAGTCTGACCTGGCTGATGCTGGCTCAGGCATTGGTGGTGGTGCCGTTTTTACAACATATTCCGCTGTCGATGATTGCCTTGTGGCTGGGCTGCACGCTATGGCGCATCCAGATTTTTCGTATGCGGGCGCGCAGTCCCGGCACCTGGATCAAAGCCGGCTTGCTGGTAGGCACCGCTGGCGGCGTATATCTGGCGCGGGGCAGTCTGGTGGGGCTGGATGCGGGTGCCGCGCTGCTGGTGGCGGCATTCGTTTTGAAAATGCTCGAAATGCAGACCCGCCGTGATGCCCTGGTGCTGATTTTTCTCGGCTTCTTCTGCGTAGTGGTGGGTTATCTGTTCGAGAACAACCTGCTTTGGGCGGTCTTCACTGTGTTGCCGGTCAGTACGCTGTTGGCCGGCTTGATCGCCTTGCAGGAATCCTCATCCATGAGCAGGCCCGCCAACAGTCTGAAGCTGGCCCTCAAGCTGATGCTGCAGGCGGTGCCATTGATGCTGGTGCTGTTTCTGTTCTTCCCCCGGCTGGAACCGCTGTGGTCGTTGCCGCAGCCGAGCAACAAGAGCCTCACCGGGCTCTCCGACAATATGGCGCCGGGAGACATCGCCGAGCTGAGCAAGTCGGCGGCGCTGGTTTTTCGCGCCAGCTTTGAGGGGCCGATTCCTCCCCGTAACCAGCTTTATTGGCGTTCCCTGACCCTTGAACAATTCGATGGTCGACGCTGGTCGCAAGCTGGCCGGGCGCAAACCGTGCAAGTACCGCAATGGGAGAAACGCGGCGATTCCCTGAGCTATAGCGTGGTCATGGAGCCCAGCGGCCGGCCATGGTTGTCGAGCCTGGATGTGGGAATAAGTAACCTGCCGGATGTGCGGCAGATGAGCGATTTCCGTTTACAGCGTCGGCGCCCGGTTGAGCAATCGCTGATGTACAGCGCCACCTCGTGGCCCGACGCAACCCGTGACGGGCAGCTCTCCGAGAACATTCAGCGCCAGGACCTGCAACTGCCCCAGAAGGGAAATCCTCAGGCCCGGGAATGGGCCCGCGACCTGCTGCGACGCTATCCCAAGCCGGATGCTCTGGTGGGGGCGATGATGGATTACTTCGCTCGTGAACCCTATCACTACACCCTCAAGCCACCAACGCTGGGGGTCAACAGCATCGATGATTTCCTGTTCGAAAGCCGTCGGGGCTTCTGCGCTCACTATGCGGGGGCCATGACCTTCGTGTTGCGCTCTGCAGGTATTCCGGCGCGGATCGTGGCCGGTTATCAGGGTGGCGAAGTCAACCCCGATGGCCCCTACCTGACGGTGCGGCAGTTCGATGCCCACGCCTGGGTCGAGTATTGGCAGCCGGGTATCGGCTGGCGCAGCGTCGATCCCACTGCCGCCGTGGCACCCCAGCGTATTGAGCAAGGACTGGAACAGGCGCTGGCCGTCGACGAGATGTTTCTGGCAGATTCTCCGATGTCGGCGCTGCGCTATCGCAATGTGCCCTGGATCAATGCGGTGCGGTTCAGTTGGGACAATCTGAACTACGGCTGGCAGCGCTGGGTGCTGGGGTATCAAGGAGACGAACAGCTCAAGGTACTCAACCGCTGGTTCTCAGATCTGCAAGCGCCTGCTTTTCTGGGCGGTCTTGGCCTGATCCTCAGCTTGCTCGGGTTGTGGATATTCAAACCCTGGCAGCGGGAAAACGATTCGCAACTTCGGCTGTTCAGCGCGTTCGAACGATTGCTGGCGCGTCAGGGACTGAGACGATTGCCGGGGGAGGGCGCCGAGGCGTTTTCTCGGCGGGCAGCGCTGTTTTTGCCTGACCACGGGGAATTGATCGAAGCCTTCACCCATGAATTCCAGGCCCAGCGCTATGCGGGCAGCCCGCCAGCTCCCGCTGAGCTGCGGCGGCGCTTGCGGCAGTTACGGCGTCGTTTGCCCTGGCGTTTGTCGGCGGTCAAAGACGCCCATCAATAGACGGCCTTTAAAGATGGCCTTTAAAAGATGCCCATGAATAACCGATAAGGAATGACTCATGTCATCAATGGTTGACCATTTAGTCGCTGAAGTTCTGGCTTTGCACATCAGGTTGATTGCCTGTCACGAGCGGCTTTCGGCCGCCACCGACAGCGAAGCCCTGCACGACTTGCGTACCACCGTGCGCCGCTTGCGCAGCCTGCTGCGGCCCTTGCGCGGCCTATCGGGCGTCGAACAGCTGGAAGCCGCAGCCAAGGCGGTAGGCGACTTGACTACGCCGCTCAGGGATATGGAAGTGCTCGCCGCGCACTTGGCGGAGGAGGGCCGCATGGTCGCCGCCGATATCCGTATCAAAAAGGTCAACCAGGCCTGGTCCCGGGTCGCCGCCAGCGCTGAAGTCAAACGTCTGCTGGAAATCCTCGATCAATTCCCAGGCTTCATCCGCGTACAACAACGGCAACAGTTATTGCGTGGCCTGCGCAAGAGCATCGAAAAGGCCATGGACAAGCAGTGGAAACAATTGCGTAAAGCGATTGCCGACCCTGCCCACGACCGCCATCGTCTGCGCCTGCTGATCAAGCGCGTGCGCTACGCCGCTGAGGCTTACCCGGAACTGAGTCATCAGCCGAAGAAAATGCAATCGCGCTTGAAGGCCGCTCAGGGCGAACTCGGCAACTGGCACGATCACCTGCAATGGCTGGCGCAAGCCGGGCGGGAAAGTGATCTGGCGCCGTGCATCGCGGGCTGGCAGGTGGGAATCGTGCGCGCGGAGAAGAAGGCCGATGTCGCGCTGGAGCGTCTGAGCGAGACCTGCTTCGGCTAGATCAACCTGCAAGGCTGGGGACCCGGCCGCATGAATGGCCGATATGGCGCATGCGGTTTGAGTATTGGCTGGTTAAGATCGGGGCTGTTGCAGCTTTTCCATGACGGGGTCCTCCATGAAGTTTTCCGAACTGATCGACGCGGTGCAGAGTCATCCGCTAGCGGTGACCATTCCTGCGGAGTGGGGCCAGGGCCGGGCCAGCTTTGGCGGCCTGGTGGCGGCACTGCAATATGAGGCGATGCGCGCCAGGGTGCCGAGCGATCGACCCATTCGATCCTTGGCGATTACGTTTGTCGGGCCGGTTGAGCCTGGTGTGCCAGTTGCATTTGAAGTGGAAGTGTTGCGCGAGGGCAAGGCGGTCAGCCAACTGTTGGGCCGCGCTATGCAAAACGGTCAGGTCATGACGCTGATTCAGGGCAGCTTCGGCGCCGCCCGTGAGTCGACCATCTCGGTGCGGGCTGAAACCGCACCAGCGCTGAAACCGGTGGAAGCCTGTCAGCAGCTGCCTTTTATCAGCGGCATGATGCCCGAGTATTTGCGCTTCATGGATCTGCGCTGGGCGTTGGGTGGTCTGCCATTCAGTGGCACGCCATCAACGGCGATTGGCGGTTATGTGCGCTTTCGGGATATCGAGCAGGGGCGTATGAGTGAGGCGCATCTGTTGGCACTGGTGGACACTTGGCCGCCGGCGCTGTTGCCTCATCTGAAGAAACCCGCGCCGGGTAGTTCTCTGACCTGGACCATCGAATTCGTGCAGCCGTTGCCCGAAGTCAGCACCCATGACTGGTGCAGCTATAAAGCGGTAATCGAGCACGCCAGAGACGGTTACGGTCATACCGCCGCGATGCTCTGGTCGCCGAGCGGGGAGTTGATGGCCATCAGTCGACAGACGGTGACGGTGTTTGGGTAGGAGCGTGCTTTGAGCAGGCCTGTGGGAGCGAATGCATTCGCGAATGCGGAGTGTCAGGCGCGGATGTGCGACCGGTTGTACGCCTTCGCGAATGAATTCGCTCCCACAGGAAATTCCAGGCT
This sequence comes from Pseudomonas syringae, assembly GCF_000737245.1. Lineage (GTDB taxonomy): Bacteria > Pseudomonadota > Gammaproteobacteria > Pseudomonadales > Pseudomonadaceae > Aquipseudomonas > Aquipseudomonas syringae_J. Next base: position 189,472 of record NZ_JPQU01000089.1, on the reverse strand, counting down.
GAACATATCTGCTGACCCTAAGCTCTTCCTACCCGTTCCGCCCGTGGCGTTGAATGCCGAGAGCGGCGATCAGGCCAATCACGCCAATGGCCAGGGACGCGAAACTCAGCGAAACCACACCGTCGATGATTAACAGCGCTGCCAGGATAAACAGTGGCACCGCCATGACATTCAGGACAAGGCTGGTCGGATGGCGATGATGTTCCACGCAGTTGCGCCAGTGCCATGCGTGGAGATTGAGAAGTCGCTTGCCCATTACTGCTGTCCTCTTCAAACCGCCGTCAAAACCGGCGTCGGTGTTTGAAGATTAGGCCTGACTCCGCGTTGCTGCGAATCAAGGCTGACTATCGGTGTGATAGCTGGCAATGGCGTGGAAGTGGAATAAGTCTCTGTGGGAGCGAGCTTGCTCGCGAATGCGGCGTGACAGTCTGTAAATCATTGCTTGACCCGGCGCCTTCGCGAGCAAGCTCGCTCCCACGGGAGGTTAGCTAATTCTGTTACAGCCTCAACTGCCCGATCGCCTTGCTTAACTCACCGGCCAGTGTCGCGAGTTCATCACTGGTGGTCGCTGAATCGACGGTCTGGTTCACGGTTTTTTCGGTCACGTCGCGAATGCTCACCACCGCGCGGTTCATTTCTTCGGCGACCTGGCTCTGTTGCTGAGCGGCCACGGCGATCTGGGTGTTGCTCTCGCGCATTTGCGCCACCGCACCGGCGATAGCCGCCAAGGCCTCACCTGCTTCCTGCGCCTGTTGCACGCATTCGTCGGCCTTGAACGAGCTGTCCTGCATAAAGTCCACTGCATCCCGGGTGCCAGCCTGCAACGCGGAAACCATGGTGGTGATTTCATCGGTGGAAGTCTGCACCCGTTTGGCCAGATTGCGCACTTCGTCGGCCACCACGGCGAAACCCCGGCCCATGTCCCCGGCACGGGCGGCTTCGATCGCGGCATTGAGTGCCAGCAGATTGGTCTGCTCGGCGATGCTGTGGATCACCCCGACCACGCTGTTGATCTTCTGGCTGTCTTCGGCCAGACGCTGGATCATCTGCGCAGTTTGCTGGACGCCGGAGGACAAGCCTGCGATGGACGTCTGCACGCGCTCCACCACCGCCTGGCCGCCACCGGCCAAGGCGTCAGCCGTTTGTGACTGGTCGCGTGTGGCGCCTGCATGCTGGGCGATGTGATACACCGTGGCAGACATTTCATTGATCGCCGTGGCTACTTGATCGGTTTCGCTCTGCTGGCCCAGCATGCCGTGGCGTACGTCGCTCATGCCCGCCGCCAGGTGTGCAGCGCCCTGATCCAGCCGCGATGCGGTCTGGGCGACGGTAGTCACCACTCGCTGATAACCCGCCTGCATGGCATTGAATGCCTTGGCCATCTGGCCCACTTCATCTTCGCTAGCCAACGGCACGCGGGCCGACAGGTCGCCGCTTTTTTCCACGTGGAGCATGACGTCCTTGAGCGTATTGAGCTGGCTCAGAAGGAAGCGGATCAGCAGCTGTGATGCACCGAGCATGGCCAGCATCAGCACGAACACAGCCACTGCGTAGTTGGCGAAACGTGCTTCGAGCACCTGGGCCAGACTGGGTGCAAACGCCAGGACGGCAGCGCGTTGTCCATCGGCGCGGACGATGACCTGAGCGCCAATCAGGGTCTGTTCGCCGCTCAAGGAAGCGTGGTTCAGCTCGACCCAGTCCTTGGCATCAGCCAGTTTCGGCAGTGGCTGGTCCTTATATTTCGGGGTTTGTCCTGCTGCGAAGGTCGGCACCGCCGGGTTGGACGGCAGAGCTTGTGTACCGGGCCAGGCGCTCAGCAGGCTGGCCTGACTCTGAGCGGCTTGTTGCGCGGCTTCGACACGTGCCTGTTGTTCCAGTTGCAGGGCGTAGATCACCAGCAGCAGCGTGGTAATGAAGGCGACCGCATTCACGGCCCAGAACTTGTACTTCAGGGAAAGATTGCTAATCCAGGTGCCCATAGGAGGTCTTCTTTGGTTAGTCGTTAGAGGTGTACGGCAAGGTGCCACCATCGTGCGACAAATCTCGAAGCGTCTCTTGATTCAGGTCAAGCCAAGGTTAGACATCTTCTGCTTCCGGGACTATTTCCGGTAAAGCGAAGAACGCCCGGGCCGTAAGGCTGGTATGGGCGGCGAGTTGTTCGTGGGTTTCGCCACGGTGCAGGGCGACTTCGCGCAGTACTTCCGGCAGATAGGCGGGTTCGTTACGGCCATTTTTCGGCTTGGGGCGCAGGGTGCGGGGCAGCAGATACGGCGCGTCGCTTTCCAGCATCAACCGGCCACGGGGAATGTCTCGTACCAGCGGATGCAAGTGGGCACCCCGGCGCTCGTCGCAGATCCAGCCAGTGATGCCGATGTGCAGGTCCATGTCCAGGTAGCTGAACAGCGCTCGCTGTTCGCCAGTGAAGCAGTGCACAACCGCCGCAGGCAAGCGGTCTCGGTAGTCGCGCAGGATGTCCAGCAGACGCTGGTTGGCGTCGCGCTCATGGAGAAACACTGGCATTTGCAGTTCAACCGCCAGTGCCAGATGAGCTTCGAGGACTTTCTCCTGTTGCGGTCGTGGCGAGAAATCCCGATTGAAATCCAGCCCGCATTCGCCAACTGCCCGCACTCGATTTTCTTTGAGCAGTGCACGCAACTGTTGCTCGGTGTCGCTTGTCCAATCGCTCGCCGAGTGGGGGTGAATGCCCGCCGTGCTGAACAGTCGCTGAGCATCTGGGTCCAGGTCGTGACACAGCTGCAAAGCCTCTTCGCTGCCTTCGACACTGGTGCCGGTGACCAGCAATTGGCAGACGCCCGCGGCATAGGCACGGTCGAGGACCGCCTGTCGTTGCGAGGCGAAGCTTGCGTTAGTCAGATTGACGCCGATGTCGATGAGCTGCATGGTGCTACCTTGAGTTGAAGGCCGCTGAGGATATCAGAGCTTCGACCCTAAAAATAAAAGCCAACAGAATCATTGGCTTGCGATGGTCATTTCAGAGGTGTCGACAGCCAGTCGCTGCAAGTACCCCTCTGGCACTACTGAAATTCTTTCTTTTTATTGCGCTTTTCGACCGGCATTTCCCTGGAGAGTGAATGATCCGAGCCTCGCTATACCTCACTGTTTCGCTGTTGGTGTTGCTACCGTTTTCGGCCCACGCCCGACAGGCAGGTCCGCAGGCCGTTGAGCATAAAACCCCTGTGCGCGATCTGGCGGCGATTCGCAGTAGCAAGGTCTTGCGGGTGCTGGTCAATCAAAGCCGCAACAGTTCCGGGGATGTCAAAGGCGAAGAGATCGGCGTCGAATATCATCGTCTGCAGGCCTTCGAAAAATACCTGAATGGTCACGCCCGCGACGGCCAGCAGGTGACATTCAAAATCGTGCCCAAAGCCAAGAACCAGTTGCTCGGAGCGTTACAGCGCGGCGAGGGAGATCTGGTGGCGCCCGGCGAATTACTCGATACCCGCAACGCTAATGGCATCGCCGCCAGCGAGCCGATCATCAGCCATGTGCCGCTGGTCCTGGTGGGCGTCAGGGGAGAGCGGGGCTTGCGGCACATTGAGCAGTTGTCCGGCAAAACCCTGAGCCTGTCCACGGGCAGCGCCGCCGACAATGCAGTGCATCAGCTGAACCAGCGTCTGGCCCTGAAAAAACTCCCGCCGGTGAAAATCGAGTGGGTCGACCCGAGCCTTGCCGTCGAAGATGTTCTGGAAATGGTTCAGGCGAAAATTTTTCATCTGACTGTCGTCGAACAGCCCATTGCCGAGCGTTGGGCCAAGGTCATGCCCAAGCTGCGGGTTGACCGGGCGCTGACCCTGAGCAGCAACAGCGACATGAACTGGTTCGTCCGCCAGGACGCATCGGTGTTGCGCGCCAGCATCGATCGCTTCCTCAAGACTTACAAATCCCCGGCCAATCAGGATCTGGCGTTCGAAAAGGCCTATAAAAACCTTTATCGAGTGCACAACCCGCTGGCGCGTGCCGATCGTCAGCGTCTGGAACAGCTGCGCCCGACACTACAAAGGCACGCCGATGCCCAAGGCATGGATTGGCTGAACCTGGCTGCACTGGCCTTCAAGGAATCCGCTCTGGAACCGGCTGCCCAAGGCAGTGGCGGGGCGACTGGATTGCTGCAAATCACCCCTTCTGCAGCGAAGCGGGTTGGGGTCAATAACATTCAGAGCACGGATAACAATGTGCAGGCCGGGGCGAAATACCTGGCGCTGATCCGTCGCAAGTTTTTCGCCGGGCCAAAATTCAATGAGCGCGAACGTATGGCCTTCACACTGGCCGCCTATAACCTTGGACCTGAACGGGTTCAGGGCATGCGCCAGGAAGCCCGACGCAGAGGCTTGAACCCCGATCAGTGGTTCTTCCAGACCGAACGCGTGGCCATGGAGCAGGCAGGTATGGGCGTGGTGACCTATGTTAATAGCGTGAACAAGTATTACCTGGCGTTTGATCGTGAACGTGATTCGCTGGAAAGCGCTTCGAGAAGTCAGTACACAATGCGTAAGTGATCGGTTAATTCGATAATTATGCTGTTGTTTTTGCAGTATTAATATTTACTTAGTCGATTAAGATGGCGCCATCACTTCATTCACGGAATAAGCGTCATGAACTCAAAAATCAAAGCTGTTTTCACCACTCGCGCAGGTTTCGGTCTGACTGTTGTACGGATTCTGGTGGGTATTATCTTTGTCGCTCACGGTAGCCAGAAACTGTTCGGCGCATTCGGTGGCTACGGCCTGGAAGGTACGGGTCAATACATGGCGAGCCTCGGTCTGACCCCGGGTTATCTGATGGCATTGTTGTCTGGTAGCGCTGAATTCTTCGGCGGTCTGGGCCTGGTAGTCGGCTTGCTGGCACGTCCTGCGGCGTTGGTGCTCGCGGCGACGCTGGTAGTGGCGATTTTCTCGGTGCACATCAGCCACGGCCTGTTCATGGCTAACAACGGCTACGAATTTGCCCTGGCGCTTTTGGGCGGTGTGATTGCGGTCCTGATCGAAGGGGCTGGCAAGTTTTCGCTGGATCGCAAGATTGGTAACTGACCAACCATAACGCCCGGAATGAAATGCTTTCCCTGTAGGAGTGATCGGGGTGGCGCTCCACCTTGCTCGCGATTCGGTTTGTCTGTCGATGAATCATCGTCTGTTCTGACGCTATCGCGAGCGAGCTCGCTCCTACAGGATTTAGGTGTTGTTCCAACACAAAACCCCACTACTGGCATTTGACAATCAACCGGCGGCTTCTCTAGGATGCTGCCCATGCGCCGATTTAAACAACTACTTGCGGGGCGCCAGGTGAGCATGAAGCTTGCCGATAGAAGTCTCACGGCTTCGAAATACCGCTAAAGCGTTGGATCGGTGTTGCCTCTCACCGCTGCCCAGCGGAGAACCTGAGGCTGAGACAAAACATCATGAGCCAACCTGTCATTCGCATCTCCCCTATTGCTACCCAGTTTTCCCGGCGTAATCCGCAGATCCTCTTGTGCGGGCCCCATCAGCCGACTTTGTTGCGTTATCTGGACGGTCGCCCACGGCGCAATGGCGGGCCCCACGCATTCCTGATCAAGTTCGTGGAACCCACGCAGTCCCTGGCGCAGTTCAAGGACAATCAGTTCGATCTGGCGGTGGTTCTTGCTCCCGCAGCTGACCAGGTCGAAGAAGTCGTCCGCCACCTGACCCGCATCGCCCGCCAGGGGCTGATCACTCGCGGTTGAATGGGCAACGCTGGCGCAGCCCGGCCCTTATGATATTGGCGTGAATGCAGTCCTCGACAATGTTGCTGCGCAGCGCCCAGTCGGTATTGATGATGTGGAAGTTCTGAATGTAGCTGCGGGCTGATTCAGACTTGAACCATTCGTTGATTTTTTCGCTGAAATCATCCGGTACATGAAACGGCAGTACGTACTTGGCGCATTGAATGGATTGCAGCTGGTAATCAGGTTTTCGGCCTTCGGCCACCTCATCCATGAAGAGTTTTAGGTTGGAGGTGCTGATCAGGTTCTCCCCGGACCAGCACTGATCCACTCCGTCCCAGAATTTCCAATGGGTCATGGGGTCATCGTAGGCAATCACCACGTTTTTGCCGGGGTGCTGCGCCCACAGTTCGCCGAGCGTCAGAAAACGCAGGTCATGTTGGATTATCCGTTCTCCAAGGCTGTGAATAATCTGACGGACCAACTGATGGTGAGCTTCATCGGTGAAGTTTTTGAACATGTGAAAATCCAGAATCACGATCTCTCTGGCTTTGTCACCCGATTGCTCAAGCTTGCTGTAGAAGCCCAATAGAGCGCCAAGAATGTCGATCGCAATAGTGCGTCCTGAGCTGGTGGCATGGTAAATCTGGAACCTGCGGGGGTCACCAGGGGGGTATTTTTCGTAGTACGAGACCCTTAAATCCAGCACCCGGATGCCATTCTGGATCTGCTCCAGAGGTGATACGTCTTGAGTGATTTCCTGCGGCAGGCTCATATTGGGTGACTGCTTGTCCATGCCTGCGTTGTGCGTGCCGGCAAGGATAAGTTCGTCAATTCGCAATGTTCCGATTTGCGGTGTCAGTGCCATCCAGTTGTAATGCTTCGGGGTTGCGGTGCTGGTCATACTGTCATCCTTGACATGTCTGATGAGGATTGAGCGCGGCTGAAATTTGCGCACACGCTGACGGACAGTCTGGTTTTTATGATCAGACTGTCAAAGTTGCGAGAGGTTAGAGGTATTGCTAAAGGTGACGGTGGTGGATAGTTGTCACAGGTAGTCGATGGCGACGATGTAACACAGCTGTTCGCCAGTTGGAGTCTGCACTCGGACTTCAGCATCCAGCGGCTTGCCAATCAGCGCCCGGGCCAGCGGTGAATCGATACTGATCAGGTTCAGCTTCAGGTCCAGCTCATCGGGGCCGACGATCCGGTAGCGTGCCTCCTTGCCGTCCTCATCCTCGACGGTTACCCAGGCGCCGAAATACACCTTGTTCAGATCGCTGGGATGCTCGCCCACCACTTTGAGGCTTTCCAGCCGCTTGGTGAGGAAGCGCACTCGACTGTCGATCTCCCTGAGCATTTTTTTGCCATAGGTATATTCGGCGTTTTCCGAGCGATCACCTTGAGCAGCCGCCTCGCTGACCGACTGCGTGACCTGCGGACGCCGAACATGCCACAGCTCGTGCAGCTCAGCCCGCATCCGCGCCTCACCTTCGGGGGTAATCAGCGCGGTGCCAGCGGTGCGGGGAGGGCGGTAGCGGCTCATGAATGATCGATATCAATGACTGAGCCGCGCAGTTTATCAGCCATCACGCAGCACCGTCAGCGGGCTGACATTCAAGGCCCGGCGAGTGCCGAAAACCCCAGCGCCACCGACGAGCAAGGCGCCAATCACCGGCAGCAGCAACAGCCACGGGTGAGGTGTCCATTGCAGGTCGAATGCGTAGCGATACAGGGCGAACGTCACCAGCTCGCAACCCAGTGCCGCCAACAAGCCGCTGACCGCGCCCAGCAGGCCAAACTCGATGCGTCGCGCCTTGATCAACAAGGCACGCTCGGCGCCCAGGGCGCGTACCAGTGCGCCCTGCCGAATGCGTTCATCGAGGGTGGATTGCAAGCCGGAAAACAGCACCGCTACACCGGCCGCCAGCACAAACAACAATACAAACTGTACCGCCAGGGTCACCTGATCGAGGATGCTGCGCACTTGGGCCAGTAACGCTTCGACGCCCAGAAGGCTGATCGCCGGGAATGCCCGTGACAGCTCGACGATCTGTTTGTCGTTGCCAGCTGGCAGATAGAAGCTGGTCATATAGGTGGTCGGTAAATCCTGCAGGGTGCCAGGCTGAAAGATGATGAAGAAGTTGGGCTGGAAGGTGTCCCAGTTGACGTCCCGCAGGCTGGTAACCACTGCATCGCGACTCAGGCCACCCACGGTGAAGCTCAACTTGTCACCCAGCTTGATCTGCAGACTTTCCGCCAGTTTGGTTTCTATCGAAACCCCCGGCACCGCGCTGGTTTCTCCGTCGGTTGACCACCAGTTGCCAGCAGTCAGGGTGTTGCCTTCCGGCAGGTTGGCGGCCCAGGTCAGGTTCAGATCGCGGCGGGTCGCGTTTTCGCCGCGCGAATCTTTGGTGACGAAGTTGTTCACCGGCTCATCGTTGATGTTCATCAAGCGGCCAGGCACCACCGGATAGAGCGGCGCGGCGTGTGGCGAGAGTTTGCTGATCTGTTGCGCGAAGGCGTCCTTCTGATCTGGCAGCACGTTGAGCACAAAATAGTTGGGCGCATCCTTGGGCAGCTGATTTTGCCAGGTGTCCAGCAGTTCCCCGCGCAGCAGAGCGATCAAGCCCATGGACAGCAGAATCAAACCAAATGCCAGGGATTGCCCGGCAGCTGCCAATGGATAACGCAGCAGCTGACCCAGCCCCAGACGCCATGGCAAGGACGCTCCGGCCAACAGACGGCGCAGGCTTTTCAGGGTCAGCAGCAACAGGCCGCCGAGCACCAGTGCAGCAATTACGCCGCCGCCGAGCAGGGCGAAGGTCAGCACCAGATCCAGACTCAAGCGCCACATGATCAAGCCAAGCGCGAGCAGGGCAGCCCCGTAGACCAGCCAGGAGCTGGCTGGAATTGGCAGCATGTCCCGGCGTAGCACTCGCAACGGCGGCACCCGGCCCAAAGCGGCCAGCGGTGGCAGGGCAAAACCGGCCAGAGCCACCAGTCCGGTGCCGATCCCGGCCAGAGCAGGGAGTACACCGCCCGCCGGAACGGTTGCGGGCAGCAAGTCATGTAGCAGAGCAAATAGCGCCAATTGCGCCAGCCAACCCAGCAGTGCGCCGCTGAGGCTGGCCAATAAACCCAGCATCGCCAGTTGCAGGCTGAACAACACCAAGGCTTCGTTGCGCGACAACCCCAGGCAACGCATCAGCGCGCTGGCATCAAAGCGCCTTACGGCAAAACGCGCCGCAGACAGCGCCACCGCGACACCCGCGAGCAGCACTGCGACCAGACTGGCCATGTTCAGATAACGCTCGGCTTTACCCAGCGCACCACCAATCTGCTGACTGCCGTCTCGGGCGTCCTTTATCTCTTGATGAGGTTCAAGGCCGGGCTCAATGGCCTTGCGATAGGCCGCCAATGCCTCGGGCGGGCCGCTCCACATTTCCCGATAGCTGACCCGGCTGCCCGGTTGCACGACCCCGGTGGCTTGCAGGTCGGCGAGGTTGATCATCACCCGTGGCGTCAGGCTATAGAAATTACCCGCACGGTCCGGTTCGTAAGTCAGCACCCGGGTCAGCTTGAGAGTTGTGGAACCGACGTCGATGTTGTCACCGATTTTCAGATCGACTGCCGGAAACAGGCGCGACTCAGCCCAGGCTTCGCCGGGTTGCGGACCCCGACTCACTTCTTCGGCCTGGTAGAGGTCGGCTGCGCTTTTCAATTCCCCGCGCAGGGGGTAGGCCGTATCTACCGCTTTGATGCTGGACAGCTGAATGCCAGCATCGGTGGCGATCACCGTGGAGAACACTACGATTTGCGCATGATCGAGCTTGAGTGCTTCGCCCGCCTGGATCTGATCAGGCTTGGCCGGGCTTGAGCCTTCAATCACCAGGTCGGCACCGAGGAACTCAGTGGCACGCAACAGCATCGCGCCATTGAGGCGGGCACCGAAATAACCGATGGCGGTGCTGGCGGCGACAGCGACCAGGAGTGCGAAGAACAGGACTCGCAATTCCCCGGCGCGGGCGTCGCGCAGCAGTTGGCGAGTGGCGAGGTTCAGCAGACGGAGAAACGGCAGGCGTACCATCAAGGCTCCAATGGGGCGACCAGACGGCCACCTTCGAGACGGATCAGGCGGCGGCAGCGATGGGCCAGACGCTCATCGTGGGTGACCAGGACAAGAGTCGTGCCGCGCTCCTTGTTCAGTTCGAACAGCAAGTCGCTGATGCGCTCTCCGGTCTGACTGTCCAGATTGCCGGTGGGTTCATCGGCGAACAGTACGGCCGGGTCGGCAGCGAAAGCACGGGCAATGGCGACCCGTTGCTGTTCGCCACCGGAAAGCTGGCGGGGCGTGTGGGTCAAGCGCTTGCCCAGACCAACGCGCTCAAGCAATACCCGGGCTTGTTCGCGGGCGTCTTTGCGGCCTTCCAGTTCCATGGGCAGCATGACGTTTTCCAGGGCATTGAGGCTGTCGAGCAACTGGAACGACTGGAAGACAAAGCCCACGTGCTCGGCACGCACCCGGGCGCGCTGATCTTCGTCCAGCTCGCTGAGATTGCGACCTGCCAGCACTACGGCGCCTGCGCTTGGCAGATCCAGGCCGGCCAACAGGCCGAGCAGGGTGGATTTGCCGGAACCGGACGCGCCGACGATAGCCAGACTGTCGCCCTTGTTTAGTTCCAGAGAGAGTTCGTGCAGGATGGTCAGGTCACCTTCGGTGCTGGGGACCACTTTACTGAGGCTCAGAGCACTGAGAATACTTTCACTCATGGAGAATCCGATGCGTGCGTGGTTTTTAAGTGCTGGCCTGGGTCTGCTGTTGCTGTCACAAGGAGCGGCGGCGGGCACGGTGCTGATCGTTGGAGATAGTATCAGCGCGGCTTTCGGACTGGATACCCGTCTGGGTTGGGTAACGTTGCTAGAGCAGCGCATGAAAGAAGAGGGTTTCACCGACAAGGTGGTCAATGCCTCGATCAGCGGCGACACCAGCGCCGGAGGCCAGGCGCGGCTGCCTGCGCTGCTTGCAGAGCATAAGCCGGAACTGGTCATCCTCGAGCTGGGCGGCAACGATGGCCTGCGCGGCCAGCAGCCTGCTCAATTGCAACAAAACCTTGCGTCGATGATTGATCGCTCCAGAGCGGCGGGCGCCAAGGTGCTTTTGCTCGGCATGCAGATCCCGCCGAACTACGGGCCGCGCTACACCAATGCCTTCAAAGCGGTGTACAGCGATCTGGCGAAGGAGAAAAAGGTCCCGCTAGTGCCGTTTTTCCTCGAGGGCGTGGGCGGGATACCCGAGCTGATGCAGGCCGATGGACTGCACCCGGCAGCAGGCGCTCAGGGCAAGTTGCTGGAAAATGTCTGGCCGACGCTAAAACCGCTGCTTTGAGGCTTTTCTAGCGGGGGGCTTTCGGCTAAGGTGGCGCCCCCCGATCCGGAGCCCCCCATGCCACGTCCTGCCTGGTCCTTGCACGCCTATCAAATGATCGAGCCTGATGAACAGCTCGACCTGTTCGCGTGCCAGGAAGTAAAAGTGCATCTGGTGGCCCGGCAGCTCGAACTGGGCGGCACGATCGATCGCACCTTGTGCGGGACTTTGCTGCCAGCCCAGCCTCGCTGGTCTATGGTGGCTCGGGAAGTGTTTCGCGATGAGCGCCTGTGTTCGCTGTGCCGGGCGATTGTCGAGGCACAGAAGCGCGGCACCCGGCCGATCTGGCCTGAGCTGCGGTTCATGGAGTAGCTACGCTTGATGAAATGGCCGCTGTTCATCAAGCGGCCGAACCATCAAGTAGCAATCGCGCGACTCCCGGTTCTGCGGGGCTGCGTGTACACTGGCTGTCTCGTTTTCGTCTTCTTGCCGTATTGCCCAAGGATTTCCCGGATGTTGTCGCGCATACCAGCCGTTACCCGCTGTTTGTCGCTTGCTGCACTGTGTGCGGCGGGCTCCGTTTCCGCTCTGGAGTTCCCTCTGCCGCCGCCGGGTGAGGACATCATCGGCCAAGTGCAGACGATCACCGCCCGATACGAAGACACCTTCGCCGATCTGGGTACTCAGTACGATCTGGGTTATCTGGAAATGATCGCCGCCAACCCGGGCGTTGATCCATGGTTACCGGGTGCGGGTACGCAGATTGTGTTACCTACGCGCTTCGTGCTGCCACCTGGTCCGCGCGAAGGCATCGTGATCAACCTGGCCGAATACCGCATGTACTACTACCCAAAAGGTGAGAACGTGGTGCACACCTATCCGCTGGGTGTGGGTCGTGAAGGCTGGGGCTCGCCGATCGGCGTCACCAAAGTGATCGCCAAGACCCCGAACCCGACCTGGACGCCACCGGCTTCAATTCGCGCCGAGCATGCTGCTGATGGCGACCCGTTGCCAAACGTCGTGCCAGCTGGGCCGGACAATCCTCTGGGGCCGTTCAAGTTCGGCCTGGGTATGTCCGGTTACCTGATCCACGGTTCCAACAAGAAGTTCGGCATTGGCATGCGCACCAGCCACGGTTGCTTCCGCATGTACAACAATAACGTGCTGGAATTGGCGGGTATGGCGCCGGTGGGGACCACGGTGCGGATCATCAGCGAGCCGTACAAGTTTGGTCTTAGCGGTGGCAAGGTCTACCTCGAAGCCCACACGCCGGTGGACGACAACGGCAATCCGTCGGTTGTGGACAAGCACACGGCGGTGATCAATGCATTGCTCAAGCGTGAAGATCTGTCCAATAACTTGCGCATGAACTGGGATCTGGTGCGGGATGTGGTCGCAGCAGAAGATGGTATGCCAGTGGAAATCGCGGTGCCGGGTACCCCGGTGACGGCGGGTGTTCAGGATCAGATTCCGTTGCAGTGAGGGAAAGTTGTAATTCTTCGCAAGCAACGCTGTAGTTATTTTGGGTATATATCCATTGCTGCGGTAACGGCCACTTAGGGTTGCGCCCTTACGGCGCCTCACTTTTGAGAAGAAGCGCAAAAGTAAGCAAAACGCTCTTGCCCCACCACTCGGCACCTCGCTTAGGCTCGGTGTACCCGACCGCAGACCTTGAACCGTGGGCCGCCGCGAAGGGTCATCCCTGGCCCAGCGCGGCTAACCCGGCGTCCTGCCGGGTTGCCCACGGTTCAAGCTCAGCGTTCGGCCAGCGTGGTTTAACGGGGCGCCCAAGATCAAAATCAAAAGCGCGCGAGGCGGCCTGGCAGCCGACCTGCTTTCCTTCGTGTATGCCCCGCCTTATTAGTTGTATGTGCCATTGCCTTCGCGAATGAATTCGCTCCCACGGATGCGGTGTAATACTTTGGCCGACGCTAACCTGTGGGACCGGCTTTAGCCGGGAAGGCGGCATTGCGGTCGATACAGATGCAGTGGGTGTGCTGGCCTTTTCCCGGCTAAAGCCGGTCCCACATGGGAGTGCGGCTATTTTCGGGATATTGCCTTTTCCGTAGGAGCTCACCAGCATCGCGAGGCAGCGATGGCGTGTTGTCTGATACACCGCCATCGCGGCCTCGCGGTGCTCGTGCGCTCCTGCAGGGTCGTGTGTCTGCCGTGGGTTGATCACCGAATCGATACACCGAAGACAGCGGGGCAAGTTCACACCACAGGCCGGCTATCAGGCCGCCTCGTGCGCTTTTGATTTTGATCTTGGGCGCCCCGTTAAACCACGCCTCAATGTCGGATTACGGGCATGCCGAGCCAGGGCGAGGGACCAAGTGGTGGGGCAAGGACTTTTTGGTTACTTTTGGCTGGGCCGGCATTCCGGGCTGTTTGCCAAAAGTGACCCGCTGTAAGAGCGGAACCGTAAGCGGCCGTTACCGCAGAAATGTATATGTACACAATCATGAAGAGCCCAATAAAAAAGCCGACCCGGAAACCAGGTCGGCTTTTTTTGCTGCAACAATCAATAACCCCGAAGGATTATTACTTGCGGCTAGCCTTGTCCAACATACGCAGAGCGCGCTCGTTGGCTTCGTCAGCAGTTTGCTGAGCTTTTTGAGCAGCAGCCAGAGCTTCGTCAGCCTTGCGATAGGCTTCATCAGCGCGAGCTTGCGAACGAGCTGCTGCGTCTTCGGTAGCTGTCAGACGAGCTTCGGTTTCTTTGGATACGCTGCTGCAACCGGTGGCCAGAACTGCGGCCAGAGCCAGAGCAGAGAATTTCAGAACGTTGTTCATCGTGTTCCCCTTCAAGGACTTTTATCAAATTAGTCATCTCTCGAAAATGAGAAAATGACCGGCGTACATAGTACCCATTGTTTGTAGTAAGTAAACTGACCAAGCGCAAGAAGCCGCTAATTTTCCCGGCTTTGAAAGTGTTGCGCGTTACTTTTCATGTCATTTGGATGAAAAATATCCAACGGTCCGTTACGACCGCCTGCTCGGGCCTGAATACCGACACACCTCCATCCAGGGCATCCCGGATTCATCCCGGCATGAACAAACATCAAACCTATTCATGTTTAGCCCACGCCCCAGTGACTTTCAACTCGCGGGGGCGTCTCAATCGACATGATTTGGCAATGTTCGGTTCAACTGTCTGTGTAATCAGATGCTCGGTCGTGGTTTTTTGCGATCGACACGCTTGAGCATATTCCCAAATGACGCCTACTATTTGCAGGTGCTCTTTTGTTGGGATCAGCAAAGCTCTTCTCGGTGTCCAAAAACAGGCACGGGGTGGCGTAGATGTTCCTTCGCCGGAAAAACATCGGTAAGGTAGGGGTCAAATTCCAAGACCCGCGAGGAGTAGTGATGAGCGAGGCGTTGTCCATCCACCATGATCAGACCGGTCACCAGTTTGAAATCAACATCGACGGTCACCGGGCTTACCTGACCTATATGGATCTGGGTAAGCAGACGTTGGATATCTATCGAACCTTCGTCCCCAATGCCCTGCGTGGCAGAGGCATTGCGGCTGCATTGACCGAGCACGCGCTCGACTACGCCGACAGTATCGGTTACACCGTTATTCCTTCATGTTCTTATGTCGAGCGGTACATGGAACGCAATCAGCGCCAGGCCGCGAAGATCTGATCTTGTTGTAACCCGAGCCACAACCAAAAACGCCGAGCATATGCCCGGCGTTTTCGTGTGCGCTGTCAATCAGCCGCGCTGGCGGTTCGGCAGGACGTCCTTGAGCTTGGCATGCATGCTGCGCAAGGTTTTTTCCGTGCTTTCCCAGTCGATGCAGGCATCAGTGATCGAAACACCGTATTGCAGGTCGGATAGATCCTTGGGAATTGCCTGACAGCCCCAATTCAAATGACTCTCTACCATGAGGCCGATGATTGACTGGTTGCCTTCCAGGATCTGGTTGGCGACGTTTTCCATCACCAGCGGCTGCAAAGCCGGATCCTTGTTGGAGTTGGCGTGGCTGCAATCGACCATGATGTTCGGCTTGATCTTCGCCTTGGTCAGCGCCTGCTCACACAGGGCGACGCTCACCGAGTCATAGTTGGGTTTGCCGTTGCCACCGCGCAGCACTACGTGACCGTAGGCATTGCCCTTGGTGGTGACGATGGAGACGCCGCCTTCCTGGTTGATGCCCAGGAAGCGATGGGGGCTGGAAACCGATTGCAGGGCATTGATCGCAACCGTCAGGCCGCCGTCGGTGCCGTTCTTGAAGCCCACGGCCGAAGACAGGCCGGAAGCCATCTCGCGGTGGGTCTGGGATTCGGTGGTGCGTGCGCCAATGGCAGACCAACTGATCAGGTCCTGCAGATACTGAGGCGAGATCGGGTCGAGGGCTTCGGTCGCGGTTGGCAGGCCCATTTCAGCCAGGTCCAGCAGCAATTGGCGGCCGATATGCAAGCCGTCTTCGATCTTGAAGGAGTCGTCCAGGTACGGGTCGTTGATCAGGCCTTTCCAGCCCACGGTGGTACGCGGCTTCTCGAAATAGACACGCATCACCAGATACAGCGTGTCGGATACTTCGGCCGCGAGGGTCTTGAGGCGTTCGGCGTATTCGTGAGCCGCCTTGATGTCGTGGATCGAGCAAGGCCCGATCACCACGAAGAGGCGATGATCCTTGCCGTCGAGGATGTTGCGCACCACTTCACGACCCTGGCTGACTGTGTGCAGTGCGGCGTCGGTGAGCGGGATTTCGCGCTTGAGCTGATCCGGCGTGATCAGAGTCTCGTTGGAGGAAACGTTCAGGTCGTCAATCGGTAAATCAGCCATCGAGCTACTCATCAGTCACGTATGCCGGCCGCCAACGAACCCCGTGGGGCGAAGCCAGGCAAAGATTGAGCGAAACGGGGGACAGAACCTTAGCGCGTTAAGGCGTCATTCGACAATGGGCAAACGCCGGTTTATCTGGCGCGAACGCCGATTACTGGCCCAGCGGCAGGCGATGTGCGAGTCTGGCCGATTTGGACGCTTCCCACGTATGGAGCCCGAACTTGATTGAACTTGAGCTGAGCGACTTCGATATCGACCATCAGCTATTAGAACTGCCCGGTACATCGCTCCTGGTTTTTACCGGGGCCGGTTGCGCCAGTTGTCGCTACGCCCGGCAAAAACTTCCGGGGATGGACCTGGGGCTGGCGCGTATTTGCTGGATTGATGCCGAAGAAAACGGCGGTGCGGTAGCCCGTTACGAAGTCTTCCACCTGCCCGCAATGTTTGTGGTGCGTGACGGGCAGTTTTTCGGCACTTTGCGTGCACCACTGACGGCCAGCGATCTGCGTCAGTCACTGGCAGCCGCGTTATCCGGCGAGGCTGATGAGTTGCCTTAGAAACTTTCGAAACAAAGACCGTTAGGAAGGACATATATGAGTACAGAGCTGAAACGGCCGAGGATCGGCATTATTGGCACCGGCGCGATTGGCGGCTTTTATGGCGTGATGCTCGCTCGGGCCGGGTTCGACGTGCATTTTCTGCTGCGCAGTGAGTTCGACGCCGTCAGGCAGGACGGCTTGCAGATCGAGAGTGCCGTCTATGGCGACTTGTTGCTCAAGCCGGTTAAGGCCTACAACTCAGCGGCCGATATGCCGCCTTGCGACTGGCTGCTGGTGGGGGCCAAGTCCACCGGTAATGTCGGGCTGGCCCCGGCGATCATTCAAGCGGCTGCGCCGGATGCCAAGGTGCTGGTGTTGCAGAACGGTCTGGCAGTGGAAGACAACCTGCGTGAAGCGCTACCCGATTCCCTGCATCTGCTGGGCGGGCTGTGTTTTATTTCGGTGTATCGCTCGGGGCCAGGCAAGGTGGTGCATCAGGCCTTCGGGCGGGTCAATCTGGGTTATCACAGCGGTCCGGTCCGCAGCGATGAGATTCGCCAGTCGATTGTCGAACAGGGGGCGGGGCTGTTTCATGCTGCGGGGCTGGAGTCCGAAGCCATGGCCAATCTGGCCCAGGCGCGCTGGCAGAAACTTGTCTGGAATATTCCCTACAACGGCTTGTCGACCCTGTTGCGTGCCACGACGACGCCGCTGATGAGCGATCCGCAAACCCGCGCACTGATCCAGGCGTTGATGAATGAGGTGGTGCAGGGCGCCCAGGCCTGTGGTCATGAGTTGCCCGCCGGCTATGCCCAGTCGCTGTTCGCCATGACCGAAACCATGCCGGATTACCGCCCAAGCATGTATCTCGATTATCAGGAACAGCGGCCCCTCGAGCTGCAGGCCATCTACGCCGAGCCGCTGGCCGCTGCGTTGCAGGCTGGCTGCGATATGGTGCGGGTGCGTATGCTGCATCAGGCGCTGACATTTATGGATGCCGGCAATCACTGAATATCAGGGCACTAGATCGCATGGCCACGGCACACAGCAACAAACTGGTACTGGCAATCTCCTCTCGCGCCTTGTTCGATCTGCGCGAGAGCCATGCGGTCTACACCGCCGATGGTGTTGAGGCGTATCGCAAGTACCAGATTGATCATGAGGACGAGATTCTCGAACCCGGGGATGCCTATCTGCTGGTGGAAAAGCTCCTCAGTCTGAATGCAAGCCTGAGCAAAGCGCGGGTCGAGGTGATACTGGTCTCGCGCAACAGTGCTGACACCGGGCTGCGGGTGTTCAATTCGATTCAGCATTACGGGCTGGACATCACCCGTGCGGCGTTCGTCGGCGGTCGTAGTCCTTATCCGTATCTGGCGGCGTTTGGCTGCCATCTGTTTCTCTCCACCCATGCCGAAGATGTCCGTAGCGCCCTGGACGCCGGTTTCGCGGCAGCGACGATTCTCTCCGGCGGAGCACGTCGGGCCGCCAGTGCTGAATTGCGCATCGCCTTCGACGGCGATGCGGTGTTGTTTTCCGATGAGTCCGAACGAGTTTATCAATCCGGTGGGCTGGAGGCTTTTCAGGCCAGCGAGCGCGAGTCGGCCCGCGAGCCACTGCGGGGCGGGCCGTTCAAGCCCTTTCTGGCGGCGCTCAATTTGTTACAGCGTGAGTTCCCCGAGGAGACCTGCCCGATCCGCACCGCGCTGGTCACGGCGCGCTCGGCACCCGCCCATGAGCGAGTGATCCGCACCTTGCGTGAGTGGGACATTCGCCTGGATGAATCACTGTTTCTGGGAGGTCTTGAAAAATCAGCCTTTCTTGAAGCTTTCGCCGCCGATGTGTTCTTCGATGATCAACCGGGGCACTGCGAAAAAGCACGAGATGTAGTCGCCACGGGACACGTGCCACACGGCATCAGTAACGAATTGAAACCCTGATTATTCTCCCCCTCGGCGGGCGAGGTGGTAATTGCCGTCGCAGTCGTTAGCACGCTGCTAAGCTCAATCCATCTCCGCCATTCTGGCTGTCCGGGAGGTCGCTTATGATTCGTTCGATGCTCTATGCCACAGACCTTGGTCTGTACGCGCCTTATGTAATGCAGCATGCGCTGGCACTGGCTCGAACTTTCAAGGCAGAGCTGTACGTGGTGCATGTGGTGGAGCCAATGGGGTTGTTTGCCGAATCGGTATTGCAAAGTTATCTGGGTGAGGACGCGTTGAAGGATCTGCGCAGTCGGGGGTTGAATTCGCTCATTGAAGGTATCGAGCAGAAAGTCCTCGAGGGTTTCCGTGAGGAGCTGGGTGATGGTCATCAGGATCTGGCACTGATTCGTACCGTGCGTGTCGTGCAGGGTGATCCTTGCAACGTCATTCTGGAACAGGCCGAAGAACTGGAAGTGGACTTGTTGATTGTTGGCAGCCATAGCCGTGACGCCGAAAGCACTACTCCGATTGGTCGCACGGCGGCGCGGGTACTGCAATTGGCACAGGTGCCGGTGTACATGGTGCCGGGCTACAGCCGCAGCGGGCGCCGAACCAGCGGATAACTGGATTGAAATCGGGCGTGCCTTTATCGTTTAAAGATGATAAAAAGTTCTAGATTTGTCGTCTTAACCATTAATCCAGTTATATACCGTCGCTGATGCCCTTGGCGTCTTCCTGCTTTGAGGGATACATATGAAGCTTCAACAACTGCGCTACATCTGGGAAGTGGCGCACCACGACCTCAACGTTTCCGCGACGGCTCAGAGCCTTTACACCTCTCAGCCAGGCATCAGCAAACAGATCCGTTTGCTCGAAGACGAATTGGGGGTGGAGGTTTTCGCCCGTAGTGGCAAGCACCTGACTCGTGTTACGCCAGCGGGTGAGCGGATCATTACCACCGCCGGGGAAATCCTGCGCAAGGTCGAAAGCATCAAGCAGATTGCCCAGGAATTCTCCAACGAGAAAAAAGGCACCCTGTCGATTGCCACTACCCACACTCAGGCTCGCTATGCCTTGCCGCCGGTGATCAGCAATTTCATCAAGCAATACCCGGATGTGTCGTTGCATATGCATCAGGGCTCGCCGATGCAGATTGCAGAAATGGCCGCCGATGGCACCGTGGATTTTGCCATTGCCACCGAAGCGCTGGAGTCGTTCAGCGACCTGATCATGATGCCGTGCTACCGCTGGAACCGCTGCGTGGTGGTGCCTCATGGTCACCCTCTGACCAAAGCGCCCAAGCTGACGCTGGAGCTCCTGGCCGAATACCCGATCGTGACTTACGTGTTCGGTTTCACCGGTCGTTCCAAACTGGACGAAGCTTTCAGTCATCGCGGCCTGGAACCCAAAGTGGTGTTTACCGCCGCCGACGCCGACGTGATCAAGACTTACGTGCGTCTGGGCCTGGGAGTTGGCATCGTGGCGAAAATGGCGGTGGATCCCAAGCTCGACAGCGATCTGGTCATGCTTGATGCCAGCGATCTGTTCGAAGCCAGCATCACCAAGATCGGCTTCCGTCGTGGCACCTTCCTGCGCGGGTTCATGTGCGACTTCATCGAGAAATTCGCCCCGCACCTGACGCGTGAAGTCATGGCCAAGGCGATCCAGTGCCATAACAAACAGGAACTGGAAGAGCTGTTCGACGGCATTGAACTGCCGGTGCATTGATTCACCAGCAGGTTCGGCGGTCATTTGTGGGAGCGCTGCTTGCCCGCGATAAGGTTGACGCGGATTTCAGGAGAATCGCGTCCAGCCTTATCGCGGGCAAGCACCGCTCCCACAGGTCAGTGGTCCCCGGTCGAAGCCTCTGTCAAACCTTCGCGATCAAATTCCCCGAATGCAGCCCGCATTCCTTCTGGGTGGCTTCTTCCCACCACCAGCGGCCTTCGCGTTCGTGCTGGTTTGGGAGTACCGGGCGGGTGCAGGGTTCGCAGCCGATGCTGATGAAGCCGCGCTCATGCAGGCTGTTGTACGGCAGCTCCAGCATGCGGATATAGCCCCAGATTTCTTCGCTGGTCATCTGCGCCAGTGGGTTGAATTTGTACAGCGTGCGCTCGGGGGTTGAAAACGCGGTATCGATTTCCAGCGCGGCTACGTGGCTGCGGGTGCCGGGGCTCTGATCGCGGCGCTGGCCGGTGGCCCAGGCTTTGACTGTAGAAAGCTTGCGGCGTAGCGGCTCGATCTTGCGCACGCCGCAGCATTCGCCATGGCCGTCCCGGTAAAAACTGAACAGGCCCTTTTCCTTGACGAAAGGTTCGAGCTTCTGCTGATCCGGGCTCATGATTTCGATATCGATCTTGTAGTGCTCACGCACCTGCTCGATAAAGCGATAGGTCTCCGGGTGCAGACGCCCGGTGTCGAGGCTGAACACTTTGACGTTCTTGTTCAGTTTCCAGGCCATGTCCACCAGCACCACGTCTTCGGCACCACTGAATGAAATCCACAGCTCATCACCGAAATGCTCGAAGGCCAGTTTGAGAATGTCTTGTGCCGACTTGTTGGCGTAGGTCGCGGCAAGTTCGACGACGTCGAAAGGTGTGCTCATCAGGCGGTTTCCTAAAGTTGGCGCTTAGGCGCTCGTAATGAGGCGGATGTTAACAAAATCTTTCAGGGAATTGGCTGGTGGTATGGCCTCAGGCGGTGGTGGACCTGTGGGAGCGGTGCTTGCCCGCGATAAGGCGGACTCGGTGGGCCTGAATATCTGTGTCGCCCTTATCGCCGCCAAGCACCGTTCCCACAGGTTGTTCGTCTACCGCGCTTCCAATGTGCTCAGCAACACCCGCACCTTGGTAAACGTCTCCTGATACTCCGCCTCGCACTCGGAGTCCGCGACAATCCCGCCGCCACTCTCGACCCCCAGGCTACGGGTGTCGATTGAGCTGTCCATGGACACTATGAAAGGGATTACCACAAGGTGCCACACTTGAAAAATACATTGCCGCTCTCGGTATCACCGTCGTGACCTCTATACGTAATAGCTTGATTTTCGGGACATTCAAAAACGCTGTTCTCATAGTCGCCAACATCAACTTGAGGGCCGGGAACGACCTGTATAGCATTGCCCCATGAGTCGATAACTTTTGCACACTGATAAGCGGTCGAACCATGTTCGTCATCTCGATGGCGCCGCCCAGTCATCACGGTGTTCGGGGGGCAATCGTAAAAATGTTCTGATTCTTTTAGATTCCCGGACCACACCTTATCAACAACTTCGAGGCGATCAAACTGATTCACCCATCCGCAGCGGTAGTCAGTTCTACCCTTTTCGTCACCAAAATGCCGACTCCCAATCAGCACGCTGCCGTAACATTCAAAGCTATGATCATCTTCTGGCTTATCATTCTGCCAAGGCGCGGGATAAATCTCTGCGGCCGCGCGGGGCTTATCCACCGGTCTTGAATTATCCTCGGCGTTTGCCATCGTCAGGCCCAGGCATAGCATGCTCAACAGCGTGACGACAAACAGCCACGGAAGCGTTTTATTTGTTATCCAGTCTTCATTGAAAGGTTTCATTGGCTTGCTCATTATTCAGTTGGGCGATAACTTACTTTCCAAGGGATATCAATAGGGCACTGTTAAGTCTGATTAGTTGCCCAGCAGGGGCTATTGCAAGGCGACTCTTGGATTTCAGCCGTTCCTGATAACGCTAGCTCAATCACCAGTATTGGCAACCTAGTAGTTTTACTAGGTATACATCTGCACGTTTGAGGTGTAGAGCTTCAACGCTTTTCAATATTCAGTACGTTCACCACTTATCTGCACAGCGCTGAATCCATGAGCCTGAATCAAGCCGCTTCTATATCGGCAGGGACGAGATACGTTGGTACCTTGTCCTTGGGTAGTCAAGTAAAAAACTTTTAGCGGGTTAGTCAATGAGGTATTCAGTAGCAACTTCTAGCACGCCTGAGCCAGGCGTCTTTTTTTTATTGGATGCGAATGCTCCTATGGCAGACTCCAAGTCAACAGGTTTTTTGACCCGAAGTCTGTCGAGCGTTATTCCCTGGAGGAGAGTTATTTGTTTCGGGTTTCCGGTGAAAAGTTGACCACAGAGATCTAAACCTACCACGTCTGCATTGGACTAACTTCGGGCTCAGGCGGACTCAAGGCGATAAAAGTGTGATAGCACAAGTCAATTGCCACATCTATTGATTGAACTACCGCAGGCTGCGAATTGCGGTGTGTCAGGCAAACCTCTTTCGCAGCCTTCGGCAGATTCTACGGAAGAGTTTCAAACCTGTTCCAGAGTGTTGAGCAAAACCCGCACCTTGGTAAACGTCTCCTGATACTCCGCCTCGCACTCGGAGTCCGCGACAATGCCGCCGCCGCCCCAGCAGGAAACGGTGCCGTCCTTGATCAGGAGACTACGGATGGCGATGGAGCTGTCCATTTCGCCGCGGACATCCAGATACAGCAGCGAGCCGCAATACAGGGCGCGCCGGGTGGGTTCTAGTTCGTCGATGATCTGCATGGCGCGGATTTTTGGTGCGCCGGTGATCGAACCACCCGGGAAGCTGCCGGCGATCAGGTCCAGAGCGTCGTGATCGGCCGCCAGTTCGCCGGTCACGCTGCTCACCAGATGGTGCACGTTGGGGTAGCTTTCCAGGCTGAACAACTCCGGGACTTTCACCGAGCCAATTCGGCAACTGCGGCCCAGATCGTTGCGCAACAGGTCAACGATCATCAGGTTCTCGGCCCGATCCTTTGGACTGGCCAGAAGTTCAGCGGCGAAGGCGGCGTCTTCAGCACTATCGCGACCACGGGGCCGGGTGCCTTTGATGGGGCGGGTTTCCACCTGACGCTGGCTGACCTTGACGAAGCGTTCCGGCGACAAACTCAAAATCGCAGCGCCATCTGGCAGCGCCATATAGCCGGAAAACGGAGTAGGGCAGGCCTCCCGCAACGCGCAATAGGCCGCCCATGGATCGCCTTGAAAACCCGCCTGAAAACGCTGGGCGAAGTTCACCTGATAACAGTCGCCTGCCTGAATATAGGACTGAATACGGGCGAAGGCAGCGCGGTAATCTTCAGGGGTGAGATCGGCTTTGAATGAGGATGTCAGTCGAAAGGCGGGCTGCTCGGTCGCAGGTTCAGCTGTGAACAATGCCAACAAACGTTGCTGTTCAATCTCGTCCACCGAGGGATGGCACATCAACTGCGTAGTGCCCAGCAGATGATCGGTAATCACCGCCCAGGCATACAGTCCAAGACGAGCATCGGGTAACTGCAAATCATCGATAGCGCCACTGGGAAGCGGCTCCAGACGACGACCGAAGTCATAGCCGAGATAGCCCAGTAGCCCGCCGGCGAATGGCAGCTCACAGCCGGCAGGTAATTGCGCATTGCCCAGGCGAGCCAGGCTGGCGCGGCAGCGGGTCAAAAACGCAGCACCAGATTCCTGAGGTTCAGGCTGTAATTGCTCCAAAGTCCAAGCGCTGAGCACATCGAACCGGCCGCGCTCGGCAATCGGCCGGCCGCTGTCCAGCAGCACGGCACCGGGCGCATGGCGGAGCCTGCTGAAGTAATCGGCAGGGTTGGGGCAATAGGGCAGAGGAACGATGGAGCAGGTGGGCATGCCAGGCTCTGATCAACGGCGCGGGCGGCGATTGTAACCGCCCGCGGGGTTGGAGGCCTATAGCTGATCTTTGAGATTGAACAGGCGGTGTCAGACGTTACCTGCAGCCTTCCACCTGGTGAACTGGACGAGATGCATGGGGCCGTACGGCGTCTCGTATACGCCGGTTGACGGTGGGAGAGGTGCTTGAGCATTAGCGTGAAAATTTGGGCCATCGATGACTAATCTATCCGACCAATTAGGGCTTGTAATGTCTCTACGCAGATTCACGTGTTTCAAGTTTGCAAGCGCATCCTGCACCGATTGAGTCAGTTGTGAAGGGCCTGCGCTCGAACGACGTCTAACAATCTGTGCCGTCTCACGAACGACAGTGCCAGTACCGCCCCCTGCATCGCCTGCCTGAATCGAATTAGCCCTGCTCCCACCTCCACCTCCACCTCCACCTCCAGCTAGCGAATTTCTCGCACTGCCAGCACCAAAGCTCGCCACTGAACCTCTCGCGCTGCCAGCCGCTCCTCCCATACCCGCTACAGGACCAACTCCGGTCATCGCTATGCTTGCTGCTTTCTGCAACCTAACGACCACAGCCGGCCCAATGAGTGCTATTGCTCCGCCGATCCCGAGAAGTATCCCTCCGAAAGCCTTCTTTTCCTCGTCGTTGTTGATAACGCCTGCAACCTCGTACCCCATGCCTACGGCCATTACCCCAATCCCAATCAGGCCAATGCCAATTACCAGCGCCGAGCCGACAGTCCAGGGAATGAAATATAGCGAAACTGCGATAGCGACACCGCCACCGATAACGCCGAGCCACTTCATGAATCCACTCGGCCCTTCAG
Source organism: Pseudomonas syringae (assembly GCF_000737245.1). Lineage (GTDB taxonomy): Bacteria > Pseudomonadota > Gammaproteobacteria > Pseudomonadales > Pseudomonadaceae > Aquipseudomonas > Aquipseudomonas syringae_J. The sequence goes on along the minus strand of NZ_JPQU01000089.1, from coordinate 164,680 downwards.
GCTGCTCCGGCGGGTCCACATACTCCGGATCTGGCTTCCCAAACATATGACCGGTCGGGTCGCGGAAGCTGATGGGGTTGCCTGCGCAATACATGTAAGGGTTGATGCCGCCCCCGCCGAACGGGCTGAGGGAGTCCGGGCTGTGGAAGCGCATCAGGCTGGGGTTATAAGCCCGATAACCACGTCCCAACAGATACCAACCGCCTATTTCTTCGTGCATTTCGCCGTTAAATGCCAGCAGACTTTGCAAATCGTCGTCCGGTTGTTCGCCATAAGCGCTGTAGCTCCGAGTGCGAAGCTCATCGTCTGAGGGGCTTTCACCCACCACGCTGTTGGCAGCATTGGTGAGCAGCAGCAAGGTTTTGCTGTCGTCGCCGTACTGCTGCTGGCCAACCGGGCAGTCCTGATCAAAGAGGCACTGGATCAGGGTATTTTCCTGCACCGTATGGCTCAGGCTGTAACCCTGATAAAACCGCTGGGTTTCGCTGCCCGTCGCTTTTTGCACGGCGACCAGATCGTCGTGGCCGTTATAGCGGTAGGCAATGATCGGCTGATCGGTCGCGCTCTTGACTTCAAGCAAGCGGCCTTGACTGTTGTAGCTGAGCTTCCTGCCTTCCTGGTCGTTGAGCATATGGCCGTCAGCGTCGTAGCTGAATTCGGTCTCCTGTGGATAGCTGGCATGGCTGTGGGTCATCTTGATCAGTTGGCAACTGTCGTCGTCTGCATAGTTGAAGTCGGCGACATCCGGGTCGGGGTCATCGGCAAACTCGGTGATACAGCGTTTGATGTTGTCCAGCGCATCGAAGCGAAATGCCTGGGACGTGATCCGGTTTCCGTAAGCGTCTTTGGGCAATTCGTTACCGGTACAGGTGTATTCCTCCAGACGACCCCGCTGGTCGTAGATGAAGGTTTCCTTATAGCTGCTTTGTCCGCCGACGTGCTGTTCGCGGCTGTGCAAGTGGTCGTCGTCATACCAGACCTGACTCAGTGTCCTGACCGGCTTACCGGTCAGGGTAGTCGTGCGTTTGGTTTCCCGGCTCAACGAATCGTATTCGAACGCGGTGACCAAGGATTTCGTTCCATGGCGGGCCGTACTTTGCTGCAACTGGCCGAACTCGTTGTACTCGAAATCAACTTGCAAATTGCCTTGGATGACATTCTTCACGCGGCCACAGTCGTCGTAATCGTAAGTAGTGGTGAACCCATTGCTGACTTTGCTGGCGCGCTGGCGCCCCTGCCGAGAGCAAGCGTAGTGGGTTTCTCGTGCCTTGCCTGAGGCGTCGGCCCGGCTCTCGAATTGCAGATGTGCTGAGTGTAGTAGGTGGAGAGGTAGGCGCTATAATACGCACTGACGATAGTCGATCTATTACTTGCGCATCAGGGCTGCTTTTGTGCCACTCCAGCATTCTCAAGCCGGGTTCAATGATGGTGCCTTCAGCATGAGAAAGAATATTAATCAGTTGGCGGATAGTTGTGGAGGTTCGCTTGCGGGTAGTAATAACTTTAAAGTAGAACTCCTGATCCTTGTTGTCTGTCGCGCCCGAATCGGCCGCAAAATGGAACAAAGTCGCAGAAGCGAATTCGTCGAACTGTAAACTACGCGCGGCATCATTCGGGAAGGGGGAATTTGCCGAGCTAAATTCATAGGTGACTGACTCGCCAGTGCCCGGCGAGCGGGAAAAAAGTTGACCGGCGTTTTTGTCCTTGTCCCTTATAGTCAGAGAGCCGGACGCGAGTAGAGTGCTGGCAGGGTCTGATTTTTCTTTATGCTTTTTCATTTGTCATGGCTCCGGGTTTATAGCGTCGGGTTTGTAACTCCAGTTTAAAGTTCAAGTGAATGCTCACGTATACCATGGCGTGGCGAACCTGTAGTAAACGTTGCCATTCTCGGGATCGTCGTTATGGCCGCCATGAACCAATACATGATTCTCGGGACAGTCAATACGGTTTCCCTCGTAGTCGCCTGCATCTACGCGTTCGTCAACGATCACCTGAATATCATTGCCCCAGTCGTCCTTCGCGCTGCGCATTCATACTAGGTGAGGCAGCGGCCGAGGAAGTATCCAGCAGGCTGTCACTTGCTTTTCTGAGAACACTGAAGTTGAACAGGTCCATCACACTGAAAGTTCACGTAAGTTTTGATGGCGGTCAAACCCCCTCCTACTTTTACAGTAATAGCAGCGTGTCACTTGTTGAGTAGGGGTTAGATGGTCAGGGAGTCTGGAAATGAGATACACAGTAGAGCAACTTCTAACTCATATGCGTTTAGGACCGTCGGTACTAGGTTGGAACGCCATTGTGGCCTACGACAGGCCTAAAGCGAATAAGATCCTGGCTCAGGAGTACATTGAGCGGTTTTCCCAAACCGATGGGTACATGCCAAAACTCACGGGTGCAGTACCGATGACGGACAGTGAGCTCGAATATGTATACGACTACCTGATGGATGCGCCACGGCTGTCATTCATAAATTCGCCTATTACGTCCTCAAAAGCATTACTGACAATGAGAGTACTCGGTGGCTCACAATTCACCATTGGGACGGAACTAGGCGGTAGTGCGGCGGTTACCAAAGTGTCTGAGTATGACGCATTGCAGGCAATCCCCTACACGATAGATATTGACCTGATGATCGCCACCGGCTCAATTGAAGAGGGGGGAAGAGTGGTGTTGGACCTCCATGCGGGTTACCGTCCGCTGTTGTATTTAGGGCCCACTCGCAAGCAGCGCGAAGAAGGGGGGAAGTTTATGTTGAATAAATTCAAATCAATGGACCCTGTGATCACCACCTATATCCTTAATGAAATGCAAAGCCAGGAAGGCCAGTTCCTCAAGGTTAAATACTTCGATATAAAAACTCATCAGGAGCCTGGCTCGACCCTGGCCTATGCCGAAAATTACGGCGAAGGTGAGGTGTTACTATTTGTCACCATGGAAGGGGGGGCTAACGGCACCTACCCTGCAAGTGACGAAGATTTAAAGTTTCTGATTCCTCAAGGCGGCTATTCCTCCACGACTGTGTTGGGGCAGCGTTTTTTAATGGACAAGATTATCGCCGAAGGACTTAAAGACATGGCCGCAGGTTCAGCCTTTTCTTATAAGCTTCACGGTGAGTTGGATGAATTTGTTAGTGATATTGAAGTTACTCAGGGGCAGTATAAAGGGCCGCCAATCAGATCCAGCTCGCCTAGCTTTGCAAAGATTGCTTTGAGCGGATTTGTACTGCCACTAATAAAGATAGAAAACAAGAATAATTTTCAGCTGAGCATTATTGACGATGAAATGCTTCAGGTTGATTGGAGTGGCAGTGCGGAGCAGGAATGTACGGTCGCTCCACCAGGTGGCAGCGACATCATGGGTCGATTGGTCGCCTCCTGGAAATTTTCAATAAAGTTCCGTTTTGACCTGTTAGGCGAAGATGGGGAATTGAAACTGACCCCGCTCGCGGACAGCAAATTAGAACAAGTAAAAATCGCCCCTGGCACCTTTGCAGATCACCCCAGTGCCGGGCGGCCGTTCAAAGAAATTGCCGATGATCTCGAACCCAGGTTGGCGAGTGAGTTGAACGCCTGTATGGATAAATTCGCCGCAGTCGTGGAGAGGATCGATGCGTTTCGGCTTAATACTTTGGTATTTAGAGGCGACAATATAGTTCGTTTTACTCGTCAAGATTTTCCGGGTGACTTGGCACTGTTTGGGCAGCTTGCACCGCAAATGGATGTGTTTGACATCAGCCCCCTGGAATATGTAATAGGCCAGGGCGGGAAGCATACCTTTGAGCACCTTGCGTAGCCGCATGGGCGAACTGCGTATGGATGGTGGCAAGGCCGGTGGCTGGATGCGCACTTACGGCAATAAGTACGACGTCTCGGCGTCCTCGGGTGTGGGTTACACCCAGACTCAGCAAGGAATTTCCTTTGCCCACGAGTTTGCCAATAACAATAAAGTGCAAGTCAATAACAATGTGTTCAACAACGATTTGTCCGGCTCACGGGGTGAGTTGGGCGCGGGTGTTGCCATCCAGTTGACCGACAAGCTGCAAGCGCATGTCGATCTGGATTACAGCAATGGCAACAATATCGAACAGCCTTGGGGCGCGAATGTAGGTCTGCGCTACAGCTGGTAAGAAGGAAGAACAAAGGGCCGCTGCGGCCCTTTGTTTTTTACAGGAGGTATCTCCATGTCGACTAATGATCATCGATTACTGCCGCCACCTTATGTCAAACAAGTGCTTCCCGACATTGAGGGCGGAGAAGCCAACCTGCTTCCTGTCAGCGCCGCTCAGGCCGATCTGGAAGTGTGGTTTCCTATGTTTCCAATAGTCAACCCGGGCACAGCCGAAGAAAAATTGACCTTGTATTGGGATGGATCCCTCGCTGCCGAGAGGTCATGGCACGGCGCTGTGGCACCTGACACCTTGTTCGTGGTGGTCCCGCAGAATCTGCTGAGGCAGGGGGAGCATGAGATCTATTACCATTTTATTTCCTATAACGCCGCCGAAGTCGACTCCAGTCCTTATTCGATTACCATCGACACGATGGAGCCTGTTCTGAATACGAGTAACGAACGGCTAATTTTCCCAGCCGAAATTATCTCTAACGGGGTGACGGCTCAATATCTGCAAAACCATGGAAACAAGGTCGAAGCGGTTATCCCGAATTACGCCCCTATCAAACCCGGCGATGTATTGACCTGGTTCTGGGATCGAGCTGCAGGTAGCCGCGAGGAGGCCGGCTCATACACGCTGAAACTGCTTGATATGGGCAAACCTTTAACCGCTACGTTCGATGGCGACATGATCGTCCGTCGTGGTGATGGCGATCGATACGCGTATTACCAGATTCGCGACCGTGCAGGTAACCCCAGCCATCACGCTTCGCCAGTCATCCTGGATGTGAGCGTCGCGCCGATATCCAGAGATTACGAGTGGCCCGATATTGAGCGGGCGTCGGGTTCAGGAGAGCGCGTCACTTTGGTGCCTGAGGTGGCAGATTCGGGAGGAACAGTGATTGTTCCGGATTTTCCATTGAACCCCGGTGAAGTCATCTGGGTGCAGTGGGCTGAGCTGGGCCAGTTCGGCGCCTACCGCACCGCGACGCCTACGCCGACAGGTAGCCGCCGGTACCTGATCCCTAGGGATTATGTTGCGCCGCACATCGACAGACAGATCACGGTCAGGTACGACGTCGTGGAAGCGTCCAGTAACCCTCATCCATCGCAGGTGCGTCAGCTTCAGATCGGTCCGCTGGATAAAGACACGCTGCCATCTCTGAGCTGTGAGGGCGTTATGGCGGGGATTCTTCGGCTTCAGGATATTCCCCTCGGTGGCGCAAAGCTCAAGATGGCAAGGTGGCCATTAATTGCGACCAGTCAGCGGGTCAAGATTGTGGTGACGGGTGTGGACAATGCCGGCGATGAGATTGAGCATGTCGCAGTGACCAGCCATCCAGTGACTGCCGATGAGTTGACCGCCGGTATCGGCTCAACCGGCAATATCACTGCGAGTCGGGATTTCATGAGCAGGCTCATGCACAACACCCCCTTCAGCATGCTGGTCTACGTCAGCTTCGATGAGGGCGTGACCTGGCCGCCAGAGGGCCTGCCGAACTTTCCCCGATACAACAAAGTTTCGATGGCGCCGTGAGCCTGGCTTGCCGCTCACCACGGCCAGTCCCACGGGTTCAGATACCCGGGTGTGCGGTGCTTGCCCGCGATATAGACGCTGCGGTCTGTCAGATAAACCGCGTTATCGTTCTTCGCGAGCAAGCTCGGCTCCCACAGGTATGGCCGTCTGTCAGATAAACCGCGTACCCCGTGGGAGCGAATTCATTCGCGAAGAGGCCGGTACGCTCGACGGATTTTTATCAGTCTGAATATGGCCTTCGCGTATCAATTCGCTCCACACAGATTCGGGGGGCTAGCCAGGCTCTCTATGGCAAGCGGTGACCTCAGCTCTGCACATGCCCAAACACGTCCTGCACAAACCTCACCCGCTGTTCCGGCGTCTCCACCTCGCCATTGAGCGCCAACTGCTCCAGTCGCGCTTCCACTGCCTGGGTGCGATGGGTCAGGCCGCAGTCGTTGGCAATCTGGATATTCAGCCCGGGTCGGGCGTTTAGTTCGAGGATCAGCGGGCCCTGTTCCTGGTCCAGCACCATGTCCACGCCGATGTAGCCCAGGCCGCAGAGCTCGTAGCATTCGGCGGCGAGTTTCATGAAGCCGTCCCAGTTGGGTAGCTGCACGCCATCCACCGCATTGGTAGTGTCCGGGTGTTTGGTGATGATGTTGTTCAGCCAGGTGCCGCGCAGGGTTATGCCGGTGGCAAGATCGACGCCGACGCCGATCGCGCCCTGGTGCAGGTTGGCCTTGCCGCCGGACTGCCGGGTCGGCAAGCGCAACATGGCCATCACCGGATAACCCATCAGCACGATCACCCGGATGTCCGGCACGCCTTCGTAGCTGATGCTTTTAAAGATCTGATCGGGCGTGACCCGGTATTCGATCAGCGCCCGGTCCCGGTGCCCGCCCAGAGAATAGAGTCCGGTGAGAATGCTGGAGACCTGATGCTCGATTTCCGAATGGCTGATGATGCGTCCGGAAACGGTCCGATAACGATCCTCGAAACGATCAGCAATCACCAGAATCCCGTCGCCGCCCGCGCCCTGTGCGGGCTTTATCACGAAGTCGCTGCGCCCGCCAATGATCTCGTCGAGCTTGTCGATCTGCTTCTCGGTGGAAATCACTCCGTACATTTCGGGGACGTTGATACCCGCGGCAATGGCCCGTTCCTTGGTGATGATCTTGTCATCGACAATCGGGTACAGGCTGCGCTTGTTGTACTTGAGCACATAGTCCGCGTTACGCCGGTTGATGCCCATGATGCCCCTGGCTTCCAGGGCCTTCCAGGTTTTCCACCAGCCGATCATTTGATTTGCTCTTGCTTGGACTCTTCCTTGAGGAAGGCCTTGAAGCGCACCAGCTCAGTCAGGCGATAGCCGCGATAGCGACCCATCGCCAACATGAAGCCCACCAGAATCAGCAGCACGGAAGGGAAGGTGAAAACAAAGTAGATCAGCTGCGGCACGCTCATGATGATGTGCGCCAGAGAGGCTGCAAACAGCGTGCCAATGGCGACTTTCATGGCATGGCCGCCGCCGCGCTCTTCCCATGTGATGGACAGGCGTTCGATGGTCATGGTCAGAATCACCATCGGGAACAGTGCCACGGACAGCCCGCGCTCAAGCCCAAGCTTGTGGCTGAACAGGCTGATGGCGGCGATCAGCACCACCACGAAGGTCAGCACCACCGACAGGCGCGGGAGCATTTGCAGTTTCAGGTGTTCCAGATAGGAGCGTAACGACAGACCCAGTGCGGTGATCACCGTAAACAGGATGATGCCAAAGCCCAGTTGGGTTTCCCGGAAGGCCAGGGCAATCAGTACGGGGGTGAAGGTGCCCAGGGTTTGCAGGCCGATGAGGTTGCGCAGGATCAGGATCACCAGTACGCCAATCGGGATCATGACCATGATCATGAAGGTCTGCTGAGTTTGCAGGGGCAGGCCGTACAGCGAATATTCCAGGAAGTCCGCGTCGGTGCTGGCGTCGGTGAGCTTGGCCAGACGGATGGCGTTCATCTCGCTGTTGTTCAGGCTGAAGGTCACCACGGCTTTTTTACCGCCGTCGAGAGTGATCAGGTTTTCGTCGCCGGTCCACCACAGCAGGCGGTCTTGAGGGAGCCCTTGTTCGCCGGTGTCCGGGTTGAAATACAGCCAATCCTTGCCATTGAAGCTGCGCAGCCAGAGTTCCGGGCTCTGCGGCTGGTCGGCTACCAGTCGAATGGTGTGGACCTTTTCCATAGGCACGTGGGCGATCGAGAGCAGCAGCTCGGTGATCCGCGCCTTGTTGGCGCTGGAAGTGTCACCGGCCAGCAGTAGTTTGACGTTGTTGTCAGAGAGGTTGTTGACCCGCTTGATGGCTTCGGTGACGAAGGTTTCCACGTCCGCCGAATGCTGGCGAATCGGCGCGAGCAGGGCTTCTGCGGCGATTTTTTCCGGGCCTTCCACCGCGATGCTGTCACGGAAAATCGGCCCCTTGGCCTTGAGTTTTTCACCGCTGTAGCGCTTGGTCAGCACCAGCCGGTAATACAGCGTTTGATTGCCGGTGGCACGGCGTGCCGACCAGGTCACTTTGCGATTGCCATCGACCCGGTTGACGCTGACCCCATAGTTGTTGGAGATAAAGCTCTCATTGAGGCTGATGTAGTCCCGCGCCAGTGGCGGCACGAACATCTGCAGCTTGACCGAGTCCTTGTTGTTATTGGCGACGAATTCGACTTTAGCGTCGATATTCCACAAGTCGTCGGTTTCATCCTCGGTCACCGGGATGCCGAGCGCCAGAATCTGATAGGCCGTGATTGCGATCCCCAGTGTCACCAGGACACCAATCAGGATTTTCAGGTGCAACGTAAGAGAGCGCATGGAGTTACTCGGTTCTTTGAGCGGTAATTGCACAGCCAGGCTTGCCCGCTGCGTATTTAAGGCTTGGATCAACCAGCGCATCAAAGCGTTTCAACGCCTCGGAGCCGATCAAAAGCGGGTATTGGAAAGCACTTCGGTCGGTCAAGTTCACTTCGATGGTGCGTAAAGATGCACCCATGCACACATCCAGGCTGATCACCGGGCGTGCGGTGTACTTTTTTTCATCGTCCGGGTCTCGATCATCGGCCCGGCGCTTGATCTTGCTGACCCTGGCCAGCGGCCGTTCGATAGGGTGTGCGTGGGCGTCATCGATCGCCAGATAGAACCGCACCCAGCTTTCGCCATTGCGTTTGAAATGCTTGATATCCCGAGCACTCAGTGAAGCAGTCTTGGCCCCGGTGTCGAGCTTGGCGGCGACTTGCAGGTCAATGTCGTTGAGTTGGGCGTATTCGTTGAGGCCATAAACGGTCTTCTCGGCAGCCATGCCAATCGAAGGGAGAAAAAGAAGGCAGAGCAGGGTGGGAAAGGCTTTGAGTGTCATAAATCCTGGCACGGTTAGGGCGAACATCCAGAGCGTCACCCTTTGATCTTTGTTTGGCTGGCGCAGTGCTATTACTGCTCATCAACTGGAGCCGGATTCTAGCATGAAGGTGGGGAAGGGGCCGGTTGGGTGGTTTTGTAGGAGCGCGCTTGCCCGCGATGCAGCCTCGCTACGTCAGACTACCCCGTCATCGTTCATCGCGGGCAAGCGCGCGCCTACGGGGAATGGCAGTTATAAGACTATTGTCGACAATCCGATGGATTACTTTGACTGAAAGCCGTAACGGGTCTAAATTTCGCCCATATTATTTTATTGGTGTCGACAATGTTGGCTCATGCGCAAAACATCGCCCCACCCTTGGACGACTCGGAAACCCTCTCCGAAAACGTCTTCCGCCGCATTCAATCCGCCATTATCAAAGGTGAGATCGCCCCCGGTAGCAAGATTTCCGAGCCGGAGCTGGCGCGCACTTACGGCATCAGCCGTGGGCCTTTGCGGGAGGCGATTCATCGTCTTGAAGGTCAACGCTTGCTAGTGCGCGTGCCCCATGTGGGCGCGCGGGTGGTGTCGCTGAGCCATGCCGAGCTGATTGAGCTTTATGAAATTCGCGAATCTCTGGAAGGCATGGCCTGTCGGCTGGCAGCGGAGCGGATGACAGCCGCGGAAATTGATGATCTGCGCCGGGTGCTGGACACCCATGAGCGCGATGCCGCATTCCAGGCCGGAGTCGGTTATTACCAGCAGGAAGGCGATTTCGATTTTCATTATCGGATCATCCAGGGCAGCGGCAACAAAACCCTCACGCAAATGCTTTGCGGTGACCTGTATCAACTGGTGCGCATGTATCGCATCCAGTTTTCCGCGACGCCCAACCGGCCGCGCCAGGCTTTTGCCGAACACCACCGGATTCTCGACGCCATCGCTGATCGTGACGGCGAACTGGCAGAATTGTTGATGCGTCGGCATATCGGCGCTTCGAAACGCAATATTGAGCGGCACTACCTGGAACAGCAGCTCGCCCCCCAAACCCACTCTTCTGGAGATGAATAATGAATTCCAATAAAAACACTCCCGGCCAACGCTTCCGTGATGCCGTGGCCAGCGAACACCCGTTGCAGGTGGTGGGCGCGATCAATGCTAACCATGCATTGCTGGCCAAGCGCGCTGGTTTCAAGGCGATTTATCTGTCTGGCGGCGGCGTGGCTGCGGGATCGTTGGGCATACCGGATCTGGGCATCACCGGCCTGGACGACGTATTGACCGACGTACGACGCATCACTGACGTCTGCGACTTGCCGCTGCTGGTGGATGTGGATACCGGTTTTGGTTCGTCGGCATTCAACGTCGCCCGCACCGTGCGCTCCATGAGCAAGTTCGGCGCGGCGGCCATCCATATCGAGGATCAGGTGGGCGCCAAGCGTTGCGGTCATCGCCCTAATAAAGAAATTGTGTCCCAGCAGGAAATGGTCGATCGAATCAAGGCTGCCGTGGACGCGCGTCTTGATGACAGCTTTGTGATCATGGCTCGCACCGATGCGCTGGCGGTGGAAGGTCTGGAGTCTGCGCTGGAGCGCGCCGCTGCCTGTATCGAAGCCGGTGCCGACATGGTCTTCCCTGAGGCCATCACCGAGTTGGAGATGTACAAGCTGTTCGCGGCACGGGTGAAAGCGCCGATTCTGGCCAATATCACCGAGTTTGGCGCCACGCCGCTGTTTACCGTGGATGAGCTGCGCAGCGCCGATGTGTCGCTTGTGCTCTATCCTTTATCGGCATTCCGCGCCATGAACAAGGCCGCGGAAAACGTCTACGGCGCGATCCGCCGCGACGGCAGCCAGAAGAATGTGGTGGACACCATGCAGACCCGCATGGAGCTGTATGACGCGATTGATTACCACACCTTCGAGCAGAAGCTGGATGCGTTGTTTGCGCAGAAGAAATCCTGAAGCAGCGCCGAGCTTGGGCTGGCGACGTGGGACCGGCTTCAGCCGGGAAGGCGGCATTTCAGACGATAGACATGCATTGGATGTACTGACCCTTTCCCGGCTGAAGCCGGTCCCACGTCATCGCATCCGCTTGCGTGCAAACATAGAATCTCCCATAGGGAACACCGTCAAATTTGAAAACGAATTGCCAAATCCCTAAAAAATCCAACATTGGAGAGAGCAATGGCTGAAGCAAAAGTATTGAGCGGCGCTGGCCTGCGAGGGCAGGTTGCCGGGCAGACTGCCTTGTCGACGGTGGGCCAGACCGGTGCCGGTTTGACTTATCGCGGCTACGATGTGAGAGAATTGGCCGCCCAGGCGCGCTTCGAAGAGGTGGCTTATCTGCTGCTCTACGGTGAGTTACCCACCCAGACCGAGCTCGATAGCTATCTGGCGAAGCTGAAAAAACTCCGCGATCTGCCGCAGGCCTTGAAAGAAGTGCTCGAGCGCATTCCGGCCGACACCCACCCTATGGATGTGATGCGCACCGGTGCATCGATGCTCGGCACCCTGGAACCGGAAACCAGCTTCGACCAGCAGCGTGACGCCACCGACCGGCTGCTTGGGGCGTTCCCGGCGATCATGTGCTACTGGTATCGCTTCAGCCACGACGGCAAGCGTATCGAGTGTGTGACCGACGAAGACTCCATCGGCGGGCATTTCCTGCATTTGTTGCTGGATAAGAAGCCCAGCGAATTGCATCGCAAGGTCATGGACGTGTCGCTGATCCTCTATGCCGAGCACGAATTCAACGCTTCGACCTTCACGGCGCGGGTTTGCGCGTCGACCCTGTCCGACCTGTTCTCCTGCATCACGGCGGCCATCGGCACTTTGCGCGGTCCGCTGCACGGCGGCGCCAATGAAGCCGCGATGGAGATGATCCAGAAATTCAGCTCTGCCGAGGAGGCCATCAAAGGCACGCTGGGCATGCTGGAGCGCAAAGACAAGATCATGGGTTTTGGGCATGCCATCTATAAAGAGTCGGACCCGCGCAACGAAGTCATCAAAGGCTGGGCCAGACAGCTAGCCGATGAAGTCGGTGATACGGTTCTGTATCCGGTGTCCGAAGCCATCGACAAGACCATGTGGGAGCAGAAAAAACTGTTTCCCAATGCCGATTTCTACCATGCCTCGGCGTATCACTTCATGGGTATTCCCACCAAGCTGTTCACGCCTATTTTCGTCTGCTCGCGCCTGACCGGCTGGGCGGCGCATGTTTTTGAACAGCGTGCCAACAACCGCATCATCCGACCCAGCGCCGAATATGTGGGCGTTGAGCAGCGTAGTTTCGTAAGCATTGATAAACGCTGAACATAACTAAAAATCAACAGAGTTTCTGTAGGAGCTCACGAGCACCGCGAGGCAGCGATGACGGTGTGACAGGCAAATCGCTATCGCTGCCTCGCGGTGCTCGTGAGCTCCTACAGGGGATGTGTTTTTTCCTGAACTACCGTGATCGAGGCCCTGCGCCATGAATTCTGTACACCGTAAACCCTTGCCAGGCACTGCACTGGATTACTTCGACGCCCGCGAGGCGGTGGATGCAATCAAGCCTGGCGCATACGACGGCCTGCCGTACACCTCGCGAGTGCTGGCGGAAAACCTGGTGCGGCGCTGCGATCCCGCGACCTTGACCGCGTCCCTCGAGCAGCTCATCGAGCGTAAACAGGATCTGGATTTTCCGTGGTTCCCGGCCCGAGTGGTGTGCCATGACATCCTCGGCCAGACCGCACTGGTTGACCTCGCAGGCCTGCGCGATGCGATCGCCTTGCAAGGCGGTGACCCGGCGCTGGTCAATCCTGTGGTGCCGACCCAGTTGATCGTCGATCACTCTCTGGCGGTGGAGCATGGCGGTTTCGAAGCGAATGCATTCCAGCTCAATCGGGCGATTGAGGACCGGCGCAACGAAGATCGTTTCCACTTCATTAACTGGACCAAAAAAGCCTTCAAGAACGTCGATGTGATCCCGCCCGGCAACGGCATCATGCACCAGATCAATCTGGAGCGAATGTCGCCGGTGGTGCATGCGCTGGATGGCGTGGCGTTCCCGGATACTTTGGTTGGCACCGACAGCCACACGCCTCACGTGGATGCTCTGGGCGTAATCGCCATTGGTGTCGGCGGGCTTGAGGCCGAGAGCGTGATGCTGGGGCGGGCGTCGTGGATGCGTCTGCCGGACATCATCGGCGTCGAGCTGACCGGCCAGCGCCAGCCGGGGATTACCGCCACTGACATTGTGCTGGCAGTGACCGAGTTTCTGCGGGCCGAGAAAGTGGTGTCGGCGTATCTGGAGTTTTTCGGCGACGGTGCCAACGCACTGACGTTGGGTGATCGGGCCACGATCTCCAACATGACCCCGGAATTCGGCGCAACGGCGGCGATGTTTTACATCGATCAGCAGACCCTGGATTACCTGACCTTGACCGGTCGCGAGCCGGAGCAGGTCAGGCTGGTGGAAACCTATGCGAAACAGTCCGGCTTGTGGGCTGACAGCCTGAAAACTGCCGTCTATGAGCGGGTCCTGACGTTCGATCTTTCCAGTGTGGTGCGCAATATTGCCGGTCCGTCCAATCCTCATCGCCGGGTGCCGACTTCCGAACTGGCAGCCCAAGGGATTTCCGGTGTAGTGGAAAACGAGCCGGGATTGATGCCGGATGGCGCGGTGATCATCGCCGCCATCACCAGCTGCACCAATACCAGCAACCCACGCAACGTGATCGCCGCGGCCTTGCTGGCGCGCAATGCCAATGCCGCCGGACTGAAACGCAAACCCTGGGTCAAGACCTCACTGGCGCCGGGTTCCAAGGCGGTTCAGCTGTATCTCGAAGAAGCCAACCTGTTACCCGAACTGGAAGCCCTGGGCTTCGGCATCGTCGGTTTTGCCTGCACCACCTGCAACGGCATGAGCGGCGCGCTGGACCCGAAAATCCAGCAGGAAGTCATCGACCGGGATCTGTACGCCACGGCTGTGCTGTCCGGCAACCGTAACTTCGACGGACGGATTCACCCTTACGCCAAGCAGGCCTTCCTGGCGTCGCCGCCATTGGTGGTGGCTTATGCCATTGCTGGCACCATTCGTTTCGATATCGAGAAGGACGTGCTGGGTGTCGACAAGGCGGGTAATCCCGTCACCCTGAAAGACCTCTGGCCCAGCGATGAAGAGATCGACGCCGTGGTCAAGGCCAGCGTCAAGCCAGATCAGTTCCGTCAGGTCTACATCCCGATGTTCGAGATCAAGGCGGACAACGGCGAGCAGGTCAAACCGCTTTACGACTGGCGTGCGCAGAGCACATACATTCGCCGCCCGCCTTACTGGGAAGGCGCTCTGGCTGGCGCACGACCGCTCAAAGGCATGCGTCCGCTGGCGGTGCTGGGCGACAACATCACCACCGATCACTTGTCGCCGTCCAACGCCATCATGCTCGACAGCGCGGCCGGGGAATATCTGGCGAAAATGGGCTTGCCCGAGGAGGACTTCAACTCCTACGCGACTCATAGGGGGGACCATTTGACGGCGCAGCGCGCAACCTTTGCCAACCCCAAGCTGCTCAATGAGATGGTTCAGGAAAACGGCAAGGTGAAACAGGGCTCCCTGGCCCGCATCGAGCCGGAAGGCCAGGTCACCCGGATGTGGGAAGCCATTGAAACCTACATGGAGCGCAAACAGCCGCTGATCATTATTGCTGGTGCCGACTACGGCCAGGGGTCGTCCCGGGACTGGGCGGCCAAGGGCGTACGTCTGGCGGGTGTTGAGGCGATTGCTGCCGAAGGTTTCGAGCGCATCCACCGCACCAATCTGGTGGGCATGGGCGTGCTGCCGCTGGAGTTCAAACCCGGTGTGGACCGGCATACCCTCGGCATCGATGGCAGCGAAACCTTTGACGTGGTTGGCGAGCGCATTCCGCGCAGTACCTTGACCCTGGTGATCCATCGCAAGAATGGCGAGCGACTGGACGTGCCAGTGACTTGCCGGTTGGACACGGCTGAAGAAGTGTCGATTTATGAGGCGGGTGGCGTGTTGCAGAGGTTTGCGCAGGATTTTCTGGAGGGTGCTACGGCGTGATCGACCTTGTGGCAGCGAGCTTGCTCGCGAAGAGGCCAGTACATTCGAAATATTTCTATCGACTGGTGCATAGCCTTCGCGAGCAAGCTCGCTCCCACGGATCGCATCAGGGCCCTATTCGCTAAAAAGGACAAATATTCATGACCCACACACCACAAATAAAAATCCCCGCCACCTACATGCGCGGCGGCACCAGCAAGGGCGTGTTCTTCAACCTTGCCGATTTGCCCGAAGCCGCTCAGGTCCCAGGTCCGGCGCGTGACGCCTTGCTGCTGCGGGTCATCGGCAGCCCGGATCCTTATGAAAAGCAGATCGACGGCATGGGCGGGGCGACGTCCAGTACCAGCAAGACGGTGATCCTGTCTCGCAGCAATCGGGCCGATCACGATGTGGATTACCTGTTCGGTCAGGTGTCCATCGACAAACCTTTCGTGGACTGGAGCGGTAACTGCGGCAACCTGTCGGCGGCAGTGGGTCCGTTTGCCATCGGCAGTGGCCTGATTGACGTCTCACGCATCCCCCACAACGGCGTCGCAGTGGTGCGTATCTGGCAGGCCAATATTGGCAAGACGATCATCGCCCATGTGCCGATCACTGCTGGCGCGGTGCAGGAAACCGGTGATTTCGAGCTGGATGGCGTTACGTTTCCGGCAGCCGAAGTGCAGTTGGAATTCCTTGATCCTGCTGCCGACGAAGAGGGCGGCGGCGGTTCGATGTTCCCCACCGGCAATCTGGTGGATGAGCTTAAGGTGCCCGGCGTCGGGAGCTTCATGGCGACCCTGATCAACGCAGGCATCCCGACCATTTTCGTCAACGCCCGGGACATTGGTTACACCGGCAGTGAATTGCAGGGCGACATCAATGGCGATCCCAAGGCGCTGGCAATGTTCGAAGCCATCCGCGCCCATGGTGCGATGCGCATGGGGCTGATCAAGACGCTGGACGAAGCTAACACCCGACAACACACGCCGAAGGTGGCGTTTGTTGCAGGTCCCACTGATTACATCGCCTCCAGTGGCAAACCGGTGGCGGCGGACAGCATTGACCTGCTGGTACGCGCTATGTCCATGGGCAAGTTGCATCACGCGATGATGGGCACCGCGGCGGTTGCCATCGGCACCGCGGCGGCGATCCCTGGCACGCTGGTCAATCTTGCTGCGGGCGGCATCGAGCGGGAAGCCGTACGCTTCGGCCACCCCTCTGGCACCTTGCGCGTCGGCGCTCAGGCGTTGCAGAAGGATGGGGAATGGCATGTCACCAAGGCGATTATGAGTCGTAGTGCGCGGGTGTTGATGGAGGGAGTAGTGAGGGTGCCGGGTCAGGCGAGTGAAATGCTGTAGGAGCGCGCTTGCCCGCGATGGCGTCAGGTCAGTCAATTGATTTTTCGCTGACACACCGCATCGCGGGCAAGCGCGCTCCTACAGGGCGACGGCGCGAGCCTACTTGAACCTACGCTCAACCCCTTTCTCCACCAGCACCTTGGCGGAGATTTCTTCCACCGAGAAATGCGTGGAGTTGATGTTCGGGATGTTTTCCCGGCGGAACAGGCTTTCTACCTCGCGAACCTCGAACTCGCACTGGGCGTAGCTGGAGTATCGGCTGTTGGGTTTGCGTTCGTGGCGAATGGCAGTCAGTCGATCTGGATCAATGGTCAGGCCGAATAACTTGCTACGGTGCTCCTTGAGCGCATTAGGCAGTTGCAGGCGCTCCATGTCGTCTTCGGTCAGCGGATAATTGGCAGCGCGGATGCCGAATTGCATGGCCATGTACAGGCAGGTCGGGGTTTTGCCGCAGCGGGAGACGCCGACCAGAATGATGTCGGCCTTGTCGTAATAATGGGTACGGGCACCATCATCGTTGTCCAGGGCGAAGTTCACCGCCTCGATGCGCTCCATGTAATTGGAGTTGTGACCGATTGAATGCGATTTGCCCACCGAGTAGGAGGAGTGTGAACTAAGCTCTTGCTCCAGCGGGGCCAGAAAGGTCGAGAAGATGTCGATCATGAAGCCGTTGGACGTGGCCAGGATCTCGCGGATTTCCTGGTTGACGATGGTATCGAAGATGATCGGCCTGACGTCGTCCCTGTCGGCGGCATTGTTGATTTGTTGTACCATCGCCCGCGCTTTCTCGACGCTGTCGATATAGGGCCTGGTGAACTTGTTGAACGTGATGTTCTCAAATTGTGCCAATAGGCTTTGGCCAAGAGTCTCGGCAGTAATTCCGGTGCCGTCGGAGATGAAGAAAGCGGATCGTTTCATTTGCGCCTTGGCCTTAAGCTAGTGACGATTGTTGGATATCATAGGCGCGCTTGCGGGCCTGAGTGACTGGCATTCGCAAATTTTTTCAGGGGCCGGTTCATCCCGCACCCTGCAACTGAGCTTTTCCCAACAACAAACACAGTTAGTGGAGAGATCACCTTGGTAGAGTACGTAGTTTCCCTCGATAAGCTCGGCGTCCATGATGTGGAGCATGTGGGAGGCAAGAACGCATCCCTCGGCGAAATGATCAGCAACCTCGCAGGTGCTGGCGTTTCGGTGCCCGGTGGCTTCGCCACTACGGCTCAGGCCTACCGTGATTTTCTTGAACTGAGTGGTCTGAATGATCAGATCCACGCAGCTCTGGACGCTCTTGATGTCGACGATGTCAACGCACTGGCCAGGACCGGCGCGCAGATTCGTCAGTGGATCATGGAAGCCGAGTTCCCCGAGAAGCTCAACGCCGAGATTCGCACTGCTTTTGCCGAGCTGTCGGCAGGCAACCCGAATCTGGCCGTTGCCGTGCGTTCTTCCGCCACAGCTGAAGACCTTCCGGACGCTTCCTTCGCCGGTCAGCAGGAAACCTTCCTTAATATTCGCGGCGTCGAGAACGTCATCCGTGCGGCCAAGGAAGTGTTTGCCTCACTGTTCAACGACCGGGCCATCTCCTATCGCGTTCACCAGGGCTTCGATCACAAGCTGGTAGCCCTATCGGCCGGCGTACAGCGCATGGTTCGTTCCGAGACCGGTACCGCTGGCGTGATGTTCACCCTGGACACAGAGTCTGGCTTCCGTGACGTCGTATTCATCACCGGCGCCTACGGTCTGGGTGAAACCGTGGTGCAGGGCGCGGTCAATCCTGACGAATTCTACGTACACAAAAACACCCTTGCCGCCGGTCGTCCCGCCATCCTGCGCCGTAACCTGGGCAGCAAGGCAATCAAGATGATCTACGGTGACGAGGCGAAGGCCGGACGTTCGGTGAAAACCGTGGACGTCGAGCCTGCCGAGCGTGCCCGTTTCTGCCTGAGTGACGAGGAAGTCTCCGAACTGGCTAAACAGGCGATGATCATCGAGAAGCATTACAAGGCGCCGATGGACATCGAGTGGGCCAAGGACGGTGACGACGGCAAGCTGTACATCGTTCAGGCGCGTCCCGAAACCGTGAAAAGCCGCGCTCAGGCCAACGTCATGGAACGTTACCTGCTCAAGGAAACCGGCACCGTGCTGGTGGAAGGCCGTGCTATCGGTCAGCGCATTGGCGCGGGCAAGGTGCGGATCATCAAAGACGTGTCGGAAATGGACAAGGTCCAGCCCGGCGACGTTCTGGTTTCCGACATGACCGACCCGGACTGGGAGCCGGTCATGAAGCGCGCCAGCGCTATCGTTACCAACCGCGGCGGCCGTACCTGCCACGCTGCGATCATCGCCCGCGAGTTGGGCATTCCGGCAGTGGTTGGCTGTGGCAACGCCACTCAGCTGTTGCAGGACGGCCAAGGCGTAACCGTTTCCTGTGCCGAAGGCGATACCGGTTATATCTTCGAAGGCGAGCTGGGCTTTGACATCAAGACCAATTCGGTCGACGCCATGCCTGATCTGCCGTTCAAGATCATGATGAACGTCGGCAACCCGGACCGGGCTTTTGATTTTGCCCAGCTGCCCAACGCCGGTGTTGGCCTGGCGCGTCTGGAGTTCATCATCAACCGCATGATCGGTGTGCATCCCAAGGCGCTGCTCAATTACGACAGCCTGCCGCAGGACATCAAGGACAGCGTCGATAAACGCATTGCCGGCTATGACGATCCGGTCGGCTTCTATGTCGAGAAGCTGGTGGAAGGCATCAGCACCCTGGCTGCTGCGTTTACCCCGAAAAAGGTCATCGTGCGCCTGTCGGACTTCAAGTCCAACGAGTACGCCAACCTGATCGGCGGCAAGATGTACGAGCCGGAAGAAGAAAACCCGATGCTGGGTTTCCGTGGCGCTTCGCGTTACATCAGCGAAAACTTCCGCGACTGCTTCGAGCTGGAATGCCGTGCCCTCAAGCGTGTGCGTGAGGAAATGGGCCTGACCAATGTCGAGATCATGGTGCCGTTCGTTCGTACCTTGGGCGAAGCGAGCCAGGTGATCGACCTGTTGGCGGAAAATGGCCTGAAACGCGGCGAAAATGGTCTGCGCATCATCATGATGTGCGAGTTGCCGTCCAACGCGATTCTGGCTGAAGAGTTCCTCGAGTACTTCGACGGCTTCTCCATCGGCTCCAACGACCTGACCCAGCTGACGCTGGGCCTGGACCGTGACTCCGGGGTGATCGCGCATCTGTTCGATGAGCGTAATCCGGCGGTGAAGAAGCTGCTGTCCAATGCCATTCAGGCGTGCAACAAGGCTGGCAAATACATCGGCATTTGCGGTCAGGGCCCTTCGGATCACCCGGATCTGGCGCGCTGGTTGATGGATCAAGGCATCGAAAGCGTTTCGTTGAACCCGGATTCCGTGCTGGAAACCTGGTTCTTCCTGGCTGAAGCTCAGGCGCCTGTTTGAATTGATGTGATCTGAACAGATCTGATTGAGTGAAGCCCCATCTGCCTATCAGGCAGATCGGGGCTTTTTCACGTTTACCCGGAACGGTTTGTCCATAGCCGTCCTTTTATCGTTTGAGCTATATGCAAAGCAGCAGCAATCTCTTTCCCGTGGCTTTGATCAGCGCCGAGCGTTGTGGCGATCTGATTGAAGACGTATACCGCCTCAAGCCCGCCAACAGCCCTGACTACAGCGTCGAAATCGCCGTCACCCGCCTGGGTCTGGTGGCGCAACCGGACGTGCGCGGCGTGCCGGTCATTCTGCTGCATGGCAGTTTTTCCAACCGCCGCTTCTGGTATTCCCCGAAGGGCATCGGGCTGGGCGCGTACCTGGCGCGTGCCGGTTTTGATGTCTGGATCCCGGAGATGCGTGGGCATGGTCTGTCGGCGCGCAATCAGGCTTATCGCTACAACCGCGTTGCCGATTACGCCCGTTACGATGTGCCAGCCATTGCGGCCTTTGTTCGTGAGCAGAGCGGGCAGATTCCGCACTGGATCGGCCATTCACTGGGCGGTACCACCCTGGCGGCCGCATTGGGCGGTGCGTATCTCGGCCCTGCTGGCGCAGCCTCCGTGGCCATGTTCGGCAGCCAGGTCAGTCGCAACTACTGGCCGTTGAAAATCCCTCCAGTGCAATGGGCCGGTCGTTTGCTGCTCAAGCCCTTCGACCACATATCCGGCCCGCGTTTCAAGCGTGGTCCGGAGGACGAGCCGATTGGGCTGGTACTGGAAAGCTTGAGCTGGCACGGTTTGTTCGGTCGCTTTGGTGATCGCGAAACCGATTGGTGGGCGGGCCTGAGTAAGGTTGAGGTGCCGGTGCTTGCGGTGGCTGCCGCGGGCGACTTTCAGGACCCGGTCTGGGCCTGTCGCAAGCTGTTCGATCAGATCGGCTCGGCCCAGCGCCAGTTCCTTTGTCTGGGGCGCGAGCAGGGTTTCAGCGAAGATTTCAATCATGTGCACATGCTGGTCAGTAAAAGTGCGCAGCGCGAGGTATGGCCACTGGTGGCAGACTGGCTGAGAAAAGGTTATCTGGCTGTACCAGAGCTGTCGTCGGAGCAGATCGCCGCAGTTGAATGACCTCAGGCATTTCAAAGAGCCCGGCTTGCTACTAAGCTACGACCCAGCTTCGACAACGCCCAGCTAAGCTGGGTGTCTGAGTTAGCCAAGCAATTGATCGTTCGCCTACAGGAGTTACGTCATGCACTACATCACTCCAGATTTATGCGATGCCTATCCCGAGCTGGTCCAGGTCGTGGAGCCCATGTTCAGCAATTTCGGCGGCCGTGATTCGTTCGGCGGCGAGATCGTGACCGTCAAATGCTTCGAGGATAACTCTCGGGTCAAGGAGCTGGCCGAGCTGGATGGCTCAGGCAAAGTGATGGTCGTTGACGGCGGTGGATCCCTGCGTTGCGCCTTGCTCGGCGACATGATTGCAGAACGGGCAGCGCATAACGGCTGGCAGGGCGTGGTGATCTACGGCTGCGTTCGTGACGTGGACATGCTGGCGCAGACCGACCTGGGTGTGCAGGCTCTGGCCAGTCATCCATTGCGCTCCAACCGGCGCGGCGCTGGCGATCTGGATCTAGCGGTAACCTTTGCTGGCGTCACGTTCCGTCCCGGTGAGTATGTGTATGCCGACAACAACGGCATCATCGTGTCTCCATCACCCCTGGAAATGCCGGAATAAGTGAAGCTCTGATGTTCGATGAAACAAATGCGCAGTGGGGGCTGGTTCATGCCCTCGTATTGGATGGGAAGGGCGGGGCGCGTTTCATCGCCCGCACAGAGCTGGATTGTCTGCAACTGCAGTCTCACGAGAGCGTGTGGCTGCATTGGGATCGCGGTCACCCGCAGACTCACAGCTGGCTGCGCACCGCCAGCGGCTTGAGTGAGTTTGCCTGCGATCTGCTGCTTGAGGAAAAGACCCGGCCCCGTTTGCTGCCCTTGCCTGATGAAAAACTGTTGCTGTTCTTGCGCGGGGTCAACCTCAACCCAGGGGCGGAGCCGGAAGATATGGTCTCGGTGAGGATCTTCGCGGCTACCCAACAGGTCATTTCCCTGCGGCTGCGTCCGCTGCGCGCCACTGATGAACTCATCGAGCAATTAAATGAAGGCAAAGGTCCGAAAACCGCCTCCGAACTGATTCTTTATCTGGCTCAGTACCTGACCGACAAGGTCCAGGCATTGGTCGGCGACCTCACCGAATCAGTGGATGAAGAGGAAGAAAAGATAGATGCCGACGAACGGTATACGCCGGACCATGGCAAGATGCTGCATATCCGTCGGCGGGCAGCCGGATTGCGACGTTTTCTCGGCCCTCAACGGGATATCTATGGCCAGCTGAGTCGCAGCAAGTTGCCCTGGTTCGTCGATGATGACGCTGACTACTGGAACGAGCTGAACAACAGCCTGACTCGTTATCTGGAAGAGCTTGAACTGACCCGAGAGCGAGTGGGGCTGGTGCTTGAGTCCGAAGATCGCCGTCTGCGCGAGCGTATGAATCGCACGATGTACCGCTTCGGCATCATCACCGGCATCTTCTTGCCAATGAGTTTCTTGACCGGCTTGCTGGGTATTAATGTCGGCGGTATTCCCGGCTCTGCCAGCCCATATGGATTTCTGGTGGCGTGTGTGTTGATTCTCGCTGTGGCATTGGGCCAATGGTGGCTGTTTAGACGCTTGCGTTGGGTTTGAAGGTGGTTTTTTTTCGCTCTGCGCAGAGTCGGGTGTGACTCGTGGAATTCTGGTCACGTCTTTTACTGACATTAAGCGAGGTGGCTATGCGAGGTGCTTATGCATGACCCGTTCGAAGAATCTTTACGCGACATGCTCAAATCGTCTTCCTCCAGCCGGGATGACGATGCGTGTCTAGGGCGAGTCCTGAAAACCGCCAATCGCCAGGTCGGCGCGGGTGTGTTGTTCAGTCTGCTGGGGCGTTGGTCCGAGGCCATGATGATTGCCTTGAACAACGGCTCGGCCCATGTTGCACCGGTTTCACGCCTCAAGAATTCTACCGCTCGTCCTGTCGATAAGGCTGATTGAACATGGAATTGGATCTCTGGACTCAGAGTCTGGTTGCCGCAATGACCGCATTGTGGACCAAAGTTGCAAATTTCATCCCGAACCTGTTCGGTGCGCTGGTCGTAGTGTTGTTGGGTTTCGTCGTCGCCAAGCTGCTCGACACGCTGCTTTCCAAGCTGCTCGCCAAGCTGGGTCTTGATCGTCTGATGGGCGGCACCGGGCTGACCAAACTGATCAGTCGGGCGGGTATCCAGGTTCCGATTTCGACGTTGATCGGCAAGATCGTCTACTGGTTCGTGTTGTTGATTTTTCTCGTCTCTGCCGCCGAGTCGCTAGGGCTGGAGCGGGTTTCGGCCACGCTTGACATGTTGGCGTTGTACCTGCCTAAAGTATTTGGCGCAGCGCTGGTGCTGCTGGTCGGGGTTTTGCTGGCTCAACTGGTCAATGGCCTGGTGCGCGGTGCGGCGGAAGGCGTAGGCCTGGATTATTCGGCCGGCTTAGGGCGCATTGCTCAAGGCTTGGTGATCATCATCAGCATTTCGGTCGCGATCAGCCAGCTTGAGGTCAAGACTGACCTGCTGAACCATGTGATTGTGATTGTTTTGATTACCGTTGGTCTGGCAATTGCGCTAGCCATGGGTCTTGGAAGTCGTGAATTGGCCGGGCAGATCCTGGCGGGAATTTATGTGCGGGAGTTGTATCAGGTTGGGCAACAAGTGCGTGTTGGCGATGTCGAAGGCCAGATCGAAGAAATTGGTACGGTGAAAACTACTCTGCTGACGGATGAGGGGGATCTGGTTTCGCTGTCCAACCGCATCCTTCTGGAGCAGCGAGTGAGCAGCCGTTAAGCGGCTAACCTGCTACTCTATGCCGCCACGAATTGCCGGGATCCGGACAGTGGCGGACATTGAACTGACTGTCGGCACGACTTGTTTTGAATAACGCCCAACCGCTATCGATGCGCTATGACCCCCGCGAGCTCTCTGATGAGGAGCTGGTCGAGCACGCGCACGTCGAGCTTTTTCACGTGACGCGGGCTTACGAAGAGTTGATGCGTCGCTACCAGAGAACACTTTTTAACGTTTGTGCACGATATTTAGGGAACGATCGCGATGCTGATGATGTCTGTCAGGAAGTGATGCTTAAGGTGTTGTATGGCTTGAAGAACTTCGAGGGTAAATCGAAGTTCAAAACCTGGCTCTACAGCATTACCTATAACGAATGCATCACGCAGTACAGAAAGGAACGGCGTAAGCGTCGCTTGATGGACGCGCTGAGTCTGGATCCACTTGAGGAAGCGTCCGAAGAGAAGACGCCAAAACCTGAAGAGCGGGGCGGGCTTGATCGCTGGCTTGTGCATGTGAACCCGATTGATCGAGAGATTCTGGTGCTGAGATTCGTTGCAGAACTGGAGTTTCAGGAGATCGCAGACATCATGCACATGGGCTTGAGCGCAACGAAAATGCGCTACAAGCGGGCTTTGGATAAATTACGTGAGAAATTTGCAGGTATTACCGAAACTTAACTCGGTGCAAATATCTCTAACGAGCAGGCAAGTTCTGATAGACTTGCCGATGAGTTGTCCCCGGATACGTGGGACTGCTTTACAATCACCAGATGGGGATTTAACGGATGAAACTGAAAAACACCTTGGGCTTGGCCATTGGTACTATTGTTGCCGCGGCATCTTTCGGCGCTCTGGCTCAAGGCCAAGGCGCAGTCGAAATCGAAGGCTTCGCCAAGAAAGAGTACTACGACAGCGCCCGTAACTTTAAAAACGACGGTAACCTGTTCGGCGGCTCCGTAGGTTACTTCCTGACTGACGACGTTGAAGTACGTCTGGGTTACGACGAAGTCCACAACGTGCGTAGCGACAGCGGTAAGAACATCAAGGGCTCGAACACAGCTCTGGACGCTCTGTACCACTTCAACAACCCGGGCGACATGCTGCGTCCGTACGTTTCGGCTGGTTTCTCTGACCAGAGCCTCGGTCAAGATGGCCGTGGCGGTCGTAACGGCTCCACCTTCGCCAACGTTGGCGGCGGTGCCAAGCTGTACTTCACTGACAACTTCTATGCCCGTGCTGGCGTTGAAGCTCAGTACAACATCGACCAAGGCGACACCGAGTGGGCTCCAAGCGTCGGTATCGGCGTAAACTTCGGTGGCGGCTCCAAGAAAGTTGAAGCAGCACCAGCTCCAGTAGCTGAAGTTTGCTCCGACAGCGACAACGATGGCGTGTGCGACAACGTTGACAAGTGCCCGGACACCCCAGCCAACGTTACCGTTGACGCTGATGGCTGCCCAGCAGTTGCTGAAGTTGTTCGTGTTGAGCTGGACGTGAAGTTCGATTTCGACAAATCCGTAGTCAAGCCTAACAGCTACGGCGACATCAAGAACCTCGCTGACTTCATGCAACAATACCCATCCACCACCACCACTGTTGAAGGTCACACTGACTCCGTCGGTCCTGACGCTTACAACCAGAAACTGTCCGAGCGTCGTGCAAACGCCGTTAAACAGGTTCTGGTTAACCAGTACGGTGTTGGCGCTAGCCGCGTAAACTCGGTTGGTTATGGCGAATCCCGTCCAGTTGCTGACAACGCAACTGACGCTGGCCGCGCTGTAAACCGTCGCGTAGAAGCTGAAGTTGAAGCACAAGCTAAGTAATTAGCCTGCTTCCCTCGCTTCAATAGAAAGGCCCGGCTCATGCCGGGCTTTTCTTTGCCTGCGATTTGCCACATGACGTCTACGATCCCAAGGAGCTGCCGAAGGCAGCGAAGGCAATTTGATTGTCACCCGTCATTCGCAGCCTTAGGTAGCTCCAACAGGGGGGGGGCATGGCTTAAAACTGCGCACATGCCTCGCATGGATCCGTCCAAGGCGTCTATAATCGCGTCCCTGCATTCAGCTATTCACGAGCCGCGCCCGCCCATGTATAACCTGGCCCGCCAGTTACTGTTCAAACTCTCCCCGGAAACATCACACGACTTGTCGCTGGATTTGATCGGCGCCGGTGGTCGGTTAGGGCTCAACGGCTTGCTCAGCAAGACGCCTGCGCGTTTTCCGGTGAATGTCATGGGGCTGGATTTCCCTAATCCGGTAGGGCTTGCGGCTGGGCTGGACAAGAACGGCGCGGCTATCGATGGTTTCGCGCAGTTGGGCTTTGGCTTCGTGGAAATTGGTACTGTGACCCCGCGAGCCCAACCGGGTAACCCCAAACCTCGTATTTTCCGGCTGCCCCACGCCGAGGCGATCATCAACCGCATGGGGTTCAACAACCTCGGCGTCGATAACCTTGTCACACGTGTTCAGGCAGCCAGCTACAAAGGCATTCTGGGGATCAATATCGGCAAGAACTTCGATACGCCAGTCGAGCGCGCCGTGGATGACTACCTGATTTGCCTGGATAAGGTTTACGCCCATGCCAGCTATGTGACCGTCAACGTCAGTTCACCGAACACCCCTGGCCTGCGCAGCCTTCAATTTGGTGATTCCCTCAAGCAATTGCTTGAGGCACTGCGCGTTCGCCAGGAGGCCCTGACGGCTTTACACGGTAAGCGTGTGCCGCTGGCGATCAAGATTGCGCCGGACATGACCGACGAAGAAACCGTTCTGGTGGCTGCTGCGCTGGTCGAGTCCGGTATGGATGCTGTGATAGCTACTAATACCACCCTTAGCCGTCAGGGCGTCGAGGGCTTGCCTCATGCCGACGAGGCGGGCGGGTTGTCCGGTGCTCCGGTTCGTGAGAAAAGCACGCACACCGTCAAAGTGCTCGCCGCTGAGTTGGCGGGCCGGATGCCGATCATCGCAGCAGGCGGAATCACCGAGGGCAAGCATGCGGCTGAGAAAATCGCCGCGGGTGCAAGCCTGGTTCAGATCTACTCAGGTTTTATCTACAAGGGCCCGGCGCTGATTCGTCAGTCGGTGGATGCTATCGCGGCCATGCCCAGGGGATGAGCCGTCAGTAATTTACAAGCGTCGGACAAAAAAAGGGGTTCCAGAAGGAACCCCTTGGGCTTTACGCCCGGCGCCCGGATGGGACGCTTCTGGTTTGGATCGATTTCAACAATTTTTGATGGACTGGTCGGAGATTTACCTGATTATCCGACCGCGTGAAGTTCGTTGAGTCTGTGGATTCCCGCAGTGCCGGTCATACCGTCCCAGTTGTCGCCACGTCCTTCTCGCCAGCCATTGATCCAGGCTTGGCGCACCGACGGTAGAGTAAAAGGGCAAAGCTCACGGGATTTACCATGAACACCAAATTGATATCCGCGTAAAAATGCTCTTTCCAACGGATCACGCTTAAGTCTTCTCATAGGGTGTTGCCCTCGTTTGTTGACTGTTATGTCCCTGAGACCTCATGTCGAGGTCGGGCAGAAAGTTTTCTGCCGTTGGTGCCCGCTGCCGGCGTCGCGGGCTTTGTGCTATCACCGTTGCAGTGACAACCTGAGGTGATTTCTAACCAATGGATCGGGCCCTGTGAATGATCGTTTTGTCATAAGCACGTAACATTTTTGTTAACCAGAACATAAGAAACAGGTGTTTCAAATCTGATTATTTCTGCAAGCCTGCATCCACAAGGCTTGCAGAGGATGTATCGGCCCTTTCGTAAATGCGAATGATGGCTGGGTGCAAGTAGCCGTAATTCGACGAAGGGTCGCGATGTGACTTTTTATTGCCGCTGTTGTCATGCTCAATAGTAATTTTTTCTAATGTCCTTTGGCCACGGTGGCCGGGACTGGCTGGCTCTTTACCTTGATGGTTCAGACGCTGGCTCGGCACGACTTGTGTGCCACGCAGGCGGTCTCCAAGAAAGACGTCTGTTTTAAATCTGGTTGGGCAATGCGTTGCCCGCCGCTTATGGCTCAGGCCCTGGAATATTCATGTCGGATCGTTACGAACTTTTCCTCACTTGCCCTAAAGGGCTGGAAGGGCTGCTTGCCGAGGAAGCCACTGCGCTGGGCCTCGAGGAAACCCGCGAACATACCTCAGCCATTCGCGGCAGTGCCGACATGGAGACCGCCTACCGCCTTTGCCTATGGTCTCGTCTGGCCAACCGCGTGCTGTTGGTGCTCAAACGCTTTCCAATGAAGGATGCCGAAGACCTTTACCACGGCGTGCTGCATGTCGACTGGCATGATCATCTGGAGCCAGATGGATCTCTGGCCGTCGAGTTCAGCGGCCACGGGTCGGGCATCGACAACACCCATTTCGGCGCCTTGAAAGTCAAGGACGCCATCGTCGACAAGCTTCGCACCGCAGATGGCTCACGCCCTTCGGTGGACAAGCTCAATCCGGACCTGCGTGTTCATTTGCGTCTGGATCGCGGCGAAGCCATTCTCTCACTGGACCTCTCTGGCCATAGCCTGCACCAGCGTGGCTATCGTTTGCAGCAGGGTGCTGCACCGCTTAAAGAGAACCTCGCCGCTGCAATCCTTATTCGTGCGGGCTGGCCGCGAATTGCGTCTGAAGGTGGTGCGCTGGCTGACCCGATGTGCGGTGTAGGGACGTTCCTGGTTGAGGCGGCGATGATCGCTGCGGATATCGCGCCAAACCTTAAGCGCGAGCGTTGGGGCTTTTCTGCATGGCTGGGCCACGTCCCGGCACTGTGGCGCAAGCTGCATGACGAGGCGCTTGCCCGTGCTGAGGCGGGTCTGGCCAAACCACCTCTGTGGATTCGCGGCTATGAAGCCGATCCGCGCCTGATCCAGCCGGGCCGTAACAACATCGAGCGCGCCGGGTTGAGCGAGTGGATCAAGGTCTATCAGGGCGAGGTCGCGACTTTCGAGCCGCGCCCGGACCAGAATCAGAAAGGCTTGGTGATTTGCAACCCTCCCTACGGTGAGCGCCTGGGCGACGAAGCGAGTCTGCTGTACCTCTATCAGAATCTTGGCGAGCGCCTGCGTCAGGCCTGCCTGAACTGGGAGGCGGCTGTATTCACCGGCGCGCCTGATCTGGGCAAGCGCATGGGCATTCGCAGCCATAAGCAATATGCGTTCTGGAATGGCGCGTTGCCGTGCAAACTGCTGCTGATCAAAGTGGTGCCGGATCAGTTCGTGACGGGCGAGCGCCGTACCGCAGAGCAGCGCCAGGTCGAGCGTGAACAGGTCGAGGTTGAAGATACCGGCCCGCTGGTCACCCCCGGCAAGTACGAGAAGTACAACAAGAATGGCAACCCGATCAAACCCGCTCCGGTGGTGGTCGAGCAGCCACGCCTGAGCGAAGGCGGGCAGATGTTCGCCAACCGTCTGCAGAAGAATCTCAAGTTGTTGGGCAAGTGGGTCCGCCGTGACGGCATTGACTGCTATCGCGTTTATGACGCTGATATGCCGGAGTATTCGCTGGCCATTGATCTGTATCAGGATTGGGTGCATGTACAGGAATATGCCGCACCTAAGTCTATCGATCCGGAGAAAGCGTCGGCCCGTTTGTTTGATGCATTGGCTGCCATCCCTCAGGCGCTGAATGTCGACAAGAATCGCGTGGTGATCAAGCGCCGCGAACGTCAGAGCGGTACCAAGCAATATGAGCGTCAGAGCGCTCAGGGCCAGTTTCTGGAGGTCAACGAAGGCGGGGTCAAGTTGCTGGTCAATCTGACCGACTACCTGGATACCGGGCTGTTCCTCGATCACCGCGCCATGCGCATGCGAATTCAGCGTGAAGCAGCGGGCAAGCGCTTCCTCAATCTGTATTCGTACACTGCGACCGCCAGTGTGCACGCCGCCAAGGGCGGTGCGCGCAGCACCACCAGTGTCGACCTCTCTCGCACCTATCTGGATTGGGCTCGTCGCAATTTGTCGCTAAACGGTTTCTCTGACAAGAACCGTCTGGAGCAGGCCGATGTGATGGTCTGGCTGGAAGCCTGTCGTGAAGAGTACGACCTGATCTTTATCGACCCGCCGACGTTCTCCAACTCCAAACGCATGGAAGGAATCTTCGATGTGCAGCGGGATCAGGTGCAGTTGCTTGATCTGGCAATGGCTCGCCTGGCCCCGGGCGGTGTGCTGTATTTCTCGAATAACTTCCGCAAGTTCGTCCTCGACGAAAATCTGGCTCAGCGTTATGCGGTAGAGGAAATCAGCGCGCAAACCATTGATCCGGATTTTGCGCGTAACAGCAAGATTCACCGGGCGTGGAAGATTACTGCGAAGTAACTATCAAAGCTGGACCTGTAGGAGCCGTCGGAGGTTACGACGGCCGCGAAAGCGGTTTACCTGATAGCCGCTGTTCGCAGTCTTCGGCAGCTCCTACGGGCTGGTGTGTGGATCAAGGCGCCTGAATCGATACCGTGTTGTTGACCAGCTTCGGCTGGCGATACAGCTCGACCAATACCTCGTCCAGTACCGATGAAGCACCCCATGGGCGAGGGTCGTTGAGGATGGCGACTACCGCCCAGGTATTGCCATTGCTGTCGCGGCTAAATCCCGCGATGGCGCGCACGGTGTTCAAGGTGCCGGTCTTGATATGGGCTTCACCCAGCAATGGGGTGCGTTTGAGGCGTTTGCGCATAGTGCCGTCCATGCCCGCCAGCGGCATAGAGCTCATGAACTCCGCAGCATAGGGGCTGCGCCATGCAGCTTGCAGGATGATCGCCATCTCCCGGGCGCTGACGCGCTCCGCTCGTGACAATCCTGAACCGTTTTCCATGACCAGATGTGGTGCGGTGATGCCTTTTTTCGCCAGCCACTGACGGATCACGCGTTGTGCTGCCTTGGCGTCATCGCCGTCGGCTTCGTTACGAAACTCCGAACCAAGGCTGAGGAACAGCTGCTGGGCCATGGTGTTGTTACTGAATTTATTGATGTCACGGATGACTTCAACCAGATCCGGGGAGAAGGCCTTGGCCAGCAACTTGGCGCTGCCTGGCACGACGTCCACGCGGTCCTTGCCCAGAATACTGCCGCCCAGTTCCTGCCAGATCGCGCGAACGGCACCCGCCGCATAAGTCGGGTGGTCAAGCAGTGACAAGTAGGTTTGCGAATTACAGCCGTCACCCAACTGACCGCTTACCGTCACTAGAACGCTGCCATCCACCTGTGGCACCGGGTTGTAACGCACATCACCGGCACATTGTTTCGACGCGACAGCCTTGACCTGATTGTCGACACGAATGCTGGCGATTGGCGGCTCAACGGAAACCAGGACCTTGCCGCCATCGTTGCGGGTGACGAAACGTAGCGCCTTCAGGTTGACCATCAGCGAATCGGGCTTGACCAGGAAGGGCTTGTTCTTGTCATTGCCATCATCATCGAATACTGGCAGCTGCGGCTGTACGAAATGGCTGCGATCCAGTACCAGATCGCCGGTGACTTGCTGCACGCCGTTAGCGCGAAGGTCACGCATCAGCAACCAGAGTTTCTCCATATTCAGTTTTGGGTCGCCGCCGCCCTTGAGGTAAAGGTTGCCGCGCAGGACGCCATTGTTGAGCGTGCCGTCGGTGAAGAATTCGGTTTTCCATTGGTGGGTTGGGCCGAGCATCTCCAGTGCGGCATAGGTGGTTACCAGCTTCATGGTTGAAGCCGGATTGACCGACACATCAGCATTGAAAACGGTCGGAGTACCTGGACCATTGAGTGGCAGCATGACCAGCGACAGAGCGTCATTGCCGAGCTTGCTGGCCTTTAGCGCTTGCTGAACCTTGGGAGGAAGTGATGTGTTGATCGGCTCTGCCTTAACCGGCAAAGCCAATGGGAAAAGAAGGGTGGCAAAAAACAAGGGACGCAATGATTTGATCATTCAATAAAACCCTACTGCAAGACGGGAAACGAGAGGGCATGGATGGATTCCCTCAATAAAAAATAGCCGTAACTCAAATAGTGTCGCGATAAAAATGGAATATGCCTGAAATGCCGACGCATTATGCCCCAATCACGGCTCACTTGGGCCCCGGCCAAGGTCCCGGCGGGGGATTTTTTGCAGTCCGGCAGGGGGCTAGTCGTCAGATAGTCTGATATGCGGGCATTTACCTGTCCAAACTGATAAAGTGCCGCCCGATATTACTTATGAGGATTGTCCCAATGGCCACTAACCGTTCCCGCCGTCTGCGCAAAAAACTCTGCGTGGATGAATTCCAGGAGCTGGGTTTTGAGCTTAACCTGGACTTCAAACAAGATCTTGACGACCAGGCGATCGACGCTTTCCTTGATGCTTTCCTGACAGAAGCCATGGACGCCAATGGTCTGGACTATGTTGGCGGTGATGACTTCGGTCTGGTATGCCTCGCCAAGCGCGGCTCGGTGACTGAAGAGCAACGCGCAGTCGTTGAAGCCTGGCTCAAGGGCCGTAGCGAACTGACCAAAGTTGAAGTCAGCCCGCTGATGGACGCCTGGCATCCGGAAACACCGATCAACTCGGTAGCCTGATGTTGCTAGCGGCAGGCGCGACGCCTGCCGCTTTGTCATCCATGATGTGCTTTTCTGTGCTGCATCTACCCTCAGGCCGCACTGCTCAGTTGCTCCTGTAACGCCCTCTCAAGATCTGTCATTGCGCTGTTCATCGCCTTCAGGCATTCGTCGATTACCGTCGATGGCGAGGCATCGATACACGCAGTTTCCATTGCTTCACATGTCTCGATCACTCTGTCTGCCCGGATAATCCGCGCGGCGCCTTTAATCTTGTGCGCCATTTGGCTTAGTGCCGAGCGGTCATCCTGGGGGTTGAGCAGGTTGAGTTCATCACGATCTTCCTGGCTGCTGCGCAGCAGCTGTTCAAGCAGGCGACGAATCATTTCCGGGCGATCCCCGGTGAGGGCGTGGACGCTGCCTATGTTGAACGTTTCACTGTGCGTGCCTGACGACAGGTCCGGAGTTTTATCCTGAGACACTACAAGCGGGTAAATACGGTTCAGGCGCTCGCTCAGGGCTGTCAGGCTGATGGGTTTGAACAGGCAGTCATCCATGCCGGCTTCGCGGCACCGCTGTTTCTCCTCGGGCTGGGCGTTAGCCGTGAAGCCCCAGATCGCGCAGTGCTGTTGCCCATGGACCTGCTCGTGATTTCGGATCGCCCGGGTCAGGTCGTAGCCGTTCATGATCGGCATGTTGCAATCGGCGACGACCAGATCGAAATGGTCCTCCAGCCAAAGCTCAAGCCCTTGGGCTCCGTGCTCGGCCACTGCGCAACGATGGCCGAGGAATTCCAGTTGCTGACACAGCAGCAGGCAGTTCGCGGGGTGGTCATCGACAACCAGAATGTTAAGTGCTTCACCGGTCTGGGGAAGAGCTTCGCGTAGGGCGGCGGAAACTGCCACGGGTTCCAGGCGTGTCAGATTAAAGCTCATGTCCACGCGGGTGCCTTGGCCTGGCTCGCTGCTCAGCTCAAGGGTGCCGCCCATCATTTCACAGAGGCTACGGCAGATGACCAGCCCGAGCCCGGCTCCGGTCCTGGCTTGTTGGAGCTGGTTATCGGCCTGGGAAAAAGGCTCGAACAGGCGTTCCTGATCCTGCTTGCTGATGCCGACGCCGCTGTCCTGAATCGCCACCATCAATTGCAGCTGCTGAGTGTCGTTCTCCATCAAGGTTTGCAGGGTGATTTTGACCTGGCCCTGTTCAGTGAACTTGATCGCATTGCTGATCAGGTTGGACAGGATCTGTTTGAAACGCAGCGGGTCGATCAGCACATCGTTATTGATGCCGCTGTCCAGATCCAGCAGCAGGCTGAGGCTTTTTTGCCGGGCCAGACCATCGAATACCCGTACCACTGATTCCACAAGCTGGCGCAGGTTGGCGCGTTCGGGGCTGAGGGTCAGTCGACCGGATTCGATCCGGGCAATATCGAGAATATCGCCGATCAACTCCAGCAGGTCTTTGGCGGAACTGTAAGCCACTTCGATTGCCGGGCGATCCAGGTGGCCGTGATCGGCGCGCTTGAGAGCCAGTTCGAGCATGCCGATGACCGCGTTCATCGGAGTTCGGATTTCGTGGCTCATGGTCGCCAGGAAGGTGCTTTTCGCCCGATTGGCATTGTCGGCCTGCTCCTTGGCAGCCTGCAGCTCTTCAATCAGCTCGCGACGCTCGCTGATGTCGATCCAGCCACCAATGATGCCCTGAACCTCACCCAGAGAATCGCGAAACGGCAGGATCCAGTGGTAGATCGTCAATTGCCGATCACCGATGCATAACGTGCGATCGAGGATCATCGGGCTATTGCTTGCCATTACATGCTGGTAATCGCTGGCAAACTCTCGGGCTTCATAAACGTTACTGAGGACTCCCTCGGTCACGGTTTTGCCCAGGATGTCTTCGCGCCGTGCCGAGAACGCCCTGAGATAACTGTCATTGCACATGCGCAGCAGGCTGTCGCGGTCGCGCACATAGATAGGGTGGGGCGTGCCGTTGACCAGCGCGCTCATGAATTCGAATTGGTCGTTCAAGGCCCGTTCGGCTTGTTCGCGCTGCTTGATTTGACGGCGCATGTAGGCGTTCCAGGCCAGGGATCCGAGCAATAGCATGCCTGCCCCGATGATGATCTGGTAAATCTGGCGCTGGTAGTTCTGCCAGTTGCCGCCGGCCGGGGTGTAGGAGCGCCAGCGATTATTGATGGCTGCCAGCTCCTGGGGTGCGATGCTCGATAGTGCCTTGTCGAGGATGGCGCTCAGCTCTGTCGCCTTGCGAGAGGTCGCCATCGAAATCAGGGCGGGTTCGTCACCCACGGTATTGGTGATCTGCAAACGGTCCTCGAATGCCCCGGCGGTCAAAAAATAATTGGCGCTCAGCAGTGAAGTAATTGCCCCCTCCACTCGACCCTGCGCAAGCATATCCAGAGTCTGGTATGGGTTGTCGACTTCGATCGGCACCACTTCCGGAAACTCCCTGCGCAGAAACGGCAGCATGGGACTGCCCAGCGTAATTGCCACGCGCTTGCCGTTCAATTGCTCAAGACGTGGAGGGTTTTCCGGCCATTTACGGGTGATCAGCACGAAGGAATTGTCAATGTATGGCCTGGTGAAACTCAGTCTGTCTTCCCTTTCCTCGCTTGGAATCAGTGCGCCGATCAGGTCGGCGTTGCCTTGGCTGACGCGATTGATCATGTCCGCCATGCTGGGTGCCTTGCTGATCTCGAATTGCAAACCGGTACGCAGTCTTACCAACTCCAGGAGATCTGCAGTGATCCCACGAAAATTGCCGACTGCGTCAAAGAATGTCAGGGGGGCATAGGCCTCATTGATGACAACCCTGACGGTGGGATGTTGTTCGATCCAGCGCTCTTCCCGGTTGGTGAGCTGCAATTTCTGGTCAGTGAGCATCAGATCGCTGGCGCCCCAGCGCTTGGAGATCGCCATACGCTCCTCGACCGGAATGGCTCGCAGAGTCTTGTTCAGAATGTCCAGCAGTTGGGTGTTCTGATCATCGACGGCGAAGCTGAAACCGTTGGGCTCATGTTTGCCGAAATTGGCCATCTGCACGTTGTTCAGATAGCCCTTGTTGATCAGGTACTGGGTCGAGATGGCGTCGCCAAGAAAAACATCTGCCTGATTGAATGCCACGGCGTTGATAGCGCTTTGAAACGATGGATAGGTCTTCAATGACGCCTTGGGATAGAGCGCCTGAACCTCTTCGGGTGGAAGGTAGTGATAGACCATGCTCAGTCGCATGTCTGCCAGACCATCCGTCAGCGACCGGGTTTCTCCGATCCGGGTGACCAGCACGGGCTGGTCAACCGCATAGGGTGTCGAGAGTTTGATTTTTCCGTCCATCGCTTCAAATCCATTGGCGCTCCCCAGCAGATCTATTTCACCGGTAACGAGGGCAGCAATCGCCGCCTCTCTGGACTTGAAGCGCTGCACCTTGATGGTAAGGTCCAGCGCCTTGGAAATGATCCCCGCGTAATCTGCCGTAAATCCTTCGTAGTCCCTCCCGGTGATCGTTAGGTCAAAGGGGGGGTAATCGGGGGCGGAAGTCCCGAGCACCAACTCCCCCTTTTTGCGCAACCACTCCCATTGGGCCTTGTCCAGCGACAGTTCCATATGCGCGGCTCTGGCTCGACCCAGCAAGGTGTAGGTTTCGGCGTGCACAGGCAGCGCCGTCCATGCAAGGCTCACGCAGAGGCTTGCGACTAGCAAGAAGCGGTGTTTAAAGCGCGTGGACATCCGGTCCCTCATACAAGCGCGTTGCGTTTTGCCATATCTATTAGTTCCACCAGGGTCTTGACCCTGAGTTTCTGCATCAGACGAGTCTTGTAAGTACTGACTGTCTTGTTGCTGAGAAACATACCCCGGGCAATCTCTTTGTTCGTCCGGCCCTGCGCAAACAACTGCAGTACCATCAGTTCGCGATCATTGACCAGTTTGAATAGTTCGACTTCGCTGGGTTGACCATCTTTTCCGGGAGGAGGAGTCAATGCCTGGCTAGGAAAGTAATTGTAGCCGGATAATACGGCTTTCACCGAGCTCAGTAATTCACTCAAGTCTTCCTGTTTGCAAACGTAGCCTGCGGCCCCTGACTGCATGCACCGAATGGCGAACAGTGCGGGAGCCTGGGAAGTCAGCACGAGAATTTTCGAACTCAGGCCCATCTGGTTGAAGCGGGCCAGTACCTCGAGCCCGTCCAGCTTGGGGATGCTGATGTCGGTCTCACCGACGACTTCGTAGTTTTCGTTCTCCAGCAGCATGCGAACGGCGAGACGAATAACCGGGTGGTCATCAATGATGAAAACTGAATTCATAGTTGGGTCCATACAAGATGCGAAGAAAGCGCGCACCTT
Source organism: Pseudomonas syringae (assembly GCF_000737245.1). Taxonomy (GTDB): domain Bacteria; phylum Pseudomonadota; class Gammaproteobacteria; order Pseudomonadales; family Pseudomonadaceae; genus Aquipseudomonas; species Aquipseudomonas syringae_J. Next base: position 128,068 of record NZ_JPQU01000089.1, on the reverse strand, counting down.
ATCTCAGATGTTCCGGTAGGCACATGAACAGATAGTGCTGCAGGCTATATATAGGAAGTTTCCTACAATATTTAAAGTATTGGAGTACACGGAGGCTTGTCTGACGTTGAAAATGTTTAAGGTCGCGCCCTTTTTGATGGCGTATTAGTAGTGTGGGTTTTTGTTTATTTCGTTTTGGAATTACTCGGTTTATTGAGGATAATTCCTACGTCGCGGTACAGGCTTCTACTCATTCGAAGGAAGAGTATCGATCAGCTTTATGGCAAGGGGGTGGCAGCCAGTAGGCGAGAGAGGTCCGGACCACTTAACGGTTTGCTCAGGCATCCCAGTAATGGCAAGCCACGTTGAGCCGCCATTTGTTCGATTTCTTCGAGTCTGTCTCTGTCCAGCCCGCTCAGGACGATCGCACGCCTGACCTGGCCCTGGGTAAGGGCTCGCTCGATCAGATCTAAACCATCTCCATCCGGCAGGCATTGGTCGCAGAGCAACAGATCGTAAGGCTGCGTCGTGCGCTCCATGGCTGCAAGTGCTTCGGCCGCAGTCAGGGCAGGGGTCAGCAGGAAGTAGCCCTGGTTATTGAGGAGGATCTGGATGGCAATCAATTGAAACGGATGATCTTCAACCAGAAGTATGCGCAGCTTGTGTTTAGACATTGGCTTGTCCGGCAATGGCTGGCGCTGATCGACCCCCGATTGGCGCAGCCCATAAGGCGTCGGACGGCGTCGATGGCGCCCAATGGGCGGTAGATGAGAGTCGCCAAGGGCGACAAATGAAGTGGCGGGAGTATTAGGCAGGAGGGAGGGTGAGGCGATAGGACCATTCCTAAAAACCTGTGGGAAAGGTCTGAAGTTTTGAATGCCTCTTGAGTACTGGCGACGTGGGACGGAACCGCAGTTACTGGTGATTCACCTGAAACCTGTAGTAGTGCTGCGCGTGCGCTCCTACAGGGTTCTGTGTTCTATCCATCAACTCGGCATTGAGCGCCCAGTCATTTCCCGGGCCATTTCGCTGGCGTAGCTGTCGGTCATTCCGGCAATGAAGTCGATCATGCGCAAAAAGGAGGTATGCAGCGGCGCATGAGGGTCAGGCGCGCTGTTGCCCAAGAGGTCGAGAATCCGGCGATGCTTGAATGACACGGATTGGCCACCGAACTGTTCAAGGGCTGCCCCGCAGAATGCATTGAGAAGAATCTCCAGTGTCGTATAGGCGCCTATCTCATGGAGGGTTTTGCGCTTGTCCTGAAAGATCTTCTTGCGGGCCATGTCTTTCGCGCTCAGCACACAGCGCTTGGCAGGGCCGTGCATGTGCTCCACCAGATCTCCGCTCAGTGTGCCAGCCAGCAAAGCGTCCTGCTGTTCGACAAACGCGCGTGCCGCGGCATTGGTGAGGTGTTCGATGGCTTTGCCGCGCAAGATAGCCAGTTTGCGTCGGCGCGAATCATCAGGTCCCAATTGCCGATAAGTGTCCGGCAGATCATCGCCCACCAATCCAAGCAGCAAGGCTTCCACCTCCGCGTATTCCAGCAGCTCCATCTCCAGACCGTCCTCAAGGTCGATGAGTGCGTAACAGATGTCATCCGCTGCCTCCATCAGATAAACCAGCGGATGACGCGCCCAGCGCTGCTCCTCGAGTTGTGGCAGGCCAAGTTTGTGGGCGATCTGCTCGAGAATGGGCAGTTCGCTCTGGTAGCAGCCGAATTTGTGCTTCTTGTAGCCCAGCGAATCTGCGTGGCGGGCCGTCCAGGGGTATTTGAGGTAAGTGCCCAGCGTGGCGTAGGTCAGCCGTGTGCCGCCGTCAAACTGGTGGTATTCCAGCTGAGTCAGGACCCGAAAACCCTGGGCGTTACCCTCGAAGTTGAGGAAGTCATTGCGCTCGACTTCACTCATTGCGTCCAGCCAGCCGCGTCCCGCCGCCTGTTTGAACCAGTTGCGGATGGCGTCTTCACCGGAGTGGCCGAAGGGGGGGTTACCGATGTCGTGGGCGAGACAGGCAGACTGCACGACCATGCCCAGGTCGCTTGGGTCGCACCAGTCGGGGAGGGCGCCGCGCAGGGTTTCGCCGACGCGCATGCCGAGCGAGCGACCCACGCAACTGACTTCCAGCGAGTGGGTCAAGCGAGTATGGATATGGTCGTTGCTCGACACCGGATGAACCTGCGTCTTGCGACCCAGGCGGCGAAATGCGCCGGAGAAAATAATCCGGTCGTGATCTTTATGGAACGGGCTGCGGCCCAGTTCTTCCGGGCTGTGCAGGGTTTTGCCAAGTCGTTCGCGGTTAAGCAGGGTTTGCCAATCCAAGGCGGTCACTCCATCGGTAAAGTGCGCCTAGCTTCCCGGTTCGGCCGCCAGCCCGCAAGGGTTACAGCCCTGCGGCGTCCACGTCGATCAAGAGCAGGCGCTGATCATTGTCGAAAAACTGGCCTGCCGTCAGGCAGTACTGGTTACTGGTTGCATCGCGATAGGTGTTGGACAGGATCAGACGGCGTTCATGCCAGCCTTCGGCCAGCAGATGATAGAAATACGGTCGCCAGGACCAGTTATGCCCAAGATAGGTAGCGTCTGAATGCCAGGCTCCGTTGCGCCACTCCAGGTTGGGAGTGAGCTGGGTACCGTGCCGGTCGCATTGGTAAAAGCGCAGCAACCAAGGGTAGTCGTTCAGTTTCGGTAGTTCATCGATCGAGTTATGGTTTTTGTCCCAGGGTTGGAGGATCGTCATCAGGGCCGCCAATTGCTGACGCAGATCCATTACCCTGGCCCGCTCTGCGAGCTTTTGCTGAACATAGTGATCACGCAGTCGGGCAAACTGGTTCACGAAGGCGTCGGCTGCGAAGAAGTCTCGCTCACCCTGGGCAAACAGAAAGCCTTGAACGTAGCGGGAGCCACACTCGAGGGCGAAGTGCAGCTCGGCTTCGGTTTCTACTCCCTCGGCAATGATCCAGCAGCCGGTTTTTTCCGCCATTTGCGCCAAGGCTCTGACAATGTCGCTGCTCGGGCCGCCTTTTGCAGCAGCCTGGAACAAGCGCATGTCCAGCTTCAGGATGTCAGGCTGCAGCGCCAGAACCCGATCCAGCTGCGAGTATCCGGCACCAAAGTCATCGATGGCGATTCGCGCACCCGCATCGCGATAGCGTTCGACTACTTCGGCCAGGCGCTCGCTGTTGCCGCCCAATTCGGTAATCTCGAAAACAATACGGGTGGGGTCTACACCGTTTTTCTGCAGTTGTTTGAGGCTGGGCAATGGCTGACCCGGTCGTAGCCGAGTGATCCAGCGCGGCGAAATGTTCAGGCTTAGAAACCAGTCGTCAGGGGCCTCGTGCAAACGGCTCAAAGCATCATCTCGAATACTGCGGTCCAGGCGGCGCAGCGCAGCGGCAGGCATTTTCGGGTCGGCGAACAACGGGCCTACCGATTGCAGACGTCCGTTGTCCTGACGCAGGCGGCCCAGTGCTTCAACACCCGCAATACGGCCCGTAGCGGTATCGATGAATGGCTGAAAGCAGGCAAGTGGTTGCCCATCGATCACATGGCCTCCTCAGAGAAAATCGTCAGTAAGAAAAATGCCCAAACACAAACGTCGTGCACACGCATATCGACTGCTACAGGAAAACCTGAAGCAGTCGGCGCGTTGTTACAGTAGGGATGCGGCTTGCAAGAATGCAGCCAAAGGCCATCAGCGTTTCTTGGCAGGGCCCTGTAACGCCAGCCTGATGATAGGCAAGAGGCTGACCCCAAGTTTCACCATCCGGGTGAAGCCGCCAGCACGGGCACCTTTGGCACCTTTGCCACTGAGGAAACCCAGTAGAGTGACGGCACCCATACCCCAGAGCGGGGCGTGCTTGATGCCCAAAGTTCCTTGCCAATCCTGAGTCATGCCGCGTACGCGGCGCAGAGGTTGCATCATATTCGCTGATTCCTGACGGATTTCCTGGCGATGCATTTCCATTCGCAGACGGATCAACGCTTTGCGCAACTCACGGCGCGAGTGCTTCTGGTGGGATTCAGGCAGGCTCATGGCATCAATCGCTCACGGTCGTTGGCCAACTCTTCGAGGGTCGCGTTGAAAGGCGACGATTCGTCGAATATGGCGGCTTTTAATCGCATGGCGCAAAACAGCGCAGCCAGCGTATAGAACACGCACAAGCCGATTATTCCGGCAAGGCGATAGCTGTCCCACAGAACGATCAGTAGCAATGCCGACAAGCCGGTCAACAAGAGCAAGGCGAATACCAGCGCCAGGCCCGCGAACAACAGCAGGCTCAAGGTGCGGGCTTTCTGTTCTTGCAGCTCAATGCCGAATAACTCGACATGGCTATGCAGCAAGCCAAGAAACGCGGCGCCTAGACGACGCGGTGATGAGGTCTGGTCCGTAGCTGGACCGGATTCCGTTCCCAGAGCCATAGTCTTTAGCGCCTTGTAGCCAGCAAGCCAATCAGAAAGCCAACGCCTGCGGCGATGCCAACCGACTGCCATGGATTGGTTTGGACATAATCTTCAGTAGCAACCACTGCAAGCTTGCCACGTTCACGAAGGGATTCTTCGGTGAGCTTCAGGGTTTCCCGTGCGCGCAAAAGGCTTTCGTTAATCTGGCCGCGCAATTCGTCGGCCTGTTCACCTGCCAGAGATGCTGTATGAGCCAGCAGTTTCTCCGTGTCGGCAACCAGGACCTGGAAGTCAGCCATCAATATTTCCTGGGCATTCTGTGCTGTTTGGCGGGCCATGTTTCTCTCCATTATGTGCGTATGTGGCTTTCGAGTCTGATGGATTGCCGAAGGTTCATTTGGATTGCACCTTCTCAATCCCCGACAGCAGGTAGAGCGCTCTGCGGTCTGTTGGTGCACTGCTGTGCGCGATGCGCCGATCAGGAGCCTGCCTGCCGGGTGACGTCTGGAGTTTCCATGATTTTGCCGGCGCTGTCGCGCCGGGAGTCATCGCTCACCCTGAATTCTCCTGGCTGACATTCAAAGCTGAACATGAGCTTTCCTCAGCCGGCGACTTGGCTATGCTGTAGGCAAAATCCAGGCTGCTCTAATGTGCCCTGGCTATTCATGGCAGTGCTGTCGCTATCGTCTGATAGCGTTCAGTCATGGGATGGAGATTGACATGGAGCGGCTGTATTCCCTTCAAGGGCTAAGGGGTGTGGCAGTACTGGGCGTCGTGCTGTTTCATATGACGTCGGTTGAACTGAAGTTTTCCGCGGGCGATCTGCTGCTGCCGTCCTGGCTGGATTTCTTCCAGTTGGGGGTTGATCTGTTTTTCATCATCAGTGGCTTTGTGATGGTGATTGTCAGCCGTGGGCGTTTCCAGAGTGTTACCGAGGCGAAGCGGTTTGTGTTCAACCGCGTCTCGCGAATTTATCCCACCTATTGGTTGTATTTTTTTATTACTCTGGGCGTGTTTCTGGTTCAGCCGGGGATGGTCAATAGCTCGCACGGGTCCTCGAACCTCTGGATGTCTTTTTTACTGTTGCCCAGCGACCAGGTGCTACTGGTCATGGTGGCCTGGTCTTTGGTGTTCGAGCTATGGTTCTATCTGGTCTTCAGCGGCCTGCTGTTTTTCAAAGAGCAGCTTTTGCCCTGGATGCTGATGGGGTGGGCAATAATTCTGCTGCTATTCAATGCATTTCAGGATTGGCAGGTCTATCCTCCAGCTTTGCAAATCATCCTCCATCCCTATGCGTTGGAGTTTATCGCTGGCGTGGCGCTGGCCCTGCTGTTCTATTCCCGTCACAGTGCGCGGATTCCCACTTCGGTCGTGTGGGGGCTGCTGGCGGTAGCATTGTTGGGCGGGATCCCGCTGATCGCCATGGCGCGACTGTTCGAAGGCCATGGGCTTGCGCGAATGCTGGCAGTAGGCGCGGTGTTCGGAGTGATAGTGTTTGCCCTGGCTTTGCTGGAGCGTCGTAAACATGTGGCGATGGCCAAAGCGCTGGTGCTTACCGGTGACATGTCCTACACCTTATATCTTTCACATCTCCTGGTTTTGGGTGTCATCGGCCGAGTCTGGCAGTGGTTCGGTGCCAGTCATGACACTTTGCTGGACAATATTTTCTTCACCGTGCTGATGATGGCCGCCGTGCTGTGCTACGGCTGGGTGGGTTATCGCTGTTTTGAAAAGCCTGTACTTGACCGGGCAACCGCATTTGCCCGGCGATATTTTCATAAAAAATCAACGAGCATGGAGCGAGCGCACTGAGGCTCGCCAATGAAGTCGCTGATGGGAGAACGCTTGGATCTTCAACTTGCCATGACGCTGACGCCTTACGGCGGAATTACCGTGATGCTACCGGCGGCGCTGGTGATTACCGGCTGGTTGTGGATGACGCGTTCGCGTCGTTCGGCGCTGCTGTGGATAGCTACTTTGTTCGTGGTCTATTCGCTAGTGGTCGCCAGCAAAATCCTGTTCAAAGGCTGGGGCGTTGCCTTGGAAAGCCTGGGGATTTACGTGCTCAGTGGGCATGCCATGAACACCTGCCTGGTGTTGACCGTAGGGCTGAGCCTGCTTGCACGACAATTGCATTCAGCCCTGCGCTGGCCCGCCGCATTGCTGGGTTTGGCGGTGGGGTGGGCATTCAGTGTCTATTGCGTCGCGCCTTACATTCATCCCTTGCCTGAGGCCATCGCCGGTGCTTTGCTGGGGTCACTCGGGGCATGCGTGTTTCTTTTCGGTCTGGAAAATATACGTCCAGGCAGGATTCCGTCTGCGGCGGTGGTGGCCGGGCTGCTGTTCATTGCGATCAGTACCACTACTACCAAGTACACGGCGGAATCGATTCTGGACCGCATTTCCGTGAAAATATCCGGAGCGGACAAGGCCTTCAAGCAACCGGAATGGCGCGTCTTGCCCCAAACAATGGATTGAATCCCAATCGACGACGCGGTTCGGCCGCGCCTAAACTGAAGGCTGTTCTTACTTCCGAGGTTATTGTTATGTCGCCTGAATGCCAGTTGTTCGGCACCTTGGGTTGCCATCTGTGTGAGATTGCCGAAGCTGAATTATTGCCATTGGTCGCGCATGGATTGCTGGTTGAGCTTGTGGACATCGGCGAAAGCGAAGGGATGGTCGAGGAATATGGCCTGCGGATCCCGGTGCTGCGCCGCACTGATACCGGGGCGGAGCTGGATTGGCCGTTTGATCAGGATCAGGTGGTGGCGTTTCTCAGGTGTTGAGATGAAGTATGCAACCACTGGGACCGGCTTTTGCCGGGAATTGGCTGGTATGACCGCAGCAATGCGTCTTCTGAAATAATGCCTTCCCGGCTAAAGCCGGTCCCACAGATACTGCGCCGCTCATAACATCTGCAAAACACGGAAGCACTATTCGAAGGAACTTTGTCCGCCTTGAGGAGTAGAACATGAGGTACGAACCTTCATCTGACAGGTCGTATCTGGCCTGTCTTGCAAATTTCTCAGCAAATGGACGAATGATGAAATCTTATCTCTGGATTGGTCTGATCGGTGCTTTCTCCCTTAACAGCGCTGTTGCCGACACGCTTTCGGTGCCTATCAACCTTGTAAGCACGACCGAAGCCCCTCAGCCGATTGGCGAAGTAATCATTACCGAAACCGCCTATGGCCTATTGTTTACTCCGAGTCTGAAATCTTTGCCTGCCGGTGTTCATGGCTTTCATGTTCACGAGAACGCCAGTTGTGAAACCGCCACCAAAGACGGTGTGAAGGTTGCAGCTCAGGCAGCCGGTGGTCACTGGGATCCGAAGAAAAACGGCAAGCATTTAGGCCCGTACGCGGAGGGTCATCTGGGTGATCTCCCAGCGATCTACGTTACGGCTGATGGTATGGCGACTTACCCAGTGCTGGCCCCGCGTTTGAAGACACTCAAAGACGTCAAAGGTCATGCCTTGATGGTGCACGCCGGTGGCGACAATCATTCGGACATGCCCAAGCCTTTGGGCGGCGGCGGTGACCGTATGGCTTGTGGCGTCATTTAGGGCAGTCAGCTGATTAGTCTCTGAGGAATTCCTGGGTGATAATGCCGCGCTCGTCACCCAAGAGTTCGCGCATGTCCGAGTCTGTTTTCTCCGCCGCCAGCCTTCAGGCCAGCACCTTGTATTTGCCTCCCGGAAGCTGGGCGACAGTGCTGGACTGTCTATGCACGCATTTCAGCGCAGTCAGCCGCGAGCAATGGTTGGATCGCATCTCGCGGGGGCGAGTGCTCGATGGCGCTGGGTCGCCTATCGATGCGAGTCTGGCTTACAAGGAAGGGCTGCGGATCCACTACTTCAGAGAAGTGCCCAACGAAACGCCGATCCCAGTACTGGAATCCATTCTGTATGCCGACGAGCATCTGGTGGTCGCGGATAAGCCGCACTTCCTGCCGGTGACGCCCGCCGGTGAGTACGTCGAGCAGACGCTGCTCAGGCGTTTGATTCGCCGTCTGGACAACCCCGATCTTGTGCCATTGCATCGCATTGATCGCCACACTGCCGGTCTGGTGCTTTTTTCGGCCAATCGACAGACGCGTTCTGCTTACCAGTCCTTGTTTCCGACCCGAAAAATCGACAAGCGTTATGAAGCCATTGCTGCTGCTTTGCCGGGCGTGAGTTTCCCCCGTGTACACAAAAGCCGGCTGGTGGACGGCGAGCCATTTTTCCGCATGCAAGAAGGCGAGGGGATGAGCAATACCGAAACGGCGATTGAAGTGTGCGAGCGTAACGGTGATCTGTGGCGCTACGGGTTGAGCCCGGTGACAGGCAAAAAACATCAGTTGCGTGTCCACATGGCCGCATTAGGCGCTGCCATCTGCAATGATCCTTTCTATCCCGAAGTGATCAAGGACGCAGTGGATGACTATGCCAATCCGCTGAAGTTACTGGCCCAGAGCTTGCGTTTCATTGATCCTGTGACCGGAGAATCCCGGCAGTTTGACAGCGAGATCAAGCTCGACTGGTAGCTCCAGTTATAAAACAGCCAAAAAAAACCCGCCATCAGCGGGTTTTTTTACGTCTACGTCTACTGCGTCATGGAAGATCAGAGATCCTTGACGGTACGTACCTGATCTTTATTGACACGAGTTTGCTTGCCGTCGAGTTGCTCAAACTCGTAGAAACCTGAATCTTCGTCATATTTAGGCGTGTCTACGGCCTGGATTTCCCGGCCATCGGTCAGGGTGATCACAGTTGGCGAAGCGCAGCCAGCGAGGGAGGCGAGGCCCAGTGCGAGCAAAAATGCAGCGGGAAGGGTCCGTTGTTTCATTACTGTGTCTCCAGATGGATTCTTGGTTAACTGACGTTCAGACGTACAGGCTGTGTGCAAGTTCCATGAAAGGGTAGTCGTTATGACCGGCAAGCGTTCAGCCGGTGATCTGGGTCAGTAATTGCGGGGTGTTGAGATTGGCCAGGCGAGGATCGTCAGCAGCGCAGTTTACGGCGACCGCGCCGAGTTGTTGCATAATCCTTCGCGGGCTACGCTCACCGTTCTGCCACGCCGCCTCGAACGCGGCTGCGTGGCAGGTCGGGATTACGCACAACAACGGTTGCCAGTGTTCGCCGCTGCGGACCATGACGGGTTGCCGAGGGTATTGTCGGGAGGTTGTGCGCAGCTCATCGAGCAGTGAAAGATCGATCAATGGTACATCACAGGGCAGAACCACCAAGTAGGGATGTCGTGCCAACGGTAGCGCGGCACGAATCCCGGCAAAGGGGCCGTGAAAGTCGTCATTGCCGTCCTGAACCAACTGGTCCGCAAAAACGGCGTACTGCTCCAGATTGCGATTGCAGGAGATGATCAGGTCGTCGGTCAGTGGCCGGGTCAAACGATGCAGATGCTGAATCAGCGGTTCTCCTCGCCAGTCGATCAGGCCCTTGTCCCGGCCACCCATACGTTGCCCCTGACCACCGGCCAGCAGCAGGATCGAGCACGGAGCAAAGGGGCTAGAAGCAGGCATGTGAGACTCAACCAAAGCAGGAAAAAGGAGTGCTGTGATATAACACCGGCCTGATTCCCCTACAACTGGATTGAGCCAATGAAAGCCAAGGCTGACACCCCCTTTGTACCCTTGAATATTGCTGTTCTGACCGTCAGCGATACCCGCACGCGGGAAACCGATACTTCTGGCCAGATGTTTGTTGACCGCCTGACCGAGGCTGGCCACAGCCTGATCGAGCGCGTTCTGCTTAAGGATGACCTGTATAAAATCCGCGCGAAGGTCGCTGGCTGGATTGCCGATGATGAAGTGCAAGTGGTGCTGATCACCGGCGGCACTGGTTTCACTGGGCGCGACAGCACACCCGAAGCCGTCGCCTGCCTGCTGGACAAGCAGGTCGATGGTTTCGGTGAATTATTCCGGCAGATTTCAGTACCGGATATCGGCACTTCAACCATTCAGTCCCGAGCGCTTGCCGGGTTAGCCAATGGCACCCTGGTTTGCTGTCTGCCGGGTTCTACCAATGCGGTGCGCACTGGCTGGGATGGCATCCTGGCTCAACAACTGGATTCGCGCTTCCGTCCGTGCAATTTCGTACCTCATCTCAAGCAGGCCGAGCCCTGCGCGACCCGTGGATAAAACGCCCATGCACAAGCCCTTGATGCCCGTCGAAGAGGCGCTGGCACGTTTGCTGGAAATGGCCGAGGCTGCGCCCATCAACGAGTGTGAGAGCGTGCAGCTTGCCGACGCTCAAGGGCGGGTACTGGCGCAGGATATGGTCGCGACCCTTGATCTGCCTCCCTGGCCCAACAGCGCTATGGACGGTTATGCGTTGCGTCTGGCTGACTGGACCGGTGAACCGCTCCGCGTCAGCCAGCGGGTTTTTGCCGGTCAGGCTCCAGAGCCACTGGCGCCGGGCACTTGTGCGCGCATCTTCACCGGTGCCCCGGTACCGGAAGGCGCCGACTGCGTTGAGATGCAGGAAAACGCCCGGGTATTTGCTGACGAACGAGTAGGTTTCGTCGAAGCCCTGGAGCCCGGCCAGAATATTCGTCCCCAAGGCCAGGAAACCCGGATCGGTGACAAGGTGCTGGCTGCGGGCACCCGTCTAGGTCCCATCGAACTGGGCTTGGCTGCGTCGCTTGGGCTGGCTTCTCTTGAAGTGGTCAGGCGAGTGCGGGTTGCCGTGCTGTCCACGGGCGATGAACTCATCGAGCCTGGCCAGCCTCTGGGCCCAGGGCAAATCTACAACAGCAATCGAGTGCTGCTGTGCAGCTGGCTCAAACGCCTGGAATGCGCGGTCGTAGATGCCGGAATTCTGCCCGACGACCTGGAGAAAACCCGTACTGCGCTGGGGTCGCTCAACGATGTGGACCTGATTCTGTCCACCGGCGGTGTTTCCGTGGGGGAAGCCGATTTTCTCGGGCATGCGCTGCGCGAAGAGGGTGAACTGGCGCTGTGGAAGCTGGCGATCAAGCCCGGCAAACCGCTGACGTTTGGCCATTTTCGAGGCGTTCCAGTGATCGGGCTGCCGGGTAACCCGGCCTCGACGCTGGTGACCTTTGCGTTGTTGGCTAGGCCTTATCTGCTCCGCCGCCAAGGCGTGAGCGATGTTACACCGCTGCAGTTCCCGGTCCCGGCGGGCTTTGCCTGGACCAGACCGGGGAGCCGCCGCGAGTATTTGCGCGGGCGTCTGGAGCAGGGGCGGGCGGTGTTTTACAAGAACCAGAGCTCCGGGGTGTTGCGCAGTGCTGCCTGGGCTGATGGGTTGATCGAGGTTCGGGAGGACAGCACGGTAGCGGAAGGTGGGTGGGTGAATTTCATTCCTTTGAGTGAGGTGCTGGGCTGACCCTCACATGGTAGTAAGCGCAGGCATAGGCTACCCTCAAACGCGCTGACAGATTGGGCATCCGGTTTTGGCCCTGGAGTTTTGTTATGGCGGACTTGAGAGTGGCCTGTGTTATCCCGACCTACAACGGGTGCAAGGATTTAAAGCGGTTGCTGGATTCCCTGGCGACCCAGACCGCAGCCTTTGACACGCTGATCGTTGATTCCAGTTCAACCGACGGCACACTGGAGCTTGCCCGCTCCCGCTGCGAGAACGTGACGCGTATCGACAGCAAGGATTTCAACCACGGCGGCACCCGGCAAATGATGGTGGACTTCAACCCTGACTATGACGTCTATGTCTTCATGACACAGGACGCTTATGTCGAGGACATCCAGGCCATTGCCAATATTCTGCTGCCGTTCGCAGACCCGCAGATCGGTGCAGTGTGCGGGCGCCAATTACCGCACAAGAACGCCAGCCTGCTTGCTCAGCATGCACGGCTGTTCAATTACCCGCCGGTCTCGCAGATCAAAACCCTTGAAGATGCCCCAGCCTTGGGCATCAAGACGCCTTTCATGTCCAATTCCTTTGCGGCCTATCGCCGCGAAGCGTTGCTGGCTGTGGGAGGCTTCCCGCCTCATGTGATTTTGTCTGAGGACATGTACGTCACGGCCAAAATGCTTCTGGACGGCTGGAAAGTGGCTTACGAAGGTTCGGCTATCTGCCGCCATTCGCACAATTACACCATCGCCGAAGAATTTCGCCGCTACTTCGATATTGGTGTTTTTCAGTCTCGGGAGGCCTGGATTTATGCAACGTTCGGCGGGATTGCCGGGGAGGGCATGCGTTACGTGAAGTCCGAGCTGGAATTCCTCGGCCGCCGCCGCATGCTGCTCTGGCCCCTGTCATTTATCCGCAACGCAGCGAAACTGCTGGCTTACAAGCTCAGTAAGCAAGAGCACCGCTTGCCGACCCGTCTCAAGAAAAAACTCGGGATGCACGGCCGGTATTGGGATGGGCCATATGCGTGAGGTTTGGTGCGCGTCTGCCGGAAGGCGGTTTCTGTAGGGCAGCGGTGCTCAGTGGGAGCGAGCTTGCTCGGGAAGAGGCAGGGGTAGGCACCACATCTCTAAAGCTGAACCGCCGCTTTCGCAAGCAAGCTTGCTCCCACAGGACTGCATTCCTTTGCAGGACCCGCATCGAATGCTCCCGCATCGGAGCGCATTCCACCTCAATCCTTGACCGCTTCCTCCTCGATCCGGTCAGCTTCGAACAGTTGCGCCAGCTCTTTCCTCGCTTCCCGCGCCGTCTGCAGGACTTTGGCCGCGTCGTCATAGACCAGATGCTGGGCCGCCAGCACCTGTTCGTCGTGGCGTTTGAAGCGTTCTATGCGGGCATCTGCCTGAGTCTGGCTCAAGCCCAGCCCAATCAGGGTCTTGCGGCTCATTTCCAGGCTTGAATAGAACGTCTCACGCACCGCCTGCGCACCGACGTCGATCAGGCGGTGGACGTGTTGTCGGTTACGGGCGCGGGCGATGATTTTCATGTTCGGGTAGAGCTTGCGCACCAGCTCGGCGGTTTTGATGTTGATGTCCGGGTCATCGGTGGCAATGATGAAAAATTCAGCCTGCTCGACCTTGGCGGCACGCAGGATTTCCGGGCGCAGTGGATCACCGTAAAACACCGGTACATTGCCGAAGCTGCGGGAAAATTCGATGGACTCCACGGCGGTATCCAAGGCAACAAACGGAATGTTTTGTGCCCGCAGAATCCGCGCCACGATCTGCCCCATGCGACCCATACCGGCAATGACCACCCGCGGCGCGTCCGTGTTGATGTCGCGATATTCGTCCGGTATTTCAACGTTCACGGGTTTGGGCTTGAACACGTGGGCAATTGCCAGCAGCAACAGCGGCGTCAATGCCATGGACAGCGTGATGGTCAGCACCAGCGTGTCGTAGAGCCGGGCATCGAACAGCCCTTGCTGGCTGCCGATCTTGAACACTACGAAGGCGAACTCACCGCCCGCCGCCAGCACGATGCCCAGGCGCAGGGCACTTTCCTTGCCCAGCCCACCCGCCAGTCGGCCGACAATGAACAACAACGGCAACTTGATAAAAATCAGCAGCAGCGTCAGTGCCAGGACGACCAGCGGCTCACTCAGGAGCAGACCGAGATTGGCACCCATGCCGACGCTCATGAAAAAAAGGCCCAGCAGCAGGCCCTTGAAAGGCTCGATCTGGGATTCGAGTTCGTGACGGTATTCGGAGTCGGCCAGCAGCAAGCCAGCGAGGAAGGCGCCGAGGGCCATGGACACGCCCACAAGATCCATCAGCCAGGCCGTGCCAATCACCACCAGCAACGCCGTCGCGGTGGACACTTCCTGGATTTTTGTCTTGGCAACGATGCGAAATACCGGGCGCAACAGATAACGTCCACCGACCACGACAATCGCGATGACGCCGAGCACTTCCAGGCCATGGGTCAAACCGTCGCTGGCGCTGAGATTGTGATCGGCACCCGCCAGCAACGGCACCATCGCGATCAAGGGAATCGCAGCAATATCCTGGAACAAGAGAATCGCGAAAGCCAGTCGCCCGTGGGGGCTGTTCAGTTCCTTGCGCTCAGCCAGGCTTTGCAGGCCAAACGCTGTGGAAGAGAGCGCCAGACCCAGGCCCAGCACTACCGCAGTGTTGAGGGATTGGCCAAAGATCAGTAGGGCGACAGTACCGATCACCAGCCCGGTCAGCAGCACCTGAGCCATCCCGACCCCGAACACTGCCTTGCGCATCACCCATAAACGTTTAGGTGAGAGCTCAAGGCCGATAATAAAAAGAAGCAAAACCACGCCAAGCTCGGAAATGTGGCTGACGCTTTCCGGGTTGCCGATCAGCCCCAGTACCGAGGGACCGATCAGGACCCCGGCAATCAGATAACCGATCACCGCGCCCAGCTGCAGGCGCTTGGCCAATGGCACGGCCAAAACGGCGGCGAACAAAAATACGACTGCGGCCTGTAACAGGCTGCCTTCACCGGGCATGACTGACTCCTTGTTAAGCGCAAAGCATCGCATCAGCGACGTTTAAAGGCTGACATTAAACCATGAGGGCTTTAGCGGGCGTTGTCTGGATGTGCTCGCAGGACAATTAGCGCGGCAAAAAAGAGAGGGGTATGGCCAGTCGCTATTCGCGTGCGGCTGTCAGTTGCCGCGCATCAGCGTAAGATAGGCGCGCATTTGTGAGCAATGAATGCTGTCGACGAAGAATTCAGGAAAACCTTAATGACCAATAAACAACGTTTGATCTACTCGCTCCTGATTGCCTTGGCGGTGTTAGCGATCATGCTGGGTCTGTCGCACTTGCAGAACAGCGGCGTGATCACCGAGAAGACTTTTCAATATATTGCCATTGCCGTGGCCGTTCTGGTGGTGATCATCAACGGCATCATGCGACGCAAGGTCAAGCGCTAAAGGCTTGCGACTCTGACGTCCCGTGAGCGGCGCCGGGCGATCAATTTGCTGATTCGTCCGGCTCGTTCAGCTTTTGCATGGCCTGTGGGTGCAGGCTGTAGCTCTTGTCCGCATTCAACGCAATTACACCCTCATCACACAGGCGTTTCAGCACTTCGCGCACGCTGAGAAAAGATAGCGGGGTGTCCAGCTTGAGCAAATGGCTGTGTACGCCGCGCACACCCAGAGGTTGCCCCTCGTGGCTGGCAGTGACCAGCGCATCCAGAACTTTCAGGCGAACCAGGCTGGTCCTCAGGCCGAAACTCTTCAGCAGTTTCCGGATCGGCTCATTGCCCTGGCGCTCCGTATCTGCCGCGGGAGACTGCGCCTGAGCTGCAATGGCTGACTGGCGCAGCATCGTTCGAGTAGTGGTGGCTTGGCGATTGAACATGCGCAACTTCCTTTTCAGGCCTCTTGAAAATACTTGCCTCACTTATTAAGACGTATGAGCGCCGGAAATCCTCAACGTTAAACGAAAAAATTTCCATCGGGCATTGTCTAGGGGCCCTGGAATCCGAACCCCAAGACCGGAATCCATCCCAGTCGGAGCTCGCTTGCTCGCCATCAGCGATAACACGGTATGGCTGGCGGACCGGGTCGCCTCTATCGCGGGCAAGCCTCGCTCCAACAGGCTCGGTGATCATCTGTAGGAGCCGAGCTTGCTCGCGATGGACGTTAAACCGGGTCGCCTGCATCGCGGGCAAGCACCGCTCCCACAGGTTCGGTGGTCGGCAAGGAGCTCGCTTGCTCGCCATCAGCGATAACACGGTATGGCTGGCGGACCGGGTCGCCTATATCGCCGGCAAGCCTCGCTCACACAGGACTGATCTCAATATTGGCGTGACGACGTGGGACCGGCTTCAGCCGGGAAGAGGCCAGTACATCCACCCGATAGGTATTGCCTGAAATGCCGCCTTCCCGGCTAAAGCCGGTCCCACGTCGTCACATCCGCATGCGAGCAAACATAGAATTTTCGATGGGGCTGGATCGCGACTGCATCGCTAAATTTCCGACGTGGCCTTCGTCTTATGGTGAGCGAAAACCCTCACAGCCATTCAGGCAAGCCATCAGGAGTCAGAGTGATCAAGTTCAAGCGCGTGCCGGAGTTTTGTTTTGCGGGGCTGTTAGGTGGCCTTAGTGTTGTCGCCCATGCGCAAACGCCGTCACAGCCGGCCAGTGCTGAGATACGGCGGACCACCTTTGGCGTACCGCACATTCGCGCCCAGGACGAGCGGGGGCTGGGTTATGGCATCGGCTTTGCGTATGCCCAGGATAATCTTTGCCTGCTGGCCAATGAAATCGTCACCGTTAATGGTCAGCGCTCACGTTATTTCGGGGCAGAGCAGAAGACCATCGAGCAGCGCAGCAACCTGACCAGCGACCTGTTTTTCAGTTGGTTGAACACGCCGGAAGCTGTCGCTGAATTCTGGCAGGCACAGACGCCACAGGTTCGTCAGTTGGTCGAGGGCTATGTGGCAGGCTTCAACCGGTCATTGACGGAGTCCCGTGAGGCGCCAGGCACAGCGCAATGCCTGCAAGCCCCGTGGCTGAGGCCGATTACCACCGACGATTTGATCAAGTTGACGCGTCGCTTGCTGGCCGAAGGCGGCGTCGGCCAGTTTGCCGAAGCGCTGGCGGGTGCCAGGCCGCCTATGCAGAGCTCGTCTGTTGATCACTCGCAGGCGCCATCTTTCGAGATGGCGGCGGCGCGCATGGAAAGCTTCGCTCTGGAGCGCGGCAGCAATGCCGTGGCCATCGGTCGTGATCAATCAGTCAACGGTCGGGGGATGCTGCTCGCCAACCCGCACTTTCCATGGGTGGGCGGCATGCGCTTTTATCAAATGCACCTGACTATCCCCGGCAAGCTCGACGTCATGGGGGCCGCGCTGCCCGGATTGCCGATGGTCAACATCGGTTTCAGTCAGCACCTGGCCTGGACCCACACCGTCGATACCTCGAAGCATTTCACGTTGTTTCGCTTGCAGCTCGACCCTAGGGACCCGACCCGTTACCTGCTTGATGGCCGCTCGCGACCTCTTGAGAAAACCACAGTATCGGTCACCACTACTGGCAAAGATGGTCAATTGCAGACGCAATCTCGCGACGTTTATAGCTCGGTGTTCGGCCCGGTGGTGCAGTGGCCGGGCAAGCTGGACTGGAGTCGCGAATACGCCTACAGCTTGCGTGACGCGAATCTGAGTAACGACCGGGTCTGGCAGCAGTGGTACTCCATGAACCGCGCCGAGAGCCTGTCTGCGTTGAAAAGCGCTTTGCAGAAAGTTCAGGGCATCCCTTGGGTCAACACCCTTGCGGTGGATGACAAAGGGCAGGCTCTGTATATGAATTATTCGGTGGTGCCGAATGTCAGCACTGCCAAACTTGCGCAGTGCAGCGATCCGGCGGCGGGACAGGAGCTGATCGTACTCGATGGATCGCGCATGGCGTGCGCGTGGGACACTGACACGTCAGCAGCGCAAGCGGGCATTTACCCGGCGTCTGCCTTGCCCAGTCTGGCGCGTACCGACTATATACAGAACTCCAATGACTCCGCATGGATGACCAACCCTTCGCAACCATTGACCGGGTTCTCGCCGTTGATCAGCCGTGAGGGGCTATCTCTCAGTCCGCGGGCGCGGTTTGCCCTGGACCGAATTGGTAGCCTGCAACGGTCGGGCAAAACGGGAGTTGCCGACCTGCAAGCCATGGTCATGGATAACCGGGTGTATCTGGCTGAAGCCGGCGGCCTGCTGGATGACCTGTTGCAGTACTGCGCCGGGTATTCGGGGGACGATGCCGCGACGATCAAAAGCGTCTGCCACAGCATGAGCCAGTGGGACAGGACCGCCAACCTGGATGCTGGCCTGGGCTTTGTGCATTTTCAGAATATCGCCACTGCATTGCAGAAAGTCCCGGGCGCGTGGCGCGTAGAGTTCGACCCTGCCAACCCCATTCATACGCCGCGAGGGCTGAATGTGCGCCAACCTGAGGTGGCCAGGGCTTTGCACTCGGCGTTGCTGGTCTCGGCGGAACAGCTGAACAATGCCGGGCTTGCTGAATCAGCCCACTGGGGGGATATCCAGGTGTCGAGCACCGGTGCCCAGCAGACGCCCATCCATGGCGGACCGGGCTCATTGGGCGTGTATAACGCCATGCAAGTGGTACCCCGGGGCGATGGCAAACGTGAAGTGGTGAGCGGCACGAGCTATCTGCAAGTGGTGAGTTTCGAACCGCAAGGTCCACAGGCCCTGGGGTTGTTGGCCCCTTCGGAATCTTCGGAGCCCGGCTCGCCTTATCGCCGTGACCAGACTCAGGCGTTCTCTGCCAAGCAATGGGCGGTACTGCCTTTTACCCAGCAACAGATTGAGGCTGATCCGGCGTACAGGGTACAGACGATCCGGGAGGGGCAGGAGTAGCACGTTATGGTATCTACCGGTCCGGACATGCCCAGGTCTTGCAGGAGTTGTCGGAGGTGACGGCGGCGACGAAAGCGGTTTATTGGACACGACGCCATTCGCAGCCTTCGGCAGCTCCAACAGGCAATACACGACTTCAAGCACACCGCGATCCTCTAGGAGCTGACCGAGGTTACGAAGGTTGCGAAGGCGATGTTAGGCAGGTGGCGATTTTCAGCCTTCGGCAGCTTATACATCATTCTCGAGGATTTTTACCCCTTCGGCGCACTACCCGGGCGTCTGTTGATAACCGGGTTGCCGTCCTGATTTCGGGTCACGGTCACTGGCAGCACTTTGGGTAGTGAGGCAAGCAGACCAGCCATGTCCCGGGTGTTGTAGCTGCCGCCCAGACGCATCGCGCCGGTGGCTTTATCGGCTAACAGTATCGGCTGCGGCAGGTAGCGGTTGATCAGCGGTAACGCCTGAGTCAGCGGCAGATCATTGATCACAAGCTTGCCGTTGCGCCAGGTCAGGCTGCTGTCATTGGAGTAGGTTTCGCTGACCTGTGGTTCGACGTCACCGGTCTTGTAACTGGCCTGCATGCCGGGTTCCAGCCGATAGCCGCGGCTGGGCGTAGCGGTGTCGCTGACCACTTTCACAGAACCTTCCACCAGCATCACTTTGACCTGATCCTGATACATCCAGACGTTGAACTTGGTGCCGGTCACTTTGATCTGGCCTTTGCCTGCATCCACCACAAAGGGATGCTGACTGTCATGGCTGACCTCGAAGAACGCCTCACCTTTATTCAGAACAACGCTGCGTCGGTCTTTGTAATTGGCGAAGCTCAGCGCGGTACCCAGGTTGAGTTCCACGCGGCTGCCATCGGCCATGGTCACCAAGCGTGTGGCGTCCCCGGCCTCGTAAGTGTCATAACTGTTGGGTATCCAGCCTTGGTTCCAGCCCACATAACCCGCAATCGGGAACGCCAGAAGCGCAACTGCCGCCGCAGCGGCATAGCTGCGCCAACGACTGGAAGGCGGTGTGTATTCGATGGTGGCATCTGGGGTGGCAGCGTGATGCGCCGGCGCCGGGTTCACCGGAACGATCTGTTCCGCAGTATCCCAGATTTCCAGCATCGCCTCGAATTCGAAAGCGTGCAGGGGATGTCCGTTGTGCCACCGTTCGAACGCCTTGCGTTCTTCAGTCGTGCAGTCACTGGCGTGCAGGCGCATGCACCAATGTGCTGCGGCATCGGTGACGGCGTCGTGTTCTGCTTCGCTGAGGATAGGGTCGCTCATTGGCTCTCCGGTTGTAGGAACATTCTACTGCGCACGTCAGGCGGGGAGAACAGGTATGGCTAATGAATATCAATACAGGCAGATATTTTTCTGTAATAGCGGTCCATTCGCGTTAACGCTCCTCCGTAGTGAGTTTGGGATTGCCATTCAGTATTAAACTGGCGTCCTTATAAACGTTTCGCGAGGTTATGGATGAGCGTGCGCATTGAAACAACAGCTAACCCGACAGATGAGGATTATCTGGGTATTCTCACTCCTTTGCGTGCTTTCAACGTCTCCCGGGCGGGTGATGCTGGCGCAGAGAAATTCGCCCTGCTGATTCGCGATGAACATAGTGACGAGGTCCTCGGCGGCCTTTATGGCAGTTTGCTCTACCGCTGGATGTTCATCGAGCTGCTGGCCGTGCCGGAGCAGGCTCGTGGGCAAGGGTTGGGTTCGCGGTTGATGGCCATGGCGGAAACCCTGGCCAATGAGAAAAACTGCGTGGGGATCTGGCTCGACACCTTTGACTTTCAGGCCCCTGAGTTCTATCGAAGCCTGGGCTTCAGCGAGTTCGGCCAAGTGAACGATTACCCGCCAGGCCATCGGCGCCACTTCTTTCAAAAGCGTCTCGCTCAGGACCTCGATGGTGGTTTACCTGCCTGATGGCGCTCAGTAATCTCAGGGCCGGGTTGTTTCCTCATTAGCCAGATCGGAGCGTTCAGATGTCTGCAAACCGCGACAACACTCAGAATCACACCCTTGAATTCGTCGAGCTGACTGAGCTGCTGCGCCAGATATTTCTGCGTCATGGCACTTCAGAAAAGGTTGCGCAGGTCTTGTCGCACAACTGCGCCAGCGCCCAACGGGATGGCTCTCACAGTCACGGCATTTTTCGCATTCCCGGTTATCTTTCATCGCTGGCCAGCGGCTGGGTCGACGGCAAGGCCGTGCCAGTGGTTGAAGATGTGAGTCCGGCGTTCATTCGTGTGGATGCGGCCAATGGCTTTGCGCAACCCGCCTTGGCGGCGGCCCGGGAATTGTTGATTGAAAAGGTGAAAAGCGCAGGTATCGCGATTTTGGCCATCCGCAGCTCCCACCATTTTGCGGCGTTATGGCCTGATGTGGAGCCGTTCGCCGAACAAGGTCTGGTGGCATTAAGCGTGGTCAACAGCATGACGTGCGTCGTACCCCACGGCGCCCGCAAGCCGTTGTTCGGCACCAACCCGATCGCTTTTGCCGCACCGCGTGCCGGTGGCCAACCTATCGTGTTTGACCTTGCCACCAGCGCCATCGCCAATGGTGACGTGCAGATCGCAGCGCGAGAAGGGCGCATGTTACCGGCTGGCATGGGCGTTGATCGCTCCGGCCACCCGACCGAAGACCCGAAAGCGATTCTCGATGGTGGTGCGTTGCTGCCGTTTGGTGGCTACAAAGGCTCTGCCCTATCGATGATGGTCGAACTGCTGGCGGCGGGACTGACTGGCGGTAACTTTTCGTTCGAGTTCGACTGGTCAGCTCATCCCGGTGCGCAAACGCCCTGGACAGGGCAGTTATTGATTGTGATCGACCCGGACAGAGGCAGCGGCCAGAGCTTCGCGCTACGCAGTGAAGAGCTGGTCAGGCAAATGCATGGGGTAGGCCAGGAGCGCATGCCGGGAGATCGGCGTTATCTGCAACGGGCAGAGTCGCTGGCCAACGGCATCGAGATCTCAATTGCGGACTGGAAGCAGTTGCAGGCGCTGGCAAGTGCCTGAGGTTGTGCCGGTGGTGCGATTACGACGAACCTTGTGGGTGATGTAGTTACGGATCAAGTCAGGGGCATGAAGATGTTCCTGCGCATCTGCGAACGCAGCAGCTTCACGCAAGCGGCCGAAGATCCTGGCATGCCCCGCGCGACGTTGACTCATAGCCTGAACAAGCTTGCGGCCTGGCTGGGACTCGCTTGCTCGAGCGCAGCACTCGGTGGGTCAAGAGGCGTTCTGCAGTTCATCCTGCCCCAGTATCCGCCGCCTTCCATGCCGGTATCGGTGTTGTATCCATATAATCGGCATATCTCGGCGCGGGTACGGTTTTTTGTGGCTCGGGGTTGGGGAATGCTTCGCCGCCGACAACCCGTCATGAGATGACCGCTCGTCGTCAGCAGGCTTGCGTTAAGCGCCTTATCCAAATACTGTATGTTTAAACAGTATCTGAATAGAAGGCGGTCCACATGTCCTTTGAGCGCGTAACAAATTTCCAGTCTGATCACACCGCCAGAATTGCTGGCATGAATGAAATGCAGCGTGAAGATTTCCTTGCCCTGGCAGCCGCTTTGCGCCAATTCAATGCGTACGAGCCTCAGGTTTGCATGGCTATCGCAAATGCTCAGTCTGGTGGTGAACGATATTCGGCTGTTGCCGCTGAATAGGGTGCGGAGCAATGGCGGGCTGGTTTTGGTCGCAGCATTGCGTTTCTTCCAGCTGATCGGGGTGGCAATGGTTCTTGCCGTTGCGGATCAGGCGTAAAGCCACAAGCGTGCCGATCAGTGAGATCAGGCACCAGCCGAGCAGAATCTTCATGACTACAGAATCTCCAAACGACGCCTGAGACAGCGCCCGGTCTGGTAAACCGGCTGTCTCGGACCTTGAAAGCCAAAGTTAACCGGCGTTATATCATTGCCGCCGCCTCTTGAGCAGGCTTAGCGTGACATCGTCGGTACATTCCCAGAAATAGCGCCATGGCTCAAAGGAATGGGGAGTATGGTTATGGATGACGCTCAGCATCGGACGCATCCCAATGAATGGTCTCGGCTCTAGATTGAAAGAAGAGAGGAAGGCGCTCGGACTCTCCCAGCAGGACTTCGCCGCCATTGGCGGCGTGGAGGCCAATGCGCAGGGTAAATACGAGAATGGTCAACGGACGCCTCGCTCCAACTATCTGACTGCCCTGGATAGTAGCGGGGTAGATGTGCTTTACCTGTTGTCGGGCCGCAGAACGCCTATGGAATTGGCATCTTTAAGTGAAACTGAACGCGCAGTAATCGTGCGCTTGCGCAGCCTGACGGTGGTCGATCAGGCGGCCATTGGCCAACTGACGCTTTCTCTTTCCGAGTGCCTGCCCAGTCCTTTTCACTGCGACTAGCTCAACCGCGGTTGATTGTGAATATATGAAACGTATATGCTTCATATATTCCATCCGAGGTGAACCATGGGTCTGGTCAAGATTTCTGAACATATGCACGCCAATATTCGCGCCGCAAGCGCAGCCCTAAGCCGCTCGATCAACGCGCAGGCTGAGCACTGGATGCGCGTTGGCATGCTCGCTGAACTGCATCCCACGCTGGATTACAGCGAAATCTGCCAAATGTTGATTCGCTCCGAAAACGCCGGGGGCACCATACTCAGCGCGCAAACCTACGATATTTCGGCTCCTCAGTTACATGCGCAGGTGGCCTCCCGATGAGTGGCGCTATCAGCTTCAAGACCGAAGAGGATCTGGTCCAGTTGCGGATTGCCGGACGGTTGGCCGCTGATGTGCTGGCAATGATCAAACCGCATGTGAAAGCGGGCGTCAGCACTGAAGCGCTGGACGACATCTGTAACGATTACATCGTCAAGGAATTGAAAGTGATCCCGGCCAACGTCGGTTATCACGGCTTCACCAAAACCACCTGCATTTCTCCGAACGCAGTGGTGTGTCATGGCATACCGTCAGCGTCCGATATCCTCAAAGACGGCGATATCATCAACATTGACGTGGCCGTCATCAAAGATGGCTGGTTTGGCGACACCAGCCGCATGTATTTCGTAGGCGAGGTCAGCCCGTTGGCCAAGCGTCTGGTGCACACGACGTATGAGGCAACGCGAGCAGGTATCCACGCTGTCCGCCCGGGGGCAACACTGGGCGACATCGGTCATGCGATCCAGGCGGTTGCGCATCGGGAAGGCTTCAGTGTCGTGCGCGAGTATTGCGGGCACGGTATCGGACGCAATTACCATGAGGACCCTCAGGTCCTGCACTACGGTGCACAGGGCAAGGGGATGCGGCTCAAAAAAGGCATGGTTTTCACCATCGAGCCGATGATCAACGCCGGCAAACCAGGCACCAAAGTGCTGCCAGACGGCTGGACGGTGCTGACCCGGGACCTGTCACTATCGGCTCAGTGGGAACACATGGTGGCAGTCACTGACGACGGTTTCGAATTGTTGACGCCATGGCCGGAAGGTACTGGTGAGTATCCGGCAATCTGATATTCAGCCTATTAAAAAGCCCGACCTGGTTACAGGTCGGGCTTTTTTATAGCGAAAAGGTTGTCTACATCTCGTAGCCTTTGGCTGCATCCACACCTGCTGAGCTGAGCTTGATAGGGTAGTTTAACGACCGGGCCGTTTTGCCAGCAGCGGCATCGACGCTCCGGGCATGAATCAGGCCTTTTTGTTGCAGGTGCTCCAGGGTATCTGCCACCGCATTTTCCCCTCGATAATTATCGAGGACCTCTTTGCCGAGGCCGGTGGGGTGAGCGTGGAGTAGCCGGATCAGGACTTCTTTTTCAAGATCGGTATCGATGGTCATACTTACCTCGCGTTGCTGGTTTGATGAGCGCTGCTTGGTAAGTGGGACCCTCGTAAAACGGTTTTGTTTAGACTTTCTCTGCCAGAGGAGTCTTTTTCCAATGCACTTGAGTAACACCAAGGCCTTCAGCCTGCAGAATCGCCAGTCTGATAGGGCGTGCCGCAACCGTATCATTCAACTGCCAGACTCCCGCGTGCAGCGTCGCGAAGTGCAGCGCGTCGCTCTCGCATAGCTGGAGAGCCTGATGGCAGAAATGTCGGGGTTCACCGCGAAATTGATAATGAATTTCAA
The DNA here is from genome assembly GCF_000737245.1 of Pseudomonas syringae. Taxonomy (GTDB): domain Bacteria; phylum Pseudomonadota; class Gammaproteobacteria; order Pseudomonadales; family Pseudomonadaceae; genus Aquipseudomonas; species Aquipseudomonas syringae_J. The sequence goes on along the minus strand of NZ_JPQU01000089.1, from coordinate 103,334 downwards.
AATCCATCTGATCGTTCATCATTGCCCTGCCCGTGAGTGTTCCGAAAATGTGTACTTCCCTGGTACCCGACACCTTAAGACTGCCGGTTCATTTCGAGATCGATACAGGCTTGCAAAGACTTCAAGCGGCCGTTAATCGTACTGCTGCTCTGGATGCTGCGGGGGGTGCGTGAAGCGTCCTTTTAATAAAAAGGGAGATGGAGAATTACACTGATTCTGACATATTTGAACACATCTCCGATGAGCGGTTATGTGCCATTCAAATGCCGACAAAGGCACGTCGTTTGAGGGGTGGAATCCGGCCCGACCCCCCACAGAATCATTACCGTTGACGCGTGAGGGGAGGGTGTATGAACGCCGCTGTAACGGTGCTTACCGGCAATTTCCCGCTTTGCGATAACCTTCGGCGCGGGCGGCGGACTCAGAGGCAAAAGCGACCCTGTTTTTGGCCGATACCTTGAGGTAACTGGGGCAACCTTCCGGCAGGTGATACACCTGACTGCTGCGGTTTCCGATGATGGCTCCCGCAGAAGAAGAGCTTGCCGAGGGGGGCGGCGTGGCTGATCGAGAAGCGCGGTCTGGTAAAACTCTGCCTACACCGTCCCCAGTCGCCTTGTAGCCTGGTGTCCAAGTCCGTTGGCGGGTCACGAAGGGGTTGGAATGTCCCATGACGGTGGCTATGCGTCGATCGCGTTCCTTTTCCCAAGGCGTCACTGGAAATTGTTTGTCCCAGGCCATCAGCAACTGTTGCTGTTGGCGTGACATGCTCAGTTTGTATCGATCGAACATATAGAAGGTGGTGCGCGCTACCAGCCCTTTGACTTCATCCCGAGGCTCGGCCGTACGCTGATCAAAATCGACCTTGGTCTTGCATTGCCCGTACTGAGGAGATACGGCTGAAGCCATTCCATAGTTGAAGTTGCTGCGGTCGCCATTCACCTCGCCCACGGACGGATACAGGTTGAACAGATCAGCTTCCATCGCCCGGAACACCGGATCTTCGTCGACACAATACTCGCGACCGCCTTTTTGCCAGCATTGGCGCTGATGGCCAAATGTCCAGGCTGGAACGATGTGCTCCCACTCGGTTCGCTGTGCGCGGTTCTCTTGCTTTCTGGCTTTCAGGCCGCAGGACGCGGCGTCGATACGCCCGCCCGATTTCCCCACCCATGTCCATTTGCAGCCGCAATACAGGTCGCCCTGGGCGCTGCCAGCCTGGTCGAGATAGACCTTCTGCCGGGCGATGACCTTGGCTTCGCTGAAGGTGGCGGGAGGGTTTGAGAAAGCGGGATTGATGATCGAGAAAAGCAGCGTGAGGACGTAAAACAGTTTTTTCATGAGGGCAGGTATTCAATTCTTTACTGAAGTGGCGGGGGCGGCATTGTACGCATGACCCCTCTCGTTGGGAGAGGAATCATGTTCAGAATCAGCCAGTTGGATCGAGGCGAAAGCAGGAACCGTAGCGTCGTGGTCGTCACGCCGTTCGAGTTGCCCGGCGCAAGGCGCGACGCATACGCGGCCTGCCAAGAAATCGCACCCTTATACCGTCAGTCTTCTTTCGGGACTGTCCAGAATATCTGCACGCCACCATCGTCTCGCCAGGCCAGGGTGACGTTGTCGTTCTCCGCGATTTCTTCCAGCAACTGGCTCCATTCATCTTCTACTTCGTCAGGCAGACGAAATATCAAAGCCGCTTTGGCTTTTTGAGCGGTGGGCGAGTTGATGATCTTTTGCACCCGAACGCCCATGCGTTCATAGGAGCTTGGGAGTGCAGGAGCTGCTGATTGTTTTGCCACGGGAAGGTTCCTGGTTAGCTGTACGGGCATACAGTATTTCAGTGTCGGAAGTTTCGCAACTCACTTGTAGGATCAAATGCTTGCCGCGGTCAGCCATCTCGCTCTTGTGTGTAGGCTAATCGTGCTTCCACCTTCATCGCCTAAAGAATACCGTTCCCGGGTCGATGGTTTTAGTCAGAACTCCGTTTTCAAGGACGACACCATGACCATTGCTTCTCTCGGTTTGCCGATTTACGGACTGACTCTCAAAACAACGGCTGCCAACGTTTACGCCTCTGTTGATACGGATGACGACATACCCAGTCGTCAGGTCGAAGCTCAACAGGCCAGCGGCGATATTTCAGACAATCTCAGCCCGTTTGCCAAGCAGATGCTAAAGCGTCTGGCCCAGCTCCAGGACCAGTTGCGCGACATCCGGCACAGGTTGCAGGCAGCGGAGAACGCCGCGTATTCAAACCTTGCTGCGAAAAACGCCGTAGTTGCGAGTTTTCAGGGCCAGATCGCCGCGATTACGGGCTCCGTCTTGCTTATGTCTGCAGCATTGTTCAAGGAGCTGGATAGAAGCATGGGCCTGAATATCACGGCGTGAAATATTCGACACCAGTGGTTTGAACGGTTGACAATCAGCCCTGCGGTTCTCATGATCTGTTCCTCGCAAACGTTTGCGCGACAAGTAAGATTCATCTGCGTATTCGTTGCCCGACACACAATAATCATAAGATCGGAGTGAAACCCATGAAGCTGCCCTTTGCTGGACGCGCTCTTGCCATCGCCTGTTTCACCGCTGCCGCCGCTGCCGCGACGATTTCCCTACCTGCATTCTCCGCTGATACCCCCGCCAAACCGAAGGTCGCCCTGGTCATGAAGTCCTTGGCCAACGAGTTCTTCCTGACCATGCAGACAGGTGCTGAGAATTACCAGAAAGCCAATCCAGACAAGTTCGATCTGATTTCCAACGGCATCAAGGATGAATCGGATACCGCCAGTCAGATACGTATTGTCGAGCAGATGATCGTTTCGAAGGTCAACGCGCTCGTCATTGCTCCGGCTGATTCCAAGGCGCTGGTTCCGGTCATCAAGAAAGCCATGGATGCCGGTATCACTGTGGTGAACATCGATAATCAGCTCGACCCGGACGTACTGAAAAGCAAGAACCTGAGCGTGCCTTTTGTTGGACCTGATAACCGTAAAGGCGCGCGCCTGGTGGGTGAATACCTGGCGCGGGATCTCAATCCTGGTGACGAGGTCGGCATCATCGAAGGGGTGTCGACCACCACCAATGCGCAACAGCGTACGGCGGGTTTCAAGGACGCCATGCAGGCGGCCAAGATGAAAATCGTCTCCACGCAGTCTGGCAACTGGGAGATCGACAAGGGTAACGCGGTGGCTTCGGCGATGCTCAATGAGTACCCGAACCTGAAAGCGCTGCTGGCTGGCAACGACAGCATGGCCCTGGGCGCTGTGTCTGCGGTACGGGCGGCCGGCAAGGCTGGCAAGGTCAAAGTGGTTGGCTACGACAACATCAACGCAATCAAGCCGATGCTCAAGGACGGTCGCATTCTGGCGACTGCCGACCAGTTCGCTGCCAAGCAGGCCGCGTTTGGCATTGAGGCGGCGTTGAAGCTTCTCCAGGGAAAGAACGTCGATAGCGTTAACGGGGTGATTGAAACCCCGGTGACGCTGATCACCAAGGACACCCCGGTCACCAATCCGTAATTCCTTCGACGTATGTCTGCATTTGCACCCGTTCTGAACAGAGCGGGGCAGATGCACGGAGAATGCTATGCCGGCTTCTGCTCAAACTGCCGTGCTGTCTATCAGCGGGATTGGCAAAACCTACGCCCAACCGGTACTCGGCGACATTGACCTGACGTTGATGCCCGGTGAGGTCCTGGCCCTGACCGGCGAGAACGGCGCGGGTAAAAGTACCCTGTCGAAAATCATTGGCGGCCTTGAACAAGCCACCACCGGCCAGATGCAATTTCAGGGTAAAGCCTATCAACCGGGCAGCCGCAGGCAGGCTGAAAGGCTCGGCGTGCGCATGGTCATGCAGGAGCTCAACCTGCTGCCAACCCTTTCAGTTGCTGAAAACCTCTACCTGGACAACCTGCCGCAACGCGCAGGCTGGATCAATCGCAAGCGCCTGCGCGAAGAAGCCATACAGGCGATGGCTCAGGTCGGCCTCGAGGCCATCGATCCGGATACCCCGGTCAGCGAGCTGGGCATCGGCCATCAGCAGATGGTGGAAATTGCCCGCAATCTTATCGGTGACTGCCATGTGCTGATCCTTGATGAGCCCACGGCGATGCTGACCGCTCGGGAAGTCGAAATGCTGTTTGAGCAGATCACACGCCTGCAGCAGCGCGGCGTTTCGATCATTTATATCTCTCATCGCCTGGAAGAGCTGGCTCGGGTCGCCCAGCGCATTGCCGTGTTACGTGACGGCAAGCTGGTATGTGTCGACGCCATCGCCAACTACAACAGCGAGCAACTGGTGACCTTGATGGTCGGTCGCGAGCTGGGGGACAAGATTGACCTCGGTGTTCGGCAAATTGGCGATGTGGCCCTGAGTGTCAAAGGCCTGGGGCGAGGGGATAAAGTCCGGGATGTCTCGTTTCAGGTGCGCAGCGGCGAGATATTCGGTATTTCCGGACTTATCGGTGCCGGGCGGACTGAACTGTTGCGCTTGATATACGGGGCGGATACGGCTGACACGGGGACCCTTGAACTGGGAAGTCCAGCCAGGCAGGTCTCGATTCGCTCCCCCATGGATGCGGTACGTGAAGGGATCGCATTGATCACCGAGGACCGCAAGGGTGAAGGCCTGCTGCTGACCCAGACCATCGGCGCGAACATCGCTTTAGGCAATATGGGCAGCGTGTCATCAGGCGGTCTGGTCAATGCCCGGGATGAGATGAACCTGGCCCAGAGACAGATCGACGCCATGCGCATCCGCACCTCGGGGCCGGGCCAACTGGTCTCGCAGCTGTCCGGTGGTAATCAACAGAAAGTCGTGATTGGGCGCTGGCTTGAGCGTGAATGCGCGGTCATGTTGTTCGACGAACCCACCCGTGGCATCGACGTCGGTGCCAAATTCGATATCTATGGCCTGTTCGGCGAATTGACGCGTCAGGGCAGGGCGCTGGTGGTGGTCTCCAGTGATCTGCGGGAATTGATGCTGATCTGCGACCGGATCGGCGTTCTGTCGGCTGGGCGTCTGATCGACACCTTCGACCGCGCCAGCTGGAGCCAGGATGAATTACTCGCTGCCGCATTTGCCGGCTATCAAAAACGCGACGCGCTGCTCGGTGAAGCGGCGCCAAGGATCGACCGATGAAAACCGCCCCGCCTCAAGTCTTGCCTTCAGTCAGCAAACGCAGTGGCACCTGGTTAGGCCTGGGCACCTATCTGGGTCTGGCCGGTGCACTGCTGGTGATGATTGTGCTTTTTTCCCTGCTCAGTGATCACTTCCTGTCATACAGCACCTTCAGCACCCTGGCCAACCAGATCCCGGACCTGATGGTGCTCGCGGTGGGCATGACCTTTGTCCTGATTATCGGTGGAATCGACCTGTCAGTCGGCTCGGTGTTGGCGCTGGCTGCCTCGGCGGTCAGTGTGGCGATCATCAGCTGGGGCTGGAACGTGTTTCCGGCGGCGATACTGGGCATGGCGTGCGCCGCTCTGGCGGGCACCATTACCGGGTCGATCACAGTGGCCTGGCGCATTCCGTCCTTCATTGTGTCGCTAGGGGTGCTGGAGATGGCCCGTGGTGTGGCGTATCAGATGACTGATTCACGCACCGCTTATATCGGTGATGCATTTGCCTGGTTATCTGACCCCATTGCCGTGGGTATCGCCCCTTCGTTCATCATTGCCCTGGTGGTGATCGTTGTCGCTCAAGCGGTGTTGACCCGCACGGTGTTCGGTCGTTACCTGATTGGCATTGGCACCAATGAAGAAGCGGTGCGTCTGGCAGGGATCAATCCCAAGCCGTACAAGATTCTGGTGTTTTCCCTGATGGGGCTGTTGGCGGGCCTTGCCGCGCTGTTTCAGATCTCACGTCTGGAAGCCGCCGACCCCAACGCAGGTTCGGGTCTGGAGTTGCAGGTGATTGCCGCTGTGGTGATCGGTGGCACCAGCCTCATGGGTGGCCGTGGTTCGATCATCAGTACTTTTTTTGGCGTTCTGATCATTTCGGTGCTGGCGGCTGGCCTTGCGCAGATCGGTGCCACCGAACCCACCAAACGTATTATCACCGGTGCGGTGATCGTCATCGCAGTTGTACTGGATACTTACCGCAGTCATCGCGCAAGGCGTCAGATCTGAAATGGCAACAATCAAAGATGTAGCGGCGCTGGCAGGGATTTCCTACACAACCGTCTCCCACGTGTTGAACAAGAGCCGCCCGGTCAGCGATGAGGTCCGGCTCAAGGTCGAGGCGGCCATTGTGCAACTGGACTATGTGCCTAGCGCCGTGGCCCGGTCACTCAAAGCCAAATCCACCTCGACCATCGGCCTGCTGATTCCCAATGGGATCAATCCATATTTCGCCGAGTTGGCAAGGGGTATCGAGGATTACTGTGAGCGCAACGGCTTCTGCGTGATTCTTTGCAACTCCGACGACAACCCGCAGAAGCAGCGCAGCTATTTGCGTGTATTGCTGGAAAAGCGCGTCGACGGCTTGATCGTATCGTCTGTCGGAGGCGATGAGGGGCAGGCGGGAGGCTTCGCTGCCGTACGGACCCCGATGGTGGTGGTCGATCGCGAACTGGAAGACGTCGCGGCGGATCTGGTCTGCATCGATCATGAATTGGGTGCCTATCTGGCGACCCGTCATCTTCTGGAACTGGGCCATCGTCACATCGCCTGCATTCGAGGTCCGGAGCAAACCAGCGTTGCCCGGCTGCGGTTTCGCGGTTATCAGCGTGCCATGCAGCAAGCGCAGATCGAGGTTCAGCCACATTGGGTGATCGCCGCCGACTTCACCAGCCCCGGTGGTTATCAGGCCGCTGCAAAATTGCTGGCCAGCGACCCGCCAACCGCCATTTTTGCGGGCAATGACATGATCGGTTTCGGCGTGCTGCGAGCGGCGGCGGAGCGCAATATCCTGGTCCCGCAGCAGCTTTCAGTGATTGGTTTCGACGATATCCAGATGAGCCGATTCGTGTACCCGGCGCTGACTACGGTAGGGCAGTCAATCCTGCAGCTGGGTGAAACCGCTGCTCAAATGCTGTTACGCCGAATCGCCGGGTCGTTTGCAGGAGCGCCTCAGCAGGTGGTGATCACTCCGGCCATCATAGTGCGCGAATCCACTGCAGCGCCGACCCGTTTATTCAATGAATCCCGCTAAGCAACACAAGATGACCTCGAGCAAGAGTGCCAACGATATGCAAGCCAACGTAGTAGTGATCGGTAGTTTGAACATGGACCTGGTGACCCGGGCGCCACGCATGCCCGCACCCGGCGAAACGCTCGTCGGCGATTCGTTCGTCACGGTTCCTGGTGGCAAGGGTGCCAATCAGGCCGTAGCGGCCGCACGTCTTGGGGCGGGTGTGGCCATGATCGGTTGCGTCGGGGATGACGCCTACGGCGAGCAATTGCGCAAGGCTTTGCTGGATGAGCAGATCGATTGTCAGGGGGTTACTGCGGTGGCCGGCGTCTCCACCGGCATTGCGTCAATCATGGTCGATGCCAATGGTCAGAACGCCATCGTCATTGTCGCTGGCGGCAATGGCCACTTGACCCCCGAGGTGGTGAAGCGTTTTGACGCCTTACTGGTGCGCGCCGATGTGGTCATCTGCCAGCTGGAGGTGCCGATGGAAAGCGTCGCCCATGTCTTGTGCAGGGCGCGCGAACTGGGCAAGACGGTCATCCTCAATCCAGCACCTGCAGCGGCTCCATTGCCGAGCGCGTGGTATTCGATGGTCGACTACCTGATCCCCAATGAAAGCGAAGCGGCGATGCTTACCGGGCTTGCAGTTGATTCGCTGGCCTCCGCGGAAACCGCCGCTAAGGCCTTGCTGACAGCCGGGGTCAGGAAGGTCATCGTTACCCTGGGTGAGCAGGGCGCATTGTTTGCTTCGGCCAAAGGCGTGGTGCACTTCCCGGCCCCGAAGGTTACAGCGCTGGACACTACCGCTGCTGGTGATACCTTCGTCGGTGGATTCGCAGCTGCCCTGGCTGAGGGGCGCAGTGAAATCCAGGCGATTCGTTTTGCCCAGGCGGCCGCGGCCTTGTCGGTCACCCGCCGTGGTGCGCAGCCATCAATTCCCATCCTCGCTGAAGTGAAGGACATCGACCCGGCATGAAAAAAACACCTTTGCTCAACATCGCGCTATCGCGGGTCATTGCGTCCCTGGGGCACGGCGACATTCTGATGATCGTCGACGCAGGCATGCCGATCCCACCTGGTGTCGAGCTTATCGACCTTGCACTGACCCGCGGCGTTCCCGATTTCGTCAGCGTGCTGGACACCGTGCTCACTGAAATGCAGGTCGAGAGCCATGTACTGGCGGAGGAAATGATGTTCAGGAAGCCGCCTGCGTTGAGCATCATCGAAGGCTTGAGCCTGGATGGTGAGCTGGGCGAACAGCGCCTGCTGAGTCATGAAGCCTTGAAGGCATTGAGCAAAAACGCTCGGGCGATTGTGCGGACCGGCGAGTGTGAGCCTTACAGCAATATCGCGCTGATCGCCGGTGTGGTCTTCTGATCGGCGTTATTTCACGGAATTTTTTGACTGAAACAGGGAGTTTCATATGCGATGCATCAACCTCTTCAAACAGCTACTTCGGAGCCTACTGCTTTTGTCCTTTATCAGCGCCAGCGCCGCACAGGCCGTCGAACGACGTGATCTGATCATTGATACTGATCCCGGCGCTGATGACGTGGTGGCACTGTTGCTTGCACTGGCCTCCCCAGATGAGCTCAACGTGCTGGCAATCACTACCGTGGCAGGCAACGTGCGAATCGACAAAACCTCGCGCAATGCCCGGCTGGCTCGGGAGTGGGCAGGGCGTGAGGACGTGCCCGTATATGCCGGCGCTCCCCGGCCTCTGGTGCGCACCCCGATCTACGCTGAAAACATCCATGGGCAAGAAGGTTTGCCGGGCGTCCCGGTGTTCGAGCCTAAACAGGGGCTGGCCAGCGGCAACGCGGTGCAATACCTGATTGACACGCTCCGCCAGGCCAAGCCCCATAGCATTACCATCGCCATGCTCGGGCCGCAGACCAACCTGGCGCTGGCTCTGACCCAAGACCCTGGAATTATCCAGGGCATCAAGGAAGTCGTGGTCATGGGCGGGGCGCACTTCAATGGCGGCAATATTACCCCGGTGGCCGAATTCAACCTGTTTGCTGACCCGCATGCAGCGCAGGTGGTACTGGCCAGTGGTGTGAAACTAACGTATCTACCGTTGGACGTGACTCACAAAATACTCACCAGTGAGCCACGTCTCGCGCAGATAGCCGCGCTGAACAACCAGGCGGGCAAACTGGTGGGCAGCATTCTGAATGAATACGTGAAGCTTGATATGGTCCATTACGGGTTGCCTGGGGGGCCGGTGCACGATGCGAGTGTTATCGCCTGGATGCTCAAGCCTGAGCTGTTCTCGGGCCGTCAGATTAACGTGGCTATTGATAGTCGAGAGGGTATCGGCTTCGGACAGACGGTCGCGGACTGGTACGGCACCCTCGACCAGCCCAAGAATGTGTTCTGGGTCGAAAGCGGCGATGCGCAGGGCTTTTTCGATCTGTTGACCGAGCGGCTTTCCCGACTGAAATGACCGCAGCAGTCATCCCGACGCCGTCATTTGACAGCGGGAGCTTCTTTGATGTCGGTCGGGTACCGGGCCAGCACTTGCGTAATAAAGACCAGCGCGCCCTCGGTGCCCAGTTCCTTAACCAGCAAGTCTACGGCGATGATCGCCAGTTCTTCCGGGTTTCCAGGGCTGTGGGATGAATGACCCTGGTGCCATTTGGCCTTGATATCTGCATCGATGGATACGACTGCCATGGGTGTCTCGTCTCTGTGAAGTTGAATTTCACGTTACCGGCTGACGCGGCAGCCGTATGGTCGAGTAAACCACTTTGTAGACGCATTTGGCACTCGACTATCGCAGCGGTTTTGACTCCGGGCGCGCCGAGTGATCTACGGGCTGGTCACATCTACTCACGTTTTGTGACGATTGCGCTCACCTGCTTTAAGCGAGGTAGGGCAGACTTCTGCGCTGCCTGATCTGACGGGTGTGATCAGCCCTCGTTTTGCAACGATTGGGTTTTGACGCTGTCGCAAGTGTTCTGTTTTTGTTTTTGGTCGAGGAGGCTATATGCCGTGGAAATTATCTTCAGTTGGGTTTGTTGTCGTCGTGTCACTGCTGGCAGGGTGCAGCAGCACGCCTGAATCCCCGGCTCAAGAGTCGCAGCCCCAGGCAATGTCGGGTCGCTGTGAAGCCGCAGGTGCACAGTTTGCTGTCGGCCAGCAGGCGTCGGCCGCTTTGTTGGCACAGGCGCGCAGCAAAGCTGGAGCGCAGGATGCCCGCTTCATCAGCCCGAACGACGTGCTTACCCTTGAGTACCGTTCCGATCGGGTCAATCTGAACACAGATGCGAACGGCAAGGTTGTGCGAGTTAATTGCGGCTGAGTGGTACTGATTTTCGTGCATAAAAAAACCCCGTCGATGACGGGGTTTTTTTTAGCTCGCTTGGATTACTCCGGGCGAACCTGAGCAGCTTGCATGCCCTTTTGGCCTTTCTCTGCCACGAACGACACGGTCTGGCCTTCTTTCAGGCTTTTGAAACCGTCGCTTTCGATAGCTTTGAAGTGTACGAACAGGTCGTCACCGCCGCCCTGTGGAGTGATAAAGCCGAAGCCTTTTTCATCGTTGAACCATTTTACGGTGCCGGATTGGCGATTAGACATGGTGAATCTCCAAGAACATAATTTTTTCAGTAGTACGTGTTGCTCAGGCCAACTGGGCACACCGGCCTATCATAGTCGAAATGTGGGAATGTAGAGCCATTTCAGTAAGAAGTTTGAGCATCTTGTGTAGTTCAAATCCTTATAACGCCCGCAGATGACCGTTTTGACAGGCTTGCACAGGTTCGGTCGTCTGGCTGTAGGCCACGTAATCTAAGGTCTTCACGGACTTTCCCCGGAAAGAGGGCGGCCGTTCCGCCCTCTGCGAATAACAGGGTTCAGTCTGTTATTTTTTTGTCTGCACACAGTGCTCAGCGACGACTTTTTGCAATTTTTGCGTCAGCGCGGTGGTTGGCGGCGGGTTGGTGCTGTTGAGTTCGGCAATTTCTTTATCGCTGAAATTCTTGTTCACCTGCTCGGCGCCGCATTCGCAATGAGCTTTCGCTGCATCGGCTTTCAGGCTTTGTCCAGCAGTTGCGGTGCATTCGGTGATGAACTTCGCTTTGTTGGTTTCGCTCATGGCTGCGTGGGCGCTGAATGGCACTGCCAGGGCGACAGGGGCGAGCAGTGCAAGTGCACGTAGAAGCTTCATGACTTTCTCCTTTATAGGAAGCAGCAGATTTTGCCGTGGATTGCAGAACAATCTGACGGCTGTAAGTCGCACCAGTTCAGTGCTCAGTCAAATACGCGTAATTGAGTGGCGCCAATGTGCGTGTCACAGGGCCAGCTGTGTTAGGATGCGCGTCCTTTATATTCGTGCGTGGTTGGCAGTCAATATCTGCCAGCTTCGGGCGAATCAATGTTTCGTTCAATCCAGTCATCTGGTTCGGTTCAAGGTTGGCCGCAAGGCTCCTGCCACTGTGAGGCAGGTACGCCACCGGATCATGTACTGGCTCATCCCAACCCACGTGACCTTTGGTAGGGGTCACCACTAGGAGAGGAGGCGCCATGCCCACCATTACTCTTCCCGACGGCAGTCAACGTTCATTCGATCATCCGGTTTCCGTAGCCGAGGTCGCGCTTTCCATTGGTGCGGGTCTGGCCAAGGCGACCGTGGCTGGCAAAGTAGACGGCCAACTGGTCGACGCCAGTGATCTGATCGAAAAAGATGCAAGCCTGCAGATCATTACCCCGAAGGACCAGGAAGGGCTGGAGATCATCCGCCATTCGTGCGCTCACCTTGTGGGTCATGCCGTCAAGCAGTTATACCCGACTGCGAAAATGGTTATCGGGCCGGTCATCGATGATGGCTTCTATTACGATATCGCCTACGAGCGCCCTTTCACGCCAGACGATATGGCGGCGATCGAGCAGCGCATGCAGCAGTTGATCGAAAAAGATTACGACGTCATCAAGAAGGTCACCCCGCGCGCCGAGGTCATCGATGTCTTTACTGCGCGTAACGAAGACTACAAGCTGCGTCTGGTTGAAGACATGCCAGAGCAACAGACCATGGGTCTGTACTATCACGAAGAATACGTCGACATGTGCCGCGGCCCGCACGTGCCGAACACTCGTTTCCTGAAATCGTTCAAGCTGACCAAGCTTTCCGGCGCCTACTGGCGTGGCGATGCCAAGAACGAGCAGCTGCAGCGTGTCTACGGCACCGCTTGGGCCGACAAGAAACAACTGGCTGCCTATATCCAGCGGATCGAAGAAGCTGAAAAGCGCGATCACCGTAAGATCGGCAAGCGTCTGGGCCTGTTCCATACCCAGGAAGAAGCACCAGGCATGGTGTTCTGGCATCCACAGGGCTGGACCCTGTATCAGGTGCTGGAGCAATACATGCGCAAGGTTCAGCACGAGAACGGCTACCTCGAGATCAAGACCCCGCAAGTGGTCGACCGCTCCCTGTGGGAGAAATCCGGTCACTGGGCCAACTACGCGGACAACATGTTCACGACTGAATCGGAAAGTCGCGATTATGCGATCAAGCCGATGAACTGCCCTTGCCACGTGCAGGTGTTCAATCAGGGCCTGAAAAGCTACCGCGAACTGCCGATGCGTCTGGCCGAGTTTGGTGCCTGCCATCGCAACGAGCCATCGGGTGCGCTGCACGGCATCATGCGTGTGCGTGGCTTCACCCAGGATGACGCACATATCTTCTGTACCGAAGATCAGATGCAGGCCGAATCCGCCGCCTTCATCAAGCTCACTCTGGCTGTTTACGCCGATTTCGGCTTCAAGGACATCGAGCTCAAGCTTTCGACTCGTCCCGAGAAGCGCGTAGGTTCCGATGAATTGTGGGATCGTGCAGAAAGCGCACTGGCATCTGCACTCGACAGTGCAGGTCTGCCTTACGATCTACAGCCGGGTGAAGGCGCGTTCTACGGTCCGAAAATCGAGTTCTCGCTCAAAGATTGCCTGGGTCGTGTCTGGCAGTGTGGTACCTTGCAGCTCGATTTCAACCTGCCGATCCGTTTGAGCGCCGAATACGTCTCTGAAGATAACAGTCGTAAGCATCCGGTGATGTTGCACCGTGCAATTCTCGGTTCCTTCGAGCGTTTCATCGGAATTTTGATCGAGCACTACGAAGGTGCATTCCCGGCCTGGCTGGCGCCCACTCAAGCAGTGATCATGAATATCACTGATAAACAGGCAGATTTTGCCCTTGAAGTGGAAAAAATTCTCGCCGAAAGCGGGTTTCGTGCCAAGTCCGACTTGAGAAATGAAAAGATCGGCTTTAAAATCCGCGAGCATACTTTGCTCAAGGTCCCTTATCTCCTTGTTATCGGGGATCGGGAAGTTGAAATGCAAACTGTCGCTGTGCGTACACGTGAAGGTGCAGACCTTGGCTCCATGCCGGTCGCCCAATTCGCTGAATTCCTCGCACAAGCGGTTTCCCGGCGTGGTCGCCAAGATTCGGAGTAATTACTATTAAGCGTGAAATGAGACAAGATAAACGAGCTGCACCGAAAGCCCCGATCAACGAGAATATCTCGGCACGCGAGGTTCGGTTAATTGGAGCTGAGGGTGAGCAGCTTGGGATTGTGTCAATTGAAGACGCGCTTCTTAAGGCTGAAGAGGCCAAACTGGATCTGGTAGAGATTTCTGCCGATGCAGTACCCCCTGTCTGCAAGCTGATGGACTACGGCAAATCGATCTTCGAGAAGAAGAAACAGGTTGCCGCTGCCAAGAAAAATCAGAAGCAGATCCAGGTTAAAGAAATCAAGTTTCGTCCAGGGACGGAGGAAGGGGATTACCAGGTAAAACTACGCAACCTGGTACGTTTCCTGAGTGACGGGGACAGGGCCAAGGTATCGTTGAGATTCCGCGGTCGTGAGATGGCCCACCAGGAGCTGGGCATGGAACTGTTGAAGCGGGTTGAAGGTGACCTGCTCGAATACGGTTCCGTTGAGCAGCATCCTAAGATGGAAGGACGCCAGCTGATTATGGTCATCGCCCCGAAAAAGAAGAAATGACCACCAGGGCACGGCAGGCCTTGCGGTTATGTTTATCAACTGAATGCGGAGTATCCGAACATGCCAAAGATGAAGACTAAAAGTGGTGCAGCTAAGCGGTTTTTGAAAACCGCTAACGGCATCAAGCACAAACACGCTTTCAAGAGCCACATTCTGACCAAAATGTCGACTAAGCGTAAGCGTCAACTGCGCGGTAGCAGCTTGCTGCATCCGTCTGACGTGGCAAAAGTCGAGCGCATGCTGCGCCTTCGTTAATTTTGATCAAGAATAGAGGAAGTAACTCATGGCTCGTGTAAAGCGTGGCGTCATTGCCCGTAAGCGTCACAAAAAAATTCTGAAACTTGCTAAAGGCTACTACGGCGCGCGTTCACGCGTATTCCGTGTTGCCAAGCAAGCGGTAATCAAGGCAGGCCAATACGCCTACCGTGACCGTCGTCAGAAAAAACGTCAGTTCCGCGCTCTGTGGATCGCTCGTATCAACGCTGGTGCTCGTATCAACGGTCTGTCCTACAGCCGTTTCATCGCCGGCCTGAAAAAAGCTTCCATCGAGATCGACCGTAAGGTTCTGGCTGATCTGGCAGTGAACGAAAAAGCGGCGTTTGCTGCGATTGTCGAGAAAGCTAAAGCCACTTTGGCCTAAGTCCCCGACAATCACCGGGTCTCAGTTTTTCTGAGCCCGGTGTTAAACGTCATAAATAGGGGAAGAGCCTTAAAGCTCTTCCCCTATTTCGTATCTGGAGTCTGTACATGGAAAACCTGGACGCGCTGGTCTCGCAAGCTCTTGAGGCTGTGCAGAGCGCTGAAGATATCAATGCCCTGGAGCAAATCCGGGTTCAATACCTTGGCAAGAAAGGCGAGTTGACTCAGGTGATGAAGACCCTGGGGAATTTGCCGGCAGAAGAGCGGCCACAAGTTGGCGCCCTTATCAACGTCGCCAAGGAGCGTGTCACAGAGGTTCTCAATGCCCGCAAAGCGTTGTTCGAAGGCGCAGATCTGGCCGCGAAGCTTGTCGCCGAGTCCATTGATGTAACCCTGCCTGGTCGCGGTCAGACCTCAGGCGGCCTGCATCCGGTTACCCGTACTCTGGAACGCATCGAACAGTTCTTCACCCACATTGGCTACGGCATTGCCGAAGGTCCTGAGGTGGAAGACGACTACCACAACTTTGAAGCGCTCAACATCCCAGGCCATCACCCGGCCCGGTCGATGCACGACACCTTCTATTTCAATGCGAACATGCTGTTGCGCACCCATACCTCTCCGGTACAGGTCCGCACCATGGAATCGCAACGGCCGCCGATCCGCATTGTCTGCCCAGGCCGTGTGTACCGTAGCGACTCCGATATTACTCACTCGCCGATGTTCCACCAGGTCGAAGGCCTGCTGGTTGATCGCGATATCAACTTCGCCGACCTCAAAGGCACCATCGAAGAGTTCCTGCGGGTGTTCTTCGAGAAAGAACTGGCCGTGCGTTTCCGTCCTTCGTACTTCCCGTTCACCGAGCCGTCCGCCGAAGTCGACATGGAATGCGTGATGTGCAGCGGTAAAGGCTGCCGTGTCTGCAAGCAGACCGGATGGCTGGAAGTCATGGGCTGCGGCATGGTTCACCCGAATGTGTTGCGTATGTCCGGCATCGATCCGGAAGAGTTCTCGGGCTTTGCCTTCGGCATGGGCGTGGAACGTCTTGCCATGCTGCGTTACGGCGTGAACGACCTGCGTCTGTTCTTCGACAACGACTTGCGGTTCCTCGCGCAATTTCGCTGAGGCGCTTGGCGATGGTCAGCCAACGAGGCCGCTATCGCAGAGCACCGGGGTCGCCCGTAACGAACTTTTTTGGAGAGCAGGATGAAATTCAGTGAACAATGGTTGCGCGGCTGGGTAAGCCCGCAAGTCTCCCGGGACGAGCTGGTTGCTCGTCTGTCCATGGCCGGGCTTGAAGTCGATAGCGTCACTTTGGCTGCTGGTGAGTTCAGCGGCGTGATCGTCGGCGAAGTGCTGAGCACCGAGCAACATCCGGATGCCGATAAGCTGCGCGTCTGTCAGGTCAGCAATGGCTCGGAAACCTTCCAGGTTGTCTGCGGTGCGCCGAACGTGCGTCCAGGCCTGAAGATCCCGTTCGCCATGATTGGTGCCGAGCTGCCGGGCGACTTCAAGATCAAGAAAGCCAAACTGCGTGGCGTTGAATCCAACGGCATGCTTTGCTCCCAGTCTGAGCTGCAAGTGGGCGAGGGCAATGACGGCCTGATGGAACTGCCTGCCGATGCGCCGGTGGGTCAGGACTTCCGTGTGTACCTTGAGCTGGATGATGCCAGCATCGAAGTCGACCTGACGCCAAACCGTGGCGACTGCCTGTCGCTGGCGGGCCTGGCCCGTGAAGTCGGCGCCCTGTATGCAGCTGAAGTGACCGTCCCGGCTGTCGCCGCAGTGCCAGTCACTCACGATGAAGTGCGTTCAGTTGAAGTGTTGGCCAGCGCTGCCTGCCCCCGTTATCTGGGGCGCGTGATTCGCAATGTCGACCTGTCGCGACCAACGCCACTGTGGATGGTTGAGCGTCTGCGCCGTTCCGATATTCGTAGCATTGATGCCGTTGTCGATATCACCAACTATGTGATGATCGAACTGGGGCAACCGCTGCATGCGTTTGATCTGAAAGAGATCAACGGTGGTATCCGAGTACGCATGGCAGAGGAGGGTGAAAAACTTGTTCTGCTGGATGGTCAGGAAGTCACCCTGCGGGCGGACACTCTGGTTATTGCTGATCACCAGCGCGCTTTGGCTATCGCCGGAGTGATGGGTGGTGAGCACAGCGGCGTTTCCAGCGAAACCCGTGACGTATTCCTTGAAAGCGCCTTTTTCGACCAAATCGCCGTTGCTGGCAAAGCACGCTCTTACGGGCTGCATACCGACGCCTCGCATCGCTATGAGCGCGGTGTCGACTGGCAGTTGGCCCGCAAGGCGATGGAACGAGCTACTGGCCTGCTGCTGGAGATCACCGGCGGCGAAGCAGGCCCCGTGATTGAAACGGTCAGCGAAAAAGACTTGCCTGCGATTGCCCCGGTCATTCTGCGTGCCGAGCGCATAGAGCAGATGCTGGGTCTGAAAATGGACCCTGCTGAAGTCGAGGGGTTGTTGACTGGCCTTGGCTTGATCGTATCCTCCGAAGCCGTAGGGCAGTGGCGCGTTGAAGTGCCAAGCCATCGTTTCGATATCAGCCTTGAAGTTGATCTGATTGAAGAACTGGCTCGTCTCTATGGCTATAACCGTCTGCCGGTTCGTTACCCGCAGGCGCGTCTCGCCCCTCAAGCCAAGGCGGAAGCCCGCAGTGACTTGCCCGAACTCCGCCGTTTGCTGGTGGCTCGCGGTTACCAGGAAGCTATTACGTATAGCTTCATTGACCCTAAACAGTTCGAGCTTTTCAGTCCTGGCGCTCAGCCGCTGCTGCTGGCAAACCCGATCTCCAATGACATGGCCGCTATGCGTGCTTCATTGTGGCCGGGTCTGGTCAAGTCTCTGCAACACAACCTCAATCGTCAGCAGGATCGTGTTCGCCTGTTCGAAAGTGGTTTGCGTTTCGTCGGTCAGCTGGACGGCCTGAAACAAGAGCCAATGCTGGCGGGTGTGGTATGCGGTAGCCGTCTGCCAGAAGGATGGGCACAAGGTCGCGATGTAGTCGATTTCTTCGACGTCAAAGCTGATGTGGAAGCAGTGTTGGGTTTCGCCGGCGCGCTGAATGCCTTCACATTCGTGCCGGGCAAACACCCCGCGTTGCATCCGGGTCAGACTGCCCGCATCGAACGCGATGGCCGGGAAGTCGGCTATGTTGGCGCCATTCACCCTGAGCTGTCGAAAACTCTCGGGCTGGACCGTCCAGTGTTCGTTTTCGAGCTGTTACTGGCTGAAGTTGCACTGGGTAAAATGCCGAAATTCCAAGAGTTGTCGCGCTTTCCTGAAGTCCGACGTGACCTGGCGCTGATCGCAGATGAAGGCGTCGCCGCCACTGCAATGCTTGAAGTTATTCGAGAAAATGCAGGCGAATGGCTCACAGACCTCAGGCTATTTGACGTCTATCAAGGTAAAGGCATTGATCCGCATAGAAAAAGCCTTGCAGTTGGCTTGACCTGGCAGCATCCATCGCGCACTCTTAACGACGATGAGGTCAATGCGGCGACGCATAAAATCCTCACCTCACTCGAGGAAAGGTTAAACGCCACGTTAAGGAAGTAGCGTATGGGGGCTCTGACGAAAGCTGAGATGGCCGAACGTCTGTACGAAGAGCTGGGCCTGAATAAACGAGAAGCCAAGGAATTGGTGGAGCTGTTCTTCGAGGAAATCAGGCACGCTCTGGAAGATAACGAGCAGGTCAAATTGTCCGGATTCGGCAATTTCGACCTGCGAGATAAACGCCAGCGTCCAGGTAGAAACCCGAAGACCGGGGAAGAGATTCCTATCACGGCTCGCCGCGTAGTCACGTTCCGTCCAGGGCAGAAGTTGAAAGCCCGAGTTGAGGCATATGCTGGAACCAAGTCATAACGATGAGCTCCCGCCGATTCCTGGCAAACGCTACTTCACCATTGGTGAGGTCAGTGAGCTCTGCGCGGTAAAACCGCACGTTCTGCGCTATTGGGAGCAGGAGTTTCCTCAACTCAACCCCGTAAAGCGCCGCGGCAATCGTAGGTATTATCAGCGTGAAGACGTACTGATGATCCGGCAGATCCGTGGCTTGCTCTACGAACAGGGCTTCACCATCGGCGGCGCGCGGTTGCGCATGACGGCTGGCGAACCCAAGGATGAAACCCACGAGTACAAGCAGTTGCTTCGGGAAATGATCGTCGAGCTTGAAGATGTTCTGGTAGTTTTGGCCAAATAGAAGTCGGTCAGATACTTCCATAATTCAAAAGCTTAGGTTATATTCCTCGAAGTTTTCGCATGTAGCGAAGCTGATACACGCCTAGTCGGGGCGTAGCGCAGCCCGGTAGCGCACTTGCATGGGGTGCAAGGGGTCGAGTGTTCGAATCACTCCGTCCCGACCATTTAATTCAATGACTTAGCCCAACTTTCGCAAGTTGGGCTTTTTCATGTTCGGAAGATTTTCGGGGCTTCTGGATACCTTGATGAGCGACGTGCTTCAAGCGATGAGGAGATGGTTGTCGACCCGACTGACACCCGGCACTGCCCAGGCCGCAGTTTCAGCCGCCTTGCGCTCCACCCAGAAGTGAACATGGCCTTCGAGTTTGACGTGGTTTCCCTCGACGCTGACGCGGATTTGTCGAGCGTTCAGTTGTGCATTTCGACTGAAAGCCGCCTCGACTTTAGCCTTGATGTCTGCGGCACTGGTTTTAGGTCTCACCACCAGAAAATTATTGATACCCACGACGCCGGTCAGTTTTCGCACCGTGCTTTCTGCGGCTTCTTTCTGGTACTGCCAGTCAACTTCGCCCTCAAGGGTTACCCAACCCTGCTGAACCTCGATCTGGATACGCTCATCAGGGACCGCGCTATTCCAGTGAAGAACGTCCACGCAACGAGCTGCGATCACTTCATCTCCGACGTCCAGCTCACCGGGCACCCTAACTTCAATTTCTTCTGCCAGCGCCTTTACCCCTTTGACGTTCTTGACGGCCCGTTCGGCTGCGAATTTCTCGGCATAGGTGCTGACATGACCGGTGAGACAGACCACTCCGTCCTTGATGGCAACGCCAATGGAGCGCGCATCAATATGGGGTTGGAACTCAAGTTCGTCGAGAATGGCGCGGCGCAGCTCTAAATCGGTCATGTCCGGCTCCTGATACCTAGGTTGATGGCTTGCATGGAATCAATAGCCCTATTGGACGCTTGTTCAGGGGCACAAGCTTGAGCTTTATCAGGGTTTGATAAGAGAGATGGTGCTTGCGCCGCGCCTGGCTCAAACTTCCCATCTGCATCCCGAGAGACCTGCGACGACGATGGCCAATACCCTCACGATTGACCGAAGCCCATGGGCTGTTTTCCTGATCTTTCTGCGGCTGGGTCTGACCTCTTTCGGAGGACCGATCGCCCATCTGGGGTATTTTCGAGATGAGTTTGTCGTGCGTCGGCTGTGGCTCAGTGAGCGCAGTTATGCCGACCTGGTCGCCCTCTGCCAGTTTTTGCCAGGTCCTGCGAGCAGTCAGGTCGGGATCGCGCTCGGCCTGTCGCGTTGCGGCTATGCCGGGGCAGTGGCTGCGTGGATGGGGTTCACATTGCCATCTGCGATCGCCCTGATGCTTTTTGCAATGGGCCTTTCCAGCTTTCACGATGGGGTATCAGCTGGCGCGTTGCAGGGTTTGAAATGCGTTGCTGTGGCGGTGGTCGCGCAGGCGGTATGGGGAATGGCGCGCAGCCTTTGTCCAGACGGCCCCCGCATCACTCTCATGGCTGGCGCGACATGCCTGGTGTTGCTGGTGCCTTCAGCCTGGGGGCAGGTGGGGGCGATTGCCCTCGCAGGGATTGTCGGCTTGTGGATCTTCAAGCCTCAACCGATGCCAGCGGATGACTCACTGTCGATCGCCATCCGGCGCCGCACTGGTCTGTTATGGCTGATGCTGCTGGTGGCTCTGCTGATTGGCTTGCCTGTGTTGGCGGAGCTGGTTCCAAGTCAGACCCTGTCGATGGTGGACAGTTTTTTCCGGGTCGGTTCGATGGTCTTCGGCGGTGGACATGTTGTCTTGCCACTGCTGCAAACTCAGGTCGTGGATCCGGGATGGGTCAGCAATGATGTATTTCTCGCCGGGTACGGCGCGGCCCAGGCTGTCCCTGGGCCGCTGTTCACGTTCGCGGCGTTTCTGGGAGCTTCGATGACCCAGCCCCCGACCGGCTGGCTGGGTGGGCTGGTCTGCTTGCTGGCCATCTTCGCGCCGTCGTTCCTGCTGGTCATGGGCACTTTGCCATTCTGGGAACAGCTGCGTCACAACCTGCGCATGCAAGCTGCAATGTTTGGCATCAATGCGGCCGTGGTCGGTGTGCTGCTGGCGGCTCTGTATCAGCCGGTATGGACGAGTACGATACACACACCATTGGACTTCGGCATGGCCTTGTTGGCACTGATTGCCCTGATGTTCTGGAAGCTTCCTCCCTGGCTGGTGGTGGCCGGTAGCAGTGTTACAGGCGGGTTGTTAAGCCTATTTCTCTGACACTCCCTCACTCAGGTTGAGTCGATAGACAACCTGAGTGGCATCCAGCGGATCGGCCTCACATTCAAAGCCCAGCGCTTCGGCGAGACGATGCATGTGGGAGTTGGTTGCGCTATCGATGGAGATCATTTGCTCGAATCCATTGACCCTTGCAGCATCAATCAAATGGCCCATGAGTTTTTTTGCCAGGCCTTGGCGCTGCCACTTATCCGCAACCACGACGGCTGACTCGCATATATTTCCGGGGTCCAATGCGGCATAGCGTGCGACGCCAATCTCGCACAGTTGGCCTTCTTCCACGGTGAGCGCCACGTACGCCATACGTTTGGCGTAGTCCAGGTCCAACAGCTGATTGAGCAATCCTTCGCTAGGCTCATTCATCGTGCAGAGAAAGCGGAAATGCCGCGACTCAGGAGAAAGGGCCTTGATGAAAGCAAATTCGCGTTCACGGTCCTTCGATTCCAGAGGCCGGATCATGATCTGGACGCCTGTCTTCAACGGCTCTATCCAGTAGGTCGTGCTGATGTCGTCTTTGTTCAGTTCAAGTTTCGGTGCGGGCGTTGCTGGCAAACTGACCATTTCAGTCTCCTGTGGAGTGAGCAGGGGAACAGGCTGTATTGGTGCTTAGTTACCTTCATAACAGATGATGTTTTCTGATCCAGATCAACAGTCGCTGTTTCCAGAACTTCAAGCGGATAACCGGTTAAGTCCAGCCGTTGTTTGCGTGACTGTCTGACAAAGATCAAGCGCAAGTGATTGTGGTCGGGGAGAGTGGGTTATCCAGCCGGTCCCTGGGCTGTTGTCGGCGGCGGGCCAAGGGATGGGGTACGGCGCCGCGTTGAAGACAGCGTTGTGAGCGTACTGCTTACCCGTTCGTATCATTGTTATGCAGCGGGGGACGCACGTATGTTCAGGTGGTTTGCGCCGAAGTCCAGGACTCCTCGCATTGCAAAGCCGCGCCGCGACACCGCCTCTTCTCCTCAATGGACGGCGCTCTCGGTTCAGCAGACTGCCCAGCTGTTGAAATCCGACCCTTGCCAAGGCTTGCGTGACGACCAACTGACGGCGCGAAGGCTGGAATCCGGATCCAACACCTTAGCGTCCAGACCTGAGCGATCAGCCTTCAAAATCGCCCGAGACCAGTTCAAAAGCGTCATCGTCGTCTTGCTGGTGGTCGCCGCTGTCTTGGCCTACCTCATGAAGGATGTGGTTGAGGGCAACTTCATCCTGATCGTCGTGCTCTTGAATGCCGTGATTGGCTTTTGCACTGAATGGAAAGCACGGCAGGCCTTGTTGAACCTTCAGGGGCGCGAGACGCGCTTATGTGAGGTCATCCGAGAGGGTAAGTCGCAACAGCTTGCTGCCATTGACCTTGTTCCGGGCGATCTGGTGGGGCTGTGCGCCGGCAATCGCATACCCGCTGACGGCCGAATCGTCGAAGGTTATGGATTGCAGATTGACGAGTCGTCGATGACGGGAGAATCGGCAGCGGTGGAGAAGGACTCGGGTGTTTTGGAAAACATCGCACCGACTCTGAGTGAGATGAGCAACATGGGTTTCATGGGGACATTCGTCAACAGCGGACACGGCCGCATGCTGGTGACAGAGACTGGCGTCAACACTCAACTGGGCAGGCTCGGGAAATTGATAGATGAGGCCAGTAAACGGCCCAGTCCCATGACTCGGAAGATCAGGCAGTTGGGAAATGTATTGGTCATCATCGTCGTGGTGTTGTGCGCGATTATGATCGTCGCTGGCTGGCTTCGGGGCGTGCCCGGCGTGCAGATGCTTCAGGTCGCCATCTCGCTGGCGATAGCGGCGGTCCCTGAGGGGCTGCTGGCGGTTTCGACCATGACGCTGGCCATCGGCATGCAGAGAATCGCCAAAATGGGGGCGTTGACTCGTACTCTGGCGTCTGTCGAAACCCTGGGCTCAACCACGATTATTTGCACGGATAAAACCGGCACGCTCACCCAAAACCGGATGACAGTGGAAACTGTCGTCGCCGGCGACCAGATCTACACCATCACCGGTACTGGCTATGAGGCAAGCGGCGAATTTCTGGATGAAAGTGGCGCTGGCGCTGTTCTGGATGAGGGGCCGGTCGCCAACCTGCTGCGAGTGGGTGTGCTCTGTAACGACGCCAAGGTGTCGCGAGTGGCAGGGGAGATCAGCGTGCAAGGTGACCCCACAGAGGCCGCTCTGATCGTCCTGGCGGAGAAAGCCGGACTGGATCCTGCGACCGTCCAGGCTCAATACCGTCGAACCGCAGAAATACCTTTTTCGACTGAAGCCAAGTGGATGCTGACCGAGCATCGTCTTCAGGATGATTCAAGGCTGGAGTGCGCCAAGGGCGCCCCGTCGAGAATGCTGGAGTTATGCGAGTTCGAAGCGTGGGGCGACGCGAACCGGCCCATGACGTCAGAGCGCCGAGATTGGTGGCAAAGCACAAACACCATGCTGGCAAATAAAGCGTTGCGGGTGCTGGGGTTGGCCTGGCGGCAAACACCATCGCCCAGTCTCGCTGGTGAACATCCCCAGGAGACATCAGAACCCTGGGTTTTTTTAGGGCTGGTGGGGATCATCGACCCGCTGCGGGACGAGGCTGGTTCCTCAATCGCCCTGTGTCGCAAGGCCGGTATCGCCACCGTCATGATCACTGGCGATCAGGTTGCCACTGCACAAGTCATTGCCCGCCGATTGGGCATCGACCAAGGCCGGCAAGGTGAATCACTCAAGACAATCCACGCCAGGACCTTGAACGAAGCGAGCCCCGAACAACTGCGCATCCTGGTGGCACAGACAGCCGTGTTCGCCCGTGCAGAGCCCCGGCACAAGCTGCAGATTGTTGAGGCCCTGCAGGATATCGGACACGTTGTCGCGATGACCGGCGACGGCGTTAACGACGCTGCCGCGTTGAAACAGGCTGATATTGGTATTGCAATGGGTCGTACCGGTACAGACGTCGCCAAGCAGACTGCGGACATGATCCTCACGGATGATAACTTCGCCACCATCGTAAAAGCCGTCGAGCAGGGGCGGGTGATCTACGCCAACATCATTCACTTCGTCCACTATTTGCTGTCCTGTAACCTGGCGGAACTGCTGACGGTGTTCATTGCGCTCATGTTCGGCTGGCCGTTGCCTCTACTCCCGTTACAAATACTCTGGTTGAACATGGTCACTGATGTACTTCCGGCATTGGCCCTGGCGCTGGAGCCCTCCGCACCGGATGTCATGCTGCGCAAGCCTCGTGAGCCTGATGCTGCGCTGTTGAGCCCGAACCTCATGTGGCTCATAGCATGGCAGGGCCTGCTGCTTGCGCTGGCAACCCTCGGGGCTTTCTATATTGGGCTACAGAGGCATGAGGGCACAGAACACGCCGTCACGATGGCGTTCGTGACCCTCGGCTTGGTCCAGGCGCTGCATGCATTCAATACGCGCTCTCAGCACCGATCTGCGCTGACCAGGCGGCTGTTCACCAATTCATGGCTTTGGGCGGCCATCGCAGTTTGCATCGTGCTGCAGCTGGCCGCTGTGTATGTCCCCTACATGCGTTTCGTTCTCGGCACCGTGCTTTTAGACGCTTACGAGTGGGCAGTGGTGGTTGCCTTCGCCTTTGCACCGATCGCCCTGGTCGAATTGACCAAGTGGGCGACCGTCGGTGCAGCAAGACACAAAACCAGCGGTCCTCGCGCCGTGTGATCAGGGCCAGACATTATCGAAGCGCTCAGGTCCGCGGGATTCAGACATGCAGCTCAATGACCTGAGGGGACACGATCCACGCACTGCAGGGCATTGTGTACAGCAACTGCTCCACGGTACTTCCGACAAATCGCCCCGGCCCGGGATGACCGACCCGGCCCATCACGATGATGTCGATGTCGGAAGCTTCTGCGTAGCTGCACAACACCTTTGCCGGGTCTCCCATGATCATATGGCGTTGTTCCGCAGGGATGCCGTTGCGCTCGGCCAATTCATTGAACGCCTCGCCCTGAGCGTCGAACAGGGTCTTCACTGCTGCGGACGAGAACAACGAACTGCTGGTGTCGTAATCAAACCCCTGAGGATCGAATGATCCCAGACCGTAGGCATAAACCACTTCCAGGTCGGCATTACAGACGGTGGCTAATCGCACTGCCTCGCGCAGGATGCGGTCATTGAAGCCTTTGTATTGCTCGCTGCCATGGAACGGGTCGACAGCTGCGATGATTTTGCGTGGCAGAGCCCGTTTTGCATGCCTGACGAAGTGCAGAGGCACTGGGCACTGGCGCAACAACTGGATATCCAGCGGCGTGAAGAATATCCGCGACAGCCGCGAATGGTGTTCCAGCGCCTTGATCAAGAGGTTCATGGGTTGTTCGTTCAGATGGATCAATATCTCTTCCAGCGGATCAGCTATCCAGACGACTTCCGTGGTCACGGTAATTTCTTGCTGACGCAGAATTCGAGCCTGGTCTTCGAGCCATTGTCGATGACGCTCGACGTAGCCGACGCGCATTACTTCCAGCGCATCCTCATCGACGAGATTGGCCGTCGCCAAGCCTTCCAGGTAATCGAATGCGACGATATGCAATGCCGCCCCTTCAGCTTTGGCCAGCGCTGCTGCCCGGTCAAACGCAGGGTTGGTCTCCATCAGTGGTGGGGCGACGAGCATGTAACGTGATTGTTCAGACATGACAAAACTCCCATGGAGCAATCGCAGAAAGGCCGCAGGTTCCAGCGGTCGGGTACGTTTGATCGTGAGGTGTCAGGGCGTGAATTGGCTTGATCTGGATCAGATCGGGCTGGGGTGCAGTGGTATTTGCGACCTGTGGTCTGGATCGACTTGCCGTAATGCCCCCTCGTCACCGTTGGTCCAGGCCACTGTAAAGCTCGCTTTCCTGGGAAAAGTGCAGGGCCACGAGTGTGTCCAGGCGGATCAGCGTGGTGTGGATTTCATCCAGTTCCGCTGTCTTCGGATCAACGGAAAGCTTGTTGCTCAGGTGTTTGAGAACACTGATCAGCCGGAATATCTCGCGATGGGTATGGCTCAGCGCCGCCAGCGGATCGTCCCCTCGCAAATAAGCCCGGAGAAGGGGATACAAGCGTTTTTCGTCATCGCGCTCATGGGGCAGCAATTTTTGCTCAAGCAGCTCGATGAGCGACCGCAGTTCGGTCGGGATCAGTTTTGGTGAAAGACGGCTGAAATCGCACGCCAGGGCATTGAGGGTTTCCAGAACCTTGACCAATTTCAGGTGATCCGCGCCGAGCAGTTCGAGCTGGTCATTGTCCAGGGCTTGGGATGCTCGCCAACCGGAGGGGGTGAGGGCGCGCAAGGCATTGAAAATAACGCCCACATCGATCACCTCTTGAAGCACCGCTCCGGCCAAGGGCGGCAAATAGCCCGCAGCCGCCACCAACATGGCGAGCACCGACAGGCCCATCCCTATCAGCATGCTCTGCCGGGCGATGCTGCAGGAGCGCTGAGCGATGGCCAGGGCCTGGGCGACGCGGTCGAGGCGATCCACCAGTAGAACCACGCCGGCCGCTTCCGAGGCCGCACTGGCCCCAGCCGCGCCCATGGCGACCCCGATATCAGCCGCAGCCAGCGCCGGGGCGTCATTGATTCCGTCACCCACCATCATCGTCGTTGCCTGGGCGCAAGCGGCCTGGATAGCGCTGACTTTGTCTTGCGGTTGCAGGTTGGCGAGCACCTCGTCGATCCCTGCTGACATCGCTACCCACTGCGCGGTCTGCAGACGGTCGCCAGTCAGCATCGTGACTTTTTCCACACCCAGGCGCTTGATACTGCGTACCGCCTGAGCCGACTCATTGCGTAGCTGGTCGCGAAATAAAACGGCGCCAGACAACTTTCCGTCGACGGCAATGAAGCTTGCGCTTACTCCCTGGTATTCGATACGTGACATCAAGGCTGTCGACCACGCGTCCACCTCGGCACTGACAAATGCCAGGCTGCCCAATTTGACCCAGTGTCCATCGACTTGACCATCAAGCCCGGCACCTGCGTGTTCGACTATCCCGGTCGGGATGGCAAGTTTTGCCGGGCAACGCTGTTGGGCGGCAGCAGCGATGGCCATCGACACTGGATGGGGCGAGCCTTGGGCCAGCGACCCGGCCCAAAAAAGCAGTTGGTCGCGGCTGATGGTGCCGGTGGTTTCCACGCGGTCGATGGACGCGTGGCCTGTGGTCAACGTGCCGGTTTTATCCAGCATGACGATGCGTGTTTTAGCCAGCGCTTCGAGTGTCGCGCCGTCCTTGACCAGGATGCCGCGTCGAGCACAACGGGAAATGCCCGAAAGAATGGCGATCGGTACGGCGAGGATCAGTGGGCACGGCGTGGACACTACCACCACGGCCAGCGCTCGCAAGGGGTCCTGCGACCACATCCAGCCCGCTCCGGCAATCAATAAGGTGGTCGGTATGAGCAACAGTGCGAAGCGATCCGCAGCCCTGACAAAGGGCGCTCTTGAGCGCCGGGCGGCCTCGGCCATTCTCACGATGCCGGCGTAGGTACTTTCCTTTGCGCTATGGGTGACCTGCAGCGCAAAGGGCGACCCTACATTTACCGCACCGCTTCTAATCGGCGCGCCGCTGGCATATTCGACAGGAGTCGATTCCCCAGTCAGCGCCGATTCATCAATCGTCGCCCCGGTTTTAATCAGTTTGCCGTCCAGCGGAATGACATCGCCCAAGTGCACAAGGATCTGTTGGCCGGGAACAATATCGTCCAGAGCAACACGAACCAGGCTGTCGCCGTCGATCTGCCAGGCGAACGTCGGCGCTCGCTGGATAAGCCTTTTCAGTTCACGTTCAGCGCGCTGAGAGGTGAAATACTCCAGCGCGCGGCCCGAGGCGAGCATGACGGCGACCACTGCAGCCACCAGAAACTGGGAAAACTGCAGGGCAGCGGCGATGGACAAAAGGGCGATCAGATCGACCCCGATCTGGCGCTTTATCAAGCTGACGATTACCTCGATCCCGATCACCGCGCCCATTAAGAGCGACGATGAAATCCACAGCCAGTGCGCGAATTCAGTGTGATCGAAAGTGTTGGCGAGGATGCCCCCTGCCAGCAAGACCAGGGAGATCAACAGGAGTGCGGGGTCGAGTTTGCCTCTGTGCATAATCATTCCGCTGGGGCGAGCGAGGCATCGTCGCTTGATCGCGTGATGGGAGCCACGAGCGATGTTTGATTGGTTTAAAAAATCCCCCGCGACTATTCAGTTCAGTGACAAGTCAGTCGCGAGGGAAGAGGTACGTGCCTGCTGTTCGGACCCTGTGCGTAAAGGCCCTGTCTGAGGCTTATAACGGTGCCTTTTGCCACACAGGCATCCTCAGCATTCCGTTGCTTGAGTCTGATCCAGAGAGTTTCAGAGCGGCTGATCAAGCATCAAATGATCCTCGACCCTGCGCACACCGGGTGTGGCCCAGGCGGCGCGCTCAACGATGGTGCGCTCGCCTAGCATATGGATCTTGCCTTCGAGCTTCACGGTATCGCCTTCGACCTTGACCCGGATTTGTCTGGCATCGACCTCGGCGCTACGTTTGAGGGCGTCTTCAATCCGCTGCTTGATGTCTATCGCATTGGGTCGTGGTCGCAGGGTGATCATGTTGGTTACGCCTACCACGCCGGACAGTTTGTGAACGGCCCGCAGGATCGAATCCCTTTCGTATTGCCAGTCGACCTGACCCTCCAGGTTGACCCAACCCGCCTGGACTTTGATCTTTATGGCACCGTCAGGCAGGTGGGCCGTCCAGCTGATGATATTGGCCGCACGCGCTGCAATCATGTCGTCGGTCACACCCTGATGGCCGGCTGGGCGAACTTCAATTTCCTGTGCAATAGCGCGCACGCCCTTGATTGAGGTAACAGCGCGCTCGGCGGCTATTTTTTCCGCGTAGGTGCTGACGTGTCCGGTCAGGGTGACCACGCCATCCTTCACCATGACGCCGATGTTGGCTGGGTTGATATCGGGACGGAAATCCAGCTCGTCCAATATATTGTTGCGCAGGCTTAGATCGCTCATGGCGATTGCTCCGTTCAGGCTAGTGTTCGGGTTCTATCCCTCGGATTCTTTCCCTCTAAGGGACGCTTCATGAATAGTTACGCCCTCCGTGCCGCGATTTATTGAGAATTGTCAAAGAGCGCAGCCTCACGTCTGTTTTAAACGGGCCGGCGACGGTGTGACATTGCTGATAAAAGTCAATGCCGCCTCGGCAACTTCACGGAAGCTGCAAGCACGTCCCTTGGTAGATCTGGCAGGAGTGAAACCTGATGGCTCACAGTAAGATTGTGTTTCGCGCGACTGCACGCGAGAAAATTTTGAGTGGAGCCTCACAGCTCGCAGATGCGGTGCGCGTGACGCTGGGGCCCAAATCCAAATCGGTGCTGATTCAGAACAAGTGGGGTAACCCGACGGTTTGCAACGATGGGGTAACCATCGCCAAACGCATTGACCTGCTCGACCCCGAGGAGAACCTGGGCGCGCAAATGCTGCGCCAGGCGGCGGAACGCACAGGCGATGCCGTCGGCGATGGCACCAGTACGTCCACGGTGTTGGCTCATGCAATCCTGGCGGATGGCATCCGCAACGTCGTCGCCGGGGCGAGCGCCATCGACCTCAAGCGTGGCCTGGATCGTGGCTTGCTCCTGGTTGTGGAGTCACTTGCGGCCCAGTCTCGGCCCGTCAGCACGCCCAGAGAAAAAGCCCAGGTCGCGACGCTGTCAGCGCATAACGATGCCGTCATCGGTCAACTGGTAGCGGATGCGCTGGAGAAGGTCGGTGTAGAAGGCGTCGTCAGCGTCGAGGAGTCCAAGACCACCGAAACAGTCGTTGATGTCATGGAAGGGATGCGGTTCGACCGGGGCTATGTTTCGCCGTATTTCGTCACCGACACCGACAAGATGCAGGTCGAACTCAATGATGCCTATCTGCTGCTCTGTGACCATAAAATCGCTGTCCTCAAAGACTTGCTTCCGTTGCTGGAGCTGGTTGCCAAAAGCGGGCAGCCACTGGTGCTGATCGCCGATGACATCGAAGGCGAGGCGCTGACCACGTTGGTCGTCAACCAGCTACGCGGCGTACTGCGAGCTGTTGCGATCAAGGCCCCGGGTTTTGGTGATCGTCGCAAGGAAATGCTCCAGGACATCGCTGTGCTGACCGGCGCCGTGGTGGTCTCCAATGAACTGGACATCACCCTCGAACAAGTGGAATTGAACCAACTGGGTCGAGCTCATCGAGTCGTGGTGCAAAAAGACAGCACGGCGTTGATAGGCGGAGCGGGTAGCCGCGAAGCCATCCAGGCGCGCCTGCAGCAGATTCGTGGGCAAATGGACGCTACCACTAGCGATTACGACCGGGAAAAACTTCAGGAACGATTGGCCCGGCTGTCCGGCGGTGTCGCGGTGATCCGGGTCGGTGCGCCGTCCGAAGCCGAAATGAAGGCCCGCAAGGACGCGCTGGATGATGCGATATCGGCAACCCGGGCTGCGATCACTGAAGGTATCGTGCCGGGAGGTGGTCTCGCGCTGCTCAAAGCGGTACCGACAATCGCCGCCGAGGAGGCCAGGCACGAGGGCGACTTCAGGACTGGCCTGCAGATCCTGCGCCGGGCGCTGGAAGCGCCAGCGAGGCTGATCGCGGAAAACTCGGCGGTGGATGCCGGCGTCGTCGTCGCGCGCATGCTGGCGGAGCCGGGCAGTGTTGGCTTCGACGCATCGACAAATGGTTATGTCGACATGTACGAGGCCGGCATCATTGATCCGACCAAAGTCGTGCGCATCGCCCTCGAAAATGCCGTTTCAGTTGCCAGCATCCTGCTGCTTACTGAAGCGACGATTACTGACATTCCAGAAAAGGAATCGCCCGCGCAAGCGACGCCGTTCCCTGAATAACCACCGTGATCAGGGTTGCGGCGCGGGGTGGGAGCGCGTGTAGTAAAAGGAGTGGTGGGTCAGATTCGATGCGCCACACAGGCTGTAAGAACGTTTTTTGAGGTGTGCACTGATGAACCTGGATCTAGCAATTGCGGGTCGACGCTCGATACGTGATTACACGGCAGCAGCCGTTGATGAAAGCGTGATTCATCGTTTGATCAATGCAGCAGTTCAGGCGCCAAGCGCAGTCAACCAGCAACCGTGGACGTTTACGGTCGTGCGCGATCAGGCGCTACTGGAGCGGATCTCGACCGAAGCGAAGGCCTATATGCTCGCCAGGATGCCCGCAGGGCAGCACGCCAGTTATTTTCACTCAATGCTCACCGATCCAAGTTTTCAGATTTTCCACCACGCGCCGGTATTGGTGCTTATCTCAGGTAACGCTCTGGGCGAGTGGATTGTCGAAGACTGTGCCCTGGCTGCCGAGAACCTGATGCTTTGCGCCTGTGCCGAGGGGCTTGGGTCTTGCTGGATCGGTTTTGCTCAAGGCTTTCTTAATACGCCTCAGGGCAAGCATGCGTTGGGCCTGCCCGCAGAATGGATGCCCGTGGCACCGATCATCGTCGGTCATCCCAAGTCCGTACCCGCGCCCGTCGTACACAAGGCGCCGCAGATCCGCTGGATCGGGTGACCCGCAAGCCTCCATCGCAACCCGCTAAGTTGTCGCGGGTAATGCGCAGTCATGATGACTGTCCACCTTCAGCTGACAGGGCCCTTGGCAGGGCCGCATCCGCCTCTAGCGGGTGCACTTGATAAAGATCAACGTCAGCGCGGACTCGATAGGAGACGCTGCCGGGTAGCACAGCAGAACATCTCCTGTCATCGCCTGCGGAGCTGATCCATGACTCAAAGTCCCTCGTTACAAACCCTCTTGCAGGACCGCTCCGCCGCAGGCCGAAGTCTGGTGGAGCCATTGCTCAAATACGCACGTCGTCCCGACGTCATCATCCTCGCCTTGCCTCGTGGCGGTGTTCCGGTGGCTTTTGAAGTCGCCGTCGCCCTGGAGGTGCGTCTGGACCTGCTATTGGTGCGCAAGCTCGGCGTGCCGTCGCATCCGGAATTCGCCATGGGCGCTATCGCCAGTGGCGGTATCCAGATTCTCAATGAAGATGCACTGCAAGGCGGGGCGATTGATAAACAGAGTTTTGACGCGGTCGTCGCGCGGGAAACACGGGAGCTTTTACGCCGCGAGCACGTTTACCGGGGCAACCGGGCGCCAGTGAAGCTCAAGGATCAGATTGTGGTGCTCATTGATGATGGTCTGGTCACCGGCGCCTCGATGATGGCCGCGATCGAGTCGGTCCGCCTCCAGGCTCCATCGAGAATCGTCGTGGCCGTGCCAGTAGCGGCAATGGAAACGGCGGAAGTCCTGCGCGGCGTGGTCAATGAGGTGATCTGTCTGATCAGTGTCGAAAGAATGATATCCATCGGCTACTGGTATCTGAATTTCTCCCAGACGACGGATGAAGAGGTCATAAGTTTGCTGCAACGGGCCTGGCAAAGGCCGCTCAGCGCCGACAGCCCGGCCCCTGAGTAGGGTCAGCGCAGTGGTCGTCAAGGCGATCCAGGCCGCGGGATATTGATCCCTTGGGTCGTGGAAAGAAATTGCTCACGGCCGCCGAGCACCAGGTTCAGGCACGCCCGCTCATCGGCTTCGGTTACACCCTGATAGGCAGTTGTATCCAGTAGCTCGGTCCTGAACAGAGCAAGCCGCACGATCCCATTCTTGTTCAAGAAAACACCCGACAGGCACTTGCAGAGCGGTCCCGAGAAGGAAAGAGGGGGGCGCTGATCGTCATATAGCTGGATCTGGGAGTCGAGATCCTGCTTGCAGTCACCAACGATGGTTTGGATGGAACGTGCGGCACTGAACATCGTGATCGGGTAAGCCACGCCTATGACGATCATGATTGCCAACAGGATGTTTGACTCCCTCGCGAACAGGAACAGTCGCCTGACGGTGTGCAGCCATTTTCTCGAGGTTGGACTGACGATTGTCTGGTCAATCTTGCGGGTAAATCGGTGTTGAATAAGGATCCCCGTGCAGACGCTGACCGCCAGGAAACCCAGCAACCCCAAAGGCGTGCTTTTGAGCAGCGAGAACAAGTCCTCGAACAATGCCGCGATCGACACCAGCAATATGAAACACGCGGTGCCCGCGAGGATCCCGATACTGCTTTTAGGTGCCCTCAGCCTTGCTGTCAGTTTCGCTTTATCAATGGTATCCACCGGATTTCGCCTCGCATCCATCAGCCGAGTGACATTCTCACTGCTATCCGCCAAGGGATATCGCCCGCCAAACGCCAGGCAACGGCGAAATCAGGACTGGAAGATAAGGCTGGCGGACCCTCTAGGGGGAACCCATGCTTAATGCTAAAGCGATCTGCGGGCGTGACTTCTGATCTAAATCAGGTCTGGCCGCTCGCAATTGCACAAACTCAACCCGAGCCGACTTTTGCTCTCAACCGCTTTGTGGAGTGTTTAAGCATCAGGGTGGCGTGGAATCAGTGCCCCTTGGGTGACGCGCTGGCAACGCGATCTGCGGAGCAGTTGATGAAGGCAGACGCCTCAAGCCATTGCGGATCGGGGTAGTAGGAGAACAGCAACTGTCCGTCCTTCATCGCGTCAATAACTTGATGGGCAACAGCGGGGCGCACGGCGGGGCAACCCAGGCTTCTACCGATGCGCCCGTTGGCACGGGCAAGATCGGGGCTGACGTAGGGAGCGCCATGAATGACCAGCGCCCGGTTATAAGCCTGATCATTGAAACCGTTCTCCAGGCCCTCCATTCGCAAGGAATAGCCGTTTTGTCCTTGGTAGGTGTTCAGTGTTACGTACAGCCCCAGGCTTGAGGCCAAGCTCTGCTGCTTATTGGAAAAGTGCCGGGCAAGATTTTCGCCGCTGTTGCGCCCGTGGGCCACCCACTCATGAAACAGCAGAGCACGTCGGCGCAGGTCGAATATCCATAAGCGCTTGCTGGTAGAGGGCAGCGAGTAGTCGATGACTGCCAATCGTGCGGCGTTATCACCTTCTTGCGCTGATCGGCACTGGGTCGCCTGCACGGCAAGCTTGATGACCTTGGGATCGGCGTCTGGTGCTGCGCGGCTCAGCGCTGAGGCCAGAGAGTCGGCGCAGGCCATCTGCAGCGGCGCAGCAGTTCCCAGCAGCAACGCCAGCAGCACGGCAATACGATCAAAGCTCATACGGAACGCTCTCTTGTCTGGCCAGCGCTGTGTGGTGCGGTAAAAAACTATCGAGGATATTCATGAGACTGAAGTGTCTGTGGCGAAATGGCACATTTGCCCTGCTGGTTCTGGTCGTGCCAGGCCAACCGGCGGTCGCCGGTACTGCGCCTGTAGCGGGCAATACATTAGCAGAAACCTCGTCCGCAGCCTGGAACGTTGATCAGATTCCGCAAGCTATCCAGGGAATACTGCTGGCGTCCGGGACAGCTGTGGCTTCCTCGGAGCCGACGCCTGATAACGCGTACCGACGTATAAACAGCGCACAGTGGGTGCGGGATTTGTATCTGTCCCGCCGGTTTGCGCCTTTATGGACGACTGACCGCGACATCGCAGCGCTGGCGCAGGGGGTTGCCAGTATTAAGGCGGACGGCCTCAACCCGGCCGATTACCACCTTTCGCAGCTGATTGCGGCCTGGCGGCAACTGAACGCAACGACGCCACCGATGGAGCGCGCACGCTTTGACGTGGCCGCCACCACGGCCTATGTCAGCGCCCTGGTGGATTTACGCCAGGGCAAGGTCGATCCTGCCTCTCTCGACTTGCGCTGGAATTTCACTCCACCCCTCCAGGAACCCGGTGAAGACGAGCGTCGCTTTCTTGAAGTGCTGCAAGCCCATGACATAGCCCGGGGGTTTCGCGAGGCGCCACCGCAGGTGCCGTTCTATAGCCGGTTACGACAGGCGATGCTCCGACTTCTGGAAATCCGCGACAGCGGCGGGTGGCCGTTGATCACCAGCTCTGCGCCACTGCGGCCGGGCGTTGCTGACGCGGCGGTCCTCCAGCTCCGGCAACGCCTTGATACCGCCGGCTATCTGAACCGACCGACTGATGTCCCTGAGTTTTACGACGAGGCATTACTCACTGCCGTAAAGCAGTATCAGGCCGAGCAATATCTGGAGCCGGACGGTGTGGTGGGCAATATGACACTGGCGGCGCTGAACGTGCCCATTCAGGCGCGTATTGATCAGTTGCGGGTCAACATGGAGCGTGCCAGATGGTTGTTCAAGGAACTGCAAGGCACGTTTGTCATAGTCGACATCGCAGGCTACAAAATCGCCCTGTATCGCGACGGACGGGCCATCTGGCGATCTCGGGTACAAGTGGGCAAGCCGTTTCGTCGTACGCCGGTGTTTCAATCCAATATTGACTACGTGACGTTCAATCCCACCTGGACAGTTCCACCGACAATTCTGACCGAGGATTTATTACCGAAAATTTTGAACAATCCCCGGTATCTGGCCGAGCATCGTATTGAAGTCATCGACAAGGCTGGACAGCGCGTCGACCCCATGACTGTCGATTGGCGTCATCCCGCTGGAATGACCCTTCGCCAACAAGCCGGGCCAGACAATGCGCTGGGCCAGGTGGCCATCCGTTTTGCCAACCCGTATTCGGTGTACCTGCACGACACGCCACACCGGGAACTCTTCAATGGTCAGCGCCGGGCGACAAGTTCTGGATGTATTCGAGTGGAGAATCCGCTCAAGTTGGTGGAGTTGCTGTTCAACGACCCACAGCGCTGGGGTACCGCCGGCATCGCCGCGCAATTGGCCACCGGCAAAACAACCCATATCAATCTGCCGGTCAAGGTCCCGATTCTGCTGGCCTACTGGACGGTGGATCTGAGGGAGGATGGGCGGGTGACTTACAAGCCGGATATCTATGGCTATGACCAAGAACTTTTGAAAGCGCTTGGCAGGTGAAGCGTCTGAATAATCGGGCTTACATTCGCTATGACGCCAGGCTTGAACGAAAGCGCACTAACGTCATGCTGAAAAATGCCACGCCGATCACAGTGAGCGCCAGCAGTTGCGGCCAGACCAGGCTGACACCGGCATCACGAAACAGAATCGCGGTGCTCAGGCTGACGAACTGAGTCGACGGCGAGACCTGCATTACCCATTGCAGCCACACCGGCATGCTTTCAAGCGGGGTGCTGCCGCCGGACAGCAACAGCATGGGGATGATGACGGGGATCGCCAGCAGCCCGAATTGCGGCGTCGAGCGTGCCAGGGTGGCGAGGAAAATTCCCAATGAGTTGGCGGCGAACAAGTACAGCGCCGTGACCGACAAAAACAGTAACGTCGATCCCGTGAGCGGGACCCCCAGCGCATACTTCACCACGACCTCAAGTGACAGCCAGGTACAGCCGACCACCACCAGCGCGTTGGCGACGATTTTCGACAGCATGATTTCGAAGGGCGTCAGCGGCAAAACCAGTAAATGGTCGAGGGTGCCGTGCTCACGTTCACGCAGCAGCGCCGTGCCGGTCAGAATGATCGCCAGAATAGTGATGTTGTTGACGATCTGGATCACTGCCAGAAACCAACCACCTTCCAGATTCGGGTTGAAAAGCGAGCGGGTTACCAAACGGATCGGCGATCCATCAGCCTGCCGGTCACGCAGGCGATAGTTCAACAGTTCCTGATTCAGGATCCGGGAAATATACCCCGCGCCCATGAACGCCTGACTCATGGCGGTGGCGTCGACGTTGATCTGGATGGTGGGGCGGCGACCGGCGTTCAGGTCGGTCTGAAATTGCGCCGGAATATCAATGACAAAGGTAAAACGGCCGCTGTCCATCGATTCGTCGAGCTGATGGTAGGGCAGCGCCACGGCGGGCTTGAATTCCGGTGGCAACAGAGCGCTGACCATCTGCCGGGACAGGTAACTGCGGTCCTCATCTACCACCGCGACGCTGGCATGGTGCACGCCGATTACCGAGCCCGCCGCAGGCATATAGATCGCCACACTGAACGCGTACATCAGAAACAACAGCAATACGTGGTCGTGACGCAGGCTGGTGAGTTCCTTGAGGGCCATGGAAAACACATGGGCAGGCTTGTTCATCAGCGCTCCTGCTTTTTGAGCATCAATAGACTGATGCTGCTGAACAGCAGGAAAAAGCCTGCCAGCGCCAGGCATTGCGGCCACAGTTGTCGAAGACCCAGCGCCTTGGTGAAAGTCCCGACTGCAATGTCCAGGAAATAACCTGCGGGAAACAGGTCGCCCATGACCGCCGCTGCACCTTCCAGTGACGAGCGCGGAACGATCAGCCCCGAGAACTGAATCGTGGGCAGGCTGGTGATGATCATCGTCCCCAGAATGGCCGCGATCTGCGTCCGGGTGAACGCAGAAATCAGCAAGCCCAGCGCTGTCGTCGCCAGCAAGTACAACACGCCGCCCAACGCCAGAGTCAGCAGGCTGCCCTTGAAGGGGACGTGGAACAGCCAGCGATTCATCGCCGTGAGCAGGCACAGATTGACCAGGCTGACCACGACGTAGGGCATTTGCTTGCCCAGCAGAAACTCGAGGCGGGTGAGGGGAGTGGCGAAAAAATTGGTGATAGAACCCAGCTCCTTCTCGCGCACGATGCCCAAGGCCGTGAGCATGGCGGGTATGAACGCAAGAATCAGGGCCATCACCCCTGGCCCGATGGCGTTGACGCTGACCACATCCTGGTTGTAGCGAAAACGGATCTGCATGTTGGCCATCGGCTCGGGTTGCCGGGGCTGACTACTCAGCGCGACCAGTTGTTGCAGATTCGACAGGTGCACCGCCTCGACATAGTTGCGGCTGGTTTCGGCACGAAACGGCATGCCGCCTTCCAGCCATGCGGCAACGATCGGCTGGCGCCCGGCGTAAAGGTCGCGACCAAATCCGGGGGGAATTTCCAGTGCCAGCTTGATTTCCGAGCGTTGCAGGCGCTGCTGCAACTCAACCGGATCATGAATCGGCGCATGCTCGGAGAAATAGCGCGAACCTCTGAACGCCTCAAGATAGGCGCGGCTTTGCGGGGACTGGTCTTGGTCAAATGAGGCGAAGGCCAGATTTTCCACGTCCAGAGAAATGCCGTAGCCAAAAATGATCATCATGAACACTGCGCCCATCAGCGCGAAGGCCATCCGTACTCGGTCACGCAGCAACTCCCGGGTCTCCTTGCTCGACACCGCCAGCAAGCGGCGCACCCGAAACCGCTGCGGCGCACGAGGCGAGTTCAGTTCCGGTTGCCCGGTGCCCATGGCCGCAGCATTGACAACCAGGGTGTGGTCCTCACCCTGAGCCTGTTCCAGGCAGGCAATAAACGTCAATTCAAGAGTGCTGGCCGAGTACTGGCTCTGGAGCTGTGCAGGTGTGCCGCAGGCGAGGACCTTGCCTGCGTGCATGAAGGAAATCCGGTCGCATCGCTGGGCTTCGTTCATGAAGTGGGTGGACAGAAAGATCGTCACGCCCTGGTCCCTTGCCAGCTCTGTCAGCAGCCGCCAGAAATCATCCCGGGCGGCGGGATCGACTCCCGAAGTGGGCTCATCGAGAATCAGCACTTCCGGCTGATGCAACACCGCCACCGCCAGCGACAGGCGCTGGCGGATGCCAAGTGGCAATGCCCCGGAGGGCTGTTCGGCCACACCATGAAGGTCGAAACGCGTCAGCAGGCTGTCGATCCGGGCCACGCTGGCTTGCCTGGGCATGTCGTAAAGGCGGGCGTGCAGGGTCATGTTCTGCAGCACCGTCAGTTCGCCGTAGAGCGAAAAGCTCTGGGACATGAATCCCACCCGCTTGCGTGTCTCCAGATCGTTGGCATCCACAGCTTTGCCCAACAGCATGGCGGTGCCTTGGGTCGCGGGAATCAGGCCGGTCAAGACTTTCATCGTTGAAGTCTTGCCGCAGCCGTTGGAGCCGAGAAAGCCGAAGATCTCGCCCTGAGCGATTGAAAAGCTGACGTTGTCGACCGCAGTGAAATCGCCGAAACGCAACGTCAGCCCGGTGGCTTCTATCGCCACCTTCGCAGGGTTGTCCGCTGCTTTGGCGACCGCCGCCGTCCCTTGCCAGGGCTTTGAGGCCCTGCCCTGAAAGTGCGTGAAGGCTTCGTCGAGCTTACCGCTGGGCGTGCTGGCGGCCAGTTCTGCGCTGCTGCCGGCCGCTATTACCTTGCCCTGATCGAGCATCAGGCAATGTTCGAATTGCTCGGCTTCTTCCATGTAGGCGGTCGCCACCAGAACGCTCAGTTGCGGCCGTTGCTGGCGGACCTGATCAATCAGTTCCCAGAAGTGCCGGCGAGAAAGTGGGTCCACGCCGGTGGTCGGCTCATCAAGGATCAGCAGGTCCGGGTCGTGAATCAGCGCGCAACACAATCCCAGTTTCTGCTTCATGCCGCCTGAAAGCTTGCCGGCAGGACGGTCCTTGAAACGCTCCAGATCTGTGGCCGCCAGCAGCTCGTGCATCCGTCGGTCGGTGTTTTTGGCTGGCAGGCTGAATAACGCGGCGAAGTAGCGAATGTTTTCACTGATGCTCAAGTCCGGATACAGGTTGTTGCCCAAGCCCTGGGGCATGAACGCGATCCGTGAATACAAGGTGGCGCGGTGGGCCGGATTGGCGATTGAATCCCCCAGCACCGACAACTGACCACGCTGCAAGGTTTTGACCCCGGCAATCAGTGCCAGCAGCGTCGACTTGCCTGCGCCGTCCGGTCCAATCAGGCCGCAGCGAATCCCGCCGGGCAGCTCAAGGTTGACATCGATCAGCGCCTGTTGCTTTCCATAGCCGTGATTCAGGCCTTCGATCCTGAGCGCAGGCGCACTCATTTGAAGGTTGTCGGCCAATCAGCCGCCGTCGTTCTGACATAGCCCACACCCGGCATACCGGGTTTGGCCTGGGGTGTATCCAGTGGATTGATCAATCGCGCCTTGACCCGGAAAACCAGTTTTTGTCGTTCGTCCCGGGTCTCGACTTCCTTGGGTGTGAACTGGGATTTGTCTTCAACGAAGCTTATTCGCGCCGGTAAGCCTTGGCCGGGAAGGGCGTCGAGGACAATTCTGGCTTCATCGCCAATGGTCACTTTGCCAGCGGTGGCCGCCGGGAAATAAAGATTCATGTACTGATCGTTGAGGTCGATCAGCAGAAACACCTGTCCGCCAGCCGCCAACACTTCGCCGGGCTCGGCCATGCGCAACTGGACAAGGCCGTCGATAGGCGCGAGCAGGCTGTT
Organism: Pseudomonas syringae; assembly: GCF_000737245.1. Lineage (GTDB taxonomy): Bacteria > Pseudomonadota > Gammaproteobacteria > Pseudomonadales > Pseudomonadaceae > Aquipseudomonas > Aquipseudomonas syringae_J. Next base: position 62,883 of record NZ_JPQU01000089.1, on the reverse strand, counting down.
GTCGTCGATCTCGCTTTGCAGGCTGGCAGCCTGGGCCAGGGCCGCGCCGATCGAGGCTTGTAGCGCTTCGACCTGAGCCCGGGCGGCCTTGACTGCGGAGGTGCTGGTGTCGAGTCTGGATTGTTGCTGGTCCATGGCCTGGGCACTGTAGAAACCGCGCTCGAACATTTTCCGGACGCGCACCAGATCCTGTTGTGCCAGCAACTGTTCGCTCTGCCGCAGCTGAACCGTAGCCTGCGCCGCCGCCACGTTCTGCCGGGCGCCCAGCACGCCGGCTTCGGCCTGATGCAACTGCGCTTCCAGCGTGCGCGTGTCCATGCGCGCCAAGAGTTGTCCAGCATGCACCTTGTCACCTTCCTGAACCAATACTTGCGCCAGCCGCCCCGGCATCTTGCTGGCGATTTGCACTTCGGTTGCTTCCAGACGCCCGTTAGTCCAGTCAAAGTCCGCTGGCAACGGGGTTTGCCGCCAGTGCCAGTAACCGAAAGCGGCGCCCGCGAGTGACAGAATCAGGATCGCCAGCGCCCAGGTGATCAGTGTGCGGCGCTGTGCTGGCATGTATACATCCCCGTGGCTGACTGGAGATGCAGTTTGCAGCACTGAGGGAAACGTCCCTTGATCTTTATCAACTCATCGTCTGAATCCCGTCTGCCCACCGCTTCCTGATCTATATCAAGTTTGCCAGGCCTCTGTTCGCCACACTTATCAGCACAATCGCAGCAGGGATGACCCTCTGCACCGTTTAACCTGATGGAGGTGTGAAATGGCCGAATCCGAGCGGTTGCTCCTGATAGCCACACCGTTACTCAATCGCACGCCCGCGTTCGATCGCGCCGCAGCATTGGCCAAAGCCAAGTCTGCCGCGCTGCATATCGTGGCGTTTGATTATGTGGACGGTATTGCCGCGGCTGGGCTGGTCAATGAGACGGCAATCAACGAGATGCGCGAGGTCTATCTACAGTCTCATCGAGATTGGCTGGAAGAGCAGGCTGCGGGCATCAGGCACATGGGTGTCGAGGTGACCACGGAGGTCATTTGGGTGCAACGGCCTTTCGAAGAGATCATGACCCACATCCGTGAGATGAAGCCGTCTATGGTCATCAAGGATTTGCAGCATGAGTCGTGGTTGACGCGCGCCTTGTTCACCACCCTGGATATGCGCCTCTTGCATGATTGCCCGGCGCCGCTGCATCTGGTCGGGAAGATTCAGCATGGTCTGCCGCGCAAGATCCTGGCGGCTGTCGATCCGTTCTATCCCGATGATCAGTTTGAGCAGTTCAACGACAAGATCATCAAAACTGCTGAAATCCTCGCCACCCAGTGCGACGCGCAGTTGCACCTGCTGTTTGCCTATGACTTGTCTTACATCTATTCGCTGGACGGCGGTTTCGGCTATGAGGCAACGGTGATGGACGAGCTGTACCGAACCGAGAGCGAAGCCTTCACCCGGTTGGCCGACCGCTTCGGTGTGCCCAAGGATTGTCGGCACATGATCACGGGCAACCCGGCCCGCGTCATAGAGTCGTTCATGCTCAACACCGGCATCGATGTGGTCGTGATGGGTACGGTGCATCGCAACACCCTGCATAAGTTGATGGGCAGCACCACCGAGCAAGTGGCCCATCACCTGTCTAGCAGCCTGTTGACTATCAACCCCCGGACGCAGCCTTGATCGATCCGCCCAGCGACAGTGGAGGCGAGTGTGCCTGCTCATGAACACTGCAATGACCACTTCGAGATGCTGCGCAGTCTGGCGTTCGATCTTGGCATCCGCTGGTCCCAGGCGAACGAGGACATCTGGCGGGAGTTGAATGCTGAAGTCTGGGAGATGACCCACAATCCCTGCCTGGTGCTCAACGCGGTCTCCCGGGAAAAGATCGATCAGTATCTGGCTGAAGTCCGGTTTCTTGCTCGGGTGCAGCAGATTACCGACGAGCATCAGCAGCAGTTGGCCGCACAGAGCTGGTTCAGTGCCCAGGACGGAGCCGAACTGGCCGGGCCGGTTGTCTATTTCTCCATGGAGTACATGCTCAGCGAAGCGCTGCCGATCTACTCGGGAGGGCTGGGCAATGTTGCCGGGGACCAGCTGAAGGCGGCCAGCGATCTGGGCGTGCCGGTGGTGGCAGTGGGCGTGCTGTGGCAACACGGGTATTTTCGCCAGGAGATCGACAGCCAAGGCGTGCAACACGCGCTGTTTCCGGTTAACGACACGCGACAGATGCCGGTCGAGCCTCTGTTGCAGCCCGATGGCAGCCTGCTGCGACTGGCGATCGAACTGCCGGGCCTGACCGTTTGGTTACGCGGCTGGCAAGTCGCGGTGGGCCGTAATCGCTTGTTGTTGATTGACAGCAATGACCCCGCCAACCCGGTTCCGGTGCGCCTGATCACTGAGCAGTTGTATGGCGGCGACACGGAGATGCGCCTGCGCCAGGAGATTGTGCTGGGTATTGGCGGTTGGCGGATGCTGGAGGCCGCGGGGTATCAGCCGCGAGTCTGTCACCTCAACGACGGCCATGCGGCGTTTGCCGTTCTGGAGCGTGCACGAAGCTACATGCGCGCCCAGCATGTGTCGTTCAGCGTGGCGCTGACCGCCACCCGGGCGGGTAACCTGTTCACCACCCATACTCCGGTGAGTGCGGGGTTCGATTGCTTCGAGCCCGAGCTGATCCGTAAGTATCTGGGGCATTACATCGAACACGAGCTCGAGCAAAGCTTCGATCAGATCATGGCGCTGGGAAAAGCTTCCGGTGACAACGCTGAAACCACTTTCAACATGGCATATCTGGCCATGCGCGGTAGCGGCGGGGTCAATGCCGTGAGCGAGCTTCATAGTCATACCAGTCGACGAATTTTCGAGCCGCTGTTCAGGCGCTTTCCTCCGGAAGAAGTGCCCATCGGGCACGTCGTCAATGGCATCCATCTGCCGACCTGGGTGTCATTGGAGGCCCAGGAACATTGGCATGAGCTGCACGGAGGTCAGACACCCTGGCGCGGCGGGGAAACCGAAAACGTGGCGCAAATGCTTGCTCAAGTTGACGATGCGCTGCTCTGGAGCATGCGCGAACGGGCCAGAGCGTCGCTGCTGGCGTTCGTGCGTGAGCAACTGGCAATCAGTGAGGCGGTTCGCGGTGAATCGGTTTCGGTTGTTGCAGCAGCAGGCGCACGGCTTGATCCGGGCGTGCTGACACTGGGTTTCGCACGGCGTTTCTCGAGCTATAAACGGCCCAATCTGCTGCTACAGGATCCTGAACGACTGCTGCGTATCCTCAATCATCCGACCCGTCCGGTGCAGTTGCTCATTGCAGGCAAGGCACATCCCCTGGATGAGGTCGGCCAGCAGATGCTCCAGCTGTGGCACGAGTTCATCGCTCGCCCTGAAACCCGAGGGCGAGTGGCCTTTATCGAAGACTACGACATGCGCATTGCCCGTCATCTGGTGCAGGGCGTGGATGTCTGGGTCAACACCCCGCGACGGCCTTGGGAGGCTTGCGGCACCAGCGGCATGAAGATTCTGGCCAATGGCGGCTTGAACCTGTCGCAACTCGATGGCTGGTGGGCCGAGGCCTTCGCCGATGATGTGGGATGGGCGGTCGGCGATGGTAAAGAGTACGGCAGCGAACATGACGAGGTCGATGCCCGGCAGCTCTATTCCTTGCTCGAAGAACAGGTGGTGCCAGCCTTTTATGACCGCGCTTCGTCGGGAGAGCCAAGGGGCTGGATAAATCGCATGCGCCGCAGCATGTCGCAGTTGGTGGCGCAGTATTCAGCGGACAGGGCCGTGCGCGAGTACGTCGAGCGCTATTACCTGCCACTGGCCCGTGGCTATGAGCGCCGCACCCGTCACCACAGTGCATTGGCGATTGAACTGGTGGACGTGATCACTGACATCACCCGCCGCTGGGCGGACCTGCGCATTGTGGCTTCGACCTGGCGTCGTGCCGGGACCCTTTATCACATCCAGCTCGATATCGCTTTGGGAGGTATCGCGCCCCAATGCCTGCGGGTCCAGCTTTACCGCGCCGGCAACGAGCATCGTTGTTCGCGCATTTGGAGTTTGAGCCAACGGGCTGACTCCCCTCGTAACGGCCTGGCGATGTATGAGGGCCAGGTGCCCAATGATTGCCCTGAAAGCGCTTACACAGTGCGGGTTATGGTCAATGACCGGTCCGAACTGTTCGTGCCTTTGGAGCTTCCGCTGATTTTCTGGGAAAAGTGAGGGCGGTCTTGGCTTTGCACTCACGTCGAGCGTCAGGAGCATGCCTATGTACGCGATGATTTTGCTCCGCCCCGGCGAGCCGCTGGTCTATCGCCAACTGCCTGACCGTAGCCCCGGAGAAGGGCAAGTGCTGATTGAGGTGAGTGCTTGCGGCGTCTGTCGAACCGATCTGCATGTGGTCGACGGTGAGCTACCCCATCCTCGGCTGCCGCTCATTCCGGGCCATGAAGTGGTCGGTCGCGTTTCGGCGCTAGGTCCCGGTGTGAGTGGCTTCAGGCTGGGAGAACGGGTTGGCGTTCCCTGGCTCGGGCGGACCTGCGGCACCTGCAGCTACTGTGCGTCACAGCGGGAAAACCTCTGTGATGACCCGCAGTTCACCGGGTACACCCTGGACGGTGGATTTGCTACTGCGATTGTTGCCGATGCCCGTTACGTCTTTGCGCTAGGTGAAAGAGGCAGCGATGAGAGCCTCGCCCCCTTGATGTGTGCCGGCTTGATTGGCTGGCGAGCGTTGTCCATGGCGGGTGCCGGGAAGCGCCTGGGCCTTTACGGTTTTGGCGCGGCAGCACACATCATCGCCCAGATCGCGATTGGACAGGGGAGGGAGGTTTTCGCCTTTACCCGCCCCGGTGACCAGGCAGCTTGCACCTTCGCAAAACAGCTCGGCGCAGTATGGGCCGGCGGTTCGGACGAGGCACCGCCAGAGCCGCTGGATGCCGCCATAATCTTTGCCCCGGTGGGAGCTCTGGTTCCACTGGCGTTAAAGGCAGTGCGCAAAGGGGCGAAGGTGGTCTGCGCCGGGATCCATATGAGCGATATCCCCGGTTTTGCCTACCGGTTGCTGTGGGAAGAACGGTCGCTGTTATCGGTCGCCAACCTGACTCGACAGGATGGTCTGGATTTCTTTGCGCACGCCAACGACACGGAGATCGTCGTCCACACGCACCGGTATTCATTACAAGATGCCAACCAGGCATTGGCCGACCTGCGCGGCGGCGCCTTTCAGGGTGCCGCCGTGCTGATCCCTTGATTCTGGCGGGCCGTAGCAGGCCAGCTTTGTGACTTTAATCAATAACCCCGCTCGGCCAAACCCGCAGTGTTTCAGGTGCGGCGGCCAAGTGTGAAACATCTGCCCGAGGACGTCAGTTTCATCCAACCCAATCCGCGTGGAGGCACGCCATGTACGCCAACCGACACACCGCTGCTCTGCTCAACGAGTTGGAGAAATCAGGACCCATGGAGCATTGGCTGGATGAACTGCGCGATGGAACCCACGTGCTTGTTCGTCCTATTTCAGCTGACGATCATTCGCGATTGCTGCGCTTCTTCCATCAGCTATCGCCACTGTCCCTGCGTTTCCGGTTTCTGGGTGCCGTCACACCTATCGACGATCGACTCATCGACTCGCTGCTGAGCGACTCGGGTGTGGGTTACGTCGCGCTGATTCATAGCTATGGCGAGCTGCAGGTGATCGGCATCACCCGCTACAGGGCCAGTGTGGACATCCACGACTGCTGTGAGTGCGCGGTAGCCGTAGCCGACTCTTGGCAGCGCAAGCAACTGGGGCGTTTATTGCTAGGCCATCTGATCGACGCCGCCCGGCAAAGGGGCTTCAAAACAATGCGTTCAACGGATCTGTCTACCGATTACCCGATTCATCGGCTGTATAAGCGGTTTGGCTTTACTTCGATGTATTTGAAGGATGGCTTTGATCGCATCGTTCACGATCTGGAACTGTGAAGACGCTGCATTCAGCCAGAACACCATCTCAAAGGTGCAGCGTCAGAGGTGGTAGCGCGACTGCACCAATTGGCTGATCTGCTTTAGCGCTTCCTTGGGTGCCAATGTCGCGTCTGTTTCGACCTGGTGAGTCTTGTTGGCGAGCACATCGTCGCGGATCACCTCCCGGAACCAGTTGGAAAAATCCCCTGCATTCATATAACCGCGCAGAGCGGTGTCCTCAAGCCGGGTTGAGAGCGACAGGAACTCAGTCAGATTCGAGGCGCTCTGGCACAGCGCGGAAAAACGGAAGGCGTGCCATGCGCCGACATCTCCCGCCACGTACTTGCCGCTGTGGCGATGGTGCTTTTGTACGGGGCTTAACTGGTTGAGCAGAACGACCTCTGCACCGTCATGAAGGTCCCAGAGGCAAGCATATTCGGGGCCTGGAGAGCGCTCGGGGAAGTCGGGGCAGCGCCGCTGAATGCGTTTGGCGAACTGTTCGACCAATTCCCTGGCCGTGCTGCCCAGCGTGACCAGCACATTTACCCCGTCCAGGACGGCAGGGCACACTTGATCAAAGTCCACGGCAACGATGATTGCCCCCATGTTGCCGAGAAAACCGGGCGGCCAGACGGCGCAGTGGGGGAGCATGTAATGGGCTTCGTCGACGATCAACCAATAGGGCCGACCTGAAACGCGACGAAGATCCTGGATAAAGGGCAGCATTTCGCCGAACAGTTGAATCCGTGCCGGCGGATCGAGGGCCAGGGCGCTCACCACCACGTTAAGTTGCGCCTGCAGCAGGTGATGCACTGACTCCTCGGTCGTCGGCGGCACGGTCAGGCCACCCACGGTGACTGCGTCCTCCAGAGTCAGGTAATCCCCTTCGGGATCAATGATGCAAAACCCCTGGTGGGCCTGGACCATGCGTTCTGTCAGCCAGGTGACGTAGCTGGATTTGCCCGAGCCAGAATTGCCAATGACCAGCAGCACTGATTCCGCCGGCATCCAGACTTTACGTGCCTTGAGGGTCTGGCCCAGCTCAAGTCCGATGCGCTCGATGGGCACCAGTGTCGCGTCTTTTTCCAGCAACATGTCCACCAACTCACAAACACCTCGACCGTGATCAAGACTCAGGCAGACATCAGCGCTTGCCTTGATCGAGTCGATTGCATTGCTGACAGCGGCGCTGCAACCGCAGATCGACAGGAATGAATGGTCATTTTCTGCATCACCCACGCCTACTACGTTCAACTCGCAAATGCCCAGCGTTCGCAAGGCGGCAGCCAGCCCCGACGCCTTGTTCACCCCCGGCGGCAAGACCATGATTGCATCCTTGTTGAACGTCATCTGCAGTTCGAGGCCGAGCTCGCGGATGCTGTTGATCACCGCTTCTTCCCACGGGTGCCAGGTCGCAATCACCGAGCGGCCCACGGACAAGGGCGAGACACCCTTGTCGCGCAGACGGCTGACCAGATCCATGGAAGCTGGCTCGGCGATAAGCTCCTCGGTATCGGTGACCGGGTCGTACAAAAGCGCTCCATTCTCCGCAACCACCAGATCAAACAGATCCAGGTGGGGAAAGTGATGCTTGAGCGCCTGCAACTCGCGACCGGTCACTAACAGCAATTTGCGTCCACTGTTTTTCAGCGTGGTGAGCGAGGCACAGACTTGCGGCGGGACACTGCCATTTTCGGCAATGGTCCCGTCGTAATCCACCGCCAAGGCTAAGAAGTGCATGCTCGCTCCATGACAGGTTCGGGCCAATCGGCAGCGTTACGATTATTTGCGACTGGCTTTCTCCACCATGCGCGAAGCGCGTTCGTTGGCCTCGTCGGCGGTTCTTTGCGCTTGATTGGCAGCGCTCATGGCCATCTCTGCCTTGTTGTAGGCTTCGTCAGCCCTGAGCCTGGCGGTAGCGGCGCTGTTCTCCGCATCCTCCATTCGCTGGCTCATCTCTTTACTGTGCTGATTGCTGCAGCCTGCGGTGGTGCCCAATACGACTGTCAGAAGTAAGAGCAGTGATAGCTGTTTCATGCGGTAGACCTCGTTGCTTGTTGGATAGGCGCTGTATCTGAGTTCAAACCTTAGCGCTGCTCGACCGGCCTGCATTTGATAAAAGTCAACAAGGCACCGGCTTCCTGGAGTGCCCAGGCCGTGCCTGGCGGGGCGTGCAAACGGGCCATATGGCAGCTGTGAGTTTTTCTGATCTTTATCAAGTCGCGGCTGCGCCAGCGGAGGAAATTGAAAGGGAGCTTCAAAGTTGGCTATCGCTGCGATGGCTTGCTTCAAAGACCCACACTTCCATCCGAGGACACTGCCATGGCCCATTCGCTGAAAAAAATCACCCCTGATACCGACGTGCGCAATCGAGATGTCGCCATTGACTCTGGACACTGGCATCCCATCGAGCAAATGCGTCGCCAGTTTGAACATCTGTTCCAGGACCTGACGAACATGCCATCGATGTTTTCCAGGCAACAACGATTCGACGCCGATCCTTTCTGGAACCTTGACTTCGTCCGCACCCAAAGCCCTGCGGTCGATATTGTGGAAAGCGAGAAGGCTTATGAAGTCAGCGCTGAAGTACCTGGCATGGACGAGAAACAACTGTCGGTGAAAGTCGTCAACGGCACGCTGCTGATGAAAGGTGAAAAGCGTCAGGATCACGAAGAGAAATCCAAAAGCTATCACCTGACCGAGCGCCGCTATGGTGCGTTTGAGCGGGCCTTTGCACTGCCTAAAAGTGTTGACGCCGAGCATATTCAGGCTGCGTTCAAAGCGGGGGTTCTGAAAGTGACGCTGCCTAAGAAAGCAGACGCGATGCAGCCGGAAAAGACCGTGGATATCGTCACGGACTGAGCCATGAACATCGTGATGCGCCGGACAAGGATGTCTGGCGTGTCATCGCCAGGTTTGACATGTATCAAGCCCGCATAATGGCCATGCACCAACATTCTGCGATCCGATGAACAGACCGCGGAGCGTGGGCATGAACGCAGAACCTCCTGAGCTCAAACCACCCGGTGCCCATGCGGTTGAGCTACAGCAGTCTTACAGTCGGCCCGCCCTCTGGATGACTTGGCTACTGGGTGCCGCGATGTTGGCGGCCGCCATCGGCCTGGCTCTTCATTTCACCGATGCAGAAGCTTTCGCCAGGCAGTTGACCCAGGCGCAACCCCTGTGGCTTGTCTGCGCCTTTGGCCTGCAAGCGCTGACCTACGCGGCTCAGGGCCAGATATTCCGGATCGTTCTCAAGGCTGGCAACCAGCATCTGTCTCTGGGGCAGGCTGGCAGGCTGAGCCTGATGAAGTTGTTCGTCGATCAAGCGTTGCCGTCGTCAGGTATCAGTGGTGCCTTTGCTGTAGTGGCGTCGTTCGTGCGCCTGGGTTTTGCCAAGCCGGTGGTACTGGCGTGTCTGGTGCTGGATCTGTCCGGCTATTTTCTGGCTTATGTGCTGTCTGTCGGCGTGGCCATGCTGGTCCTGATTTTTCAGGGGCATGCAACGGCCGCCGTCATGGCCACCTGTCTGGTGTTTGTGCTGGTCAGTTTTGCCTTGGCGTTGCTCGCCCCGAGTCTGGCCGGTAACTCGAGCCTGGCCGCTCATGTCCCGGGTCAACGTTTCGCGATTGTCCGCAAAGGCCTCGCGCTGCTGACCGGTGCAGACATGAAGCTGGTGCGCAGCCGAGCCTTGTTAGGTCGCATCACTGTGTTGGAACTGGCGATCATCGTGCTGGACAGCGCCACGCTGTGGGTGTTGCTGCGTGCCTTGGGCGTCGACGCAGCACCCTTCGCGCTGTTTGCCGGTTTCATGCTCGCCAGTGTGTTGCGCAGTATCGGCATTGTCCCGGGCGGACTTGGCGCATTCGAGGCCGCACTGGTGGTGACCCTGCACTGGGGCGGGGTAGAGATTGCCGAAGCGCTGTCGGCGACGTTGCTGTTTCGTGGCTTGACCTTCTGGCTGCCGATGCTGCCTGGCCTATGGTTGGCGCGGCGTGAATGGCAGGCCTCGGCGGATAAGCAGGTGAGCCCTGCAACCCTAGATGACTGGAGTCGTCCGGTGAGTGAGTTGCTTGAGCGCTTGCAGGCTTCGATGACCGGGCTAAGCAGTGCACAAGCCAGAAAACGATTGAGTGTTGCCGCTGCCGTGCCTCGCAGTCGCCCCCGCGGATTCATCGGCCTGGTGCTAGAGCAGATGCGCACACCACTGGTCCTGATCCTGATCGCCGGTGCGTTGGTGGCGCTGGTCATCGGCGATTGGCTGGATGCCGCGATTGTCTGTTGCATCGTGGTGATCAGCGCCATGCTCAGCGCCTGGTACGAAAATCGGGCGAGCACCGCCGTTGAGCAACTGCGCAAAAAAATCGCCTTGCGAGCCACTGTGCTGCGTGACGGCACCCGCGTTGAGGTGGATGCGCAGGAGGTCGTCCCCGGCGATATTTTGTTGCTGAGCGCGGGTAGCCTGATTGCTGCCGATGGTCGTGTGCTGCAGGCGGTCGATTGCTTCGTTAGTGAAGGACTGCTCACCGGTGAGACTTTTCCGGTTGAAAAGGCGCCGGGCGAGTGCGCTGCCGATGCTGGTCTGGGGGCACGCCACAACTGTGTGTTCATGGGGACCTCCGTTCGCAGCGGCACGGCTCAGGTATTGGTGACGCGCTACGCCGAGCAGAGTGCGATCGGCGGTATCGTCAGCACCTTGTCATTGCGGCCCCCTGAAACAGAATTCGAGCGCGGCCTGCGGCATTTTGGCGGGTTGCTGCTGCGGGTCATGCTGGTGATTACCATTTTGGTGTGCGGTATCAACATCCTGTTGCATCGCCCCACGCTGGACACCCTGTTGTTTGCCATCGCTTTATCCATCGGTCTTTCGCCTGAACTGCTGCCCGCGATCCTCAGCATCACTCTGGCCAAGGGCGCGCAGCGCATGGCAGCCAAGGGCGTCATCGTCCGTCACCTCAATGCCATCGAAAACCTCGGCGCGATGGATGTGCTCTGCACAGACAAAACCGGAACATTGACCCGGGGTGTCGTGGTCCTCGACGGCGCAGTGGATGTCCAGGGCGCGGCGGATCCGCAAGTTCTGCAGCTGGCCGTTTTCAACGCCAGCCTGCAAACCGGGATGCCCAATGCTTTGGACGACGCGATCATGCAGGCGGGCGATGGCGAGGCCGCGTGCTTGAAGGTGATTAAATGCGACGAAATTCCATATGACTTCATTCGCAAGCGTCTGAGCGTCGTGGTCGGCAATGCCCCTGATGCCAGCGTGCTCATGGTGACCAAAGGTGCGCTGGAAAGCGTGCTGCAGGTGTGTACTCAGGTGCAGAACGGGTCGCAGGCCTCGGCTCTGGATGATGCTGCGCTCGCCGGGATTCGCGAGCGCTTTGCCGACTGGAGCGAACAGGGTTTTCGCGTGCTGGGGATTGGCAGCCGGGCACTGCCGGAACAGCCTCATTACCGCAAAGAAGACGAGACGGACCTGACATTTCGTGGCTTTCTCTTGTTCTTCGACCCGCCCGAACCGGAGGTCAAGAACATCATCACGACCCTCAACACCCTGGGCGTACAGGTCAAGATCATCAGCGGTGACAGCCACCTGGTCACGCGTCATGTGGCTGAGGCGGTGGGGTTGCCGGTCTCGCGAATCATCACCGGCTCGCAGTTGGCCATGATGAAAGACGAAGCGCTGATGAACCTTGCCCCCCTGACCACGCTGTTTGCCGAGATAGACCCGAATCAGAAGGAGCGCATCATCCGCGCGCTGCAGAAGACCGGTCATGTAGTGGGCTACATGGGCGACGGCATCAACGATGCGCCCGCGCTGCAGGCCGCAGACATCGGGATATCGGTTGAAAACGCTGCCGACGTGGCCAAGCAGGCCGCCGACTTTGTATTGCTTGAGCACAATCTCGACGTGCTGCGCGAAGGGATTGAGGAGGGCAGGCATACTTTCGCCAATACCCTCAAATATATCGCCATCGTTTCCAGCGCCAATTTCGGCAACATGATCAGCATGGCCCTGGCCTCACTGGCATTGCCATTCCTGCCGCTACTGGCCAAACAGATTCTGCTCAACAATTTCCTGGCTGACATTCCTTCAATGGGCATCGCCAGTGACAACGTGGACCGCGATTGGGCAAACACGCCTCATCGCTGGAACATGACTGAAATCCGCAACTTCATGGTTGTGTTCGGCCTGGTCAGTACCGTGTTCGACATACTCACCTTTGGCTCTCTGTACCTGCTGGCGGGCATGGCCCCGGAACTGTTCCGCAGCGGCTGGTTCGTCGAGTCCTTGCTGACCCAGTTACTGACGATTTTCATCGTGCGGACCTACAAGCCGTTTTATCGCAGTCGCCCGTCCAGCTTGCTGGTGTACAGCGCGCTGGGTATCGGCCTGATCGCTATCGGGCTGCCTTACAGTCCAGTGGCGCAAGGGCTGGGTCTGGTTCCGCTGCCGCTACATATTCTCGCTGCCGTGTTGAGCATCAGTGTTGCGTACATGGTGGCGGCCGAGTGCGCCAAGCGTCTTTTTTATCGTCGCCAACGCCTGGCTAGATCCTGAGTGGTGACTTAAATAGCGCGTCTGGCGATGTGATCGTCCGCCTTGCCCGCCAATAAAGCCTTCAAGCGTGTCGGGTCGAGAATCTCCACGGCCCGTCCTGACACCTTGACGATGTCGTTGGAACGCAAAAAAGCGATGGCGCGGCAGATGGTTTCAAGCCGCAGGCCCAGGTAGGAACCGATATCTTCTCGGGTCATGCGCAGTACAAATGCATTCGGAGAATAGCCGCGGCATTCCATACGTTTTGATAGATCGAGAAAGAATGCAGCCAGCCTTTCTTCTGCATTGAGGTTGCCCAGTAACAGCAGCATCTCGTGGTCCCTGACCACCTCCTGGCTGAGGGTCTGGTTCAGATTGTGCTGCAGTGAGGGGAGTTCGCGAGACAAACGCTCAAGCTGGGCAAAATGAATAGGGCAGACCTCGCTGTCTTCAAGGGCTACGGCATCGCACGCGTAACGATTACGGCTAATGGCATCGATGCCGAGTAACTCTCCCGGCATTTGAAAACCAGTAAGCTGCTCACGTCCATCTTCGGACGAAATCGTGGTTTTAAAGCATCCATAGCGCACCGCATACAGCGAACGAAAAGGCTCTCCTGCATGAAAGAGTGCTGCGTTTTTTTTGATTTTTAGCCGTTGTGGAATGATTTCCGACAGCCGTGCCGCGTCGGCAGGTTTGAGGCCTACCGAAAGACACAGTTCACGAACCCTGCAACTGGAACAACTCGTATCCGGCTTAATGGGCATATTGCCAGCCATAAGATGGCTCCTGGATAGATTCATGTCCAGTTAGCTTAGCGGTCAGCCAACCCTAGGGGGGCTTGATTGGATAGACGGGGCCCAGTTCTTGATAATAGACGAGTTATAGATCCATTCGGATTGGGTTTAAGTTGAAAATCATACAAAGGAATAGGGCTCTGTCGTGATGAAGTGGTCAGTTCTTCTTGCGTAAGCCGTGTTCTTTATCATTCCAATACTTCTGCATTTCCAGAAACAGGAATGACGCTGTCCAGGTAATCATCACCAGCCCTGTCAGCGCTTCAAGGCCCGTGAGGTATTTGAGAGGGCCGAGCGGGGCAATATCCCCGAATCCGATCGTTGTGTAGGTGGTGAACGAGAAATACACCGAGTCCATAAAACTGCCATCAAAGTTGCCCGTCAGACTCCCCAGATCTTCAGACTGGTTCATCAGGTAATAACCCAGCGCAAACACCCACACCTCGATTGCGTGAGCGACCAATGCACCCAGTACGCCGATGACCACTCGAAAACGGTGCCAGATGTTCATCCTTGGCATCAGCCTGTTCAAGCGCAGCAGACATTCATAATGAATGACGACCACGGTGATGATGATTATCGAGTTGATAAGTGTAATGACGATCATGCAAAAAAGCCTCTCCGGGCTGGCCGGTTGTGGTGTCGTTTCCTCGACGCGTAGATCCCATCAAACCGTCAAGTCGACGGGTTCTTCTGATCTAAGTCAGATTAGACGCAGGCGATCCATTCAGACTCGATCTGTGCCGAGGCTCAAAGCCTAGAGGCCTTTTCACTGACGTGGTCAGGAGCACGACTGCCATGAACGAGTCGCCACCGATTTTGCTGATCGCCTCATCAAAAATGCAACGCACACCTGCGTTTGAACGGGCAGTGGCACTTGCCAAGGCCAGCGGCGCAGAGTTGCGCATTCTGGCCGTGGACTTTATCAGGTCTTTGGAGGTGCTTGGCCTGTTTGATCATGACACCTTGACCACGTTGCGCGAGAGTTACCTGCAAAGCCATCGCCGCTGGCTGGAGCAGCAAGTCAGCTTCGAACGCGATCAGGGGCTGGATTGCTCGGTGCATGTGCTGTGGGCTGAACGCTTCCTTGAAGAGATCAGTGATTACGTCAAAACCATTCAACCGTCGATGTTGATCAAGGATGTCCATCATGAGCCCGGGTTCAAGCGGGTCTTTGCAACACCGCTGGACTGGCACTTGCTGCGCGAATGCGCTTGTCCTGTCCAGTTCGTGACCCAGAGTCGGCACGCTTTACCCCGAAAAGTGCTGGCTGCGGTCAACTTGTACCGAACCCGGGACGCCGACCTGAGACTCAATGACAGAATCGTTGCGGTCGCACGAGAACTGGCTGGGCAATGGGGCGCCAAGTTACACGTGCTGTACGCCTACGACTGGTCGGCGATCTACGCCTCAGGTTTCACGATGTTGGGCGCCATGCCCATCGAGACCGGCTTTGCCGAAGCTTTGCGAGAGGCCCATGAAGAGGCGTTCACTTCGCTGTGTGATCGTCACGCAATCAATGCGCAGGGCAGACACTTCCTGACTGGAGTACCTCAGCCCACCATCAGCACATTTGTCAGAGGCACTGACATCGACTTGCTGGTGATGGGTACTTTGCCTCGCCACAACCTGGAGAAGGTGGTGGGGAATACTGCCGAATTACTTCTGGCGCACGCGCCCTGCAGCGTACTGATCGTCAAGCCGGACGCCGCGGGTGTGTCCGGTGCCGGAAAAATTACCCACATTGAGTAGCGCATCAACCCACCGTGCTGCGCATCCAACTGAAATGATGGAGGTGTGAAATGTCTGACTCAGGTCGTTTAATGCTGATCGCGCCATCGCAACTGAAGAAGACCCCGGCGTTTGCCCGCGCTCAGGCACTGGCCAAAGCACAGGACTTGCCGCTGCACATCGTTGCCTTCGATTATGTCGACAGCATCGCCACCGCAGGCTTGGTCAATGAACGCGCTCTGGAGGACATGCGCGAAGGTTATCTGGATCGTCATCGCGAATGGCTGGAGCAGCTGGCGCTACCGATGCGCCATGCGGGCATCCATGTGACCACTGAAGTGCTCTGGGTTCAGCGGCCACTGGATGAGCTAATGGAGCATATCCGGGAGTTGCAACCGTCGCTGGTGATCAAGGATCTGGAGCACGAATCCTGGCTGACCCGAATATTGTTCACCTCTCTTGATGTGCGCCTCTTGCACGACAGCCCGGTGCCGCTGCATCTGGTCGCTGATGTGGAGCACCCACTGCCGCGCAGGATTGTGGCCGCAGTTGACCCATTCCTCCCTGAGGAGCAATACGAAGGCCTCAACGAAAGCATCATTGCCGCTGCCAACAAGCTCGCTACTCAGTGCAATGCCGAACTTCATCTGCTCTACGCTTACGATCTTTCATACATCTTTGGTGCGGAAGGCGACATGGACTTCACTACCGAGTTCATCGACAGCGTGTATGCCGTCGAGCGCGAGGCTTTTGACCTTCTGGCGAGCCGGTATGGCGTTCCCGATGACCGCAAGCACATGGTAATGGGCAGCCCGGCCAGGGTTATCACGACGTTCGCTCGGTCTGAAACGGTGGACATCACGGTGATGGGGACCGTGCATCGGGGGCCGGGGAGAAAGTGGTTGGGCAGCACCACCGAACACGTTGCCCATCACCTGCACGGCAGTCTGTTGGCGGTCAATCCTCGACAGATTGGGTGGTAAATGATCTTTAACCCCGGCTCGTCACTGGCCCTCTTGCTGGTGCTCAATGCCGGCTCATCCAGCCTCAAGTTCTCGCTGTACAGCGCTGAGGTGCATCACGAGCAGCCGGTCCAGAGCATTGGGCATGGCAGCATTGTCATGGAGCACCAAACCGAGCGGCTGGAATTTGAACGTACACTGAGCGGCGCCTGTCTGGAGGATGAGTGGCCTTGCAGTGACCCGCCCGATCACGCTTTGACGCTGGCGAAGTTGATGGACTGGATGGCCCGCACCATAGACGGTGAGATCGTCGCAGCGGCGCATCGTGTGGTTCATGGGGGCCAGCGCACGGCAGTCGCTGCCAAGGTCGACCAGGCACTGCTGGACGAAATGACGGCACTGATTCCGATGGCGCCGCTGCACCAGCCTCTGTGTCTGGCCCCCATTGTTTATCTGGCGCAGCAACATCAGGGGCTCGCCCAGTTCGTCTGTTTCGACACAGCCTTTCATCACACGCTGGATCCTCTGGAGTTCAGCTTCGGTTTGCCCAGAGAGCTGACTGAACAGGGCGTGCGCCGCTATGGTTTTCATGGGCTGTCCTACGAATACATCGCCAGCGTCTTGCCTGATTGCGACCCGCGTGCGGCGCAGGGCAGGACGATCGTGGCTCATCTGGGCAATGGCGCCAGCTTGTGCGCGATGCGCAACGGTGTCAGCTGCGCCACCACCATGGGATTTTCCACGCTTGATGGGCTGATCATGGGAACCCGGCCGGGACGTCTGGATCCGGGGATTTTGCTGTATCTCATGCGCGAGCGCGGCATGAGTGCGCAGGAACTGGAGCAGATGCTCTATCACCGCTGCGGTTTGCTCGGGGTGTCCGGCGGCATCTCCAGCGACATGCGCGAGCTGTCGGCCAGCCCGTTGCCTGAGGCGAAGCAAGCCGTAGCGTTATTCGTGCGCAGCGTAGTTCGGGAAATTGGTGCGCTGGCTGCTGTACTGGGCGGGCTGGACGCCCTGGTGTTCACCGGTGGTATAGGCGAACACGCGACTGACGTGCGCAACGCCATTCTGAATGGCTGCAGCTGGTTGGGGCTGGAGCGCGACCATGAAGTCACTCACCCCCGAGGCAATTGCCTGTCACGCCGTAGCAGTCGGGTTTCGGCCTGGACTATTGCCACTGATGAAAACGCCATCATCGCCAAACATGCCCTGCGGCTTTTGCACGGCTCTGCTCTCGCTGTCGAGCACTGACACTCAACCGGGCTTTCCCGGCATTCCAAGGAGGCTCCATGTACCACTTCAACTCACACTTATCGAGCATCGACTCATCGGCAACAGCCGCGCCGAGTCCGAATGAAGAGGTGCAGGTTGAACCAGGACCGTTGGCCCCGGACCTGCTGGGCAAACTGCATCGTTACTGGAGCGCTGCCAATTACCTGTGTGTCGGGCAGATTTACCTCAAGGACAATGCCTTGCTTCGCGAGCCGTTACGACCGGAGCACATCAAACCACGGCTGCTGGGGCATTGGGGGACGTCAGTCGGGCAGAATTTCATCTACGTGCATCTGAACCGCCTGATCAGTGAGCGGCACATTGAAACCGTGTATATCTCCGGGCCCGGCCATGGCGGGCCTACCCTCAACGCCTGCGCCTGGCTCGAAGGCACCTACAGCGATGTTCATCCGCAGATAGGCCGTGATGAAGCCGGCATGCTGCGTCTGTTTCGCAGCTTTTCAACGCCGGGTGGCGTACCCAGCCACTGCGGGCCTCACGCACCCAATTCACTGCATGAAGGCGGGGAGCTGGGCTACTCGTTGATGCATGCGTTTGGCGCAGCGTTCGACAACCCGCAATTGCTGGTGGTCTGCGTCATCGGTGACGGTGAGGCAGAAACCTGTCCGCTGGAGGGCAGCTGGAAGAGTGTTCATTTCCTCAACCCGCGCCGCGACGGGGCGGTACTGCCCATACTCCATCTGAATGGCTACAAGATTTCCGGGCCGACGGTGGAAGCGCGGATGGCCGACGAGCAGTTGATCGAGCTGTACCGAGGTCGTGGTTATGCGCCGGTTATCGTTGCGGGAGATGAGCTGCCGGGTATGCATCAGCGCTTTGCGCGAGCTCTGAACGATTGTCATGACGCGATCCGTGACATCCAGAAACAGGCCCGGGAGGAGGGCGGCGACAGGGCGCGCTGGCCGATGATCATCTTGCGCAGCCCCAAGGGTTGGACCGGCCCGAAAGTGGTCGATGGCTTGCCCGTCGAGGGTACGTTTCGTGCGCATCAGGTGCCATTGGCTACTGTGATTCAGAATCCCGAACATTTGCAGCAACTCGAACACTGGATGCACAGCTACGAACCCCGCACGTTGTTCGACGATAACGGCGAACTGCTTGCCGAACTGCAAGCCCTGACACCCCCGGCGCCGCTGCGCATGGGCGCCGTGCCTTATGTGAATGGCGGGCGTCTGCTGGTGGCACTGGATCTGCCAGGCTTTGCTGATTACGGGTTGCAGGTGCCCGGTCCAGGTCAAGTGGTTGCCGAAGGACCGCGCAAGCTCGGCGAGTATCTGCGGGATGTGATACGTCTCAATCCGCATAATTTCCGGGTGTTCGGCCCGGACGAAACCAACTCGAATCGGCTCAATGCGGTGTTTGAAGCGACGGATCGAACCGCATCAGGGCCGTGTCTGGAGGTCGACGACCACCTCGCTCCTGACGGTCGAGTCATGGAAGTGCTGAGCGAGCACCTGTGCGAGGGCTGGCTGGAGGGCTATCTCCTCACCGGTCGGCATGGCATGTGGTCGACTTACGAGGCCTTTGCTCAGGTGGTGGACTCCATGGTGACGCAGCATGCCAAATGGCTGCAGCAAAGCAGGGAATTTGCGTGGCGTCGTCCGCTGGCGTCGTTGAATATCCTGATCAGCAGCCACGCCTGGCGCAATGACCATAACGGCTTCAGTCATCAGTCCACCGGCTTTGTCGATAACATCCTGCAGCGCCGCGCGGACGTGGTGCGGGTGTACTACCCGCCGGACTCCAATTGCCTGGTCAATGTGTTCGATCACTGCCTGCGCAGCCGTAATTACGTCAATGTCGTCACCTGTGGCAAACAAATGGAATTTCAGTGGCTGGATTTCGATGCAGCCCTTGAACATTGCTCCCAGGGCGCGTCTATCTGGCGTTTTGCGGGCAATGATGAAGGTGCGGTGCCGGATGTGGTGCTTGCCTGCGCCGGGGATGTGCCCACTGTCGAAACCGTGGCTGCCGCCTGGCTGCTGCAGAAACACGTTCCCGGCATCCGGGTCCGCGTGGTCAACGTAGTCGACCTCGGGACACTCTGCGCACCGCAACAGCGACCCCATGGCATGGACGCGCTGTCATTCGAGGCATTGTTCACCCGCGACGTGCCGGTGATGTTCGCCTTTCACGGTTCGACCTGGGTCATCCATTCGATGGTCCACGGGCGCAGCAATGAAGCGCGCTTCCATGTTCGAGGCTTCAGTGATCGCGGCACCACCACCACACCCTTCGATATGGTCGTGTTGAACCGCATGAGCCGTTATCACCTGGCTATTGATGCCCTGAGTCACGTCCCACGCCTGCAGTTGCAGCGCGAGAGCGCTGTCGCGTTTTTTGAAAGCCAGCTTCGCCGCCACGACATCTGGATTCGCGAGCATTTCGAAGACCTTCCGGAGATTCGCAACTGGCGCTGGACGGCTGACCTCAGCGATTCGCCCGGCCCGCCGCCATTGGCTCAAGGGCAGGCCAGAGGGCAGATATTTACCGATGCCTGAGGTTATTCACCCACGACTGTTGAGGAGGGCAGCGTGAGGTCAGCAGCGGTTTCATTGCCAGTCATCCAATCATCACGTGCACAACACGGGATGATTGTGTTTATATGCGGATATTCGATTATTCACATATGACTATCGGCACGTTATGAAGCTATTACCCCCCACGTTCTTCAAATGCCTGGGAGACGAAACCCGGGCCCGGATCATGCTCATGCTTTGCGCAGAAGGCGAGCTGTGCGTGTGCGAGTTGATCTGGGCCCTGGATGACAATCAGTCGAAGGTTTCCAGACACCTGGCACAGCTACGCGCCTGCGGGCTGCTGGCGGATCGCAGGCAAGGCCAGTGGGTTTATTACAGGTTGCATCCGGATCTTGAACAGTGGGCGCTGGATGTTCTGACCCTGACAACCCGAGCCCATCTGTCCTGGCTGCATGACGACCAGGGACGCCTGGCGTCGATGCAAGACCGGCCCGTGCGGCAAACCTCCTGCTGCTGACTTTCTGATCTGGAACACACCCATGCTTATCGCTGCGTCGATTTTCGTTGTAACGCTCGTGCTCGTTATCTGGCAGCCCAAGGGACTGGGCGTCGGCTGGAGCGCCGCAGCAGGTGCCGTTCTGGCATTGCTGACCGGCGTAGTCAGCCTCGGTGACGTGCCGACGGTGTGGCACATTGTCTGGAATGCCACCGCGACTTTCATTGCGGTGATCATCATCAGTCTGCTGCTGGATGAGGCCGGATTCTTCAAATGGGCGGCGCTGCATGTTGCCCGCTGGGGGCGGGGCAATGGCAGGCGTTTGTTTGCGCTGATGATCCTGCTGGGGGCTGCTGTGTCGGCCTTGTTCGCCAACGATGGTGCTGCCCTGATCCTCACTCCTATCGTCATCGCGATGTTGACGGCCCTGCGTTTCAGCCCTGCATCCACACTGGCATTTGTGATGGCCGCAGGCTTCATCGCCGACACCGCGAGCCTGCCCATGGTGGTCTCCAATCTGGTCAACATCGTTTCAGCGGATTTCTTCGATGTTGGTTTTGGCGAGTATGCGTCGGTCATGTGGCCTGTGAATCTGGTGGCCGTAGCGGCCACCCTGTTCATGCTTTGGCTGTTCTATCGCAAGGATATTCCCGGGCTGTACGACGCTGATCAACTGGAAGCACCTGCGGCGGTTATCCGTGACAAAGCGACTTTCATTGCTGGCTGGTGGGTGCTCGGGCTGTTGCTGGTCGGCCTGTTCGCGCTGGAGCCGTTAGGCATTCCCATCAGCGCCGTGGCTGCTGCGTGTGCAGTGATCCTCCTGGCCATCGCTGGCAAAGGCCACATCATCTCCACTCGAAAGGTCATCAGAAACGCGCCCTGGCAAATCGTGGTGTTCTCCCTGGGGATGTATCTGGTGGTCTACGGCCTTCGCAATGCAGGGTTGACTGATGCTCTCTCGGCTTTACTGAATATCTTCGCGGAGCAGGGCGTCTGGGCGGCAACGCTGGGCACCGGAGTCACCGCTGCGCTGCTGTCCTCGATCATGAACAACATGCCGAGTGTGCTCATCGGTGCCTTGTCCATTCAGGGCAGCGACGCCACGGGGCTGGTGCGTGAAGCGATGATCTACGCCAACGTCATTGGTTGCGACCTTGGGCCAAAGATTACCCCCATCGGAAGCCTGGCGACGCTGCTCTGGCTTCATGTGCTGGCGCAAAAAAATATCCGTATCACCTGGGGCTACTACTTCAAGGTTGGCAGCCTTCTAACCCTTCCCATCTTGCTGGTGACCCTTGCGGCGCTGGCACTGCGATTGAGCGTGCGTGTCTAGGAGAAAGCAATGAAAGTGCTATTCATGTGTACGGCAAACAGCTGCCGCAGTGTTCTCTCGGAAGGGTTGTTCAATCACTTGGCTCCTGACGGGTTTACTGCGGTGAGCTCGGGCAGCTTTCCCAGCGGCCAACTGAATCCTCGTGCGGTGAGCACGCTGCAAGGCTTGAATATCGACACCTCGAACCTCTACAGCAAAGGCTCGGAAGTGTTTGCTGCTGCGCCTCCGGATGTGGTGATCACGGTATGTGACAAAGCGGGAGGCGAGCCCTGTCCGGTGTTTTTTGGGCCAGCGGTCAAAAGCCACTGGGGCCTTGCGGACCCGTCTGACGTGGAAGGGACAGACAGCGAGGTACAGGCGGCGTTTGACGCGACAGTCGCCCGGATCAGGAAACGCTTCGACGCCTTCTTCAAGCTAGACCACTCGGTGCTTACTCCGGAGCAACTGAAGTTCGAGCTGGATCGCATCGGCGAACTGTGATGCTCAGCGCGGGGCAAGCTTGCCACGCGCCGAGATGCAGCAACGATGAGGCGCAAGCAGGAGCCCGGTCACATAACCGGGCTCCTGCATTTCACCGAACCGAGAAGATTCGCAAGACTATCGCTTACGGTGATAGTGAGCATCACAACGCATGACTTCTGTTTCTTCCTGAAAACCGGAAAATGCCGGGCATTGAAACCCTGCCAATCCGTCGTTGTTCGTTCAGGAATGCGTCCATGCGTCTGTCACTTTTCAGCACTGTTTTGCTCAGCCTTTCTATCCTGGCCGGGTGTGTCTCCGCGCCCAATCAGCCGACCCTGACGCTGCAGACAGCAAAGACCCCTGAGCAATACACCGATTGCGTGATGCCCAAGCTGCAGGATCGGGCATTGCAGCCGACCCTGTCGCAATCCCAGCGACACTACAGAATCGTGCTTTCCAGTTCTGTGGCTGCAGATAACGTGCTGGAGGCTTACAAGTCATCAGCGGGAGGCAAAATCTTCCTGTACGAGCGCAGACTGCTCGCCTCTAGCTTCACGCCGTCGAGCTTTGAACGGGCGGCTCAGGAATGCCTGTGACGAATCCTTGGGGACTAAACAACTGCAAAAAGAATCTCCCACAGAAAGTGCGTATTTCCGTTGGAGCCGGGCTTGCCCGCGAAGAACGATGACGCGTTGTAACTGAAACACCGCAGCGCCTGGTTCGCGGGCAAGCCCGGCTCCAACAGTTTTGCGCTGAGTCTGTAGGAGCCAAGCTTGCTCGCGATGAACGATGACGCGGTGTGTCTACTGACCGCAGCGCCTGCATCGTTCGAATGCGGCCCAGACCAAGCACCGCTCCCACTGGGTTGGTGATCTCTGTTGGAGCGAGGCTTGCCCGCGAAGAACGATGACGGGGTATAACTGAAACACCGCAGCGCCTGGTTCGCGGGCAAGCCCGGCTCCAACAGTTTTGCGCTGAGTCTGTAGGAGCCGAGCTTGCTCGCGATGAACGATGACGCGGTGTGTCTACTGACCGCAGCGCCTGCATCGTTCGAATGCGGCCCAGACCAAGCACCGCTCCCACTGGGTTGGTGATCTCTGTTGGAGCGAGGCTTGCCCGCGAAGAACGATGACGGGGTGGGTCTGCTGCGCTGCGAAGTCTGCATCGATCGCAAGTACCGCTTTCGTCGTATCAGTCCCGCCTGAACTCAAACTTGATCTTGTCCGACGGCCAGAACGACCAGGACGGGGCTGGCTGGTAGCAGCCCGGCTGATTGGCCGGGGTAGCGTCACAGCGAACGGTGTAACCCTTGCTGCCAATTTGTCTGCCGCCTTCGCCTGTGCCCCGTTCGCTGTATGACGAGCAGCCGCACAGGAATGCAAACGCCAGCAGTGTTAATCCGTATTTCATCAATGCCTCCATGCGAAAAAAGCTTGTCTATTTGTTCCGCGCACTGGCCTCTGCCGCCAGGCATTCAAGGGCAAACTGTTCGGTGTACGTCATCTGGATAGGCGTGGATTCGCCCTTGACCGTGCGTTCACCTTCAAGGATGTAGCGAATGCGTTTGTCGGTGACGCCAATGCGCTTGGCGATCCACGACGGGGTCTGGCCAATGCGGGAAATCAGCTTGTCTGCATATTCAGTAGATGGGTTGTAAAGCTCTGCGTTGGGTGTCATGTGACGTCCAGATGAGTGTGGGTCTGCAATGCGTTGCCCAGTATGCCGCACGTTGCGTTAATTATCCGGGTGTGTTTCGAGTTTGATGGGAGCGTCATGAATAAACGCCTGCACGCGCAGATGCGCGGTGATCACTGACCAGCAACCCGGCACGATACGTGCAGTTTGTCTGGCCTTTACTCCGGTATTGCGTTGTCTGAGTTTATGGCCAGGCATGCTAAAAGCCTGTTTTCCTCCAGCATGGACCGCCCTATGGACAATGCTCTTCCTATGCAGCGCGTCACTCCGTTTGCCGCGTTCTGCGTGGCCAGTTTTCTGTTGTCGATTCCCTACGGCTCGACGTTCCTGCTGGCATTGCTGGTGACTTCGTTGGGTGGCAGTGAAAGCGATGCCGGACGAGTCTTCGCGGTCGCCATGATCAGTACCCTGGCAACGGTGCTGGGATCCGGGCATGTCATGCAGCGCTTGGGAGCTGCTCGGTGTATCGCAGTGGGTGCTGCCTGCCTGGTGATTGCTTCGCTGGGTTTTGCGCTGGTATCGAGCCTGGGTGTGGCGCTGATGGGCTTTGGCCTGGTTTTGGGCATTGGCTGGGGGCTGTTCTACACCGTGGGTCCGATCATGGTTGTGGGGATGGTCGAGCCCGCTCGCCGGACGCACTGCTTCGCGCTGTTGTCCGGCAGCATGTTGTCGGGCATAGGCACCGGACCTCTGGTGGGCAAGCTGGCAAGCTACGTCGGGCTGCCGGTACAGACTGCGTTTTTCTGCGCGGCGCTGTCGGCGGCACTGGGTGGGCTTTATTTCTGGCAGCTGGGCGGGCGGGATAGCAGCTCCGGGCACAGGCCTGGCAGCCGGGTGCAGATAAGCCTGAACTCGGCTGCGGGCGTATTGAGCTCACGCTCGGCTTTTTCGATTCTCATGGTGGGGTTGGGCGGGGCGATCTTTGGTGGCATGGGCAGCTTCCAGACCAGCTACGCCGCCAGTCTCGGTCTGGACTACTCACTGTTTTTCATAGGCTTCATGGGCGCCGCCATCGCTTGCCGTTTATTGATCGCCGGGTGGGTGGTCAAGCGCAATCCGCTGGCCACCTCCGCTGTGTTGACTACGCTCATGCTGATCGCCGTTATCGGCTTCGACCGGTGGGTGACTGGTAGCTTGAGCTATGGATTGACCGCCGCGCTGCTGGGCGTTGGATACGGTCTGAACTACTCAGTCATCAATGGCCTGGCCGCCAACGAGTCGCCACCAACGCTCACCGCCCAGGCGCTGCTGCTGTTCAGCCTGTCTTACTTCATTGGCGTATTCGGTTTTCCCTTCGTGGCCAGCAAGGTCATCGCCCACTCGGGTGTGCACGGGATGTTGCTGAGTGTGAGTCTGGTGGCATTGCTGGTCTGGGGGTTGAGTGTCGGCCGCTGGGTGTACGGGCGTATTGAGCGGAAATGACAGGGTGGCGGCGCGCCTCAAGCGGGCGTTGTCTGCCGACCTTTATCAGGCCCGAGCTCGAGGACGCGTATCCTTGCCACAGCTCAATCGGTTAGGATCTGTGCAGCTTCATGTCCCGTGGCTTTCCAGTTGACCTCCAATTGAGCAAGGGCTTCCGATGATCCGCACCGCATTTTTTCCGCTCATGCTGGTCGCCTCAATGAGCCACGCGGCGCAGACCGTGAAGATCTACAACTGGACCGATTACTTCGCTCCGGACACCCTGAAGAACTTTCAGAAAGACACCGGTATTACTGCGACTTATGACACTTACGACAGCAACCGGGTCCTCGATGAAAAGCTCAAGGCAAGGCAGTCCGGGTATGACATCGTGGTGCCGTCGAGTCATTTCCTGGCTCGGCAGGTGCAGCGCGGCGATCTGAAGAGGCTGGACAAAAGTCAGCTGCCGAACTGGAAGTCTCTGAACCCGGTCCTGCTGCAAGCGCTCTCATCGGCGGACCCAGGCAGCGAGTATGCATTTCCCTATCTATGGGGTACCACCGGTATTGGCTACAACGCAGACAAGGTCAAAGCTGTACTGGGCAACAATGCTCCACTCAAATCCTGGGACTTGATCTTCAAACCCGAGAACATGAAAAAACTGGCGCAATGCGGGGTCGCCGTACTCGACAGCGCGCCGGATCTGGTGCCCATCGCGCTCAACTACCTGGGCCTGTCTCCGGATAGCACAACGCCTGAAGATTACGCAAAAGCCAAAGCGGTGCTGGCGGCCATTCAACCTTATGTCCGCAGCTTCAGTGCCAGTGACTACGGCCCAGCCCTGGCGAGCGGCAGTGTCTGCGTAGCGGTCGGCTACTCAGGTGACATCGCGCTGGCACAGCGTCAGGCGCAGGATGCAGGCAAAGGCGTTGCCATCCATTACATCGCCCCGAAAGAAGGCTCACCGATGTGGTTCGACATGATTGCAATGCCTGTGGACGCCCCCGACGAAAAGGCCGGGTATGCCTTCATGAACTACCTGCTCGAGCCGAAAGTCATCAGCGCTATTTCGAACTACCTGCATTACCCCAATGGCAACGAGAAGTCCGAAGCACTGATAGACGCCTCGATACACAACGACATCGGCATCTACCCTGACGCAGATACGTTGAGCACCTTGTTTGCGCAGAATGAAATACCTGCCGATACCGAGGCGCTCAGGTTGCGGGTATGGACCGAGGTCAAAGCCGGGCAGTAGGTATCAGCTAAATCTGGGTGTTCCACGCTGTAGGAGCGCGCTTGCCCGCGATTGGTTTTTGAAATTGGCATATTTGCCGCCTGTAAAAATGTCATCGCAGGCAAGCGCGCTCCTACGAGAGCTGTGTTTGATGTATAGCGCAGCAGATCAGCGCAAACTCCACGACACGCCCACATAAAGCCCCAGCCCTTCACCCGGCGTGGACCGCGCAGCATCAATGCCTTTGTCGTCGTAGCCCGGGGTCACGGTGGCGGCGTAACGTTTGCCGGTCAGGTTGCGCATGTTCAACCAGCCCTGCCAGTCATTGTTGGGTGCGTTGTAGCCCAGGGTTGCGCCTAATAGCGCGTAAGGGTCGGCGTAATAGCTGTTGGCGTAATCCACCGCGACTTTGGACACCAGTTGGGTATCCATCGCCGCGAAGAAGCCCTGAGGCCAGTCATAACGCAGTTCACCCTGGTAGTAGTGCATCGGCAGCCCCGGCAGGCGATTGTCGCCGAAGCGGTCGTCATCGCGGTAATGGAAATGACTGAAGGTATAAGCCTGACGCAAACTCAGCTCACCGCCTTTATGGGACCACAACGTGCTTTGCAGGCTGGCTTCCACACCCTGGTGCACAGTCGGGCTGGCGTTGAGTTCATAGGGGGTAGTGGCGTTGGCGTCCGGTAATACCGAAAGCAACTCGTGCCGCACCTGAGCGTAATACCAGGCCAGGCTCCATTGGCCCAGTGAACTGTCGCCACGACCGCCCAGTTCCAGAGTGGTCGCGGTCTGATTCTGCAATTTGACGGGTACGCGCTGGGCGCCGGTGGACACTCCACTGCGAGCCGGAAACAACTGATTGGAGCTGTAAATCATCGACCAGGGATGCGGTCCCTCGACCGAACGGCTCAGGTTACCGAACAGTTGTACCTCGGGGGTCAGTTGGTAGCGCATGCCGAGGCGCGGTGCGTAGTCCCAATCGCCCATGCTGACCTTGCCGCCATTGTCGGGATAGGTCACGGCACTTTCCCGGCGGGTGTAGATGGCCGCCAGGCCGGTGGTCAGCCATAGGTCGTCGGCGATCTCCAGATCGTTACCCATATGCAGCACGGTGTCCGAACCTTGATAGGTGAAGTCGCGAATCCGCGTGCCAGGCGCATAGCCTGCAGTGTTGCCGGTGGGGATCCGCACGAACTCGCTGGCGCCGACATTGGGCAGGTGCTTGGTCACGCGCAGGCCCAGGTTGCTATTGCTTTCCAGGCCCCAGATCGTGTCACGACGTTTGTAGTCGAAGGTGCCGCTGACATCGGTGTAGGCGACTCGCAGACGGTTCGGCCCTTCGCGCAGATCCATCGGGTAGTCGTGATAGACAAGCCCGCTCTGCAGGCTCGAATCGTCGTCGATGTACCAAGTGGTCTTGTTGCCGATAAAGGTGCTGCCCGGCTCATCGCGGTTGTAGTCCCGCGCAACATAAGTCGGGTTGGCCGCTTTTGGGTCATGTTCGATGGACTGTTTGGTCACGCGGCCGGCCAGCTCGTTGTCGGTTTCCCGATGGCGGATATAGAAGCGGGTCTCCAGGCTCGGGCTCAAGCGATAGCCGAAGTTGGCGATGACGCCCTGGCTCTGACTGGCGGTGTGATCCTGATAGCCGTCCGATTTTGCGTCGGTCAGGGATACGTAATAGTCGAAGTCGCCTACCACCTGACCGGAACTGATCTGACGCTGCTGATAGCCATGGCTGCCCATGGCGTAGCGCACCTGCAGGAGCGGCGCGTCGTAGCCAGTGTGGCTGACGTAATCGATGGCGCCACCCAGGGCCAGCGCCCCTCGGTCAAAACCGTTGGCACCACGCAGCACCTGCACATGATCGACCCACAGTGGCTCAAGCAATTCATACGGCGTGCCGCCGGGGCCGGTGAGGGGCAGACCGTCGAGCATTGTATACAGGCCCGAAGCGTGGGCACCCGGCGCCCGGTTGATGCCAGAACCGCGGATCGAGATTTTCACCCCTTCGTTACCCGCCGACTGGGCATAGATCCCAGGCTGATAGGCCAGCACATCCTGATTGGAGGCTACCCGGCCCTGCAAAGGGCGACGCATATCCACGACATTGGTGCCTCCCGGAACTTTTGCCAGCCGAGCTTTAGCGTCTTCCAGCGACTGGTCCTCGCCACTGAGTTCCTGATCCTGAATCAGCACTTGCCCCAGCTCAATGCCCCGAGCTTCGACCATGGCCGGACAGACAAAGGCCAGGCCCATGCCCAGCAGGGCAGTGGGCAGGGATTTGGGTGAGGACATCAAGAACACTCCAGGCGTACAGAGAAAACAGACAATGAGAACTGCGACGCAAGAATGAACGACGGAAGCACATGGCAGTTTTGCTATTTATGTCTGTCTACGCCCGAGCCGTACTCAAGGTGCACTCAAGGCTTGGCCAGATAACCCGGCAGGCTTTCCAGCCGCTCAATCCAGCGAGCGATATGGCGGTATGGTTCAAGACTCACATCGCCTTCGGGTGCCAGCACGACATAGGGATAGACCGCGCAATCGGCAATGGAAGGCCGGTTGATTGCCAGCCAGTCGTTATGCTCCAGATGTTTATCCAGTATCGAGAGCACTGCCGCCGAGTTTGCAATAGCCCGTGACTTATCCAGTGCATAGCCGAATACCTGCACCAGTCGCGCAGCACACACGCTGTGCTGCACTTCATTGGCGGCAAATGACAGCCACTGGACGATGTCGGCCTGACCATGAGGGTTGCCCGGCCACCACGCCAGCCCGCCGTATTGGCCGGCGAGGTAAACCAGAATCGCCTGAGAGTCGCGCAGCACGTATGGACCGTCTTCGAGAACCGGCACCTGACACAGCGGGTTCAGGTCAGAGAGGGGCGGCTTTTTATGCGCTTCGCTGAGAAAGTCCACGGCGACTAGTTCAAGTTCGATGTTGGCCAGGGAGGCAAACAGCCTGACTTTGTAGCAATTGCCGGAGGGGTGCAGGTCGTAAAGTTTCATTGTGTGTCTCCATCGACAAGTTGATTGAATTCGAGAACGTTGCCATCGGGATCGCGAAAGAACAGCGCGATACGTCGTGGTCCGATGGGGTGGGGGCCTTCGGTAATAACGATGCCTTGCTGCTCCAGCCAGGCTTGCAGAGCCTGGAGATCATCGGTAATGAACGCCGGGTGGGTTATCCCGGGCAATTTGATCGGGGCATCCAACAGGATGTTGTGGGCGTCGGGGACGCGAACACCATTGAAGATCAGATTGATGCGTACGCCGTCCGCGCTGATCATTTCGTTGGCTTCGTAGCGTGGAAAGCGTGCATTCTCGATGAAGCCCAGGGCCTGATAAAAAGCCATGGAGCGCTTCAGGTCACTGACGCGAATTCCAATGTGATCGTAGGCGAGAATCCGTGCCGGGTTTGGCAGTTGGCTCATGGGGCTGACTCCTCAGGAGGTTGAAATCAGTAGCCAGTTTCAACTTGAGGACGTTTTTCACCTATGGTGTGAACCTGACAAGACCTATGCAGCAATTGCACAAATTCAAAGGTGGCTCGAAAAGTGGCGATAGACAGGCTCAAGGCAATGGCCAACTTCGTGCGGATTGTCGACAGCGGCAGCTTGAGTTCAGCGGCCGATGCGACCGGGCAATCCGTCGCATCGCTGGTGCGCTCGCTGGCCGCATTGGAGCGTCATCTGGGGGTGCGCTTGCTGAACCGCAGCACCCGGCGCATGGCCCTGACCGATGAAGGTGAGGAATATCTGGCCTGGAGCCAGCGCATGCTGGCTGAGTTCGAGGACATGGAGCAGCACCTGGAAACCCGCGACGGCACCGCCCGGGGGACGTTGCGCATCACCGCGCCGGTTGAGTTCGGGCAGCGTTATCTGGCGCCGATGGTCAATACGTTCCTCATGGAGCACAGGGAGATGGCAATTGAGCTGAGTATGCATGATCAGGTTATCGCCTTGCTGGATGAACGTCTGGACCTTGCACTGCGAGTCGGCCATCTGCCGGACTCTGCCATGGTTGCGCGCCGGGTTGGCGCCACGCGACTGGTGACCTGTGCGAGCCCGGGTTATTTGAAGAACGCTCCAGCCCTCGATAGCCCGACCTCGTTGCGGGACCACGCGTGCATTGCGCTGGCCTCGCAGGGGCGACAGTGGTATTTCCGCCACGGCGATAAAGAGCGGGTTGAGCAGATCGCGCCCAGACTGGTGTGCAACCAGATCCGCGCCGCCAGTCTGGCGTGTGTGCAAGGGGTAGGGGTTGTCCGCTTGATGCATTATCAAGTCGCGGATGAGCTGGCTGAGGGGCGGCTGGTCAGGGTCCTGCGAGAATACGAACCGAAGGACCTGCCGATTCAACTGGTATATCCCCACTCTCTGCAGCTCTCGCCAAGAGTGCGGACGTTCGTCGACTGGGCCTGCCCGCAGCTGGAAAGGCTTACGCCGGATCCGGGTGGAAATATAAACGCAGCTCTGTCGGATCACGTCCCTGTGGGAGCGGTGCTTGCCCGCGATAAGGTTTAGGTGATCTTGCCTGTCAAACGAGTCGCCCTTATCGCGGGCAAGCACCGCTCCCACAGAGTCGCCAAACCCAGGGAGCTCATGAGCAACGCGAGACAGCGATAGCGTCCTGCCTGAGACACCGCCATCGCGGCCTCGCGTTGCTCGTGCGCTCCTACAGGGGCGCATTCCAATCCTGAATATCAGCGCCTCAATACTTCCACGTCACCGACGCCATCAGGTTGCGCGGTGCGCCGTAGTTGGCGCTGGTGCCGCTTTTCAACGACATCAAGTATTTGCGGTCGGTAACGTTGTTGAGGTTCAGCGACGTGCTCCAGTGCTGGTCGATGTCGTAGCTGGTCATCAGGTCCAGCAGGGCAAAGGCATGTTGGTTGACCTGGCTGTAGGTGTCGTCTTCAGTGCTGCTCTGCCAGCTCAGGCGGCCACCCACTTTGGCCTTTGGCAAGGCCGGCAGGCGGTAGGTCGCCATGCCGCGGAAGGTGTGGGTCGGCACATACTTGCGAGCCTCGTCGCCATTGGCGTCTTCGATCTGCACGTAGGTGTAACCCGCCAGCAGGTCCAGACCTGGCAACGCCTCACCGGACGCTTGCAGCTCGACGCCGTGGCTTTTGAAGTCGACCCCGTCATAAATGTACTGATTACCCAGCAGGCCAGCGTATTCGGCCACGTTCTGCTGCTTGGTCTTGAACAGCGCGGCGGTCAGGTCCAGACGGTCATTGAGCAGGCTGCCCTTGACCCCGACTTCCATGCTGGTGCCTTCCAGTGGGTCGATCAGGTTGCCATCAGTGCCCAGCACATACTGCGGGCTGAAAATCTGCGTCCAGCTGCCGTAGACGCTCCACTCGCTGTTCACGTCGTAGACCAGGCCGGTGTAGGGCGTAATCTTGCCGTGCTCGCGGGTTTCGTGGGAGGCGCCGTAGTTTTCGCCTTTGCCGTCGGCGCTGAGCATACGGGCGCCGACGATCCAGTGCAGATCGTCCAGCAGGCTGAAACGGGCACCGGCATACAGGCTCTTCTGGCTGTCGCTGAAGTTGCCCATGTTGTTGGCGTCGGTGTAATTCAGACCCGGGCGCGGTACGCCGCCGGCCAGTGCGTCGGATAGATTGGAGGTGAAGTAGCCGACATCGTCGATGTTGTAGGCGCGTTCCTTGTGATGGGTACGGCCGTAGTTGGCTCCCAGGGTCAGTTCATGATCCCGACCGAACAGGGTGAACGGCCCTGACAGTTGCGCTTCGCCGATCAGTTGATGTTCCTTGCTCGATGTGTCGGTGGCGTAGCTCGAACCTGCATCGCCGGTCACGCTGGATATGTAGTACATATCCGTGTCCTGGTACTGGGTAACCCCGGTCACGGTGACTTTGCCGTTCCAGCCATTGCCGAAATCATGGTTCAGCTCGGCAAAGGCGCGCTGGGTGTGCAGGTTCCAGTAGGTCCATGGCTGGCCGATATTCGAACTGCGGCTGCTGTAATGGATGCGGTTGCCATAGGTATCAATCAGCGGCAGGTTGCCCCAGCTGCTGCCGTTGGAATCACTGTTGTGCTGGGAAAAACCCACGGTCAGGGTGTCGGCATCGGTCAGATCGAAGGCCAGCAAACCTGCCGCGACATTGACTTCATGGCTGTAGCGATCGAGGTAGGAATTGCCCTTGTCATGGGCATAGACGAAGCGCCCGCGCACGTTGCCGGTTGGTGTAAGGGGCCCGGAAACATCGGCTTCGACACGGCGGTTATCCCATGAGCCGGCGCTGACACCGATCTTGGCCTGGAACGTTTCGGTCGGGCGCTTGCGCACGAAGTTGACGGTGGCCGAGGGATTGCCGGTGCCGCTCATCAACCCGTTGGCGCCGTGCAGCACGTCGATCTGCTCGTACTCAGCCAGATCCTGCTCGCCCACCAGAGTGGTAGCGGCGAAGGGCATGCCCATGCCGTCGTATTCGAACGTGTCGATGGTGAAGCCGCGGGAGGTGAACTCGGTGCGGTCTGTCTCGATCTGCTCGACTGTCACCGAGGGCGCAGCACGCAAAGCGTCACGGATGCCATTGAGTTTGAAGTCGTCAATCTGGTCGCGCGTGATGGTCGTCACTGCCTGGGGCGTTTCTTTGTCCGACAGGCCCAGCCGAGTTGTGCTGGCAGCTGCCTTGCCCTGGTAACCCTGGCTCTGAATATCGGCCTGTCGACTGCTGCTCTGAATCGTGGTTTCGGGCAGGGTGATTTCGTCAGCGGCGTAGGTCAGATTCAGGGTGCTGCAAGCACCAGCGAGAATCAGGCTGGCAGAGAGGCGAGGATTCAAAGGATCAATTCCTGAAGGATGTAAGAAGATGTAACATTCTGACCCATATCGCTAATGCGAAACAGACGCATTAAGTATCAGATTTGACATATTTTTCACATCAGTCGGAAAGCTGCCGTTTCAGCGCCTCTCTTTTAGCAAAAACATAACCCCAGAACTGGAATGCTTTTTGGTAGGAGCGCGCTTGCCCGCGATGAACGATACGCGGCATTTCTGACAAATCGAGGTGGCTGAATCGCGGGCAAGCGCGCTCCTACAGGTGCAGTGCTGACACAGGCGTTTCACTGACCTCCTGCATCAACCAGTCCCGGAACAGCAGCGCATGCTGTTTCTGGGATTTGCGTTCTGGGCTGACTACCCAGTACGAGTCACCCGAGCGCACCGGGGGGCCGAAGGGCATGTGCAGTTCGCCGCGTTGCAGCTCCCGTTCGACGTAGTGGAGGGGAACCACGGCAAGCCCGAGACCACTGACCGCAGCGCTGATGAGCATCTCGCTTTGAGAAAAGCGCACGCCTTGAATCAGGCCTTTGCCGACACAGCCTGACGCGCGCAGCCATTGCAGCCACAGACTGGGCCTGCTGGCATTTTGCAGGGTGGGTATCTGGGTGAAATCCAGTTGGCCCCGTTTCTCACCGGGTGCAATGAGTTTCGGCGACGCCACGACCACCAGCTCCTCAGCAAACAGCTCCAGCGCCCTGGCTTCGTTCCAGGTGCCGGTGCCGCGCATGATGGTGATATCGAACCGACAGGTCTTGAAGTCAACGTCAGCTTCCACCGGGTTGACCTCCACGGGCACGTGGGGCGCGAGCCGGACGAAGTTTTCCAGACGCGGGGCAAGCCAGCGAGAGACGAAGGTGGGGTTGGCGCCAATCATCAGCGAAGCATCGGCTTTGCGGCCTCTGACCAAGTCGATGGAGGCTTCCTCAAGCCTGTTGAGCATCTGCACCACATCCTGCAAATACTTGCTGCCGGCTTCGGTGAGCACCAGGCGCGAGCCCGAACGCTCGAACAGCCGCATGCCGAGAAACTGCTCCAGATTGGTGATCTGCCGACTGATACCGCTTTGCGTGACGAACAGGTCTTCTGCGGCTCTGGTGAAATTCAGATGCCGCGCCGACGCCTCAAACGCTTGAAGTGAGGAGAGCGAGGGTAGAAATCGGCGCATGACGGGAATCCTCAATAATCGGCGTCATGATTAAAAGTCATGACGCCCCCATTTTTCAAGGCTTCAGTTGTCGATAGCTTTGTGTCATCAATATGTCGCATGAACTGGCGCCCCAGACTTGAGCGGGCGCCACCGGGCACAGCGACTGGTTATGCGCTTGGCCACTCCAATAGCTTGAGCTTATGTTTTATCCGCTGCACTGAGCAGAAGTCATCTGCCGAAAATAAGTCGAACGAGGTTCCGAGCAGTTGATCTGCGGTGTCCAATCGACAAGCGCGTGAAGTGTCTTTTTTCGACTGCCAACCCGTTTTACCCAATGATGAAACAGCACCATCATAAATGGCTGAGAAAAAGGAACGTTTTGCATGATTACGCGCAGAAGATTCACAAAGCTATTCGGGGCCACAGTAATCAGCGCTTCCACAGGCTTGATCTCGTTGGGCGCCAGGGCAGACTCAGCCAGCTCTCTTGAGCGCGTAAAGTCTTCAGGCGTATTGCGGATCGGCGCGATTGCCGATGGCGCTCCTTATTACCAGAAGAGTCTGACCGGCGGGCCATGGCGCGGGTTCTATATCGACATCTGCCAGAAACTTGCAGACGATCTGGGCGTGAAACTGTCGATTCTGGAAACCACCTGGGGTAACTCGGTTCTGGATCTGCAGGCCAGCAAAGTTGATATGTTCTTTGGTCTCAACCCGACGCCGGAGCGCCAGAAAGTTATCGATTTTTCGGGCCCGGTATTCAAGAACGCGTTCACCTTCATCGCGAAGAAATCCGTCACGGCAAAAACCTGGGAAGACTTCAACAACGCCGACATGCGTATTGGTGTCGATGCCGGTTCATCTCATGACAGCGCGGTGAGCAAGCTGGCGCCCAACGCTGTTGTCTCCCGTCTTAAAACCGCCAGCGACGCAACCGCCGCGCTGCAATCGGGCCGTGTGGACGCGCAATGTCTGGTCATGGTGCTGGCCCTGGCATTGCGGGCGAAAAATCCAGCCATCGGTCAACTCATCGTCCCCACGCCATTGAACGCAACGACTTCCAATGCCGGTTTCCGTCGCGAAGAAGACACTGCCTGGCGTGAGTTCGTCGACGCCTGGATCACTGAACATCGTGACAACGGCTTCATCAAGACCGCGATCATGCGCAACATGGAACTGGTGGGGGTCACCGAGAAAGATTTCCCGAGCGGCTTCGAGATTTGATCACCCTGCATTGCTTACGGGCAGCTTTGCCAACCTGTTTATGTGACGTGGGGTTTTAACATGTACGAGTGGGATTTCTCCGCGCTCTGGGAATACCGCTGGCTGTTGCTGCAGGGCCTTGGACTGACGGTGTCATTCACCGCTGCCATTGTGGCGGGCGGTCTGGCCATCGGCCTGTTGGCGGCTATGGGGCTGCTTTCGCGCTTCAGGGTTGTCCGGTTTGTGGCCTTGATGTTCACCGAGGTATTCCGCTGCACGCCAGTACTGGTGCAGCTCATCTGGTGTTATTACGCGCTGCCGATCCTGGCGGGCATTGAGATGACGCCGATCACGGCGTCGCTGCTGGCACTGTCCTGTTATGGCGGGGCGTTCTACGCCGAGATCATTCGCGGCGGCATCGTGTCCATTGATCCCGGCCAGCGTGAAGCGGGCGGGGCGCTGGGCATGACGCCGATCCTGACCATGCGTCGGATCATTCTGCCCCAGGCGATCCGGCGCATGGTGCCGGCCTTGATGAACCAGTCGATCATGCAGTTCAAGAACACCTCGCTGGTGTCGGTCCTGGCCGTACCCGATCTGGTGTATCAGGGCCAGATGATCGCCCATGACAGCTTCCGCCCGCTTGAGACGTATTCGGCCGTGGCCGTGGCTTATTTTGTCATTCTGTTTCCGCTGACCCTGATCGTGCGCTACCGCGAGAAGAAACATGGAGCCAGCCAATGATGTCCAGCAAACCGAAGATTGAAATCACCGCGCTGCGCAAGAGTTTCGGCGCGCTGCAGGTATTGAAAGACATCAATTTCAGGGTCAATGAGGGCGGCGTCGTCTCTTTGATCGGGCCTTCTGGCTCGGGCAAGTCCACGCTGTTGCGCTCCATCAATCTGCTGGTTGAGCCAGACGACGGCGAGATTCGCGTGGGGGATACCACATTTCAATTCGGTGAGGGGCGT
Source organism: Pseudomonas syringae (assembly GCF_000737245.1). Taxonomy (GTDB): domain Bacteria; phylum Pseudomonadota; class Gammaproteobacteria; order Pseudomonadales; family Pseudomonadaceae; genus Aquipseudomonas; species Aquipseudomonas syringae_J. The sequence goes on along the minus strand of NZ_JPQU01000089.1, from coordinate 26,379 downwards.
CGCCCGCCGGGCACCAAAGAGCTGGCAGCTTTCCGGGCCAGAACCGGCATGGTTTTCCAGAGCTTCAATCTGTTCCCGCACATGAGCGTGCTGGAAAACGTCATGGAAGCGCCGGTTCACGTGCGCAAGCTGAGCAAAAGCGTCGCTCGGGACCTGGCCATGTCGCAGTTGGAGAAAGTCGGCCTCGCTGATCGCGCCCGGCAAATGCCCAATACCTTGTCCGGCGGACAGATGCAGCGCGTCGCCATTGCCCGGGCGCTGGCCATGGAGCCGGAAGTGATGCTGTTTGATGAAGCCACTTCAGCCCTGGACCCCGAACTGGTGGGGGAGGTTCTCAGCACCATCCAGAAGCTCGCGGCTGACGGCATGACGATGGTGATCGTGACCCATGAGATCGCCTTTGCCCGCGAAGTGGCCGACCGGGTGGTGTTCATGCGCGACGGTTATGTGATCGAGGACGGGCCGGCGCGGCAGACCATCGATAACCCTCGGGAAGAAGCCACCCGCAACTTTCTCAACCATTTCCACAAGGGCCACGGCAGCCACTGACGGGCCCGGCTAAATCCCAAACACATTATCGTGCCCGGTCTGGTTCAGGCTGCGCGGCGAGCGGAGGCGTCATGACCATGACAAATGAAAGCATTCAGCGGCTTCGGGTCTTTTTGATTGAAAGTCCGATCAAGATGGCGCGTCTTCAGGGCGTGGGTAACGTCAAGGGCAGTGTGAAGCGAGTGTTGGTGGAGCTGACATCGACGTCCGGCATTGTCGGCTGGGGAGAGGCGGCGCCCTGGGAAGTGTTCACCGGGACGGCTGAAGGCGCGTTCGCTGCCATCGACGTGTACCTGCGGCCATTGGTGATTGGCGCATCGATCCGCGCGATCCGCGCCACGACAATGAAAATGGACACGGCATTGGTCGGTCATGGCGAAGCCAAACTCGCCATCGAAACGGCGATGTTCGACATTCTGGGCAAGTCCTGCGGCCTTTCCGTCGCCGATCTGCTGGGCGGTCGGGTGCGCGACAGCATCCCACTGTCGTTCTCCATTGCCGATCCTGACTTCGACGCTGACTTTGAGCGCATGCAGGCGATGGTTCCTGCGGGCAACCGGATATTCAAGGTCAAGACCGGCGTCAAGTCTCACGCTGAGGACATGGCCCACCTGGAAGCCATGCGCAATGAGTTCGGCGACACCATCGACATTCGCCTGGACTACAACCAGGCGCTGGCGCCGTTTGGCGCGATCAGTATTCTGCGCGACGTTGATCGCTTTCGTCCCACCTTCATCGAGCAGCCGGTACCGCGCAGCTGCCTGGCGGCCATGGCGTCCTTTGCCGATGCGCTGGACACGCCGATCCTGGCCGATGAGAGCTGTTTCGACGCCCGTGACCTGATGGAAATCATCCGCCTTGGTGCAGCCGATGCTATCTCGGTGAAGCTCATGAAAGCCGGGGGCATTCTCAAGGCTCAGGGCATCATGGCCATTGCCGATACGGCGCATATCCCGGCTTACGGCGGTACTTTGTGGGAAGGCGGTGTGGCACTGGCCGCAGGCACCCAGTTCATCGCCGCCACACCCGGCATGTCTCTGGGTTGCGAGTTCTACATGCCCCATCACGTGCTGACTGAAGATGTGCTCGAAGAGCGTATTCCCAACCGCGACGGTGCGGTGGTCGTCCCGACGGGGCCGGGGCTGGGAATTACCGTCACCGAGGCATCGTTGCGCGGCAATGCCCGCATCCTGGCCGAGGGATGAGCAGCGCCATGGATGTGAATCAGGACAGCGCCCCGTCTGCTCGGCATATTGTGGTGATTGGTGGCGGCATCGTCGGCGCGTGCACTGCTTTGGCCCTTCAGAAGGACGGCCATCGCGTCACCATTCTGGAGCCCGCCGCGCCGGGAGGGGAGCAGGCGGCGAGTTACGGCAACGGTGCTTTTCTGAGTCCGGGCTCGATCATCCCCATGTCAATGCCGGGTCTCTGGAAGAAGGTGCCGGGTTTTCTACTGGATCCTCAAGGGCCGTTCACCATTCGCTGGCAGTACCTGTTCAAGCTGGCGCCCTGGTTGATTCGTTTCGTGAACGCCGGGTCGACGCCTGCCAAGGCGACGAGGACCGCCGCGATTCTCTCCACGCTGCTGACTGATGCCCCGGAGCGCCATCTTGCGCTGGCGGCGGCCTGCGGGCTGGAGGATCTGATTCGCCAGGACGGTCTGCTGTATGTCTATCCTGATCGGCAGGCTTTCGCCAGTGAGGCGTTCTCTTGGCAATTGCGGCGCGAAAACGGCATTCAATGGCGAGAACTGGAAGGTGCTGCGCTGCACGAGTTCGAGCCTGCGCTGAGCCGTCGCTACACCTTCGCGGTGCTGATCGAGCGCGGTGGCCATTGCCTTGATCCCGGGGCCTATGTTCGAGGGTTGGTGGAGCGGTTCGTCGCTCAGGGCGGTGAACTGATCAGGGGGCGGGCTGAAGGGTTCGATATTCGGTCGGGTCAGCTTCATGCCGTGAGAGCCGACAAAACCGTTATCCCTTGCCACGGTGCGGTCATCGCCGCCGGTATTTATTCCAGGGTGCTGGCGCACAGCGTGGGCGATGCAGTCTGTCTGGAAAGCGAGCGGGGTTACCACGTCGAAATCGCCAACCCGGCGGTCGGCCCGCATCTGCCGGTGATGCCCGCTGACGGCAAGATGGCGAACACCATGACTCGGGGAGGGCTACGTGCATCCGGTCAGGTGGAATTGGCCAGCGTTGATTCGCCGCCAGACTGGAAGCGTGCGGACATCCTTCTGCATCACTTGCTCAAGAGCTATCCGGGACTCGGTGATGATCCCTCACGCCTGACAATCAGCCGCTGGCAGGGCAATCGCCCGTCAACGCCCGACGGCCTGCCGGTCATTGCACAGGCAGCTGCGACGCCGGACATCGTCCACGCCTTTGGTCACGGTCATGTGGGGTTGGCCTCGGCGCCAATGACTGCGCAGATCGTCGCCAGCTTCTTCTCGGGAGCGCCTTCGCCCGTCGACATCGCGCCGTTCACCGCGTCGCGTTTTTGAGGTGATGGGCCTACCCGGTCGTGGTTTGCCGCCGTGCCACCAGCCGTGCGAGCCACAAGGACAGAGCGAAGGCAATCAGTGCCATGGCAGTGAGGGCATGGATCATCGCCTCGCTGCCCAATGTGGAAATCAGGTACCCGCAGGCGATGGGTGCGACGGCCTGAGCGAGCAGGGCGGGCCTGGCCATGCGCCCGGAGATCACGGCGTAGTCCGCCTGATGAACCACCATCAGTGGCAACGTGCTTTTGACGATGGCGCGCAAACCGTTGCCTGCGCCATACAGCACCAGGCCCCAGGCGACGAGGTCGGGTGCAAAGTCCACCATCAGCAGGCCCAACGCAGTCATGCCGCTGGACAGCAGTGCGGTAAACATTGGCGCCTTGCGCTTGAACAGCAGATCCACCACCCGACAAAGCACCGAGGCCGGACCGATCAAGGCGGCCATGGCGATGGCCGACGTCAGGCTATGTCCGCGCGCCTGGAGTACGGTCAGCAGGACGATGGAGATACAGGTCATCAACGCCGCGGCAATGGCGAACAGGGCAGTCATCGACCAATAAATGGAGGGTTCAAGTGCAGCACCACTTCCTGCGGTGGTGGATCGCGAGGCGGTCGCCGGGACGTGAGCGTCCAAGGCGTAGCGGTAAAGCGGATATAGGGTGACGAGTACCACGCCCCCGAAGACCGCGCAGGTCATGCGCCAGCCCATGAGGTGCTCCATTACGGCCAGCAATGGCCAGATGACTGTGGTGCAGAATCCGGAAATCAGGGTGATCCCGACAATGATTGGCCGCGCCTCCAGGCCATAGGTGGAGCCCAGTGACGTGAAAAGCGCATCGTAAAGTCCGGTGGCCATGGCAATGCCGATGATGACCCAGGCCAGCAGGAACACCGGCAGAGAGGGGGCAATCGCCATCAGCCCCAGACCCGCTGCAAGGATCAAACCGTGGGCCGCCAACACCTTACGCCCGCCAAGGCGCGAGATGAGCCGCCCGCACAACGGCGATAACAGGCTGGCGACCAATAAACCAATGGACGCAGCCCCCAGCACCCATTGGTGCGGCCATCCGGTGTCGGCGGCGATGGGGTCAGCCAACACCCCCAACAAGTAAAAAGAACCGCCCCAGGACAATATTTGCAGCAGCCCGAGCAGAACGATTTTTCCAGTGCCGGGGCGGCGGGGCAGCGTGTTGGTATCCAATCGAGATCCTTAGCATCGAGCAGTCTGGCAGCCAGGGGCAAGGCAGGCGCCTCAGGCGGGCACATGCTAGCAGGCTTGAGGCTGCTCGTTACAGGCGCTCGATGCGGGCGCGTTAGCCCTTCAGATTAACCTCGCAGATTCTGCACCAGGGATTCGGCACTGATGTCGCCAATGGTCTTGGCCCCGGTCAGGACCATGGCGACGCGCATTTCCTTCTCGATCAGGCTCAGCAGGTTGCTGACTCCGGCTTCGCCCGCAGCCGCCAAGGCATAAATGAACGCTCTGCCCAGCAACACGGTGTCGGCGCCCAGGGCGATCATCCGCACGACATCCAGCCCGCTGCGAATGCCGGAGTCAGCGAGAATGGCCAGGTCGCCTTTGACCGCATCGGCGATCGCCGGCAATGCGCGGGCACTGGAGAGCACGCCATCCAGCTGCCGTCCGCCATGGTTGGAGACCACGATGCCGTCGGCACCAAAGCTCACCGCGTCCTTCGCATCTTCAGGGTCGAGGATGCCTTTGATGACCATCGGCCCTTGCCAGAAGTCGCGAATCCACTCCAGGTCTTTCCAGGAGATCGACGGGTCGAAGTTGCTGCCCAGCCAGCCGATGTAGTCCGCCAGCCCGGTAGGGCTGCCGCGATAGGCGGAAATATTGCCAAGGTCGTGAGGACGGCCGTTGAGGCCCACGTCCCAGGCCCAGGCCGGGTGGGTGAAGGCTTGCAACATGCGTCTGAAAGCAGCGTTGGGGCCGCTCATGCCCGAGTGAGCATCGCGGTAGCGGGCGCCGGGAACCGGCATGTCCACGGTGAAGATCAGCGTGGTGACCCCCGCAGCCTTGGCACGCTCCAAAGCGTTTTTCATGAACCCGCGATCCCGGAGCACGTACAGCTGAAACCACATCGGCCGGGAGATTGCCGGCGCCACTTCCTCAATTGGACAGACCGAAACCGTGGACAAAATAAACGGAATGCCACTGGCCTCGGCAGCTTTTGCAGCCTGTACTTCTCCACGTCGGGCAAACATTCCGGTCAAGCCCACGGGAGCCAGAGCCACTGGCATCGCCAAGGTCTCGCCAAACAACTTCGTCTCCAGGCTCAGCTCGGACATGTTGCGCAACACCCGCTGCCGCAGGGCGATATCGGCCAGGTCGTCCACGTTACGGCGCAAAGTGTGCTCAGCGTAGGCACCCCCGTCGATGTAATGGAACAGAAAGGGTGGAAGCTTGCGTTGAGCGGCAGCACGGTAATCGGTGGAGGCAGAGATGATCATGGGCGGCGTTCTCTTTCTGAATCCCGAGAAGGGTAGCCTGACAACTAATTGTAAATTGGTCAGACCAATATTTGTTTTTGGTAAGCCAGAGTAAAAGCAGTCTTGCGGAGTGTCAATTTGCGGTTTGGAGGGCTGAGATACTGTCGAGAAATCCAGGGCTCTTCCAAGCCGGAGGTTAGTGCCAGTCCCCTTTGCGTGCGGGCGGCATCCCGAGTTGCCCGCGAAGAACGATAGCTCAGTCTGTCTGACCCACCCTAGGCGCCTGTATCGCGAGCAAGCTCTGCTCCCACAGAAATACCGGACTCTGTGGCGGCGGTGCTTGCCTGGGATAAGGGCGATGTAGATCTCAGGTCAATCCCGTGCAGCCTGTATTGCGGACAAATCGGATCGCCGCCGCTCGCTGCCACAAAGTTCGCGTTCATCAAGGGTAGTTCATACCAACCCCGGCTGAACTGTCCGCCCCAGAGCGGGTCGATCACTGATGCGTGCCACGCCGCTGGCTACGTTTTCCATCTGTCTCGACAAGGAAACCAGCATGTCCAGAACCATTGCCGATCACCTCGCTCAGACCCTCGCCAGTGCTGGCGTATCCAGGATATGGGGGGTTAGCGGCGACAGCCTCAATGGCCTGACCGACAGCCTGGAAAAGCTCGGTACCATCCGCTGGATGCATACCCGGCACGAAGAAGTCGCGGCCTTTGCCGCCGGTGCCGAAGCCGCCGCGACGGGCAAGTTGGCGGTGTGTGCGGGCAGTTGCGGGCCGGGCAATCTGCATTTGATCAACGGGCTGTACGACTGCCATCGCAATCAGGTCCCGGTGCTGGCGATTGCCGCGCATATCCCGTCCTCGGAAATTGGCCTGGGTTATTTTCAGGAAACTCATCCTCAGGAACTGTTCAAGGAGTGCAGTCATTTCGTTGAGCTGGTCAGCAACCCTGAACAGTTCCCACGGGTACTGGAGCGGGCTTTGCGAGCCGCCATCGGTCAGCGCGGCGTTGCGGTAATTGTATTGCCCGGCGACGTGGCCCTGAGCGACGCACCCGACGCTCTGGCCAAGTGGCTCGATACCGCTGCACCCAGTGTTACCCCGGCCGAGCCGGACCTACAGAATCTGGCCGACACCCTTAATAAGTCCAAAGCAATCACGCTATTGTGCGGAGCCGGTTGCGCAGGCGCTCACGACGAAATGGTCGCCCTGGCGGATCGGCTTGGCGCACCAGTCGTGCATGCCTTGCGTGGCAAGCAGTATGTTGAATACGACAACCCGTTCGATGTCGGCATGACCGGCCTGATCGGTTTCAGCTCGGGCTATCACGCTATGTTGTCCTGCGACACGCTGGTGATTCTCGGCAGCAGCTTCCCCTATCGGAATTTCTACCCCACCGACGCCAAAATCATTCAGATCGATATTGACCCCACCGCACTGGGGCGCCGCACACCTATTGACCTGGGACTGGTGGGTGGCGTCAAGGAAACCCTGACCGCGTTGCTGCCCAGGCTGGACCGCCACGATGATCGACGCTTCCTCGACAAAGCGCTCAAGCATTACGCCAAAGCCAGGGAAGGGCTGGACGATCTCGCTACTCCTTCGGCACCCGGCGAGCCTATCCACCCTCAGTACCTGACCCGCCTGATCGATGAACAGGCCGACGCCGATGCCATTTTCAGTGTGGATGTGGGCACGCCGACGATGTGGGCTGCACGCTATCTGCACATGAATGGCAAGCGCACTTTGCTCGGCTCCTTCAACCACGGCTCCATGGCCAATGCCATGCCTCAGGCTCTCGGAGCAAAGGCGGCGCATCCTGATCGCCAAGTCATTTCTCTGTGCGGCGACGGTGGCCTCTCAATGCTGATGGGCGACCTGCTCAGCGTTCGTCAGTTGGATCTGCCTATTAAAATGGTGGTCTTCAACAACAGCTCGCTGGGTTTCGTCGATATGGAAATGAAAGCCGGCGGTTACGTGCCCCACGGCACCGACTTATACGAAACCAACTTTGCCGGCATTGCGTTGGGCGCAGGGATTCTGGGTATTCGGGTCGAAAGTGCCGAGGAGTTACCAGCGGCTTTACGCAAAGCCTTCGATCATCCGGGGCCGGTGTTGCTGGATGTGGTCACTGCGAAACAGGAGTTGGGTATCCCGCCTAAAATCAAACTGGCTCAGGCCAAAGGCTTCAGTCTGTACATGATGTGTGCAGTATTGAGTGGACGAGGTGATGAAGTGTTTGAATTGGTGAAGACCAATTTGCGCTAGCTATCAGGGTTCATCCATTCCCCTGTGGGAGCGAATTCATTCGCGAAGAGGCCGGTAAATCCGATGCATCTCCCTCGGTATTAACACCGCCTTCGCGAATAAATTCGCTCCCACAGGTCAGCGATCGACCCATGCGGCCCTTTGTTACCTGAAGCCCCAAGGGAATATTGGAACGGCCACGTGTTTCTACCGATTAATAAATATATTTATCTCACCCTCTATCCTTTTACACAAAGAATCAGTAAAAACGCCGCAACAGTGTCCACTGTTTCAGTGAACAACTGTGCGCCGTAATAACTCTTTCTATTGGAAGTATCCGCGATGATGAAAAGTTTGGGTTTCAGCAGGAAGATCCTGCTCGCCGCCGCCTTGGTGGTGGTGGTTGCATTTACCTGTTTTATTGTCGTGAACGATTTCCGGCAACGCCAAACTTTAAAAAACAATGTATTTGCCGAGTTGCAACAGCTGGGTGGTTTGACCACACAAAACATTCAGACCTGGCTGGACAGTCGCACCCAATTGCTGCAATCCATGGCCCAGCGGATTACCGCCGACGGCAAGGCGATCCCCGACCTGCAGCGCTCCATCGGTATTGCGGCATACACCGATAACTTTCAACTCAGTTATTTTGGCGGCACTGACGGCGTGATGTTTTCCGTGCCTGCGGGCAACCGCGCGGCGGATTATGACCCGCGCGCCCGTGGCTGGTACAAGGCGGCGCAAAACGCTCCGGGTACTATCGTGACCGAACCTTACATCGCGGCATCTTCGGGCAAATTGGTGGTAACCCTGGCCACGCCGGTGAAGTACCAGAATCAGTTCATCGGTGTCGCCGGCGCAGACATCTCGCTGGACAGCATCAGTAAAACCATCAACTCCCTGAACTTCGGCGGGCATGGTTATGCCTTTATTGTCAGCGGCAGTGGCAAGATTCTGGTTCATCCGGACAGCAAACTGGTGCTTAAAGACATCAGCGAAGCCTACCCGACCGACACCCCGAAAATTGTCGCGGGCGTCACCGAGATCCAGTCGGCCGGCAAAGCGGAAATCATGTCTCTGACCCGTGTGGAGGGCGTGTCCTCCGCCGACTGGTATGTCGCGCTGGTGCTGGATCAGGATGCGGCCTATGCCATGCTGGGCGAGTTCCGTACGTCCGCCATCACCGCCATGGTGATTGCCGTGGTGATCATCATCCTGCTGCTGGGCTTGTTGATCCGTGTATTGATGCAGCCGTTGCACCAGATGGGCCGCGCCATGCGTGATATCGCCGACGGTGATGGCGACCTCACCAAGCGTCTGGCGATCACCTCGCAGGACGAGTTCGGTGAACTGGCCAAGTCGTTCAACCATTTTGTCGAGCGCATCCATGGTTCGATCCGGGAAGTGGCGTCCACCGCCGGGCAGTTGGGTGATGTGGCGATGCGCGTGGTCAGGGCCTCCAACTCGTCCATGACCAACTCCGACCAGCAGGCCAATCGTACCGAAAGCGTCGCCGCGGCCATTAACCAACTGGGCGCTGCCGCTCAGGAAATTGCCCAGAACGCTGCGCGGACTTCTCAGCAATCGGCTGATGCCAGCCAGTTGGCCGGTGACGGGCAGAAGGTGGTGCAGCAGACCATCGACGCCATGAATGAGCTGTCGTCGAAGATCAGCGAGTCCTGCGCCAACATCGAGAACCTCAACGGCAAGACGGTGAACATCGGACAGATTCTCGAAGTGATCACTAGCATCTCGCAACAGACCAACTTGCTGGCGCTCAACGCGGCCATCGAAGCGGCCCGGGCCGGTGAAGCAGGGCGCGGTTTCGCGGTGGTGGCTGATGAGGTGCGCAACCTTGCCCATCGCACTCAGGATTCGGCGCAGCAAGTGCAGAAGATGATCGAAGAGCTGCAAGTGGGCGCGCGGGAAGCGGTGGTCACCATGACCGAAAGCCAGCGCCAGAGCGAGACCAGTGTGATCGTCGCCAACCAGGCGGGCGAGCGCTTGAGCAGCGTCACCCGACGCATCGACGAGATCAACGGCATGAACCAGTCGGTTGCCGCCGCGACCGAAGAGCAGACCGCCGTGGTTGAGTCGCTCAACGTCGACATCACCCAGATCAACACCCTCAACCAGCAGGGCGTCGATAACCTCAAGCTGACCCTGGATGCCTGCAGTTATCTGGAAGAACAGGCCGCGCGGTTACAGCACCTGGTGGGGACGTTCCGGATCTGATTATTTTTTCAGGAGCTGCCGCAGGCTGCGAAGGTGCACCGCGCCATCGTTCATCGTCCAGTCCGGATGCGGGCCAGACCAAGCGCGCTCCTACAGGCGATCACCGAACCTGTGGGAGATTCTATGTTTGCTCGCAAGCGGATGCGACGACGTGGGACCGGCTTTAGCCGGGAAGAGGCCAGTATATACACCCAATCTTTATCGTCTAAAATACCGCCTTCCCGGCTAAAGCCGGTCCCACGTCGTCGCGCCAATATTGACATCGCTTCTGTTGGAGCGCGGCTTGCCCGCGATGCAAGCGACGCGGTTTGGCAGGCAGACCGCGTCATCGTTCAGCGTCTGGATGCGGCCCAGACCAAGCGCGCTCCTATGGATGGACGCCGAACCCGTTGGAGCGAGTAGGGTTCGTAGACATACTCAACCTTTCACAAAACGGTTATTCAACCGTCATCTGCGCTTCACCCCGCTGAAATACCCCAGGCCTACTGTCAGTTGCAACCCAAGCAGACTGTTTGAAAACGTAGCGAGCGAAGGCCAGACAAGGCAAAAACAGGCGGAAAAGCGGAGTCTAGGTGTTCTAAATGAGCATTTTCCGCCTGTTTTTAACGCCGTATGGCCGAGCGCAGCAGTTTTCATACAGTCAGAAGGCAACCTGACAGAGAACAGCGCCATGCACCCAGCCATCAAGCCAGCCATTCAGGTCGAACGTCTGAACAAGACTTTTGCACGCAAGCCCGCGCTGGTTGATCTGGCGTTGTCTATACAACCCGGAGAAATGGTGGCACTGATCGGCGCCTCTGGGTCGGGAAAATCAACCCTGTTGCGCCATCTTGCTGGCCTGGCCTGTTGCGATCGCGGTAATGGCGGCAGCGTGCAGGTGTTGGGGCGTGAGGTACAAGCGGCGGGCCGCCTGAATGGCAAGGTCCGTAAGCTGCGCTCGGATATCGGCTACATCTTCCAGCAATTCAACCTGGTCAATCGCCTGAGCGTGCTGGACAACGTTTTGCTCGGCTGCCTGGGGCGCATGCCTGGCTGGCGCGGCAATCTGGGTTTGTTCAACAGCGAAGAAAAACAGCGCGCCTTGCAATCCCTCGACCGGGTCGGGCTAGTGGATCTTGCCGGCCAACGCGCCTCGACGCTGTCCGGTGGTCAGCAGCAGCGGGTGGCAATTGCCCGGGCTCTGACGCAACGGGCCGAAGTGATTCTTGCCGACGAACCCATCGCGTCCCTGGACCCTGAGTCCGCCCGCAAGGTCATGGAAATCCTCGCCGACATCAACCGCACCGACGGCAAGACCATTGTCGTCACCCTGCATCAAGTCGATTACGCCGTGCGTTATTGCCCTCGCGCCGTGGCGCTCAAAGGTGGGCGTATTCATTTCGATGGTGCCGCGCAGAACCTCAGCAGCCAGTTCCTCAACGACCTGTACGGCGCTGACGTGGACACCAGTCTGATGATCTCCGATGAAGGCCGCCGCAGCCGCGAAACCCCGCGTCTGATGCTGGCTCGTAGCTGATTCGCAGCACGTTTAAAGCACCAATAAAAGCACCAACAACCGCCAACCCTTTACTCAGGAGTGCTTCCATGTTGAACCGTATCGGTCGCTTCGTCGCGTCTGCCGCCTTAGTGAGCAGTTGCTTGCTGGGCACCGCCCAGGCTGACGAGAAAGTCATCAACTTCGGCATCATGTCTACCGAATCCTCGCAGAACCTCAAGAGCATCTGGCAGCCGTTCCTGGATGACATGGGCAAGAAAACCGGCCTGAAGATCAACGCCACGTTCGCCTCTGACTATGCCGGCCTGATTCAGGGCATGCGCTTCAACAAGGTCGATGTGGCCTGGCTGGGCAACAAGGCGGCGATGGAGGCGGTGGATCGCTCCAATGGCGAAATCTTCGCCCAGACCGCAGCGGCCAACGGTGCGCCGGGTTACTGGAGCGTGATCATTGCCCGCAAGGACAGCCCGATCAACTCTGTGGAAGACATGCTCAAGAACGCCAAGACCCTGACCTTCGGCAACGGCGATCCAAACTCCACCTCTGGCTATCTGGTGCCGGGTTACTACGTCTTCGCCAAGAACCACGTGGACGCCGCCACCGCCTTCAAGCGCACGCTGAACTCCAGCCATGAAGTCAACGCCCTCAGCGTTGCCAAAGGCCAGCTGGATGTTGCCACCTTCAACACCGAGAGCTGGGACCGTCTGGAAGTGACCCAGCCAGACATGGCCGCCAAGCTCAAGGTGATCTGGAAGTCGCCGTTGATTCCATCCGACCCGATGGTCTGGAGCAAAGCGCTGTCGGACGAGAACAAAAACAAGATCCGTGAATTCTTCGCCGGCTATGGCAATACCGATGAAGAAAAGGCTGTGCTCAAGGGCATGCAGCTGGGCAAGTTCCTCAAGTCCAGTGATGACCAGCTGTTGCCGATCCGCCAACTCGACCTGTTCAAGCAGCGCACCGAAACCCTGGCCAGCACTAGCCTGAGCGCTGATGAGAAGGCCAAGCGTCTGAAAGATATCGATGCCGGCTTGAGCAAGTTGCAGGAACGCCTGACCGAGCTTGAGAAGAAGACCCCGGCCAGCGCCGGTTGATTGATCCGGGCGCGCTGCTCAGGCGCGCCCGCCCTCTGTAAAACAGGATCCGACTATGACCAGCACCACCACGCAGGCGGCCTATGTTCAGGCGGCTGGCAAGCGCAGTTGGCCGCAGTATGTTGGCTGGGGCCTGTTCCTGGCCATGCTCGCCTGGGCCTGGCAGGGCGCCGAGATGAACCCGCTGGCGCTGTACCGGGACTCGGCCAACATGGCGACCTTTGCTGCCGACTTCTTTCCGCCGGATTTCCATGAGTGGCGCTCGTACCTCAAGGAAATGATCGTCACCGTGCAGATCGCCCTCTGGGGCACAGTGCTGTCCATCGTCTGTTCGGTGCCGCTTGGCATCTTGTGCGCCGACAACATTACCCCCTGGTGGATTCATCAGCCACTGCGCCGGGTCATGGATTCGTTTCGTTCGATCAATGAAATGGTCTTCGCCATGTTGTTCGTGGTGGCGGTGGGGCTGGGGCCGTTCGCCGGGGTGTTGGCACTGTGGATCAGCACCACCGGGGTTCTGGCCAAGTTGTTCGCCGAGGCCGTAGAGGCCATCGATCCCGGTCCGGTGGAAGGCGTGCGCGCCACCGGTGCCAGCGCCTTGCAGGAAGTGATCTATGGGGTGATCCCACAGGTTATGCCGCTGTGGATTTCCTACGCGCTGTACCGCTTCGAATCCAATGTGCGCTCGGCAACGGTGGTGGGCATGGTCGGTGCCGGCGGGATCGGCGTGATCCTTTGGGAGAACATTCGCGCCTTCCAGTTCACCCAGACCTGCGCCGTGTTGCTGGTGATCATTCTGGTGGTCAGCGCCATCGACATCGTGTCTCAGCGTTTGCGTAAGCAGTTTATTTAGATGCGCTCCACAGACCTGAGACACCTGTGGGAGCGGTGCTTGCCCGCGATTGGGTTTGCAGATTATCGCGGTCAGGCACCGCTCCCACAGGGATTCGGTTCCGCCAGGAAGTTACCTGTTGCAGATTAAAAAGGGGATTTTTAGCTATGGACATGTCTAGACAACCCGCCGAGCCGGTGTATCAGGAGCTGGCCTCTATCTTGCGCAAGGAACTCGGCAGTTACAGCGCTGGCGACTACATGCCAGCCGAGGTTCAGCTGGCCGCGCGCTTTGAAGTCAATAGACACACGGTCCGGCGTGCGATCGATGAGCTGGTTCGCGAGGGCAGCGTATTGCGACGTCAGGGCCGAGGAACGCAGGTTTTGCAGCGACCGTTGATTTACCCGATGCAGGCTGACAGCGCCTATAGCCAGTCGCTCTCGGCCCAGGGCATAGGCGTTGAGGCGATCCTCTTGCAGCGACAGAAATGTCCGGCCAGTGCCGAAGACGCCGAGCATCTGCAGCTCGATGAATACGCCGAGCTGATCGAGCTGCACACCTTGCGCAAACTCGATGGCCATCCGGTGAGCCTTATCCGCCACCGCTTTTGCGCCAGTCGCAGTGAGCTGCTGGCCAGTTACAGACGCGGTTCGTTACGTCAATTCCTGGCCGACCGAGACTTGCCGCTGACCCGCACCTTGAGTCTGGTCGGCGCGCGCTTGCCCAGCCGGGAGGAGGCGGATCTGTTGATGATGCCGCGCCATTTGCCGGTCCTCACGGTGCTTACCGTTTCCCGCGATCGCAGCGGCAATCCGGTGGAGTTATCGCGCTCCACCAGCCGTTCCGACCGCTTCCAGTATCAGTTCATCGTCTGATGGAGAACCTTGCCATGAAACCCGCAACAGACCCTGCCATTGCTACTCGCCAGCGCTGGATCGGCGTACTCGCCCGAGCTGTCGGTGAGGAGCTGAGCCGCCACGAATCGGCCCTGCGCGACGCTGAATACCAACTGATCCGAGCCCCGGAAATCGGCATGACCCTGGTTCGCGGCCGAATGGGCGGCACCGGTGCGGCGTTCAACGTCGGTGAGATGACCGTCACCCGTTGCGTGGTGCGATTGGCGGATGGTCGCACCGGCTTCAGCTACCTGGCTGGCCGCGACAAGCCCCGCGCCGAACTTGCGGCACTGGCCGACGCCCATCTGCAAGGGCCGCAACAAACCCACTGGCTCACCACCCTGATCGAACCCCTGGCTGAGGCACAGGCCCGCCGCCGGGCTGAACAGGACGCGGCGACTGCCGCCAGCAAGGTTGAGTTCTTTACCCTGGTACGAGGAGAAGACTGATGAACGCAGCGCTGTTGCAACCGGCATTTGCCGATCCGGTACTCGACGCTCAACGCAGCTTCCGCGCCGCGCTCAAGGCGCTGGCCGGGCCGGGCGTGATGCATACCCTTCAAGCGGCGCAACGCCCACCGGCCCTGACCGGGCTGGATGCGGCCAGCCACGCACTGTGCCTGGCGTTGCTGGATATCGACACGCCGTTGTGGCTGTCACCAGCCTTCGATACCCCGGCGATTCGCGCCAACCTGGCGTTCCACTGTGGCTGCCCGATTGTCACCGAGCGCCAGCACGCCCGCTTCGCCTTGCTCGATGGCAGTCAGCTGGATGATCTGGGTGGCTTCGATCTGGGCAACGACCGTTACCCGGATCAGTCCTGCACCTTGCTGATCCAGTTACCGAGTCTCGGCGGTGGAACTTCATTGAGCTGGCGCGGGCCGGGCATCGAAAGTGAAAACAGGGTTGCGCTGCCGCTGGACGCCGGCTTCTGGCGCGAGCGTGAAACCCATAACGACTTCCCTCGTGGCCTGGACGTGTTCTTCCTCGCTGGCACTGACCTGCTGGGCCTGCCGCGCAGCACCCGTGTCGCACAGATCGTGCAGGAGCGTGCCTGATGTATGTTGCCGTGAAAGGTGGCGAACAGGCCATCGACAACGCCCACCGTCTGCTGGCGAAAAAGCGCCGGGGTGATACCTCCATTGCCGAATTGAGTGTAGAGCAGATCCGCCAGCAACTGCCGCTTGCGGTGGCTCGGGTCATGACCGAAGGCTCGCTGTATGACGAACAACTGGCAGCGCTGGCGATCAAGCAAGCAGCGGGGGACATGATCGAAGCGATCTTCCTGCTGCGCGCCTATCGCACCACCTTGCCGCGCTTCAGCCCCGGCTTGCCCATCGACACGTCGGACATGCAGCTCAACCGCCGGTTGTCCGCGACGTTCAAGGACCTTCCCGGCGGGCAACTGCTCGGCCCGACTTTCGACTACACCCATCGCCTGCTGGATTTCACCCTGCTAGCCGACGGCGAGCACCTTGGGCCACTTACTCAGTCAACCGCGACGGTTGAGCCTTGCCCGCGAGTGCTGGGGCTGCTGGCCAAAGAAGGTCTTATCAAGAACGAAACCGACAACGGCGAGGCCGTGGCCGATATCACCCGCGACCCCCTGGAGTATCCCGCCAGCCGTGCCCAGCGCTTGCAGGCGCTGGCCCGAGGGGATGAAGGGTTTCTGTTGGCGTTGAGCTACTCGACCCAGCGCGGCTACGGACGGAATCACCCGTTTGCCGGGGAAATCCGCATTGGCGAGGTCGAGGTCTGGATCGAGCCGGAGGAGTTGGGCTTTCCCATCGCCATCGGCGCCATCGAAGTGACCGAGTGCGAAATGATCAACCAGTTCGTGGGCTCGGGCACAGAGCCAGCGCAATTTACCCGGGGTTATGGGTTGGCGTTCGGCCATGCCGAGCGCAAGGCCATGGCCATGGCCCTGGTGGATCGCTCCCTGCGGGCGGAGGAATTCAACGAAGAGATCCAGTCCCCGGCGCAGCAGGAAGAGTTCGTCCTGGCCCATTGCGACAACGTTGAGGCCGCCGGTTTTGTGTCCCATCTGAAATTGCCGCACTACGTGGATTTCCAGTCCGAGCTGGGGCTGATCCGCAAGCTGCGCGCCCCTGAGCACAAGGAGGCCAAGCCATGACTGCTTACCAGCAAGCCCAACCGCAACGGGATGACGCTTACAACTTCGCCTATCTGGACGAACAGACCAAACGCATGATCCGTCGCGCCTTGCTCAAAGCGGTGGCGATTCCCGGGTATCAAGTGCCGTTTGGTGGACGCGAGATGCCGCTGCCGTATGGCTGGGGCACGGGCGGCATGCAGCTCACGGCAGCGATTCTCGGTGCCGAAGATGTGCTCAAGGTGATTGACCAGGGCGCAGACGACACCACCAACGCGGTGTCCATCCGCCGTTTCTTCGCCCGCACGGCCGGAGTCGAGACCACAGAGCGCACGCCCGAAGCAAGCGTGATCCAGACCCGGCACCGGATTCCGGAAACACCGCTGCACGCTGATCAGATCATGGTCTATCAGGTGCCGATCCCCGAGCCGCTGCGTTTCATCGAGCCCTCGGAAACCGAAACCCGAACCATGCACGCCCTCAATGATTACGGGGTGATGCACGTGAAGCTTTACGAAGACATCGCCACCTTTGGCCATATCGCCACCAGCTATGCCTACCCGGTGATGGTCGACGAGCGCTACGTGATGGATCCGTCGCCGATCCCCAAATTCGACAACCCGAAACTGCACATGAGTCCGGCTCTGATGCTGTTCGGTGCCGGCCGGGAAAAGCGCCTGTACGCGGTGCCGCCGTTTACCCGTGTAGAGAGCCTGGACTTTGAAGATCATCCGTTTCAGGTCCAGAGCTGGGAGCACAGCTGCGCGATCTGTGGCAGCCATGATTCGTACCTCGATGAGTTGATCCTCGACGACGCCGGCACTCAGAGCTTTGTCTGCTCAGACACCGATTACTGCGCCCAGCGGGTGATCCAGCACCAGGTTTTTGAACAACAGGTTCCTGAACCGCAGGAGAAAGGCCAATGATCAGTGCGCAAGCCAAATCCAACGTCGCCGAGTGGCCGGGCCGCGCCCAACCGCTGCTCAAGGTCCGCGACCTGACGCGTTTGTATGGACCGGACACCGGCTGCCAGGGCGTGAACTTCGAGCTGTATCCGGGTGAAGTGCTGGGCATCGTCGGCGAATCCGGATCCGGCAAGTCCACGCTGCTTTCCCTGCTCAGTGGCCGTTGCCCACCTGATCGTGGCGGCATCGACTATCGAGGCAAGGACGGCCGGGTACTGGACTTGTACAGCGCCAGCGAAGCCGAGCGGCGCACGCTGTTGCGCACCGAGTGGGGCTTCGTTGAACAGAACCCCCGTGACGGCCTGCGCATGGGCGTTTCTGCCGGGGCGAATATCGGTGAACGGCTGATGGCCCAGGGCGTGCGCAATTATCAGCAACTGCGCGGGGCCGGTATCGATTGGTTGACCCAGGTCGAGATCGACCCGCTGCGTATCGATGACCTGCCGCGCACCTTCTCCGGCGGCATGCAACAACGTCTGCAGATCGCCCGCAATCTGGTGTCGAGCCCGCGCCTGGTGTTCATGGACGAGCCCACCGGTGGGCTGGACGTCTCGGTGCAGGCGCGTCTGCTGGACCTGCTGCGTGGTCTGGTGCGTGAACTGGATCTGGCGGTGGTGATCGTCACCCATGACCTGGCCGTCGCACGGCTACTGGCGGACCGGCTGATCGTCATGCGCCGCTCACGCGTTGTGGAAACTGGCCTGACGGATCAAATCCTTGATGACCCGCAGCACCCTTACTCGCAGCTGCTGGTGTCGTCGGTGCTGCAATCGTGAATCGCCTGATGGGGGATGTCTGATGAATACGCTGATCGAGGTCCGCGACCTCTCGAAAACTTTCACCCTGCATCAGCAGAATGGCGTGGTGTTGAATGTGCTGCGCGGCCTGAATTTCAAAGTTCGCGCTGGCGAATGCCTGGTGTTGCATGGGAATTCCGGGGCGGGCAAAAGCACCTTGTTGCGCACCTTGTACGGCAACTACCTGCCAGCTGGCGGCAGCATTCGCGTAGTGCACGATGGTCACTGGCTGGAGCTGGTCGGCGCTGAACCCAGAGAAGTGCTGGACGTCCGTCGCCAGACGTTGGGCTACATCAGCCAGTTTTTACGCGTCATCCCTCGGGTGTCCAGCCTGGACGTGGTCATGGAACCCGCTCTGGCCCGTGGCTGGTCGACAGACGAGGCCAGAGCGCGTGCCGAACAATTGCTGTCTCGCCTGAACATCCCGCAACGGCTGTGGCAATTGGCACCGGGCACTTTTTCCGGTGGTGAGCAACAGCGCATCAATATCGCTCGCAGCTTCATGGTGCCCTGGCCGGTGCTGCTGCTGGATGAGCCCACCGCGTCCCTGGATGAGGGCAATCGTCAAGTGGTGCTGGAGCTGATGAACGAAGCGAAAACCGCAGGCGCCGCCTTGATCGGGATTTTCCACGACCGCGCTGCTCGCGAAACCGTCGCTGATCGCTTTCTCGACATGACCCCGTTGGACCTGACCGCCAAGGAGTTGCTGCAATGCTGACCGAACAAATTCTTACCAATGCCCGGATTGTCACGGCTGACCAGCTGTTCCACGGCACTGTGGTGTTGCGCGACGGGCTGATTGTCGAGGTGCAGGAAGGCCGCAGCCAACTGCCCCAGGCAGTGGATATGCAGGGCGAATATCTGTTGCCCGGCCTGGTGGAACTGCACACCGACAATCTGGAAAAACACCTGTCGCCACGTCCCGGTGTGGACTGGCCCTCGGCCTCGGCGGTGCTCAGCCACGATGCGCAGATCATCTCTGCCGGCATCACCACGGTATTCGACGCGCTGTCCATCGGCGATGTGAACCCCAAGGGCAAGCGCATGCAGCAACTGCCTGCAATGCTCGAAGCCATCGCCAGTGCCAATGCGGCGGGCCTGACCCGGGCCGAGCATCGTCTGCATTTGCGCTGCGAAGTCTGTCATCCAGATACCTTGAGCGTGTTTCGCGATCTGGTGGAGCAGCCGCTGGTGCAACTGGTGTCGGTGATGGACCACTCGCCGGGCCAGCGCCAGTTCGCCCTGGAGTCCAAGTACCGCGAGTACTACATGGGCAAATACCACCTGACGACCGGGCAGATGGATGAGTTCATCGTCGAACAGGTGGCGAACTCCCGTGAGTACAGTGACCGTTATCGGCGCGCAATCGTTGAGGACTGTCTGGCCCGAGGCTTGTCGGTGGCCAGCCATGATGATGCGACCGTGGCGCATGTTGAGGAGTCGGCGGGCTACGGCATGAGCATCGCCGAGTTCCCCACGACGGCAGAAGCGGCACAGGCTTGTCGACGCTTGGGCATGAGCGTATTGATGGGCGCACCCAATGTCGTGCGCGGTGGTTCGCACTCGGGCAACGTGGCGGCGGCGGATCTGGCAAAACAAGGGCTACTGGATATCCTCTCCAGCGACTATTATCCCGCCAGTCTGTTGCAGGCCGCGTTCACGCTGGCCGGGCAGGGTGAGCATTGCACGCTGCCGCAAACGGTGGCGATGGTCAGTCGGGCTCCGGCGTTAGCGGCGGGGCTTGCCGATCGCGGTGAAATTCGAGTTGGCTTGCGCGCCGATCTGGTCCATGTCCGGGCTGATCAGGTTCGGGGGCAAGGTTCACTGCCGGTCATCCAGCAAGTCTGGCGGCAGGGCAAGAGGGTGTATTGATGGCAGGCAGGTTGATCTATCTCATCGGGCCGTCAGGTTCAGGCAAAGACAGCCTGCTGGACGCCGCTCGTGACCCATTGGCCCGGCGTGGTTGCCGGGTGGTGCGTAGGGTGATCACTCGCTCGGCCGAAGCGGTGGGCGAGGCGGCCCAGGCCGTCAGTGTCGAGCAGTTTCTGGCCATGCAGGCCCAGGGTGATTTTGCCCTGAGCTGGCAGGCTAACGGCTTGTATTACGGCATCCCCTCGGAAATCGATGTGTGGCTGGCGCAGGGCGACGATGTGCTGGTCAATGGGTCCCGAGGGTATCTGGCTCAGGCGCGACAACGCTATCCGGACCTGCTGGCGGTGCTGCTGACCGTCAACGACAGCACTTTGCGTGAGCGTTTGTTGGCGCGGGGGCGGGAGTCGGTCGCTGATATCGAAGCACGCCTGCAACGCAATTCACGCTTCACCGTTGAGTTGCTGGCCAGTGACCCGACGCTGTTCGTGCTGGACAACTCCGGTCCCCTGGCCCAGACCGCCGAGCGCCTGTTGCAGCGCATTGCGCATGAGCACTCATGCGCCTGACCCTGCTTGGCACTGCCGATGCCCGGCAGGTGCCGGTGTATGGCTGCCAGTGCCCGGCCTGCTCGGCGGCCTTGCTTGATCCGCGCTTGCGACGTCTGCCGTGCAGCGCACTGATTGAGTGTGATGATCAGCGCTGGTTGATCGACAGCGGCCTGACTGACCTCACCGAACGCTTCCCGCCGCGTAGTCTGAGCGGCATCCTGCAAACCCACTACCACGCTGATCATGCCCAAGGCCTTTTACATTTGCGCTGGGGGCAGGGGTTGGTGATTCCGGTGCATGGCCCGGTGGATCCGGAAGGTTTGTCGGATCTGTACAAGCATCCGGGGATTCTGGATTTCAGTCAGCCGTTCAGCGCTTTCGAGGCTCGACAGTTCGGCGCGCTCAGGGTCACCGCCTTGCCGCTGGTGCATTCGAAACCGACATTGGGCTATTTGCTTGAAGGCGAGGGCAGACGCATCGCCTACCTGACTGACACAGTGGGTTTGCCTGATGCAACCCAGCACTACTTGCAGCGCCAGCCACTGGACTTGCTGGTCCTTGACTGCTCCATGCCTCCGCAACCCCAGGCGCCCCGTAACCACAACGACCTGAGCCTGGCGTTGCATACCATCGAGGAACTGCAACCGGGCAGCGCCGTACTGACCCACATTGGCCACACCCTGGATGCGTGGCTGATGGAGCATCGGCATGAACTGCCGGAACGGGTGGTGGTTGCAAGGGATGGTATGGTGCTGTGAGTCTGTGGGAGCGGTGCTTGCCCGCGATAAGGTTTCGGTGATCTAACGTGAAACCGCGGTGTTCTTATCGCGGGCAAGCACCGCTCCCACATCCAATCGCATTCCAGCTGGAGTAAAACCCCATATGACCCAACCCTACGCCACAACCGCCCCGCCCCGCGCTGAAGTCGATGCTCTGCCCGGTGCCACGTTGATCCAGTTCGGTACCGACTGGTGTGGCCATTGCAAAGCCGCAGAGCCGTTGGTGAGCCAGGTACTCAAGGATTACCCCAACGTGCGTCACCTGAAAATCGAAGACGGCAGTGGCAGGCCACTGGGGCGTTCGTTTCGAATCAAGTTATGGCCGACCCTGATCTTCATGCGTGATGGCGTTGAACTCAGCCGTTTGGTACGGCCGGGCAATGTCAGTCTGATCGAAGAGGCGTTCGAGGGGATGGTACGGGAGGGGTGAGCACTGTATGGGTAGGTATGTAACCTGTGGGAGCGGTGCTTGCCCGCGATAGTGACACCACGGCTTCATGTCAGATCACCGAAACCTTATCGCGGGCAAGCACCGCTCCCACAGGTGGCGCGGGTTTCACCCACCCGTCATATTCATGAACCGCACCACCTGGACTTCATCATTGACGCTGAAGTTATGGCTCCAGGGTTTCAGCTGCATGGCATCAATAATGGCTTTTTCGAGCTTTTCCGGTTGTCCCGGATTGGCCCGCAATACCGACTTGAGATCGGCAGAATGCTCGTTGCCCAGGCACAGCAGCAGGCGGCCTTCAACGGTCAGGCGCACCCGGTTGCATGTCGCGCAGAAGTTATGACTATGAGGCGAGATGAAGCCGATCCGGATGTCCGGCGCTTCTGCCACACGCCAGTAGCGCGAGGGACCTTGGGTGGATTCAGTGGAGTTGATCAGGGTGTAGCGCTCGGCAATGCGCTCACGGACTTGATCGCTGGAGTAAAACGATTCGGCACGGCTGTGATCGCTGATCACACCCAACGGCATTTCTTCGATGAAGGAAATATCCAGCTTGCGGTCGATGGCGAAGGCCACCAGATCGTTGATTTCGTGATCATTACGGCCCTGCATCACCACGCAGTTGAGCTTGGTATGCACGAAGCCTGCAGCATTGGCTGCATCGATACCGGCAATGACTTTGCTCAGCTCACCGGTGCGGGTCATTTCCTTGAATCGCGCCGGGTCCAGGCTGTCCAGGCTGATGTTCAGCCGGGAAACTCCAGCGTCAAATAGCGGCTGCGCCAGCCGGTCAAGCTGTGAGCCATTGGTGGTCATGCACAATTCGCGCAGGCCGGGCAGGGCGGCAATCTGCTCGCAGAGGCCGACAATGCCGGAACGCACAAGCGGTTCGCCACCGGTCAAACGGATTTTTTTGGTGCCCAGTGCTACAAAGCGCTCGGCCACCTGAAAGATTTCTTCCAGAGACAGGATCTGTTGCCGTGGCAGGAACGTCATTTCCTCGGCCATGCAGTACACGCAACGGAAATCGCAACGGTCAGTCACAGACATCCGCAGGTAATCTACCTTGCGTGCAAAAGCGTCCATCAGCATTCGGTCAGACATTTCCACCTTCTCAACACATTCTCCGCCAGCCGTTGCCGGGTTAGCCTTCTGGCAACATCCCCCGATTACAGGTTGCATACTGTCTGCGAGCTGACAGTCGATGTCACGCGCTAATCGGCGATGGCGGATTCAACAGGCAACTTAACCGAGTGTAAATGTAACGGTCCAATCACTTGTGCTGATAGACCCATTGACCCACTCGATCAACACTTCAACTTGATCAATTAATTGCAAAAGTCAGCCTGACGCGGGCACCACTGCCATCGCTGTCAGCGACGTTGTCTCGCAGCAGGCCTGCACTGCAGCGTTTGCACAGGGCATCGATCAGGCTGATAACCGCACTTCGGCCGTTGATAGACCCGGTGAGGGTTTCAACGTCGAAGCCGGGACCCTGATCAATGACACTGATCTGCGCAGTGTCGCTGTCGAGATTAACCACCCGCAAGTCGACGCGATTGCTGTTGCCATGTTTGATGGCGTTGTCCAGCAATTCATTGAGAATCAGGCCAAGGTTGGATGCGGTTTGAAGCGATACATAAACCGACTGGGTTTCGCAGCGCAGGGTCATGGTCCGACTGTGCTGGGCATTGATCAAGCCTCGGGCCAGGCTGGGCAGGAAGTCAGCCAGATCAACCTGACCTTTCCCGTAGCGATGCAGCTCGTCCTGCACCGCGCCCACCCCGACGACCCGGGTGATGGCCGAGTGCATAAGCAATTTCGCTTCTTCGCCTTTGGCGCGCATTTTCGACAGTTGTAGCAGGCTGATGATTAATTGCAGGTTGTTTTTGACCCGGTGGTTAAGCTCGGACAGCAAAACTTGTTGGTGTGCCTCAAGTTCGCGCTGTTCGGTAATGTCGATGCAACTGCCGAAATAACCGGCAAACTCCCCATTTCGATAAAACGGCGCGCCGTTGTCCAGCAGCCAGCGATATTGCCCATCGTGACGTCTGACCCGATATGGCAAGGTGAATCGGCTGCGGCTATCAAAGGCCTCGTGGAAAGCGTCAACGCAGGCTTTCACGTCCTCACCATGGATATCGTCCATCCAGCCATAGCCAATCAGTTGCTGCTGGGTTCTCCCAGTGAAGTCGGTCCAGGGCTTGTTGAACCAGTCACAGTGCCTGTCGGATCTGGCTCGCCAGATCATCACTGGGGCGTGGTCAGCCAATTCCCTGAACTCAAGCTCACCCAGCGTTGCCGGGTCTGATAGATCATTTTCCAGCTTCATGCGCGCTATCCATAGGCAGTGTTGGCGGGCCGGTGCTGAATATTTCCAGAGATCCATGGGACGGCAGCGTCGAGAACTCACGGCCATCAAGCAATGCTTGAGCCACGTGTGCGCACAGGTTCAAGTCTTCCGGCGCATAAGGTTTGCGCAACAAGCCCAATGCGGCATCGGTATTGGCATGCGCCGCCAGCACCTGGCCGCTGACGAACATGGAGGTCATCCCATGGCGAGCCATCAGCGCCCTGGCCAGCGCAATACCCTCATCATGACCGGCGAGGTTGATATCGACGAAAGCGATATCGGCCTGCTGTTCAGCAGCTAATTGCAACGCATGGCTGACGTCATGGGCCGGGCCGATGATTTCGTGATGCTCACCCAGGGTGGCAGCGGCCAGCAGGGCCAGGATGGGATCGTCTTCTACGATGAGGATGCGCATGTTTAAAGTCTGCTTTTGGGGCGATAACTGCGAAACGCCGGCCCTTGAATGGCCGATAACGTAGCGGGGCAAAGGGTTTTGCTCGTTGCAAAACTACGTTGTTGAAGATTGGGCTATGCCACTGTCAATTGGTTCAGGGCGATCGATGAAAACATCCGAAGGAGTGTAAATTCCCGCTAATTGGAAGCTTTTTGATCAGGCCTTTTGCCAGCAATACTGCGCTCGTAGCGCTCCAGTAACGGCTGAATACTGACCCCGTGAAGCAGGATACTCAGCGCGACGACCGACAGCGTCATGCCAATGCTGATTTGCTTCACCTCTTCAGGTAACCCATGTCCCAGAGCGAAGCACAAGTAAAAGAGGCTGCCAATGCCACGAATCCCGAACCAGCCCGCCAGCGCTCTTTGTGGCCCACTCAGCAATTTGCGGCTCACCAGCAACCAGACCGCCACCGGGCGGATGACGCAAAACAACGCCAGGCCAAGACCAATTGCGCGCCAATCCCAATACAGTGCCACGGACGCGCCGAGCAAAGTGATCAGCAACACCTCCATGGAGCGTTCCACCAGGCTACCGAAGGCAAGCATGTCGCCCATCATGACCCCGGCTGCCAGTTGCGAATCGCTGAGGTCCTGTTCTTCGGCGACGGTTGCCCGCCCGACACTGCCGCTCATGTGACCAAGGACCGGCTGCGCCAGATGCTCGGCGGGAACCTCCGACTGGGTAATCTGCGCCTCGGCCTGCCGCAAACCCAGGCCAGCGGCAAATACCGAGAGAAAACCAAAGGCCCCCAAGGTGTCGGCGACTACGTAGGAGACCGCAATCAACGCCAGCGCAAGAAAGTCATTGGGCGACAGGGTGCTGTCGGCATTTTTGATCCGCAGATAAATCATCAGATGGCCGACGCCGCGGCCCAAGCCGTAACCAATCAACAGCGCGGTGGGCACGCCCCACACCAGGTTTTTCAGCGCCCAGTGCTGGACCCAGTTGAGGTCGCCGGCGCCTTGGGTCAGGAATAACAAGGCAAAAATCACAAACGGGAAAGCCGTGCCGTCGTTCAACCCCGCCTCTCCGGACAAGCCGAAGCGCACGCGATCAAAATCCTGGGCATTGTTGACCTGCACCAGCGACGCCAGTACCGGGTCAGTGGGAGAGAGCATGGCCCCCAACAGAATGGAGATGCCCCAGGACAGCTCGAAAAGATAATGCGCCGCCAGTGCGGTGCCAGCGATGGTCGCCAGCATCACCGGCCCTGCCAGCCAGTAGGCCGAGCGCCAGGCCTTGCTGTTCAGTGGCAGGCGTAGTTTGATCCCCGTGCTGAACAACGAGAACAGCACCGCCACTTCCGTGAGGCGTTCCAGCCAATGGGCTGATTCGCGAAAGTCCAGCTTGAGTACATCCAGCCCCACGGGACCGATAGCAAAGCCAAACGCCAGACACACCGCCGAGGTGGTCACCGGCATCCAGCGCAGATAGGAAGACGTCAGCGCGAGCATCATCAGCAACACGCCAAGGACCGTCATTAACAGAATGAAGCTCATACGGTTTTGACTCTCACAACCCGGCTTCGCAGAAAACGAAGCGTTCAGGGGTGTGACTGCTCAAGCTCGGGATAGTTGAAACATTTGGTATTGATCGAGCGCAGAGGTCCTGAAGGCACCGAGCTTGCTCGCGAAGAACGATGACGCGATTTGTCTGAAGAACCCGGATTCCTGTGGGAGCCGAGCTGAACTGGCCTAATGATTCCGGACACCTCTTAAGGGCGATATGATTTCGCCCAA
>NZ_JPQU01000088.1 GCF_000737245.1 Pseudomonas syringae | reverse complement strand
CCATCGGTCCTCAACTCAAACCCTTCCCCGCGCTTTTCCTTCTTGGCATCCACCAGATGCCCAAGGTTCAGCTGGCTTTTGCCGCTGTGTTCGGTGCTGAGTTTGATGTGCTCGGAACCGCGCAGATCTTCCATGCGCAACTTGTTATTGGCTGAGGTACGCAGGACGTTGCGGGTGTGGTCGCGTCTGCGGTCGGTGATGTGATCCGGGTGGCGATCGTCGTGCAGGGCGTGGGCGATGTAGGGGCGGTCGGGGTCGCCGTGTTCGAAGGCGATGGCGACTTCGGTGCCTGGGATCAGCGGGAGGTGCAGGCCGTGGGTGTCGCCAGCATAAGGGCGGGCGAGGCGCAGCCACATGCTTTCCCGGCCGACCATCCATTCGTCGCGGTCGAACAGGAAGTTGACCCGGTAGCGGCCTTCCTGATCGACTTCGGCGTAGCGGGGATTTTTGTCCGGGCTGGTGACGCGGGCGGGGATGGTGCCGGCGATCTGCGGTTTGGCGGGCACTTTTGGCCGGAAGCACACCGTTTCCGAATATGGCATGGCCTCGAATTCCACCTCAAGGCTGCGGCCGCGAGCGGCGGTGATTTTCAGGCCGGTAAGCACGATGCGGGGCTTGAAGGCCAGCGGTGCGTCACCTTTGATGGTCAGTACCTGAGCAGGGGCCAGGGTTGCGCTGCTGCTGACGCCGCTCAGTTGGGTCTGGCTGTTGAGGTATTGCTCGTGGCGCAGCCGTGCGTAGAAATGGCCGCTTTCGGTTTGCAGGCGCTCATCTTTTTTCAGGGCGTCGCCCAGCACGGTGTAGGGTTCGGCGTAGTGGTAGGCCTCGCCGTAGGTGGTTTTGTCTCCATCGGTTTGATCGACTTCGCCATTGAGCCAGGCGTTGGCCTCGCGGGGGTTGTAGGCGCGGAAGTTGATGTTTTTTTCTACGACCCGATGCTCGGTCTGCAATTGCCAAACGGCATCTTCGCCGTTGCTGCTGAGGCCCGATTGGGGAAGCAGTGGCAGTTCGATGTCGAATTGGTAAAAGCGTTGGTGATCGCAAAACTCTGCGATTTCAAAATGCCACTCGTTGTGATGTTCGAAGCGATACCAGATACCCACTTCGGCCAGCAGGCGGGTGATAAAGGCCAGGTCGCTTTCGCCGTATTGCATGACCTGTTCGCGCTTG
>NZ_JPQU01000087.1 GCF_000737245.1 Pseudomonas syringae | reverse complement strand
TGAACTGGCCTAATGATTCCGGACACCTCTTAAGGGCGATATGATTTCGCCCAATTGGAGGATCCATGAACGAAAGAAAGGTCTATTCCCGCGAGTTCAAGCAGCGTGCAGCCTGCATGGTCATTGATGATGAGTGCCCGGTGCCTGATGTATGTGCAACTCTGGAGATCGGCCCAACGGCTCTGCGCCGTTGGGTTGATCAAGTCCGCAAGGAACGCCAGGGGCAGCCCGTAAAGGGCACTAAAGCGATTACCGACGAACAGCGGGAGATTCAAAACCTCAAAGCCAAGATTAAAAGAATGGAGCTGGAGGCTGAGATCCTAAAAAAGGCTACGGCTCTCTTGATGTCGGATCCCGATCGTTTCCGATGATCGCGGAGCTGAGAGAGTCCTATCCGACCGCCATTGTGTGCCGCACCTTTGGCGTAAAGCGCAGCAGCTTTTATGAGTGGATAGGGCGACTGGGTCAGCCGAATGCAAGGCGTGAAGAGCTCAAGGCTAAAGTGGTCGAGTTGCACGCTCAAAGCCGGGAAAGTATGGGTTCCAGAATGATTTCCCGGAATCTGAAGGCGCAAAACATTCAGGTGGGCAGGGCTCTGGCTGCGACATTGATGAAAGAGGCCAATATCGTCAGCAAGCAACGTCGACCGCATCCATTTAGATCCAAAGGGGTTGAAGCTTATGTCGCACCAAACCTGCTTAAGCGCGAGTTTACTCCGTCTGCAATTGATCAGGTCTGGTGCGGTGACGTCACCAGTGTATTAATCGGCAAGCGCTGGTTTCACTTGGCGATAGTGATCGATCTGTTTGCGCGGCGCGCCATAGGCTGGTCGTTCTCACTGGTCAATGACGCGAACCTTGTGAGCAAGGCGCTACGCATGGCCGCTGGATACAGGGCATGTACACCTGGATTGATGTTTCACTCAGACCAGGGCTGCCAATACACCAGCCGCAAGTTTCGTGACGAGCTGGAACGCTATGGCATTTCGCAAAGCATGAGTCATCGAGGACAGTGCTGGGACAATGCCCCGACCGAGCGTTTTTTCGGGACGCTCAAATCGGAATGGATACCTCGTGGAGGCTATGGCACTACCGAAGAAGCACAAACCGACATGGCGCGCTTCTTCATGTACTACAACCGCACAAGGCTTCACAGCTATAACGACTATCTGTCGCCAGTAGCAATGGAGAAAAAAGCGGCATAAACCGTAACCGGTGTCCGTGATTACTTGACCAGTTCA
>NZ_JPQU01000086.1 GCF_000737245.1 Pseudomonas syringae | reverse complement strand
ATACCGGCCTGTCACGCCGGGGGTCGCGGGTTCGAGTCCCGTCCGCTGCGCCATACATAGCTTCAAGGCCCTTGAACTCCTTGAAGCGAAAAAAAGCGACCTTAACGGGTCGCTTTTTTTTGCCCTTTTTTTGTGCCATCAACCGGACCAGATTTAGTCGAGAGGGCGACTGTTTTGAGCGAAAGCTTTTGTCATCGGTTTGATCATTACCCCTACCGATTTCTGACGTTTGGCATTCTTGTACCAAGATCCATTCAATCTCTGCGTTGATCCTGCGCCAGCCTTGTTGCAGACTTGCCAATGTTTTCCCGGTCGGCAGATCTGCTGGCAGTGACTTTTTCCAGGATTCTTGATGCCTAACTCAGTTAATTTTCGCCTCGCGTGCTGCGCAATCGCCTTGCTGGCAATCGCAGGCTGCTCGTCGAAGAAGACAACCGTCTATGAACACGAGAATTTTGACGATGCGGGGACTTTCTCGAGAAATTACCCGGTCAGTGACTCAGCCTCTTGCGAGGCTGCGCGGCGGGCCCTGCTCAGTCAGGGCTACATCATCACCAGCAGCGACCCGAAAATGATCAGCGGGCATAAGAGCTTCCAGCAGACTGGCGAGACTCACATGGAGATCAGCTTCAATGTGGTCTGTGCCGCTGATGGCACCGCTGAAAACGGCGCGACGATGTTCGCCAATGCTCTGCAGGATCGTTATGCACTGAAAAAGACCAACAATTCGGCCAGCCTCGGTGTTGGCGTATTGGGCTCGGTTTCGATGCCGATTGGCTCCACCGATGATTCGATGGTCAAGGTGGCCAGCGAAACCGTGGCCTCGGACAAGTTCTATGACCGTTTCTTTATTCTGGTAGAAAACTTCCTGCCGCCAGAAGCGAAGAAAGCGGCGCACATCAAAGAAAAACCCAAGACTGACTTGGGTATGCCAGAGCCTGCCCCCGCGCCAGCCAAACCTGCGGCGCTCGTCGAGCCAAAAGCGGCTGAGCCAAAAGCCGATGAGCCGCCGTCAGCGCCAGCGGCCAAGGCGGAGCCAGACGCGCCAGCGGTGGAGTCGAGTCAGCCGGTGCCTGCTCCAGTCAGCAACGATTCATTCGTGCCCGAGCCAGTGGTCGCTCCTGAGTCCACCCCGGTTGAGGCAGCTCCGGCAGCAGAGCCGGAAGCGACACCGGCGCAGTAATCGGCTGGAGCACCGCCCCTGTGGGAGCGAATTCATTCGCGAAGAGGCCGGTACATTCGACACATCTTTATCGTCTGTACCTATGCCTTCGCGAATGAATTCGCTCCCACAGGTTTTGAGCCGGCCTGGCTTGCTCATTTACCCCAAAAACAACTTATAAGCCGGATTCTCGCTCTCATCCCAATACGGATAACCAATCTCGGCCAGT
>NZ_JPQU01000085.1 GCF_000737245.1 Pseudomonas syringae | reverse complement strand
TGAAGTGCGCCCCAAAAGTTGGACACCCGTCCAACCTCTGGGGTGTTTTTCATGAGCAAGTACACAACTCAATTCAAGCTGTCCGCTATCAAAGCCTTTCTTGAGCGAGGCAGAGGCTTGCGGTTCGTAGCCGCTCAATTCCAAGTGGACCCTACATTGCTCCGTCGCTGGGTAGAGGCGTACCAAATACATGGTGATGCCAGCCTCCAGGCTCGCAGCAAAGGCTATAGCGCCGAGTTCAAGCTCTCCGTGCTTCAGCGTATGTGGCGAGACAAGCTGTCCTTTCGCCGTGTGGCGGCGCTTTTCAATCTGGGCAACTCCACTCAGGTGGGCAGATGGCAGCAGCAGTATTACAGTGGCGGCATCGAAGCCCTGACTGCAGGGAAAGGACTGAACACTGCCATGAAGTTGCCACCCGCCAAACCTTCTGAACCGTCACCGACCAACGATGAAGACCTCTCGCACGCCGAGCTGTTGATCAAGCTTCGTAAGCTTCAGGTGGAGAACGCCGTGCTAAAAAAGCTCAAGGAATTTCGGGAGGAGGAGAAAAGGCAGGCCAAGGCGGCCAAGAAAAAACCCGGCTAGTGACCCAGTTGCGAGAGCACTTCGAGCTCGATGAGCTGCTTGAGGCGGTGGGGCTGGCGCGCAGTACGTATTACTACCAGGTCAAGGCCATGGCGGGCGGGGATCGGTTCGCCTTGTTGAAAGCTTCTATCCAGCGCATCCAGAGCGCCCATAAGGGTCGCTATGGCTATCGCCGGATGACCGCCGCGCTGAATAATGCCGGCCACAGAGTTAACAGCAAAACGGTTCGGCGGCTGATGGGCGAGCTGGATCTCAAATGCACGGTACGCCCGAAAAAGTACCGGTCGTATCGCGGGCTGATGGGCGAGGCATCCCCCAATACCTTGGCTCGCGAGTTCGAGGCTGAGCAGCCGAATCAGAAATGGGTTACCGACGTGACGGAGTTCAAAGTGGCCGGTGAAAAGCTGTACCTGTCTCCCGTGCTGGACTTGTACAACGGCGAAATCGTGGCTTACCAGATGGCCACCCGACCACGCTATGGCTTGGTAGGTGACATGCTGGAGAAGGCGCTTGAGCGATTGCCCGAAGCTGCCAAGCCGATGCTGCACTCGGATCAGGGCTGGCACTACCGATACCCGGATTACCGGGAGCGTCTGGAAAAAGCAGGGCTGGAGCAGAGCATGTCACGCAAAGGCAACTGCTTGGACAACGCTACGATGGAGAGCTTTTTTGGCACTTTGAAGTCGGAGTATTTTTACCGTGAACGCTTCGACAGCGTGGCTCAATTACAGGCAGGACTGGATGAATACATCCGTTATTACAACCATGATCGAATCAAGATGAAGCTGGGTGGGCTGAGCCCTGTAGCGTACAGAAC
>NZ_JPQU01000084.1 GCF_000737245.1 Pseudomonas syringae | reverse complement strand
CTTATAAGCCGGATTCTCGCTCTCATCCCAATACGGATAACCAATCTCGGCCAGTGCCGCCGGGATCAGGTGCCGTTCGTCTTCAGGCACTACCAGACCCGCCACCACCCGGCCATCCGCCGCGCCGTGGTTGCGGTAGTGGAACATCGAGATGGTCCATTGCCCGCCGAGCTTGTTGAGAAAGTTGAACAGCGCCCCCGGCCGCTCGGGGAATTCGAAGCGGAACACCACTTCATCGCTGACCCGCTCGGCATGCCCGCCAACCATGTGCCGGATGTGCAGCTTGGCCAGTTCGTTGTCGGTCAGGTCAGTCACCGGGAAGCCTTGCCCGATCAGGCTGGAGACCAGTTCTGAGCGCGGGTCGGTGTCCGGGTGAGTCTGCACGCCGACGAAGATGTGCGCTTCGCGGTCGGTATGGTAACGGTAGTTGAATTCGGTGATCTGCCGCTTGCCAATGGCCTGGCAAAACGCCTTGAAGCTGCCCGGCTGCTCGGGGATGGTCACCGCGATGATGGCTTCGCGGCCTTCGCCCAGTTCGGCGCGCTCGGCGACGTGGCGCAGGCGGTCGAAGTTGACGTTGGCACCAGAGTCGATGGCCACGAAGGTCTGGCCACTGACACCGTAATGCTCGACGTACTTCTTGATCCCGGCCACGCCCAATGCGCCGGCCGGCTCGGTGATCGAGCGGGTGTCGTCGTAGATGTCTTTGATCGCCGCGCAGATTTCATCGGTGCTGACGGTGATCACTTCATCGACGTAATCCTTGCAGACGTCGAAGGTGTACTGCCCGATCTGTGCCACCGCCACGCCGTCGGCAAACAGCCCGACCTGCTGCAACACCACACGCTCGCCGTAGGCCATGGCCTGTTGCAGGCAGTTGGAATCGTCCGGCTCGACGCCGATCACCTTGATGTCCGGGCGCAGGTATTTGACGTAGGCCGCGATTCCGGCGATCAAGCCACCACCGCCCACTGGAACGAAAATCGCGTCCAGTGGCCCTTGATGCTGACGCAGGATCTCCATCGCCACCGTGCCTTGCCCGGCAATCGTGTCGGGATCGTCATACGGGTGGATGTAAACGAAGCCCATCTCTTCGACCAGCTTCAGGGAGTAGGCCAGCGCTTCCGGGAACGAATCGCCATGCAACACCACTTTGCCGCCACGGGAGCGCACGCCTTCGACTTTAATCTCCGGGGTGGTCTTGGGCATCACGATGGTGGCTTCGACGCCCAGGGTCTTGGCGGCCAACGCCAGGCCTTGGGCATGGTTGCCCGCCGATGCAGTGACCACGCCACGAGCCAGTTCTTCCGGGCTCAACTGCGCCAGCTTGTTGTACGCGCCGCGAATCTTGAAGGAGAACACTGGCTGCAGATCTTCACGCTTGAGCAACACCTGATTGCCGAGGCGCTCGGACAGCTGACGGGCACCTTGCAGCGGGGTTTCCACGGCGATGTCGTA
>NZ_JPQU01000083.1 GCF_000737245.1 Pseudomonas syringae | reverse complement strand
CAGGCAAGGAGCCTGCAATGACTCAATCCTTCATGACCCCGCGCGGGCACATGGCCAACCTCGTCGCCAAAGCCCAAAGCGCTGACCCCCTCGATGCGGAGGGAATGTGCCCGCTGATGATGCAAACCCTGCAACTGCTGCCGGTGCGCTATGGCCGGGTCGAAGACCTTGATCCGTCCCGTGAGCTTCCCATGCCGTACAAGCTGCAATCCCGGCCGCTGGGGTTTCGCCTGATCCGCAATGGTTTTTTGTACATCATCGACAGCTCTACGAGCTCGCTGCATGAGTACCAGACTCAGGACGGCTCGGTGGTCGCCTTGCTGTTCAAGGGCAGCGAGGTGGTTGCGAATCGTCGCACTGCCGTTATCGAGACTGATCCAGCGCTGGTGTTTTCCCGCTCGGCCACGCTGCACGTAGCCTTTTCCGAGGTGCAGTGGACAGCGTTCAAATGCGCCCAGGTGATGAAAGTCGCAGCGGAGCGTGAGTATTTCATGCAGCACGTGAGCTTCGAAAACGTCCAGTACGGCAAAGGCGTGCACCTGTTCGATGACCGCTGCATGGCCGTCTGGCTGGCCGAATGCAGCGCCAGTTGGGCGGACAAGCCGGGCGAGACAAGCACCGAGATTCCCTACACCTGGGAACACGCGCCGCTGTACCGACAAACCATTCTTGAAGAATTCACCAGCCAGGTCACGGCTGAGCACAAGCGTGATTTTCTGTTTCTGGCGGTGCGCGACGACGTCGGCGTGATGCGTGATCTGGCCAGCCATCAGGATCAGGTCGTGGAGCAGATCGACCGCTGGGCGCAGAGTCAGAACGGTGAGGTCGAGCGCGATTACTTGCTGGGGTGCTACATCGAATCCATCACCCAGATTAATGATGCAGACCTGAGCGCACGGGGAAAAAAGGACCGGACGCTCAAGGCCTTGCTGGATGATCTGGATACCCTGCCCGAACCTGAGAGCAGTCAAACACGCAAGACCTTGCGGGAGGTCATGAGCCAGGACAACCGCCAGGAAGCGGGCCTGTACTTCAACGACCCCAACGTCCCAGCCGACCTGCAGGAACGCCTCGACCACGCCAAACCAGATCGGTTGAGCATGGACGACGGCATCGAGGCCCGCGCCAGCACCATTCAGCAATATCAGCTTGAACAACGCTTCGTCGGCACCAGCGCCAAGTTCATTGCCCGACACCGTCAAACCCTCTGGAAGCTTTATCGCCAGATGGACAAACCCACCAAGGACGCGCTGTACGGCGCCAAATTCGGCCAGCGCGGTATCAACGAACTGATCGATCGCCCACGCATGGATGCTTTTCTCAAGCAGCAACGGGCGGTGCTGCAGCCGCTGAACGAGTTGCTGGAAAAAATCACCCAGGATCGCATTGATCTGTTGATCAAGAACCGCCTGCACCGCGCCATCTGGTACTACGACATTGAAGACAGCGAGCAAGTCGACCACGCCCTGCTCACCGAATACGCCTGCCTGAAAGACAT
>NZ_JPQU01000082.1 GCF_000737245.1 Pseudomonas syringae | reverse complement strand
ATGTGCCCGCGATCGCGTCAGGTCAGACAACACATTTTTCGCTGACACACCGTATCGCGGGCAAGCGCGCTCCTACTGGGTCCGTGTTTGCAGCGCGACATACCTGTATGTGCAATATCGTCTTCGCGAGCAAGGTGGAGCGCCACCCCGGTCGCCCCCACAGGACCGCGTGTCAGGCCTTGCCAACAAACGCCAACCGATACTCCCCCGGCGTAGCCCCCACCACCTGCCGAAAGCGATTGTTGAAATGGCTGGCGCTGGCGAAG
Organism: Pseudomonas syringae; assembly: GCF_000737245.1. Lineage (GTDB taxonomy): Bacteria > Pseudomonadota > Gammaproteobacteria > Pseudomonadales > Pseudomonadaceae > Aquipseudomonas > Aquipseudomonas syringae_J. Next base: position 1,931 of record NZ_JPQU01000082.1, on the reverse strand, counting down.
CCGCACTCTAGCGCTATCACGCCGAAGGCCTGGCTCGTGGTGCGCAGCAAATGCCGCGCATGGTTCACCCGACGGGCCAGCAGGTATTGATGGGGCGGCAGGCCAAAGCTTTCGCGGAACATGCGCGCGAAGTGATATTCAGACAACGCACACATCCCCGCCAGTTCGCCCAGGCTCAAGGGCTCGGCCAGGTGCGTCTCGATGTACTCCACCAATTGCCGGCGCAGATGCGGCGCCAATCCGCCTTTGAGGCGCAAGCCGTCGCGCAGACCTACTTGATCGAGCAGGGCGCGGCTGAGCATTTCGTGGGCCAGGCTGCTGGTCAGTAAACGTTCGCCAGGTTCACTCCAGTTCATCTGGATCAACTGGCGAAAGCGAGCGGCCTGCTCGGGGTCATCGTGAAAAGTGTTTTCCCGCAGGTGCAGCTCGCGGGGTTCGCGGTCCAGCAGCGTAATGCAGCCCAGGGCAAACTGCTCCGGGCTGATGTAAAGATGTGCCAGACGGATTTCGCCGTTGATTATCCAGGCTGATTCATGGCCGGCTGGCAAGGTGCAGAGGGTGTTCGGGCGGCCTTTGTGATCGGGCCGGTCACGGCGAAAGGTTCCGGTCCCACCGTCGATATAACATGACAGGGTGTGATGGCTGGGCGCGTGATATTCCTGGGAGTCGTGGCGGTTGTTCCACAAGGCTGCCACCAAACCATCGCCCAGCACCGCGCTTTGCTCCAGTCGAGCATGGGGTGAGCTGTTCAAGGCCTGAAAGACCTGAATGGTTTCGATGGCGGGCATGATGCATCCTCTAGGAGTCGTATCCTACCCGTTGCATAGGCAGCTGCCAGCCATCCAGGCTACAAATGCGCAAGATTATGCAAGTGGCCGGTTGAGCAGCGCCGCAGACTGACGCCTCGTTTCTCCTTCCAGACAAGAGCCGCGTCATGAACATTTCTCTGTATCTGCTTACCGTCCTGATCTGGGGTACCACCTGGATTGCTTTGAAATTGCAGCTTGGCGAAGTGGCGATAGCCGTGTCGATCGTGTATCGCTTCGGCCTCGCCGCCCTGGTGTTGTTTGCCATGCTGCTACTCAGCGGCAAATTGCAGAAGGTCAATCAACGCGGACAACTGATCTGCCTGGCCCAGGGGCTTTGCCTGTTTTGCGTCAACTTCCTGTGTTTCTACACCGCCAGCCAGTGGATTCCCAGCGGCCTTATCGCTGTGGTGTTCTCCACCGCGACCCTGTGGAACGCCCTGAATGCGCGGATATTTTTCAAGCAGAAGGTCGCGCGTAATGTGCTGACCGGCGGTGCGCTTGGGTTGGTCGGTTTGGGCTGCATGTTCTGGCCTGAACTGTCCGGCCACAGTGCCAGTCGTGAAACCTTGCTGGGTCTGGGTCTGGCTTTACTGGGCACCCTGTGTTTTTCGGCGGGTAACCTGCTCTCCAGCCTGCAACAGAAAGCCGGCCTGCGCCCGCTGACCACCAATGCCTGGGGCATGCTCTATGGCGCGGGGATGCTGTGCCTCTATTGCCTGATCAGCGGCACGCCGTTCGCCTTCGAATGGAATACCCGTTACATCGGTTCGTTGCTGTATCTGGTGATCCCGGGTTCGGTGATCGGCTTCACCGCCTACCTCACCCTGGTCGGCCGCATGGGCCCTGAGCGGGCCGCTTATTGCACGGTGCTGTTCCCGGTGGTGGCGCTGAACATCTCGGCGTTTGTCGAAGGCTACCAATGGACCGCCTCCGCGCTGACGGGGCTGGTGTTGGTGATGCTGGGGAATGTGTTGGTGTTCAGAAAGCCCAAGGTGGTGGTGCCGGTGGGGGCTAAATTGGCTTGAAGTGAATGCACAACCCTGTGGGAGCGGTGCTTGCCCGCGATGAACGATAGCGCGTTGTCACTGAATACCGCGTCATCGTTCATCGCGGGCAAGCACC
>NZ_JPQU01000081.1 GCF_000737245.1 Pseudomonas syringae | reverse complement strand
TGGGTGGGCTGAGCCCTGTAGCGTACAGAACCCAGTCCACGGTAGCCTAGCCAACTGCTGTCCAACTTTTGGGGCGCACTTCAACCTCGGTTAATCAGCTAAGCCGGGGTGACCTTATCGCGGGCAAGCACCGCTCCCACAGTGAACGTGTTCCAACATTCAACCTCGACTCACGCAAACCTTTGATTTTGCTTATGGTCTCGCGCATTGTGCCTCCAGCGTCACGGGTATAAACTTTGCGCACTTTACACAGAGGCCCCTAACGGTTCCCTTGAGCCGTCAGCCAGCATGAAACCTATTCAGCTGCCCCTGGGTGTGCGTCTGCGTGATGACGCCACCTTCATCAATTACTATCCCGGCGCCAACGCCGCGGCACTCGGCTACGTGGAGCGGCTGTGCGAAGCCGAGGCTGGCTGGACCGAAAGCCTTATCTATCTATGGGGCAAGGACGGAGTCGGCCGCACTCATCTGTTGCAGGCCGCGTGTCTGCGTTTCGAGCAGACCGGTGAGCCAGCTGTTTATCTGCCCATGGCTGAACTCATCGACCAAGGCATCGCGCTGTTCGACAACCTTGAACAATATGAGCTCGTCTGCCTTGACGACTTGCAGGCTATTGTCGGCAAGCCTGAGTGGGAAGAAGCCCTGTTCCACCTGTTCAACCGGCTGCGAGACAGCGGCCGTCGCCTGTTGATCGCCGCCTCCCAGTCTCCCCGGGAGCTGCCGGTCAAACTTCCCGATCTCAAATCGCGCCTGACCATGGCCCTGGTTTTCCAGATGCGTGGCCTGTCCGATGAAGACAAACTAAGAGCCCTGCAATTGCGTGCGTCGCGCCGCGGCCTGCATCTGACTGATGAAGTCGGGCATTTCATTCTGACCCGTGGTACCCGCAGCATGAGCGCGCTGTTCGACCTGCTGGAGACCCTGGATCAGGCATCGCTGCAGGCCCAGCGCAAACTGACCATCCCTTTCCTTAAAGAGACCCTCGGATGGTAGATCGGGCGCTGTTGTTGCAAACCGCAGCGGCATTGCGGCATGCGCAACGGATTCTGATCATTACCGGAGCAGGGCTTTCGGCGGACTCCGGTTTGCCCACTTATCGCGGTGTGGGGGGGCTTTATAACGCTGAGACCGAGGACGGTGTGCCTATCGAAATGGCCATGTCCGGCCCGATGCTGCGCCGTGATCCCGCGTTGTGCTGGAAGTACATCGCCGAGCTGGCCAAGGCTTGCCTCGGTGCCCAGCCCAATGCCGCGCACTACGCTATTGCCGAGCTACAACGCAAAAAGCCGGATTGCTGGGTGCTTACTCAAAATGTCGATGGCTTTCACCGCGCCGCAGGCAGCCCGCCTGAGCGCCTGATCGAAATCCATGGACAGCTGGCACCTCTTTATTGCCAGTCATGTGGCTCCGAAGATATGAACGTGAGCGCTCATCTGGAGCGACCACTACCGCCACTTTGCACTGCGTGTAGTGGCGTTATGCGACCATCTGTCGTGTTATTTCAGGAGATGTTGCCTGAGCAGGCCATGGAAACGCTCTATGAAGAGATGGCAAAAGGCTTTGATGCAGTGCTGAGCATCGGCACCACCGCGAGCTTCCCCTACATCCATGAACCTGTATTCAGAACAAGGGTTTACGGCGGATTTACTGCGGAAATAAATTTGACGTCAACAAATCAGAGCGCCCAAATGGACGCCTTTTTTGCCTGCCGGGCGGTACATGTCATGGAAGAGTTGGTAAGTCACATTTAGTTCGATTGAATTTGCAAATGAGAAAGATAGAAGGCATAGTCTCGGCTTCTTAACACTTCAGCCACGGTCGTGCCCATGCTAGTTCGGTTTGCACCCCTCGTGCCCCTCGCACTTGTAACCTTGTTGTTTGGTTGCTCGGCCAATATGCCGGTTGCCCAAAACACCTCGCAACAGGTTCAGAAGCCAAGTATTTCAGCTCCAACCTCCGCCATCCGCTCAGACCGGTCGGTGTTGCAGGAAGAGCTGGCAACTGAAGCCGAACTGGCCCAGTTTGCCGACAGCAAGCCTTACCAGCTGCCAGTTCTGGCTGACAGCATTCTTGAGCGTGGCAAAGCCCTGATCGGTACTCGCTACCGTTTTGGCGGCACCTCTACCAAGTCCGGTTTTGATTGCAGCGGTTTCATCGGTTATCTGTTCAAAGAAGAGGCCGGCATGAGTCTGCCGCGTTCTTCCCGCGAAATGATCAACATCGATGCACCTCTAGTGAAGCGCACTGATCTTGAGCCAGGCGATCTGCTGTTCTTCAGCACTGCCGGTCGCGGTCGCGTCAGCCACGCAGCTATCTACCTGGGTGACAACCAATTCATCCACTCCAGCAGCCGCCGTAGCGGTGGTGTTCGCGTCGATAGCCTCGACGATACCTACTGGAGCAAGACCTTCATCGAAGCCAAGCGCGCCCTTGCCATGGACTCGTCGACTGTAGCTGCACCGCAGACCACCGCGATGACGGCAACGTCGATCAAGGCCCCTGCAGTAAAGAAGCGTAAGCACAAATAACTACCGTGTTGCATAAAGACAGGCTATAAGCCTGTCTTGTGCTTTCCGGGCCCCCGGCAAAGTAAGCCGCATCCACATCAGGTTGTTGTTTATGTCGATCATGGTTCGCCTAGCGGTTATTTCTCTTGCAGCGTTGCTCAGTGCTTGCGCCAGCGCGCCGCCGCCCCAGCCTCGGGTTGTTCAGCGCCCGGTGCTCGTTATCCCCACCGAAAACCACAATCCTGCCGCCGAAGATGTGCTGTTCCGTGCTTTAGGCCTGGTGGGTACGCCTTATCGATGGGGCGGTAACACGCCTGATTCGGGTTTCGATTGCAGTGGCTTGATCGGCTTTGTCTATCGCGACGCAGCCGGTATCGCTTTGCCCCGTTCGACCCGGGACATGATCGTCATGCGCGCACCCAACGTTGGGCGCGAGCAATTGCAGTCGGGTGATCTGGTTTTCTTCGCTACCGCCGGCGGTTCGCAGGTCAGCCATGCGGGGATCTACGTCGGCGAAGGGCGCTTCGTGCATGCGCCAGCGACTGGCGGCACCGTCAAGCTTGATAGCCTCGACAAGCCGTATTGGCAGAAGGCTTATCTGAATGCCAAGCGGGTGATTCAGCCTTCGAATCTGGCGCGGAATCAGTAAGCCTGTCTCGTTTAGCTTTCAAGCTGCGACCAAGTGTATTGATACCGTCAACCCAGCTGCCGCAGCCAGATCAACCAGAGCATCCAGACTGAACAGGTCAACTCTGCCAGCTTTGAGATTGGAAAAGCGTGGTTTTGTAATCCCTAGCTTGCTGGCTTTGAGCGTATCGCTACCCGGCCACTGCTTGATTCGCTCATTGAGTTCGATCATGAGCCCTGAGCGAGCTTTCAGGTGTGCCGCTTCCTGAGCCGTATCAGCCAAGGCATCCCAGACGCTTGGGAAGGTTTGTTCTTCGTTCATTCGTACTCGCTCCAGCTTCATTCCAAATCTGATATGAAGCAGTTGTTATCGAAACTGATAACAAATTGTAATCGGTCTTTCGGCGTTGGTGGCTAACACATTGTATGTCTGCTTTTGGAGAGGCTGTCGCGGGCATCTTTGTGTACATATCCATTTCCGTGGTAACGGGACAGGCCCACCAAAAAGGCCTTGCTCCTTTGTACGGGTCTTCGCCAAGGCTCAGACTTCCCTCACTCCGGCATTGCTCCGTGGGGACGCCGCAATGGGCCATCCATGGCCTAGTGCGGCTAGCCCGGCATCCATGCCGGGCTCCCCACTACGCAATACCTGTGCTCGGCCTCCCACAAGTCGCGAGTTGTGGTGTCTGCACTATTGCGTTCGGTCACTTGTCAGAGCCTGCTGAAGTCAGCTGAATTGGGTTTGCATTCACCATCGTCATCGCGAGCAAGCTCACTCCTACAGTTGACCGCAATCCACTGTAGGAGCGCGCTTGCCCGCGATGACGACAGAACATTCACTGCAGAATTTGATCGAAACACTCAATGGCATGCCATGCCGCATTCCTGAGAACAACGCAAAACGAGCGTCGGGAGGCTGAGTGGAGGTGCCGTGGTGTGGGTCGCTCGGCATGG
>NZ_JPQU01000080.1 GCF_000737245.1 Pseudomonas syringae | reverse complement strand
CCCGCGACCCCCGGCGTGACAGGCCGGTATTCTAACCGACTGAACTACCGCTGCGCGTAACACTTAGAGCGAGATGGTGGGTGATGACGGGATCGAACCGCCGACCCGCTGCTTGTAAGGCAGCTGCTCTCCCAGCTGAGCTAATCACCCTTCACTCTCGGTGTGGCGCGCATTCTACGGAGCGACCTAACCTCTGGCAAGCACTTTTTTAAATAATTTTTATAATCCTTCCAAAGGCTTAGCGCAGGGTTGGCCGCAAGGTGATTGCAGCGAATAATGCCCCCCTTTGTATAGAAGGAGAGATTCACCTCATGTGGTTCAAAAACCTGCTTGTCTACCGCCTGACCCAGGATCTGCCTTTTGACGCCGAAGCACTCGAAACTGCCTTGGCGACTAAACCGGCACGCGCCTGCGCCAGCCAGGAGTTGACCACTTACGGTTTCGTTGCCCCTTTCGGCAAAGGCGAAGATGCACCATTGGTACACGTCAGTGGCGACTTCTTGCTGATCAGCGCACGTAAAGAAGAACGCATCCTGCCCGGCAGCGTTGTGCGTGACGCACTGAAGGAAAAGGTCGAAGAGATCGAAGCCGAACAGATGCGCAAGGTTTACAAGAAGGAACGCGAGCAGATCAAGGATGAAATCATCCAGGCGTTCCTGCCGCGTGCCTTTATCCGTCGCTCATCGACCTTCGCCGCTATCGCGCCGAAGCAGGGTCTGATTCTGGTCAACTCGGCCAGCCCGAAACGCGCCGAAGACCTGCTATCGACCCTGCGTGAAGTGATCGGCACCCTGCCTGTTCGTCCGCTGACTGTCAAAACCGCGCCGACTGCGGTCATGACCGAGTGGGTCACCACGCAAAAAGCCGCCGACAACTTCTTTGTGCTGGACGAGTGCGAACTGCGCGACACCCACGAAGATGGCGGCATCGTGCGTTGCAAGCGTCAGGACCTGACCAGCGACGAAATCCAGCTGCACCTGAGCACTGGCAAAGTCGTGACTCAATTGTCCCTGGCCTGGCAGGACAAGCTGTCCTTCATGCTCGACGACAAGATGACCGTCAAACGCCTGAAGTTCGAGGATCTGCTGCAGGATCAGGCTGAACAGGACGGCGGCGACGAAGCCCTGGGTCAACTGGATGCCAGCTTTACCCTGATGATGCTGACCTTCGGCGAGTTCCTGCCGGAGCTGTTCGAAGCCCTGGGCGGTGAAGAGATTCCGCAGGGGATTTAACGCAGAACCTGGACCACCCCCTGTGAGCGGTGCTTGCCCGCGATAAGGCTGGACGCGATCTAGAGTGAACCGCGTTCAGCCTTATCGCGGACAAGCACCGCTCCCACAAAAGTAGTCCGGAACCACCTCAACCCAATAAAAAAGGACCCTCGCCATGCGTACATTGGCAACCCTGAGTCGTTTTGTCGGTAATACCTTTGCGTACTGGGTGCTACTGTTCGCCATTCTGGCGTTCGTGTTCCCGCAGTGGTTCATCGGCCTCAAAACCCTGATCGTGCCGCTGCTGGGTCTGGTGATGTTCGGCATGGGCCTGACCCTCAAGCTTGACGACTTTTCTGAAGTTGCCCGGCATCCATGGCGCGTGGCTCTGGGTGTGGTGGCGCATTTCGTGATCATGCCGGGCGTGGCGTGGTTGTTGTGCCAGGTCTTTCACCTGCCGCCGGAAATTGCGGTTGGCGTGATTCTGGTGGGGTGCTGCCCGAGCGGCACGTCTTCCAACGTCATGGCATGGCTGGCCAAAGGCGATCTGGCTTTGGCCGTGGCCATCGCAGCGGTTACTACCCTGCTCGCGCCGCTGCTGACGCCGACCCTGATCTGGTTCCTGGCTTCGGCCTGGTTGCCGGTGTCCTTCATGGATATGTTCTGGTCAATCCTTCAGTTGGTGATGCTGCCTATCGTGCTGGGCGTGGTTGCTCAGCGTCTGCTGGGCGCGCGGGTCACTTACGCGATTGATGTTCTGCCGCTGATTTCGGTGGTCAGCATCGTCATGATCGTGTGTGCAGTGGTTGCCGCCAGCCAGGCGAAAATTGCTGAATCCGGGCTGCTGATCATGGCCGTGGTGATTCTGCACAACACCTTTGGTTTCCTGCTGGGTTACTTCACCGGCAAGGTCTTCAAGCTGCCACTGCCACAACGCAAATCACTGGCGCTGGAAGTCGGCATGCAGAACTCCGGCCTGGGTGCCGCCCTGGCCAGCGCGCACTTCTCGCCGCTGGCCGCCGTGCCAAGCGCGCTGTTCAGCGTTTGGCACAACATTTCCGGTGCCTTGCTTTCGACTTACTTCCGCAAGATGAAGGATGAGCCGGAGCCGGTGGTGTCAAAGGCTTCAGTGGCTGACTGATTAAATCGACGCAATAAAAAAGGGGAGCCCATGGGCTCCCCTTTTTTATTGCTTACGCTGTTACCAGAAGGTCCCGCGCAGGGTCAGCATGTGGTTGCGAGGCTCGCCGTACCAGTTGGTAGGGAAAGTCGAGCCGACCGTGGCGTAGTAGTTTTTGTCGAAGATGTTGTTGGCGTTATAGGTAACGGTCCAGTGTTCATCAACGCGATACTCCGCCAGCGCGCTCCAGACTGCATAGCCAGGCTGATCGAAGTCGTAGTTGCTGGTCACGCCGTTGTAGGTCACGGAACCACTCAGGTAATTGGAGCTTTGGGCAGTCACGCCGCCGCCGATTTTGAAGTCTGAAAGCACGCCGGGCAGACGATAGGTGGAGAACACCTTGAACAAATGCTTGGGTGTCACAGTGCTCAGCGGCGCGCTGGAGTCCTTATTGCGGTTGATGTTGTAGGTGTAACCCGCCATCACCATCCAGTCCGGGAGAATTTCACCCGATGCTTCAAGATCGATACCCCTGCTCACCACCTCGCCACTGCTGACCCAGCAGCAACTGCCCGAGAAGGCGTAGTCGTTGACCGGGTAGCTGTTATCACGCACACCTTCGTTTTCACGTTTGGTGTAATAGAGCGCGAAGTTGGTATTGACCGCCCCGCCGAACAATTCACCTTTCAGACCGGTTTCAAAGGTCTTGCCTTCCAGCGCCTCCATCGGCGTACCCGGCAATGGACCTTGCAGCCGGTTGATCTGCGGTTTGTAGATCTTCGAGTAGCTGCCGTAGACCGACCACTCGTCATTCAAGTCATAAACCACACCGCCAAAAGGCGTGACTTTGGTCGGCGCGCGCATGGAAATATCCGATTGCGGCGTCCAGACCGTGCCAACGCGGGTCTGGTAAGTCTGGTCGAACTTGTAGCGCTGTACCCGCGCGCCAAGGATCAGGTGCAGAGGTTCAGCCAGTTGCAGACGCAGGGTGCTGTAAAGCCCGTATTGCGTCTGGTTGTTAGGCTTGTAATCGCGACTGTAGTTGTAGTCGTCCGCTGGCTCCGGAAACGGCGTGCTGTCGGGATCGAAGACATTGAGTGGCTGGCCCGCTGCGGCAAATCGGCCGGTACCCAGCCAGCGGCTGGTGATGTCCTGATAGTCAGCGCCTACTACCAGCGAGTGCTTGAGACCAAAGGCCTCGAAGTTTCCGGACACGTTGGTATCCCACATGCGCTGCTGGTTTTCTTGCTTGACCTGAGTGCCGTACCAGATCAGACCGCCGCCAGTGACCGGGTTGACCCCGGCACCGTTGGAGGTCGCGCTCTTGAAGTAACCGTTGTCCCACAGGTCGGTGTAGGAAACGTTGAGTTTCCAGTCATCATTGAACTTGTGGTCGATCTTGGCGAAGACTTCACGGCCGGTGGCATCGGTGTAAGCCCAGTTCTGGGTCAGGCCGGTGTGACGCGGCAGCTTGAGGTCGGAGCCATCTACATAGCGCGGCACCGAGCTCTGCGTGCCGTTCTCGTGGGCTTTGTTGTAACGCACACCGAAGGTGAGCATGGTGTCGTCGGTGACGTCTGCTTCCAGGACGCCGTAAACAAACGGCTTCTCGGTGCTGCGGTTATCGACGAAGTATTGCCGGTCAGTGTTGGCCACCACCATGCGACCGCGCAGTTTGCCGTCGAAGGCAATCGGGCCAGTCACGTCCAGTTCCTGGCGATAGTTGTCCCAGCTGCCGGCCGAAGCCGTGAGTTTCAGCTGGAACGCGTCCCTCGGGCGCTTGCGAACCATGTTGACGAGACCGCCCGGATCGCCGGTGCCACCGAACAGCGCGGCCGAACCACGCAGCACTTCGATGTGGTCGAACTCGGCCAGGTCATAGACGTTGGATGAATAGAAACTGCCCATCGCACTGCCCTGTGCCATGGGCGCGGCGCCGTCGAGCTGGAAGTTCTGGATCGAGAACCCACGGGACAGAATGTCAGCCGTGCGGTAGGTGTTGTTCTGCACCGTGATGCCCGGCGTAGCGCGCATGGCATCGTTGATGTCGGTCATCTGCTGATCGGCGATGAGCTGCTGGCTGACAATGGAGATCGATTGCGGCGTCTCACGCAAGCTGGTTGGCGTTTTGGAGCCGACGCTGGTCAGACCGGTGGTGTAAGACCCCGAATTCTCAGTAGCCATGCCCATGCCCTGGCCTTGAATCGTGGTCTCACCCAGCTCCATGGCGGCCATTGGCGCGCCATTTTCGCTGAGGTAAATCGTGTTGTTCTCGATACGGTAATCCAGTCCGGCATTACGCAGCAGCAGACCCAGTGCAGCGCCAGGCTCCAGATCACCTTTGACCGCGGCGGACTTTTTGCCGCTGACCATTTCAGGGCGGTACAACACCTGCAAACCGGTCTGCGCGCCCAGGGCATTGAGGGCTGCATCCAGCGGCTGGGCGGGAATATTCACCGGGCGGACCTCGGCGAATGCACCAGCACTGACACCTAACGCAAGGCCCAGCACCATGGCCGAAGCAGAAGAGCGCCAGCAAGGCATCGGTATGCTTAACAACCGCCGTGCGGGTATGTTGTCTGTGGATTTCATGCGATGTATCACCCCGGTTGGAACGTTAAGTTTGGCAGGCCGCGTTCTCTGCTGGATCACTGGCCTCGGAAATAAGTGGTTGATCGCTACCTGCGCACAGACGCACACCCTTGAGATAAACGCGCAGTGAACACGTATCGAACTCCAAATAAACGAACCGGCGAGATGAAAATTAGCGGAATGTGAAAATATTGTTAATAACTCTACCAAACCAGCTTTTGTAGGAGCGCGCTTGCCCGCGATGGCGTCAGGTCAGGCAACACATTTGTTGCTGATACACCGCATCGCAGGCAAGCTGAACTGGCCTAATGATTCCGGACACCTCTTAAGGGCGATATGATTTCGCCC
>NZ_JPQU01000079.1 GCF_000737245.1 Pseudomonas syringae | reverse complement strand
AGCCTGACAGACCGCTTAGTCCAATTCGCGGGCAAGCCTCGCTCCAACAAGTTTTGGTGATCCGTAGGAGCGCGCTTGCCCGCGATGAACGATGACGCGGTGTGCCTGACAGACCGCTTAGTCCAATTCGCGGGCAAGCCTCGCTCCAACAAGTTTTGGTGATCCGTAGGAGCGCGCTTGCCCGCGAAGAACGATGACGCGGTGTGCCTGACAGACCGCTAAGTCCCATTCGCGGGCAAGCCTCGCTCCAACAAGTTTTGGTGATCCGTAGGAGCGCGCTTGCCCGCGATGAACGATGACGCGGTGTGCCTGACAGACCGCTAAGTCCCATTCGCGGGCAAGCCTCGCTCCAACAGTTGGGTGATCATCTGTGGGCGCGAGGCGTGCCCGCGAAGAACGATAACGCGGTGTGCCTGACCATAGCGAACTTGTTCTCGCCAGCGCGGGTCTGAAAGCTGCCCACTTTTTCGAGTCCCTTCCAATGCCTTCCCTCGACCCTGCAACGATTATCTGGATCGTCGCCGCGCTGGCGATCTGTGGTGTTATTTTCAGGCCTTGGCGGGTGCCTGAGTTTGTCTGGGCGATGGGCGCGGCCGCGTTGCTCACAGCATTGGGCTTTATCCCCCTGCCCAAGGCACTAGGGGCGGTGGCGGAAGGCGTCGATGTCTATCTGTTTTTGATCGGCATGATGGTGCTTGCTGAACTGGCCCGACAACAGGGGCTGTTCGATTGGCTGGCCATGCTTGCCGCGCGACATGCCAAGGGTTCGGGGCAGCGCCTGTTCGATCTGGTATTTGTGGTGGGCACGCTGGTCACTGTGTTCCTGTCCAATGACGCCACGGCGGTGGTGCTGACGCCTGCGGTCTACGCCGCAGCCCGCGCCGCCAAAGCCGAGCCGCTGCCTTATCTGTTCATCTGCGCGTTTATCGCCAACGCCGCGAGTTTCGTGCTGCCCATTTCCAACCCGGCCAACCTGGTGATTTTCGGCAGCCGCATGCCGCCGCTGACCACATGGCTGTGGCACTTCACCCTGCCCTCGATTGCCGCCATCGGCCTGACTTATCTGGTGCTGCGCTTCGCCCAGCGTGACCACCTGCGCAAGCCATTGGAAACCGTCATTGCCGTCCAGCCGTTATCCAAGGGGGCTGCGTGGACAGCCGTCGGCATCGGCCTGACGGCCTTGGTTTTACTGGCAGCCTCTGCGCTGGACAGGCAACTGGGTCTGCCAACCTTCTGCGCCGCACTGGCAACGGTCATCCTGATTCACCTCGGTCAACGCCTGAGCCCGCTTGCCGTGCTTAAAGGCGTGTCCTGGGGCGTGTTGCCATTGGTAGCCGGGCTGTTCGTACTGGTTGAGGGCATGGCGCTGACCGGCGTGATTGATCATCTGGCCCACGCCCTGAAATCCCTGGCGGATCATTCCAGCCTGCAAGCAGCCTGGGCGGGCGGAATGATTGTCGCGGTAGCCAGTAATCTGCTCAACAATCTCCCGGTGGGATTGATGGCAGGCTCAGTGGGGCATATCGCCCAGTTGCCCGTAGAGACCACCAGCGCCATGGTGATAGGCGTAGACCTTGGCCCGAATCTATCGATTACCGGCTCGCTGGCTACGTTGCTGTGGCTGATCGCTGTGCGCCGCGAGGGTCAGAATGTCACGGCACTGGGGTTTCTGCGTCTGGGGATTCTGGTCATGCCACCGGCGCTGATTGCGGCACTGGCGGCACTTTCATTGACCCATCTGTAGGCCAGAGATCACTGCGGGTCAGGGGCCAACGACTCGACACCCATTTCGTCCCAGACGTCCTCTGCCAGATGAAACGTCGCGTTGGCCGCCGGGATGCCGCAGTAGATTGCACTCTGCATCAGCACCTCCTTGATCTCCTCCCGGGTCACGCCGTTATTTTTCGCGGCTTTGAGGTGCAGGCGCAGTTCGCCCTCGCGGTTCATGCCGATCAGCATGGCGATAGTCACCAGGCTGCGGGTATGGCGGGGCAGGCCGGGTCGAGTCCAGATATCGCCCCAGGCATGCCGGGTGATCATCTCCTGAAACTCTTCGTTGAACGGCGTGAGTTTTTTCAGGCTGTTGTCCACATGGGCATCGCCCAGCACCGCACGGCGCACTTGCATACCGGCTTCGTAGCGTTGTTTCTCGTCCATCGATAAGCTCCCGATTCAGTTTTGCAGAGTGGCTTGCAGAAAGGTCACCACACGCTCGCCGAACGTGCTGCCCGCTTCGATACTGGCCAGGTGCGCGGCGTCAAACTCGGCATACTCGGCGCCGACCACCTGCTCGGCGATGAAACGGCCGTCGGATGGTGGACACACCGCATCTCCGGTCCCACTCACCACCAGCAGCGGCAACCTGATCGAGCTGATCTGCTCACGAAAATCCGCATCCCGCACCGCCGCACAGTTGGCGGCGTAACCCTGAGGTGAAGTCTGCGCCAGCATGTCCACCACAGGCTGGACCTGCTCGGGATGGGCCTGGGCAAAGGCCGGTGTGAACCAACGGGCGATGGACGCTTCACGCAGCGCATGCATGGCAGCCTTGCCGTCACGCAAGACCATTTCGATACGCGGATTCCATATGTCAGGGGTGCCGATCTTCGCGGCGGTGCAGCACACCACCGCTCCCAGGAGTCGCTCAGGTGCATTGATTGCCAGCCATTGGCCGATCAAGCCGCCCATGGACAACCCGCAGAACAAAACCTCCGGCAGCTCTAACGCATCGAGCAATGCCAGCACGTCCCGGCCGTTCTGCTCAATGCTGTAGATCCCCTCGGTGACCAGCGACTGGCCATGCCCACGAGTGTCGTAACGCAACACCTGAAAATGAGGGGTAAAAGCAGGCATCTGCGAATCCCACATGCGCAGCTCCGTGCCCAGCGAGTTGGACAAGAGCAACACCGGCGCGCCTTGCGGGCCGTCGAGCTGGTAATGCAATGGGCCGTCAGGCAGTTGAATGAAAGGCATTTTGGCTCCTTTTTAAGTCGAAGAATTGGACTGCATTCCCTGTGGGAGACTCTATGTTTGCTCACAAGCGGATGTGCCGCGTCATCGTTCTTCGCGGGCAAGCCTCGCTCCCACAGGGAATCCGTTTCAGTCTGAAAATTTCTCATGCTCGGCCACCGCCCTATCCACCCACTCCCGCGCCAAGCCCAGATAATTGGCCGGGTCGAGAAGCTGATCCAGTTCTTGAGGCGATAGCTCGGCACTGACTTGCGGTTCGGCACCCAGCACTTCACGTAGATGAACGCCTTGCTGCACGGCGCGACGGCAGCATTGCTCGATCAAGTGGTGGGCCGTGTCCCGTCCAAGACGCCGGGCCAGGGCGATGCTCACCGCTTCGGCCAGCACCAGGCCATTGGTGGCATCAAGATTACTGCGCATACGCTCAGCGTCGACTTCAAGCTCGGGGACAAACTGCAAGGCTTGCTGCAGCGACCCGGAAATCAGGCAGCACAGCTCAGGCAAGGTTTCCCATTCGGCATGCCAGAGACCCAGGCTGCGCTCGTGCTCCTGAGGCATCGCGGCGAACATCGTTGCCACCAGCCCCGGCGCGCGCACAGCGGCACTGATCATCACCGCCGCGCCCACCGGGTTGCGCTTGTGGGGCATGGTCGAGGAACCGCCCTTGCCCGCCGCGGCTGGCTCGAATACTTCGGCGACTTCAGTCTGCATCAACAAACTGATGTCGCGACCCACTTTGCCGAGACTGCCGGCAATCATCCCCAGCAGGCTGGCGAACTCCACCAGACGGTCGCGTTGAGTGTGCCAGGGCTGCTCGGGCAGATGCAGCTGCAGCTCCCGGGCCAACGCTTCGGACACCGGTAATGCGTGATCACCCAACGCAGCCAGGGTGCCGGATGCGCCGCCGAACTGCAGGCTCAGCAGCCGAGGCTTGATCTCTGCCAGACGCTGCCGATGCCGGGTGACCGCACCCAGCCAACCGCTGATTTTCATCCCCAAAGTCACGGGCGTCGCCTGTTGCAGCCAGGTGCGTCCAGCCAGTGGCGTGACCGCATAGCGACGGGCCTGGCGGGCAAGTGAATCCGCCAGTTGTGCCAGGTCGCTCTCAATCATCGCCACGGCATCACGCAGCTGCAGTACCAGACCGGTGTCCATGACGTCCTGGCTGGTGGCCCCCATGTGCACATAGCGTTCGGCGGCTGGATCATCGGCCGCGATCTTCTTGCCCAAGGCCTTGACCAGCGGGATTGCCGAATTACCCGCATTGCCGATGGCCACCGCCAGTTCAGCAAAGTCGAACAGCTCGGCCCGACAACTGGCCTCGATAGCACCGACCACCTTCGCCGGAATCAAACCGGTACTGGCCTGAGCCCGGGCAAGGGCCGCTTCGAAGTCGAGCATGCCTTGCACTCGACCGTGGTCGGAGAAGATTACGCTCATGGCCGACTGACTGAAGTAAGCGTCGAATAGCTGCTGGCTCGAACGATTCAAATTGCTGCTCCCGAAATGGTCATGTGGCATCCGAATGGCTGACCCAGCCTTTGATCAACACGGCAATTGCCGCCAATGCCGCCGGTACGACAAGCGCGGTCAGGACCTGCTCGAAATTCCAGCCCAGCCCCAGTAGCGTCGCGCCCGCCCAGGCACCCAGAATCGCGCCGAAACGACCGATGCCGAGCATCCAGGAAACGCCCGTGGCCCGGCCTTGGGTCGGGTAGAAACGCGCCGCAAGTGATGGCATGGCCGATTGCGCGCCGTTGATGCACATCCCGGCCAGCAGTACCAAAGTCGCCAGCACTGTCACGTTACCCAGACTCTGCCCCACCAGCCAGGCGAAAATACCGGCCAGGAAGTACGCACAGCCGATCACTTTGTGTGGGTTGAACTTGTCCATGGCCCAGCCGACACCCACGGCGCTCAACACGCCGCCGAATTGAAACAGAGCGCCGATGAACGCCGATTGTTCCATGCTGGCGCCGCTGTCGCGCATCAGGGTTGGCAACCAGCTGGTCAGCAGATAGACGATCACCAGGCCCATGAAGTAGGTCAGCCACAGCAGCAAGGTCCCGGCGCTGTAAGTGCCAGAGAACACTACTTTAAGCACGTTGCGGCTGCTCACGGTTTTCTGTTCCGGGACGCTGAAGTCCTTGGCAGCGTTGACCTCCAGTCTGGAAATCGGCGCCAGAACTTTGCGGATGCGGTCCACGCCCAGATTACGCACCACCAGAAAACGCGCCGACTCCGGCAGCCAGATCATCAGGACCACGGTCAGGACCAGTGGCAGAACTCCGCCGAGCATTAACAGGCTGTGCCAGCCCATGGCCGGAATCAGCTTGGCGGAAACGAACCCACCGCAAGCCATACCCAGATTGAAGCCGCAAAACATGCTGGTCACCAGCAAGGACTTGAGACGCTCCGGGGTGTATTCCGACAGCAGCGTCGTGGCGTTGGGCATCGCCGCCCCAAGTCCCAGGCCAGTCAGCAGCCGCAGGATCAGCAATTGGTCGATGTTGCTACTGAACGCCGACAACAAGCTGAAGAGCCCGAACAAAAAGACCGCCGCAACCAACACCACCTTGCGCCCGAACCGGTCAGCCAGCGGCCCGGAGCCCAGCGCTCCGAAGACCATGCCGATCAGCGCGGCGCTCATCACCGGACCGAGGCTGGCGCGAGGGATGCCCCAGTCGACACTCAAGGCCGGGGCGATGAAGCCCATGGCCGCAGTGTCCAGGCCGTCCAGAAACACAATCAGAAAACACAGAATGACCACTCGCCACTGATAACGTGACAAGGGTTGAGCATTGATGAAAGCCTGCACATCCAGTGTGCCGGCCTCGGGCACGCGAGCCGAGAGCGTCATGGGGTTTCCTTGTTATTGTTTTTTTGTTTGTCACTTTGGAATTCTGTTTTCTGTAGGAGCGCGCTTGCCCGCGATAGCGTCGGGTCAGGCAGCACATCTTTTGCAGACATACCGCATCGCGGGCAAGC
>NZ_JPQU01000078.1 GCF_000737245.1 Pseudomonas syringae | reverse complement strand
TGGTGGATGCCAAGAAGGAAAAGCGCGGGGAAGGGTTTGAGTTGAGGACCGATGGGCACGGAGCCATCCGTTCTGGTGCAGGCCTGTTTATCAGCGCTGATGAACAGCCCAAAGCCCAGGGCCAAGTACTCGACATGAGCGCCGCCGTCGCCCAACTGCAACAGGCTGGCGAGCAACTGCAAAACCTCTCTGCCGATGCCCAAGCCGCCAAGGGCGACCCAGCCGACGTGCAAGCACAACTGAACTTGCTCAAACAGGATCTCGAACAGCTCAAAAAATCAGTGCTGCTGCTCAGCGCCCCACAAGGCATTGCCCTGACCAGCGGCCAGCACCTGCAACTGGCCGCGCAGAAAAACCTGATGCTCAACGCCGGAGCCGAGGCTGACATCAGCGTGGTCAAGCGCCTGTTCATGGGGGTGGGCGAAGGCCTGAGCCTGTTCGTGCGCAAGTTGGGCATCAAGCTGATCGCCAATCAGGGCACGGTCAGCATCCAGGCGCAGAACGACGCACTGGAACTGATGGCCCGCCACAGCCTGCAAATCACCAGCACCGAAGACGAAATCCACATCACCGCGAAAAAGAAAATCGTCATCAATGGTGGCGGCAGCTACATCACCCTCGACCCGAACAGCATCGAATCCGGTACGGCGGGGGACTTCAACATCAAGGCCGCCAGCTACCTGTACGACGGCCCGGCCAGCATGAACGCCACGCATCCGGAATATCCGAAAAGCCTGCCCTGCGGCCTCACCAAACAAAGCCTGCGACTCAACTTAACGCAAGCCCCCAATGCGCCCGGCACAGGTTGGGCAGGCATGCCTTACACCCTCTATGCCGACGGCGCACAACTGCAACAAGGTGTGCTGGACAACACCGGACAATTGCTCATCGACCATCAGGTGGTGACCCGGCAATACCTGCTGGAGCTGGCCAACGGTGTGAAATTCAAGATCCCGATCCCAAGCGAGTACAGCAATTCCGAGCAGGGCGAACTGGCCAACCTTGGCTTGCGCAAGCACAGCTCTAACACCAATGCCGAGGTCACCCAGCCAGCTTCGAACTCAAATCATCGCGCTCTGTATGCAGAAGCGATGCAAGGACTTAGTGACAAGAAGGGGAAATCAGAATGAACCAAAATGTCACCACCAGCCCTGTTTCCTTTCAGGAAACCGATCAGGTCACTTGCACCTCACCTTGGTACGTGGAGAAGACTGAATACCATCCGGTGATGGCCACGTATCAGCCATTGGTCAACGGCGAAGAAGCCTTCGAGGCCGTGCATCTGGCTATCGCTGAGGCCACCAAGTCGGTGGACATCATCTGCTGGGGGTTTCAGCCGTCGATGTATTTTATTCGGGATGGTAATGCCCCGATGATCGGCGAACTACTCAAGAAAAAAGCAAAGGAGGGCGTCAAAGTTCGTGTGTTGGGCTGGGAGTATCCGTTCAACGCTGCCGGTGGGGCAGGTGAAGCCAATCTGCCAGGTAAGGGACCGGTCCGTATCATGGATCGGAAAATGCAACGCTCCACCGAAGACCAATATGCCTATGACCGCGAGTGGTTTGATACCTGTGCAGTCGTCGATAACCCCACCCTTCTATTGAAGGGCGACCCCATCCCGCTTTATGCCAGTCGTGGTTTCAGCGCTTTTGAAAGGGCTGAGATTGTCCATCAGGCAAAATTTCACGGCCTTGATGCGGAACTCAGTACTGGCACGCTCGGTATATTTGGCGCGGCCCCCAGCCACCACCAGAAAACCGTGCTGGTCGATTATGAAGTCCCGGACCGTGCGGTTGGTTTTGTCATGGGCCACAACATGCTTGATGAATACTGGGACACCGACGCCCATTCAGCATTGAACCGTGCAGAAGGTGACAAGCCTAAGCCCAACGTCGGCCCGCGAGGTGACACCCCGCGCCAGGATATTTCCTGCAAGGTCAGTGGGCCGATTCTCGAACACTTGCACCACAACTTCGCCACCGCCTGGCATAAGGAAACCAACCAGGACCTGCTCGAAAAGCGCCAGGCTAAGAGCATAGGACCACAACTGCAATTGATCCCGGGTGCTACCCGGCAACTGGCGCAGCTCGTTCGCACCCAGCCGCAAGAGGGTAAGCGCGATATTGAGCGGCTCTACTTGCAGGCCGTCAACAACGCCACGCAGTTCATCTACATCGAAAACCAGTACTTCCGCTGGCCGCCTCTGGCCGAGTTGATTAAGCAGGTTGCCCAAGGCCAGACGAAGTGGGGTCGCGATCCCGGTGTGCATGGCGCATTGCATTTGTTCGTCATCACCAATGCCACCGACGACGGTATGGGCGCCGGCACCGTTAATACCCAGCGCATGCTCGAAAGCCTCGGACGCGCAAACACCATTCCCGAAGTGACCAAACTGCGCCGCATCGAGCAGATAAAAACTGATCCGGCTACACGGGCTATCCACCCCCAGGATCGCCCAGCGCAGGAAAGGCTTGAGAAACAAATCAAGGACATCGAAGAGAGCACCATCGTCCCGCAAGATATTCCCAATCTCAAAGTGCATATCTGCTCTTTGGTGGCTGATAACTCCCCTGCAGGCAAGGACTGGATGCCGGTGTATATCCACTCCAAGTTGATGATCATCGACGACGTATTCACCACCCACGGCTCAGCCAACATCAACACCCGCAGCATGCAGGTCGATAGCGAAATGAACATTGCTCATGAGTGGGCGAGTGTGACGGAATCGTTGCGGCGGCGGTTGTGGAATCTGCATACAAAGGGGCAGGGGGCACAGGATGATCCGGCTGTGGCGTTTGATGAGTGGGGAGAAATAATGAAGGACAACGGAGATCTCCAAGAAAACAACCAAAAGCCCTGTGCCTCGCTTGTCGAATTTTACTACGGCAAAAACACACTTAAGGACCTCGACTAATGCGCTTGGTTCTTTTGTTAGCAAGTCTGCTGCTGGCCGCCTGTGACACCAGTGCCCCCCCGCCTTATTTAAACAAAAGGGAACCGATCATGAGCCCGCTAACCGAGGCCAAGGCTAACTTGGCTTTTACCTGTGTACACGAAAATATTCCCGAACCATCTGCTGACTCAGACCTATTGTTCCAGTACGCGCGCTGGCTGCAAAAAAACAACCAGCTCAAGCAGGACAAGACGGTCGATATGGAGATTGAACGGCTGTACCGGATCGCTACCGAAAATAGCCATTACAAAGCCAATATCAACCTGCAGAACGGCAGCATGCGGGGTCAATTCAAGCTTAGTGGTGATGAGCACCTGCGTCTTAGCGAAAACCTGATCAATGCGGGCGTGGCGACCGGCTATTACTTTGTCGGTCTTTTCCTGAAACAGGGCTCGGCTGGCCTGAAGCTGGACGAAGAAATGGCCCTGCGCTATTTCCGCAAGGCTGCCGACACTGGCAGTGCTCAGGCCCAATACGAGGTAGGCGCTAAATTAGCGCCGGTTAGTGTTGCACCGGATGTGGCCAGACAACTGCGCCGATGTGCCGCCGAGCAAGGCCATGGTGAAGCCGGTGTTGAGTTGGGCGTCAACCTCAAAAATAAAGGGCAGTATCAGGAGGCGCTTGAGGCGTTTCAACTGGGAGTGGCTGGTGGTTACAGCTCTTCGGCTTCTCGTCTATATAAAGCCTTTCGTAATCCCCCCCCTTCAAATGAGCTGCATTATCTCGCCCTGCAGGAAGACCTGGAGCGCGCTGCACGTTACGAAAAAATCTGGCGAATACTGGCTAACTACTCCTACGCCAATCCGAAAGTCCCCGAGATTAACGAAATAGTCCCTCTTCCGCCTGCGCCGTTGCCCGCCTGGGACGGCAAGCTGCAATGGCTGGAAGCACGACTGGCCAATGTCCCCCCGGAAAAACCCAGCGAAGCGCTGATCAACGAACTGGCCAAGGCGAAAGTCCTCGACCCAGCAACCGGTAAACCCATGCCTGGCTCGCCCGGCTTCAGCCAGGCTGGTTTCCCGCTGCTGATCTGCTACAGCGGCGAAGCCTGCCCCCGTAGCGGCTACTGGAAAGTCGTCTGGTCTTCAGAGCGCACCTTGAGAAGACCGGAAGTTATCCGCCACTTCGAAGAAGGCGAGACCTTCCCGATCCAGACCGTCGAACGCTACCACCTGCGCCCATGGCCACTGTCGGACAAGACAAGCCATCGCGACGAAACCGTTGAATGGGGGCTGCTGGGATGAAGTATTGGCAAGTTGTCAGGATTTTATGGGGCGCAGTGATAGTGGCGTCATCTTCTGCTGTGCACGCTTATACGGTGAATGAGTGCACCGAAAAATGGTATCCGCAAGCAAAAGCGGGCCAGGAAATATACGAATTGCATCCAGAGAAAACCGTAAGCTGCGGGAAACACAACGTCAACATGAAAAGCGACCGATTAGGCGAGATCGGCGGCAACGGTTATTTAATGACTGACTCGAAGAGTGAAACCTATGCCTGCCCGCGCGTTGGCTCCGGTGTAGGAATACCCATCCCGGCTTGCGTACTCCCAAAAGCGTTTCAGCGCGATGTGGTGCATGAGACGCGGAAATATTATCTGCTGACGCCCCATGGGGCCGATTTAAGACCTTTAGGCGAGTCTGGTTATTCAACTGACGGCCGTACGGTATTTGTCTGGACTACTCCCATTAACGGAGCGGACCCTGCTTCTTTTCAGCCATTCGATACAACGAACGCCGACGGATATCAGGATTGGGCTCGGGACCGCGATCATATTTATTATGACGATACTCCAATGCCAGACATGGTTATTGGTGAGATAGAGTTTGTAGGACCATTTGTAATTAATGATGGCCGAGTATTCGAGGTTGGGTTAAGTGAGGTGGATAAAAGGCCAGATGTATTGCCGACACTTAAACTTCTTGCTGCCGACGCCCCGTACTACAGAAGTCTGGTGAGCGATGGTCGGCGCATCTACCTAGGGGGCAAGGTATTTGAGGGTCTTGATGGCGGCACCACTGAATTGTTGTATCCGACCTGCCCAGTGCCTGGGCATCCCGATCTGTCGTGTCGGGAGGGGGGCGAACTAATTACGAATGGAAGTACTCAGTTCCGTCTTACTCGTGTGGGTAATGATGTTGTGTATTTTCGCGGACAAGGTAAAACCGAGCGCATCACCGATGTGCCGGACTTCGTCTATTTCCAGCCAAAAAACAAGGACCAAGTTTTTGGCATGAGCGCAAAGCGTCTTTTTAATCTAAGTGGATACGGGCCCTCACAGAAAGATAGTTTTGAATTCGTCGGGCGCATTAGAGGGCCAGTAGCAGGTGCACTTGTTGACGAAAGGGGCTTCCTTACTGGGTTCGGATGGTCGGATATGAAGATGTGTTTTGGCGGTTCTGATATTCCTCTTTGGCCCGAGAGCAACGGTTCAAACAGTCTCGGTACGTTACGCCAATTGCCCGACGCCGAACTACCTGAAGGCTTCGCGGTGGCGCTGGAGAATGACCGCTACCGTTACCTGTTTGCCAGTCGTGATAAACGAAGTCCGCACGATACGGTAATTGATCTTCGTGATGGTCGCCGCATGCTCGCAAACTGTCAGTAGGCCTAAATGAGCTCGCGTGAAAGTTTTGACTTCACGATGAAAAGACTTGGTGCGGCGAGTCGGCCACGCCTAAGCCGATTCATATATCAACGAGATCAAGCTCTCGCCTTCAGCGAAGGCGGGCGCTTAATACCCTCAATTTGAAAAGAGGAACAAAACATGAAAGGCATCATCCGCATTGGCGACAAAACCACCAGCGGCGGCAGCGTACTCTCGGGTTCCGAGGTCATGAAGTTCTTCGGTATTGGCGTCGCCCGCGTGGGCGACCCGGTGATTTGTCCGATTCCAATCCATGGGCCGACGGTAATTGCCGAGGGCCACCCAAAGTTCAAGGACCATGGCGTGCCGGTCGCATTTAATGGCCATCGCTGTGCGTGTGGCTGTGCATTGATCTCGTCACTGCCAGACGCGGGCGCAAGCTGATCATGGCGGTGCAACTGGATCAACTCCCGCCTGTGGCAATGCGGCCTGCGCGGCCGCGTCTGTGGCTGTGGCTGGCTTTGCTTCTGCTGTTTTTACTGGCTGGAACCGCTACGACGCTGATGTTCGGAGGCCAAGCGCTGCAACAACAGTCGCAGTACTTTTGGGTCTTGGCCTTGGGTGTGCCGCTGTTGGGGTGGGGCGCGCTGGTTTTTGTTCGTGGGTTGCTGTTCTTCGGGCAGCACCGTGCCGCCGATGGTTGGGACGAGGCCCGTGAGGCGGATTGGCTACAACGCATCCGCGTGGGTCGGCGCTCGCAACAGGTATTGAGTGCAAGTCTGTACACCGCCTTGCGTAAGCCGGATGACTTGAATGGTTCCGCGCAGCTGGATGCTTTGCTCTGTGGTACCACCGCGTTCAAGGCGCAACCCTCCAGGGAAGGCGCTGTTGCCGTTCGCCACAGCCGCCTGGCAAGCGACGCCGATGAGGCCGAAGCCGTTTTACTGGAGGCGTTGACGCGGGTTCTCGCCGACCTCGCTTCCTCTTTGAAGCAAGTGCCGGAAAACAATCCTCTGGCTCTTTTGTTGGAGGTCGATTGCGGCACGCCTGCCGATCTTTGGCAACGCGCCTGGCAGCAGGCGTGGGCCGCGTCCGGGATTCGCCAGACCGCTATTGCCATTGAGGGGAGTGGGCTAGCCGTCGTCGATCAGTGGCTTGATCAGCGCATTAGCGATCAAGCACTGCTACTGGTGGTTGCCTTGCAGATTGAACCTTCGCCGCTAGATGGCACTGGCGAAGCTGCAGTCGGGTTGCTGTTTGGTAATCGACTGACGCAAAGAAATTTGGCACCAATTGCTTACCTGCATCGCCCGGAGCAGGAGCGCGAGCTGAGTAACGAAGCGTTGCTCTGCGCGGTGCGGCAGTCGCTGGACTGGGTGCCAGTGTCGGCACAACTCATTGAGCAGACGTGGAGAGTAGGCGTCGGCACGCAGCGTGAAGCAGCCATTAATACCGTGCTGAACGAGGTTGGCCTGCCTGCCAAGTCCGACCAAGGGCTTTGTCATCTGGATGCTTTGCTGGGGCAGCCGGGCAGAGCATCACCGTGGCTGGCGATTGCCGCCGCCACGCAGACGATTGAGCGCGGCGCTGGGCCGCAATTCATTTGCAGTGGTGACAGCTCCGCCGAAGCGGGGCTTTGGAGCACGGTATTGATGCCAGTGCCACCGCTTTCAGAGTAGGGATACGAGATGCAGTTTCGAGGTTCTGTGGGGTTGGGAGTGATGGCCAGCGTGCTGTTGCTGGTCGGTGTGGGCGGGTGTGCAATGCTTTGGCTGTCACCTGAATGGTTGGGGATTCGAGACGGCAGCGATCGGCAAACCACTTGGCTATGGGGAAGCGTGTTGACCCTGGTTGTGCTGTCGGTGCTGCTAGGCTGCTGCTCATTCTTGTGGGGACGTATGGGAACTTCGGCTTATCGCCAGCCGAATACAGGGCCTGGAATTCTACCTGCGACAGCATCGTCATCACCCGTATCAGGTGCGGATCTCCTCCAGAGCGTCGCGGCTATTAAAACTCACTTGCGTGAACAATACGGTTTGTTTTGGCGTCGCAAAGTGCGCCTGTTATGGATCGTTGGTGAAGCCGAGCAAGTTGCAGCAGTGGTTCCCGGCTTGGTGGAGCAGCGTTGGCTCGAAGGGCACGGCACATTGCTGTTATGGGGTGGCAGCGTGACAAGTGAGCTGCCCGGCAGCGGGGTCGAGTCACTGCTGAAATTGCGCCGCTGGCGACCACTGGACGGAATCGTCTGGGCGCTGACGGCCGCCGAGCGCGATGACGCTAAGGTCATGAGTGCGGGTACCCGGCACCTTCAGCACCTAGCTCGGGCCTTGCGCTGGCAAGCGCCCCTGCATCTGTGGCAGGTCTGTGACAGTGAATGGCCGCAATTGGGTCGCGCTGTGGAAGCGGTTGGCTCTCTGTTGCCGACAGACATCACGACGGAGCAGATCGAAGAATCCCTACAACGGTTAGTCCAGCCGTTGCGTGAGCTGGGCATTGCACAGGTACAGGAAACCATGAGCCACGACTTCTTGTGGCGGCTTTCATACGTTCTTCAAACTGAAGGCATTGCCCGCTGGCGGCAGGCGTTGACCCCGTTGCTAGGTACGTTCACTCGATTTACGCCGCTACGTGGGCTGTGGTTCAGTCTTGCGTTGGACGCGGGTGTCGTTCACGGAATGCCGCATGCAATGCACCTGGATGAGGCTTGGTCGGGAGTTTTGGGTGATACCCAAGAGCGTGGACGGGCCTTGGGTTGGCATGGCTCAAGGGTGGCGTATTTTGCCTCGATGGGGATAGCACTGCTGTTCGCCGCTGGCATGGCGCTGTCCTTCGTCAGCAACCGTGCGCTCATCATCCAAGTACAAACCGCTTTGGCCGCAGCGCAGCAAACCGGCAGCAACGACGAACAATTCAAAGCACTCAACGAACTCATGCGCGAACTGGGTCGGTTGGATTATCGCGCCGAGCATGGCGTGCCTTGGCATCTGCGTTTTGGCCTGAGTCAGAATCAGGCCCTGCTCGATGCGTTATGGCCCCGGTATGTCGAAGCCAATCAACGCCTGATGATCGACCCGGCCGCCGCCAATCTGCAGCGCCAGCTCACTGCACTGACTAGGTTGCCAGCCGACAGCCCGGAACGGGCCAGCCGCGCTCAAGACGCTTATCAGCAACTCAAAGCCTATTTGATGATGGCGCGGCCGGAAAAAGTCGATGCAGCGTTTCTGGTCAAGGCATTGGCCGAGGCGGAACCGACTCGTGCCGGTATCACTCCGGGTTTGTGGCAAGGCCTGTCGCCCGGGTTGTGGAAGTTCTACAGCGAACAGCTGACTTCGCATCCGGAATGGCGCATCGAGGCCGACCCGACGCTGATCGCCCAAGCGCGTCGGGTATTGCTCAGCCAATTGGGCCAGCGCAACGCCGAAGCCAGCCTGTACAAAAAGGTGCTGGAGGCCGCCGCCAATACAGCCCCGGATCTGAGCCTGCATGACATGGTAGGTGACACCGACGCCTTATCGCTGCTGGCTTCGAGCAAAGAAGTGCCCGGCGTATTTACCCGGCAAGCCTGGGAAGGTCAGGTACGGCAGGCCATCGATGAAATCGCTGAAGCGCGCCGCGAGGAAATCGACTGGGTACTCAGCGACAGCCACACCGACATCGCCGCCGAGCTGACCCCGGACGTGCTCAAACAACGCCTCACCGAACGTTACTTTCGGGACTACAGCAGCGCCTGGCTGGCCTTTCTCAATAATCTGCGCTGGCAGCGGCCTTACAGCCTGGCCGATGTGATCGACCAGATGACCTTGATGAGCGACGTGCGTCAGTCGCCCGTCATCGCGCTGATGAACACCTTGGCGTGGCAAGGGCAGGCGGGTACTCGTGGTCAGGCGCTGGCAGATACGTTAATTCAGTCGGCGCAGCAGTTGATCAAAAAGGACGTCACGCCAGCCATTGATCAATTGGGTCTCGGTCCCAGCGGCCCGCTGGATGCCACTTTCGGCCCGTTACTGGCGCTGCTCGGCAAAGCTCAGGAAGACACGCGAGGCGATGAACAACTCAGCCTGCAAGCCTTCCTCACTCGCGTTACTCGGGTGCGTTTGAAGCTGCAACAAATCAGCAACGCCCCCAATCCGCAGGAAATGACCCAGGCCATGGCGCAGACCGTGTTCCAGGGCAACAGCGTTGACTTGACCGACACCCAGGCTTACGGCCGCTTGATTGCCGCCAGCCTGGGTGCCGAATGGGGTTCGGTGGGCAATACTTTGTTTGTGCAGCCGCTGGATCAGGCCTGGCAAAAAATCCTGCAGCCCTCGGCGGCGAGCCTGAATAAACAGTGGCAGCGGGCAGTGGTCAACGAATGGGACAAGGCCTTCACCGGGCGTTATCCGTTTGCCGCCACTGACAGCGACGTCTCGCTGCCCATGCTCGGGCAGATGATCCGCGCCAACTCCGGGCACATCGAACAATTCTTGCAGACTCAATTGGCCGGGATCCTGCGCAAGGAAGGCAGCCAGTGGGTGGCGGATACGCAAAACAGCCAGGGCCTGCGCCTGAACCCGCAATTTCTCACCGCCATCAACCAACTCAGCCATCTGGCCGACGTGCTCTACACCGACGGCGGCCTGGGCCTGAGCTTCGACCTGCAAGGCAAGGCCGTGGCGGAAATCATCGACACCACCTTCACCGTTAACGGCGTAACCCATCACTACTTCAACCAGCGGGAAAAGTGGCAACGCTTCGACTGGCCCGGCCGCAGCGACTACCCCGGCGCGCAACTGCGCTGGACCAGCGTCTACACCGGTGAACGCCTGTACGGCGACTATCAAGGCACCTGGGGCCTGATCCGGCTGCTGGAAAACGCCAAAGTCACCCTGCTCGACGACGGCGAAAGCCGCTACCACCTCGTCATCAAAGCCCCCGACGGCCAGGATCTGAACTGGCACCTGCGCACCGAAATGGGCGCGGGGCCGCTGGCGCTGCTCAAGCTGCGGGGCTTCACGATGCCGAAGGAGATCTTTCTCAACGAGCGCAAAGCCACTGAACGTGAAAAAAACGTGAAGGCTAAGAGGACCTAAACCGGCAGACTCAATCAGGACTTGGTTTTGGCCTCGTCCTGATTGCGTGCTCGAACCACTGACCTCAATGGCAAGCAAATCCCCCCGCCATTACGCTATAATCCCGCGCTTTAGCTGATCCTCGCCCGCTGCGAGGGCACACATTTTCTCAGGCGCTTGCCGCCTGCATGCAGACTAAAGAGGCTAGACCCTAGTGGCATTGACGATCCTTGGCCTGTCCGGCGCCCTTAGCCATGATCCTTCCGCAGCTTTGTACATCGACGGCAAGCTGGTAGCGGCCGCGGAAGAAGAGCGCTTCGTTCGCGATAAACATGCAAAGAACCGCATGCCCTACGAGTCGGCGAAGTTCTGTCTTGAGCAGGCTGGCATCAAGCCTTCGGACGTTGATGTGGTGGCGATTCCGTTCGCGCCGATCAGCTTGTTCGGCAAGGCGCGCTGGCACTATGCCAAGCGTTATTGGTACGCCCCGGATCGTGCGCTTGATGCGCTGCTGATGGGCAACCGTCGTTACAAACGCTATCGCAACAAGATCGTCTGGTGCCTGGAGCAATTGGGCTTTGATCCGAAGAAGATCAAGATCGAGCCGGTCGAGCACCATTTGGCTCACGCTTCCAGCGCTTACCACTGCTCCGGTTTCAAAGAGAAAACCGCGATTCTGGGCATCGACGGCAAGGGCGAGTACGCCACGACCTTCTTTGGTTACGGCGAAAACGGCAAGATCCACAAGATCAAAGAATTCTTCGACCCGGATTCCCTGGGCGGCTTGTATGGCGCGATCACTGAATTCCTCGGCTTCGAGATGCTCGACGGTGAATTCAAGGTCATGGGCATGGCGCCGTATGGCGATGCCAGCAAGTACGATTTCTCGCGTCTGGCGACCTTCGAAAACGGCGAACTGGTGATCAACACCGAACTGGCCAACGTGATTGGCCTGCGTCGTTATAAAGAGAAGGGCAAGGGTTTCTACTTCTCGCCGAAGCTGATCGAGTGGCTGGGTCCGAAGCGCGAAGGCGACATCGCCGACGAGCCGTACATCCACTACGCGGCGAGCATGCAGGCGCTGTTCGAGAAGCTGGCGTTGCAGATGATGGATCATTATCTGGGCGACATCCTCAAGGAAACTGGCAAGATCGCTTTCGCGGGCGGCTGTGCGCTGAACGTCAAGCTGAACCAGAAAATCATCGCCCGTCCGGAAGTCAAAGAGCTGTTCGTTCAGCCAGCTTCCGGCGACGCCGGTACTGCGGTGGGCGCTGCGGCCTATGTGTCCCATGCCCGTGGCGTGCCGGTCGAGAAGATGGAGCACGTCTATCTCGGCCCGTCCTACAGCAACGAAGACGTGATCGCGGCCTGTGCCCGTCACCCGAGCAAGCCGGTCTGGCGTCAGATCGAAAACACCCCGGAGCGCATCGCGCAAATCATGGTCGCGGGCAATCCTGTGGCCTGGTTCCAGGGGCGCATGGAGTTCGGTCCGCGTGCATTGGGTGGTCGCTCGATCATCGGTTGCCCAAGCGTGGCGGGCGTGGCTGACCGTATCAATCATCAGATCAAGTTCCGCGAGCGCTGGAGGCCTTTCTGCCCGTCGATGCTCGACACCGTTGCGCCGCAGATGATCAAGATCGATCACCCGGCACCCTTCATGACCTTCACCTTTGAAGTGGCTGAAGAGTGGAAAACCCGCGTACCGGAAGTCGTTCATGAGGACGGTACGTCTCGCGCCCAGGTGCTCAAGCGCGAATACAACCCGCGTTACTACGACATGATGAAAGCGCTGGAAAACCTCACCGGCAACGGCGTGTCGCTCAATACATCGCTGAACCGCCGTGGCGAGCCGATGATCTGCTCGCCAACGGATGCCCTGAACATGTTCTTCGGCTCGGACCTCGAGTACCTGATCATGGAAGACATTCTGGTGGTCAAAGACGGCGTGGAAACCTATGACACGCTCGGCTGAGCGCCATGTGCTGCAGTTTTGCCACGGCTATGACGGTCCGTTTCTGGACTGTGCCCGGCAGTACGCCAGTCTGTTCGTCGGCAAGGGGTATCGTGTCACCACGGTATTCCTGACCGGCGCGGCCGATGCCGAGGTGGCAGCCGGATGCGCATCCGATGAAGTGCTGTTTCTAGAGCGCAGCTCGGCCTCGGTTCGGGGCTTGAAGCTCGGTGCTATTCGCGATCTGCGCAAGATCGCGGCGTCCCGCAATTTCAGTTTCTGCATCGCTCACCGCTTCAAACCGGTGTACATCGCCCTGCTGGCCACCGGTTTGCCAGTCATCGGCGTGCACCATGCGTTTGGCGACTATCAACGGCGTACCCGCAAACTCTTTGCACATCTGTTCCGCAGGCGTCTGAGTCTGCTGGGCGTATCGGATGCCGTGCGCGATGACATGCGCAAGAGTCTGCCGAACTGGCCAACCGGGCGGATACAAACGCTGTACAACCGCATCGATATCCCGCAGTTGCAAGCCAGCCAGCTCACTGCTGAACAGGCGCGCATCGAACTGGGACTGTCGGCGTCGGCGTTTATTGTCGGTAACGTAGGGCGGCTGCATCCCGACAAGGATCAGACGACCCTGCTGCGCGGTTTTGCCAAGGCTTTGCCAAGCCTGCCGCAGAACAGCCAGTTGGCGATTCTCGGCAAAGGCCGACTTGAGCCACAACTCAAAGCGCTGGCCCTGGAGTTGGGGATCGGTTCGCAGGTGCTGTTTCTTGGGCAAGTTGCCCAAGCGAGCCTATATTACAAAGCATTCGATGTATTCGCCTTGAGCTCCGATCACGAACCGTTCGGCATGGTGCTGCTGGAAGCCATGGTCGCCGGCGTGCCGGTGTTGGCGACGGCCTGTGGCGGGGCGAAGGAAGTCGTTGAGGGCGTGGGCGTTTTGTTTCCCTTCGCCGATGACGAGCGCCTGGCTCACGGGCTGATTCATCTGGCGAATCTGGACGATGAGCAGCGCCTGGCCTGTGCCGAGCTGATGCTGTTGCGCTTGCAAGAGCGGTTTTCGGATCAGGCGGTGCGCGATGTGTTCTGGCGTCTGCCGCAAGTCACCAGCCTGATTGTGGAGTCTTGATGCTCAACAGATTTCAAGGCTGGCGTGAGCGTGGCTGGACACCGATCGATGCCCCAACCTACCAGACAACATGGCAGCGTTATGGCGGTAGCGTGGCGACTCACCCGATGGTGGTCGAACGTCTGGCGCATCTGGCGCAGATCCCCGTTCGTTACCTGGGCTGGGAACAGGACGGCGAACTCAAGGCCGCGGTTGCCACGTGGGGGCGCTCGTTGGCATTGTCCAAGGACGTGCTGAAAAGCGCCGGCAAGAAAGGTTTATTTGATTTGGGTAATGCGGAGTTGATTTTGCCGATTGCTGCCGATGTTCAGGTGCCGGTTCGCCATCGCGGCCGTTACCTGTCGTCGCTCAATGAAGGACGCATCAGCACCTTCAAGCCGCAAGTCGAGTCCCTGGCCATGGCGCGCACCCCGGAAGAACTGTCGAAGAAGTTTCGCTACAACCAGCGGCGCGAGTTGCGTTTGCTGGAAGAGGCGGGCGGCATCGTTCGCCCGGTGACTGATTTCACCAGCGTCGAGCTGGCCCGCATGTACTGCGATCTTTTCCTGCGCCGCTGGGGCTTTGCCGCCACAGGTGCCGAGCACATGGCTGAGGTGATTGAGCTGCTGCGGGATTTGCTGATCGGCTCGGTGGTATTCCTCAATGACGCGCCGATTGCGATTCAGTTGGTCTATCGCGCGGAGTCGCCGCTATGGATCAGCGTCGAGTACGTTAACGGTGGCGTTGATCCCGAGACCCGGGATTTCAGCCCCGGCAGCGTGCTCAGCTTCATCAACACCCAAAGCGCCTGGGAAGATGCACGCAACCTTGGCAAACCGTTGCGTTTCTCTTTTGGACGCGCGGATCGCGAGTACAAGGACCGTTGGTGCAACCCTGTGCCGGTGTTTCAGATTTGAGCCGCAAGCAGCAGTTGCTCAAGCGCCATCGCCGGAACAAGCGGGTGGCGCTGCTGGTTGGCCTGCTCCTGCTGATTGTGGTGGGCGTTTGCGTCGCGTGGTGGCTGCCGATCCTGTTGGCGGTGGTTGGTTGGGTCGCTCACGAAGCCTGGTTCGCCGACCACCTGTTCTATTCCCCGAAAGACGATTATCAATATAACTTCGCGGCGGACGCCGAGGTCCCGGGCGTGCG
The DNA here is from genome assembly GCF_000737245.1 of Pseudomonas syringae. Classification (GTDB taxonomy): domain Bacteria; phylum Pseudomonadota; class Gammaproteobacteria; order Pseudomonadales; family Pseudomonadaceae; genus Aquipseudomonas; species Aquipseudomonas syringae_J. The sequence goes on along the minus strand of NZ_JPQU01000078.1, from coordinate 206,207 downwards.
CCTGGAAGGCCGCCACTTGCGCTGCGATACCCCACTGCAATGGGCCGGCGATGAAACTCTGATTCTCGCGGTGAAAGTCCGTGCCTCCTGGCTGGGCCGTTTTTTCGACCCGGTTGTCGAGTTGGCCGGTGAGGGTGTCAGCGATCGGCAGACCTTCGAACGTGGCGTCGATGGTTTGCGCTATCTGAATCTGACTGGCCTTGGCCCTTCTCTAGCTGCGGGCACGTTGCGACTCAATGGCCGTTTCTGCGCCATTAACGGTACGCCGAGATTGTGGCTTTTCCGTCAGCCGGATGCCCGCCAGCAACGAGTCATGGTCATCGCACCCCACGCGGACGACGCAGAGCTGGCGGCTTTCGGGCTGTACAGTCAGGCTGCTGATACGTGGGTCGTGACCCTGACCGCTGGCGAAATCGAAGCCGAACACTATCAAGCCATGGGCATGGATCGCGCCGAGGCCGCGCGCATCAAGGGTCGCCTGCGCGCCTGGGATAGCATCGCCGTACCTCGTTGGGGTGGCGTGCCGGAGGCGCAGTGCGTGCAACTGGGGTATTTCTGCCTGCAGTTGCCCGCCATGCAAGCCGCGCCCGATCAGCCCATTGCCTCTCGTGAAGCTGATCTACTCGATACCCGCCTGTTCAGGCAGTTCAATGCCATGAACTTGCCCGGCGATCAGGACGGTGCGCCGACCTGGAACAATCTGCTGGCCGATTTACGGGCGTTGCTGCTTCAAGCTCGGCCGCAGGTATTGGTCATGCCCCATCCGGCGATTGATCCGCACCCTGACCATATCTGTGCTCAGGCGGCGGTGATCGAGGCGCTGCAAGGCCTCGAATGGCGGCCGGAAGTAGTACTCGGTTACGCGAACCACCTGCACGACAATGATCGCTGGCCGATGGGTAATGCGTATGACGGAATCGGTTTGCCGCCGGTGTTCGATTCATCGCTGCAACTGACGCCCTACAGCCTCGGTCTGACAGTTGATCAGCAGCGCGACAAGGCCATGGCGCTGGGCATGATGCATGACCTGCAGCCACCCATGCCATTCAAACGCCGAATACGTCGCTGGCTACAGCGCAGGTTGGCAGGGCGGCGCTGGCCGGCAGAGGGCGAAAACGAGTTCTTCAGAAAGGCGGTTCGCCGACACGAACTGTTCTGGCGTCGAGAGATTTGATTCAGCAGGCTGCGGTACTGCAAGGAAAATAATGAAAGTCCTATTTCTGGTTCAGAAAGAACAACGTGCCATTCTGGATCGTTTGTATGAAGGCATCGCCGCCCATTGCGAGTGCGAAACCCGTTGGTTGACGTCTGCCGAGCAGCGCAACCTGCGAGGTTATTTCCGTCGCGAAGTGGACGTCACCCAGTACGACCGGATCGTCTTCTTTCTGCGTTTCAAGCATGAAATCCGTCAGGTTGGCTTTATTCGCACCGTCCCCAATCTGGTGATCCTCGAACACGATGCCTATCAGAATTACATCCCTTGCAAATACACCGGCGAATTCAGCGCTTATTACCGCAAGCTGCCATGGGCGCGGGTGATCTGCTCCGGATTCATGGTCAGCGAGCGTCTGCGTCAAGAAGGCTTCGATGCGGTCTTTGTGCCCAAGGGCTATGACCAGAGCCTGCTGCAAGGCGAGGATCGTGAGCGCGATATCGAGCTAGCATTCGTGGGCAGCACCAACAGTGTGGCTTATAGCGGCCGCAAGGCGCTGCTGGATGAACTGGGCCGGGTTGAGAATCTGGTAGTGACCCGCACCAAGTCCGGCGAAGAGTATTGCCAGACCCTGAACCGGATTCGCTTTTTCGTCAGTGCCGATGTGGGCATGGGCGAGTACATGATCAAGAACTTCGAAGCCATGGCCTGCGGTTGTGTGCTGTTGGCCTATGATCAGGGCGCCGAAGAAAACCGGGCGTTGGGTTTTGTCGACATGCACAACATCGTCCTGTATCAAGACATACCCAGCTTGCAGGCCAAGCTGGCGCAGTTGCGTAATGACGAGAATCTGGCCCGGGATATTGCCCGTAACGGCCAGGCGCTGGTTGAACAACGTTTTACGTTTCACGCACTAGGCAAGGCCATTGTTGAAGAAATGCGTCCGCCCTTGCGGGCCAAGCCGGTGATGAGCTGGCTTGGCCGCGTGATGTCTCGGTTGGGGCTGTAATCGCCTTTGAAATTTCAATGATTGAGTACAAATGATGCAGTTCAGCGAAAGTAGCGAGATAACGCTGGTGGTCACCAGTTGCGGACGGTTTGATCTGTTGACGCGCACGCTTGAAACGTTTGACCGATACAACACCGCACCCATTCGCGCCGTCTTGATCACCGAAGACTCCGGGGATGCCCAGGTTGAAGCTTGCATCCCCGAGCACTGGCGGCCGTTTACCCGCTTCATCATCAACAACCCGAAACTCGGACAGATGCGCTCGGTGGATGCCGCCTATGCGCTGATCGAAACGTCATGGGTGTTTCACTGCGAGGATGACTGGGATTTCTACCGCCCGGGCTTCGTCGAAGAGTCGATGACCCTGCTGGAAAACGACCCTCAGGCTTTGCAAGTCTGGCTGCGCAGCTACAACCATGACCTTCGGGTGCACAGCCCTTACGTGTACCTCAATGCCCGGGAAGTCGTGCAGGGCATCGCCTTCTATAAACTGGGCTCGCACAAGGCCGAGTGGCAGGGTTTTTCATTCAATCCTGGCCTGCGCCGGCTGGCTGACTATAAAGAACATGCCCCCTATGCCGCACACAGCGGCGAAAAGAAGCTGTCGGGTATTTATGCAGCGCAAAACCGTTACGCGTTGATTCTGGAAAACGACGCGGTCTTGCACACCGGCTTCGGCAACCATGTCGAGGTCCCTCAGGAACGCGTTGACAAGCAGCGGCGTAAGGTTCGTGATCGCATTAAATTGCTCGCGGTGCTGGTTGTCGGGGTAATCATAGGTTGGGCATTCAGTAATGTTGGCTGACAAGCTGTACACAGACTCGGGCAAGATCGCTGCTTATTTCAGCGGAGCTTTGGTTGCCTTTATTTTGAGCTACATCCTTTGGGATTCGGCCAAGCTCACCAATAACCTGTTTTACGCATTGATCGCTTTGCCGGGGCTGTTCTTCCTGATCCGCAGCCGCGCAGCCGGTATGTTCAGCGGCGCGCTGGGTTGGACCTGGCTAGTGTTCATTGTGTGGTTTCTGGTGCCCGCCGTTTACTCGGGGGATTTTCAGTTTTACAAACACGTCGCCTATGTAGGCCTGTTCGTATTTGTCATCGCCGGGCTGACCAACATTGAGTTTTTCAACAGTAGTCGGTTTGTTCGCGGGCAGTTCTGGATCATCTGCCTGTATATTTTTGCGTCCAGTATTCACAGCTGGATGACTGGGCAGTTCGTCTTTGGGCAGCGGGTGGCCATTCTGACCGGGCGACTGGATAACGTGATTTACGCCAGCATCTGGCTGGTCTGCGCCCTTGGTCGGGCGATGCCGGTGTGGAGCAGGGAGAAGCGCTGGATCGAAACGGGCTGCGCGATGGCGCTGACCCTGATCGCGGTGGCGTTGGTCATGCAAACCCGTACCGGGCTGGTGGGCGCTGTTTTTCTGGCCGGACTGTGGGCGCTCAACATCGTTTACCGATACCGCATGCGCGGGCTGCTGGCGCTGGTAGTTATCGTGGTGTGCGCGGGTGTGACCCTGTGGCTGTGCCGACACGAGCAGTGGGTGCAGTTGCTGTTTGCTCGGGGCGATTCCTATCGTGTCGAACTGTTCGAGATCATGACCGGCGAGTGGCGTAACTGCGGTTGGCTGCTGGGTTGCGGTGTCGATTTTGTGACCAGCAAGACCCTGACCGGCGGCATTGCGATTCAGCATCCGCACAACATTTTTGTGGCGATGGGTTTGTACACGGGCGGTATCTCGCTGGTGCTGTTCATCGCCGTCATGGCTTTGACGCTCTGGCACGCCGTGCGGCTGCGCGATGGCTGGGGCTGGTACCTGGCGGCAGCGCTGGTGATGCTCAACTTCGACGGCAGCAAGCTGGTGGGCAACCCGGATGAACTCTGGTTGCTGGTGCTGCTGCCCGCTGTGCTGATATATGGCCGGGTGGTGCGTGAGCGCAGGCTTCAATTGCAGTGATAAAAAATGGCCCTTGAAGGGCCATTTTATTGATTCGATGTGTGACCTAAAATCCGACACCCTGTAGGAGGGCGCTTGCCCGCGATTCGTTGTGACAGTCGGAAAATATTTATCCTGACCTGACGCTATCGCGGGCAAGCGCACTCCTACAGAAGACTGCGCGATGATCCTTCACCCCATCGCTACGGTCAGTTCTTCCGCCGCACACAGGCTTTGGGCGTTCAGGTAGCCGTTGATAAAAGCCGGGTTGTTACCACCGATCAGCCATTGGCGATCCTGCTCGTAACGCAGCATGTGCTTGAAGTTGCGCAGGCGCAGGCTTTTGCGCAGGGGGCGGCGGGAGGTTTTCATGTCGGATATGTCGATCAGACCCAAGGCGCCGTCCGGGGTGAGGATGACGTTGCCCAGATGCGCAGAGCGAAAGTAGATCCCTTTTTCATGCAGTTCAGCGATGAAGCTCCCCAGTTGGGCGCGCAGTACATCGTTGCTGCTTGCTTCTTCCATCACCTGTCTGAGCGTCTGGCCTGGCAGTGGTGAGTAATGCACGGCATCACGTTCGATCTGCTTCACCCGGAAAACCTTTATGACTTTAGGGCACGGGATGGCGCGCTGGGCCAGGGTCTCGCAGTTATCCGCGAAGCGCTGAGCGTAGGGATACCAGGCAGCTGAGCTGATCAGCCGTTTGCGTCGAAACAGTTTCAGCATGGATCCATCGGCCAATCGCAGGACTTTATCACCCGTGGCGTCGGCTTCGAGGACGTGAGCGCCCTCCACCAGGCCTAGGTAATGTGCATGATCAAGCGCTTGCATCGATACTCCGGATTCTTCGCCCAAGGGCCTGAAAAGCGGCCTATGTTACCGCAGCAGACGGTAGCGAAAAGCGCTTGTGATACAATTCGGCCTCTTTTTATACCTGACGGATTCTCATGACATCCTCCGAATCGTCCAGCCCATCAAGCATGAAAATCTACTTTCGCTTGTTGTCCTATGTGCGTCCGTATGTAGGGATATTCCTGGTCAGTATCCTGGGCTTCGTTATCTTTGCTTCAACCCAGCCGATGCTGGCGGGGATCCTCAAATACTTTGTGGATGGCTTGAGCAATCCGGAAGCGGTGCTTTTTCCTAACGTGCCTTACCTGCGTGATCTGCAACTGTTGCAGGCTGTGCCGTTACTGATCGTCCTGATTGCCGCCTGGCAGGGCCTTGGCTCCTTTCTGGGTAATTACTTCCTGGCCAAGGTTTCCCTCGGGCTGGTTCACGATCTGCGTGTTGAGCTGTTCAACAAGTTGCTGGTTCTGCCCAATCGCTATTTCGATACCCATAATTCCGGGCACCTGATTTCACGCATCACCTTCAACGTCACAATGGTCACCGGTGCTGCCACGGATGCGATCAAAGTCGTGATCCGCGAAGGCTTGACCATCGTGTTTCTCTTCGCCTATCTGCTGTGGATGAACTGGCAGCTGACTCTGGTCATGCTGGCCATCCTGCCGTTGATCGCGACCATGGTGGGCAGCGCCAGCAAGAAATTCCGCAAGCAGAGCAAGAAGATTCAGGTCGCCATGGGTGATGTGACCCACGTGGCCTCCGAGACCATTCAGAACTACCGCGTGGTTCGCAGCTTTGGTGGCGAGCAGTACGAGGAAGAGCGCTTCGGCGCAGCCAGTACCAGCAACACCAAAAAACAGCTGCGCATGACCAAGACCGGCGCGCTCTACACGCCCATGCTGCAACTGGTGATCTACACCGCCATGGCTGTGCTGATGTTTCTGGTGCTGTATCTGCGCGGTGATGCGACGGCCGGTGATCTGGTGGCCTACATCACGGCAGCCAGCCTGCTTCCCAAGCCTATTCGCCAGCTGTCGGAAGTCAGCTCCACCATTCAAAAGGGTGTTGCTGGTGCCGAGAGCATCTTCGAACAGCTGGACGTGGAGCCGGAAGTGGATACCGGTACTGTCGAGCGCGATCGGGTCAGCGGCCACCTTGAAGTGAAAAACCTCAGTTTCACTTATCCGGGTACCGAACGGCAGGTGTTGAACGACATCAGCTTCTCCGTTGCACCGGGGCAGATGGTTGCCCTGGTCGGTCGCTCGGGCAGTGGCAAGTCCACCCTTGCCAGTTTGCTGCCGCGGTTTTATCAGCACTCTATCGGCGAAATTCTGCTGGATGGCGTGGAGATCAGCGATTATCGGCTGCGTAATTTGCGTCGGCATATTTCCCAGGTCACCCAGAGTGTCACGCTGTTCAATGACAGCGTCGCCAATAACATCGCTTACGGCGACCTGGCGGGAGCGCCGCGAGCAGACATTGAGGCGGCTGCGGCAGATGCCTACGCCAAGGAGTTCATCGAGCAACTGCCCGAAGGCCTGGATACTCAGGTTGGTGAAAACGGTGTGCTGCTGTCAGGCGGTCAACGCCAGCGCCTGGCAATCGCCCGAGCTTTGCTGAAGAACTCGCCGGTGCTGATCCTCGATGAAGCGACTTCGGCACTGGATACCGAGTCCGAGCGCCACATTCAGGCGGCGCTGGACAACGCCATGCACGGGCGCACTACGCTGGTTATCGCTCACCGCCTGTCGACCATCGAGAAGGCTGACCTGATTCTGGTCATGGACGGCGGTCGTATTGTTGAGCGTGGCACTCACGCTCAGTTACTGGCCCAGAACGGCTATTACTCGCGCCTGCATGCCATGGGCCTGGACGAGCCAGCGCCTGTTGGGGCGATCTGAGGGCTTGAGGCTCCAGATGGTGCGGCGATGAAATCCTGTGGGACCGGCTTTAGCCGGGAAGACTGAGCTACTGACGCAACACATGCGTTGGACCAGCCTGCCTCTTCCCGGCTAAAGCCGGTCCCACGTCGTCATCACCTTTTCGACGGTACCGCCTCATCAGGATTTATTTGCGATCCAAGCCTTCCCAAACCCTGTGCTAAGATTCCGCCCCTGTTCATTCTAGTTACGGGTTGTTCGATGAAGTTGTCCTTGCCGCGTTTCGATCAAGCACCAGTCTTGGTAGTGGGCGATGTCATGCTCGACCGCTATTGGCATGGCGGCACCTCAAGGATTTCGCCGGAAGCACCTGTGCCTGTGGTCAAGGTGGAGCAGATCGAGGACCGTCCAGGCGGTGCCGCCAACGTTGCCTTGAACATTGCCGCCCTCGGTGCGCCTGCATCGCTGGTGGGTGTCACGGGTGAAGATGAAGCAGCCGAAAGCCTTGCCAACAGCCTCAAGGCTGCGGGCGTGCGGGCGCGTTTTCAGCGTATTGCGCATCAGCCTACCATCGTTAAATTGCGGGTCATGAGCCGCCATCAGCAACTGCTGCGCATTGATTTCGAAGAGCCGTTTGCCACGGACGCTCAAGCCCTGGCCCTTGAAGTCGACGCATTGCTCGACGGCATCAAGGTGCTGGTCCTGTCTGACTACGGCAAAGGCGCCCTGAAAAACCATCAGGTGCTGATCAATGCCGCTCGTGAGCGCGGAATCCCGGTCCTGGCTGATCCCAAAGGCAAGGATTTCGCGATCTATCGCGGCGCCAGTGTTATCACGCCTAATTTGAGCGAGTTCGAAGCTATCGTGGGCCATTGTGTCGATGAAGCCGAGTTGGTCGCCAAGGGCGCGCAACTGATGAGTGAGCTGGAGCTGGGGGCCTTGCTGGTAACCCGTGGCGAACACGGCATGACCTTGTTGCGCCCGGGTCATCCGGCTCTGCATCTGCCTGCCCGCGCCCGGGAAGTCTTTGACGTGACCGGCGCTGGCGACACCGTTATTTCCACGCTTGCCGCTGCCCTGGCTGCCGGTGAAGACCTGCCCCATGCAGTGGCTTTGGCGAATCTGGCCGCCGGCATCGTGGTGGGCAAGCTGGGTACGGCGGCCATCAGCGCGCCGGAACTGCGCCGCGCCATTCAGCGTGAAGAAGGTTCCGAGCGCGGTGTATTGACGCTTGAGCAGCTACTTCTGGCCATTGATGACGCCCGTGCCCACAAAGAAAAAATCGTATTCACCAACGGCTGCTTCGACATTCTGCATGCCGGTCATGTGACTTACCTGGAACAGGCGCGTGCTCAAGGGGATCGCCTGATCGTGGCGGTCAACGACGACGCATCCGTCAGCCGTCTGAAAGGCCCTGGCCGACCGATCAACAGCGTTGACCGTCGTATGGCGGTGCTGGCTGGTCTGGGGGCTGTGGACTGGGTGATCAGCTTCCCGGAAGGCACGCCGGAAAACCTGCTTGGCCACGTAAAGCCGGATGTACTCGTGAAAGGCGGGGATTACGGTATTGATCAAGTGGTCGGCGCCGATATCGTCCAGGCCTATGGCGGAGAAGTGCGGGTGCTGGGGCTGGTGGAAAACAGCTCGACTACCGCAATCGTCGAGAAAATCCGCGGGCAGTAACGGATTTAAGGTTGCGAATACCACCTGCGGTGCTTGGTCTGGGCCGTTCCCACAGGACTGATCTCAATATTGGTGCGACGACGTGGGACCGGCTTTAGCCGGGAAGAGGCCAGAGCAACCCCCGATATTTATCGTCTGGAATGCCGCCTTCCCGGCTAAAGCCGGTCCCACGTCGTCATATCAGCTTGCGGGCAAACATAGAATTTCCCACAGTTGTGTTTGAAACCATTCTGTGTTTCAGTTCTTGAACGTCACCAGCTGCAACAGCTGTTTGGCCTTGCCCGTCAGGCGTTTGAGGCCGGTTTTTTTCGGCGGTGGCGTCATGCCTTGCTGGCGTAGCCAGTCCTTCCAGCGAATCCTCTCGTCGCGCACGACCCAGCCTTCCTGCGCTGCAAAGCTCTCCGCCAGATACAGGCCGCGAGTACCGGCAGCCGTCAGCTTGTCGCGCTTGAGAGTGTAAAGCTCCGGCAGCGGCATGCCGTTTTCCAGGGGCATGAGATACAAGTCAGGTTTGCTGCGGTTCAGCCGGGCGACCAACTGATCGTTTTCCAGGCATTCATCTACATGGAACAGGCTCAGGGGCCGTGCTTCCTTGGGGACTTCCAGACGCATGTCGTAGATCAACTGTAACGATGCGGTGGGCAGATGCACATAAGCCCGGGGGCGTTCGATCAGGGTCATGCTGCCGCAACGCACCGGGCGTGCCGCGCCAGACAAAGGGCTCAGGCGAAAGGGCATGGCTTCACGGTAGTGCAGCGCTGCTGCGTAAGGTGCGGGCAGCCAGGTCTCGTTGAAACGCCCGCTGAGCCAGCCTTGGGGCGTTTCGATCAGGCATTCTTCGGCCACTTCCTGGATCGCCGTGTGCAACGGCAGATTCAGCTCGTGGGCGGGCACGTAGCCGGAAATCAGCTTGAGCACCACGTCACCACGGTCCTGGCGCCGTTGCCGCACCAGCACCCAATAGTCCCGGCCTTGCCAGTTCAGCGTCAGGCGTACCGAGACCCCGAGATTCGCCAGCTCCGTGGAGAAGCGCTCGGTGTCGGCCACTTCGATCTTGCGGCGGCGTTGCAGGGTCTGAGTGAAATTCAGCGGCATGCCGATGCTTTGGTAGTTCAGGCCCTCGGGCGTGGCTTCGACATATAACGGCAGGGTTTTGAAGTTACTGGGATTCTTCCGAATCAGGGTTCGCGGCATATCGGCTCCTTCTTGCGTTGGGGTCGGCCGCCTACATCAGGCTGGACGGCGAATCACGGCAGCGGCAGTGGCTACGTTATGGACCAGATGTAGCGGATTGATGGTCCCGACAATAGCACTGGCTACGCCCGGATGCTCAAACAGCAGTTCGAAACTGGCCTGCACTGCATCCACGCCCGGACGCAGGCAAACATGGCCGCTGGCCAAAGCTTTCTTGACGAGAATGCCTTTACCGTGTGCAGCAGCGTAGTCCAGCACTGGCTTTTCGCCTTGTTCATTGAGGTTGTAAGTGACCATGGCGCAATCGCCTTCGCGCAACGCCAGTAGGCCTCCCTCGACGGTTTTACCGGAAAAACCGAAGCCACGGATTTTGCCTTCACGTTTCAGCTCGGCCAGCGTCTGGTAAACGTCGCTGTCGTTGAGAATCGCCAGGTCATCGCCGTCGGAGTGCACCAGCACCAGATCGATAAAATCTGTCTCCAGACGTTTCAGGCTGCGCTCCACCGACATCCGCGTGTGCGTGGCGCTGAAATCGTGGCTCGACTGACCCTGCTCGAACTCTTCGCCGACTTTGCTGACGATCACCCAGTCCTGACGCTGGCCGCGCAGCAACGGACCCAGCCGCTCTTCACTGTTGCCATAGGCAGGAGCGGTGTCGATCAGGTTGATGCCCATGTCCCGGGCCATTTTCAACAGCATTTGGACCTGGATGTCATCCGGAATGGTGAAACCATTGGGGTATTTGACGCCCTGATCCCGGCCCAGTTTGACGGTGCCCAGGCCCAGCGGCGAAACGCTCAGGCCGGTGCTGCCCAGTGGGCGGTGTAATCCGTGAAGGGTTTGTACGCTCATGGCAGCAATTCATCCCAGACCGGTATGGCCAGTGGTGGTGTTGGCAGGCCGCTCAGGGACGGCTGTGGCGTCGGGTGAACTTCGTCGTAGGACAATGCCGCCAGAACCCGATCAGAAAAGTCCGGCGCCAGTGCCAGTTTTGTCGGCCAGCCAACGAGAAGGCGGTTCTGCACGCTTAGGTAGGCGTTGTCAGGTCGCACCAGTCCGGATTGAGCCGGTTCTGCGCGATCAACCCGCAAGGTCGCCCACTCGACCTGACTCAGATCGATCCAGGGCAACAAAGTGCCGAGTTCTTTTTTAACGGCTGCAATTTGCTGCTCCGGGGTTCGGGCTACACCATCGGCCTCGGCGACATCGCCGCCCACGTACCACACCCATTGCCCATTGGCGGCCGGGTGAGTGGTAACCGTCAAGCGCGGCTTTGGCCCTCCGCCCAGGCAATGGGCGTACAGCGGCTTCAGGCTCGGGCCTTTGGCGAGCACCATGTGCAGCGGGCGACGTTGCATGGCCGGTTGCGCCACGCCGAGGTTTTTCAACAGCTCGGCGTTGCCCGCGCCCGCGCAGAGCACCACGCGCTGGGCAAAAATATCCAGGCCGTCAACGCGCAGGCCGACCAGGTCTTCGCCGTCAACCAGCGGTTCCAGATCGGTCCCGGCCAGCAGACTGCCATTGGCCAGTTCGGCCAGGCGCTCGATCAGGCTCGGGACGTCAATGACCAGCTCAGCCAGCCGATACACCTTGCCTTTGAACTTCGGGTCTTGCAGGGCAGGGGGCAAGTCGACGCCTTTGACCTGATCGACGCGCCCGCGCACAGCCTTGCTGGCAAAGAAGCTGGTGAGATTGCCGGCAATCGTGCCGGGCGACCACAGGTAGTGGGCTTCGGAAAGCAGGCGCACACTGGAGAGATCCAGTTCGCCAGTACCCGCCAGGGCTTCGCGCCAGCGGCGTGGCATGTCGGCAATGGCTTCCGACGCACCGGACAGCGCACCGTGCAGTGCATATTTTGCACCGCCATGGATGATGCCTTGGGATTTCAGACTTTGTCCGCCACCCAGGCTGGCGTTCTCCACCAATACGGTGGAAAACCCTTGGCGACGCAAGCGGGCATTGAGCCAGAGACCAGCAACGCCGGCACCGACGATCAAGACGTCAGTGGAAATTACGGAAGGCATGGACACCTCTGTGGCCGGAAGAATGCCGCCATTATAGAGGAACGCATTTTCAATGCCCGGCGGTTTTCGAGAACAACTGAATCACGACCACACCGACGACGATCAAACCCATGCCCAACATGGCCGGGACATCGAGTTTCTGCCCGTAGATGAAAAACGCAGCGATGCTGACCATCACAATCCCCATGCCAGCCCAGACAGCATAGGCAACCCCCACCGGAATGGTGCGCACGACCAGAATCAGCATCCAGAAGGCGATCGCATACCCGCAGATCACCAACAGCAGCGGCAGTGGAGTGCTCAGGCCTTTCACGGCTTTCATGGAAACGGTGCCGATGACTTCAGCGCAGATGGCGATGGCCAGCAGATAATAGGCAGACATGAAGTAACTCCTTTTATAGGCTGCGCATTCTAGACCTTCCGGATAAAGGTTAATTCGGCAGGTGTCGGGTTTCGTATTGGAGTTGTCCGCATTAGCTCTTGATTCAGGGACGTCATTGCTCTTATGGAGGAGTGCAAATCTGTGTGGGAGATTCTATGTTTGCTCGCAAGCGGATGTGACGACGTGGGACCGGCTTTAGCCGGGAAGGCGGCATTTCAGACGATAAATACCTGGTGAATGTACTGGCCTCTTCCCGGCTAAAGCCGGTCCCACGTCGTCCCGCCAATATTGAGATCACGCCTGTGTGAGCGGTGCTTGGCCGCGTTATTCATAGAGATAACCTTAACCTTATCGTCGGAATGCCGCCCAGACCAGGCACCGCTCCCACAGATATCCCCGGTTCCGATAAACTCCGCGCCCATGAATAGAACTCTATACACCCTGCTGTTTCATCTGGGCCTGCCGCTGGTGGCCTTGCGTCTCTGGTTGCGTGCGCGCAAGGCGCCTGCCTATCGGCAGCGAATCGGCGAGCGTTTCGCCCTTGGCTTGCCCGCCATGAAGCAGGGCGGTATCTGGGTGCATGCGGTTTCCGTGGGTGAAAGCATCGCCGCCGCGCCGATGATTCGTGCGCTGCTGGCACGTTATCCACAGCTTCCGATCACCGTGACCTGCATGACGCCCACCGGTTCGGAGCGTATCAAGGCATTATTCGCCAATGAGCCGCGCATTCAGCACTGTTATCTGCCCTATGACTTGCCATGGGCAGCGGGGCGTTTTCTGGATCATGTGCGCCCGGTAATTGGCGTGATCATGGAAACCGAGTTGTGGCCCAACCATATCCATCAGTGTGCCAAGCGCAGCATTCCGGTGGTGCTGGCCAATGGGCGGTTGTCTGAGCGCTCGGCTCGTGGTTACGCCCGCTTCGCAAAATTGACCCGGCCTATGTTGAGCGAGATGAGCTTGCTCGCTGTGCAGACCGAGACCGAAGCCCAGCGCTTCCGTGATCTAGGTGCCCGGCCGCAGTGTGTTTCAGTGACCGGCTCGATCAAGTTTGACCTGAGCGTCGATCCGCAATTGCTGGCCAATGCCGCGCAATTGCGTGAGGAGTGGCAGGCAACCCAGCGTCCAGTGTGGATCGCGGCCAGCACCCACGCCGGGGAAGACGAAAGTGTCTTGTCCGCGCATCGCCAGTTGCTGGGCGGTCATCCCGATGCGTTGCTGATTCTGGTGCCGCGTCATCCTGAGCGCTTCAACGGCATGTATGAGTTGGCAGTGCAGCAGGGTTTTGCCACCGTGCGACGTTCCTCCGCACAGCCGGTGACGCTGCAAACCTCGGTGTTGCTGGGCGATACCATGGGCGAACTGCTGTTTCTTTACGCCCTGGCTGACGTGGCTTTTGTGGGTGGCAGTCTGGTGCCAAACGGCGGCCACAACCTGTTGGAGCCGGCCGCACTGGCCAAACCGGTGTTGAGTGGCCCGCACTTGTTCAACTTCCTGGAAATCGCCGCAATGCTGCGCAATGCCCAGGCCTTGATTGAAATCACTGATGCCCCGAGCCTGTCGGCCGCCGTACAGCGATTGTTCGAGCAGCCGCAATTGGCCCATGAAATGGCCGGGGCCGGATTGCAGGTGATGAAGGCCAATCAAGGCGCTTTGCAGCGGTTGCTGGATGGGATTGGGCGGTTGATCAAAAGCTAGGCAGTTTTGCCTGACACTGAAACTGTGGGAGCAAGCTTGCTTGCGAAGGCAATATTTCAGACCCGGAAGATGTTCAGGCTGTACCGGTCTCGTCGCGTGCAGGGTGGAGCGCCACCTTGCTCGCTCCCACAGGTTCAGCAGAAGCTTGGCGATGGCGGCGTGGGACCGGCTTCAGCCGGGAAGGCGGCATTTCAGATGATAAATGTGGCGTGGATGTACTGGCCTCTTCCCGGCTAAAGCGGAACGCCGCCCGGCCGCTCCCACGTCGTCACATCCGCTTGCGGGCAAACATAGAATCTCCCACAGGTTAGCGCTCAGCCAATCAACGCTGCGGCGGTCTTTCGAAGTTCTTCTTCGCCGCCGCTGCCAGATCTGGCGGCAGGAAGTCTTTGTCCGGGTTGTAATCGGCTTTCAGGTAGCGCGACAGATCCTGCAGGTCGCCGGGGCTGAGTGTGCCTGCGGCCTGTTTCAAGCGTAGGTTGTCGAGGATGTAGTCGTAGCGGGTGTTGTTGTAATCGCGCACCGAGGCATACAGCTGGCGCTGGGCATCCAGTACGTCAACGATATTGCGGGTGCCGACCTGGTAGCCGATTTCCGTGGCTTCCAGGGCACTCTGGTTGGAGATGATCGACTGCTTGCGAGCCAGGACCTGCTCAACGTCGGTGTTCACTGCACGATGCAGGTTGCGGGTGTTTTCCACCACCTGACGGCGCAGGCCTTCACGACGCTGCTCGCTCTGGCTCAACCGGGAATAGGCTTCGCGGACCTGTGAGCTGGTCAGCCCACCGCTGTAGATCGGAATGTTCACCTGCAAGCCGATGGTGCGCTGCTCTACGTCGCCGCGATAGCTCTGCCCGGTGTAGTTGGGGTTGCTGAAGCCCAGCGCATCATTGTCGCCACGCTGATATTGAGCCACTGCATCCACAGTCGGTGCATGTCCTGCCTTGCGCTGACGCAGGGTTTCTTCGGCGGCGCTTACCGCGTAGTTGCTGGCCAGCAGATTGAGATTCTGCTGCGCGGCGGTGTCCACCCAGGCCTTGGCGTCGTTAGGCACCGGTGCCAATACAGGCAGGGTGTGGACGATGCCTTCGATGGCGTTGTATTCGCGGTTGGTCAGGGTGACCAGCGCCTGAAATGCATCATCGACCTGACGCTTGGCAATGATCCGGTTAGCCCGGGAAGTGTCGTAACTGGCCTGGGCTTGCAGCACATCGGTCTTGTCGGACAGGCCGACGTCGAAGCGTTCATTGGCTTGATCCAGCTGGCGTTTGAATGCCGCCTCTTCAGCCTTGGTGGAGGCCAGGTTGTCCTGAGCCCGGAGCACGGTGAAATAGTCCTGAGCACTTTGCAGGATCAGATTCTGCTCCGTGGCGGACAACTCCAGAGCGGCCTGTTCGTTGACGGCTTCTGCAGCTTGCAACTGGAACCAGCGGTCGGCGCGGAAGATCGGCTGGCTCAACGTTGCCTGGTACACCGTGCCGCTGCGGGTCGCGGTGATATTGGGCTGGTTGATGCTGGTACGTGTGTTGTTGACGTCGGCGCCTGCGGACAGGTTCGGCAGCAATCCGGCGCGTGCCTGAGGCACGACTTCCTTGCGGGCGGCGTAATCAGCGCGGGCCGCGGCAAGGTCGGCGTTGTTATCGACGGCTTGCTGGTACACGTTGACCAGCCCGGTTTTGGTCGGCAACGGCAAGTCCGCTGCCCAGGCACCGGCGTTACAAGCGCACGACACGGCCACAGCCAATGAAAGTTTGCGCAGCATGGTGCTTTCCCTGTTGATCATTATTTTGCCGGTTCTGAATAGAAACCAAGCTAGCGAGTGTAGTGGGTGGGGGTGATTGCAACAATCCGGCATAACGGCCATTTATCGAGGGTTAATAAAACAGGCTTGGCGTTCCTCACTCGTCCCGACTAGACTGGCAGCGTTCTTGTCGGGGTGCCTTGCTTTGAGGCTGAGATCGGTTAAACCGGATCCCGTTGAACCTGATCAGGTTAGCGCCTGCGTAGGGAACAAGATTTCTCGTCTCCCGGCGAGTCCTCTTGAGTGTCGTCCGGGGTCGTTGGTTCATTTCAGCAATGAACAGCAAGGCACTCGCTCGGTACTCAGCACCAGTCATGGTGCGTCTTTTCGTCTCAGGTTCGCTCCGACAATTAATCCGCCGCTGGATGATGTCTGGAGAGCCCGTGATGAGTACAAATCTAAAAAACGCCGCCAATTTGAGTGAGTCCGCACAAGTGGATTCCGGATCGGTGCAGCCGTTTACCCGCTCGCAAAAAATCTACGTTCAGGGTTCACGCCCGGACATCCGCGTGCCCATGCGCGAAGTTCATCTGGATGTAACACCCACCGACTTTGGTGGCGAGATCAACGCCCCGGTCACGGTCTATGACACTTCGGGCCCGTACACCGACCCTAATGTGATCATCGATGTGCGCAAAGGATTGGCCGATGTGCGCTCGCCATGGATTGATTCGCGCAACGACACTGAACGTCTCGACGGTCTGACCTCGAATTTCGGCCAGCAGCGTCTCGCTGATGCCGAGCTCACCCGCCTGCGCTTCGCCCATGTGCGTAACCCGCGCCGGGCCAAAGCCGGGGCCAACGTGAGCCAGATGCACTATGCGCGTCAGGGGATCATCACGGCGGAAATGGAATACGTCGCGATCCGCGAAAACATGAAATTGCAGGAAGCTCGCGCAGCGGGTCTGCTGACTCAGCAACACGCCGGTCACAGTTTCGGGGCGAGCATCCCCAAGGAAATCACCGCCGAATTCGTCCGTGAAGAAATCGCCCGTGGGCGCGCGATCATCCCCGCCAACATCAACCACACTGAACTGGAACCGATGATCATTGGCCGTAACTTCCTGGTGAAGATCAACGGCAATATCGGCAACAGTGCGCTGGGTTCTTCCATCGAAGAAGAGGTCGCCAAACTGACCTGGGGCATTCGCTGGGGTTCGGACACGGTCATGGACCTGTCCACCGGCAAACACATCCACGAAACCCGGGAATGGATCATTCGTAACTCGCCAGTACCGATCGGTACGGTGCCGATCTATCAGGCCCTGGAAAAAGTCGGCGGCGCGGCCGAAGACCTGACCTGGGAGCTGTTCCGCGACACGCTGATCGAGCAGGCCGAGCAGGGCGTTGATTACTTCACGATTCACGCCGGCGTGCTGCTGCGCTATGTGCCGCTGACCGCCAAGCGCGTGACCGGCATCGTCAGTCGTGGCGGTTCGATCATGGCCAAGTGGTGCCTGGCGCATCACAAAGAGAACTTCCTCTACACCCATTTCGAAGACATCTGCGAAATCATGAAGGCCTATGACGTCAGCTTCTCGCTGGGCGATGGCCTGCGTCCAGGCTCGATTGCCGACGCCAACGATGCAGCGCAGTTCGGTGAGCTGGAAACTCTCGGTGAGCTGACCAAGCTCGCCTGGAAGCACGACGTGCAGACCATGATCGAAGGCCCGGGTCACGTGCCGATGCAGTTGATCAAGGAGAACATGGACAAGCAGCTGGAGTGCTGTGACGAGGCGCCGTTCTATACCCTCGGCCCGCTGACCACTGATATCGCGCCGGGCTATGACCACATCACTTCTGGTATCGGCGCGGCGATGATCGGCTGGTTCGGTTGCGCAATGCTTTGCTACGTCACCCCCAAGGAGCATTTGGGGCTGCCGAACAAGGATGACGTGAAGACCGGGATCATCACCTACAAGATCGCCGCACACGCTGCCGACCTCGCCAAAGGCCACCCTGGCGCACAGATTCGCGATAACGCATTGAGCAAGGCGCGGTTCGAGTTCCGCTGGGAAGACCAGTTCAACCTTGGCCTCGACCCGGACACCGCGCGTTCGTATCACGATGAAACCCTGCCGAAGGATTCCGCCAAGGTCGCGCATTTCTGCTCCATGTGCGGACCGAAATTCTGCTCGATGAAAATCACCCAGGAAGTCCGTGAATACGCAGCCAACCAGAAGATCGAAGCGATAGATCTGGACGTCGCCCAAGGGTTGGCGGACCAGGCCGAGCGCTTCAAGCAGGAAGGTAGTCAGCTTTATAAAAAAGTTTGATTAATTGATTCGCCTGTAGGAGCGCGTTCTGTGGGAGCGGTGCTTGCCCGCGATAAGGCTTGACGCGATTTCTGCGAGATCGCGGCGCCCTTATCGCGGGCAAGCACCGCTCCCACAGGCTCGTGTTCCATCAAGTCATATTGCGAGCGCACCCATGACCACCCCAAGCACCTACTCACCCGATTCCCCCGTCCCCGCCGACAAACGCGTCTTCGGCGGGCGGGATCTGTTTTCGTTGTGGTTCTCCCTTGGTATCGGCCTGATGGTCCTACAAACCGGTGCCTTGCTGGCGCCGGGGTTAGGGATGTCGGGTTCGTTGCTGGCGATTTTCCTGGGCACGCTGGTTGGCGTGTTGCTGCTGGCCGCTGTTGGTGTTATTGGCAGCGACACCGGCCTGTCATCCATGGCTGCGCTCAAGCTCAGCCTGGGTACCAAAGGCGCGTCCTTGCCTGCTTTGCTCAACCTGCTGCAACTGGTGGGTTGGGGCTCTTTCGAAATCATCGTCATGCGCGATGCCGCCAGCTTGCTGGGCACGCGGGCCTTTGGCGAAGGCAGCCTGTGGACCAGTCCGCTGCTCTGGACGCTGTTCTTCGGCGGTCTGGCAACGTTGCTGGCGGTCAGCGGACCGCTGACGTTTGTCCGGCAGATTCTGCGCAAATGGGGCATCTGGCTGCTCTTGGCCGCATGCCTGTGGCTGACCTGGAACCTGTTCGCCAAGGCTGATCTGCCGGCGCTCTGGGCTCAGGCCGGTGATGGTTCTATGCCGTTTGCCGTGGGTTTCGACATTGCCATCGCCATGCCGCTGTCGTGGCTGCCGCTGATTGCCGATTATTCACGCTTCGGCAAGCGCGCGAAGAATGTCTTCGGCGGCACGGCGCTCGGCTTCTTTATCGGTAATTTCTGGCTGATGAGCCTGGGTGTGGCGTATACCCTGGCGTTCGCGCCAAGCGGTGAAGTCAACGCGTTGCTGCTCGCATTGGCGGGGGCTGGGCTGGGGATTCCGCTGCTGTTGATCCTGCTCGACGAATCGGAGAATGCCTTTGCCGATATTCACTCGGCGGCAGTCTCCAGCGGGATGCTGTTGCGGTTGAAAGTCGAGCATCTGGCCTTGGCAATTGGTGTGCTCTGCACGCTCATCGCCTGCTTTGCGCCCTTGGCGCAATACCAGAACTTCCTGTTGCTGATCGGTTCAGTGTTTGCGCCGCTGTTTGGCGTGGTGCTGGTGGATCATTTTGTGTTGCGTGGACGCAGCAGCCAGGCATCAGTGGTCGGGTTTCGCTGGATGACCTTACTGGCCTGGCTGGGCGGGGTCAGCACCTATCACTTGCTGGCCAATCTCTACCCGGATGTCGGCGCAACACTGCCAGCGCTGATTGTCGCTGGCGTGCTGCAATTGCTGTTGGGCAAACGCCTCAACCGCGGCCGGGGAACAGTTCCGGTTTGAGGATGCCATTGAGCTGCGGATAAGGAATCTTCAGCTCGATGTGGCCCATGGAGTACGGAGCAATGGTGTCCACCTGATATTTCAGGATGAACGCGCCGTAGGTCAGGGCGATGTGCGGGGTGCGCTTGAATGGCCAGGTTTTCTGGAAGTCGGCGTCTTCGTTGAGCTTGCTCGACACCAGCCAGCCCTGATGCGCCAATTCAGCTTTCTGCCAGAACTCGGCTTCTTTGCCCGGGACAATCATGTCCGCCAGGGTCAGTACTTTCTGCTGCTGGCGTGAGTAGTTGATGAACGCACGGCCTGGAGCACCATGGGCGCCGCCGGTGTCCAGATAGCTCGACAGCTCGACGACCACGATACCGTCATGCTGCTCGCGTACCTTGGCTTGCAAGTAGCTGGCGTTGCGGCCTTGTGAGTCGCGCAGATACTGCTCTTGATAATCCTTGAGCGTAGCGGGCACTGGACCGCCTGCATCGCTGCGGGTCAATTGCAGCAAGGTTTTCTGCACGATGGCGTCGAGCTTGGGCTCATCGGCGAAATGCACCGTGTCGATATTGACCAGCGGACAATCGGCTGTGGTGCAGCCCGGCTTGATCAGCTCGGATGCGTCGCGCTGCACTTGCAGCGGTGCCCGGAAGTTGGGTTGGAACAGGCTCTGACAAGCGCCCAGCATGAGTGCCAGGCAAGCCAGTGAAGCGATCCTCAATAACGACATGTTGATCCTTTGCGGTGGCAATGAAGACGGTTACGTTGTTCGAGTGCAGGCTGCTTGGACTGCAAACAATGGCATCGGTTCGCCGCTGGGCGGATTAGAGTTCGTTTCGCTATTGGCCGTCTACCCTGCATCTTCAAGGGGGCTGCATCTGATTGGCGATGCGCGTTAGGATGGCATCACGTTACGATTTGCCCGAAGCGAGAACTCCATGACTGAACCGACCCGATCGACCCCTACTGCTTTTGAAATAACCAGGCGCGAGAACTGCTTCCAGGGCTTCTACAAACTGGACAAATTGTATCTGCGTCACGAGCAGTTCGCTGGCGGCATGGGTACTGAAATCAGTCGCGAGCTGTTCGTACGCCACGACGCAGTCTGCGTGCTGCCTTACGACGCTAAACGTGACGAAGTGGTGTTGATCGAGCAGTTCCGGGTGGGCGCGCTGGAGAAAACCGCCAACCCATGGTTGATCGAACTGGTGGCCGGACTGATCGACATGGCGGAAGAGCCAGAAGAAGTTGCTCACCGCGAAGCAGAAGAGGAAGCTGGGATTGCCTTCAGTGCGTTGTGGCCAATCACCAAATACTTCCCGTCTCCCGGTGGCAGTGACGAATTCGTTCACTTGTTCCTGGGGCACTGTGAAAGTGAGGGGGCCGGGGGATTGCACGGGCTGGAGTCAGAGGGTGAAGATATCCGTGTCACGGTTTGGTCATTTGATGACGCACTGCAAGCCGTGCGCGATGGGCGAATTATGAATGCACCTTCAATCATCGCCCTGCAATGGCTGGCATTGAACCGCACCGAAGTCAGGGGGTTATGGTCGTGAATCTGATGCGCGAGCGCTATCGAGTTGATCTCGCCGGGCTGCAAGCAGCCTGCGAGGCCAACTATGCGCGCTTGATGCGTTTGCTCCCCGACATGCGCAACGCCCAGCGCTCACGCCGGGTGGCCGTCACCCAGGGTGATCAAATGCTTGGCGTACTGGCCGTCGAAGTACTGCTCGATTGCCCGTACACCACTACATTGCAAGTGCGACAGGAACACAGCCTGCCCTGGCTGCCGGTGCCGAGTCTGGAAGTGCAGGTCTATCACGACGCACGCATGGCCGAAGTCATCGGCGCTGAACACGCCCGACGCTTTCGCGGTATCTATCCGTATCCCAATGCGCAGATGCACCAGCCGGATGAGAAGGCTCAGCTGAATCTATTTCTGGGAGAGTGGCTGAGCCATTGCCTGGCGTGTGGGCATGAGTTTGAGGCGGTGCGGTAACAGGTCGAGGCCAACTCTCAACGATCTGAAATGAACCCGATTCTGTAGGCGCGAGCTTGCTCGCGATAGCGGCGGGTCAGAAATTAATTTCTTTTCAGAGATACCGCATCGCGAGCAAGCTCGCTCCTACAGGGTTCTGTGTTTGCTGCGCGACAGTTCGGGATATCCTCCAGAAACGCAGTGTCTGAGGAGCCACCCTTCACAACTGCGACCCACCGCTCATTCCCGGATTTGCCCACCCGCGAGCTTCCCACCATAATCGCCATACTCTGCCCAAGGAGATGGCTTTTGCCCAACGTCCCCGTTTCAGACTCAGTTCTGCTGGTCCAGCTGTCCGACAGCCATTTGTTCGCCAAGGCGGATGGCACGCTGCTGGGTATGAAAACCCGTGAGAGTCTGCAAAAAGTCGTCGAGCTAGTGCTGACCGAGCAGCAGCGTGTGGATCTGGTGGTTGCCAGTGGCGATGTTTCGCAAGACGGCAGTGTCGAGTCATACGAGGCTTTTCGGCAGCTGAGCGATCAGATTGACGCGCCCAAGCGCTGGTTCCCGGGTAATCACGATGAATCCGTGGAGATGCTCCAGGCGGCGCAGCAGAGTGAATTGCTCGACCCTGTCATCGACATCGGCAACTGGCGCGTCACCTTGCTGGACTCTTCAGTGCCTGGTTCGGTGCCTGGTTATTTGCAGGATCAGCAGCTGCAGCTATTGGTGCAGGCCCTGAGTGAAGCCCCGGAACGCCATCATCTGGTCTGCCTGCATCACAATCCGGTGCCCATCGGCTGTGCCTGGATGAACCCCATTGGCTTGCGCAATCCCGATGCGCTTTTCGCGGTGCTGGAGCGTTTTCCACAGGTGCGGGCGGTACTTTGGGGGCACGTTCATCAGGAATACGACCAGATGCGTGGTGACGTAAGGCTGTTGGCTTCTCCATCGACCTGCATCCAGTTCGCGCCGGGCAGTGTTGATTTCAAGGTCGACACTACGGCGCCGGGCTACCGCTGGCTGCGTCTGCACAACGACGGACAGCTGGAAACCGGTGTTTCGCGGGTGGTCGGTCTGGATTTCGAGGTGGACTATGGCGGAGAGGGTTACTGATCTTTTTCCGTGGAAACATTCCTGAGCGAGTCTTTCGCGGTTAGTCCCTGTAAACTGCGCGGCTTTGCACCACTCAGTGCTCCAGGAGCGGACGGCGTGAACTCTGATAAACCCACTCTGCTTTATATCCACGGCCTGAACAGCTCGGCGCTGTCGAAGAAAGCCACCCAGCTGATCGCCTTGATGCAATCGCTAGGGTTGAGTGAGCAGCTGCGCGTACCCGAATTGCACCACCATCCGCGTCAGGCCATGGTTCAGCTGGAATCGGCCATCTCGGAGCTCGGTCGCCCGCTGCTGGTCGGCAGCTCGCTCGGCGGCTACTATGCGACTCACTTGGCAGAGCGGCATTGCCTCAAGGCTGTATTGATCAATCCGGCCGTCAATCCGCATCAGCTGTTTGACGGGTTTGTCGGTACCCAGCAGAACTTCTACACCGGCGAAACCTGGGAGTTGACTCGCGACCATGTTCACGCGCTGGCGGAGCTGGAAGTGCCTGCTCCCAAAGATCCACAGCGTTACCAGGTCTGGCTGCAGACTGGCGATGAGACCCTTGATTATCGGCGCGCCGAAACGTTTTACCGAGCCTGCGCATTGCGTATCCAGGCGGGTGGCGACCACAGTTATCAAGGTTTTGCTGCCCAGTTGCCGGCCCTGTTGAGTTTTGCCGGATTTGCGCCTGAATTGATGCAGTCAGCACCTATTTCGACGCTGTAACCCGATACATGTATTTCCCTGTGGGAGCGAATTCATTCGCGGATGCGATGCCAGGCCTGACGAGTTTTCTTGGATTAGCCGGCCCCTTCGCGAATGAATTCGCTCCCACACGGTAGAGCGGCATAGTTAGACAATGATGCCCCGTAACCCCACGAACAACTGATGATGAGACCCCATGGCCACTCCCAGCGCTAGCTCTTATAACGCAGACGCCATCGAAGTCCTCTCGGGCCTCGACCCGGTTCGCAAGCGTCCGGGCATGTACACCGATACCTCGCGGCCGAACCACCTTGCCCAGGAGGTAATCGACAACAGCGTCGACGAAGCCCTGGCTGGTCATGCCAAGTCGGTGCAGGTCATTCTGCATGCCGATAATTCCCTGGAAGTTTCCGACGATGGTCGCGGGATGCCGGTGGACATTCACCCGGAAGAAGGTGTTTCGGGTGTCGAGCTGATCCTCACCAAGCTTCATGCTGGCGGCAAGTTTTCCAACAAGAACTACCAGTTCTCCGGTGGCCTCCATGGCGTGGGTATCTCGGTGGTCAACGCGCTGTCGACCCTGGTCAAGGTACGGGTCAAGCGCGATGGCAACGAATACGAAATGACCTTCGCCGACGGCTACAAAGCCTCGGAGTTGGCCGTGGTTGGCACCGTAGGCAAGCGCAATACCGGCACTAGCGTGTACTTCGCGCCGGACCCTAAGTATTTCGATACACCGAAGTTTTCCGTCAGCCGCCTCAAACACGTGCTCAAGGCCAAGGCTGTGCTGTGTCCGGGCCTGCTGGTCAGCTTCGAAGACAAGGCCAGCGGCGAGAAAGTCGAATGGCATTACGAAGACGGCCTGCGTTCTTACCTGCAGGATTCGGTCAGCGATTTCCTGCGCCTGCCGGACGAACCATTCTGCGGCAGTTTTGCCGGCAATAAAGAAGCGGTCGATTGGGCCCTGCTCTGGCTGCCGGAAGGTGGCGACAGCGTTCAGGAAAGCTACGTCAACCTGATCCCGACCGCGCAGGGCGGTACCCACGTCAACGGTTTGCGCCAGGGTTTACTGGATGCAATGCGCGAGTTCTGCGAATACCGCAACCTGCTGCCCCGTGGCGTGAAGCTGGCCCCTGAAGATGTCTGGGAGCGGATCGCGTTCGTCCTGTCGATGAAAATGCAGGAGCCGCAATTCTCGGGGCAGACCAAAGAGCGCCTTTCTTCCCGTGAGGCGGCAGCCTTTGTGTCTGGTGTGGTCAAGGATGCGTTCAGTCTGTGGCTCAATGCCAACTCCGACCTGGGCATGCAGTTGGCAGAACTAGCGATCAACAACGCCGGTCGTCGTCTCAAGGCAAGCAAGAAAGTCGAGCGCAAGCGCATCACTCAGGGACCGGCATTGCCAGGCAAACTGGCGGACTGCGCCGGGCAGGACCCGATGCGTTCCGAGCTGTTCCTGGTGGAGGGTGACTCTGCGGGTGGCTCGGCCAAGCAGGCGCGAGATAAAGAATTTCAGGCGATCCTGCCTTTGCGCGGCAAGATCCTCAACACTTGGGAAGTCGATGGTGGCGAAGTCCTCGCCAGCCAGGAAGTGCACAACATTGCCGTGGCGATCGGCGTTGATCCCGGCGCGGCAGACATGAGTCAGCTGCGTTACGGAAAAATCTGCATCCTGGCCGACGCCGACTCCGACGGTTTGCACATCGCCACGCTGCTGTGCGCCTTGTTCGTCCAGCATTTCCGACCGCTGGTGGACGCTGGGCACGTGTATGTCGCCATGCCGCCGCTGTATCGCATCGACCTGGGTAAAGACATCTATTACGCGCTGGACGAAGCCGAGCGCGACGGGATTCTTGATCGTCTGGTCGCCGAGAAGAAACGCGGCAAGCCGCAGGTCACACGATTCAAAGGCCTGGGCGAAATGAACCCGCCGCAGTTGCGCGAAACCACTATGGATCCCAATACCCGCCGTCTGGTGCAATTGACCCTGGACGATTTCGCCGCGACTTCGGAAATGATGGACATGTTGCTGGCGAAAAAACGTGCTGGTGACCGCAAAAGCTGGCTGGAGTCCAAGGGCAACCTCGCCGAGGTCCTGACTTGATGCCAGGCACCCCGGTGTCCCTGACACCGCGCTATCGCGCCAACCCCGTAGGAGCGCGCTTGCCCGCGATGGCGTCAGGTCAGTCGATGCATGTGGCGACTGATCAACCGAATCGCGAGCAAGGTGGAACGCCACCCCGGTCCTCGTACAGGTTTACGCAACCTGTAGGAGCTCACGAGCAACGCGAGGCAGCGATGGCGGTTTGTCTGACACACCGCATCGCGGGCGTCGTAACCTCCGTGCGCTCCTACAGGGTTTTGCAATCAATACGCGAAAGTGTCGCAGACCTCGGCCCTGTAGGAGCGCGCTTGCCCGCGATGGCGTCAGGTCAGTCGATGCATGTGGCGACTGATCAACCGAATCGCGAGCAAGGTGGAACGCCACCCCGGTCCTCGTACAGGTTTACGCAACCTGTAGGAGCTCACGAGCAACGCGAGGCAGCGATGGCGGTTTGTCTGACACACCGCATCGCGGGCGTCGTAACCTCCGTGCGCTCCTACAGGGTTTTGCAATCAATACGCGAAAGTGTCGCAGACCTCGGCCCTGTAGGAGCGCGCTTGCCCGCGATGGCGTCAGGTCAGTCGATGCATGTGGCGACTGATCAACCGAATCGCGAGCAAGGTGGAACGCCACCCCAGTCCTCCTACAGGGGAGCTGTGGTGGCTGGGTTGCTTGCAATGTTGCTGGCTGGCCCGGCTTTCGCAGTCCCTCTGGAGCAGTTAAAGCTGGTGTCTGAGCATCCGGTGGATGCCATGGTCGGCGGCAATCTGTCGGGGTTGGCGGTTTGCAACGGTCAGTTGTGGGCGATTTCTGATCGTGACGACAACGTGCTTTATCGCATGGACAGGGCGCAAACCGTCTGGCAGGCGCAACCGGTGGCCATTGAGGTGCCGGATGTGCCGGAAAGTGATTTGCCGGTCAATTTGCGATCTATGGCCAAGCTTTCGTCCTACGTGCGCGGCGGTAGTCTGGATTTCGAAGGCATCAGTTGCGACGCGCAAGGCAACAAGTACGTGGTGAGCGAGGCCCACGCCGAGGTGCTCAAGGTGCCTGTCGAGGGCGCCCCTGTCTGGTTGAAACTGCCTTCGGAACTGGTGGCTCAGGCCCGTGCCAAGGGCATGCTGCAACACTTCAACGCTATTTTTGAAGGTCTGGCGATCAGCCCCGAAGGTGATCGCCTGTGGCTGGCCGCTGAGCGGGATCAGCGCGGTTTACTGGTGGTGAGCCGCGAAGGTGACGGTTGGCGCTGTAAGGGCAGCTGTGTCTTGCGTACCGAACCGGGCAAGGAAGTCCTGCCGCCCCAGGTGGGCGGCAAGTCCGTATCACGAGATTTCGCTGACCTGTCGCTGTTCAACGGCAAGCTTTACGCCCTTGAACGCTCGGCCTACCGCATCTGTCGTCGTACCCTGCAAACGGGCGCTACCGAGCGCTGCTGGTCTTTCTCCGCGGAGGCACTCAAGCCCAATCGGCTTTACGAGCAGCGCTTTGGCCTGACCGAGGCGCTGGTCGTCGACGAGACAGGCGCCTGGATAGGCGTCGACAACAATTTTGGTGAGCGCGCCGATGGCGAGAAACGCCCGATTGTCTGGCGTTTCGCAGGGCCAGCCGGCGGCTGGAGCGAACGACCATGAGTCAGCAACCTCCCGGTAAGCGTGCGGGGAAGGTGTTGATGATTCTGGCCTGGGCCGCGGCGCTATTCCTGGCGACGCGGTTTTTTGGTGAGTGGGAACAGCGGCAGGAAAATCCCAACGCGGTCGTCACCTCGCAACACGGTGATGGTTACATCGAAGTGCAATTGGTGGGCAATCGCCAGGGGCATTTCGTCAGCACGGGCAAGATCAACGATCATGTCGTGCAGTTTTTGCTGGATACCGGTGCTACCGATGTGGCGATTCCGGGCGAGGTGGCTGAAACCTTGCAGATGCAACGGGGTGCGCCTGTCTGGGTCAGCACCGCCAATGGCCGCAGCGAAGGCTTTCGAACTTCCATCGAGCGTCTGCAACTGGGCGATATCGTCCTGAACAACGTGCGCGCCCTGGTGGTGCCCGGTCTGGACGGAGAACAAGTGCTGCTAGGCATGAGCGCAATGAAACAACTCGAATTCACTCAGCGCGGCGGCACCATGCTGCTGCGCCAGACAACGAAATAATGAGGCACGCATGAGCGACTCCCTTGACCTCAGCCTGGATGGCGTAGAACGCCGATCACTGGCTGACTTCACCGAACAGGCCTACCTCAACTATTCCATGTACGTGATCATGGACCGTGCCTTGCCGCATATCGGCGACGGCCTGAAGCCGGTACAGCGGCGCATCATCTACGCGATGAGCGAACTGGGCCTGGACGCGGACTCCAAGCACAAGAAGTCGGCACGTACTGTCGGCGACGTGCTCGGCAAGTTCCACCCCCACGGTGACTCGGCCTGTTATGAAGCCATGGTGCTCATGGCCCAGCCCTTCAGCTACCGCTACACGCTGGTAGACGGCCAGGGTAACTGGGGTGCGCCGGATGATCCGAAATCCTTCGCTGCCATGCGCTACACCGAGGCGCGGCTGTCGCGTTATTCCGAAGTGCTGCTCAGCGAGCTGGGCCAGGGCACGGCAGACTGGGTGCCAAACTTCGATGGCACCCTGGACGAGCCGGCTGTTTTGCCTGCACGTTTGCCGAACATCTTGCTCAATGGCACCACCGGCATCGCCGTGGGTATGGCCACTGACGTACCGCCACACAACTTGCGGGAGGTCGCCACAGCGTGTGTGCGACTGCTCGACGAGCCCAAGGCGACCGTCGCGCAACTCTGTGAACACATTCAGGGGCCGGATTACCCGACCGAAGCGGAAATCATCACCCCTCGTGCCGACCTGCTGAAAATGTACGAAACCGGCAAGGGCTCGGTGCGTATGCGTGCCGTTTACCACGTCGAAGACGGCGACATCATCGTCACCTCGCTGCCGCATCAAGTATCCGGTGCCAAGGTACTGGAGCAAATTGCAGCGCTGATGCAGGCCAAGCCTTCCAAGGCGCCGCAGGTTGCCGATCTGCGAGATGAGTCCGACCACGAGAATCCGTGCCGCATCGTGATCATCCCGGTCAACAGCCGGGTCGACCACGAAGCGCTCATGCAGCACCTGTTCGCCAGCACTGATCTGGAGTCCAGCTACAGGGTCAACATCAACATCATCGGTCTGGATGGCAAGCCGCAGCTGAAAAACCTGCGTGCCCTGCTGGTCGAGTGGCTGGAATTCCGCGTGCGTACAGTGCGCCGCCGCCTGC
Source organism: Pseudomonas syringae (assembly GCF_000737245.1). Classification (GTDB taxonomy): domain Bacteria; phylum Pseudomonadota; class Gammaproteobacteria; order Pseudomonadales; family Pseudomonadaceae; genus Aquipseudomonas; species Aquipseudomonas syringae_J. The sequence goes on along the minus strand of NZ_JPQU01000078.1, from coordinate 177,728 downwards.
AATTCCGCCTTGATAAAGTCGAGCGTCGTCTGCACCTGTTGGACGGCTTGCTGATTGCCTATCTCAACCTGGATGAAGTGATCCAGATCATCCGGACCGAGGAGCACCCGAAGGCGAAGTTGATCGAGCGCTTCGAGCTGACCGAGATCCAGGCCGATTACATTCTGGACACACGTTTGCGTCAGTTGGCTCGTCTGGAAGAGATGAAGCTGCGCAACGAACAGGATGAACTGAATAAAGAGCGTACCAAGCTGATGGCTTTGCTCGGCAGCGAAGCCAAGCTCAAGAAGTTGGTGCGTACCGAACTGATCAAGGATGCCGAAACCTATGGCGATGATCGCCGCTCGCCAATCGTGGAGCGTGCCGAAGCCAAGGCAATGACCGAGCACGACCTGCTGCCGAATGAAAAAGTGACGGTCGTGCTTTCGGAAAAAGGCTGGGTTCGCTCGGCCAAAGGCCATGACATCGACGCCACCGGGCTTTCCTATAAAGCGGGGGATGGTTTCCAGACCGCTGCGATGGGCCGTTCCAACCAATATGCCGTATTCATTGACTCCACCGGGCGCAGTTATTCGCTGGCGGCGCATACCCTGCCGTCGGCACGAGGCCAGGGCGAGCCGTTGACCGGCAAGCTCCAGCCACCACCAGGTGCGACTTTTGAGTGCGTGTTGCTACCTGAAGACGACGCCCTGTATGTGATTGCCTCGGACGCCGGTTACGGCTTCGTGGTCAAGGGCGAGGATCTGCAGGCCAAGAACAAAGCCGGTAAGGCGCTGCTGAGCCTGCCTAAAGGCGCTAAAGTCATGTTGCCGCGGACCGTGGCGGATCGTGAGCAGAACTGGTTGGCGGCAGTGACCACTGAAGGTCGTCTGCTGATCTTCAAAATCAGCGATCTGCCGCAGTTGAGCAAAGGCAAAGGTAACAAGATCATTGGCGTGCCAGGCGACCGTGTAGCGAGTCGCGAGGAATATGTGACGGATATCGCCGTGATCCCGCAAGGCGCGACCCTGGTGCTGCAGGCGGGTAAACGCAACCTGTCGCTCAAGCCTGATGATCTTGAACATTACAAGGGCGAGCGGGGGCGGCGGGGTAATAAGTTGCCTCGTGGCTTCCAGCGCGTAGATGCCCTGTTAGTGGAAAACGCTTCTTAATGGTGATTTAGAGCTATCGGTCTTCGTTTTGCCACGAAGATCGACGCATAATCGCTGGAGTCATAGCGCATATTCACGGATGATATGACGTCTTGAGGTGCCAGCGTGGCTGAGTGCCTGCACGAATTTGTGAGTATTTACACTGTGGATCGCCTGATGGCAGCCACCTGGATGGGATGATGAATCTTCTACGCCTTCCCGTTGTTTTGTTGATGACCGGTGTTTTGGGTCTGGCTGGTTGCAGTACGCACCAGCCGACTGCGCTTTATCAGCTCGACAGTGGAACGCCCGGCCAACCAACACGCACTACTGGGTTGGCTGTTCTGCTCGGCCCGGTTTCGGTAGCCGATTACCTGCAACGCGAAACCTTGTTGCAGCGCCAGCCTGATGGGAGCTTGACTGCCTCGACCGATGGTCGTTGGGCGGGCAGTCTCTCTTCGGACATTGATCAATTGCTGTTGCGCCAATTGGCCTGGAAACTGGACAGCCAGCGCGTTGTGCTGGCCCCGGCAGTTGCCAACTTCACCCCTGATGTTCAGGTAGTGTTGTCCATTACGCGTCTGGACTCCGGGACGAAGCAGCCGGCGATTCTGGATGCGCAATGGCGCTTGCTGGATCGCAAGGGTCAGGTCCGTGACAGCCGCATCGTTCACCTCGAAGAGCTGCATGCCGGCACGTCTGCCGATCAGGTGCGGGCGCAAGGTGTATTGCTGCAGCGCCTTGCTGATCAGCTGAGTTCTGCTGTGAAGCCGATTTCCTGGCAGCCCGTGGAAGAGCCGAAGAAGGCTCCAGTGGCCAAGGCCAAAGAGCCTGAAAAACCCAAGATCCCAATGGCCTCCCCGATTCGTACTGATCTGGAAGTGTTTCGCTTCTAGGTTCGAGAAAAAGCCCGCAGCGATGCGGGTTTTTTTATGTCTTCGTGGCAGCTTTTTTGTAGGAGCGCACGAGCACCGCGAGGCCGCGATGACGATGTATAAGGTAGATGGCTTTTTTGTCGCCGTCTCTTCATCCGTGGGAGCGAGCTTGCTCGCGAAGAGGGCAGGACATCCGAAACATTTCTGTAGGCAGAGACTTTGCCTTCGCGAGCAAGCTCGCTCCCACGCTGAATATGTTGGCTGGGCGATAGAGCAGGGTATTGCCAACCTTGACAGCCCCCGACCGGCTGCCTAACGTAAGGGCCTCGCATCACTCCCTTCTTCATCTCTCGTTTTGCCGCGCCTGCATTCAAGGTGCTGCGGTAGCCATGCCGCCTTTCTGCAAACAAGCCCTGCGTTAAATACCTGCTCCCTCGGAGTGCAGCCATGAATGCTATTCATCGTTTCGACGTGCTCGACAGTTTTCGGGGCATCTGTGCCGCGTGCGTTGTGTTTTTTCATATCCAGCTGGTCAGCGGCTTTACCGAGTCGGTGTTCATTCGCAACGCCGACTTGCTGGTCAATTTCTTTTTCGTGCTCAGCGGTTTCGTGTTGTCTTACGCCTACGGCAGTAAAAAGCAGCTGAATTTCCGAACCTTCCTCATTTCCCGGACGTTCCGGCTGGTGCCGTTGCATTGGCTGATGCTAGCGGTCTTTGTGCTACTGGAAGCCTTGAAAGTGCTGGCGATCAAAAAAGGGGTGGCGTTGAATTACGCCCCCTTTACCGGTGCGTTCGCGCCATCGGAATTTCTGCCGAACCTATTGCTGGTGCAGGCCTGGACGCCGTTGACTGAAACCATGTCTTTCAACTATCCGTCGTGGAGTATCAGCGTCGAGTACTACATGTACCTGATCTTCGCGGCCTTGATGCTATTCAGTGGGTCGATGCGTCATTGGATCTGGGGGGTGGTCTCGATCACGGCGTTTGCGTTGCTTTTCGGCCATGTGCCGGTGCTGACCGAGCGAGCGCTGAAAGGACTTTCATGTTTTTTTGCTGGAGCATTGACCTACCGGCTGTTCGCCCCTGTCAGTCGAAGCTGGAAGCCTGATGCGAGGCTGATGACCTGCTTTGAGGCGGCCGCGCTGATCAGCGTTGCAGGGGTCAACAGCACGCGCTTTGCCAATCAGTCGCTGGTGGCCAGCCTGCTGTTTTGTCCGGTGGTGTTTATCTTTGCCTTCGAGGCCGGTCGGTTGTCGAACCTCTTGAAGGCGCGGCCGTTAGCGTTGCTGGGCCGCTTGTCCTATTCGATGTACATGACCCACGTGGCGGTTCTGTTCTGCCTGATGTCGGTGTTCATCGTCCTCGAACAGCGCACCGGCCAGCAATTGACGACGATTTTCGAAGGGCGGCGATATCTGAATACAGGTAGTGCGCTGGGCAATAGCCTGCTGGCCATCGCTTTCTTTCTGGTCGTCGTGATGGTGTCGGTGGTGACCCACCATTACATCGAGGTGAAGGGGCAGGCTTTGGGGCGCAGATTGATTGAGTGGCGGGGGAGGAAGGTCAAAGCGGCAGGAGTGGGGGCGACTGAATGACGCCGTTTTCCTGTAGGAGCGCACGGAGGTTACGACGCCCGCGATGGCGGCGTGTCAGGCAGACCGCCATCGCTGCCTCGCGGTGCTCGTGAGCTCCTACAGTGGAAGGAGTGACTATTAGGCCTTGCGCGTCTCGTGCATGCGCGCCAGCTGGCGCTCGAGCATTGACGGGTATGGCTCCATCAGGCGCTCGACGCAGCATGCGCCTTCGGGGCTGGCGATAGGGCGAATACGTGCACGCTGGCGAACCAGTGGGTCGTCGTTGATCTTGCGTTCTACCAGCAGCAGATTGCGGCTGTGCTGAGACAGCGCCAGCGCATCCTGAGCGGTCTCTGTCAGTAGCAGGTCGATCTGGTTCAGACCTGTCAAACCTTCGCCCAGTGTCAGGCCCAGTTGCAATTGCAGGGTGATTCCACTATCGGCCACTTCAATTTGCAATGCATGGCTCAGGGCGCGCAACAGCTCCCCGCAGCAGATTGCATTGGTCAGGTAGTCGTCGCCGCTTTCCTGGCTGTGGAACAGCATCAGAGTGCTGCCGTCATTCAGCGTATGCAGCTCGCCTTCGTACAGTGAAGACGCCTGATCAAGGCAGTCGCGATAACGCTGCAGCAGGTCTGTCAGGCGCGCCCGAGGCAGGCGACGCAGTTGATCCTGGGAACCCAGTTGCACTGCGAGCACCGCACTGGGTTGCGGAATGCTGGGCACAACCGCGGCCTTGCTGACGACGGGCGCCGGGCTGGCGTTGTCGCGCAGATCGGCAAATGGATCTTCGCCGTCATCGTCTTCTTCATCTTCTTCGGCAACCAGGCGACGCTGTATCGGCGGCGCTGGCAGGCGCGGAGTCTTGGGCGATTCGTCGAAACCCGGCTCGCGCTGACTGCGACCCTTGGTCACCGGTGCAGGCTCATCGTCGCCATCCAGATACGGGTCGTCGGACTCCTCTTCGGCGTACTCCGGTTCCGGCTCGGGCTCAGGTTCCGGAATAGGGGGTGCGAAAGAGGTGCGCAGTTGACGCGCCAGATCGCCGATTTCATCCTGACGCTCGACCGCCGGAGTGTACGGGTCGATATCACGCAGCCAGACCCGCAGCTGCAGCAATGGCGTGGAAATGTGACGGCCCAGACGCAAGCTCAACGCCAGAGCCAGCGCCAGCAGAATCCCGGCAAGAATGCCCATGCTCTGCAGGCTGATGGTCATCGGCTGCTGGAACTGCGACATGTCCAGGCTGATGCGCAGATGCCCGGCCATGACATCCTGGAAGGTAATCTTGATCTCATACAGGCCTTCGGCTTCGCCCAGCAGTCCGTTTTTCGGACGCTGGCCGGCTTCGGCGAGGATGCGATTATCCACGCTGTAAATGGCGGCGTGCGCAACCAGCGGGTTCTTGACCAGATTGCCCAGCAGCACGTTGAGGCTGAGGATGTCGTTGGACACCAGCAGCTCCGTGGCGGAGGTTGCAGTTTGCGTGGTTAACGCCTGACCCAGCGCATCGGCTTGCTCATGCATGGCCTGCTTGAACTGCAAACCCATGACGCCGGCGTAGATCACCAGCGCCAAGGCGACGAGGATCACGTTATGGCTGGCAATGCGCAAAGCAATCGGGACACGGCGATGACGCAGTGCACGGAAGATGAGCAGGAAGAAATTATCGGTTTTAACTGGCGTGGGCCGGTTCACTGAGCACGGCTCTTTCGGTGAAGTTCGCGCGCAGTATAACGACCGACCCAGTAGCGGCAAAGCGCTGCCTGTGCCCGATGGTCACTGAAAGTGGTTAGAATGCGGTTTTTTTCCACTGCTGGGGTGTCCCTTGCGCGAAATCGTCCTGATTAACATCACCGGTGAAGACCGTCCCGGTCTCACTTCGGCCATCACTGGCGTGCTTGCTCAAGGCGAGGTGAACATCCTCGACATTGGTCAGGCGGTGATCCACGACACCTTGTCGTTCGGCATCCTGGTGGAAATTCCGGGAACCGAGCAGGGCGCTTCGGTCCTCAAGAAACTCCTTTCTACAGCGGCGAGCCTGGATCAGCAGGTGCGCGTCACGCCGATATCGGAAGACGACTACCAGCACTGGGTCGATAGTCAGGGCCACTCACGGCATATCGTGACGCTGCTCAGCCGCAAGGTGACCGCCGAACAACTTCAGCGCGTCACCGCGATCACGGCGCAATTTGGACTCAATATCGACAAGATCGATCGCCTGTCTGCGCGGACACCGCTGGATGCTCCCACTGACAGAAGCAAGGCATGCATTGAGTTTTCAGTGCGTGGCGAGCCTTCCGATGCCCAGGCTTTGCAGGCTGAGTTCCTCAGCGTTGCTCATGAGCTGAACATTGATATCGCGTTCCAGCAGGACTCACTGTACCGCCGCAACCGTCGTCTGGCAGTGTTCGACATGGACTCGACGCTGATCGAAGCCGAAGTGATCGATGAACTGGCCAAGGCTTACGGTGTGGGAGATCGGGTGTCGGAAATTACCGAGCGCGCCATGCGTGGGGAGCTGGATTTCCGTGCCAGCTTCAAAGAGCGGATGGCCTTGCTCAAAGGTCTGGATGTCAGCGTGCTGGATGAAATCGGCGCGTCGCTACGCCTGACCGAGGGTGCCGAGAACCTGTTCGCTGAACTCAAACGCCTGGGCTACAAGACGGCGATTCTGTCGGGTGGCTTTAGTTACTTTGCCAAGCAGGTCCAAGCGAAGCTGGGTATCGACTACGTGTTCGCCAATGAGCTGGAAGTGGTGGATGGCAGATGCACCGGTGTGGCTGTGGAGCCGATTGTCGACGCCCAGCGCAAGGCTGACTTGCTGCGCGAACTGGCGGCCAAAGAGGGGCTTAGCCTGGAGCAGACGATTGCTGTGGGTGACGGCGCCAACGACCTGCCGATGCTGGCCATTGCTGGTCTGGGCGTTGCGTTCCGGGCCAAGCCTTTGGTCAAACAGTCGGCTAAACAGGCCATCTCGACCTTGGGCCTGGATGGCGTCCTGTACCTGCTGGGCGTCCGGGATCGGGAAGGGCGGGGCTGACTTAGGGGAATATTCTGTGACGACGTGGGACCGGCTTTGGCCGGGAAGAGGCCGGGACATCCGCAACATATTCATTGACTGAAATGCCGCCTTCCCGGCTAAAGCCGGTCCCACGTCGTCATATTCCCACATTGGAATTCGGTGTCGTCTGTGCCTACAACGACGACCACAACGAATCAAATTCCTGATCCGCTTTTGGTCCGCCGCTTGCGGAGCCGGCGGGGGCTTCGAAGGTTTGGTATTCGAACTGGTTGTAGCTGCCACTGCTGGCCCGCTGATTGCCCAGCAGACCGCGCAGTTGTTCGCCGGCGATGTTGATGATCACGCTGTGACCTTCCTTGAACGGCAGGCGCGGGGCCAGTATCGTGGCGGGCTGTTCCATGGCGCGGACTTCCGGCAGCATCAGTGCACGCATGAACGGGCTGTTCTGACCGTCACGCACGATCTGCAAGCCACAAGGCTGGGCGAGGGGAGCGATCAGCTCGATGCCCATCTGTGTCCCGCCACTCCGAACCTGACGCACCCAGCGTATGACCGCGATGCTCCAGCCTTGCCCCGCGTAGTCCTGAATCCCGACCAGCTCGCCCGCTTGCAACTGCGGCGGCACTTCCTTGGGCCATGCCAGGCAATAGCCACCGGGGCTGTGATTGACGATGTGCAGCTCGAAGATCGGGAAACCTTGCTGTGCATTGGAAGCCGACTCGCCGCCGTCAGCCTCGGCTTGCTGATACTCGATTTCCTCATACGGCAGCATATGTTCCGAGGTATTACCACGCTGGGAATCGAAAGCGTTGCCCCAGGGGTCATCGGTTTTATCGCTGACCAGTTCGAGTTTGAACTCTGCTGCTTTAGGTACCGGCATTTGCAGCATTTCGCTGAATGACCGCTCGCCGGCCAGGAAGTAGTGCAAGGCGCTCATACCAATGCACAGGGAGAGCTGGCCTTGCCCTGGGGTGCGCTGGAATGTTCTCTCGGCGACGTCGCCCCAGACCACCGCCAGATGTTGCAGAAACTCGGTGGTGAAACCTGGCGGCACCAGCAGCGGTAGCTGTGAGCGTTGTTCGGCGGGCGTCTCCAGGTAGCGATTGATCATCGCCGAAAGGGCCTGAGTGTTTATCCCCAGCAGACTGGCGTGTTGCTCTTCAGGGAAGAGTGACTTGTAAAGCGGCGGCTTGTCCTGTTTGGCCGATAGCGCGAACAGGCTGCTTTCGTCGACAGGTGATTGCAGACGCACCAACGGGCTCCACGCATCGAGCACCTCGGCCAGGCGCCCGATATTGAGCTGGCGCATTTGGTTGCAGCGCGAGCAACCCATCATCAGGCCGATGATGTAGGTTTGCTCGACGGTCAGTGCACGGGTGTGGCTGGCTTGTTCGTCATTGACCGGCAGATTCTGCAGTTGATGCTGGCAAGCGATCAGGTAGAGCTGATGCAGTTCGACCCAGAGACCGTCCTGCACAGGACAATACAGTTGAGTGGCGCGAATCAAGGGACCATTGAGGCAGTGCAGTGCACGTTGCAGTGCGGTGGTCAGCAGCGGGACCCGGTCTTTTGTCAGCCGTGCACTGACTCGCTCAACGATCAGTTTGTAGCCGACGGCCAGATGATTTTGCAGCGCCTGACACAGGTTGGCGACCTTGCGTGGACGCTCATCGAGTACCACAGCCTGATTGAGAAAGTGCCGCTCCAAGTGCTTGCACACGAAATAGACTTCGGGGCGAAGCAGTTCGAGCAATTGCAGGCGGTTGTCGCTGGGCGTCAGCAGCTGATTGAGCTCAGAGAGGCCCTGGTAGAGTTGGCGGGCGGTTTCGCCAAGGTTTGCTTTGGGCAGCGTTGAAATCCAGCGCTTGAGATCCTTGGGAGTGGCTTCACAGAATGTCAGGCTCGACTGCGTTGGCGTAGGCACACGCAACAACACAGGAAGGCTCAAATTACTCATGTGACAGGCTGACTCCAACTACCTACTCTGGCCCGAACGGCTGCTTTAAACGATGCATTCATCAATTCCCGTGACAGAAAGTGATAGCTGCATCGATACAATTCGAAATTTCCTACAGCGCCGATGCTGGACTTTAACAGCATCAGCCTTGCGCCGCAGCCCTCCGGGTCGGTCCAGACCTGCCGAAGCGGACCAGCGGACGCCTTTGGAGCTGCTCACAGCTTCAATAGTGGCACGCACTGCCACTATTGCAACCTTCTCAGGCCTCGACAGGTAATGCCAGGGCCTGGCCCATACGGACCGGCGAGGTTGCCGCGAGTTGCTCAGCCCACTTCACCTGATTCGGACCAAACAGGACGATGGCCGTGGACCCCAGCTTGAAGCGGCCCATTTCTGCACCTTTCTCCAGGTGAATAGGGGCGCGTGCGGCTTCGTCGTAGCGAAAGGTTTTCAGTTCGCGTTTAGGCGGTGTCACCAACCCGGCCCATACCGTCTCGATGGACGCAACGATCATGGCACCCACCAGCACAACGGCCATCGGCCCGCGCTCGGTGTCGAACACGCAGACGGCGCGTTCGTTTTGGGCGAACAACTCAGGTACGTTTTCCGCTGTGGTCTGATTGACCGAGAAAATCCGGCCGGGGACGTAAACCATCTCCCGCAGGGTGCCGGCCAATGGCATGTGGACCCGGTGGTAATCCTTGGGCGAGAGATAAACCGTGGCAAATTCGCCACCCATGAACGGCGCAGCCAGTGCGGCATCACCACCGAGCAGTTCAAGTACGCTGAAGCTGTGGCCCTTGGCCTGGAAAATACGGCCTTGTTCGATCGGGCCCAGTTGGCTGATTGCGCCGTCTGCCGGGGACAGAATTGCGCCGGGGGTTTCATCCAGTGGACGTGCGCCGGGTTTCAGCGCGCGGGTGAAGAAGGCGTTGAAATGCTCGTAGGCAGCCAGGTCCTCAACCAGTGCCTGAGACATGTCCACTTGATAGCGGCGAGCGAACCAGGCGGTGAAGGCATTTTTGAACCAGCGAACGCGACATTCGGCCACGCAGCCCGCCAGACGCGACAGGAGATGGTGAGGCAGCAAATACTGGCTGAGGATAAACAGACGCTCTTTCATCAAAATTCCTAACGTATTCGTAATAAGTGTTCAGGTCGATCAGCGCTCTACAGGCGTGTCCGGGTGATTGCCCCATTCGCCCCACGAGCCTGCGTAGCCTTTGACTCTCGGGTAACCCAACGCTTTGGCCACCAGGTAAGTGAAGCCGGAGCGATGGTGGGTCTGACAGTGGGTAATGATTTCTTTATCGGCGGTGATGCCCAGGCTGTCGAGAATTTCGGCGATGTCTTCACGGATGCGCAGATTGCGCGCCGGATCCATGCCTGCAGTCCATTCGAAATTGACCGCGCCGGGGATGTGACCGCTCTTGGCGGCGAGGACTTTCTCGCCTGAATATTCGGTTGGTCCACGGGCGTCCCAGATTGCCAGATCAGCAGCCCCGAGGCGACTTTGCAGGTACTCGCGGGTAGCAGTCGGTTCCGGGTGCAGAATCAACGGGACTGATTGCCCCGCAGCCGCCGGAACCTCGGTGGATAAAGGCAAACCAGCAGCCTGCCAGGCGAGCAAACCACCGTCGACGTAGTGGTAATGGCTGTGGCCAATTACATCCAGTAACCAAATAAACCGTCCGGCCCAGCCGCCGCCTTCGTCGTCATACACCACATACACAGCATCGGGGTTGTGGCCCAGCTCACCGAATAGCGCTTCAAGATCCGCTTTGGCCGGAAGCAGGCCGGGTGCAGGTGGCAATCCCAGTTGAGTGCGTTTGGGGTCAACGAACCGCGAGCCGGGTAGGTGTCCGGCGTCATAGCGAGCGCGGCTGGTGAGATCTACGAGGATCAACTGCGGCGATTCAAGGCGTTCGTTGAGGTCGCTTGGCTCGATAACCAGCGGCAGGCCGGAGAATACGGACATGTGCAGCCTCCAATAAAAAAGTGCCGAATTGTAGCCTAGCTGTCAGGCTTTGCGACCACTAAAGCTGGTCAGCGCACGTTCGATGCATTGACAGGTTTTCCCGAAAGCCTGCACGGAAGTTTCCGAAAGTGGCCCGCCGCCCTGGTCCGCAACCACCAGCATCACCACTTTGCTGTTGCTGCTCAGGGATCTGATCAGCCAGTGTTTGCCGGGGAACAATGCCTTGAGGTTGCCCGGCAACAGCGCCGAAAACTGCTCGATATTGGTGGGCGTCATGCGCAACTGAGTCGGCTGTGTCAGAAGGCGCTGCAGCACGGTACTTTCTTTTATAGAGAGCGTCAGGGTCGCGGTTTCACTTCGCAGGCCGGCGATCTGATGCACGCGCAGCAGCGTCGCGGTCTTGTCCAGCATCAACAGCATGACCCGCTCCATGCCGCAAGACACAAGGGCGTCACGTGCCGAGGTGGTCAAGTGCATCGCGTTGCTGAACGGCGAGGGATCCATCAATAGCTGGCCGCAGTTTTTGCGCCAGTCTTGCAACAGCTCGGGCGAAGGCGGTGGCGCAGCCTGCAGCTTGCTGTGAATGCGCCGGGTTTGCCAAGGCCAGAGCAGCGCTTCGGCCGGATGCCACAAGCCGGGGTCGATATGTTGTCGGGCGCTGGACACGGCGTTCTGGTGGGCCTGTTGCTGAACGTCGCCCATGCTCTGTTGCAGATAAAGGCTGGTCAGCAATTCCCAGCGCAGACAGTGCGGGCTGTCCCATGCCTGCTGTGCCGAAAGCGCAATCCCATTGCCCAGCAGCACAGTATTGGCCGGCTGATTGAACCAGCGACGCAGGCTGGGATCGGCGTCCATTAATTGCTGTTGTTGCAGTGGATCGTCTATGGCCCGGGCGATATGCAGCGCCTTGACCAATTGACGGCGTTCGCTGATCAGCAATTTGTAACCTTGCGTGACCCAAACCGGCAGACGCCATAGCGTCGCGAGCTCGGCGCACAGTTCAAGAAGGCTGACGCCAAACAGTTGCTTTTCTACAGCCCGAGCTGACTCACCCTTATGGATGACCCGCAATTCCCACTCATCAAGCAGCTTTGGATGAGCCAGTGCCATAGGCCAGAGCGGCGACAGAAACAGCAGGCTGCCCAGATGAATGTCTTGCCACAGACGTGCAAGACGGCTGGCAAACAAACCATTGGACTGCCGGCTGGCATGTTGGCTGATCAGCATCAGTTGTCGGAAGGTCGCGGGGATTTTCGCTGTCTCAAGGGCTGGCAATCTATTGAGCAGCACCTCGGTACGCGCCAGTCCCAGCCGTGTGATCGCCACTTCCAGGCTTTCGGCGGGTTCAGTCAGGCCTGTGCTTTTATGGTTCGCCTCACGCATGACGCTCAGGACCAGCGTCGGGCTGTCCTGCATCAAGTCTGCGATTTCCCGCAATGAACGCTGGCTGTCATTAAGCGCGCTGCGAACCTTGCTGTGGCTGATCAAAGGCACGGGGAGCGCAATGCTGTCCAGTTGCTTTAGCCAGGCATCAAGGGTCTTCGGAACAGGAAGCGGTGTCGAGGTATCTGGAAGCATGCATCAGGCCCGTGCGACTGAATATTTTAGGCAGTAGACACTGCGGAGCTAACTGCGGAAGCAAGCGGTTTCGACACCGATTGTGGGTACCCGTTCAGGGGGGTAACTGGCTTTTCAGATTTTCTGCCTATAGTCTGGCCCACATATGCCGATAAGTAGAAGAAGAGTTTCAAGAACTTCCGCACACGTCCCTGAACCTGACTCAGTAAGTACCTTCTACCTATGGCTAAAATTATCGGCATCATCGTCGTTTTCGCGAGCGTGCTTGGCGGTTACGTCCTTTCACACGGCAAGATTGCCGCGCTGATTCAGCCTTTTGAGGTGTTGATCATCGGTGGTGCGGCACTGGGCGCGTTCTTGCAGGCCAACCCTGGCTACATGACCATGCACGTGATGAAGAAGTCGCTGAAGATGTTCGGCACTCGCTTCACTCATGCTTTCTACCTGGAAGTGCTGGGCCTGGTGTACGAGATTCTCAACAAGAGCCGTCGTGAGGGGATGATGGCGATTGAAGGGGACATCGAGGACGCGGCGGCCAGCCCGATTTTCGCCAAATACCCAGGCATCCTGAAGGATGAGCGGATGACGGCGTACATCTGTGATTACCTGCGCATCATGTCGTCCGGCAACATGGCTCCTCACGAGTTGGAAGGCCTGTTCGATATGGAATTGCAAAGCATCAAGGAAGAGCTTGGGCATCCTTCTCACGCCATCACCGGTATTGCTGACGGTATGCCGGGTTTCGGTATCGTGGCGGCGGTACTCGGTATCGTGGTGACCATGGCGTCTCTGGGCGACGGCGACAAAGCGGCCATCGGTAACCACGTAGGTGCGGCGTTGGTTGGTACTTTCTTCGGTATTCTCGCGGCCTATGGTTTCTTCGGTCCGCTGGCCACCTCCCTGGCGCACGACGCCAAGGAAGAGCTGAACGTCTATGAGGCCATCAAGGCTTCTCTGGTTGCCTCGGCTTCCGGCATGCCGCCTTCCCTGGCCGTCGAGTTCGGTCGCAAGGTTCTCTATCCAGCGCATCGGCCCAGCTTCAGTGAGCTGGAACAAGCGGTTCGCGGTCGCTGAGTCATGGAAAATAATCAGCCGATAATCGTCAAGCGCGTCAAGCGCTACGAAGGTGGTCACCACGGCGGGGCATGGAAAATCGCCTTCGCCGACTTCGCGACCGCCATGATGGCCTTCTTTCTGGTGCTGTGGCTGATGTCTTCAGCCACGCCGGAACAGTTGATCGCCATCGCCGGTTACTTCAAGGATCCGGTCGGGTTCTCTGACAGCGGCTCTCCCTATGTGATCGACCTGGGCGGCTCGCCGGAAATGTCCCCGGACCAGACGCTGAACCCGGAGATCAAGTCCACGCCGACCCCGGATACCGTGCCGATCGAATCCGACACCTCAGAGGCCAAGGCCGAAGAGGTTGAGCAGGAGCGCCTGGAGTTGTTGCTGCAAGAATTGCAGAACAAGATCAACGAGAACCCGGACCTGCAGAAATTCAAGGATCAGATCCATTTCGAGATTACTCAGGATGGTCTGCGGATCCAGATTACAGACGCTGATAACCGGCCGATGTTCGACTTGGGCAGCGCGCGCCTCAAGCCCTATTTCGAAGACATTCTGCTGGCCATGGCCGACACCATCAAAGCGGTGCCGAACAAAATCAGTATCAGCGGGCACACCGACGGCAAGCCTTATGTGGGTAATGGCGAGTTCGGTAACTGGGAACTGTCGGCCAATCGGGCCAACTCGGCACGTCGCGCTCTGGTTGCAGGCACCTACCCGGAAAACCAGGTAGCGCGGGTAGTCGGCTATGCGTCGTCGATGCTATTTGACCGCGAGCATCCGCAAAACCCGATCAACCGGCGCATCGATATCATGGTCCTGACCAAGAAAGCCATGCAGCGTATTGAAGGCAGCCAGGTTTACAGGGGCGGCCAGAGCAAAGGTCCGGCCGCTGCGCCTGCACCGGCTGCGCCAGTAAACCCTAGAATCCAGCCGCCGGATGATCCACAGGCCTACGCCCAGCCGCATGAAGTCCGACAGAAGATGAACCTGTTTGAGGACGGCACAATCAAGATGCAAGAGACGAAGAACTGACGTTCTAGCGGTTTAGCGGCGAGCTTCATGCTGCAAGTGAAAAGCCCGGACTTGTGAGAGTCCGGGCTTTTTTGTCTCGAAGTTGACCTGTGGGAGCGAGCTTGCTCGCGAAGAGGCCGGTTCTTCTGACGTGTTTTCTGCGGCTGAAACATAGCCTTCGCGAGCAAGCTCGCTCCCACAGCTAATGTGGCCAGCCAGACAGTCATATCCAGCACGAAAAAGCCCGGACTCTCGAGAATCCGGGCTTTTCACTTGCAGCTTGAAGCTGCTCCTCAGTAACTGCTCTCGGGCAAGCTGGCGATGATCGAGCGGTAGCTGTTCATGCGCTGTTGCTGGACGCGGCCTTCTTCCAGTGCGATCAGCAGTGCACAGCCCGGTTCGCGGTCGTGCTTGCAGTCGCGGAAGCGGCAGGTGCCGATCAGGTCGTTGAACTCAATGAAACCGGCCTCGACATCGGCGCGGCTCACATGGCCCAGGCCGAATTCGCGGATACCCGGTGAGTCGATCAGATCGCCGCCACCCGGGAAGTGGAACAGGCGGGCGGTAGTCGTGGTGTGCGTGCCCTGGCCGGACACTTCGGACAACGGACCGACCCGGGTTTCGACTTCCGGCAACAGGCTGTTGACCAGCGAAGACTTGCCTACGCCGGACTGACCGACGAACACGCTGATGTGCCCATCCAACTGCGTCTGCAGCTGTTGCATGCCATCGCCGTGGTGCGCCGACACTTCGAGCACCGGGTAACCCAGTGTGCGATAAACCGCCAGCAGGGCGTTGAGCGCCGGAGCATTCTGCTCGTCGATCAAGTCGAATTTGTTCAGCAGCAACAGCGGCCGAATGCCCGCATGCTCGGCGGCGACCAGGTAGCGGTCGATCAGATTGGCGTGAGGCTCGGGCATGGGCGCGAACACGATCACGATCAAATCGACGTTGGCTGCAACCGGCTTGAGTTGGCCACGGCTGTCGGGACGACACAGCTCGGTGCTGCGCGGCAATTGCGCGACGATGACGCCGATGCCCTGATTGCCAGCTCGCCAGACAACCCGGTCGCCGGTGACCAGGGCGGGCAGGTTGGCCCGCAAGTGGCAGCGGAATACCTGGCCGGTTTGCTCGCCGTCCTGAGCCTCGACCTCGACTTGCACGCCGAAGTGCGCGATGACCAGTCCAGTCTGCTCAGGGCCGAGATCGCCACCCTCCAGCGTTTCCAGAGTCTGGGACTCACGTTTTGCGGCGCGGGCGGCGCGCTCGCCTTGAATTTTTTCGATGCGCCAGTTTTGACGACGATTGAGTTGGCGTTTGGCCATGGGTGTTCCGAGTGATAAAGCAGCTGAATAAGTAAACGCGGGGGAGTCTAGCATGCCGGGGTGAGCTAAACTGCGCGCCTACGCTGAGGAGCCAACATATGCAGAACAAGCAGAACCTGATCTGGATCGATCTGGAAATGACCGGTCTTGATCCGGACACCGACGTCATCATCGAAATGGCCACCATCATCACCGACAGCGAACTCAACACCCTGGCTGAAGGCCCGGTTATCGCTGTGCACCAGAGTGACGAAACCCTGGCGAAGATGGACGAGTGGAACACCCGTCAGCACGGCGGTTCGGGCCTGACCCAGCGGGTTCGCGAGAGCACCATCAGCATGGCTGAAGCCGAAGCCGAGACCCTCGAGTTCATCAAACTGTGGGTGCCAGAGCGCAGCTCGCCGATCTGCGGCAACAGCATCTGCCAGGATCGCCGCTTCCTGTATCGACACATGCCGGCCCTGGAAAATTACTTCCACTACCGCAACCTCGACGTCTCCACGCTCAAAGAGCTGGCCGCCCGCTGGTCGCCTGAGCTGAAGTTCAACAAAGGCAGCACCCACCTGGCCCTGGACGACATCCGTGAATCCATCGCTGAGCTGCGTTTCTATCGCGAGCATTTCATAAAGGTTTAACAGACGCCAAAGCCCGGTAGGAGCGCGCTTGCCCGCGATAGCTATGCATCAGGCAACGAATTTTTCGACTGTTACATCGAATCGCGGGCAAGCGCGCTCCTACGGTGGTTGGGGTGCCGATTATCGCTTTGCCCTCTTTTGGTGCTTGCCCTAAACTGCGCGGCTTTGTCGCAGGGACTGCCGCCATGTTGTTGATGCTTTATCTGATCGCCATCACTGCTGAAGCCATGACCGGTGCCTTGTCCGCGGGTAAGCGTGGCATGGACTGGTTTGGTGTAGTGCTGATTGCCTGTGTGACAGCGCTCGGCGGCGGCTCAGTGCGCGACGTGCTGCTCGGGCATTACCCGCTGACTTGGGTCAAACACCCGGAATACCTGATTCTGACCAGCGTGGCGGCGCTGTTGACGATTTTCATCGCGCCCCTGATGCGTCACCTGCGTTCGCTGTTTCTGGTGCTCGATGCTCTGGGTCTGGTGGCCTTTACCCTGATTGGCTGCATGACCGCGCTTGAGACCGGAACCGGTTTACTGGTGGCATCGGTGTGTGGCGTGATCACCGGGGTATTTGGCGGCATCCTGCGGGATATTTTCTGTAACGACATCCCTCTGGTTTTCCGGCGGGAGCTTTACGCCAGCGTCTCGTTCCTGGCTGCTTGGTGCTTCTTGCTATGCCAGCACCTGCAGTTGCCTCAGGAGCAAAGCATCCTTATCACTCTGTTCGGTGGGCTGCTGCTGCGCTTGCTGGCGATCCGCTTCAACTGGAATATGCCGAAGTTTGTCTACAAGGGTGATGAGCACTAATCAGGTGATCGCCGCTTTTCCTGTGGGAGCGAATTCATTCGCGAAAGGGCCAGTACATCCAATGCATGGCCAGGGTTTGGAATACCGCATTCGCGAATGAATTCGCTCCCACTGTGATCAAAACCCATGCTGTTTCAGCGCCCACTCCACATGCTCTCTCACCAACTCCGATGGGTAGTCCCGGCGTGCTTCCAGGGCTTGGAGTACGGGAATGGTCGACGGCGCATTGCCCAATCCCACCGCCAGATTACGCAGCCAGCGTTCGTATCCGGCGCGGCGCAAGGGGGAGCCTTCAGTGTTGCTAAGGAATTTATCCTCATCCCACATGAACAGCTCGGCCAGGCCGGCGTTATCCAGGTTATGCCGGGGCTGGAAATCGCTTTGATCGGTCGGGCGCGCAAAGCGGTTCCAGGGGCAGACAATCTGGCAATCATCACAGCCGAACACCCGGTTGCCAATCAATGGCCGCAACTCTTCCGGAATCGCAGTTTTCAGCTCTATCGTCAGGTAGGAAATACAACGCCGGGCATCCAGCACATAAGGCCCGACAAAGGCGGCCGTCGGGCAAATGTCCAGGCATGCGGTGCAGCGCCCGCAATGCTCGGTGGCATGGGGCTCATCCACAGGCAAGGGCAAATCAACAAATAGCTCACTGAGAAAGAAAAAGCTGCCAGCCTTGCGATTCAGCACCAGGGTGTTTTTGCCGATCCACCCCAGCCCCGCCTGTTCGGCGATGGCTTTTTCCAGTACCGGCGCACTGTCGACAAAAGCCCGGTAACCGAACGGGCCGATGGCCTGTTGGATGCGTTCGGCAAGCTGCTGCACGCGTTTGCGGATCAGCTTGTGATAGTCGCGACCCAATGCGTAGCGTGAAACGTAGGCTTTTTCCGGCTCGGCCAGACGCTGGGCCATCTCCGTATCGCCGGGCAGATAATCCATGCGCAGCGAAACCACGCGCAACGTTCCGGGCACCAGTTCATCGGGATGCGAACGTTTGCTGCCGTGCGCTGCCATATAGTCCATCTCACCGTGATAGCCCGCCTCAAGCCAGCGCTCGAGATGCTGCTCGTGTTCGGCGAGATCGAGCCCGGCAATCCCGACTTGCTGAAAGCCCAGCTCACGGCCCCACTCCTTGATCGATTGAGCAAGGGTGGCCAGGTCGGCAGTATTGGGTGAATCAACAGTTATAACGGGCATGCGCAAGGAGAAACCGGGTGGAGGTGCGTATAATTCTGCCAGACATCGGAGCCTAGAGACGCATGGTCATCACGAATCCCCAATTACCCGACGCGCTGTATAGCGCTGCGCAGGTCCGCGACCTCGATGCGAGGCTCATCGCGGCGGGTACCCCTGGCATGGAATTGATGGGGTGCGCCGCTCACGCTACCTGGCGCGCACTGCGTCGCCAATGGCCCGATGCTCACCAATTGACGGTACTGGCCGGGCGCGGCAATAACGCGGGCGACGGTTATCTGATCGCCGGATTGGCGCGCAAGGCTGGCTGGCACGTTCAGGTTCTGGCGGTAGGCGATCCAGCTGCTTTGCAAGGCGATGCAGCGTTTGCTCACGCCGAGGCTGTGGCGACTGGTGTCGATATTCTGCCTTGGGCTAATCAGCCGCTGAGCGGCATCGTGCTGGATGCTTTGCTGGGCACGGGCTTGAGTGGCGCGGTGCGCGAGCCCTATGCTTCGGCGATTGAAGCCGTCAACGCAAGCGGTCTGCCTGTGGTCGCGGTGGATATTCCTTCCGGGCTCAGCGCCGATACCGGGCAGATTCTGGGTGTTGCAGTGCGTGCCGATCTGACCGTGACCTTTATTGGCCTGAAATTGGGCCTGCTGACCGGTGAAGCTGCCGATCTGATCGGCGCGCTGGTGTTTGATGATCTTCAGGCTGACCCGGCTATCGTGGCGCAAACGCCGACCAGCGCCATCCGCCTGGACACGTTCAATCTGCCCCGGCTTTCCTCGCGTCCGCGCACAGCCCACAAAGGCATGTACGGTCGCGTGCTGGTCATCGGTGGCGATCACGGTTTTGGTGGCGCGACGCTGATGACTGCGCAGAGCGCGTTACGCAGTGGCGCGGGCATGGTGACCCTGGCAACACGCGCTGAACATATCCCTGCGGCGCTGATGCGCATGCCTGAGGTCATGAGCGCCGCCATCAGTTCGGCCAATCAGCTGATGGCGCTGATCCAGCCAGCCAGCGTCCTGGTGGTGGGCCCCGGTCTGGGCCTGGCCGGATGGGGGCGCAGCCTGCTGTCTGCTGCGGCCAATGCTGACCGGCCACAAGTCTGGGACGCTGACGCCCTCAATCAGTTGGCGCAAGGGTTTGTGAGCCTGCCCCCAGGCTGCGTAATCACCCCGCATCCAGGGGAAGCCGCCCGCCTGCTGGGGATCAACACCAAAGAGGTACAGGCCGATCGTCCTGCTGCGGCCCGCGCCCTGGCGCATAAATTCAACGCGGTCTGCGTGCTTAAAGGCACGGGCAGCCTGATCGCTGATGTCGACGGTCGTCTCGCGCTCTGTGATCGCGGCCATCCGGCCATGGCGACGGGTGGTCTGGGGGATGTGCTCGCGGGTCTGATCGGCGCACTGATGGCGCAAAAAATGAAACCGTTCGATGCTGCCTGCCTGGGCGTCTGGCTGCACGCCAGCGCCGGGGAAAAGATGGGCAAAATGGGCCGCGGGCTGGCAGCCAGTGATGTGATCCCGGCCATTCGTCAGTTATTGGAGGAGCAACAACCGTGTCTGAGTTAACGCTGCATTTGGTCGGTGAAGAGGCCATGACCAGCTTTGGTGCGCGTATTGCCCAAGTAACCAAAGGGGTGGGGATCATCTTTCTTGAAGGTGATCTCGGCGCCGGTAAAACCACTCTGTCCCGAGGGATCATCCGGGGTTTGGGGCATGTTGGCGCGGTCAAGAGCCCGACCTTCACCCTGGTTGAGCCCTATGAGCTGGGGGATGTGCGGGCTTTTCACTTTGACCTGTATCGGCTGGTGGACCCCGAGGAGCTGGAGTACTTGGGCATCCGCGATTATCTGGAAGGCGATGCCCTTTGCCTCATGGAATGGCCTCAGCGTGGTGCAGGCTTTTTGCCAAAGCCTGACCTGACCATTACCATTAGGCCGCATGCGCAAGGTCGAGCACTGACTTTGAGCCCAACGGGCTCGCGTGGCGAAACCTGGTGTGCCGCTTTGGCGTTGGAATTCAAATAGAAATGGGGTTAGGTATGCGCATTCGCGCGCTGGTTACTGTAGTGGGGCTGCTTTTGACAGCCCTGGCTGTTGATGCGCTGGCAGCGACACAAGTACGAAGTGTCCGCTTATGGCGTGCACCGGATAACACACGCTTGGTTTTCGACCTCACCGGACCCGTCCAGCACAGCGTTTTTACCCTGACATCGCCTGATCGTCTGGTCATTGATATCAATGGTGCCACCCTTGCCGGGCCACTGAATGTGCCAATGGCCAATACGCCGATCACCAGCATGCGCTCTGCACAGCGTACGCCTACCGATTTGCGGGTGGTCATTGACCTGAAAAAGGCCGTGACGCCCAAAAGCTTCACCCTGGCGCCGAACCAGCAGTATGGCAACCGGCTGGTGGTCGATCTGTTCGATGAGGCCTCCGATGCCAATCCGACACCGACGATTATTGCCAACACCCCTGCGACCACCGCGCCAGCGGTGCCGGTTAGCCCGGCCAAACCCGAAATCAAGCTGACGCCTGTGCCTAACGGCAAGCGCGATATCGTGATTGTGATCGACGCAGGCCACGGCGGCGAAGACCCGGGCGCGTCTGGCAGCAGCGGGCAGAAAGAGAAAAACCTGGTGTTGTCCATCGCCAAAGAGCTGCAAAGGCAGATCAGCGCCGAGAAGGGCTATCGTGCGGAATTGACCCGCACCGGGGACTATTTCATCCCGCTGCGTAAGCGCACGGAGATTGCCCGGGCCAAGGGCGCTGACCTGTTTGTGTCGATCCACGCCGATGCTGCACCCTCAAGGGCTGCGTTCGGTGCTTCGGTATTTGCGCTGTCCGAGCGTGGTGCGACGTCTGAAACCGCGCGCTGGCTGGCGGACAGTGAAAACCGTTCCGACCTGATCGGTGGTGCCGGCGCCGTGAGCCTGGATGACAAAGACCGGATGCTGGCGGGCGTGCTGCTGGATCTTTCGATGACGGCGTCCTTGTCGTCCAGCCTTAACGTGGGTCAAAAAGTTCTCAGCAACATCGGCCGCGTCACTTCGCTGCACAAGCAGCGGGTCGAGCAAGCGGGCTTCATGGTGCTCAAGTCCCCGGACATCCCGTCGATTCTGGTGGAAACCGGCTTTATCTCCAACAATGCCGAAGCCAACAAGCTCAGCTCAGCGTCCCACCAACAGGCTCTGGCGCGTTCGATCAGCGCTGGCGTCCGGCAGTTCTTCCAGCAGAACCCGCCGCAGGGGACTTATATTGCCTGGCTGCGGGATACCGGCAAGCTGGCACAAGGGCCGCGCAACCATACAGTGCGCCCGGGTGAAAGCCTGTCCATGCTTGCCGCTCGTTACGACATGAGCCCTTCGGTGTTGCGCAATGCCAACAATCTGAAGACGGATGAGTTGCGCGTCGGCCAGGACCTGAAGATCCCCAGCTCCGAGGTAGCCACTCAGCCATGACCGATCTACTCGTGGACAGCGTTGAGCTGGACATTCAGGCTGAGTCGGGCGCAGCTCCGCTTACAGCTGCGCGCATCGAGCTGCTCAGCCCGCGGCTGGCCAACCAGATTGCCGCCGGTGAAGTGGTCGAGAGACCCGCGTCGGTCATCAAAGAACTGCTGGAAAACAGCCTTGATTCTGGTGCCAGACGCATTGATGTCGATGTGGAGCAGGCCGGGATCAAACTGCTGCGGGTCCGCGATGACGGTAGCGGCATTTCGCCGGACGATTTGCCCCTCGCTCTGGCGCGACATGCCACCAGCAAGATTCGCGAGCTTGAAGACCTTGAACGGGTCATGAGCCTTGGCTTTCGCGGGGAGGCGCTGGCCTCGATCAGCTCCGTCGCGCGGCTGACCCTGACCTCGCGCACTCGCGATGCCGATCAGGCCTGGCAGGTGGAAACCGAAGGTCGTGACATGGCGTCTCGGGTCCAGCCAGCGGCCCATCCGGTCGGCACCTCGGTTGAAGTGCGGGACCTGTTTTTCAACACCCCGGCGCGACGCAAGTTTCTCAAGGCGGAAAAAACCGAATTCGATCACCTGCAAGAAGTGATCAAGCGCATGGCGCTGGCCCGTTTCGACGTGGCGTTCCATTTGCGGCACAACGGCAAGACCATCCTCAGCCTCCACGAAGCCAACGACGATACCGCCCGTGCGCGACGTGTCTCGGCGATCTGCGGCCCTGGTTTTCTGGAGCAGGCGCTGCCCATCGAGATCGAGCGCAATGGCTTGCATCTGTGGGGCTGGGTCGGGCTGCCGACTTTTTCCCGCAGCCAGGCGGATCTGCAATATTTCTTTGTGAACGGCCGTGCGGTGCGCGACAAGCTGGTGGCACACGCAGTCCGTCAGGCCTACCGCGACGTGCTGTTCAATGGCCGTCACCCGACGTTCGTGCTGTTTTTCGAAGTCGATCCGGCCGTGGTCGATGTGAACGTGCACCCAACCAAGCACGAAGTCCGCTTCCGTGACGGGCGCATGGTCCATGACTTCCTTTACGGCACCCTGCATCGGGCCCTGGGCGATGTACGTCCTGAGGATCAACTGGCCGGTTCTGCGCCAGTGACCGCTGTCGAGCGGCCAAGCGGCCCTCAGGCTGGCGAGTTCGGCCCGCAGGGCGAGATGCGTCTGGCAGGTAATCTGCTTGAGCAGCCCCAGGCTCAGCCCTATTCAGCAGCGCCAGGTTCTGGCGCGGGCGCGGGCTATCAATATCAGTACACGCCACGGCCGACGGCGACATTGCCTGCTGCGGAAGCACAAACCGCCTATCGCGAGTTCTACGCGCCGCTGCCTGGTTCTCCAGCGGTTTCATTGCCCGGCTCATTACCTGAGACGCAAGGCGACATCCCGCCGCTGGGCTATGCACTGGCCCAGCTCAAAGGCATTTATATCCTTGCGGAAAACGCCCATGGTCTGGTGCTGGTGGACATGCACGCCGCTCACGAGCGGATCATGTACGAGCGTCTGAAAATCGCCATGGCCAGCGAAGGCCTCAGCGGGCAGCCGCTGCTGGTGCCTGAGTCCATCGCGGTCAGCCAGCGTGAAGCCGATTGCGCTGAAGAGCACCTTGCGACCTTCCAGCGCCTGGGCTTTGAATTACAGCGTCTGGGGCCGGAAACCCTGGCGATCCGCCAGATTCCGGCATTGCTCAAGCAGGCCGAGGCCAATCGGTTGGTCAGCGACGTGCTGGCCGATTTGATGGAGTACGGCACCAGCGACCGCGTGCAGGCGCATATGAATGAACTGCTCGGCACCATGGCCTGCCACGGTGCGATCCGCGCCAATCGTCGGCTGGCGATCCCGGAAATGAACGGTCTGCTGCGCGACATGGAAAATACCGAGCGCAGCGGTCAATGCAACCATGGCCGACCCACCTGGACCCAAATGGGCCTGGATGATCTGGACAAACTCTTTCTGCGCGGTCGTTGAATGAACGCTCTACCTCCGGCCATCTTCCTGATGGGGCCGACGGCTTCCGGCAAGACCGATCTTGCCATGGAACTCTGCAAGGTCCTGCCCTGCGAGCTGATCAGCGTGGATTCCGCGCTGGTCTATCGCGGCATGGACATCGGCACCGCCAAGCCTTCAAAAGAGCAGTTGACTGAGTTTCCCCATCGTCTGGTAGACATTCTCGACCCGGCGCAGAGCTACTCCGCAGCCGATTTTCGCACCGATGCTCTGGCGGCCATGGCAGAAATCACCGCTCGCGGAAAAATTCCGCTGCTGGTCGGCGGCACTATGTTGTATTTCAAGGCTCTACTAGACGGTCTGGCGGATATGCCAGCCGCCGATGCAGGGATTCGCGCGGAGCTGGAAGCGCAGGCCGCAGCCCATGGCTGGCAGGCTTTGCACGATCAGCTAGCGGTGGTCGACCCGGTGTCAGCGGCGCGCATACACCCAAATGACCCTCAGCGATTGATTCGTGCGCTGGAGGTTTATCGGGTGAGCGGTTTGAGCATGACAGCACATAGAGAACAACAAACTGCGCAAACTACTGATGCTGCGGCTTCTGGTAGGCCGCAATTGCCCTATACTGTCGCGAACCTGGCTATTGCTCCGGCAGATCGCAAGGTGTTACACGACCGCATCGCGACACGATTTTCAAATATGCTGGACCAGGGGTTCCTGGATGAAGTTCTGGCATTACGCTCAAGAGGCGACCTGCATCCGGGGTTGCCCTCGATAAGAGCCGTTGGTTACCGCCAGGTCTGGGATCATCTGGACGCAAAGCTGACATTTGCTGAAATGCAGGAGCGAGGGATCATTGCCACGCGCCAGTTGGCCAAACGACAGTTTACCTGGCTGCGCAGCTGGGAGGATTTGAACTGGTTGGACAGCCTGGCTTGCGACAATCTGCCACGCGCCTTGAAATACCTGGGGTCGGTCTCCATATTGAGCTGAGTCCTTGCAATAGCCGTCTATCCTTGGGGGGTGGCGGTTCAAGCCAATTGAATTCGAATTATTATTGATCCTTAAAGGAGTGCGGCACATGTCAAAAGGGCATTCGCTACAAGACCCTTACCTGAACACTTTACGTAAAGAAAAGGTTGGGGTTTCGATTTATCTCGTCAACGGTATCAAGCTGCAAGGCACGATCGAATCTTTCGACCAGTTTGTCATTTTGCTGAAGAACACCGTCAGCCAGATGGTCTACAAACACGCCATCTCCACCGTCGTACCGGTTCGTCCGATCCGTCTGCCTAGCGCAAACGAAGGTGAACAGGGCGACGCTGAGCCAGGTAACGCCTGATAGGAGTCTGCTTTGTTCTTTGAGCGCCACAGTGGTGGTGAGCGGGCAATCCTCGTTCATCTGGATGGTCAGGACCCTGAGGCGCGCGAAGACCCGCAGGAGTTTCAGGAGTTGGCCATATCGGCTGGCGCCGATACCGTCGCGTTCGTTAACGTGCCGCGTCATCGGCCATCGGCCAAATATCTGATAGGCAGCGGCAAGGTCGAGGAGCTTCGCGACCAGGTCAAAGCTGAAAAAGCCGATATTGTCATCTTCAATCACACGCTTACGCCCAGCCAGGAACGCAACCTCGAGAAAGTTTTCGAGTGTCGTGTGCTGGACCGTACGGGTCTGATTCTCGATATCTTTGCGCAACGTGCGCGTACTCATGAAGGTAAATTGCAGGTCGAGCTTGCACAGCTCGAGCACATGAGTACGCGTCTGGTTCGTGGCTGGACTCACCTTGAGCGTCAGGGTGGTGGTATCGGTCTGCGTGGTCCGGGCGAAACCCAGCTGGAAACCGACCGTCGTCTGTTGCGGGTGCGCCTGCGGCAGATCAAGGGCCGCCTGGAGAAAGTTCGCAGCCAGCGTGAGCAGGCTCGTCGCGGTCGTAAACGCGCCGACATCCCTTCGGTTTCACTGGTGGGTTATACCAACGCCGGCAAATCGACCCTGTTCAACGCTGTGACCGACTCTGATGTCTTCGCGGCGGATCAGCTGTTCGCAACCCTCGACCCGACCCTGCGTCGTCTGCAACTGGATGACTTGGGGCCTGTTGTACTGGCCGATACCGTGGGGTTCATCCGCCACCTGCCGCACAAACTCGTCGAGGCGTTTCGCTCTACACTCGAAGAATCAAGCAACTCAGACTTGCTGCTGCATGTGATCGACTCTCACGAGCCCGAGCGCATGGCGCAGATCGAGCAGGTGATGGTCGTGCTCGGCGAGATCGGTGCCGAGGGCTTGCCGATACTCGAGGTGTATAACAAACTCGACCTGCTTGAAGGTGTGGAGCCCCAGATACAGCGCGATGCCGACGGCAAACCGCAGCGTGTCTGGTTGTCTGCCCGTGATGGTCGGGGGCTGGACCTGCTCAAGCAGGCCATCGCCGAATTGCTGGGTGACGATTTGTTTATCGGCACCCTGCATCTGCCTCAGCGTCTGGCTCGGCTGCGTGCTCAGTTCTTTGAACTGGGTGCAGTGCAGAGTGAAGAGCACGACGAGGATGGGGCTAGTCTGTTGGCAGTACGTTTACCGCGAGTTGAATTCAATCGCCTGGTGAGTCGCGAAGGACTGCAGCCGCTGGAATTCATCGAGCAACACACTTTGCAATAAAAGCGTGAGAAAGCCGTTGTACGGCTTTCTCGGGCATTCTGTAGCATTGGTCGGCGCGCCGTGGGCGCGTCTTTGCTTTATCAGATGGAGAGCGCTATGGCTTGGAATGAGCCGGGTGGCAACTCGAATAATCAGGATCCTTGGGGTGGTAAGCGCAAGGGCGGCGGCGACCGCAAGGGGCCACCAGATCTCGACGAGGCCTTCCGAAAGCTACAGGAAAGCCTGAATGGGTTGTTCGGTGGTGGTAAGAAACGCAGTGGTGATGGCGGCGGTAACGGCAGCTCAGGCAAGGGCGGTGGTTTCGGCCTGCTGGGCATCGGGCTGGTCGTGCTGGTCGCGATATGGCTATACAGCGCCATTTATGTGGTCGACGAGCAAGAGCAGGCTGTGGTGCTGCGCTTCGGTCAGTACTACGAAACCGTAGGGCCGGGTTTGAACATCTACTTCCCGCCATTCGATCGCAAATTCATGGAAAACGTGACCCGCGAACGTGCCTACAGCAAACAAGGGCAAATGCTGACCGAAGACGAAAACATCGTCGAGGTCCCGCTCACCGTGCAGTACAAGATTTCCAATCTTCAGGATTTCGTACTGAACGTCGATCAGCCTGAAATCAGTCTTCAGCACGCTACCGAAAGTGCACTGCGCCATGTCGTGGGCTCCACGGCGATGGACCAGGTGCTTACCGAAGGTCGTGAGCTGATGGCGAGCGAGATCAAGGAGCGGCTGCAACGCTTCCTCGATACCTATCGCACCGGTATCACCGTGACTCAGGTAAACGTACAAAGTGCTGCCGCGCCTCGTGAGGTGCAAGAAGCATTCGATGACGTAATCAGAGCCCGTGAAGACGAACAGCGGTCCCGCAACCAGGCTGAAACCTACGCCAACGGTGTTATTCCGGAAGCTCGTGGTCAGGCCCAGCGCATCATCGAAGATGCCAATGGTTATCGCGATGAAGTGATATCTCGTGCCAAAGGTGAAGCTGATCGCTTTACCAAACTGGTTGCCGAGTATCGCAAGGCTCCGGAAGTCACGCGTGAACGTCTGTATCTGGACACCATGCAAGAGGTGTTCACCAATACCAGCAAGGTTCTCGTAACTGGAGAGAAGGGCGGCAACAATCTGCTTTATCTGCCGCTGGACAAGATGATCGAAAGTGGCCGTAACAGCAGCTCTGCCCCGACAACCGGTGCAGCCGCGACTGGTGCAGACGCTGGCGTTCGCGCCGCTGAGCTCCAGCAGCGCGATGTGCGTACAAGGGAGAGTCGCTGATGAGCAATAAATCGCTGATCGCCCTGATTGTTGCAGTGGTGCTGGCAGTCGTTGCCTGGAACAGCCTGTATATCGTGTCCCAGACTGAACGCGCGGTGATGCTGCAATTCGGTCGCGTGGTTGAGGCTGATGTCCAGCCGGGCCTGCATTTCAAGATTCCTTACGTCAATCAGGTGCGCAAGTTCGACGGTCGCCTGCTGACTCTGGATGCACCGACACAACGCTTCCTGACGCTGGAAAAGAAAGCGGTCATGGTCGACGCCTACGCCAAGTGGCGCGTGAAGAACGCTGAAACGTTCTACACCGCAACTTCCGGTCTCAAGCAGATCGCAGACGAACGTCTGTCGCGTCGTCTTGAATCCGGTCTGCGTGACCAGTTCGGTAAACGCACCCTGCATGAAGCTGTTTCGGGTGAGCGGGACGCCTTGATGGCTGACATCACGGCTTCGTTGAACCGCATGGCTGAAAAAGAGCTGGGCATCGAAGTCATCGATGTTCGGGTCAAGGCCATCGACCTGCCGAAAGAAGTGAACCGCAGCGTTTTCGAACGGATGAGTACCGAGCGTGAACGCGAGGCTCGCGAGCATCGCGCCAAGGGTAACGAGCTGGCTGAAGGCATCCGTGCCGACGCCGATCGTCAGCGTCGAGTGTTGCTGGCTGAAGCGTATCGGGAGTCTGAAGAGGCTCGCGGTGACGGTGATGCTCAGGCGTCCTCGATCTACTCCAAGGCTTACGGTCAGGACCAGGAGTTCTATGCGTTCTACCGCAGCCTGCGCGCCTATCGCGAAAGCTTCGCGAACAAAAGCGACGTGATGGTGCTGGATCCAAGCAGTGATTTCTTCCGCTATCTGGAAAAATCCAAGCCGTAGTTAATCTTCCCGCCGGGCGGCAAAACCGTCTGGCGGGGTGATCACGCGGTAAAACGTGTGTATGATGCGGCAGCCGGGAAATTCCCGGCTTTTTTGCGTCTGCACGATTGATTGGCCGTAGCCTGCACAGGCGTAGCGGCAAGATTTTTCGAGGACAGTGGTCCACAAGGCCATTCTCGGGCGCTCGCCGTGCCCGCAAGAATGAGCGCATGGCAGTGACCACTGTCTGCTTTACTCAAGGCTCGCCTCATGGCTGGCCGCCCGGATCATAGGGGAAAGGCGTAATGGCAACGGTTGACCGCTGGCTGCTACCAGATGGCATCGAAGAAGTACTGCCACCGGAAGCGGCGCGCATTGAAGTAGCGCGCCGTCAGGTGTTGGATCTGTTCCAGAGCTGGGGCTATGAGTTCGTAGTCACGCCTCATATCGAATATCTTGAATCCCTGCTCACCGGTGCGGGTTCGGATCTGGATCTGCGCACGTTCAAAGTAATCGACCCGCAATCCGGTCGGCAGATGGGCTTTCGGGCTGACATAACCCCGCAAGTGGCGCGTATTGATGCGCATACCCTGCGTCGCGAAGGTCCGAGCCGCCTGTGCTATGCCGGCAGCGTGCTGCATGCGCAGCCCCGTGCCTTGTCGTCCTCGCGCAGCCCGATCCAGTTGGGCGCCGAGTTGTACGGCGATGCCAGTCCGAGCAGTGACGTCGAAGTCATCAGCCTGATGCTGGCGACACTGCAACTTGCTGATGTGCCTGAAGTGCACATGGACCTTGGGCATGTAGGCATCTATCGCGGTCTGGCGCGTGCCGCCGGGCTGTCCGGTGAAGTGGAGCAGCAGCTGTTCGACGCTCTGCAGCGCAAGGCTATCGATGAAGTGATCGAGCTGACCGCCAACCTGCCTGCCGATCTGGCCGCCATGCTGCGTGCGCTGGTGGATCTGTGCGGTGGCCGCGAAGTACTGGCTGCGGCTCGCGATCGTCTGGCCGGGGCGCCTGCGCCAGTGCTGGCGGCGCTGGACGACCTGTTGACTGTCGCCGAGCGTCTGGCAGCCCGTTTCCCTGAGCTACCGTTGTATTTCGACCTCGGTGAGCTGCGTGGTTATCACTACCACACGGGTGTGGTGTTCGCGGTGTTCGTGCCGGGCATGGGTCAATCCATTGCTCAGGGCGGTCGCTACGATGACATCGGTGCAGATTTTGGTCGGGCTCGCCCGGCTACTGGTTTCTCTACGGACCTGAAAACCCTGGTGACCCTGGGGAATGCGGAAATCGAACTGCCGTCTGGTGGTATCTGGATGCCGGACAGCACGGATGCGGCACTCTGGCAGCAGGTTTGCCAGTTGCGCAGCGAAGGCCAGCGTGTTGTGCAGGCGTTGCCTGGGCAGCAAGTGGGCGCAGCGCGTGAGGCCGATTGTGATCGGCAAATGATTCAGCATGGCGAGCGTTGGCAGGTAGTGCCGCTGGCTTCTTGAGTTTTCCTGTCGGCCGCCGCCGACACAAAGTTTGCGTGAATGAGGACAAGTGTTATGGGTAAGAATGTCGTAGTCCTGGGCACCCAATGGGGTGATGAGGGCAAAGGCAAGATCGTTGATCTGCTGACCGAACATGCTACCGCCGTAGTTCGTTACCAGGGTGGCCACAACGCTGGCCACACGCTGGTGATCGATGGCGAAAAAACCGTATTGCATCTGATTCCGTCCGGGGTGCTGCGCGAAGGTGTCCAGTGCCTGATCGGTAACGGTGTAGTGGTTGCGCCTGACGCTCTCATGCGCGAAATCATCAAGCTGGAAGAGAAAGGCATTCCAGTGCGCGAGCGTCTGCGCATCAGCCCTTCCTGTCCGCTGATCCTGTCGTATCACGTTGCGCTGGATCAGGCCCGTGAAAAAGCCCGTGGCGAGCACAAGATCGGCACGACCGGTCGTGGCATCGGCCCTGCTTACGAAGACAAGGTTGCCCGTCGCGGCCTGCGCATCGGTGATCTGTTCCACCGTGAGCGTTTCGCCGCCAAGCTGGGCGAGTTGCTGGATTACCACAACTTTGTACTGGTCAATTACTACAAAGAGCCAGCTATCGACTTCCAGAAAACTCTTGATGAGTGCATGGAATACGCCGAGCTGCTCAAGCCGATGATGCTCGACGTCACTGCTGCGCTGCATGACATGCGTCGCGCAGGCAAAGACATCATGTTCGAAGGCGCGCAAGGTTCGCTGCTGGACATCGACCACGGCACCTACCCGTACGTCACCAGCTCCAACACCACGGCGGGCGGTATCGCTACTGGTTCTGGCATGGGCCCGATGTACCTGGATTACATCCTGGGTATCACCAAGGCTTACACCACTCGCGTTGGCTCGGGTCCGTTCCCGACTGAGCTGTTCGACGATATCGGTGCATTCCTGGCCAAGCGTGGGCACGAATTCGGTGCAACCACCGGTCGCGCTCGTCGTTGCGGCTGGTTCGACGCCGTCATCCTGCGCCGGGCTATCGAAATCAACAGCATCTCGGGCATCTGCCTGACCAAGCTGGACGTGCTCGACGGTCTCGAAACCATCAATATCTGCGTGGGCTACGAGAACGAAGACGGCGCAGTGATCGATGCGCCAACCGACGCTGACAGCTACATCGGCCTCAAGCCAGTGTACGAAGAAGTGCCGGGCTGGTCCGAGTCGACCCTGGGTGCAAAGACCCTGGAAGAGCTGCCAGCTAACGCTCGCGCGTACATCAAGCGTCTGGAAGAGTTGGTCGGTGCACCGATCGACATTATTTCGACGGGGCCGGACCGCAACGAAACCATCGTGTTGCGTCACCCATTTGCCTGATAAGTCGTTGAAATAACAAGAAGGGTCGCGCAAGCGGCCCTTTTTGCTTTCTGTGGTACCGGCTTTAGCCGGGAAGGCGGCATTTCAGTCGACGAACAGGTAGTGAATGTACTGACGCCTTCCCGGCTAAAGCCGGTCCCACGAGGGATAACTAATACCCAGCCAGCTAATCCTTGGAGCGGCACGGCGATTGCTGTATTAAGTGTCAGAAAAGGTGCCATCATTTTAATGGCGCCAGTGGTGGAGGGATTCCCCCGTGTCAGCTGTCCTTTCTCTTTTGCGCAGCCGCTTGCTGCGGCCCGTGTTCATTGCTCTGGGTATCGCTCTTTTGGTGCAGGTGCTGGTTGCCGTCGCTCTGACCCGGAGCACCGTTACTGCACTGGAAGCCGATCTGGCTGCGCGTCTGGGTGTAGATTCGCAACACTTGTCATCCGAGCTGGAGCAGGCAAGTCGAGAAGTAACCACCAGCCTCGACAATCTAGCGAGCAGCACCCGTCAGCGTCTGAGTGTTGGCTTGTCGACACGTTTGAAGGATGAGCAAGGGCAGCTGCGCGTCACCCTGGAAAAAGATCTCAAGGACTCAGCCACCGACATGGCTGAGCTGCTGGCCGCTGTCGCCCCGCGTGCAATGTGGGATAACGACACGCCGACGCTGTCTGAATTCGCGCGCCGCGCTCAGCGCAATCCCAACGTGTTATTCGTGATCTATGACGACGCTGCCGGCGAGCATTTGACTCGCTATCTGAATCGCGAAAACCCGCTGATCCAGGCATTGCTGGCCAAAGGCGAGGGCGATCGGGCCATGGACAAGGTCCTGAATGCCGCGAAAAACGATCCGTCGGTTTATTACGTCGAGGCCTCCATCAGCCCTAACGGTGTAGAAATCGGCCGGGTGCGCATGGGGGTTTCCACGGCGACAGTCGAGGAGAACCTCGTTGCTCTGGACAAGCGCTTCGCGACTCTGATCACCAGTGGCGAGCAATTGGTCTCTGACAGTCTGGTCGGCGCGGCGAAGGACAGTTCTGCCGCCCTGCGTACTCGTCTGGATTCCGCGCAAACTGCGGCGTCCGCCATGGCAGCTAATACCAGCAGCGCAGTGCAGGAAGCCGCGCAGACGCTGCGCTGGCGCATCGGCATGGGCCTGGCGCTGGTTGGGCTGGGTGTGCTGTTGGTGCTTGCGATTGTCTTGGGGCGTCGTGTCGTCAGCAAGTTGAAGCTGCTGATCGCTGCGTTGGATGATCTGGCTGCAGGCGAGGGTGATTTGACCAAGCGCGTCGCACTCGACAGCAATGACGAAATTGGCGACATGGCTGCAGCGGTGAACCGTTTTGTCGCCAAGTTGCAGCCGATTGTGCGCGAGGCCGGGGATGTGGCTCAGCGCACCGGTGTGGAGATCAATGCCATGAGCCTGCGTAATGCCGGAGCCGGTGCAGCCGCGGAGTTGCAGCGCGACGAAGTGGCTGCAAGTCTGCAAGCCTTGGCGCAGATGGCGGACGAGGCCCAGTCGGAAAGCCATGCGATGCAGGCTGCTTTGAAGCAAGTGGTGGATATTCGCCAGGCGACTGACGAAAACACCCGCACTTCAAATCAGGTGGGCGGTTTGATCGAAGCGCTGGCGGGGCAAGTCGAAACCGGTTCCAAAGTCATCGAACGGCTGGCCCAGCAAAGCGAGCAGATTGAAGTGGTGCTGGAAGTGATTCATGGCATCGCCGAGCAGACCAACCTGCTGGCCCTGAACGCTGCCATCGAAGCGGCGCGCGCCGGGGAAACGGGGCGTGGTTTCGCGGTGGTCGCCGACGAAGTGCGGGCGTTGGCAAGCAAGACGCAAAGCTCTACCGGTGACATTCAGGCGCATATCGGCGCGTTGCAGACCGGGGCCAAAGAGGCGGTTGCAGCCATTGGTCTAGCCGGGCGTCAAGCCAATGAAGGCCTGGCCGTGCTGCGCAATAGCGTGAAACTGCAGCAGTCGGTCCAGGAGTCAGTCGAGCAGGTGCATGCGGCGATTGGTCTGGCGACCAACGCAGCGGTGCATCAGGCGCAGGGCGCGCAAGCGGTGAGAGGGCGCGTGGAAGTGATTCACGCCCAGGCGCAGCGTGCGGCGCAGGTGGTGGAAGAAACCACTGCCAGCGGCAAACTGCTGGATGGGCTGGCAGCGCAGTTGAAGGCGAGTCTGGGGCAGTTCAGGGCGTAAGACGATCGCGCGCGTTGTAGGAGTCTGATGTGGGAGGGGTGCTTGCCCGCGATAAGGGGAACTCGGTCTGTCTTGATACCGCGTCGCTCTTATCGCGAGCAAGCACCGCTCCCACAGGGGTTATCTATTGCAGAACCAAACCCCAGAAAGCACAAAACCGAGCACAAGGCTCGGTTTTGTTTGAATTGGTGCCCAGAAGAAGACTCGAACTTCCACGACCTTGCGGTCACCAGCACCTGAAGCTGGCGTGTCTACCAATTTCACCATCTGGGCAGCATCAGCAGCGTTGCACGCCGTTGATGGAGCGCACTATACGGAGCGGGTTTTGATCTGTAAACCCCTGTTTTGGTTTTAATAAATCAAATCGCACGATCGCAAGCCTGCGGGCATAAAGGGGTGCCCTGAAATGCAAAAACCCGCTTTCGCGGGTTTTTGTGAGATTCAGGAGATTGATGTAATCTCCAGCTCTAAATTGGTGCCCAGAAGAAGACTCGAACTTCCACGACCTTGCGGTCACCAGCACCTGAAGCTGGCGTGTCTACCAATTTCACCATCTGGGCAGTATCGGTAAGCTGTGCCTGCCGATGGCGCGCACTATACGGAGCGCTTTTTGAGCTGTAAACCCCCAGAGGGAAAAATTAATCAGAAAATATCATTAGCGGCATTTATTGAGGATTTCCGCGCCTTCCAGCGGCCTTTTGCGCCCTGAGTGTGTCTGAAATTTCCCGTTTCAATAGGTGTATGCCAAACTAACCCGCATATAGACAAGGTGAAAACTCTCTAATGGCCGATTGGCAGTCCCTCGATCCCGAGGCCGCTCGTGAAGCGGAAAAATATGAAAACCCTATTCCCAGCCGTGAATTGATTCTGGCTCACCTGTCCGAGCGCGGCTCGCCGGCGGCCCGTGAGCAGTTGGTGGAAGAATTTGGCCTGACAACTGAAGATCAGATCGAAGCCCTGCGCCGCCGTTTGCGAGCCATGGAGCGCGATGCTCAGTTGATCTACACGCGTCGCGGCACCTACGCACCGGTGGACAAGCTGGACCTGATCCTGGGGCGTATCTCCGGGCATCGCGACGGTTTCGGCTTTCTTGTCCCTGATGACGGTTCCGATGACCTGTTCATGAGCCCGGCGCAAATGCGTTTAGTGTTCGATGGTGACCGTGCCCTGGCCCGGGTTTCGGGGCTGGACCGTCGCGGTCGTCGCGAAGGTGTGATCGTCGAAGTTATTTCCCGCGCTCACGAAACGGTCGTTGGCCGTTACTTCGAAGAGAGCGGTATCGGTTTCGTCATCCCTGACAACCCGAAAATCCAGCAGGAAGTGCTGGTGACGCCGGGTCGCAACAACAACGCGAAGATCGGTCAGTTCGTCGAGGTGAAAATCACCCATTGGCCAACGCCGCGCTTCCAGCCTCAGGGCGATATCGTCGAAGTCGTGGGCAACTACATGGCTCCAGGCATGGAAATCGACGTCGCGCTGCGCACTTACGATATTCCTCACGTCTGGCCTGAAGCGGTGCTCAAGGAAGCGGCCAAGCTCAAGCCGGAAGTTGAAGAGAAAGACAAAGAACACCGCGTCGACCTGCGTCATTTGCCTTTCGTGACCATCGACGGTGAAGACGCTCGCGACTTTGACGATGCGGTTTACTGCGAAGCAAAACCGGGCAAGCTGCGTCTGTTTTCCGGTGGCTGGAAGCTGTACGTCGCCATCGCCGACGTGTCGAGCTACGTGAAGATCGGATCGGCGCTGGATGCAGAATCCCAGGTGCGCGGCAACTCGGTGTACTTCCCTGAGCGCGTCGTGCCGATGCTGCCTGAGCAGCTGTCCAACGGCCTGTGCTCGCTGAATCCGCACGTTGATCGTCTGGCCATGGTTTGCGAGATGACCATCTCCAAGACCGGCGAAATGACTGACTACGTGTTTTACGAAGCCGTCATCCACTCCCACGCTCGCCTGACCTACAACAAGGTCAGCTCGATGCTGGAGCAGCCGAAAACCACCGAAGCCCGCCAGCTGCGTGGCGAGTATCCAGACGTACTGCCGCACTTAAAGCAGCTCTACGCGCTGTACAAGGTGTTGCTGGGTGCGCGTCATGTTCGGGGTGCGATTGATTTCGAAACTCAGGAAACCCGGATCATCTTCGGTACTGAGCGCAAGATTGCCGAAATTCGTCCGACCACCCGTAACGACGCCCACAAGCTGATCGAAGAGTGCATGCTGGCAGCCAACGTGGCCACCGCTGAATTCCTCAAGAAGCACGAAATTCCTGCGTTGTACCGCGTGCACGATGGCCCGCCACCAGAGCGTCTGGAAAAACTCCGGGCATTCCTTGGTGAGCTGGGTCTTTCCTTGCACAAAGGCAAAGACGGTCCATCGCCGAAGGATTATCAGGCGTTGCTGGAAACCGTTCGCGGTCGTCCGGACTATCACCTGATCCAGACCGTGATGTTGCGTTCGTTGAGTCAGGCGGTGTACAGCTCTGACAACAACGGCCACTTCGGTCTGAATTACGAGGCTTACACGCACTTCACCTCGCCAATTCGTCGTTACCCTGACTTGCTGACGCATCGGGCGATCCGTAGCGTTATCCGCTCCAAGCAGGACACGCCGCACGTTCGTCGTGCTGGCGGTACGATCATTCCGAAAGCGCGCATCTATCCTTACGACGAAGCAGCACTGGAACAGTTGGGTGAGCAGTGCTCGATGAGCGAGCGCCGCGCCGACGAAGCGACACGTGACGTTGTGAACTGGCTCAAGTGCGAGTTCATGAAAGACCGCGTAGGCGAGTCGTTCCCGGGTGTGATCACGGCTGTAACCGGCTTTGGCCTGTTCGTTGAGCTGACTGATATCTACATCGAAGGTCTGGTGCACGTGACTGCGTTGCCGGGCGATTACTATCACTTCGACCCTGTGCATCACCGTCTTGCTGGCGAGCGCACCGGTCGCAGTTTCCGTCTGGGCGACACCGTTGAAGTGCGCGTTATGCGTGTTGACCTCGACGAGCGCAAGATCGACTTCGAAATGGCCGAAAAGACCATCAGCGCGCCGATTGGTCGCAAGCGTCGTGGTGCCGAGCCTGAACCTGCTGCTGAAAAAGCCGCTGCTCCAGGTCGTGCCCCGAGCAAGCGTCCGGCCAAGGCGAAAGCTGAAACCGAAGCCTATCGTCCGAGCGATGCTGCTGCAAAAAATGCCGAAGTGCGTAAAAGTCGCGAGTTGAAACAGGCTCTGCTGGCAGAAGCGAAGGGTGGTAGCAAGGCATCGTCGGGAAAGCCGAGTAGGGCAGAGTCCGGCCCGTCATCTTCGGGTAAGCCTGCCAAACCAAGCAAACACCGTAAAGGCCCGCCAAAAGCGGGTTCTGCCCCGGCCGCCAAAAGCGGCGGAGCACGTAAACCTAAGGCCAAGTCATGAGTCAGTTGGAAAAAATCTACGGCGTTCATGCCGTAGAAGCGCTGTTGCGTCACCACCCCAAACGGGTCAAGCAAGTCTGGCTGGCCGAGGGTCGTAACGATCCTCGCGTTCAAGTGCTGGTAGAGCTGGCCAACCAGAATCGCGTCTCGGTCGGTCAGGCCGAGCGACGTGAAATGGACGTCTGGGTCGAGGGTGTGCATCAGGGCGTGGTCGCTGAAGTCAGTCCGAGTCAGGTCTGGGGTGAGGCGATGCTCGATGAGCTGCTTGATCGCACCGAGGGCGCGCCACTGATTCTGGTACTCGATGGCATCACCGATCCGCATAACCTGGGTGCCTGTTTGCGTACTGCAGACGCGGCGGGTGCTCTGGCGGTTCTGGTGCCTAAAGACAAATCGGCTACTTTGACGCCAGCTGTGCGCAAAGTGGCGTGCGGCGCGGCAGAAGTCATTCCGTTGGTCGCCGTGACGAACCTTGCCCGGACTCTGGAAAAACTCCAGCAGCGCGGCCTGTGGGTCGTCGGTACGGCAGGGGAGGCTGAGCAGGAGTTGTATCAGCAGGATCTGACCGGCCCCACCATTCTGGTCATGGGTGCCGAGGGCAAGGGCATGCGTCGCCTGACCCGTGAGCATTGCGATTACCTGGTCCGCCTGCCAATGGCGGGCAGCGTCAGCAGTCTGAACGTTTCCGTGGCGACAGGCGTGTGCCTGTTTGAAGCGATGCGTCAACGCAGTGTCAAAAAAGCAGCCGCTTCGCGGAAGTAACAAGCGGCAAGCTGCAAGCTAAACAAGCTCGACTTGTAGCTTAAAGCTTGCAGCTTACAGCTGCCTTCCCTACAATTGCGCCCCTTGCTGTCACGGCAGGCGCGAATGT
The DNA here is from genome assembly GCF_000737245.1 of Pseudomonas syringae. Classification (GTDB taxonomy): domain Bacteria; phylum Pseudomonadota; class Gammaproteobacteria; order Pseudomonadales; family Pseudomonadaceae; genus Aquipseudomonas; species Aquipseudomonas syringae_J. Next base: position 140,093 of record NZ_JPQU01000078.1, on the reverse strand, counting down.
GCCTGTCCCTGAGCAAGACTCACAGTGTCATTCACTCCTTGTCTGACCGCTTTTGGCGGCAGGCTACAACCCGTAAGGAGCATTCATGCGTCATTACGAAATCATCTTTTTGGTCCACCCGGATCAAAGCGAGCAAGTCGGCGGCATGGTTGAGCGTTATACCAAGCTGATCGAAGAAGACGGCGGCAAAATCCACCGTCTGGAAGATTGGGGCCGTCGTCAACTGGCCTATGCAATCAACAATGTTCACAAGGCTCACTACGTGATGCTGAACGTTGAGTGCACTGGCAAGGCTCTGGCCGAGCTGGAAGACAACTTCCGTTACAACGATGCAGTGATCCGTAACCTGGTCATCCGTCGCGACGAAGCCGTAACCGGTCAGTCCGAGATGCTCAAGGCAGAAGAAAACCGCAGCGAGCGCCGTGAGCGTCGCGACCGTCCTGAGCACTCCGACAGCGCCGATGGCGTTGATGGTGATGACAGCGACAACAGCGATAACGCTGACGAGTAATCCACGGACCTTTTGAGGAGCCAATTACATGGCACGTTTCTTCCGTCGTCGTAAATTCTGCCGCTTCACAGCTGAAGAAGTGAAAGAGATCGATTACAAAGATCTCAACACTCTGAAAGCCTATGTATCCGAGACCGGCAAAATCGTTCCAAGCCGTATCACTGGTACCAAAGCACGTTATCAGCGTCAGCTGGCCACCGCTATCAAGCGCGCCCGCTTCCTGGCCCTGCTGGCCTACACCGACAGCCACGGCCGCTGAGACCGGGCAGTCGACAAGTAACAAGGGATAGTACGCATGCGCGCCATCGCTGAATTCATCATGCGCGGCCGCATGCAGGCCACTCTGGTAGTGGTCGGATGTGCGGCATTGCCGTTGTTGTTCTGGTTGAGTGCTGCTGCAGGTTGCCTGGTGCTCCTGCGGCGCGGGTTGAATGATGCTTTTGGCATTATTGCCTGGGCTCTGCTGCCAGCTTTGTTCTGGTGGTATTTCGGTGACCCACGCATCTTTATGGTGCTGGTCGGGTCGCTGGGGTTGGCGATGGTTTTACGCGCCAGCGAATCCTGGGTCCGCGTGCTGCTGGTCAGCGTGGCGCTGGGTCTGTTGTATGCAGTGGTTCTGGGCGCGGTTTTCCGCGAACCGATTGAGGCGATGTCGCAGGAGTTGCAGAAACACCTGCCGACAATGCTCGCCGGTCTCTACGATCAGATGTCCGTAGAAGAGCGAGCGCGCCTTGGAGCACTGATTGCACCGGTCCTGAATGGCCTGATAGCGGCCTTGCTGCAAATCGTCAGTGTATTGAGCCTGATTGTTGGGCGTTACTGGCAAGCGTTGTTGTACAACCCTGGAGGTTTCGGGCGTGAATTTCGCGCCGTGAGACTCCCGCTGGTACCGGCGTTGGTGCTGCTGGTGTGCATGCTTGTTGGGCCCAATTTTGGTCCTCACATGGCGATGCTGACACCGTTGTGCAGCGTACCGCTGGTATTCGCCGGGCTGGCCCTGATACATGGTTTGGTGGCTGAAAAGCGACTGGCCAAATTCTGGCTGGTGGGGATGTACATAACGCTGCTGGTGTTCATGCAGCTGATCTATCCGTTGCTGGCGTTGTTAGCCATTGTCGACAGCCTGATTGATTTTCGCGGTCGCCGTGCATCGAAAGATGCAGGTAATGGCCCTGCGAACGGTGAAGGTTAAAAGTTAAGAGGATTTTCACATGCAACTGATCCTTCTGGAAAAAGTCGCGAACCTGGGCAACCTGGGCGACAAAGTAAATGTTAAGGCCGGTTACGGTCGTAACTACCTGCTGCCATACGGCAAGGCTACCGCTGCGACCGCTGCTAACATTGCAGCGTTCGAAGAGCGTCGCGCCGAGCTGGAAAAACTGGCTGCAGACAAGAAAGCTTCTGCCGAAACTCGCGCTGCCCAACTGGCTGAGCTGGAAGTGACTATCACTGCCACCGCTGGTGACGAAGGCAAGCTGTTCGGTTCGATCGGCACCCACGACATCGCTGATGCACTGACCGCCTCTGGCGTTGAAGTTGCAAAAAGCGAAGTTCGTCTGCCGAACGGCACTATCCGCAACGTTGGCGAATTCGACGTAGCTGTGCACCTGCACAGCGACGTAGAAGCAACCGTACGCGTTGTTGTGGTGGCTGCTTAAGCAGTACTAATCGTCTGGCGGCTTGCTCGCCAGAGGATTAACATCGGGCACGACCTGTTCTTCAGGCCGTGCCCTTTGTCTTTCTGCGCCACGGGTTTTTTAAAACCCGATTTTCACAACCCCTGATTCTGAGTGGTCATGAACGATATCTCCGCCCCCGAGCAATATGATCTGCAAACTGCTGCCCTGAAGGTGCCGCCCCATTCCATCGAGGCCGAACAGGCAGTACTCGGCGGTCTGATGCTGGACAACAACGCCTGGGAACGCGTGCTCGATCAGGTGTCGGACGGTGATTTCTATCGACATGACCACCGCCTGATTTTCCGCGCCATCGCCCGTCTGGCTGACCAAAACCAGCCCATCGACGTAGTGACCCTGGCCGAGCAGCTGGAAAAGGAAGGTCAGACCTCGCAAGTCGGCGGTTTGGGCTACCTCAGCGAACTGGCGAAAAACATCCCTTCGGTCGCCAACATCAAGGCCTATGCGCAGATCGTTCGCGAACGCGCCACCTTGCGGCAGTTGATCAGCATCAGCACGGAAATCGCTGACAGCGCGTTTAACCCGGAAGGGCGCAACGCCGAAGAGATTCTCGACGAAGCCGAACGGCAGATTTTCCAGATCGCCGAAGCCCGTCCGAAGACCGGCGGTCCGGTCAGCGTGACTGACTTGCTGACCAAGGCCATCGACCGTATCGATACCTTGTTCAACACTGATAACGCGATTACCGGGCTCTCCACCGGTTATACCGACCTGGATGAGAAAACCAGCGGGCTACAACCGTCCGACTTGATCATCGTCGCTGGCCGTCCATCCATGGGTAAGACCACTTTCGCCATGAACCTGGTGGAGAACGCGGTTTTGCGCAGCGACAAGGCGGTTCTGGTTTACTCGCTGGAGATGCCAGGTGAATCGCTGATCATGCGTATGCTTTCATCCCTTGGCCGTATCGACCAGACCAAAGTCCGTGCCGGTCGACTGGAAGACGATGATTGGCCGCGCCTGACCTCGGCGGTCAATCTGCTCAACGAGCGCAAGCTGTTCATCGATGACACGGCTGGCATCAGCCCGTCGGAAATGCGTGCCCGGACCCGTCGTCTGGTACGTGAGCACGGCGACATCGCCCTGATCATGATCGACTACCTGCAGTTGATGCAGATCCCGGGTTCCGGCGGTGATAACCGGACCAACGAGATTTCCGAGATTTCCCGCTCGTTGAAAGCCCTGGCCAAGGAATTCAACTGCCCGGTTGTTGCCCTGTCCCAGCTCAACCGCTCCCTGGAGCAACGGCCTAACAAGCGGCCGATCAACTCCGACTTGCGAGAATCCGGAGCGATCGAGCAGGATGCTGACGTGATCATGTTCGTGTACCGGGATGAGGTGTACCACCCGGAGACCGAACACAAAGGCATCGCGGAAATCATCATCGGTAAGCAGCGTAACGGCCCTATCGGCACCACCCGGCTGGCGTTTATCGGTAAATACACCCGCTTTGAGAACCTCGCGCCGGGCAGTTACAACTTCGACGAAGACTAACGCCCTGCTTTAGACGAATCGATCGGACAGCAGAATGTCCAGCACCTGAGCTTTATCCAGCGTCCCCCGATGGATTTCATAACGGCGGCCAGCTTGAGCTTCCTGAATCTGCAATTGCGCGCCCTGGAATCTTTGCTCGGGGCGCTTCAAGTGCGCCGCGCTAAACGCTAACGCGTCGCTGGCACGTTCTGAGTAATGCAGGTGCGCGTAGGCCCAGACTTGATTGCGGTCCTTGATCTTCAGCTCATATTCGTCGATGTAGTCCCGGGGCGGCTGTTGCCGGTTGGATCCTGCGCGCTGAAGTGCGATACGTTCCTGTCGGGTTTTACGTACGCTCAGGTTGTTGCTGTCGGCCAGGCACTGCAGGTCATTGGCGACCGGCGCATTGTTGCTGATGATCAGATCAATGCGCAGCATCCTGCCCTTCTTCCTGAGGTACCGGGCTTTTTCGCGCAATTGGTTGCCCATCCCCATGGCTTGCTGGGTCTGTTGTGTATCGGCCAATTGCGGTGCTATCTCCTGAATTTCCTTGGCATGTTCTTCCAGGCGGTTGGCGTGGTATTCGAGCAGGCCTTCGGGCGCGGAAGGCGCTGAGCCTTTTTTGCGACCCAGGTAGTCGGCAACTGATTCACAGTGCGTCGCCTCTTTCAGCAGCTTTTGCGCGGCGGTGCCATAAGGTTCCCAGATAACAGGAGCTGCCTGGCTTACGCTGGGAGTCGGCATCGGGGTTGTTTGGTGCTCGACCCAGTACTGGCCGTCACTGGAGCGCAGATAAGTAGCCTTGCGCTGGCCGCGACTGTCGAGAATGTCCACGATGTTGGGGTTGTCGCTACGTGGCTTTCCACTGAGGACTGCGTTGTTCTGAGTGACTATCTCTACGCGATTTTTCGGCGTAGTCGGTGGCGGCGTGACGCTGTGCTTCGCCTTAGAGGGCGCACGTCCTTTGCCGGGGCTCGGTGGGCGACGGGTCTGCGGTTCCGGTGCGACAGGAAACTCATCGAGCTTGATCAGCAAACGGTCGATCTCGTCGTGAACCAATGCCTTGAAGCGATCAATCAGCGAGATGACGTTTGCATTGGCATCCTGCATGGGTTTGTACTTCAGGAAATAGATCGCGATATCCAGATCAGCGTCCGTGCTGGTGGATTTCATGGCCTCCAACTCCAGCGTACTGATGCCCTGATAGAGATCGGAAATACGGCTGTAGTTTTGGTCGATGTTTTCCAGGTCGACGATTGAGCGAATCAGGGTTTCACGCTTCAGCGGGATGCTCGGCGGCAGATCCTCAAAGTCGGTCGTTGCAGCCTTGCGATGACGCAAAACCTGAACATGCAGATTTTCGTGGGTCATTTTTTTGAGTTGGTAATAATCCCCACCTGCCAGCAGGAAGTAGGTGTTGGACGCATCCTTGTTGAAATGCGCTTCGAACTCTGACAAGACGTGCTGCAAGACAAGTTCGCTATCGATGTATTGCTGTCGTTCCGCCAGGGTCTTGTCTTTCATTGCCTTTAGACGATCAACCTTTGGGCCGCCGCCGCTTAACCCGGTGATCGCACCGGCCCACACCCCCTGAGCATCACGGGTTATGGCCTCGCTGCGGCCGCCTCGGCTTGAGACGTAGAGGTTGTCGGCGTCGCCAGCCACCGGGTCCCCGGGCCTGACGATGCGCATGACTTTGCGACCCGGGCTGGAAGCGTCACGATCATGCAACACCTGAAAGAAATCACCGTCGATGCACGCATACAGTTTGCCGTTATCGCGGTAAAGGCCGTCGCTGTCGGCTTTGGTGCTGCTGTAGTCGCTCACCAGTTGGAATGCTGCGAGGCGTTCAGTACTGAGGTCAAAGGTGGTAGGTATCGGCAGCAGGTCACCCAGCACGTCCGTGTTGAGTTGCGCCTGGCTCAGTATGGTCTTTGCCAGTTTGGGCCCGTCATGCAGCTGATATCTCATGTCGTCGCGCTGAGCGTCAGTCAGTGTGCGCAGCAGCGCCGTCATCAGCGGGTAGTCAGTGCTGCGAGGCTGCAGCATATCGGCGTTGGTCTGGTCGTACCCCGCATAACGCCCGTCGAGTCGGGCAAGAATAACGGCGTTGCTGGCGGACTCATTGCCGTAGGTGCCCAGCAGATTGTTGCTCTTGACGATATTGCCGTTGAAGTCCTGCGCACCTTGATAGACCTGTATGCATAAATCTGCCGGCCAGCCGGGCTGCACGCTGAGCAAATTGCAGGCAATGGCCTCTGCATCGGCCCCCATGCCGCGCCCGTTGGGATCGTTGAGGGTATTGAGTACCCGGATCAGTCGGCTTTGCAGCTCGGCCTTGTCGACGGCGGCCCGTTGCTCTGCGTCTAGCGCTGCATAGCGGTTGATGTTTCTCAGCGTCGGGTACTGGCGCACCAACTCCCGCGCTGCGGCTTCTGGCAGGTACTTGAAGCGCAGGCGCAGGGCCAATGTGGTCGAGCGGTTGTCCTGTTCTATGTGGTCGCGCCTTCCCTCTGTGCGCAGCTGTTGCAGGTCGCGCGTCGCGAATTCCAAGGCCCAGGGTATTGGGGCGTCGCCGTTCCAGGCGGCTTCCAGTTGTGGGCGCTCGACCTGTGTCAGCGTTTGCAGATACTGCACATCCTCACGGCTGAGCGCTGGTAAGTCCGGGCGCATCATGGTTTGCAGCAGTTCGGTACTGGTCAGATTGCTGACGTCTGCGGGTGCCAGCCGCCACTGATCGCGGCTTTGGTCATGGCGCACCAACGGCTGATATTGCTGCGGGTCAGGGTGTTTGAGTCGGTACTGCTTGAAGTCCGTGTCATAAACCAGCTCGCCGATCCTGACCTGTTCATCCACCTGAATCCGCGCGTAGATTTTACCGTCCGCCTCGAACAAGCCAGCGGTGTTGGCACTCAAGCCGTTCAGCAGTCGGGGATCGTGTTCTGTATAGGCGCGCAGGTCAGGTAGCCACAGACGACGGTCGCCATTGGGCATTTGCGCGGCACGTGGCTTGCTCAGGGAGGTGATCAAGTGCTGAGTGCGCTGCGCTGAAAGTTTTGCGCCAACCCCCTGGATGCGACTGCTGATGACCAGCTCCGCGATATCGCCAAGCGCCTGGACAAAGTCCGCAGACTGGCCACGGGCGAACGCTTCGCTGGCCGTGATCGCGTTGTAAGTCAGCGTTCCCAGGCTGGCGGTCATCATCAGACGGTTGAGCCCGGTCACACCGCCTGGAGCAGACAGGGTGAGCAGTTCGAGGATTTCGCTGCCGATGTGCAGCAAGGTCTTTTTGACTTGCTCCCAATCCTTGGTGGCCGTTGACGTTGCGATGCTATGCAGATCGTTGAAGAGGGTCAGGCTCTGGCGCATCTCCATGGCGGTCAGCAGCGAGTGCGACGAGGGTTTCGCCTGGCCGATCTCGGCGCGGATATAGAGGCGTTCAGTGGCCGGGCTGCGGCTGCTGAATGCGGTGTAGAGCTGTTTCGCCATCCAGTTCAGTTGGCTTTCATCGACAGTGGTGGTTTTGAGTTCGCTGAGCAACGCACCTTGATCGGTTAGCGACAGGGTGCGCAGCAGCCAGTCGATCCGGTTGGCCTTGGCATCTGTAGAAATCTGTTCCCGTAAAGAGGTAATGGCATCCGTCGCACTGCGGTGATAGCGCAGCGCGCCTTGCGGGCGATTCGGGAAATAACTGAACACGCCCGAGCCTTCAGGCAGCGAGAACACGCAGAAAGGCAAAGATACCGTGGTGGGCGTTGGTAATAACTGCCAGCCGAAATAGATATGGAAGAACTGCCAGTTGAGCGCGTTTTCTTTCGTCAGCGCTTCCATCAATCGTGGGCTCTGATCAAGACCCTCGCTGGACAGCCTGTTGCTGCGTATCGCTTCCAGCAAGTCCAGTTCGAAGCTGGCTTTGCGATGAGCAAAAATCAGCGGATTGAGGGTGGTCGCCAGATGACTGGCCAGAGCCTTGCGCAAGCGTGAGGCCAGATCGAACTCGCGAATGATGTCAATGCAGTGGGCTACCCCCAGGTTTTCGACGGTATGAGCGTCTGAGCCGTAGGCGGAGGTGTTGATCACGCTGGCGCGTTGAAAATCCAGGCCTGAATGCAGACGGCTGGAAAGATGAAAGGCGAAATTATCTTTCGCTGCCTGCCATAGCGTTGTGGACATAACGTGTTCACGCGGTGCGTTGCCGGCCAGAGCGCGCTTGGTGCGCGAGCTGAACAGAGTGCTCAGTAACTCGATAGGGTCTTTAGCGTCCTGGCGCTGCGGAAGTTCAAGCACGCGGGTGTGCAGCCAGGTGTTGTGCAGGTCCAGGGTCTGGCCGGTTCTCGCTCGAAACAGTTGAACCAGTGCGGGGTAAGCCTCCTCTTCAAAACTGCTTTTGAAGCCCTGGATGGCCTCGGCCAGATCCTGCCTTGCCAGGGGTTCTATCCGACAGAGTTTCAGATAACGCTGGCGCTGATCGTTGCTCAGGCTGGCAAGGGAGTCGCCAAGCTGACTCTCGATCAGATCCAGGGCCTGATAGGCGGACCAGGTTTCACTGGTCATGAGGGCGGTGTCTAGAGTGTATGTCATGGTGGCATTGCCTTTTCGGGGGGCGCCCCGCAGGTGGTTCGGGGCACAAAAAGGCAAGCTAACTGCACGGATATGCGGGTGCGGCGGTAGATAGTTATCGTTGTTGCTGCGACTTGTTGCACATGCATGCGAGCTGAAGATTAATCCGACCACTGTCGTCGGACTTGATCAAATTTTGTGCTATATTCCGCGGCCGCGATTTTCTGTAGAGAGACTCGCCTTCCTGAACACCAACGCCGGTCATCGACATGCAAGCAGCCAAGCCGTTATTTGACTATCCCAAGTACTGGGCCGAATGTTTCGGACCAGCGCCTTTCCTGCCCATGAGCCGGGAAGAAATGGATCAGCTTGGCTGGGATTCCTGCGACATCATCATCGTCACCGGCGATGCGTATGTGGATCACCCGTCGTTCGGCATGGCAATCATCGGCCGGCTGCTGGAGTCCCAGGGCTTCCGCGTCGGGATCATTGCCCAGCCGAACTGGCAGTCCAAAGACGACTTCATGAAGCTCGGCGAGCCGAACCTGTTCTTCGGTGTCGCTGCTGGCAACATGGACTCGATGATCAATCGCTACACCGCGGACAAGAAAATTCGTTCCGATGACGCTTACACGCCAGGCGGCATGGCCGGCAAGCGTCCGGATCGCGCCAGTCTGGTTTACAGTCAGCGCTGTAAAGAAGCCTACAAGCACGTGCCTATCGTGCTCGGTGGTATTGAGGCCTCGCTGCGCCGTATCGCCCATTACGATTACTGGCAGGACAAGGTTCGCAACTCGATCCTGATCGACGCCGCCGCCGACATTCTGCTCTACGGCAACGCCGAGCGTGCGATTGTCGAGGTCGCCCAGCGTCTGTCCTACGGTCACAAGATCGAAGACATCACCGATGTGCGCGGCACCGCGTTCATTCGCCGTGACACGCCTAAAGACTGGTACGAAGTGGATTCCACCCGTATCGACCGTCCGGGCAAGATCGACAAGATCATCAACCCGTACGTGAATACCCAGGATACCCAGGCCTGCGCCATCGAGCAGGAAAAGGGCCCTGTAGAAGATCCGAACGAGCCAAAGGTTGTGCAGATCCTGGCGAGCCCGCGCATGACCCGTGACAAAACGGTCATCCGGTTGCCGTCGGTTGAAAAAGTCCGTGGCGATGCAGTGCTCTATGCCCACGCCAACCGTGTATTGCACCTGGAAACCAACCCGGGTAACGCCCGTGCGCTGGTACAGAAGCATGGCGAAGTCGATGTCTGGTTCAACCCGCCACCGATTCCCATGACTACTGAAGAAATGGACTACGTGTTTGGCATGCCTTACGCACGAGTTCCGCACCCCGCGTATGGCAAGGAAAAGATCCCGGCCTACGACATGATCCGCTTCTCGGTGAACATCATGCGTGGCTGCTTCGGTGGCTGCACCTTCTGCTCGATCACCGAGCACGAAGGCCGGATCATTCAGAACCGTTCCGAAGAGTCGATCATTCGCGAGATCGAAGAGATCCGCGACAAGGTGCCAGGTTTTACCGGGGTGATTTCAGACCTCGGTGGCCCGACGGCGAACATGTACCGCATCGCCTGCAAGAGCCCGGAAATCGAATCCGCATGCCGCAAGCCGTCCTGCGTGTTCCCTGGCATCTGCCCGAACCTGAACACCGACCACTCGTCGCTGATCCAGCTGTATCGCAGCGCTCGTGCGTTGCCGGGTGTGAAGAAAATCCTGATCGCCTCAGGGCTGCGCTATGACCTCGCGGTCGAGTCGCCGGAATACGTCAAGGAGTTGGTCACCCACCATGTTGGTGGTTACCTGAAGATCGCCCCGGAACACACCGAGGAAGGTCCGCTCAACCAGATGATGAAACCGGGCATTGGCAGCTATGACAAGTTCAAGCGCATGTTCGAGAAGTACTCCAAGGAAGCGGGCAAAGAGCAGTACCTGATTCCTTACTTCATCGCGGCCCACCCAGGCACCACCGATGAAGACATGATGAACCTGGCGCTATGGCTCAAGGGCAACGGTTTCCGCGCCGATCAGGTGCAGGCGTTCTATCCGTCGCCGATGGCCACCGCTACGGCCATGTATCACTCGGGTAAAAACCCGCTGCGCAAGGTCACCTACAAGAGCGATGCGGTGACCATCGTGAAAAGCGAAGATCAGCGCCGTCTGCACAAGGCGTTTCTGCGTTACCACGACCCGAAAGGCTGGCCGATGCTGCGTGAAGCACTGACCCGCATGGGCCGTGCCGACCTGATCGGTTCGGGCAAGGATCAACTGATCCCGCTGCATCAGCCTGCCACCGACAGCTACCAGAGCGCGCGTCGCAAGAACTCGACGCCAGCCGGTAGCCATAAAGTGGCCAAAACCACGCTGATCCAGACTCAGCACACCGGCCTGCCACCGCGCGGCAGTGACGGCAGCAAGCCGTGGGACAAGCGCGAAGAAGCCAAGGCCGCCGCCATGGCCCGTAACAAGCAAGCGGCGAAAGAGCGTATGGACGCGGCAAAAGGCAAAGGCCCCAAGCCGCCGAAGCGTAAGCCTGTCGTTCCGCGTTAAGCCCTAAGGGGGAGTAATCCCCCTTAGTCTCCTTCAGGGGAAGCTGAACTGGTAGCTGACAGCCAGGTGATCTGAAGGTCCTAAGGTATCAACCCGTCCTCCCCGAGTAACTTCTGATGTGCCGTTGGTAACCGCATAATCCAGCATGTTCTGTGGGTCGGTGCTGGGATGGGTCGCCGCCTCGGCCATGACCAGCTGAGCGATATCTGGCGGGGATATCCAGTTCCCTCGTCGTGAGGGATACGCGCTGTTTGTTGTCCTCGGATCTCGGTTGAAATCTCCTGCAAGGACGTAAGGCGTCTCGGTGTGCCAGCTGATCTCCCTCAGCATGCGAGGAGCATTGGGTCCGCCTCCAGAGATGGCGTGAAAGTTGAGTACTGTGACCGTCTCTGCGGGAGGGTGCGGGGCAGGGCTCTGTCTGCGTATTTGTACCCCGAAGGCGGGACGGGTAACCGGGTCGCCATTACTGTCCGGCAATCCGTCTGACAGGATGACAACCTCGCGAACATCAATGTCCCTGCTGGCCGCTACCACGATCGCCAGATTGACCCGTAGCCGCTTCACATCCAGATAGAACACATGGTAATTCTCCGGGCGGCTGGTGGTTCCCGCCTCCCAGAGGAGTTGCGCCACTACATGAGTTGTCCCGAACTGATCCTGCACGTTCAAATAGCTGATAAGTCTTGCCGAAAGCGGGCTGACGCCTGCTTCCTGAATCAAGACCACATCATTGGCTCGCGCCAGTTCCAGAACTTTGGTTCGCCATTTGGTGTTGAACGTTTCTGACGTGCCCTGCATGTTCCAGGTTGCCACGCGGAACTGCTGGTGAGTGGGTGCTCGCAGCCTGCCCAGTTCGATGTGCTGTGTGGTGGCGTAGCGTCGAATCCGAGTGTGGTGGTAATCCCTGATCTCGCCCATCAGTCGGATGTGAACACTCCACGGTCCATAAGCCGCACCCACAATGATTTGCAGCATTCTCAATGGATTGCCATAGTCCAGCGTAAGTGGGCCCAGCGGGGATCTCAGGCCATTGAGGTTGAAAGCATAGTGAATACGGTAGAAGTTAAGCAGAACGGCGTAGCCGTCTGTGAGGGGACCCGCACGCAAATGCCTGATAAAAGTAGCGTCGTTATAGAGCCGACGAAACAGGAAAGTCATGTGTACAGCGAAGGCAGCTTGCTCGACCTCGTTATCGCTTCTCATACTTTGCGAAGATAAGAAGTAAGACAAGTAGGCGCTGGTATGTACAGCGTCAGCAGGTGCTGCGGCCAAAAGACTTACGATGTCGCTGATCACAACTTCAAGCTGTGTTTCGATATCGCCCGATAGAAGTTGATCTGCAATGTAGGTGCGTATGCGTTGATCGACCGGCATTGGGCGGCCTCCAGAGTTTAATGAGATAGGAAGTGGCTGATAAATGATCCGTCAGGCGAAAAGTTGTTACGGCGTTGGAGCGCTTTCCAGATAGGTAGCTACCAGCTTTCCGCCTTGGGTACTGAGCGCCGGAGATCCGCCTGCGCTCAGCCTCGTGCTGGCAACGACCGGGCTGAGCGCGTTGCCGTCATAACTGTATTGATACAGGGCGTTTGAAGTGGCTTTGGATAAGTTACAGAAAACCAGCTTCAACAGCCCGTTATGCACAGCGATACCAGGGGAGTGACCATAATCAGCACCAATGAAAGCAATGGGACTGGTCCAACACTCGCCATCACCTTTGAGCAGGAAGAAACCACCGTCTCGGTCCTTGTAGACGAGGTGAATCAAGCCCTGATAAGTGATCGCCACGGGGCTTAAATAGGTACTGACCGACTTGACGCCATCTTTCTTGACCAGCGCGGGCTTGCTCCAAAGTTCCATGTCAGTCGTGTGGGTGGAGTAAATATTGCTGCTGTCATGCAGTTTGTAAAACATATAGAGGATGTTATTGAGTTGCGCATAAGTCGCCGACTCCACGATATCCAATGCCCGCTCGTGCGCATGCACGAACGATGCGTGGCTTTCGTCCCAGGCGTGAAACTCAGTGGAGCCTAACTCGTTGGTGTAGATCAACCACAGCTTGTTATTGAAGGAGACGAGACTCGGAATGTTTTCATAGTCGGTGGTATTTACCGTGTAGTGTGAGTGCTCAGTGTCTGCGGGCTGCCCTTCAACAACGTAGTTGGTGTTGTTGGAGGCGGCACGCACCAACAGAGCTGGATCTCCCCATCGTCCTTCTTGAGGCTTCATTATGTAGGTGATTTTTCTGCCTTTGCCCAGATAGACGCAAAACAACGTTCCGTTATGCAATGCTGTACGGCAGCCATCCTCCGCCTCTGCTGTCAATGTGGAAAAACCTTGCATGATGCCGTGGATATTTTCGGTGGTATTGAGTTTCATGATGCCTGCTCTTTGAAGAAGGCAATCAATTAAGCAGTTTGGTTGGGGTGTTTCTGCCGGAAAACTTACTTGCTGTTGTAGGAATGTGCGATTTGTTGGGCACACTTTTTGCGTTGCACCTATGAGTCAAGGGTAATGCAGATAAGTGTTTGGCGAGAGCGTTACATATTTGGTTTTTTAAGTTTTTTACGGCTCCGCGTGTTGTTTATTCGTACTCTAAAACTTCATGCCTCGGTGGAATACCTGAAGCTCATCAAAGAGCGAAGGGTCAGCAATTGCCGAAAGCCAAAACGGAATTGTCATACGCCATAGCTCACGCATTCCTACATCCATCAGGTGGCCGAATTCCTATTCTTCTCAATCCAATGGAAGCGCTCTGCTGGGGAAATCTTCATGCTCATCACTAAGAACAATTCCACAAAAGCTCAGGCGGTCTGCACGACTGCAGAGATCAAACCCTGTCCCTCGCCGACAGCGCCTGCTGACAGCGACGCGAACACCACCCACTCCGAGAGTGTTGTTTCAGAGCTTGCCCGTCGATTGAGCACAGCGGCGCTGCAAGCGCAGATCCGAGACACCAGATTCGATCCGCAAGCTCTAGGTCAAAAAGCAGCGCAAATAATAGGCGAATTATCGAGCGCCCGTGGCAGTGCCGACATCGGCTCGTTCAAAGGCATGCCTAGAGATCAGCTTGCTCTGATTACCTATGACGAAAGCAGCACCTTTAGCCTTGCAGAGCGTGCGTCGGCCAGACTAGAAACCGCTGAGCAGGAGCAGCTTTGGCGGCAGAGCGCCACGACCCGGGCGCTAAGCGAGTACAACACGACGGGCAAAATGGCTGGGTTTTTCCATGAAGCGCAGACCCACTTCAATTCGCTGCCCGTAATTGAGCAAACGCAGTATCCGAACGGCTATGCGTCCGATTTGCAGAGTAAAGTTGCGGCCGGTTCAAGCAAGACCTTGATCCCAGAGTCTCCGGTGACAAGCCCTGTGGAGATTATTCGTGGACTTCTCCCAGAGGTAACTTTCGCCAAATCATCCCCGCCGGATGATCCCGCAGCAGTACCACGCCCGTCGCAAGCTGACCTGCCTGGTACCAAAGCCAGCAGCACCGCTGACCGTGGCCGCCAGTTGATGGTGAGTCGACTGTTCGGCAGTTATGAGCCTCCGGTCGTTGACACTACCAACGGAATAAAGTGTTCGGATTTGGCTCGTGTTAACTATGAGTTCCTCACGAAGCAGGATCGTCAGCTGCTTTCTGAGATATATGCCTATGTTGAGGACAAAAATGTTGATATGGAATACGTCGACCTCCTGGCTTCAGATATCGGAGGGTACCGATTGTTTGGAAATGGTCGTTTCCTTTCAGGTTTCAATGGGGGTAGCTATAACCATCAGGGGTGGCAGATGACTGTGAGCTTCACAGAGAAGGATGCCGCTGCCGCATCGCGAATGTTGAATGGGGCGGCTATCAATAGTACCCGGTTCGATCAGGGTTTTTTGCGGCACATACTGAATCCAACCTATGCGCTGGGTAAGCTAGGTGACTTTGGTTTAATAGAGCACTTGGTGACGAAGTTTTCTGCCGAGGCCGATGCGGCTGTTCCCATGGGTACTCAATTCTCAAATTGTGTACCGAAGAAAATGGGTGAGGGCTACGTGATGACGACCTCGACTACTGTCAGGATTGAAATACCCGAGCCGGATTTTATTACCGAGAATGGAGTTAGACGCCTCACTGAAAAGGGGCGAGCTCTTGGCTTGACGCTGGATGAGGATTCCGGAGAGGCGGTTCGTCCTCACCTTGAACTCGTGCGAGCCAAACAAGGGCTGGAGATATTACGCCAATGGCACGGCAATGAACGCCATCCTGGCGTACCGGGCTGGCTTGGCAGTTTGTGGGATAGGCTTGGAAAAGTGTGAAGCCAGCATTCAATAGCTCCAAACAGACAAGGGCTTGGCGGCTTATTGATCACTAGCTCTCTGCTCCAAGTAGCGACTGTGTACTCCTATAGGAGCCAACTTGTTGGCGAGACACTGTTTCCGGATAAGCGCTGCCAGTGAGTCGCTGCGCTGTCTCTATAGGCGCTGCCGAAGACTGTGAAGGGTTGGTGCCTGGCACACGGTCATTGGTAGCCTTCGGCAGTTCCTTTTTACTACGGCTGTGATGTCGCCTATTTTTCATTTGGTATTGCGCCTTGATCCGAGTGGCAACAACAGCATTTGGGGCGCGGCTGAAGCCGGTTTCGCCCTGACGGTCGACCCCCTTTGTTTCGGCAAAGGGGGGAAACCATTTGCGCTGGCGTCCGGCCCCCGCTTCGCGGCGGTTCCTTCGCTCCGGTGCCGCGGTGTGGGCACGCGCCGAAGGGCCATCCATGGCCCAGCGGCGCTCGCTCGGCATCCCTGCCGAGCGACCCACCCCGCGACACCTGCGCTCAGCCTCCCGACGCGCGTTTGGCGTCGTTCGTGAAATCGCACCAGGAAAAGCAAAAGCAAAATCTGCGTTGCATATTTCCGACTGGCACATCGTTTGTGTTAAGCCCAGTCGATGATGCGTAGATCGCATGGGTCAAGGATATTGCGACTTGTGGCCGGCTGAACGCAGGCGTTGCGCAATGGCTGTTCTCATTGAACGCAAAAGCACAATGCCTCACACACCGCCATTCGCAGCCCGCGGCAGCTCCTACATGCTTGATACCTGAAAATTTTCCCTCCCCATGCCTTATTTCTGTGCAACGCTTGCACAGCGGGGCACGGCTGGCGCTTTAATGGTGCCTGGTTTTGCCTCGCCGCCGAGGAACCGCCGTATTTGCCCGGATGGCATAAGTCTTGCGCGGTTCCATTACCGTCCAGGCTCGCAGGAGGCACGCCGTGTCGATTCATATTGCCTTGCACCACGTTACGCATTACCGCTACGAGAGAGCGGTGGAACTGGGTCCGCAGATTGTTCGCCTGCGTCCGGCGGCTCATAGCCGTACCCGGGTTCTGTCGTACTCGCTAAAGGTCCTGCCTGAAAATCACTTCATTAACTGGCAGCAGGATCCCCAGGGCAATTATCTGGCGCGTCTGGTTTTCCCTGAGAAGACCAACGAGCTGCGTGTCGAAGTCGATCTGGTTGCCGAAATGGCGGTGTTCAACCCCTTCGACTTCTTCCTCGAGCCCTATGCCGAGAAGATCCCGTTCTTCTACGCCAGCGAAGAGCAGCGCGAATTGGCGCCTTATCTGGAAAAGCTGCCGCTTTCGCCGCGCTTTGCCGCGTATCTGGACAGTATCGACCGCACGCCGCTGCCCGCCATCGATTTTCTGGTGGGCCTGAACCAGCGTCTGAGTCAGGACATCGCTTACCTGATCCGTATGGAGCCCGGTGTACAAACCCCGGAATTCACTTTGGAGAACGCTTCCGGCTCGTGCCGCGACTCTGCGTGGCTGCTGGTGCAGTTGCTGCGTCATCTGGGCATGGCGGCGCGTTTTGTCTCTGGCTACCTGATCCAGCTCAAGGCTGATGTCGAAGCGTTGGACGGGCCGTCCGGTACTGATGTGGACTTCACCGACCTGCACGCCTGGTGCGAGGTCTATCTGCCCGGCGCTGGCTGGGTCGGTCTGGATGCCACCTCCGGGCTGTTCGCGGGCGAAGGACACATTCCGTTGGCGTGCAGTCCGGAGCCTTCGTCGGCGGCGCCGATCAGCGGGCTGGTTGAGCCTTGCGAAACCGAGTTCAGCCACGAAATGTCCGTCGAGCGCATCTGGGAAGCGCCTCGGGTCACCAAGCCTTACACCGAAGAGCAATGGGCCGAGATTCAGGCCCTTGGGCACAAGATCGACAGTGATCTGAGCCGCGACGACGTGCGCCTGACCATGGGTGGTGAGCCGACGTTCGTGTCCATCGATGACCGTGACGGTGCTGAGTGGAACACCGCCGCACTGGGCCCGAAAAAACGTGAACTGTCTGCCGAATTGTTCCAGCGCATGCGCAAACATTACGCGCCGCTGGGCATCGTGCATTTCGGCCAGGGCAAGTGGTACCCCGGCGAGCAACTGCCACGCTGGTCGCTGAACTGCTTCTGGCGCAAGGACGGTCAGCCGGTGTGGCGCAATAACGCCCTGATCGCTGAAGAAACCCAGGATTACGGTGCCACCGGCGAGCTGGCCGGAAGGTTTCTGGCCAGTGTTGCCGAACGCCTGAAGCTGCCTGCGCGCTTTGTGTTCCCGGCTTACGAAGACAATTTCTACTACCTGTGGCGCGAGGGTGCGCTGCCGGCCAACGTCAGCGCTGAAGATTCGCGACTTGGGGATGAGCTGGAGCGGGCGCGTCTGCGCAAAGTCTTCGCTCAGGGCCTGGATAAAATCATCGGTCAGGTGTTGCCGCTGGCGCGCAGTGCTGACGGTGACCGCTGGCAGAGTGGCCGCTGGTATTTGCGTGATAACCATTGTCGTCTGGTGCCGGGGGACTCCGCGTTGGGCTATCGCCTGCCATTGGCGTCGCAACCGTGGGTCAAGGCGGCGGAATATCCGTTCATCCATCCCACCGACCACAACCAGGACTTCCCGCAGCTGCCGGATGGCGAGCAGATTCAGTCGCAACTCAGCGGTCTGAGCGAGATTGATGATGCCAATGCCGAGCGCATGCCCAAGGTCGACGAGTCCGCTGACTGGCTGACCCGCACCGCGCTGTGTGCCGAGGCCCGGGAAGGGCGTTTGTACCTGTTCATGCCGCCGTTGGAGAAACTTGAGCATTACCTGGAGCTGACGGCAGCCATCGAGGCCACGGCCCAGGAACTCAATTGCCCGATATTGCTGGAAGGTTATGAGCCGCCGAGTGATCCGCGTCTGGCCAACTTCCGGATTACCCCGGACCCCGGTGTTATCGAGGTCAATGTTCAGCCGTCTGCGACTTGGGACGAGTTGGTCGAGCGCACGGAATTCCTCTATGAACAGGCGCGCCTGACGCGCCTGACCACCGAGAAGTTCATGATCGACGGTCGCCACACCGGCACCGGAGGAGGCAACCACTTTGTCATGGGTGGCGCGACGCCGGCAGATTCACCGTTCCTGCGCCGCCCCGACTTGCTGCGCAGTCTGCTCAGTTACTGGCATAACCATCCGTCGCTGTCGTACCTGTTTTCCGGGTTGTTCATCGGCCCCACGTCCCAGGCCCCCCGGGTGGATGAAGCGCGTAACGATTCGCTGTATGAAATAGAGCTGGCCTTTTCGCAGATGCCTGAGCCGGGAGAAGAAGTCGCACCGTGGCTGATCGACCGTCTGTTGCGCAATTTGCTGATCGACGTCACCGGCAACACTCACCGCGCCGAGTTCTGCATCGACAAGTTGTATTCGCCGGATGGTGCGACCGGCCGCCTTGGCTTGCTGGAGCTGCGGGCTTTCGAAATGCCGCCTCATGCACGCATGAGCCTGGCGCAGCAATTGTTGCTGCGCGCATTGGTCGCGAAATTCTGGCGTGAACCTTATGCGCCTGCGAAGCTGGCGCGCTGGGGTACGCAGTTGCATGACCGGTTCATGTTGCCGCACTTCATTGAGCAGGATTTTGCCGATGTGATCGAGGAACTGAACAGCGCTGGCTACCCGCTTCGCGCCGAATGGTTTGCCGCGCATCTGGAATTCCGCTTCCCGAAAGTGGGCGATTACAGCGTCAGCGGCATCGAACTGGAATTGCGTCAAGCCCTTGAGCCTTGGCACGTGCTGGGTGAGGAGGGCTCGGCCGGGGGCGCGGTCCGGTATGTGGATTCTTCACTGGAGCGCTTGCAGGTCAAGATTAATGGCTTGCCGCCGACACGATATGTACTGACCTGTAATGGCGTTGCGATACCATTGCAGCCCACAGGTCGGGTCGGCGAGTTTGTTGCGGGGGTGCGTTATCGTGCCTGGCAACCGGCCAACTGCCTGCAACCGACCATCCCCGTGCATGCGCCGTTGGTATTCGACTTGATCGATACCTGGATGCAGCGCTCGCTGGGCGGCTGCGAGTATCATGTCGCGCATCCTGGGGGCCGTAATTACGAGACTTTACCGGTCAACGCCAACGAAGCGGAAAGCCGGCGTCTGGCGCGCTTCTTCAGGATCGGCCACACCCCCGGCAAATTGGAAGTGCCACTGCTGAGCATCAATGACGAACTGCCGATGACGCTGGATATGCGTTTGCATTGATAGGTCGGCAGGGAATTGCAACTCGTACTCTGTAGGAGCGAGCTTGCTCGCGATAGCGTCCGGACGTTCGATAAATAGTCGTCTGACCGGACGCTATCGCGAGCAAGGTGGAGCGCCACCCCGGTCGCTCCTACAGAGGGTTCTGTATCGTTATTTTATAAAAGTGATTCCGCCAGCCCGATGCAACCGTTCATTGGCTGACATCTGATTGCGCTAATCTGAAATCTTTAGTCTCTGCCGAGCCTTCCATGCCCGACTTGCTTGACCGCTACCCGCTGTTCCCGGGTACCTATCACGAAATGCTTGATGCCGACGGTGCCGTTCGCCCGCATTGGCAGCGCCTGTATGAGCATCTGCAACGCAGCAGCCCCGCGCAATTGATGCAGCGTCAGGCGCTGTTGGCCCGGCAGATTCAGGAAAACGGCGTCACTTACAACGTCTATGCCGATCCCAAAGGGGCCGACCGGCCGTGGGAGCTGGATCTGCTCCCGCACCTGATTCCTGCTGAAGAATGGCAACACGTTGCGGCAGGCATCGCGCAGCGGGGGCGCTTGCTCAACGCCGTGCTCGCGGACCTTTATGGCCCGCAAACCCTGATCGCCAGTGGTTTGCTGCCCGCCGAACTGGTGTTTGGTCACAACAACTTTTTATGGCCGTGCCAAGGCGTGGTGCCGCCGGAAGGTATTTTCCTGCACATGTACGCCGTGGACCTGGCGCGCACTCCCGATGGTCGCTGGTGGGTTACGGCGGATCGCACCCAGGCGCCGTCCGGTGCCGGTTATGCGTTGGAAAACCGCCAGATCGTGTCCCGGGCCTTCCCGGAAACCTACCGCGATTTGCAGGTTCAGCACCTGTCCGGCTTCTTCCGTTCGTTGCAGGAGACTCTGGCGCGTCAGGCCCCGGCCAACAACGAAACGCCTCTGGTGGTGTTGCTGACGCCGGGTCGTTTCAACGAAAGCTATTTCGAACACCTCTACCTGGCACGTCAGCTCGGCTATCCGCTGGTTGAAGGCGGCGATTTAACGGTGCGCGACGCGACGGTCTATCTGAAGACCCTCAGCGGCCTGCGCCGGGTGCACGCGATCATGCGTCGTCTGGACGATGATTTCTGTGATCCGCTGGAACTGCGCACCGATTCGGCACTGGGTGTGCCCGGGCTGCTGGAAGCCGTGCGTCAGGGCCGGGTGCTGGTCGCCAATGCCTTGGGCAGCGGCGTACTGGAATCCCCGGGTCTGTTGGGCTTTCTACCGAAGATCTGTCAGCACCTGTTTGGCGAAGAGCTGATCCTGCCATCGGTCGCCACCTGGTGGTGCGGTGAGCCGCCGGTGCTGGCCGAAGCCTTGGCCAAATTACCGGAACTGCTGATCAAGCCGGCCTTTCCTTCCCAGAGTTTCACGCCGGTATTCGGCCGGGACCTGAATGAGGCGCAGCGGCAAACACTGGCGCAGCGAATGCAGGCCCGGCCGTACGCTTATGTGGCTCAGGAACTGGCACAGCTCTCCCACGCGCCTATCTGGCAGTCTGACGGCGAACACTTGCAGCCACGGGCCATTGGCATGCGCGCGTATGCCGTGGCCAGCAACGATGGCTATCGCGTGCTGCCCGGTGGTCTTACCCGAGTCGCTGCCGAAGCCGATGCCGACGTGGTGTCGATGCAGCGCGGCGGGGCGAGCAAGGACACCTGGGTGCTGGGTGAGTTTTCCCAGGCGGGCGAGCCTTGGAAGGGCCAGCGTGCCCTGGGCGTTCATGACCTGATTCGTCGCGACCCATACTTGCCTTCACGTGTGGTGGAAAACCTGTTCTGGTTCGGTCGTTACTGTGAACGCTGCGACAACAGCGCCCGATTGCTGCGCATCATGCTGGCCCGTTATGTGGACGGCGATGATCCTGTGGCCCTTGAGGCTGCGGTGGCGCTGGGTGAGCGCCTGAACCTGCTACCCGATGAGGAAGAGGGCGGCGAGCTGCATGAGCGGCTGCTGGCGGCCCTGCTGGGCGAAGAATGGCCGTTCAGCCTGCGTGCCAACCTGCAGCGTCTGCAGTGGGCGGCATCGCAAGTGCGCGGCAAGCTGTCCAGGGAAAACTGGCAGGCCTTGGTAGAGTTGCAACGCGAAGCTCTGAGCCTGGAAGCCGAAGAGCCGGACTTCGGCGAACTGCTGGACTTCCTCAATCGGCTGGTGATGTCCCTGGCGGCCCTGTCCGGTTTCGCCCTGGACGACATGACCCGTGACGAAGGCTGGCGATTCCTGATGATCGGTCGCCGGGTCGAGCGTCTGAAATTCCTCAGCACCAGTCTGGCGGCATTCCTGCGAGGCGTGGCCGCGACCGATCAGGCCGGGCTTGAATGGTTGCTGGAGCTTGGCAACAGCAGCATCACCTATCGCTCCCGTTATTTGGCGGTTCCGCAGCTGATTCCGGTGCTGGATCTGCTCTTGCTCGACGATCAGAACCCCCACGCGGTGCTGTTCCAGCTCAAGCTGGTGTCGCGCTCGCTCAATCGTTTGAACGAAGACTTCGGCGCACCGCGAGACGCAAGCCTGGGTACGTTGGTGCGTCGTCTGTCGAGCTTCGATCTGGGCTGTCTGGAGAATCCATTGTTTGGTGAAAGCAGCCTGCGGGCGGTGCTCGACGGCCTTGCCGATTTGCTGCAAACCATTGGCGATGCCAGCGGCCAGGTGTCCGACCGCCTTGCCCTGCGCCATTTCGCCCATGTCGACGATATCAGCCAGCGAACGGTGTCCGTCTGATGAGTGCCCATTACCAGATTTTTCACGACACACACTACAAGTACGACAGCCCGGTTTCCCTGGCCCAGCAGTTGGCGCATCTATGGCCGCGGCCTAGCGAGTGGCAGCGTTGCACCGAGCAGCAACTGTTGATCAGCCCGATCCCGACCATTCGCCGGGACGAGTTTGATGTGTTCGGCAACCCGCTGACCCGACTGGCCTTCGAACGGCCCCATGACGAGTTGCAGGTCAATGCGCGTTTACAGGTTGAAGTGCTGGGACGTCCTAAGCTGGATTTCCAACAGTCTCCAGCCTGGGAATCCACTCGAAGCGCAATGATGTACAGCACCCGGCCGATGTCGGCAGACATCCTTGAAGCCTGCCGTTACCGCTTCGAGTCGCCCTATGTGCATTTGAAACAGTCTTTCATCGAGTTCTCGGCCGATTGCTTCATGGCGGGTCAGCCGTTGATGTTCTGCGTGCAGGCGTTGATGGAGAAGATATTCACCGAGTTCACTTTTGATGGCGAAGCAACCCAAGTGGCGACCCCGCTGGTGGAAGTGTTGGAAACCCGCCGCGGTGTTTGTCAGGACTTCGCTCACTTGATGCTGGCCTGTTTGCGTTCACGGGGCTTGTCGGCGCGCTACATCAGCGGCTATCTCTTGACTCAGCCACCGCCAGGGCAGCCACGGTTGATCGGTGCCGATGCGTCACATGCATGGGTTTCAGTGTTTTGCCCGGTATTGGGTTGGGTGGATTTCGACCCGACCAACAACGTGCAGCCTGCGCTGGAGCACATCAGTCTGGCTTGGGGGAGAGATTTCTCGGACGTTTCGCCGTTGCGCGGGGTGATTCTGGGAGGGGGTAGCCATGACCCGGAAGTGCGAGTGACGGTGATGCCGATTGAGGGGTGAGGTCTGGGTGCAAATGACCCATTTGTTGGAGCGGTGCCGTGGGACCGGCTTTAGCCGGGAAAGCAGTTGGTCGGTAGGGAAAGATTTAGCGTCTGTCCCGGCCTCTTCCCGGCTGAAGCCGGTCCCACGTCGTCACATCCGCTTGCGGGCAAACATTCCCCGCAGGGGTACTCAATTTGCTGGCTTGTCGTCAGTAGTTGCCTGATCAGCCGTTGGCGCGTCATCAACGGACTCGTCGCCTTCAACGGTCTCGCCTTCAGCGGTGGTCTCGGCCAAGGCAGCGTTTTTGCGCTGTAGCTTTTCCTCTTTCTTCTGCTCTTTGGCCAGGTCTCTCTGACGTTTGGCGAAGGAGTAATTAGGTTTAGCCATGGGCGATCCTCTGTTCAGACTGGAAATGCCGCCATTCTGCCTGAGAATGGGGCCGGACACACGGCGTTGTGCGTCAGATGGTCCAATAGCTTAATTTCGCACGGCCAGCTTTCGTCCTTAATCTGCGGTTATTACGCCTCGGATTCACCCGCATCACAGCCGCTGGCGGCACAGGCGTAGGCGGCGAACAGGTTACGGAAAAAATTGTTGAGCGGCATGATGGCGTTCCTGATGGTCCAGCGGATGAGCTCTGATGAGCGGCGATGGCTCATGTTGCTCGGATCAAAGGCTGCTGGCTGTTTGATTCTTTCCATGACCCTGATAGCGAGACGCCACTGAGCCTTGTTGACGCAGGTCATTGGAACCTGGCGGGACATCAGGCACTCTTTCACGTAATTACTAAAATACCTGTCTCGGAGATTCCCCATGATTCGCAAGCTTGTTGCTGCTTCCCTGCTGACGTTGGCCAGTGGTCACTTGCTGGCAGCCGAGTGCAAAGTGACGGTCGACTCCACCGACCAGATGTCCTTCAACACCAAGGCCATCGAAATCGACAAAAGCTGCAAGACGTTCACCGTCGAGCTGACTCACTCCGGCAGCTTGCCGAAGAACGTCATGGGGCATAACTGGGTGTTGAGCAAAGAGGCTGACGCTCCAGCCATCGCCAGCGAAGGCATGGCGGCCGGAGTCGACAAGGATTACCTGAAAGCCGACGACGCCCGGATCATCGCCCACACCAAACTGATCGGTGCGGGTGAGACGGATTCGGTCACGTTCGACGTCTCGAAACTGGATCCGGCTGAGAAGTACCAGTTCTTCTGCTCGTTTCCGGGCCACATCAGCATCATGAAAGGTGCGGTGACCCTGAAGTAAACAGGGCTGCGGGGGTTGAACTCTGGGTTTGCCTGCAAGTGGACGACGTGGGACCGGCTTCAGCCGGGAAGGCGGCATTTCAGACTATCGCTATGTAGCGGATGTATTGGCCTCTTCCCGGCTGAAGCCGGTCCCACGTCGCTAGCCCAAGCACCGCTCTCACAGTTTGATCCGGGAGCGGCTACCATCAAGGCGCGTACGGCAATTCCCGCTTGTGCTGGGTCTTGGTGTAGGTGTCGCAGATGATCTTGAACGCCTCGTCACGCACCGGTTCGCCGTGCAGGAAGGCATCGATTTCAGCGTAGGTCACGCCATGTGACGCTTCGTCCGGTTTGCCGGGCATCAGGTCTTCAAGGTCGGCGGTGGGGACTTTTTCCACCAGTGATTCGGGAGCGCCAAAATGCCGGGCAATCGAGCGCACCTGATTCTTCACCAGCCCGCTGAGCGGTGCCAGGTCGCAGGCGCCATCACCGAATTTGGTGAAGAAACCCATCACCGCTTCGGCCGCATGGTCCGTGCCGATCACCAGCCCCTGATGCACACCGGCGATAGTGTATTGCGCCACCATGCGCATGCGCGCTTTGGTATTGCCGAGCACGAAATCCACTGCGCTGGCATGTTGACCTTCAAACGACTTGATCTCAGTCGCCAACGCCTTGACCGCGCTGCCGATATTGACCGTGTGACGCACGTCCGGGTTGATGAAATCCACCGATGCCTGGGCTTCGTGCTCATCGTGCTGCACCAGGTAGGGCAGGCGCACGGCGATGAACTGATAGCCGTTATCGCCGGTGCTGCTGCGCAACTCTTCCACTGCGCGCTGAGCCAGCAGGCCGGCGGTCAATGAGTCAACGCCGCCACTGATGCCCAGTACCAGGGTCTTGAGTCGGGCATTGATCAGGCAGTCCTGAATGAACACGATACGTCGGGCCACTTCGGCCTGCAGCGCGTTTTCATCGGCGAAAGGTGGTTGGACCTTGAGCTGTTCAGCGATCTGGAGCTGTACGGCTTGCATGATTCACTCCTTGGTAGGGTTGGCAGCTATGCGGTGACAGATAGCTGGTAACAAATAGAAGGCCAATGGTTCAGTGCTGCAAATCAGTCTGCGACTTTGAACACATGCCTCAGGTATGAAACGAAATTCGGGTCCTTGCATTGGGTCTTGCCCGGCTCGTCGGAGATCTTGGCCACCGGTTGCCCCGCGCAAGCGGTCATTTTCAGGACGATGCTCATGGGTTCGACACCCGGAATGTCTGCGGTCAGGTTAGTGCCAATTCCGAAACTGACATTGATGCGACCACGCAAAGCGCGAAATATTTCCAGCGCCTTGGGCAACGTCAGGCCATCGGAAAACACCAGCGTCTTGCTCATGGGATCAATCCCGAGCTTGCGGTAATGCAGGATGCATTTTTCGGCCCACTTCACCGGATCACCGGAATCGTGACGCAGGCCGTCGAAGAGCTTGGCGAAATACAGGTCGAAATCGCGCAAAAACGCATCGGTGGTGATGCAGTCCGTTAGCGCGATGCCCAGCAATCCGCGGTATTCGTGGACCCAGCAATCAAGTGCGGCACTTTGACTATCAATCAGCCGTGGGCCCAGTTGTTGGTGAGCCATGATCCATTCGTGGGCCATGGTGCCTAAAGGCTTGAGGTCAAACTTGCGCGCCAGATGCACATTACTGGTGCCCACGAACTGGCCGGGGAAGTCTCGTTTGAGCACATCGACCACTTCTTCCTGGACTCGATAGGAAAAACGCCGACGGGTGCCGAAGTCCGCCACCTTCAACGCAGCCAGCTCATCGGCTTCGGCGTTGGCGGTCAGCCAGTCGAACTTGCGATACAGCTGATCCCGGGCATGACTGAGCAAAATGTTCGGATGGCGATGACGATTACGCACTTCACTGACAATCGCCAGGACCGGCACTTCGAAGAGAATCACGTGCAGCCATGGCCCTTGCAGGCGGATGCACAGCTGGTCGTCTTCGATAAAGGTTTTCACGTAGCGGGTGTTGAAGCGGAAAAGACCCAGGAACCTCAGGAAGTCCGGCTTCATGAAGTTGATGCGCTCCAGGAAATTCAGCTCCTGGGCACTCAGTGACAAATCGCAGAGCTGCTTGATCTGTTGCTGAATTTCACCCAGATAGGGCCGCAAGTCTTCGCCGTTGCGGCAGCGAAATTCCCACTCAACGTCAACGTTGGGATAGTTGTGCAGCACCGCCTGCATCATGCTCAGCTTGTACAGATCGGTGTCGAGCAAACTTTGCACGATGCGATTGGAGAAAGCGCTCTCGCTCATTGGGTCGCTCCAGCAGGACCGGCCGCCAGACACGGCCAAACAAAATGTAGATCAGGTGTCACGCACGGCCCATAGCAGAGCCGTCGAGCGTCCGTTGAGTTTGTTTTTGACATGGCCGACATAATGCCAGCGCAAGCGGGGGGAGGGACAGGATTCTTTGCGTGGAGGCTCTCTGACAGCTTACGAAGCGGTAGGAGCGTTTGCCAGGCCGGCTTGCCGCGTACGCCGCTGCAAACCATTTATCTGTAGGAGCCAACTTGTTGGCAAGGGCGTCAGTCCGACGACATGTATCTATTGATAGTGTCGACGGCTCGCGAACAGTTCGCGCCTACAGAAGATAATGTTGATTTGTCTAACTCATTCCATTGGTTAGTTTGATGTTGATGTTTCTGATGAAGGGGCAGGCGCTACGCATTGTAGGAGTTTTCTTAAAATTGCCGAGAAAACGGAATCGAGATCATATTTGGTTGATGGATCGCGAAGTTGAATTTAGAATTCGGTCGATCGTTTTTGAATCAAGCGGCGATTTAATTCAAGTCAATATATTTTGGTAGGTCATGAGATTATCAATAATTGCGCTGTCGGTTTTTTTTACTCTTCTTGCAGGGTGCGATGAGGATTGGCTGACCCGTAGTGATGGTAAAGCACATTACGCAACTCTGTATTTTGATGGCGACGTCAACAGATCTCTATCTGGCGCCGGGAAAAAAAGCCTTTACTCTTTATCCGGGAAATATACTCGAAGACCTTCGTGGTTTAGGTATTCCGGTTGATGCTCTAGATCTTCAGCTAGATAAAAAAGATTCCAGAGCTATAAATGTCGCGATTAAGGATGCCTCATTTGGACCTGACCTTCAGGGCGCGTTGAAAAAAGCATTTTCGGATGTTCTTGACGCCAAAAGGCTTCCTGCTTTCAGTGGTCATGTGACAGTGGATCTGGAGTCCCCGCATTTTAAAATCCCCCATGCACAGCTTTACGAGCGGTCAGGCAATGGGGTTTACATTCACTCGCAGGCTGAGATGAGGGTAAGCGTTAAACATAGCTCTGATAGGTTGTTTGATATTTTTGATAGTTATCGTAAGCCTGATTTTTACTGTGATGTATCCTCGGTGGTGAATCATGACTTTCCTTTCTACTTGGCATTGCGGATTCCAAACAAGCTGCCGGGTAGCTTGCGGGATTATAATGCGATGGTTGTGACGTGGGGTTACAAGCCTGTGGGCGTCACGATGAATTTCATAAATGAAAATATACACCGGTTGGTGTCCGAAGGGAGGCTGGAAGTGCGAATGGACTCGAGTCGTGTCTCACAGGTTAATAATCAAGTTAGCGTTAGAGTAGGCAGTCTGGGAGGTTACTCGGAAGATTATTATGAATCTCAACGCTCCGGAAAGCTCTCATACGAAGTATATAAAGAGCTGGAATCCAAATGTCAGACAATGGCCGCCGGTCTAGGTCGTCCCTTCACATTCCACTTCGGTGACGGCCTTGATCGTTTGAAGGCAGTTATTTATGCCGGCCAGGCTGCAATCTGATCGTCCATTGATAGGGCCCGCCTTGGCGTGACTGACCGAAAACTGTAGAGGCCAACTTGTTGGCGGGACGTTATCCCTGACCTTGAACATAGAGCGCCTCACTGTAGGAGCTGACCGAGCTTACGAGGGCTGCGATCGCGGTTGGCCTGACCCACCGCGATGCGTAGCCTTCGGCAGCTCCGACAGGTCTTCCTCCAGCTGCTCCAGCATCCACTTCGCAAAATCCCGGATCTTCGGCACTTCGGCGGCGTGTTCCGGGTAGGCCATGTAATAAGCGTCGCTGCTGGGGAGCGCGTGTTGCCATGGGATCACCAGCTTGCCGTCAGCCAGTTCTTCTTCCACCAGAAACCGCGGCAGCAGGGCGACGCCGCAACCCACCTGGGCGGCGCGAATGCACATGTAGAAAGTTTCGAAGCGCGGCCCGTGATAACTGTGTTCAGTGTGATAACCCTGACTGTCGAACCAGTCGTGCCAGCCTTGCGGTCGGTTGGCGTTTTGCAGCAGGACCAGATCGGTCAACTGGGTGGGGTCGGTGAAAGGCTTTTCAGGCAAGGCGCTGGGTGCGCAGACCGGAACCAGTTCTTCACCGAATAGCCGTATGCTTTCCGCGCCGGGGCGAGCACCCTGGCCGAAGTAGAAGGTGAAATCGCAGCGGCTTTGAATCAGGTCGTCGGTTTCCTGCTCGTTGACCACATCCAGATGAATATGCGGATGCCGCAGCCGCCAGCCTTTCAAGCGCGGGACCAGCCAGCGCGCACCGAAGGTCGAGGGCGTGGAAACCCGCAGCACCTCGGTTTCTCCGCCATAGGAGCGCAGAAAGTGCGTGGACATTTCCATCTGGCTGAGAATCTTGCGC
This sequence comes from Pseudomonas syringae, assembly GCF_000737245.1. Classification (GTDB taxonomy): domain Bacteria; phylum Pseudomonadota; class Gammaproteobacteria; order Pseudomonadales; family Pseudomonadaceae; genus Aquipseudomonas; species Aquipseudomonas syringae_J. The sequence goes on along the minus strand of NZ_JPQU01000078.1, from coordinate 111,175 downwards.
ACTTCCCCCAGATACAGCCCGCCAGCCGGAGTCAGTTGCAGGCGGCGGCGGATCCGACGAAACAGCAAGTGCTGCACCAGCTCTTCAAGTTGCGCCACTTGCTTGCTCACCGCACTTTGCGTGAGGTTCAGCTCCTCGGCAGCACGTGTGAAGCTCAGATGCCGGGTGACCGCCTCAAAGCATTGCAGCGCGGTGATCGATGGCATGTGACGTCTATTGAGCATATGCGGGCCTTTTCCGATCCTGAAACTGCTGCGGGGAGGCAGCATGAATAAAAGGAATGATATCTCGCTTAATGGTCGTTTGTTGATGGGCTTAAGGCCAGTTATTACTAGAGGCTAGGTATTTACCCGTATTTTCAGCATTCCCGAAATCAGGAGAGAACATGCTTACCGACCTGCTAACCCGCCTCGGTGTCGACCCCGCGCTTTACCAGAAGGGCGACCAGCCTGTTCATACGCCGATTGATGGCAGCCGTATTGGCGCCGTGAGTTGGGAAGGCGCTGCTGAAGTCGAGCAGCAAGTGACCCGTGCTGATGCTGCCTTCGAGGCTTGGCGCAAGGTGCCAGCTCCTCGTCGTGGCGAGCTGATCCGTCTGTTTGGTGAAGCATTGCGCAAGCATAAGGCTGAGCTGGGCGAACTGGTTTCCTGGGAAGCGGGCAAGATCACTCAGGAAGGGTTGGGCGAAGTGCAGGAGATGATCGACATCTGCGACTTCGCGGTCGGTCTGTCCCGCCAGCTGTACGGTTTGACCATCGCGTCCGAGCGTCCCGGCCACCACATGCGCGAAACCTGGCACCCGCTGGGCGTTGTCGGCGTGATCAGCGCATTCAACTTTCCGGTAGCCGTCTGGGCTTGGAACACCACCCTGGCGCTGGTGTGCGGTAACTCGGTGCTGTGGAAGCCGTCGGAAAAGACGCCGTTGACCGGTCTTGCCTGTCAGGCGCTGTTTGACAAGGTCGCCAGCGAGTTTGCAGACGCTCCGGCTTACCTGGCTCAGGTGATCATCGGCGGCCGCGACGCGGGTGAAGCGCTGGTCGACGATCCGCGTGTGGCTCTGATTAGTGCGACCGGCAGCACCCGAATGGGGCGTGAAGTGGCGCCGAAGGTCGCTGCGCGTTTCGCTCGCAGCATCCTCGAGCTGGGCGGTAACAACGCGATGATTCTGAGCCCGACTGCTGACCTGGATATGGCTGTGCGCGCCATCCTGTTCAGCGCTGTCGGCACCGCCGGGCAGCGTTGTACCAGCCTGCGTCGCCTGATTGCCCACGAGTCGGTCAAGGCCGAAATCGTCTCCCGCCTGAAAACCGCTTACGAAAAAATTCGTATCGGTCATCCACTGGAAGGCAATCTGATCGGTCCGCTGATCGACAAACACAGCTTCGACAATATGCAGGACGCGCTGGAGCAGGCTTTGAGCGAAGGCGGCAAGGTGTTCGGCGGCAAGCGCCAGTTGGAAGACAAATTCCCTCATGCTTACTACGTTTCCCCAGCCATTGTTGAAATGCCTGAGCAAAGCGATGTGGTTCGGGATGAAACCTTCGCGCCGATTTTGTATGTGGTGGGCTATGAAGATTTCAACGAGGCTCTGCGTTTGAACAACGCTGTGCCACAGGGGCTGTCGTCCTGCATTTTCACCACTGACGTGCGTGAGGCCGAGCAGTTCATGTCGGCGCTGGGCAGTGACTGCGGTATCGCCAACGTCAACATCGGCCCGAGTGGCGCAGAAATCGGCGGCGCGTTTGGCGGTGAGAAAGAGACCGGCGGCGGCCGTGAATCTGGCTCCGACTCGTGGCGTGCCTACATGCGTCGCCAGACCGCGACCATCAACTACTCGCTTGAACTGCCGCTGGCTCAGGGCATTACCTTCGATTGATTGTTGGGGCCTGCGCTGCGACGTGGGACCGGCTTTAGCCGGGAAGAGGCCGGGACAGGCGCTTGATGTTTGTCGTCTGAAACGCAGCCTTCCCGGCTAAAGCCGGTCCCACGTCGTCGCGCCAATATTGCGATCACTCCTGTTGGAGCCAGGCTTGCCCGCGAATCAGGCGCAGCGGTATGTCAGACAGACCACGTCATCGTTCTTCGCGAGCAAGCTCTGCTCCCACAGGGATTTGCGGTGCGTCAGGCAGACCACGTCGTCGTTCTTCGCGGGCAAGCCTCGCTCCCACAGATCTATACCCCCGTTGGAGCGAGGCTTGCCCGCGAATCAGGCGCTGCGGTATGTCAGGCATGCCACGTCGTCGTTATTCGCGAGCAAGCTCGGCTCCTGCACGGCTATGCTCGACAAATTCCTTGCTAACCTCTAATGGTGCGTCTCGTAGCGCGGGCGCACCGTGGGTGTGCAGTTCGGTGACGCATGCTGTTACAGCCGGGTTGTACGTAGCTGGGTGGTTAGGTTGCTATGTATTTTTGCGCGGGTTGCGCTACAAATTTAATACGGTTGCACCTAAGCCGGGTCGGCAGGTTGCACGCCCTGTTTTCAATGGGCTGAAATGCTGTACAGGCTGCAAAAACGAGAGTTTCACCAGAATAAAAAACGAATGGCACGCCACTTGCTCAGAGCAATCGGGTAGTTGCAGTGCTAATCAAAAAAACCTCAGGAGCACCACTCATGTCGCAGACGTTTTACAGGAAAGGCTTTCTGGCAATTGCAGTCGCTACTGCATTGGGCGTGTCTTCGTTTGCTCAGGCTGACGTCAAAATCGGTGTCGCGGGGCCAATGACTGGCGCCAACGCATCGTTTGGTGAGCAATACATGAAGGGCGCTCAAGCAGCTGCTGACGCAATCAACGCCGCTGGCGGTGTGAACGGCGAGAAAATCGTATTGACGGCTTATGACGACGCCTGCGAACCCAAGCAAGCGGTTGCCGTCGCCAACAAAGCGGCTTCAGACAAAGTGGCCGGCATCGTCGGTCACTTCTGCTCGTCATCGACGATTCCAGCGTCCGAGGTTTATGACGAAGCGGGCATCATTGCAATCACCCCAGGCTCGACCAACCCAACCGTTACCGAGCGTGGTCTGAGCGCCATGTTCCGTATGTGCGGTCGTGACGATCAGCAGGGCATCGTGGCGGGCGACTACATTGTTGACGTGCTCAAAGGCAAGAAAATCGCCGTCATCAACGACAAAGACACCTACGGCAAAGGCCTGGCTGATGCGACGGCCAAGCAGCTCACTGCACGTGGCGTGAAACCAGTGCTGGAAGAAGGCCTGACCCGTGGCGAGAAAGACTTCAGCGCCCTGGTCACCAAAATCCGCTCGGTCGGTGCTGATGTTGTCTACTTCGGTGGTCTGCACCCGGAAGCAGGTCCGCTGGTTCGCCAGATGCGTGAGCAGGGCCTGAAAGACGTCAAATTCATGTCCGATGACGGCATTGTTACCGACGAACTGGTCACCACTGCTGGCGGTGCGCAATACGTTGACGGCGTGTACATGACCTTCGGCGCTGACCCGCGCATGCTGCCAGACAGCAAGGCTGTAGTGGATGGCTTCCGCAAGTCCGGCTACGAGCCTGAAGGCTACACCCTGTACGCCTACGCTTCGGTCCAGGCTTTGGCTGCCGGCTTCAACGGTGCCAAATCCAACAAGGGCGAAGACGCCGCCAAGTTCCTCAAGGCCCACCCGGTCAAGACCGTCATGGGCGAAAAAGCCTGGGACAGCAAAGGCGACCTGAAGGTCTCCGACTACGTGGTTTACCAGTGGAATAAAGACGGTAAGTACCACCAGCTTGAAAAGCAGAAGTGAAATAAACCATTAGCCGGGCTGGTGTCTGCGGGCACCGGTTCGTCTTGATAACGGGGACGCATGGTCGCGACCCCGAGTTCTTCTGTCAGCTGTTCGATGAGGCCCGTGTTCCTCACAAGGGAGCTCTGGGCCTGCATCTCAGCCTTTCAAGTTCGTGAGCGTGCGTGATGGACGGTATTTTCCTGCAGCAAATGGTCAACGGCCTGACCCTCGGGTCGGTCTACGGTTTGATCGCCATCGGTTACACGATGGTCTACGGCATCATCGGCATGATCAACTTCGCCCACGGCGATGTGTACATGATCTCCGCTTACCTGGCTGCTATCGGCCTGGCCGTCTTGTCTTTCTTCGGGGTTGAGTCATTCCCGTTCCTTATTCTCGGCACACTGATCTTCACCATCGTGGTGACAGGCGTTTATGGCTTTGTCATCGAACGAGTGGCGTACAAGCCATTGCGTAACTCTACGCGCCTGGCCCCGCTGATCAGCGCCATCGGTATTTCCCTGATCCTGCAGAACTACGCGCAGATTTCTCAAGGTCCACGCCAGCAAGGCGTTCCGACCCTGCTCGAAGGCGCCTGGCGCTTCGAGATCGGCAGCGGCTTCGTGCAGATCACCTACACCAAGATATTCATCCTGATTGCCGCCTTTGTCGGCATGGGCGTACTGACCTACATCATCAAGTACACCAAGCTTGGCCGGATGTGCCGCGCGACCCAACAGGATCGCAAAATGGCATCGATCCTGGGCATCAATACAGATCGGGTGATTTCCTACGTGTTCATCATCGGTGCGGCCATGGCGGCCTTGGCCGGTGTGCTGATCACCATGAACTACGGCACTTTTGACTTCTATGCCGGTTTTATCATCGGTATCAAGGCATTCACCGCAGCGGTGTTGGGCGGCATCGGTTCACTGCCCGGTGCGATGCTGGGCGGCCTGATCCTGGGGGTTGCCGAGTCGCAATTCTCTGGTCTGATCAACTCCGACTACAAAGACGTTTTCAGTTTTAGCCTGCTGGTGGTGATTCTGATTTTCCGTCCTCAAGGCCTGTTGGGTCGCCCGCTCGTGGCGAAGGTATAACTATGTCTGCTCCTATCAAACCCATCGACATCAAACAAAGCCTGATCGACGCCGTCATCGCTGGCTTGCTGGCGCTTATTGTTTTCGGACCGATTGTCGGTGTAGTGCTCGACGGTTACGGCTTCAATCTGCAACCGACCCGGGTGGCCGTGCTGGTCGGCGTGGTCATGGTCGGAAGGCTGTTGTTAAGCCTGTTCATGCAGACCCCCAAAGGTGTGAGCATCGCCCAGAGTTTCGAAAGCTCTGGCTCTGGCGTACATGTACTGGCCCCGGACTACAAATCGCGTCTGCGCTTTATCATTCCGGCCATGGTGGTGATTGCCATCGTGTTCCCGGTGTTCGCCGATAAATACGTGCTGACCGTGGTCATCCTCGGCCTGATCTATGTCCTGCTCGGTCTGGGCCTGAACATTGTGGTGGGGCTCGCTGGCCTGCTGGACCTGGGCTACGTGGCGTTCTACGCCATCGGTGCCTATGGCCTGGCGCTGGGTTATCAGTATCTGGGGCTGGGGTTCTGGTCCGCGTTGCCATTGGCGGCCATTGCCGCAGCATTGGCCGGCTGCATTCTGGGCTTCCCGGTATTGCGCATGCACGGCGACTACTTGGCGATCGTGACCCTGGGCTTCGGTGAGATCATCCGGCTGGTGCTGAACAACTGGCTGTCGTTCACCGGTGGTCCGAACGGTGTGCCGGTTCCATCTCCGACCTTCTTCGGTCTGGAGTTCGGCCGGCGCGCCAAAGAGGGCGGCGTGCCGATCCATGAGTATTTCGGTTTCGATTACAACCCGGATCTGAAATTCATCTTTATCTATGCCGTGTTGTTCCTGGTAGTGCTGGCGGTGTTGTACGTCAAGCATCGCTTGACCCGCATGCCGGTCGGCCGAGCCTGGGAAGCTTTGCGTGAAGACGAAATCGCCTGTCGGGCCATGGGCCTTAACCACGTCTTGGTCAAACTCTCGGCGTTTACCATCGGGGCGTCTACTGCGGGGCTGGCGGGCGTGTTCTTTGCCAGCTATCAGGGCTTCATCAACCCGACGTCGTTTACTTTCTTCGAGTCGGCGCTGATTCTGGCTATCGTCGTCCTCGGCGGTATGGGGTCGACGGTAGGCGTAGTGATTGCCGCATTCGTGCTGACCGTTGCTCCAGAGTTGCTGCGTAGCTTCGCCGAGTACCGGGTGCTGCTGTTCGGGATATTGATGGTGTTGATGATGATCTGGCGACCACGCGGCCTGATCCGGATCAGCCGTACCGGTGTGACTCCACGCAAGGGGGTAGCGCCATGAGCAATGAAATCATTCTTTCAGTTGAGCACTTGATGATGCATTTCGGCGGGATCAAGGCGCTCAGCGATGTCAGCATCCAGGTGCGGCGCAACTCGATCTTTGCTCTGATCGGCCCAAACGGCGCGGGCAAGACCACAGTGTTCAACTGCCTCACCGGTTTCTACAAGGCTACTGGCGGACGCATTGAATTGCACACCCGCGGTCAGACCACCAACGTGATCAAGCTGCTGGGTGAGCCGTTCAAGGCTTCGGACTTCGTGTCGCCGAAAAGCTTCCTCAGCCGCGTCTATTACAAGATGTTCGGCGGTACGCATCTGGTGAACCGGGCAGGGCTGGCGCGTACGTTCCAGAACATCCGCCTGTTCAAGGAAATGTCGGTACTGGAAAACCTGCTGGTGGCCCAACACATGTGGGTCAACCGCAGCATGCTGGCGGGTATCCTCAATACCAAGGGCTACCGCGACGCTGAAGAAGTCGCCATCAACACGGCGTTCTACTGGCTGGAAGTGGTGGATCTGGTGGACTGCGCCAACCGCCTGGCGGGTGAATTGTCCTACGGCCAGCAGCGTCGCCTGGAGATTGCCCGGGCCATGTGCACCCGGCCGCAGGTGATCTGTCTCGACGAGCCGGCTGCGGGTCTCAATCCCCAGGAAACCGAAGCATTGAGCGGCATGATCCGCCTGCTGCGCGACGAGCACGACATGACCATCGTACTGATCGAGCATGACATGGGCATGGTCATGGGTATTTCCGACGATATTGTGGTGCTTGACCACGGCAACGTGATTGCAATGGGCGGGCCTGAACAGATCCGTAACGATCCAAAGGTGATCGCCGCGTACCTGGGCGCTGATGAAGAGGAGTTGGTATGAGTAAGCCGATCCTCGAAATGAAAGAGATCGACGTGTTCTACGGGCCAATCCAGGCCCTGAAGAAAGTCTCGCTGCACATCAATGAAGGCGAAACCGTGAGCCTGATCGGCTCCAACGGCGCGGGCAAGTCCACGTTGCTGATGTCGATCTTCGGCCAGCCCCGTGCTGCCAGCGGGCAGATCATTTATCAGGGCATCGACATCACCCAGAAGTCGTCGCACTACATTGCGTCCAACGGCATTGCGCAGTCGCCGGAAGGTCGCCGGGTATTCCCCGACATGTCAGTCGAGGAAAACCTGATGATGGGCACCATCCCCATTGGCGACAAGCACTCGGCCGAAGACATGCAGCGCATGTTCGAGCTTTTCCCGCGTCTCAAGGAGCGCCGCAACCAGCGGGCCATGACCATGTCGGGTGGCGAACAGCAAATGCTCGCCATCGCCCGTGCCCTGATGAGTCGTCCGAAGCTGTTGTTGCTTGATGAGCCAAGCCTTGGCCTGGCACCGATCATCGTCAAACAGATCTTCTCGACCCTTCGGGAGCTGGCTTCGACCGGCATGACCATCTTCCTGGTCGAGCAGAACGCCAACCACGCGCTGAAACTGTCTGACCGGGCCTACGTAATGGTCAACGGCGAAATCCGCCTCAGCGGCACCGGCAAGGAGCTGCTGGTCAACGAAGAAGTGCGTAACGCCTATCTGGGCGGGCATTGATTCAGTATCGACGATGATCTCCCGTGGGACCGGCTTTAGCCGGGAAGACACCGGTCCATTCGATGAATCTCTATCGATGGAAATGCAGCCTTCCCGGCTAAAGCCGGTCCCACGCCCTCAAATTCGTGATATCCAGTGTCTGTTCCTCAATTGTGGAAAACAATTTTGACGCAGCCTCAAACCGCGACATAAAGCCGCTGCAAATGGTTGTTTTGTCACGCTTTTGACTTGTTCAGGTTTACTGTGGAACTGCCTGTGAATAACGTGGGTGCAGCTGTCTGCAGCCCTTTATTTCCGTGGCCTCCAGCTTTATGGTTAAAAAATGATCAGTGGTTTTTCGGCTAGCTGAGTAGCCATTTGTCAACGACCTGAGGGCTGGTTTTTCATACAGCTCCCGAGTGTCTTCAGCCTGTGGATAAGTCTGTGGGCAAGCGTTGGAAAGAGTTCGCAAACCGGCTCTGGATATGGCTTCAGGCGAGGGCAGGACATTTCGTGGTCGCATGTTGTTACATCGGCTTTACACGTGGACGGCCTCAGGTCAAGGCAAAAATTTTTGATGCTGCCTTGCAGCCCTCGTAATCCGCGACTTCCAGTTAAAACACTTGCCCCCTGAAATTGTGGGGCTGGCTGTGGATAAGGTGGGTAAAACAGCCTGGAGGCCTTGTCTGGCCTGGCTTTACCTGGGCTGGTTGTTTTTTGTACAAATCCCCCCTTTATTTATCCACAGACTTGCCCGCGAACCCTCTGGGCGGCATGCTGCTGGGCTATTTATATCGTTATCAACAGGGCTGACTGCCTAAACCCCTTCAGGAGAATGAAATGACTTCCACTGTGTTCATTACTGGCGCTACTTCCGGGTTTGGCGAAGCCTGTGCGCGCCGCTTTGCCGAGGCGGGCTGGTCGCTGGTGCTGACCGGTCGCCGTGAAGAGCGTCTCAATGCCCTCGCCGCTGAATTGTCGAAGCAGACCAAGGTGCATACGCTGGTGCTGGATGTGCGTGATCGCGCCGCCATGGAAGCCGCCATCGACGGTCTGCCTGCCGAGTTCGCGTCTATTCGCGGCCTGATCAACAACGCCGGTCTGGCGCTGGGTATCGATCCTGCGCCCAAGTGCAGCCTGGATGACTGGGACACCATGATCGACACCAACATCAAGGGCCTGGTCTACAGCACGCGTTTGCTGCTGTCGCGCCTGATTGCCCATGGTCGTGGGGCGAGCATCGTCAACGTCGGTTCGGTGGCGGGCAACTATCCGTATCCAGGCGGCAACGTGTATGGCGGCACCAAAGCGTTCGTCGGTCAGTTCTCGCTGAACCTGCGCAACGACCTGGTCGGCACCGGCGTGCGCGTCACCAACCTTGAACCAGGCCTGTGCGAAAGCGAGTTCTCGCTGGTGCGCTTTGGCGGTGATCAGAGCAAGTACGACGCGACCTACGCGGGCGCCGAGCCGATCCAGCCGCAGGACATCGCGGAAACCATCTTCTGGATCATGAACACCCCGGCCCACGTCAACATCAACAGCCTTGAGCTGATGCCGGTCAGCCAGACTTGGGCAGGGTTGGCAATTGATCGTACGCGTGGTTGATGGCTGAGAATTGATTGGCCTGTTGGAGCGAGGCTTGCCCGCGAAAAACGATGACGCGGTATTTCTGCTATATCGCGCCGCCCAGTTCGCGGGCAAGCCTCGCTCCAACAGGTTTTCAGCCGAAATACTTAGCCAAGCCGATGTAACACGTCGCCAGGTGGTAAGGCGTGGTGGACGGCATGTCGCTGCGGCTGATCTGGCCATTGCTGTCCAGGCACTCGTTCCAGCCGGTGTCGTGCAGGAAGTTCGCTTGCAGAGCCAGTAGCTGACGGCTGAGTGCCGCTTCGCTGCCAGGACGCAGGGTCAGTGCCCGCAGGTACTCAGCCTGAGCCCAGATACGTTGGCTGCCGTCTTTGATCTTGCCGCCTGCTTCCAGCATCGCCACTACAGCGCCAGTCCGTGGATCGACGCCTTGGGTTTCGGAATGGGCAAAGGCGGTGGTCAGCGAGCGGTGCAACGGACTGCCGCGCAAGTGCTCTGAAGACTCCAGCAGGAAGAACCACTCGAACTGGTGCCCCGGCTCGTACCAGTTATCCACAGCCGTGAGCGGCTTTTCCAGCATCACCCCGTGTTCGGTATCGACAAAGCGTCGCTGCATCGCGGCCGTCAGTGCATCGAGTGCGGCAAGGGTTGCGCCGTCTTCACGCACTTCAATCGTGGCCAGGAAGGCTTCGGCCAGGTGCATCAGCGGATTCTGCAACGGGCCGCTGTTCAGCGTCGTCCAGTCTTCGTTGAGGACTGCGTCATACAAGCCGTCGTCATCGGCAAAGCGCTCGGCAACCACATTCAGCGCCGCATTGAGCACTGACTCCACCAGCGGCTCGCGAACCCTGGCCCAGTAATGAGCGCAGGCGAAGATGATGAAGGCGTGGGTGTACAGATCCTTGCGGCGATCCAGCGGCGCGCCTTGCGGGTCAATGCTGTAGAACCAGCCACCATGCTCGGCATCGTGGAAATGCCGTTGCAGGGAGCGAAACAACGCAGCGGCGCGAGACGACGCGTCAGGCACCGATGGATGATCAATCAGGCAGGAAAACAGGAACAGCTGCCGGGCGCAGGCCATAGCGCGATAGCGCTGGGGTGGCAGTGGCTGGTGTAGGGCGTCGACCGCCTCATAAGGCAGCGCCAACTCTGCATTCCAGCCAGGACCGAGCCAGACCGGCACGATCTTCTGCAGAAAATGCGTTTGAACACGGGCAAAAACAGCGTTCAGATCAGGTTGGGAGGCAGAGCTGGAAACATCAGGCATCGGCTGGCGTCACGGCAGGGGCGAATTGCGCGACATGGTAGCAGGAGAGGGAATTGAAATGTCTGTAAGTGCGCAATCCTGTGGGGGGGTTCCATGTTTGTCAGCAATGCACATTTTCCGTGGGACCGGGTTTAGCCGGGAATAGGCTGGTAAGGCTGCAAGAATGAGCCGTCTGAAATGCAGCCTTCCCGGCTAAAGCCGGTCCCACAAATGCTGTGCGATTTTGAACTACGCCGCCAGCAACCAAACCCCCGCAGTAGCCGAAGCTGCACCGGCAATTCGCACCAACGGCGCAGCCGCAGCTGGCAGGAAGCGCACCACGGCGTACCCGGCGGCATGCAGCGCGGCGGTGGCGGCTACGAAACCTGCGGCGTAAGCCACTGGGCTGGACATCTCAGGCAGCTCAAGGCCGTGAGCGACCCCGTGGAACAGCGCAAACAGCGCCGTTGCGCCCACTGCTATGAACAGCGGCGGACGTACTGCCAGCGCAACCGCCAGCCCCAGGGCCAATACTGACGCGGCAATGCCGCTTTCCAGAGCTGGCAGGTCCAGACCTTCAAAGCCCAGCAGCCCGCCAATCAGCATGGTGCCGACGAAGGTGCAGGGTAGCGCCCAGCGAGCCGCGCCTTTTTGCTGCGCGGCCCACAGGCCAACGGCAAGCATGGCCAACAGGTGGTCCAGGCCGCCGATCGGGTGACTGATGCCAGCCATCAGGCCGTTGTCGCCATGCCCGGGGTGAGCGAAGGCCAGCGCCGGGACCATGAGCAGCGCGAGAGCGCCAAAGGCTTTTTTATAGTTCATGCAAAGCTTCCTTGAGTGAGGTGAAGATGCGGCCTTCCCGGATAAACCCGGTCCGCACGGTCTGCGTGCGATCCCACTGTCCAGTGGGAGCGAATTCATTCGCGAAGAGGTCGGTTCAGACACTTAATGAATCACGCCGCTTCGGTCAGCAGACCCTGGCGTTCGATAAAGGCAATGATCTGTTCCAGGCCCTGGCCGGTTTTCTGATTGCTGAAGACGAAAGGCTTTTCACCGCGCATTTTCTTGGTGTCGCTGTCCATCATCTCCAGCGAGGCACCTACCAACGGTGCCAGGTCGATCTTATTGATCACCAGCAGGTCGGATTTACAAATGCCAGGGCCGCCCTTGCGTGGCAGCTTGTCGCCAGCCGAAACGTCGATCACATAGATGGTCAGGTCCGACAGCTCCGGGCTGAACGTCGCCGACAGGTTGTCGCCGCCAGACTCGACGATGATCAGGTCCAGCCCGGGAAAGCGCCGATTCAGTTGATCCACCGCTTCCAGATTGATCGATGCGTCTTCACGAATCGCCGTGTGGGGGCAGCCGCCAGTTTCCACGCCGATGATGCGCTCCGGTGCCAGGGCTTCGTTGCGCACCAGAAAATCGGCGTCTTCGCGGGTATAGATATCGTTGGTCACGACCGCCAGGTTGTAGCGTTCGCGCAGGGCCAGGCAAAGCGCCAGGGTCAGAGCGGTCTTGCCGGACCCGACCGGGCCACCGATGCCGACGCGCAGAGGTTGGCTGTTCATTGAGTTCTCCGTTGAGCTCTAGTGCGTAAGTTCTGTCAGGTAAAAAATCAGGAGCGAAAGAGTCGGCTGTATTGCCGTTCATGGGCCATGCTCGCCAATGACAGGCCAAACGCGGCGCTACCAAAATGCTGTGGATCAAGTTCTGTGGCCCGTTGCTGAGCCAGTTGCAGCAAAGGCAACAGCTCGCTGGTGAGGCGTTGCGCAGCCTGTTGCCCGAGAGGCAGGGTTTTCATCAGCACCGCCAGTTGGTTTTCCAGCCAGCTCCATAACCAGGCGGCCAGCGCGTCCTGTGGGGTTATGCCCCAGGCGCGTGCGGCCAGCGCCCAGCCCAGCGCCAGATGCGGCTCGTCCAACTGGGCGAGAAAGTGGCGGGCGGGGCGATCCAGTTCGGGTAAACCGTTGAGCAATTGCTGTAACGAATAGCCCATCTGCCGGCTTTCCTGATGCAGCTCGCGGGTTTCCCGGCTGGCGCGATGCTCCTGGCTCAGTTGCAGCAACTGACACCAGTTTTCATCGGCCGCCGCCTTACAGTGGGCGAGTAGCAGCGGCGCTTCAAAGCGCGCCAGGTTGAGCAACAACTGATCGCTGATCCAGCGCGAAGCCGTCAGCGGGTCGATCACGATGGCTTTCTCCACCGCCATTTCCAGGCCCTGGGAGTAGCTGTAGCCACCAATCGGCAATTGCGGACTGGCCAGGCGCAGCAGCGCCCAGGCGCTGTTCACAGGCGCACGCCAAACTGGTGCAGGCGTGGTGGATAGTTGAAGTCTTCTTCGCCAGCTCGTGAGTGGTGGTGGCCACCGCCATAAGCGCCGTGTTCCGGTGAGAATGGCGCCTCGATGGATTCGGTGGTCGCACCCAGTTGGTCAAGCATCGCCTTGAGCACATAGTCGTCCAGCAGACGCAGCCAGCCGTCGCCCACTTGCAGGGCCACGTGGCGGTTACCCAAGTGATAGGCCGCGCGGGTCAGTTCGAAGCTGCTGCTGCACGTTACATGCATCAATGCTTCGGGACGGGCGCAGACCCGCACGATGCGCCCGTCTTCAGCTTGCAGAAACTCGCCATCGCGCAAGGGTTGCTGGCCGCGTTCCAGGAACAGGCCAACGTCTTCCCCTTCAGCGCTGTAACAGCGCAGACGGCTCTTGCTGCGGGCTTCAAAATTCAAATGCAGCTCTGCAGCCCATTCGGTTTGGGTGTCGATTCTTTTATGAATCACCAGCATCGGGAGGCTTCCAGCTAATTGCGATGCTTCAAAGCAGAGCAAGGGGCTTGCCAACAGTGCAGGTTGTAGGAAAAAGCTGACGGAAAAGGCAGGAAGAGGGGAGGAGAGAAAATAACAGGCACCATTTGAGTGCCTTTAGATTTTGGTGCACCAAAATGTTTCTTTTTGCTACTCGGTGTTGCCAAGACCACGCCAGTATTTCGCGCCATTAAAGATAAAGCGCAGTTGGTGGGTGATCTTTGCTTGTGGCGTCATGTGCGCAGGAAGGTTTTCGCTGGGCGGGTCGATCAGCTCGGGGAGCATGGCGAATACGCTTTTCACCACCAGATCGGCGAGGATCGACAGGGCTGCCGAATCCAGATGCTGCCATTTGGGCATTGTCGCCAGATCGGCCGCGAGGTCGGCGCTGATGCCATCACGCAGGGCACAGAGTGCCTGACGCACCGGGCGCGAACCACCGTACTGTTCCCGGGCGAGAAACAGGAACTGCGAGCGCTTGGCCGACACCACATCAAGAAAGATCCGCACCGAGGCCTCAATCAGCCCGCTCATGACGAACTCGTTGTGGCGCACCAGACGCAAGGTCTCGCGAAAGGTCTGGCCCACTTCGCTGACGAGCGCCAGGCCTAGCTGATCCATATCGTCGAAATGCCGGTAAAAACCGGTTGGCACGATGCCTGCCGTCTTCGCCACTTCCCGCAGGCTCAGGCTGCCGAAACCGCGCCCGCTTTCCATCAGCGTGCGTGCTGCATCGAGCAAGGCGTGGCGGGTCTGTTGTTTCTGTTCGGCGCGGGGCAGCATGTGAGCGGACAAATTCTGAGTGACAGCTCAGCACTCTAGCAAATCAGCGGGGGGGATGGGAGCTACGGTGTATGTGAGCCCCACGCATCTGAAGTGGGAGCGAGCTTGCTCGCGAAAGCTATGTTCCTGTTCACAGAAATTTATTCGAATGTCCCGGCCTCTTCGCGCGCAAGCTCCCACAGACACGCACCGACTCCGTTGGCGAGTGGGCGGCATCCCGACTTGCCCGATCCCTGTGGGAGCCGAGCTTGCTCGCGAAGAACGATGACCTGGTCTGCCTGACACACCGCAGCGCCTGATTCGCGAGCAAGCTCGCTCCCACAGGGTGCTGTCTTTAATGCTGTAATTTTCAAACCCAATCAAACCCTCACGGCATTTGTCAGTCGAAGTGGAAAGTCGTAAGCAGCAGGGCCAGGGCCGGCCTGTTGTCATCTGGAGAGTTTTGCAATGACCCGTAGTCGTAAAGTGTTTGCCTGGACGGGCGCCATTCTATTGTTGGTGCTGGCTGTATTGGTCGTTGTGATCGCCACGTTTGACTGGAATCGGATCAAGCCGACCCTCAACGAAAAAGTTAGCGAGGCGCTGCATCGGCCGTTCGCCATCAATGGCAATCTGGCGGTGATCTGGCAGCGTGAGCCCGAGGAAGGCGGCTGGCGCGCCTGGGTACCGTGGCCGCGATTCGTTGCTGAAGACCTGAGCCTGGGTAACCCAGAGTGGTCGAAAACTCCGCAGATGGTCACTCTCAAACGCGTCGAGTTTCGTCTCTCGCCGCTGCCACTGATCGTCCAGCAGGTAGTCATCCCGCGTATCGACCTGACTGGCCCCGATGCCAGACTGGAACGTCTGGCTGACGGTCGCGCCAACTGGGTCTTCGACTTGCCTAAATCCGATCCCGACGCCAAACCTTCCAACTGGGTGCTGGATATCGGTGCAATCAAGTTCGACAAAGGCCTGGTCAGCTTTAACGACCAGACCTTGAACACTCAAGTTGATGTGGTGATTGATCCGCTGGGCAAGCCGATCCCGTTCAGTGACATCGTCGGCAGTGGTGAAGCGAAGAAAGCCCAGGACAAGGGCATCAGGCCTCAGGATTATGCCTTTGGCCTCTCCTATAAAGGTCAGTACAAGGGCCAGAAGCTCAGCGGCACCGGCAAGGTCGGCGGTCTGCTGGCGCTCAAGGATGCCTCGCAACCGTTTCCGGTGCAGGTTGATGTGAACGTCGGAGATACCCACGCCGCTGTGGCCGGCACTGTCACCGATCCGCAGAATCTCGGCGCCCTGGATCTACGTTTGAAACTGTCAGGCAGCAGCCTGGGCAATCTCTATCCATTAACCGGCGTTACGCTGCCGGATTCACCTGCCTACGCCACTGATGGCCGCCTTATTGCCAAGCTTCACGACGCCGACGGTGCGAACTTCCGCTACGAAGGCTTCAACGGCAAGATCGGCAATAGTGATATTCATGGCGACCTCGGTTTCGTTGCCAGCCAGCCACGCCCCAAGCTGACCGGTGCGCTGGTGTCCAATCAATTGCTGTTCACCGACCTTGCACCGCTGATCGGCGCGGACTCCAATGCCGCGCAGAAAAAGCGCGGTGGTGACAGCAAGCAACCGGCGGGCAAAGTGCTGCCGGTGGAGCAGTTTCAGACCGATCGCTGGCGCGCCATGGACGCCGACGTAGAGTTCACCGGCAAGCGCATTGTGCAAAGCCCGGATCTGCCGTTTTCCGACCTCTATACCCACGTGGTGCTGGACGATGGTCAGCTGAGCTTGCAGCCGCTGCGCTTCGGGGTTGCGGGCGGCAAGCTGGATGCCGACATTCGCCTGGATGGGCGTAATCAGCCTTTGCTGGGGCGGGCGAAAATTTCTGCCCGCAACCTCAAGCTCAAGCAGCTGTTCCCAACCTTCGAACCGATGAAAACCAGCTTTGGTGAGCTCAACGGTGATGCTGACATCAGTGGTAAAGGCAACTCCATCGCGGCATTGCTGGGCACGGCTAATGGCGATCTGAAGATGTTGGTCAACGACGGCGCGATCAGCCGCGGCCTGATGGAAATCGCCGGGTTAAACGTGGGCAACTATGTGGTCGGCCGGCTGTTTGGCGACAAGGATGTGAAAATCAACTGCGCAGCGTCAGATCTGGGTATCAAAGACGGTCTGGCGACCACGCGGTTGTTTGTGTTCGATACTGAGAACGCGATTATCTATGTCGATGGCACGGCCAACTTCAAAACCGAGCAGCTGAATATGGAGATCAAGCCCGAATCCAAAGGCTTCCGGGTGTTCTCGCTGCGTTCGCCGCTTTACGTGCGCGGTTCGTTCGCCAAGCCTGATGCCGGCGTGCATTCCGGCCCGCTGTTACTGCGTGGTGCGGGGATGGTGTTGCTGGGGGCCGTGGCAGGGCCTGCTGCCGGACTACTGGCGCTGGTAGCCCCAAGCGGCGGCGAACCCAACCAGTGCGCGCCGTTGCTGGAACAGATGCGCGCGGGTAAGGCACCGAAGACAGTGCAGTAGGTTATCTGTTGGAGCCGGGCTTGACCGCGAAGAACGATGACGCGGTAGGCCTGAACCCCCGCGGCGCTTGATTCGCGGGCAAGCCTCGCTCCAACGGGAATTTGCAGTGCTTGTTGGAGCCGGGCTTGCCCGCGAAAAGCGATGACGCGATAGGCCTGAAGCACCGCGTCGCTTGATTCGCGGGCAAGCCTCGCTCCTACGGGAATTTGCGGTGCTTGTTGGAGCCGGGCTTGCCCGCGAAGAACGATGACGCGGTGTGGCTGATGTACCGCAGCGCCTGCATCGCGGGCAAGCACCGCTCCCACAGGGAATTTGCAGTGCTTGTTGGAGCCGGGCTTGCGCGAAGAACGATGACGCGGTAGGCCTGAAGCACCGCGTCGCTTGATTCGCGGGCAATCCTCGCTCCCACAGGGGGATTTACGGTGGCCGTTGGAGCGGTGCTTGCCCGGGAATTGGTTGCGCGTGGTATGACAGGGATCGTATTTCTTCCGCGAGATCGCCGTTCAAGGCAAAAAAACCAGGACTCAGTCCTGGTTTTTTGTACTGCGGCAGACTTACGACAAGTCTTTCAAAATATCCGCCATGTCATCGGCATGCTCTTCTTCCTGAGCCAGGATGGTTTCGAAGATGCGACGGGTTGTCGGGTCATCTTCGCCGATGTACTGGATGATTTCGCGGTAGCTGTCGATGGCGATACGTTCTGCCACCAAGTCTTCGTAAACCATTTCCTTCAACGTATTACCCGCGACATATTGCGCGTGGGAGTTTTTCGACAGCAGGTCAGGGTTGAACTCCGGTTCGCCACCCAATTGCACGATACGTTCGGCCAGTTGGTCAGCGTGTTCCGCTTCCTGCTCCGCGTGCTCCAGAAACTCTGCCGCAGCGACGCTCGCCTTCAGGCCGGTGGCCATGTAGTAGTGGCGTTTGTAACGCAGCACGCAGACCAGCTCGGTGGCCAGGGATTCATTGAGCAGGCGCAGCACGGTTTCACGATCAGCGCTGTAGCCTTCGGTGACGGCACCGTTTTCAACGTTCATACGCGCACGCTGGCGCAGGCTGCTCACATCAGATAGTTGCTGTTCTTGGCTCATCATTTATCTCCATAGCTAATCCGGTTTCCGTCTCGCTCTTGATGCGCTGGCCATTAAAGGTTCTGGCGGGCGCTTGGCATGATCGGTAATAGCTGTGAGTGCCCCACGTCCGGAAAAGTTTTATTACATTTTCTCTAATCAGCCCATAGCGAAATATTAAGAAACGACTGTGCAACGCTGCGGTCCCAGACTTGAGACACAAAAATCTATGGAGATACACCATGCTCAAGTTTCTAGGCAGCACCATCGGAATCATCTTTTTGATCGGCCTGATCGTGGTCATCGCCTTGTTCAAGCTCGTTTTCT
This sequence comes from Pseudomonas syringae, assembly GCF_000737245.1. Classification (GTDB taxonomy): domain Bacteria; phylum Pseudomonadota; class Gammaproteobacteria; order Pseudomonadales; family Pseudomonadaceae; genus Aquipseudomonas; species Aquipseudomonas syringae_J. Next base: position 93,166 of record NZ_JPQU01000078.1, on the reverse strand, counting down.
AAGGATGAGCAGCTTCTAGGGTTTTACTAAGCTACGCCCGCTGACAAAAGCTACGCTCACAAAAAAGCCCGATGCATGCATCGGGCTTTTGCGTATCAGCGAGCGAATTACATGTTGCGTTCGTTGTTTTCGCGCTGTTCGCAGGTCATGAAACCCTTGTTGTCGACGCGGCCGTTGGCGTCGAAGCTGACGTGATAAACCTGCTCGTGACCATCTTTGTTCATTACATAGTTGTTGCAAGTGCCTGGGTGCACCTTGCGTTGCACGCGAGTCGACGGCGTGCCACCGATGGTCAGGACCTGTTGTTGAGTCATGCCGTTTTCGACCTGCTTAACAATCGGCTCGTTGCGATAGGTGACGTAATCCACCGGGTTTTGCACGGTTGTATTAGCGCAACCGCTGACTGCGGCGATAACAAACATAGCTGCGAGGCTCTTCTTGATCATGTAAGTCCACTCCAATGACAGAGCCATTGTTGGCCCGTTGCAGCTTGGAGCATCGTAGATAGGCGAAGGTTCGATTATTTGATGGCCTTGGGGCATCACGGCCCACTGCGCGGCAAATTGTCATTGAACCGAGCCATGCTGGGCCTGCATTTGAGTCAATTGCCGCTATGGTTCAGGCATCCCATTTGCTGATCAGACAGAGAGGCCTACGCCATGACCCAGGAACAGGCGACGCGTTACCCACTAGTGCTGGTCCCCGGATTGCTGGGCTTTGTGCGCCTGGTGATTTACCCCTACTGGTTTGGCATTGTCAAAGCGCTGCGGCGCGGTGGGGCCACAGTGATTCCGGTGATGGTGTCGGCGGTGAACTCCTCGGAAGTACGCGGCGAGCAATTGATTGACCGCATCCGGGAAATCCTGCGCGACACCGGTGCCGAAAAGGTCAATCTGATCGGCCACAGCCAAGGTGCGCTGACCATTCGTTACGTGGCGGCCAAGCACCCGGAAATGGTGGCTTCGGTCACCTCGGTTGCCGGCCCCAATCACGGCTCGGAGCTGGCTGACTTCCTCGAAAAGAATTTCCCGATGCACACCTTGCGCGGAATGCTGCTCAACGGGGTGATACGGCTGCTGGCAGGGGTCATGGCGCTGCTGGACACCGGCTATCGAGGCACCCGGCTGCCGACTGATGTAGATGCTTCGCACCATTCCCTGACCACTGCGGGCGTTGAGCTGTTCAACAGCCAATATCCTCAGGGTTTGCCAACAACCTGGGGTGGGCAGGGCGAAGAGCTGGTCAACGGCGTGCGTTATTACTCATGGTCCGGCACCTTGCAGCCAGGCCTCAGCGACAAGGGTCGCAACCGAATTGATGGCACAAATGTTACCTGTCGAATATTCGCTCGCACGTTCACAAAAGAGCGAGGTCAATGTGATGGCATGGTCGGCAGATTCAGTTCTCACCTGGGCACGGTCATAGGTGATAACTATCCGCTCGACCATTTCGACATCGTCAATCAGACCCTCGGTCTGGTAGGCAAGGGCGTCGATCCTGTGAAGTTGTTCGTTGAGCATGCCGCGCGTCTCAAAGCCGCCGGCCTTTAGTTGTTTGAGCCGTTGTTCGTAGTTTGCCGACCAGGTGGTCGGTATTGGAGTGATGCGATGAGCGATAAAGAGCACTACGAAATCGAATACACCCTGGCGGGTGAGCACCATGTGGATGTGATCGAGAACCTTGATGTGCCGATCATTGAGGTGGTGCAGGAGCTTGCACAGAAACATCACGTCAGCCTAGATGACGAGCAGCACGGTACTGGCACCAGCGAGCCTGGTATGGCTCACGCCGCCGGTATCACCGATGTTTCGATTCACAGCGTTGAAGATCAGGATGCATCGGTCAACGACCCGGTGAATGAGCAACTGTGGGATGCGCAAACCGCTGGGTGAACGGCATCTGCGGATTCTTTGGCTACACTGCGTAACAGGTTGTGTCATCAGGCGCAGCCACCGTTTGCGGTAGTGAGCCGCGATAAAGAATTGCCGGAGATAAACGTAATGAAAGTGCTGCGCGTCCCTTTATTGCTGGTCAGCCTGCTGTTGAGTGCTCAGGGTTTTGCGGCCACTGCTCAGCAGAACAAGATGACGACGTGTAACGCCGATGCTTCCGCCAAGTCGCTCAAGGGTGACGAACGCAAGGCATTCATGAGTACTTGCCTGAAGGCTTCACCGCCCGCGACGCAGCAGGAAAAAATGAAAACCTGCAACGCAACGGCAACCACTCAAGCGCTCAAAGGTGATGCCCGCAAGGCGTACATGAGCGATTGTCTCAAGAAGAAATAATTTTCCCGGGCTACACAAGCCCTTGAAAAACCTCAGGCAAGCGCCCTGAATCCCGTGATTCTGGAGCTTGCCTGGACCCCCTATGGCGCTGTCTCAAAACTCGTTGCGTCTCAGGTCGTCTGATCACTGGTCGTAAGCCCCGAACGCTGGCAGACTGCCTGCCTCTTTGCGCCGTTCGTTTTGAGGCTATATGCCAACGTTTTCCTCGCGACAAGTGTTGATAGCCAGTTGGATTCTGTTGTTTGGCGGCCTGCTGATGGTTTTGCCGTTCAAGCTTTTACCGAGTCTGCTTGCCGGATTGTTGGTATTTGAACTGGTGAACATGCTCACGCCACAGCTGCAAAGGCTCATTGCCGGCGAGCGTGCGCGTTGGCTGGCGGTAGCGTTGCTCGGTACGTTGATAGTCAGCGTGCTGGCGCTGATCTTCGCCGGGGCCTTCAGCTTCGTACTCCATGAAGCGGAAAATCCTGGGGCCTCTCTCGACAAATTCATGATCCTGGTGGATCGCGCCCGCGGTCAGTTACCACCGTTCATTGATGGTTATCTGCCAGCCAGTGCCGCTGAATTTCGCGTTTCTCTGGGCGAGTGGATACAAAAGCACGTTGGCGAACTGCAACTGATCGGCAAAGGCGCGGCGCACATGTTTGTGACCATGCTGATCGGCATGGTGCTGGGCGCAATCATCGCCCTGCAGCAGATTTCCGATGTGCACACCCGTAAGCCTCTGGCGGCTGCGCTGTTTGATCGCCTGAGCCTATTGAGCAAGGCATTCCGCAACATCGTTTTTGCGCAGATCAAGATTTCATTGCTGAACACCGCGTTTACCTCGGTATTCCTGGTGATCGTCCTGCCGTTGTGCGGCATTCACCTGCCATTGACCAAAACCCTGATCATCATGACCTTCCTGCTCGGCTTGCTGCCGGTGGTGGGGAACCTGATGTCGAACACGCTGATCTTCATCGTCGGCATGTCGATATCGATCTGGGTAGCGATGGCGGCGTTGGGTTATCTGATCGTGATCCACAAAGTCGAGTACTTCCTCAACGCGCGGATCGTCGGCGGGCAGATTAATGCCAAGTCGTGGGAGTTGCTGATGGCGATGCTAATCTTCGAAGCCGCATTCGGCCTGCCAGGCGTGGTGGCCGGGCCGATTTACTATGCGTATCTGAAGAGCGAGTTGCAGCGGGAAGGGTTGGTTTAGCGGTTATCGACCTGTAGGAGCGCGCTTGCCCGCGATTGGATCTGACAGGCGACTAATTGTGTCGGCTGATCTGGCGCTATCGCGGGCAAGCGCGCTCCTACTAGTAACAGTGCTCCTCAGCCATACCGCTTCTTGGCCTCAATCGCCAATCCACTGCCAATGCTGCCGAAGATGTTGCCTTCCACATGCCGGGCGTTGGGCAGCATGGCCGAGATGCTGTTGCGCAGTGCCGGGATGCCGCTTGAACCACCGGTGAAGAACACCGTGTTGACCTGATCGACCCGCGCGCCTGCCTTGGTCAGCAACTCGGACACGCTGTTGCGCACCCGTTCCAGCTGCGAATCAATGGCGGCTTCGAACATCACCCGGCTCAGGTCCACACTCAAGCCCGGCTCGATACGGTCCATCGGCAGGTGGCGGCTTTCACTGTGGGTCAACTGAATCTTGGTTTCTTCCACTTCCATGGCCAACCAGTGTCCGGCGCGCTGTTCGATGAGCTTGAACAGACGGTCGATACCCTGGGTGTCTTCGATGTCATAGCGCATGCTGCCCAGCGCCAGTTGCGACTTCTGGGAATACACCGAGTTGATGGTGTGCCAGGTCGCCAGATTCATGTGATGACTGGTCGGCATGTATGCCTGGCTTTTCATGCGACTGCCGTAGCCGAACAGCGGCATCACGCCTTGCAGACTCAGTTGCTTGTCGAAGTCAGTCCCGCCGATATGCACGCCGCCGGTGGCCAGAATGTCTTCGTGGCGGTCGTCATAGAAACGACGGTCCGGCGACAGGCGCACCAGGGAGAAGTCCGACGTACCACCACCGATGTCGACAATCAGCACCAGCTCTTCGTGGCTGATGGTGGATTCGTAATCGAAGGCTGCGGCAATCGGCTCGTACTGGAAGGAGACTTCCTTGAAGCCGATCTTGCGCGCGACGTCAGCCAGGGTGTCCTCGGCTTCCTGGTCAGCACCAATGTCATCGTCGACAAAATGCACCGGGCGGCCCAGCACCACTTCTTCGAATTCACGACCGGCAGTCGCCTCGGCACGTTTCTTCAGCTCGCCGATGAACAGCGCCAGCAGGTCCTTGAACGGCATGGCTGTGCCGAGAACACTAGTGTCGTGTTTGATCAACTTGGAACCCAGCAGGCTCTTGAGCGAGCGCATCAGGCGGCCTTCGTAGCCTTCCAGGTACTCGTGCAGCGCCAGGCGGCCATAGACCGGACGACGTTCTTCCATGTTGAAGAACACCACCGAAGGCAGGGTGATCTTGCCGTCCTCCAGCTCAATCAACGATTCCGTGCCGGGGCGCAGCCAGCCGACGGTGGAATTGGACGTGCCAAAGTCGATGCCACAGGCACGGGCCGGGGATTGGTCATTCATGTCTTTTACGTTCCAGTCAAAAAACGGCCGCGCAGTGTATGTCAGTGCACGACGGATGCGTAGGCCAACCGTCACTTATGCACAGTTATCTGTATTTGCTCGTTTGACTTGAACTAATCGATATGACCCCCAATCTTCAGGGAATTGTCAGTAAACCGGGCCGTCGCTCATTTTGAGGTATCAAGTGAGCAGGTTTTTCGGCCGATACCACTTAACGTATTAGATCCAAAACCCTCAAATTGGAGGATGCTGTGCGCAGGCTTAACGCAAGCACGGCATAACCGGGGACGAACACTAGATGGACTTCAAAGATTATTACAAGATTCTTGCGGTGGAACCGACTGCGGATGACAAGGCGATCAAGACCGCCTATCGCAAGTTGGCGCGCAAGTATCACCCGGACGTCAGCAAAGAAGCGGGCGCCGAAGACAAATTCAAAGAGGCCAGCGAAGCTTACGAGGTGCTGAGCAGCCCGGAGAAGCGCGCCGAATATGACGACCTGCGCAAGTACGGTCAGCAGGGCCGGCCGTTTCAGCCACCGCCGGGCTGGCAAGGCCGGGGCGGGGCAGGCGGCTTTGGTGGCCAGGACAACGGCGACTTCTCCGATTTCTTCAGTTCGATCTTCGGTGGTCGACAGCAAGGCGGGCGTTCCCACAACCCCGGCCGAAGAGGGCAGGACGTGGAAATGGAACTGGCGATTTTCCTTGAGGAGACGTTGTCGGCGGAATCCAAGCAGGTCAGCTTCAAGGTGCCGCAGCACAATGCCGCTGGTCAGCGCGTGGCGGATATCACCAAGACCCTGAATGTAAAAATCCCGGCCGGGGTGGTTGATGGCGAGCGCATTCGCCTCAAGGGCCAGGGTGCGCCGGGAGTGGGAGGCGGTGAAAACGGTGATCTGTACTTGATCATACGGCTGGCGCCGCATCCGAAGTTTGATGTTGAAGGCCATGACCTGATCATTACGGTTCCGCTGGCGCCATGGGAAGCGGCATTGGGCGCGAAAGTCGCCGTGCCGACCCTGACCGGCAAGATCAACCTGACCATTCGTCCTGATAGCCAGAACGGTCAACGGTTGCGCATCAAAGGCAATGGTCTGCTAAACAAACAAGGGCAACGTGGCGATCTGTTGGCGCAGATCAAAGTGGTCATGCCGCCGTCCAACGATGCCACCAGAGAGCTGTGGAAAACTCTGGCCGACAAGGCCGCCTTCGATCCGAGGGCTCAATGGAGTAACTGATCATGATCCGCACTGTGGTCGTAGAACTGGATATGAAGCAATTCTGTCAGGCGTCCGACATACCGGCCGCCTACGTGATCGAAATCGTCGAGCACGGCATTCTCGAGCCTCAGGGGCGCAAGCCTGATGAGTGGTTGTTCGATGATCACGCCCTGATCGTTGCCCGCCGCGCCGCAAGGTTGCAGCGGGAACTGGAGCTGGAATGGGAAGGCGTCGCCCTGGCGCTGAACCTGCTTGATGAGCTGGAGCATGTGCGTGCCGAGAACCGCATGCTCAAGCAGCGGTTGGGGCGGTTTTTGGCGGAGTGATGGTTTGTGGGGCGCTGATATCCCCAGTGGGAGCGAGCTTGCTCGCGAAGAGGCCGGTACGTTCACTAGAGTTCCGCGGCTGAAACAATGCCTTCGCGAGCAAGCTCGCTCCCACAGATATCTGCTCCGGAATTCGGCTGTCAGACGCTCTTGGGCAACACCACGGTAAACGTCGTGCCGTCACCCACATTCGAGGTCACGGTGATGCTGCCGCCGTGGGCGTTGACCACTTCCTTGACGATAAATAACCCCAGGCCAAGGCTGGTGGATGGGCCGTGGGGTGTTACCCCTTCGTTGATGCTGCGCACCAGCGGGTCAAAAATGCTGCCGATGGCGTCTTCGGAAATCGGATCACCCAGGTTATGCACGATCAGTTGCACATGATCAGCTTCACCACTGACCTTGATCAGAATTTCCTGGCCTTCGATGCCGTGTTGCAGAGCGTTGCCGATGAGGTTCTGCAGTAGCTGGTCAATGCGTGCGCGATCCCAAGAACCGATGGTTTCGCCCTCGACTTCCAGGCGGGGGTTGGATTGCGGCTGACCGGCGCACGCTTCGTCAATGGCTTCGCTGCACGCGCTTGCCAGGTCCATGCGCTTGCGCTCAATAGGCAGGCTGGCGCCCAGGCGGCTGCGTACGAACTCCAGCAGGTCACTGACCATCGCGCCCATGTGCCGCGTGCTGCTTTTGATCCGTGAGACATAGCCTTGGGATTTGCCGTCCAGCTCGGTTTTGCGCGCCAGCAGGTCGGCGGACATGCTCACCGCCTGCAAAGGCGCGCGCAGGTCGTGGCCGAGTATCGCCAGGAAGATATCCCGTGACCGTTCGACCTGTTCGGCATAGGCGGCAGTGGACTCCGCCAGCGCTTCGTCGATAGCTTCGTTGAAGCGGATCATGTCGGTGAAGTAGGCCAGATCCGGCGTTTTCAGGCTTTCAACCCAAAGACGAATGACACTGGCGCGCAGATGACGGAATTCAGACGTCATCTGCACCAGATCAAATCCGACCATGTGCCGCAGCTCCCCATGGCTTGCTGCCGCCACGTCCAGGCTGGTTGTTTTGTCAGGGTTTTCGCCTTTGGCTTTTGCGGCCTGCTCGCTTTTGCTCTGCGAGGTGTTCATGTCCCGGGCCGCGGCCAGCAGAATCGCTTTGGCATGGTCGCGCAGCTCGACACTGTTCATGGAGTCAGCGGCGGGTTTGATGGTTTTGGCGAAACTTTCCCACTCGTCGACGATGCGGTCCACATGAGCAACGATGAAGTCCGAGAGACGCATGACCGGTTACCTTGCTGCGCGAGCTGTAGATGAGATGGCGCATCTTACAGCCTTTGTCCCGCAGGTATCGAGGCAACGACCGGATGCACTGTCATTTCTGTCAGTAGACGAGCGAAAAGTCCGGGCGTAGGTTGCTCTGAGGACAAACCATGGAGAACGATCATGTCAAAGGCAGACTTCGGACAATTTGTCGAAATTCAAATCAATCAGTCCGCGCAAGCTATCGCCACCAAGAAAAGTGCCAGGCTCGATGATGCGGGTTTCGGAAAGTTAGGCTTTTACCTCGCGCTGCGACGGGCATTGAATGGCACGACTACGGCGCAAGACCTGGGTCTTCTGGATGCGATAAACGATTCCCTTCAGGAGCTGGGGTTGCTGAATGGCGGCGAGACTTTTCTCGGCACTGTAAAGCAATAGATCCTGGAAACCCCGGGCCCTGTGGGAGTGAATTTATTCGCGAAGGCAGTATTTAGTCCGATGAAGATGCATAGGATCTACAGGCCTTTTCGCGAATGAATTCGCATACAGCAGTGATCTCACCATTGGCACGCTGACGTGGGACCGGCTTTAGCCGGGAAGAGGCCGGTATATCCACCCGAGACTTATCGTCTGAGATGCCGCCTTCCCGGCTAAAACGGAACGCCGCCCGGCCGGTCCCACGTCGTCACATCAGCGTGCGAGTAAACATGGAGTCTCCCACCGGTCAGTGTCTATCAAGGCCGCCCCAGGATCAGAACAGAAAATACCGCTGAGCCATCGGCAATACATCTGCCGGCTCACACCACAGCAGCACGCCATCGGCCTTGACCTGATAGGTCTGCGGGTCGACGTCGATGTTGGGCAGGTAGTCGTTGTGAATCAGGTCTTTCTTCTGCACATTGCGGCAGCCCTTCACCACGCTGATGGTCTTTTTCAGCCCCAGTGACTCCGGCACGCCGGCATCGAACGCTGCCTGGCTGATAAATGTCAGGCTGGTGGCGTGCAGCGAGCTGCCGTAGCTGGCGAACATCGGGCGGTAGTGCACGGGTTGCGGCGTCGGGATTGAGGCGTTGGCGTCGCCCATCAGACTGGCCGCAATCGCACCGCCTTTGAGAATCAAGGTCGGTTTGACGCCAAAGAACGCCGGACGCCAGAGCACCAGATCTGCCCATTTACCGACTTCCACGGAGCCGACTTCATGGCTGATGCCGTGGGTGATGGCCGGGTTGATGGTGTATTTGGCGATGTAACGCTTGGCGCGGAAGTTATCGTTGCCGGGACCGTCTTCAGGCAGCGGGCCGCGTTGTTTCTTCATTTTGTCGGCGGTTTGCCAGGTGCGCATGATCACTTCGCCAACCCGGCCCATGGCCTGGCTGTCGGAGCTGAGCATGGAGAAGGCCCCGAGATCGTGAAGGATGTCTTCAGCGGCGATGGTTTCCCGGCGGATACGGCTTTCAGCGAAGGCCACGTCCTCGGCGATGCTTGGGTCCAGGTGATGGCAGACCATCAGCATGTCCAGGTGTTCGTCGATGGTGTTGCGGGTAAACGGCCGGGTCGGGTTGGTGGAGCTGGGCAGTACGTTCGGGAAGCCGCAGGCCTTGATGATGTCCGGCGCATGTCCGCCGCCCGCACCTTCGGTGTGATAGGTGTGGATGGTGCGGTTCTTGAACGCAGCCAGCGTGGTCTCGACGAAGCCAGACTCGTTCAGGGTGTCGGTGTGAATCGCCACTTGTACGTCATAGTCGTCCGCGACGCTCAGGCAATTATCGATGGCCGCAGGCGTGGTGCCCCAGTCCTCGTGGAGCTTCAGGCCGATGGCACCGGCTTTGACCTGCTCGATCAGCGGGCCGGGCAGGCTGACGTTGCCCTTGCCGGTGAAGCCAATGTTCATCGGGAACGAATCAGCCGCCTGAAGCATGCGCGCCATGTGCCATGGGCCAGGTGTCACGGTGGTAGCATTGGTGCCGGTCGCCGGGCCGGTGCCGCCGCCAATCATGGTGGTGACACCGCTCATCAAAGCTTCTTCGATCTGCTGCGGACAGATGAAGTGGATGTGGGTGTCAACGCCGCCAGCGGTAAGGATCATGCCCTCACCGGCGATGATTTCAGTGGCTGCGCCGATGGCGATGGTGACGTCCGGCTGGATATCCGGGTTACCGGCTTTGCCAATGGCGGCGATGCGGCCGTTCTTGATGCCGACGTCCGCTTTGACGATGCCCCAGTGGTCAACGATCAATGCGTTGGTGATCAGCGTATCGACCACATCGGCCGCCATCAGTTGGCCCTGGCCCATGCCGTCACGGATGACCTTGCCACCGCCGAACTTCACTTCTTCACCATAGGTAGTGAAGTCCTTCTCGACTTCAATCCACAACTCGGTATCGGCCAACCGAACACGGTCGCCCACGGTAGGGCCGAACATGTCGGCGTAGGCTTGTCTGGAAATCTTCATGGCGATTCCTTGAGTTCAAAAATTGCGGCGTAGCTTGACCCGTAGGAGCGCGCTTGCCCGCGATTCGATTTATCTGACGACGAATGTGTTGGAGGTGCTGACGCCATCGCGGGCAAGCGCGCTCCTACAGGCAGGGGCTAGAGATCGCCCATCACCCGTCCGGCAAACCCGAACACCCGCCGCAACCCAGCCAGATCCACCAACTCCACATTTCGCGATTGCCCCGGCTCAAAGCGCACGGCAGTGCCGGCCGGGATGTTCAGGCGCATGCCACGGCTGGCGGCGCGGTCGAAGGTCAGGGCGTCGTTGGTTTCGAAAAAGTGGAAGTGCGAGCCGACCTGAATCGGCCGGTCGCCGCTGTTGGCAACGTTCAGGCTGAGGGTGCGGCGGCCGGCGTTGAGTTCGATCTCGCCGGGTTGAATCTGATATTCGCCAGGAATCATGCGGGTTGTCCCAGAGTCTTGAAATAGATAGCGGTCGGCGTGTAGCGGCCGTCCGGGCTTTGGCAGTAATCAGGCAATTCGCCGACCCGGATGTAGCCGAGCGAGCGGTAAAAAGCCTCAGCGGGCGAGCCCGCCTCGGTGTCCAGATACAACAGGCCGCGCTTGAGTTGCCGCGCCGTTTGCTCCAGAGCCTGCATCAGTTGCTGGCCGAACCCGCGTCTTCGCGCGTCGCTGAGCACCAGCAGTTTCTGCACCTCGGCGCGGTTCAGGCCGTTGGCTTTCTGGCACAAGGCGAGCTGGGTGCTGGCCAGCACTCGTTCATCCTGCACGACGACCCACAACAGCAGGTTGCCACTGGCCACTTCCTCCTTCAGACCGTCGCTCCAGGCCTGCGCCTGATCAGCGTCCAGGTCTGCCATGAAACCCACCGATGCGCCGTTTTCCACAGCATCCAGCAACAGCTGAGCCAGACCATGACGGTAGTGCGCAAAGCTTTCGATTGTGACGCGGCGTAACTGGGCAGGATTCATGGTCGCCTCTCAGTTGGTGCTCGGTTAAAGAGCCGGAGCTTGCGAAGGTGGGGCGGATGCGCCGGGGGATAGATCCAGTTGCATGAACGTCAGGTCCAGCCAGCGACCGAACTTGGTGCCGACTTGGGGCATCTGGCCTGTGGTGGTGAAACCTAGTCGCTCATGCAGAGCAATGGAGGCCGCATTGCCGCTTTCGATGGCGGCCACCATCATGTGTTTGTCGCACAGCCGGGCGCGGTCGATCAGCGCTTTCATCAGTTTCGGGCCAAGGCCTTTGCCGCGCTGATCGGCGCGCACATAAACCGAATGCTCCACGGTGTGGCGGAAGCCTTCGAAGGGGCGCCAGTCGCCGAACGATGAATAACCCACGACCTGTTGCTCGTCATCGACCGCCACCAGAATCGGATAGCCCTGGGCCTGACGCGCATCGAACCAGGCCTGCCGATTGGCCAGGTCAACCGGTTGCTCGTTCCAGATCGCGGTGGTGTTGAGCACGGCATCGTTGTAGATCGCCATAATGCCGGGCAGATCGGCGGGCAGCGCGTCGCGAATCGTATTACTCATGATTGTTTCCACAGTCTTGTGATGTGCAGATCAGGCAATCGGCTGATGCACAGTGACCAGCTTGGTGCCGTCCGGGAAGGTCGCTTCGACCTGAATTTCCGGGATCATTTCGGGGATGCCTTCCATGACTTGTTCGCGGGTCAGCAGGGTCGTGCCGTAATGCATCAGATCGGCCACAGTCTGCCCATCCCGAGCGCCTTCAAGCAAAGCCGCCGAAATATAGGCCATGGCCTCTGGATAGTTGAGCTTCACACCACGGGCCAGACGCCTTTCGGCAACCAGTCCAGCGGTGAAAATCAGCATCTTGTCTTTTTCGCGTGGGGTCAGGTCCATTGTTCATTCCGTCGTAAATTTTGGTTGTCAGCAATCCCTATGGGAGATTCTATGTTTGCCTGCAGATGATGTGCGACGTGGGACCGGCTTTAGCCGGGAAGACTGCTTGTCCGACGATACAAATGTGTGGGGTGTACCGGCCTCTTCCCGGCTAAAGCCGGTCCCACGACATCGCGCCAACATTTGAGATTGCATCTCCCACAAAAACCTTCAGGTACTCCAGATCCTCGGTGCCACTGCCTCCCGGCCCAATACTGCCGGGCGTAGCAGTTTCCATAGTTCGATCATCCAGGCCCGGGCGTGCAGCGCCTCGTCGGCCAGGCAGCGAGCGACGAGCAAGCCGGGAAGTTGGGTCAGATCGCCGCGCACCTGGGCTGGCAATGAGCGGCAGGCTTCGAGCAATTCACTTTCTATCTCACCGGTCACCAGCAAAGTGCCAAATACGGTTTTGCCATCCAGGCCAATGGGCGAGTCAAGCAAACCATCGCCGCCGATCACCCGTTGTCGCTCGTGCCACAGCAGCGTGCCGTCCCGGCGAATATCCAGCTGTGCCTGAAAATGCCCGCCCTCGAAACGTTCGCCGCTCGCCGGTCTGCCCAGCGCCACGACGTCCCAGTAAAACAGCTTCGCATCGCCTTGCAGTTCGATGCGGGTCGTCAGCTCGGCCTGTGCGGCGCTGAACACGATGGTTTCCTGCGGCAGCCACTCCAGAGTCGCGCCGGGTGCCACCTGCAGGTCGAGCTGTTGATAAGCTGGACCCGCCGCGCGATACCACTTGGCCGCGCCGGGGCTGGTCAGTTGCGCCCAGGCATTCGGGCCTACGCTGGCGCTGATGTCCAGCCGGTCGCCACCGGCAATGCCACCCGGCGGGTGAACAATGATGTGCTGGCAGACTTCTGGACCTTCGGCGTACAGATGTTTTTGCACCCGCAGCGGGCCTTTATGTCGACGCTGGGTAGGCCGCGTGCTATCGCCAAAGCGCCCATAGCCCAGCTCCAGCTCGGCATGCCAGCTGGGCGTGAACAACGCAGTGTGGGCAGGCAGATTCATTTTGCGGCGATCCTGATTCGTTGGCTAAACACCTTAACGGAATACATATCAGATGGTCACCAGACCACGCACGCCTTCGGCTTCCATATTTTCGCCGCGGCCCTGCTGAACGATCTCGCCTCGGGACATCACCAGATACTGATCGGCCAGCTCGGCGGCAAAGTCGTAGAACTGCTCAACCAGCAGAATCGCCATGTCACCACGGGCGGCGAGCTTCTTGATGACCGCGCCGATTTCCTTGATGACCGAGGGCTGAATACCTTCGGTGGGTTCGTCGAGGATCAACAAGCGTGGACGGCTGGCCAGCGCGCGACCAATCGCCAGTTGTTGCTGCTGACCACCGGACAGATCGCCGCCGCGTCGATGTTTCATCTGCAACAGGACCGGGAACAGCTCATAGATGAACGCCGGGACTTCCTTGGCCTCCGAGCCGGGAAAACGGGAAAGGCCCATGAGCAGATTTTCTTCCACCGTCAGCCGCCCGAAGATCTCACGGCCCTGAGGCACATAAGCGATCCCCGAATGAACCCGTTGATGAGGTTTGAAGCCGGTAATCGTCTTGCCTTCCCACTGCACCGCGCCTTCTTTGGCGGGCAGCAGGCCCATGAGCACTTTGAGCAAGGTGGTCTTGCCTACGCCGTTGCGACCCAACAGGCACGTCACTTCGCCGACCTTCACCTCAAAGGAAAGCCCGCGCAGGATGTGGCTACCGCCGTAGTACTGATGAAGTTTGCTAACGTGCAGCATTTGAATTCCTCGATTCATCAGCTTCAAGCGGCAAGCTTCAAGCTGCAAGAAAAAGCAGGTTCTGTTTTGGCTTCTAACTTGTCGCTTGCAGCTAGAAGCTGGGCGCTTCAGCGCCCCAGATAAACCTCGATCACCCTTTCATCCGCCTGCACATCCGCCAGCGAGCCTTCGGCCAATACGCTGCCTTGATGCAAGACGGTTACATGGTCGGCAATCGAGCCGACGAAGCCCATGTCGTGCTCCACCACCATCAACGAATGCTTCACTGCCAGGCTCTTGAACAGCTCGGCGGTGAATTCCGTTTCCGCGTCGGTCATGCCGGCGACGGGTTCGTCGAGCAGCAGCAGTTGCGGGTCCTGAACCAGCAACATGCCGATCTCCAGGAACTGCTTCTGACCGTGGGACAACAAGCCCGCCGGACGTTGCATGGACGAAGTCAGGCGAATGGTTTCCAGCACTTCGTTGATGCGATCCCGTTGTTCACCGCTGAGCTTCGCCCGCAGGCTGGCCCACACCGATTTGTCGGTTTTCTGCGCCAGCTCCAGGTTCTCGAACACGCTCAGGGCTTCAAACACCGTCGGCTTCTGAAACTTGCGGCCGATACCCGCCTGAGCAATTTCCACTTCGCTCATCTGGGTCAGGTCCAGGGTTTCGCCGAACCAGGCCTTGCCGTGGCTGGGCCGGGTCTTGCCGGTGATCACGTCCATCAGGGTGGTCTTGCCCGCGCCGTTGGGGCCGATGATGCAGCGCAGCTCGCCGACGCTGATGTACAGATTCAGATCATTCAGGGCCTTGAAGCCATCGAAGCTGACGCTGATGTCTTCCAGGGTCAGGATGGTGCCGTGTCTTGTATTGAGCCCTTTGCCCGCCGCCTGCCCAAGGCCAATCGCGTCACGGCTGGTGCCAATATCGGCATTGGGGTGCAGAGGGGGATCAAGGATCGGTTCGAGCATGAATGCAGGTGTCGGGGTAGATTTCATTGTTCGCTCCTCTTCTTGAGCAAACCGATCACGCCTTTAGGCAGATACAGCGTGACGATGATGAACAGCGCGCCAAGGAAGAACAGCCAGTATTCCGGGAAAGCCACGGTGAACCAGCTCTTCATGCCATTGACCACGCCAGCGCCGAGCAACGGACCGATCAGCGTGCCGCGCCCACCCAGGGCGACCCAGACAGCGGCTTCGATGGAGTTGGTCGGCGACATTTCGCTGGGGTTGATGATGCCCACTTGCGGCACATACAACGCACCTGCAAGTCCGCACAACACAGCGCTCAGCACCCACACAAACAGCTTGAAACCCCGAGGGTCATAACCGCAGAACATCAACCGGTTTTCTGCGTCCCGTAGCGCGGTCAGGACTCGGCCAAACTTGCTCTGGGCCAGCCGCCAGCCGATATACAGGCTGGCCACCAGCAGAATCACCGTGGCCAGAAACAGCGTCGCGCGAGTCCCTTGCGAACTAATGCTGAACCCCAGAATGCTGCGGAAGTTGGTGAAACCGTTGTTGCCGCCAAAGCCGGTCTCGTTGCGGAAGAACAGCAGCATGCCGGCGAAGGTCAGCGCCTGGGTCATGATCGAGAAGTACACGCCCTTGATCCGCGAACGGAAGGCGAAGAAGCCGAACACCAGCGCCAGCAAACCAGGCGCCAGGACCACCAGACACATCGCCCACAGGAAGTTGTCAGTACCCGCCCAGTACCAGGGCAATTCTGTCCACGACAGAAAGGTCATGAACGCTGGCAACCCATCGCCTGCTGCCTGGCGCATCAGGTACATGCCCATGGCGTAGCCACCCAGTGCGAAGAACAGGCCGTGGCCCAAGGACAGCAAACCGGCGTAACCCCAGACCAGATCCAGCGCCAGGGCAACGATGGCGTAGCAGAGAATCTTGCCGACCAGAGTCAGGGTGTAGGCCGAGACCTGAAAACTGTTTTCAGCAGGCAGCAGTGATAGCAACGGCATCACCAGCAGGATCGCGAGCACAATCACGCCTATCACTGCTGTGCCTTTGGGGCCGATCTTTTGAGCGGCAGTGATCATCAAGGGTTGGTTCATCAGTCGATCACCCGTCCTTTCAATGCGAAGAGGCCTTGCGGACGTTTCTGGATAAACAGAATGATCAGCGCCAGGATCAGGATTTTGCCCAATACCGCACCGATCTGAGGTTCGAGGATTTTGTTGGCGATGCCCAGGCCGAAGGCGGCCATGACGCTACCCGCCAGTTGCCCGACACCGCCGAGCACCACCACCAGGAACGAGTCGATGATGTAGCTCTGGCCCAGGTCCGGGCCGACGTTGCCGATCTGGCTCAGGGCGACGCCGCCCAGCCCGGCAATGCCCGAACCGAGGCCGAAGGCCATCATGTCGATGCGTCCGGTGGGCACGCCGCAGCAGGCGGCCATGTCGCGGTTCTGGGTCACGGCGCGCACGTTCAGACCCAGGCGAGTCTTGTTCAGCAGCAGCCAGGTCAGCACCACCACAAATAATGCGAACGCGATGATCACGATGCGGTTGTACGGCAGCACCAGATTGGGCAATACCTGAAGACCGCCGGACAGCCACTCGGGGTTGGCAACTTCGACGTTCTGCGCACCAAAGGCCAGGCGCACCGCCTGAATCAACATCAGGCTGATGCCCCAGGTTGCCAGCAGGGTTTCCAGTGGTCGGCCATACAAATGGCGAATCACTGTGCGCTCCAGTGCCATGCCGATGGCCGCCGTGACGAAAAACGCCACCGGCAAGGCAATCAACGGGTAGTAATCGATGGCCCCCGGCGCATAGCGCTGGAACATCAACTGCACGACATAGGTGGAATACGCACCGAGCATCAGCATTTCGCCGTGGGCCATGTTGATCACGCCCAGCAGGCCGAAGGTGATCGCCAGGCCCAACGCGGCCAGCAGCAGAATCGAACCCAGCGACATGCCGCTGAAGGCCTGGCCGAGGATCTCGCCGATCATCAGTTTGCGTTTGACTTGCGCCAGGCTGGTTTCAGCGGCCAGGCGCACGGTGGCATCGGTTTCTACACCCGGTGTGAGCAGGGTTTCGAGACGGGTGCGGGCAAGTGGATCGCCGGTTTCACCCAGCAGCCGGACGGCCGCCAGTCGCACCGTCGGGCTGGAATCCACCAGTTGTAGATTGGCCAGCGCAAGGCTCAAGGCGTCATGCACGGCGTCGTCTTTCTCATCGGCAACCTGCACGCTGAGCAGCGGCAGCTGTGCCGGACGGGCTGATTTTTGCAGTTGCAGCGCGGCAGCCAGACGCAACTTCGCATCCGGGGCCAATAGCTGGTGGCTGGCCAGAGCTGTGTCGACCAGGCCACGCAGTCGGTTATTCAGGCGCAGTTTGCGCGGTTCATCAGGGGTTGGCGCCTCTGCGGCAGCGGGCGCATTGGCGTCCACGGCGACATATTGGTCGGCGGTTTCGATATAGGCGCGTTTGCTGCTGTCGGCAGCAACCCGTCCTTCTTGCAGGGCAATGATCAGCTCGGTTCGCGCCAAAATAGGCTTGGCCGCCCAGGATTCGAGCAGTTTGGCTTGTTGCGCGGAGCTGGCCGCTACGAAATCACCGGCATCGCTGGCCTGCGCGGCCATGGGCAGCAGCAGTGCGAGGGTGAAGATGAAGCGGTACAGAATGTTGGGCATGGCGGGTGTCCTGAAAGCGTCCGCATGAGGAGCGCGGAA
The DNA here is from genome assembly GCF_000737245.1 of Pseudomonas syringae. Classification (GTDB taxonomy): domain Bacteria; phylum Pseudomonadota; class Gammaproteobacteria; order Pseudomonadales; family Pseudomonadaceae; genus Aquipseudomonas; species Aquipseudomonas syringae_J. The sequence goes on along the minus strand of NZ_JPQU01000078.1, from coordinate 75,697 downwards.
TCTGTAGGAGCGCGCTTGCCCGCGATGACGTCAGCAAGGTCAATGCATCTTCATTGCCTGGCAATTGCTATCGCGGGCAAGCGCGCTCCTACAGGGGAGGTGTGACCTCGGCTACTTAATTGCTCTTCACCGCATGATCCGGCTTCTTGTCGTTACCCGGGATGTACGGGCTCCACGGCTGGGCGCGGATCGGTTCTTTGGTCTGCCAGACGACGTTGAACTGACCGTCATCCTGGATTTCGCCGATCATCACTGGCTTGTGCAGGTGATGGTTGGTCTTGTCCATGGTCAGGGTGAAGCCCGACGGCGCGGCGAAGGTCTGGCCGGCCATGGCTTCGCGGACTTTATCCACGTCGGTGGATTTGGCTTTCTCGACCGCTTGCGCCCACATGTGGATGCCCACGTAAGTGGCTTCCATCGGGTCGTTGGTCACGGCCTTGTCAGCGCCCGGCAGGTTTTTCTTCTTGGCGTAGGCTTTCCAGTCCGCCACGAACTTGGTGTTGACCGGGTTTTCAACAGACTGGAAATAGTTCCAGGCCGCCAAGTGACCGACCAGCGGTTTGGTGTCGATGCCGCGCAGTTCTTCTTCGCCCACCGAGAAGGCTACGACCGGAACGTCGGTGGCTTTCAGGCCCTGGTTGGCCAGTTCTTTATAGAACGGCACGTTGGAGTCGCCGTTGACGGTGGAGATCACAGCCGTCTTGCCGCCTGCGGAGAACTTCTTGATGTTGGCAACGATGGTTTGATAATCCGCGTGACCGAACGGGGTGTAGACCTCTTCGATGTCCTTGTCCGCTACACCTTTGGAGTGCAGGAACGAGCGCAGAATCTTGTTGGTGGTGCGCGGGTAAACGTAGTCGGTGCCCAGCAGGAAGTAACGCTTGGCTGCGCCGCCTTCTTCGCTCATCAAATACTCGACCGCAGGAATCGCCTGCTGGTTAGGCGCTGCGCCGGTGTAGAACACGTTAGGCGACATTTCTTCGCCTTCGTACTGCACCGGGTAGAACAGCAGGCCATTGAGCTCTTCGAACACCGGCAGTACCGATTTGCGCGACACCGAGGTCCAGCAGCCGAATACTACGGCGACCTTGTCCTGGGTCAGCAGCTGACGGCCTTTCTCCGCGAACAGCGGCCAGTTCGAAGCCGGGTCAACGACGACCGCTTCAAGCATCTTGCCATTGACGCCACCCTTGGCGTTGATTTCGTCGATAGTCATCAACGCCATGTCTTTGAGCGATGTTTCAGAGATCGCCATGGTGCCGGACAACGAGTGCAGGATGCCGACCTTGATGGTTTCGGCGGCTTGAACTGTCCATGTAAGACCCATGGCGGCGATAGACGCGGACAGGGTGAAGGCTTTGATCAGACTGCGACGCTTCATGGGGCTAGCTCCGTTATTGGTTTTCGATGGGGCGCACGAGATAACGCATATCTGAAAGCTGTTTTGCAAAGGCTGGGCCAAGCAGCGAAATAACGCGCCAGAGGGCGAAGCTGTCGGGTTGGACAGGAAAATGCGCACTGGATTGGGGCTTTGGTGGCGAGGTGGTGCGTTGAGGTGCGCTGGTTTGGTGCCAGCGGTGATATCTGTGTGCGGTGCCTGATTACCTGTGGGAGCGAGCTTGCTCGCGAAGAGGCCGGGACATCCGATATATTTCCAGCAGCAGGGAAATCGCCTTCGCGAGCAAGCTCGCTCCCACAGGGGGCTGTATTTCAAGCTGAGACTTAATAACCCTCATCTTTTGCGCATCAACCCAATAAAAAACAGCCCGCCAATCGCAGCCGTAGCTACTCCAATCGGCAAATCTTCAGGGGCGATCAAAGTGCGGGCCGCGACGTCGACCCAGACCAGGAAGATGCTGCCCATCAGCACGCACACCGGCAGCAGTCGGCGATGCTCGGCACCCACCAGACGGCGGGCGATGTGGGGGATCATCAGGCCAACAAAACCGATGGAGCCGCTGATGGACACCATTACCCCGGTCATCAGCGAGGCGATCAGGAACACCTTGACCCTGACATTGCGGGCATTGAGCCCAAGAGTCACGGCGGTCTGTTCGCCAGCCATCAGCGCATTCAACGAGCGGGCCATGGCCAACAGTAAAACCAGGCCGATCAGCACACTGAATGCTGGAATGCCGAGCAACTCCCAGCGCGCCAGACCCAGCCCGCCGAGCATCCAGAACATCACCGCCGAGCTCGCTCGGTGATCACCCATGAACAGCAGCAGATTAGCCAGCGCCATCATCACGAACGATACGGCAATCCCGCACAACAACAGCCGGTCGCTGTCCAGCCGACCCTGGCGGCTGGCAATGGCGAGGACCATCAACATACTGCACAGCGCGCCAATGAAGGCCGCCAACGGCAAGGTCAAGACGCCGATCAGTTCGCCTACATGCAACACCACAATCACCGCCCCCAGCGTTGCCCCGGAGGTCACTCCCAGCAAATGTGGATCCGCCAGTGGATTGCGTGTGGTGGCCTGCAGAACCGCGCCAGTCAAGGCCAGACCCGCACCCACCAGTGCACCCAGCAGCATGCGTGGCACGCGGATCAGCCAGACGATATGTTCCTGTCCTGCACTCCAGGTGGGTGCATCAGGTCCGAAACCGAAGACTTTATGCAGCAGAATCTGCCAGACCACCGAAGCCGGTACCGACGCCGAGCCAAATCCCAGCGAAAGCACGCAGGACGCCAGCAGGGCGATACCGAGGATCAGCAACAGCAACCGATAACGGTCGTGGCCCACCAGCGTCGGCGGCAGATGAAATTTCACAGAGCTTTGCCTTGGAGAGCTTTGCCGTGAAAACCGGCGGCCAGGGTTTCGATGGCGTCGATATTCTCGATGCCGGGCGTGGCGGCCACATATGGAATGACGATGAAGCGCTTGTTGCGAATGGCGTCGACCGATTGCAGGGCCGGATTGTTCAGCAGGAACTGAATTTTCTGGTCTGCGGTGATTTCGCTGTAGTCGACGATCACGATCACTTGCGGGTCGCGCTCGACTACCGTTTCCCAATTGACCCGGGTCCAGCTGGCGTCGATGTCATCGAGAATGTTGCGTCCGCCTGCACTGGTAATCAGCGCCTGAGGCATGGCCAGACGCCCTGAAGTCATGGCCCGGTCTTCACCGCTGTCGTACAGAAATACCCTTGGCCTGGTTACGGGCAAAGTCGCCTGCACCTTCGCCACGCGCTGCTGCATCTTTGCGATCAGCTGTTCGGCACGATCCTGTACGTTGAAAATCCGCCCCAGATTGCGCAGGTCCGTATAAGTGTCGTCGAGGCTGGCGGCTTCACGCTTCATCACGAAAGCGCAGGACTCGGTCAGCTCGTAGACCTTGATGCCCAGCGGCGCCAGGGTTTGCGGGGTGAGGTCGCCGCCGACGCGCATGCCGTAATCCCAACCGGCGAAGAAGAAATCGACGTTGGCATTGAGCAGGGTTTCAACCGACGGATATTTGGCCGCCAGCTCCGGCAAGCCTTCAAGGCTTTTGCGCAACTCAGGGGTGACGGTTTTCCAGCCGCTGATCCCGCTGTAGCCAGCCATGCTCGATTTCAGGCCGAGAGCCAGCATCATCTGAGTCATGTTGATGTCATGGCTGACGGCGTGGGTCGGCGCCTTGTCGAAGGTCACTTGCCGATCACAGCTGGTAATGGTGACCGGGTATTCAGCGGCTGTTGCCCAAGCGGAAAAGGACAGCAGGCCCAGACAGAGAAGGGTGAGAACGGACTTCATGGGTGAGTGATCCAGGTAATACGTGGGTAGCCGGAAATGGGGTGGCGATCAACCAGCGCTTCGACACCGAACACCTCCCGTAGCAGGTCAGCGGTGAGGACTTCGGTGGGGGTGCCGCTGGCGACGATTTTTCCGCCGTCCATCACGTACAAACGGTCGCAGAACGCCGCTGCGAGGTTCAAATCGTGAATGCTCGCCAGGGTGCCGATCTTCAGGCGCCTGACCAGTTGCAGCAGCTCAAGTTGATAACGTGGGTCAAGGTGATTGGTGGGTTCGTCGAGTATCAGCAGTTGCGGTTGTTGGGTCAGGGCACGGGCCAGGATCACCCGCTGTTTTTCCCCACCCGACAGCGTGGCGAAGGCGTGATCCTCAAAGCCCTGCAGGCCCACGCACGCCAGGGCTTCGCGGATGATCTGCAGATCCTGCCGGGTGTCGCCGTCGAACATACCTTTGTGCGGGGTGCGGCCCATGGCGACTACTTCATCGACGGTCAGGCCAAAGGCGTCCGGAAACTCCTGAAGCACCACGGCAATACGCTGGGCGCACCAGCGAGGTGCCTGCTCCCACAGGTTGTCTTTATCCAGCAGCACTTCACCCTGCAACGGTTCGCTGAACCGATAGGCGCAGCGCAACAGGCTGGTTTTGCCGCTGCCATTGGGGCCGATCAACCCGACAAACTCACCGGGGGCAACGTGCAGGCTGGTATCGCGCAGCTTGAAGCGATGATGGCAATGCTCATGCTCCGGCGGGGACCAGGTGATATCGGTAAGTGTCAGGGATGACATTGAACGGCGCCATGAATGCAAACGGGCATTGTACGGATCAGCGCGGAATGGTGCATGTCGGGTTGCTCATGTTGAGGGTGAGGTTGGTTTACCGCATTTCTGTTGGAGCGAGGCTTGCCCGTGAATCAGACACCTCGGTATGTCAGTCAGACCGCGTCATCGTTCTTCGCGGGCAAACCTCGCTCCAACAGAATGCTTATGCGGTGACTGGTTTCATGAACCGCGACAACACCAACCGATCCATCACATACACCACCACCAGTGAAGCCCCGACCAACGGGAATGCCACGGCCAGGCCGAACATGATGACCATCGCCGCTTTCCAGCGAGGTAGATCATGACGCAGTGGCGGGACGCCCAGGCCGCCTGCGGGGCGGCGTTTCCACCAGATCACCAGGCCACTGATGGAACCCAACAGAATCATCAGGCACACCAGCAGAATCAGTAGCTGATTCAACCAGCCAAAAAACTTGCCTTCATGCAGCATCACGCTCAGTTCGGTGGCTTTGGATACCGCGCTGTAATCGCTCCAGCGTACGTCCGCCAACACCTTGCCGGTGTATTGGTCGATGTGCAGCGTTGCGTCATTGCGCGGGTCATCGGCAAATACCGAGACGGTGAACACGCCATCGGCGGTTTTGGGTTGGGTGATGCTGTAGCCCGGTTCGATGCCCCGTTCGGTAGCGATATCTACCACCTGCTGCAGTGACACTTTGGGCGCGGCCGGAGCTGCGTGCATGCTGCCGTGGTTCATGTGCTCGGCATGATCGCCGGAGGAAACCGGCATCGGCGTGTTCTCCAGCGCCCAAGGCACGGTTTGCACATTACCAGTATTCAGCTCTCCCGCCTGCCGATCGGATTTGGGCACGTCATTCCACATGGCAGCGGGGAAAGTGTTCCACAGTTCCGCATATTGCTTGCCCCACATGCCCGTCCAGGCCATGCCGCTGAGCAACATGAACAGCAAAAACACCGAGCCCCAGAAGCCGGTCACCGCATGCAGATCACGCCACAACACCCGGCCTCGTCTCGTGAACCGTGGCCACAGCACACCTGCCGGGGATTTACCCCGCGGCCACCACAGGTAAAGCCCTGAGACCACGAGCATGATGCCCCAGCCTGCCGCCAGCTCCACAAGCCGGTCGCCAACGGTGCCGATCATCAGCTCGCCATGTACCAAGCGGGCGATGGCTTGCAGATTGAATTTCGCATCTTGGGTGCCAAGGATTTCACCTCGGTACGGGTCAACGAAGACATTCAACTCATGACCGGCTTGCTGCACCACAAATTGCGCACTGCCTTCTGCATTCAGTGGCGGGAAGTATTTGCTGACTGCGGCCTGTGGAAATTTGCTCAGCACCCGCTGCTGTAGCTGCTCGGCGCTTAGTTGATGGTGGCTGGGTGTGACGTGCAGCAGGTCGCTGTACATCAGGTTGTCCAGCTGGGGTTTGAACAGGTAAATAATCCCGGTCAGTGACAGCATGATCATGAACGGGGCGACAAACAGGCCGGCGTAGAAATGCCAGCGCCAGGCGAGGTTATAAAAAGATACAGACGGTTTGGACACGGGCAATGCCCTCCATAGAGCGACACACGACGCAGCCCGCCGACAGACAGGGTCCGTGGGCGGGGTGCGTAATCAGACTGGATTTATCGCGTGGCGAACAGGGGAGGGGCGCGGCTTCGGGCGTTGGGGAAAATATTACTGCGGGCGTAACCGGGTTGGGTCACCGCGTTGAAAAGGTCTGCGGGCCTTGCCGCCGCCAACGCAATGATCGCAACGCTCTGGATCAGTGCCGGGCAGCTGAACAGCAAGGTGCAATAGCCGCACTTGGCCCATAAGGCATGGTCAGCGCCGTCATCCGCACCTGCCACTGGGGCGCGAGGTTGTGCGCCATGCTCCGAGCCATGAGCGGCCGAGTGCGACGGCATATCCATGTCCATGTCCATATCCATGGACGCAGACATGGGCATCGTCATGCCCGTGTGATGCTCCATCGGCATCGACTGGGAAATCAGCGGGCCGACGAAAATCAGCAACATGGCAAACAGGCTCAGCCACGCCCCTCGGTTTACACGAGGTTGCGGGGTTGATCGGCTGTCTGACAGGCGCTTGTATCTCATTTCAATCTTTTATCAGTGGCTATGTTTCATGGCGTCGGGCGCTTGTTTCATCACCGGAACCTGCACCGTGATTTCACCGGACTTTTCGAAGTGCAGGGTCAGCGGGAAGGTTTGACCGTCGGTGAGTCTGGACTTGTCTTGCAGCTCCAGCAACATCACGTGATAACCCATTGGTGCGAACACCGCATCGCTGCCTGCTGCAACCTCTACGGCGGGCACCTGCTGCATTTTCATCAGGCCATTGGCATGAACATGCTCGTGAAGCTGGGCGAGACCAGCGACCGGGCTGTCGACGCTCAACAGTTTGTCGGCCGTCTGGCCACTGTTGTGAATGACAAAGTACGCCGCCACCGTTGGCGCATTGTGCGGCAACTCCATGGACCATGGTCTGGCAATCGTCAGCTCGCCAAGGTGGTAGTCATCCGCGCTGGCGTAAGTGGCTGGCAGCAAAAGCGCCGCCAGGATGAGCAGGTGTTTCAGCATGAAAAATCTCCAATGTGCGGGATTACCCGGAACCCTGTTGGAGCGAGGCTTGCCCGCGAAGAACAATGACGCGGTATGACTGATATACCGCGGTGCCTGATTCGCGGGCAAGCCTCGCTCCAGCAGTGGCGCGTAATTCAAAGGTAATTGTGACCCAACGCCTCAAGCAATGCCTGACGGGAATCAAACTGTCGGTCAACTTCCGGTAACACCGGCCGCTTCAGTATCAACACCGGCACTCTCAATTCCCGCGCCACTTCCAGCTTGGCCTCGGTCGCATCGCCGCCGCTGTTTTTGCTGATCAGTACATCAATCGCGCGCCGCTCAAAGAGCGCGCGCTCGTCTTCCAGCAGAAAGGGCCCCCGTGCGCCGATGATTTCGCAGCGCTCGTGCTGTGGCAGATCTCGTAAGGTATTTTCCAGGGCGCGCAAGGTCCAGAACTGCTGTTCGGGGATGTCATCCAGATGCTGCAAGGGTTCGCGGCCTAACGTGAACAGCGGGCGTTTGAAGGGCTTGAGGGCCTGGACCAGTTCGCTCCAGTCAGCCACCTCGCGCCAGTCATCCTTCGGCCCAGCCTGCCAGGCCGGGCGGCGCAAGGCCCAGCAAGGCACCTGGGCCAACTCTGCTGCGCGGGCGGCGTTGTGGCTGATCTGCGCTGCATAAGGGTGGGTCGCGTCTACCAGTAAATCGATTCCTTGCTCGGTGATGAACCGCGCCAGGCCTTCAGCACCGCCATAGCCGCCGACCCGCACCTGACAGTTGAGATCAGTAGGCACCCGACCCACGCCCGCCAGACTGTAGATATGCTGCGGCCCAAGTGTTCGAGCTATGGCCAGCGCATCCGTAACGCCGCCAAGCAATAACAGCCGCTTCATGCCCGACTCCTCATGACAAGACGCCCGCAGTCCCGACAATCTCGCCCTGACGGTCTATGGCGAAAATTTCCACGGCAACCTGCTCCGGCACCACACTGCGCGCAAAATTCAGCGCGTGCTGGCAAACAATATCGCCCAACGGCACGCCCACAGCGGCACACATCGCCAGTGCCTGCTGGCTGGTGTTGGCTTCGCGAATTGCCTGTTGCAACGCTTCGTCAGCGCCGCCGTCAGCGGCCCAGCGTGCCAGTTGCGGCAGGTCGATGCTGGAGTGGCGGCTGTGCAGATCCATGTGTCTGGCCGCCAGTTTGCTGATTTTGCCAAAGCCGCCGCAGATGCTCAGTTTGGCCACCGGGACCTTGCGCAAATGTTTGAGCACCGCGCCGACAAAGTCGCCCATTTCAATCAGGGCAATGTCCGGCATTTGATAAACCCGGCGCATGGTGTCTTCGCTGGCATTACCGGTGCATGCCGCAATGTGTTGATAGCCATTGGTCTTGGCGACGTCAATGCCTTGATGAATCGAGGCGATGTAGGCGGCACAGGAAAACGGCCGGACTATGCCGCTGGTGCCCAGAATCGACAGCCCGCCGAGGATGCCAAGGCGCGGATTCATGGTCTTCAGGGCCAGGGCTTCGCCGCCCTCGACGTTCACTGTGACTTCGAAACCGCCGCTGTAACCGGTTTCGTCAGCCAGTTTTTGCAGGTGCTCGATCATCATCATTCGCGGCACCGGATTGATTGCCGGTTCGCCAACCTTGAGGACCAGCCCTGGCCGGGTGACGGTGCCGACGCCAGCGCCCGCAATAAAGGTTACGGTGGCAACCTCCAACAATCGCACCCGAGTGAACACCAATGCGCCGTGGGTTACGTCCGGGTCATCGCCGGCGTCTTTGATGGTGCCGGCTTCTGCGCCGTCTTCGATCAGTCGGCAAAACTCCAGACGCATCTGTACATGCTTGCCTTTGGGCAGGACGATCTCGACCGCGTCGTTGACTTCACCTCCGAGCAACAGCCGTGCGGCTGCCAGGCAGGTGGCCGTGGCGCAACTGCCGGTGGTCAGGCCGCTGCGCAGTGGGGCGGGTTGTTCGGCGGTTTCGTTGCGCATCAGGGTTTGACCACGTCCAGCAAGGTGATCGGCAAGGCCTGGCGCCAGGTATCGAACTCGCCCAAGGGTTTGGCGTGGGCGATATGGATGCGAGTGAGCTCACCCCCATGCAGATCGCGCCAGGCCATCAGCGCGGCTTCGCTTTGCAGGGTCACCGCGTTTGCGACCAGCCGACCGCCGGATTTTAGTTGTTGCCAGCACGCCTCCAGCACGCCGGGGCGAGTCACGCCACCGCCGATGAAAATCGCGTCCGGCTGCTCCAGCCCTGCCAGTGCCTGAGGCGCGCTGCCGCGCACCAATTGCAGTCCAGGCACGCCCAGCGCATCGCGGTTGAATTCGATCAGTTGCTGGCGGCCTTCATCGGCTTCGATCGCCAGGGTTCGACACGTGGGGTGAGCGCGCATCCACTCGATGCCGATGGAGCCACAACCGGCGCCGACATCCCATAACAATTCACCCGGCACCGGGGCCAGACGCGCCAGGGTGATGGCACGTACGTCGCGCTTGGTCAGTTGGCCGTCGTGTTCGAACGCTGCGTCAGGCAGACCGGCCAAGGGGGACAGGCGTATGGCGTGGGGATCGGCACGACAATCAATAGCCACCAGATTCAGTGCAGCAATGTCCGGGTTGGCCCATTCGCTTGCCAAACCATCCAGACGCCGCTCCGCACTGCCACCCAAATGTTCCAGCACGGTCATGCGGCTCGGTCCGAAACCCTTTTCACGCAACAATCCGGCAATCGCTGCCGGGCTGCTGCCATCGTTACTCAGGACCAGCAAACGCACGCCGTGATGAAATTGCGCGTTCAGCGCCGCCAATGGCCGGGCGACCACTGACAGGGTGACGACCTCTTGCAGCGGCCAGCCCAGCCTTGCTGCTGCCAATGAATAGGAGGAGGGCGCCGGGAAAACCTGCATTTCTTCGACCGCTATCACTCGAGTGAGGCTGGCCCCCACACCGAACAGCATCGGATCGCCGCTGGCCAGCACACACACTTCAGCGCCGCGCTGTTCCACAACCGGACTCAGGGAAAAAGGACTCGGCCAGGCGCGACGTTCAGCCTTGATACACGGTGGCAGCAAATCCAGCTGACGCGGCCCGCCGAACACCTGATCGGCACGCAGCAAGGCATGCCGGGCGTTCTTGCCCAGGCCTTTGTAACCGTCTTCACCGATTCCCACGACTGTCAGCCAGGGCGACATTTGCTTACCTCAATCCAATCTTCCGACAGAGCGGCTTTTCATGCCTGCGGACAAAGCAGGCATAATACCGCGCCATCGGGCACAACGTGTCCATTCAGACCTAAATGTCAGACCTAATTGACGGTGATCCATTGATCGAGCCGAAGTCCGCTCGCACGCCAACCGCATCGCTACGCCCCTCGGCTTGTCCGGGGTTGCTGCGTATCGTCCCGGCGCTGGACGGTGGCATCTGTCGAATCAAACTGGCGGGCGGTTCGATCAGCGCCCCTCAGGCGCACGCCGTGGCCCACGCGGCGCAGCGCTATGCCCATGGGGTGATCGAAGTCACCAACCGCGCCAATCTACAGATTCGCGGTATCGGCGCCGAACAGGATGGGCTGATTGACACCTTGCTGACGGCCGGTCTCGGACCGGACAACCCGGACAGTGACGACGTGCGCAACCTGATGCTCAGCCCCACGGCAGGCCTTGACTCACAGATGCTGCTGGATGTTCGGCCACTGGCCGGGCAGATTCTCGCCGCGCTGGAGAGCAACCCGCGTTTTCACGACTTGTCGCCCAAGTTCGCCCTGTCGCTGGATGGCGGCGAAGGTCTGGTGATGCTCGAACATCCCCACGATCTGTGGCTATCAGCGCTGCAAATCGATGGCGACGTCCTGCTGGGCTTTGGGCTGGCCGGTTGTGCTGCGGATGATTCGCCGTTGGGCGCAGCCCCTGTCGCAAAAGCCCTCGATCTGGTGTTGGCGGTGCTGGAGTTATTTCTCGACACGGCTCGCCCCGAACAGGTACGCATGCGGCATTTGTTGGCAGAGCAGTCGCCTGGGGAAATGCTTCAGCAGTTGCAGATGCGATTGGGTTTTCCGCTGCGGGCTGATCAGAAAGTAACCAGCTGGCGTCGCCAAGCCATTGCGCCTCATCAGCACATCGGCATTTATCCACAGCGCGAACCGGGCAAGGTCGCCGTCGGCGGTGTCGCGCCGCTGGGGCGTCTGGATCCGGCGATGCTGACCACCGTGGCGCAACTGGCCGTTGATTTTGGCGATGGCAGCTTGCGCCTTACGCCCTGGCAAAGTCTGTTGTTACCCAATATCCCCACCGAGCATGCGCCGCACGTGCTGCAGGCGCTGCAAACCGCCGGGCTGCTCTGTTCGCCTGAACAATCCCTGGGGCAAATCATTGCCTGCACCGGCTCCACTGATTGCGCCAAGGGCCAGGCCGATACCAAGGCCGATGCGCGTCTGCTGGCGGATCAATTGCATAACAGCGGGATAAGCCGAGCAGTGCACCTGTCAGCCTGCAAGCGTTCTTGCGCGGCGGCGCATCTTGCCCCGGTGACGTTGCTGGCGGTTTCCCCCGGCCACTACGACCTTTATTTTCGCGATGCAGGCCAGCCCGGATTTGGTGCCCTGCAAGCGCGTGACCTCACTATTGAAGCAGTCGGCGCGTTATTGATCGCCGACTCACGGAGCAACACCCATGATTGATTACATCCGCGATGGTCAGGAGATTTATCGCAACTCCTTCTCGATCATTCGCGCTGAAGCGCGCCTGGATACGATCCCTGCCGACCTGGAAAAACTCGCCGTGCGGGTGATCCACGCCTGCGGCATGGTCGAGGTGATCGAAGACCTGCGCTTCTCGCCGGGTGCCGGCAAAGCCGGTCGTGATGCGCTGGCCGCGGGTGCGCCGATCCTCTGTGATGCGCGCATGGTGTCCGAAGGTATTACCCGCACACGCCTGCCCGCCAACAATCAGATCATCTGCACCCTGCATGATGAAGGCGTGCGGGAAATGGCGCTGGATTTGGGCAATACCCGTTCAGCCGTGGCTTTGGAGCTGTGGCGTCCGCATCTCGAAGGCAGCGTCGTGGTGATCGGCAATGCGCCAACTGCACTGTTCTATCTGCTGGAAATGCTCGATGCAGGCGCGCCGAAACCGGCACTGATTCTCGGCTTCCCGGTGGGCTTCGTCGGTGCTGCCGAATCCAAGGCCATGCTCGCCGCCGATAGCCGTGGCGTTCCGTTTGTGATCATGCAGGGTCGTCGCGGCGGTAGCGCCATGGCGGTGGCTGCGGTCAACGCACTGGCCACGGAGATCGAATGATGCAGGCACGCGGTCGATTGATTGGCCTGGGCGTCGGCCCCGGCGACCCGGAACTGATTACCGTCAAAGCGTTGCGCCTGTTGCGTGAGTCGCCGGTGATTGCCTACTTCGTCGCCAAGGGCAAGAAAGGCAACGCCTTCGGCATCATCGAAGGCCATTTGCAGGACGCGCAGACGCTGATGCCGCTGGTTTATCCGGTGACTACCGAAGCGCTGCCTGCACCGATGTCGTACGAAAAAGTCATCAGTGATTTCTATGACGAGTCGAGCATCGATGTTGCCGCGCACCTGGATGCCGGGCGCGATGTGGCGGTGATCTGCGAAGGCGATCCGTTCTTCTACGGCTCCTACATGTACCTGCACGACCGCCTCGCTGATAAGTACGAGGCCGAAGTGGTGCCGGGGGTTTGTTCGATGCTCGGCGGCGCTTCAGTGCTGGGTGCACCGCTGGTGTATCGCAATCAGAGCCTGTCAGTGCTGTCCGGCGTGCTGTCCCATGAAGAACTCAAGCGCAAGCTGGCCGATGCAGATGCCGCAGTGATCATGAAACTGGGTCGCAACTTTCCAAAAGTCCGTCTGGTGCTTGAAGAACTGGGCCTGGCCGAACGTGCGCTGTATGTGGAGCGCGCTACCATGGCCAACCAGAAAATTGTCCCGCTGGATGAAGTCGTACCCATGTCGTCGCCTTATTTCTCGCTGATCATTGTTCCGGGCGAAAGGTGGCAAGGCTGATGGCGCATAACATTCCGGCCATTGTGATCCTGGGCAATGGCAGCCTTGCCACCGCACAACGCATTCAGCAGTTGTACCCGGATTCACTGATTTACGGCCTGCTGGACCGGGTGCAGGGTTCGGATCGAACCTACAGCGAATTCGGCACCACGCTGCGTCAGTTTTATCAGCAGAACACCCCGATCATTGCCTTGTGCGCCGCCGGAATCGTGATCCGCACCCTCGCACCTCTGCTTCTGGAGAAAGGCGCGGAGCCCGCGGTGCTGGCCATTGCCGAAGACGGCACTGCCGTGGTTCCGCTGCTGGGTGGATTGGGCGGCGTCAACGTCATGGCCCGGGAAATTGCTGCCGGTCTGGGCATCGCCCCGGCGATCACCACCAGTGGCGAATTACGTTTCGGCACCTGCCTGCTCAACCCGCCAACCGGCTATGCCTTGGGCGATCTGGAGCTGGGCAAGCGCTTTGTTTCGGATTTGCTGTCTGGCGAAAGCGTGCGCATCGAAGGTGCTGCACCCTGGCTGGCCCAAGCTCAACTGCCACAGGACGAACACGCGCAGTTGGCGATTCACGTCAGTTGTGCCAAGCGCGAGCCATCGGCTAACGAATTGCTTATCTACCCACGCAGCGTGGCGGTGGCTGTTACTGATATTGACGCCGAATTAAGCGTTCGCGTGTGCGCTGCGCTTCACTGCGCGGGCATCGCCGTGCAATCCCTGGCCTGTCTGCTGGCGGCTGATTCGCAGATGGCCGACCCGTTGCTGCAACAGGCTGCCATTGAACTGGACGTGCCATTGCGCTTTGTTGCTCAGGCTTCAGCGCTGGAAATGGCCACTCAGGCGGTGCCGCAATTATTGCCGCCGATCAATGTCAACGAAGGGCTGGCTATCGCCGTGGCGCCGCAGCCGCTGGATGTTCAGCGCATTGGTAAGGCGCGGGGCAGGCTGGCGGTCATCGGGTTGGGGCCTGGGGCCCCCGATTTGATGGTCCCGGCGGTCAAGGCTGAGCTGGCTCGCGCCAACGACATATTGGGCTACGAGACTTACGTGCGTATGGCCGGGCCGTTCCGTGCTGATCAAGTGATGCATTGCACGGATAACCGCGAAGAAATGCAGCGCGCTCGCCATGCCTTCGAACTGGCCGCGTCCGGGCGTTCTGTAGTGGTGGTGTCGTCCGGTGATCCCGGGGTTTTCGCCATGGCCTCGGCGGTGCTCGAAGCCCTGCACGAATCCAGTAATGCCGATTGGCATAACATCGAGCTGGAAATCCTGCCGGGTGTCTCCGCTTCGCTGGCGACCGCCGCTCAGGCAGGCGCGCCGCTGGGCCATGACTTCTGCGTGATGTCCCTGTCAGACAACCTCAAGCCTTGGGGAATCATCGAAAAGCGCCTGGACCTGGCCTCCCAGGCTGATCTGGCGCTGGCGTTCTACAACCCTATTTCCCGGTCACGCCCATGGCAACTGGGTCGCGCACTGGAAATCGTCCGTCTGCACCGCGCACCTGAAACGCCTGTGACCCTGGGTCGAGATATAGGCCGACCGGGGCAGACGTTGCGGATCATCACCTTGGGCGAGTTGACCCCGGACCAGGTCGATATGCGCACCATGGTTTTGATCGGCTCCTCGACAACCTGCACCTTCGCCCGGCCGGATGGGCGTCAGTGGGTTTATACGCCGCGTTGGTATCCCAAAAGCCAGTAGGCCATGACAAGTACCTGTAGGCGCGCGCTTGGCCGCGCTGCGTTGTTTCAGCGGGAAATCTTCTGCCTGACTTAAACACCGTCGTGGCCAAGCGCGCTCCTAGAGGTGGCTTTTAAGCTCAGGACTATTCTCGGTAAGACGGATCTGTAAATGCTGTAAGGCTGTAGACGATCATCGCCTCGTTAACTAATGTCAAAGCTCCTGGTACTACATGGAGTGTAGATAATGACTGAAGCAAAAAGTAATGCTGTAATCACCACCACTAATCTGGTTTCTTTTACAGGTGTTTCGCGCGATCAGCGAACCGATATCCTGAATATGCTGATGTATGCGGATCATTTTGCGGGTCAGATAGACCGGCGTGATCGGTGGGCAGGCTGGACGTTGCACTACCGCAAGCAGTTGCAGTTCGCCAGATGCGAGCTGATTAGCCGTTTTGATCACTCACCTACGGTAATCAATAATGTTAGGGAGCTTGAGTATCTCAATATTGGAGTCAAGGGGATTAACGGAACCGCTGGCCTGGAGGACCTGGCTCGTCGATCCTTCAAAGCTGTTCAATTAAAACAGTTCGCGGATCACTTTTTTCAGTTTGGTTCCGGTGCGGGAGCCTTCAGCCGTTTTCAGATAGCTCCTTGTGAAAACATCGGGGAAGGTACCGTAGTGATAGCCGTCTGTGCCTTGCAAGTGAGCACTGAAACTTTTTCCGGCGGGTTATTCAATCTCGATGAGGATCGGGAGATGGTGGTCCGGTTGGAGGGAGGTCTATATAGATTCAGCGAACAGGCTTATTCGGAGCGACGAGATTATATTCGATCCCGGCTTTCCGGTGTCAGACGTGAAAAGCTGCGTTTGATAAACCTATGAAGATGGTAAGATTTGTGAGTTTAGGATTTCCGTGTTTCGTGTAGGAGAAAGTCATTTTAGCTTTAAGATATTGCGATGCCGAGCACGGAAGTTTTCATCGGTACAAGAGGGGATGTTTAACCGTCTCGGTGTGAAATAGTCTGATGTGGTACTGATCCGATTATTAAAAAACTCCCAGGGCCTTGCCCTTATTGGCTTGGCACGACAAACCGGCTTTGTTTAATTGTCCATGTTATAGCATGTTGCCACCGTTTCTTGGTTTATGGGGCGGCTGGACGGCTTTTGGCGTTTGGAATACCTTAAGGATGTCCACGAAGGACGTTATTGATTTATTTAAATGGAGTTTATATGTTAAGCGAATTGGTTAAAGAGTCCCGTGTTCAAAGTCGGCGGGAGTTGTTGGGGAGTTGTGATCTGAGTTGCGATAATACGCCGCGGCCGTCTTCCCGGATTGGTAGCTTTAGTATTGACGAAGCCAAGCCCGAGGCGATGGTAAGTAATGACACTATTCTTTCTATCGTGGCTGGCATGTCCAGGGAAAACAAGGTTATCGTCAGACGCACGATCCAGTTCTGCTCGCTGGTTGCCAGCAGTGACCATCCCAGGGGCGGGGTGGCGTGGTTCAAGAGATACGAAGAATTGATGGCGTTATGTGGCTGGGTATCGCCAGAATGGTCCACCACTGATTACCGTGCCAGCAATACGCATCTCACCATGGAAAAGGTGGCATTGGACATTCTCAAGTCAACCATCATCGCCGCCGCACTGCCTGGCCCTGCTGCTGCAGTATTGCTTAAAATAGCGGGAGATACGGTGGACGCACTCAAGGGTGATGACAAACCATTGCGTTTGTTTGAACAGTCGAGCAAAACTCCTAACGGCGCAAAGTTCGCCATTGCTGCAAGTGCTCAGTCTCCGGAAGGTGATGTGGTAATGGCGATGGGCGCAGTGAATGTTCGCACTAGCCTCAATATCACCAATGTGTTGTTCTGGGAGTGGAGCCGGTCTGAGGTAGCCATTCAGCGTGCGGAGAATGTCATGGAGTTGTTTCCCGAAAGTTACGAAGATGTTCGGGACATTGTCGAAAGCAAGTTAAAGGAATACCAACGTAAGACGCTGCTTGAAATTAAACTCAAAGGCTGACGTGAAATATGCAGAGCTACGGTCCGTCGTAGCTCTGCATTGATGACGACATGAATAAGCGAAGGAATGGACAAAGTTATGCAACGTAATTTCGTAAACGCAGGTGGTCTGTTTATGTTTGGCAATGCTGTGCCGCCGGACTTTATAGATGATGTACTAACGAGTAATTTGTTTTATCAGCTAGCTGCCTCGGGCCAGCATGACCTATTTATCGATGCTGAGGCATGGTTGCGGGAATATTCCAGGCTGATGGTAGTGTTAGGCCAAGAAGCATCGCGAAGAGAGATGCGGAGCATCACACCTGAAGGACAGGATTCCTTGTGGAGCATGATCAAGAACGCGCTCGGCAAGCAGATCTCTTCTGGGGGACTCAGCCAGGCCGAAGCTGTCTTCACGCGTCTGCAGAATGACAATGGCACAGCGCTCAAGCTCCTTGAGCAACACACTACGCAATCGCTACCCAGTCAGGCTGACTTTCCAAAGACTTCATTTGCGGCTGCCACTTCCAAAGAAAACTTGTCTTCGCGCACCGTGACGCTGCAATTGGTTGTCGTCGATAAGGCACCGTTTTTGACCCAGGTTTTCATCTCCTTCAAAACCAGCAGTGCATTGCCAAGCCTTTCCATCTTGCCGCTAATAAAGCAAGAACAGGTCGTTGGTAATGTTGAGCTCAGCCTCATGACAACCGAGCTTTACGCTGACCCCTATGAAGACATGAAAGATACGATTCTGGAAATGCTAGGTCCCCGTCGCTCGACGCTGATCATTGAGCTGGGTGAAAGTGAGGGCACGAATGGGACTGTGGATAAGACGTGCGGATCGTCCTCATCGCACTAAGTATCCCTGCACACCGGTAAAGATAATCTGCGCAGCCAGGGCACACACAAACAAGCCCATCAACCGACTGACAATCTGTAAGCCCTGGTCGCCGAGAATACGTTCAATGTGGTTGGACAAATACAGCACCACACCTACAGTGAAGCTGGCCAGGGCAATGCTGAGAATCGCGGTGAGTTTGTCATCCCAGTGGGGTTGGCTGACGCCCATGACCAGGAGTGCACCGATGGTGCCCGGCCCGACGGTCAGCGGGATGGTCAGCGGGACGATGGTCACATCCTGCTGAACGTTGTCGGTCTGTACGGCTGACTTGCCTTGAGCCATGGCTAGCGCCGAAATGAACAGCACGCTGCCAGCCCCAATCCGGAAGGCGTCGACTGTGATGCCGAACACACTGAAAATCACCCGGCCGAACAGGTAAAGCAAAACACTGGCAACCAGCGTTCCCAGTGCCACCTTCCACGCCAGTCGACGCTGCTCTTTGCGCGAATGGCCGCGAGTGAGGCTGATAAAGCAGGACAGAACGAAGAACGGGCTATAAAGCACCAGCATCTTGAGATAAACGCTGAACAACACGTGGAGCATGGCTTGAGCTCGGCGGCAGGTAATGAAGTGGGGGGAGTCTATCAGGGCGCAACCGGTATGGCTGTCGGGGCCACGCTCAATTTTGTTGATAGAGGTTGCCGACTGAGGTCGACGCCCGGATCTTGTCGCGCTGTGCGACCCAGTGCTCGACCAGTTCGCGCAGTTGGGACAGCTCCACCGGTTTGGACATGTGTCCGTCCATACCTGCCTGACGTGCGCGGTCCTTGTGTTCGGTGAGGATGTGGGCCGTCAGAGCGACTACGGGCGTGCGCACTCGCTGATTGCCGACTTCCCATGCGCGCAGCTGCTCGGTGGCGGTGAAACCGTCGAGAATCGGCATCTCACAGTCCATCAGCACCAGATCGTAACGCTGGGCTTTCATCGCCCGTAAGGCTTCTTCACCATTGCTGGCCGTATCCGGGTTCAGGTTCAGCTTGCCGAGCATGCCACGAATGACTTTGGTGGAGATGGTGTTGTCTTCGGCCACCAGAATCCGGAAGTCGTCGGGCACGCTGACCGCATTACTGGTAACCGGCGCGGGGCTGTAGCTGGATATGCCTTTATTGAGCTGGGTGAGTTCGTCGGCCAGCGTGGTTTTAAGCGTATAGCCCGCCACCGGTTTGGCCAGGATGCGCTTGATCCCCGCATTGCGGGCGATGATCTTGCTGGGCGCATTGCTGATACCAGTGAGCATGATCAGCAGGATGTCGTGGTTTAGACTCGGGTCTTCCTTGATCTTGGCGGCCAGCTGCATACCTGTCATACCGGGCATGTTCTGGTCGAGTAACACCACGTCAAAGTAATCGCGCAGATGTGCCTTGGTGCGCAATAGCGCCAAGGCTTCTTTGCCAGACGCCACGGCGCTGACATTCAAGCCCCAGCTGCTGCATTGCTGCACCAGTACTTTGCGGCAGGTATCGTTGTCGTCGACGACCAGTACCCGTGCGTCCAGCAGCGGGATGTCCAGATCCAGCGGCGGACGCTCAAGACGACTGGCGTCCAGTGGCAGACTCAGCCACAGCGTGCTGCCCTGGCTGCCGCCGGTTTGAATACCGAACTCACCGCCCATCAGCAGGATGAGCTGCCGTGCAATCACCAGCCCCAGATGCCCACCGAGCTTGCTGGCTGCCATGAAGTTCTTGCTGTGCAATTCAGCCTGTAGCAGCGCCTCGCGTTCGCCAGCAGAGATGGATTCGCCACTGTCCTGCACGGCAATGCGCAGGCGCGGCTTACCCACCCTGCTGTCGAGGGCGACCAATACCAGAATTTCGCCTTCGTCGGTTTTCTTCAGCGCGTTTTCCAGCAGGCTCAACACGGTCTGTCGCAGGCGTGTCGGGTCACCGCTGATGACCCGTGGTACTTGCGGCTGGATCAGGCTGATCAGCTCGACATCCTGTTGCTCAGCCTTGGCGCGGAAGATATTCAGGCAGTCTTCGATCAGGGCGCTGAGATCGAACTGCACATCGTCAAGTTCGATCTGTCCGGATTCGAGCTTGGTGATGTCGAGAATTTCGTTAATAAGGGTCAGCAGTTCATTGCCCGCGCTGTGGATGGTTTGCACATAGTCACGTTGTTTGACCGACAACGGCGTACCCAACAACAGCTCGGTCATACCCAGCACGCCGTTCATGGGGGTGCGGATTTCATGACTGATTTTGGCCAGAAACTCTGCTTTGGCGTTGATTTCTGCCGTGCTCGCGGCTTCATTCCGGCTGATGCTGAAGTTGTCTTCGGTAAAGCTGCGATGGCGCTCGCTAATGGCGATGCTCATGAGCAGACCGCTACCGCAGAACACTGCCAGCAAGGTGAGAATCAGCCATTGCGGAGAAATCCAGGTCAGCCACAGCAGGGCAGGCAGGATCACCAGGCAGCCAATGTTGAACGTCACCATCGCGACCACAAACAACCGCGCAGGCGAGTAGCCACGCTGCCAATGCCATGCCGATGTCAGGAGGATACTCAACGTCGACAAGGTCACCAGCGCGAACGTCGCCAGGTTCAGCGGTAGCGTATCGACGAAAAACACCAGTAACCCGCCCAGCGTGATCGTCAGCATGCTGCCCATCAATAGCCGGTTGAGCAGCACGTTCTGATGGAGGGAAAAGAAGCTTTGGGTGTATTTCAGGCCCGTTATTGCCGCCAGCAGCAGCGTCAAATGGGCGCTTGGGGTTTGCGCGATGTGCCAGGTCTTGAGCCAGGGAGTCAGCAGGTTCAGCAGCAGTAGTGCACTGAGTGCCAGCAAGCCTTCGCATGCCGCCAGCCAGAGGTTGGTCTGGGAGCGGGTGTGCGCGTAGCGGGTCAGGTTTTGTACGATCAGCATCGCCAGCGACCCGAACAGCAAGCCGAACAGAAACGGCTCGCGCTCGTCGGCAGCGCTGAGGATGGCAGGCTCCAGGGTTATGTTCGGGCGCAGTTGCTGGGTGGAAACCAGTCGCAGGTAGATGTCCAGCGGGGCACTGCGCTGGGGCAGCGGCAGCATGAAGTCGGTGGCCCGCAGAACCTGGTTCTGCGGTGGCACGTCGTTGCCGGTGCGGGAATGATTGACGATGTTTTCACCGTCCAGGACATAGAGGTCCAGACTGGCTAGATCCGGGGCAAAGATGCGCAGCAGCTGCTCGTGTTCTTCAGGCTGCATGCGGTAGTGCAGCCACAGCGCGCCGTTGCGATCGGCGGCAGTCACCTGATCTAGCCCTGTGGGGCTGAATTCATTCTGATAGCGGGCGGAGCGGACATCACTCAGTTGCAGGCTTGCCTGGTTGTCGAGCAATGTTGACCAGCCTGCACTCGGCTCGGCATGGGCCGATAGCACGAAGAGCAGGGCCAGCAGCCCGACGGTCAAACTTTTGGCAATCCTGAGCCAGCGCACAATGAAATCCCTTCGTAGATGAATGCCTTATAACGTTGTGAAACAGTGAAGTCGTAAATTCGAACCGTCAGGGCCGGCATGAATAACTGCCGACCCTGAAGATAGCTCGACGCAAGACTATTCCTGGTCTTCGCCGCGCTCGCGGGCAATGGCGCGATAGCCAATGTCGTTGCGGTAGAAACAACCTTCCCAATCGATTCTGGTGGCCAGAGCATAGGCGTGTTTTTGCGCATCGCCTACGGTTTCACCCAGCGCCGTTGCACACAGCACTCGTCCACCGCTAGTCACGACTTCACCCTCTTGCGAGGCAGTACCGGCGTGGAACACTTTGCCCGGCAACTGCGCGGCGTCGCTCAAGCCTTTGATGGCTGCACCCTTGGCGTAATCGCCCGGGTAGCCGCCAGCGGCCAGAACGATGCCCAGGCTTGGGCGTGGATCCCACTGAGCTTCGACTTTGTCCAGCGCCTGGGCCAGCGCGGCCTCGACCAGCAAGACCAGACTCGATTGCAGACGCAGCATTACCGGTTGGGTTTCCGGATCGCCAAAGCGGCAGTTGAACTCGATAACCTTGGGGTTGCCCGCCTTGTCGATCATCAAACCAGCATAGAGGAAGCCGGTGTAAACGTTACCTTCGTCAGCCATGCCTCGGACAGTCGGCCATATGACCAGATCCATTACGCGCTGGTGAACTTCGGCCGTCACCACGGGAGCAGGGGAGTACGCGCCCATGCCGCCCGTATTAGGACCGCTGTCGCCGTCGCCTACACGTTTGTGATCCTGGCTGGTGGCCATTGGCAGGACATTCTTGCCATCGACCATGACGATGAAGCTGGCTTCTTCGCCATCGAGGAATTCTTCGATGACGACCCGCGAACCTGCTTCGCCAAACGCGTTGCCAGCCAGCATGTCACGAACGGCATCTTCGGCTTCGCCCAGAGTCATGGCGACGATGACGCCTTTGCCCGCAGCCAGGCCGTCGGCCTTGATGACGATCGGAGCACCTTTTTCGCGCAGGTAAGCCAGCGCAGGCTCGATCTCGGTAAAGTTCTGGTAATCGGCGGTCGGAATCTTGTGACGTGCCAGGAAGTCTTTGGTGAATGCTTTGGAGCCTTCCAGCTGAGCGGCGCCAGCAGTTGGGCCAAAGCAATCCAGACCACGACTGCGGAACAAGTCGACGACGCCGGCAACCAGCGGTACTTCCGGGCCAACGATAGTCAGGGAGACGTTCTTTTCAGCGAAGTCAGCCAGTTGCTCAAGGGCCAGTACGTCGATGGCGACGTTCTCGCACTTGGCTTCGATGGCTGTGCCAGCGTTACCCGGCGCGACGAAAACCTTCACGACACGTGGGTCCTGAGCGACTTTCCACGCCAGAGCGTGTTCGCGGCCACCACTGCCGATGATGAGTACATTCATTTCAAATAACCTCGATGACGCTAATTCTGTATGGGGGATTTGCCTGTACCAGGTCCCCGTGGGAGCGAGCTTGCTCGCGAAGGCAATATGTCAGGCGCTGGATAATGCGCAGACTGTCCGGGCCTCTTCGCGAGCAAGCTCGCTCCCACAGTGTTTTATCAAACGATCAATGACGGAAGTGGCGCATCCCGGTGAACACCATCGCAATGCCAGCTTCGTCAGCTGCTGCGATCACTTCGTTGTCACGCATGGAGCCGCCTGGCTGGATCACCGCAGTGATGCCTACCTTGGCCGCGTTGTCGATGCCGTCCCGGAACGGGAAGAATGCGTCGGACGCCATGACTGCACCCTGTACCTGCAAGCCAGCATGCTCGGCCTTGATTGCAGCAATACGAGCCGAGTTGACACGGCTCATCTGGCCGGCGCCGACACCGATGGTCTGGCGGTTCTTGGCGTAGACGATGGCGTTGGATTTGACGTATTTGGCGACTTTCCAGGCGAAGATCAGGTCATGGACTTCCTGCTCGCTTGGTGCGCGCTTGGTCACGACTTTCAGGTCGGCAGGGGTGATCATGGCGATGTCACGGCTCTGTACCAGCAGGCCGCCGTTGACGCGCTTGTAATCCCAGGCGGCGGTGCGCTCCATGGCCCATTGGCCAGTGGTCAGCAGGCGCACGTTGGCTTTGGTGGCAACCACGGCCTGAGCTTCGGCGCTGACGCTCGGTGCAATGATCACTTCAACGAACTGGCGCTCAACGATGGCCTTGGCTGTTTCAGCATCGAGCTCGCGGTTGAAGGCGATGATGCCGCCGAAAGCAGATTCGGTATCGGTCGCGTAAGCCAGCTCGTACGCCTGACGAATACCGCCTTCGTTGTCCAGCGCAACTGCGACGCCGCACGGGTTGGCGTGCTTGACGATAACGCAGGCTGGCTTGACGAAGCTCTTGACACATTCCAGCGCGGCGTCGGTATCGGCCACGTTGTTGAAGGACAGTTCCTTGCCTTGCAGCTGGGTCGCCGTGGCGATACCCACTTCCGCCGGATTGGCTTCAACGTAGAACGCCGCGCTCTGGTGCGGGTTCTCGCCGTAGCGCATTTCCTGGGTTTTGATGAACTGGCTGTTGAAGGTGCGCGGGAACTCGCTACGTCCTTCTGTGCTCAGGGTCTCGGCCTTCTGATCGATGCTGCCCAGGTAGTTGGCGATCATGCCGTCGTAAGCTGCGGTGTGCTCGAATGCCTTGAGCATCAGGTCGAAGCGCTGAGCGTAGGTCAGACCGCCAGCCTTGAGGCTTTCCAGAACCTGACTGTAATCGCTGGCGTTGACCACGATAGCGACGTCTTTATGGTTCTTGGCAGCAGAGCGGACCATGGTCGGGCCGCCGATGTCGATGTTTTCGATAGCGGTCGGCAGGTCGCAACCTGGTTTGGCGACAGTTGCCTGGAACGGGTAGAGGTTGACCGCCACCAGATCGATCGGCTTGATGCCGTGCTCGTTCATGATAGCGTCGTCGATACCGCGACGACCGAGAATGCCGCCGTGGATTTTCGGGTGCAGGGTCTTGACCCGGCCGTCCATCATTTCCGCAAAACCTGTGTAATCGGCGACTTCCACCGCTGCGACGCCATTGTCCTGCAGCAGCTTGAACGTGCCGCCAGTGGACAGGATTTCAACGCCAAGGGCTTCCAGTTCACGGGCGAATTCAAGGATGCCGGTCTTGTCGGAAACACTGATCAAGGCGCGGCGGATCGGCAGGCGGGTAGTCTGGTCGGTCATCTCAATTTCCATCAAAAGCAAAAGGAGTCAATCAGCAAAAAAGGCGACCCCTGCAGCGGGTCGCCTTTTCTGTATCTGGAATGCTTAAAGCAGATCGTACTGCTTGAGTTTCTTGCGCAAAGTGCCGCGATTGAGGCCCAGCAACTCGGATGCTTTCGTCTGGTTGCCCTTGACGTAGTTCATCACGCATTCGAGCAGTGGCGCTTCGACTTCCGACAACACCAGGTTGTAGACGTCAGTGACGGCAGCACCTTCAAGGTGGGCGAAATAATTGTGCAGCGCCTTCTCGACATTGCCGCGCAGGGTCTGGCCCTCTTCGCTCGGCGTGTTGAGGTGCTGTTTCAAATTGACGTTGTCGCTCACGGGTGTCGTTCCACTCACTAAAGTCTCAGTCATCATCGTCATGCGGCCACCTCTTTTTCTTGCCCTGTTTCCGGGCTTTTGTCGCGTTCGCTGAAGAACTCGCGAACGTTGGCGCATTGTGCTTCTGTATCTTGCAAACGATTGAAGTGGGCGCGGAACTCCCTGGCGCCCGGCAAGGTTGCGAGATACCAGCCAACATGCTTGCGCGCAATTCGCACGCCAAGCACATCGCCGTAGAAAACGTGGAGCGCCGCCAGATGCTCTAGCAGAATGCGTTCCACTTCACTCAATTGCAGCGCCGGCAGTGTTTCACCGGTGCGAAGGAAGTGTTCTATTTCGCGAAAAATCCACGGGCGCCCTTGAGCGGCCCGACCAATCAACAGTCCGTCGGCACCGGTGGCTTGCAGCACGTACCGGGCTTTCTGGGGGGAATCGATATCGCCATTGGCAAAGACCGGTATCGACACGGCCTGCTTGATCTCGGCAATCGTGTCGTACTCGGCTTCACCGGTGTACAGATCGGCACGGGTGCGTCCATGGACGGCCAATGCCTGAATCCCGGCCTGTTCGGCGATTTTCGCCACAGTCAGACCGTTCTTGTTTTCCCGGTCCCAGCCGGTGCGAATCTTCAAGGTGACCGGCACATCAACCGCAGCAACCACAGCCTGCAGGATCTCGTTCACCAGTTGTTCGTCTTTCAGTAGTGCTGAGCCGGCGGCCTTGTTACAAACTTTCTTGGCCGGGCAACCCATGTTGATGTCGATGATCTGCGCACCCAGTTCGACGTTGGCGCGTGCAGCATCGGCAAGCATTTGCGGGTCCCCACCGGCGATCTGTACCGAACGTGGCTCGGGATCACCTTCGTGGATCATGCGCAGACGCGATTTGCGGCTGTTCCACAGGCTCATGTCACTGGTGACCATTTCCGAAACCACCAGACCTGCGCCTAGTTGGCGGCAGAGCTGGCGAAATGGCTGGTCGGTGACGCCCGCCATAGGAGCGAGAATCAAGCCGTTTTGCAATGTATACGGACCGAT
Organism: Pseudomonas syringae; assembly: GCF_000737245.1. Taxonomy (GTDB): domain Bacteria; phylum Pseudomonadota; class Gammaproteobacteria; order Pseudomonadales; family Pseudomonadaceae; genus Aquipseudomonas; species Aquipseudomonas syringae_J. Next base: position 49,966 of record NZ_JPQU01000078.1, on the reverse strand, counting down.
GCGTACCGCCGACATAGGTGTGCCTGTTGTTGGGGCCGAATCATGGCAGACCGTGTGTAGTGCAATTCCTACACGATCCGCTCGAACCCGATCTGACAGTGCTTGCGCGCCTTTCAGACCGAATCCAGAGTGAGAAAAAGGGTTGGCATGATACCCGCTCTCGATGACTGGATAAAGGCTGAATTGGATAAAATCTGAACAGTTATTGCCTGAGCGAGAGCGGTTTTGCGGTCAGCATCCCTTGGATCAGGCATCGCCAGCGGCCGGGTACCTCATTGTCGTCCGATCAGTGGCTGTTTTTTCGCCGAGCGGCTGACGCCGGATCTTACTCCGGAGAGCGGAAGCTCAGGCTGTAGTTCACGGCCTTGGCTCCCGGGTCAAGAATGTCCAGTGCGATATGAATCGGGGTCTGGGGGGGCATCTCTTCCTTGCCGGCGATTTCGCCGCTCAAGTACTCAGCGGGCTTGAAGCGCCGGCTGGCGATCAACTGACCACTGGTATCGGCAAAGCGCAGCTCCAGCAGCGGGAAGGGTTGGGAAAAGGCTGCGCGGTTGTAAATGATCGCATCCACTACCAGGGCGCCTTTGAATTCCGGGTGGCTGCGCACCACCAGGTTGCTGCTTTTGAGCAGGCTGATATCGACCTTGGAAGGGACTTTGCAATCAATCTTCGGACAGATCATCTGGAACCAGGGGCGATACTGATCCTGGCGCGCCAGCTCATCGAAGTGATACCAGACGTATTGTCCCGCCAGACCGGCCAGGGCCAGCAGCGTCAGGAGCGTCCAGATCAGTTTGCGTCCCCAGCGTGATTTCGGGCGCTGCCATTCCAGTTGCAGTGGGTCGTCGGTCAGGTCCAGCAATGTCTGGTCGCGGACGCCGGGCTCGGATCGATTGCGCCGCGAGCGTGGGTCCGGTTCTGGTTCGTCGAGGTCATCAGCATCATCCAGCTCGTCATGATCGACGGCAGAGAAGCGTGCTGCACTCTCTTGAGTTGAGCCTTTGTGCGAGCCTTTGGGGGCGCCGCTGTGTGGCGCTTTACGTTGGCTTAGCACCGGAGCCATTGGCTCGTCGTCTTCAATGTCGGTGGCGCTGGAGGAAAATGACGGCTCGGTTCTGCCGTCGCGCTCGTCCTCCCGGGTCTCGCGCTCGGTCAGATCCGGATCCGCTATGACTTCGGCATTCACTCCCGGCAGCTCGTTTTTCACATCGTCGTTTTGCAAGCTGTCGACCCAGTCGTCGCTTTCAGTCTGTGAAGTGTCGCGCTGGGCGGTGAGTGAAGGGTGATGGTCCTGGTTGGTCTCTCTGGTGTTGTCCCGGCCAAAGGTTTCTGGCAGCTGGATTTCCCGCTGTTCCAGACGGGCCAGTTCCTCGTCGAGGTCCAGGCTGTCCAGATCCAGCGCATTTGCTCGCCAGGACTCGGGTGCGTGGAAAGGTTCGGCGGGTGTTTGCTTGGGCTGATCGAATTGCGGTTCTGGCTCCGGCGCAATATGCATCACCGGCAAGGCAGGCGGCGCTTCAGCGACTTCAGACGGTGGGGCAGGCGTGACAGCTACCAGCTCCGGAGACTGTTGCGCCATCGCCTGATTGCTGCGCTGCTCCAACAGTTGTTTTGCTGCATTGAACACTTGCAGGCAGGCCCCGCAACGGACCACGCCACGGGCCACGCTCAATTGAGCGTGGCTGACGCGGAAACTGGTCTGGCAGTGCGGGCACTGGGTGACAAAACTGTCGGTCATGCGGCTATCCGGTTCAAGCGGCGATTAACGGCGACGGCCGGTGATGCGAACCCAACCATCACGGTTGGCAATCGGATCAAGGTCAAAAGTATCAGCGTAGGCTGCTGCAACATCTGCGCCCTGTTCGGCCAGAATGCCTGAAAGCGCGAGGCGGCCACCCGGTTTGACCAGGGTTGCCAGCTGCGGTGCCAGCGAAACCAGCGGGCCAGCGAGGATATTGGCTACCAGCACGTCGGCCTGCTGCTGCGGCATGTCTTCTGGCAGGTATAGCTCGAACAGTTCGGGCGCAATGTTGTTGCGTCCGGCGTTGTCTCGGGAAGCTTCCAGTGCCTGCACGTCGATGTCGGTGCCGACCGCGTGCTTGGCGCCCAGCAACAGGGCGGCAATGGCGAGGATGCCCGAACCGCAGCCGAAGTCCAGCAGGTTGCAGTTCTTCAGGTCCTGACCATCCAGCCATTCCAGGCACAGGGCGGTAGTCGGGTGGGTACCAGTACCAAAAGCGAGACCCGGATCCAGCAGCAGGTTGACCGCTTCGGGTTCCGGTGCCTCGTGCCAGCTCGGCACAATCCACAGGCGTTGACCGAAACGCATCGGCTGGAAGTTATCCATCCAGCTGCGTTCCCAGTCCTGATCTTCGATCACTTCGCTCATGTGCTCGGGCAGTTCCGCGTCGGTCAGCAGGCGCAGATGGGCCAGGACGTGCTCAGCGTCGGTGTCGGCCTCGAACAGTGCCAGAAGGTGCGTATGCGACCACAGCGGTGTGGTGTTGAGTTCCGGCTCGAAGATCGGCTGATCTTCAGCGTCCATGAACGTGACCGATACGGCGCCGACTTCGAGAAGGGCGTCTTCGTAGGTTTCGGCTTGTTCGGGACTGATGGCGAGTCGGACTTGCAGCCAGGGCATGGCGGGTTACCTTCGTGTGAAAAATGATCTGCAATTGCATGCAGCCGTAAACGCGCAAGTTTACTGTGCCGCGCCACAAACAACAAAGCCGCTTTGAAAGCGGCTTTGTTGTGCTGGAGCAAACGGGCTTATTGATTAGCCAGCTTGTGTTCCAGGTAGTGGATGTTGACGCCGCCTTCGCAGAAGCCTTCATCACGGGTCAGATCACGGTGCAGCGGGATATTGGTCTTGATGCCGTCAACCACGATTTCGTCCAGGGCATTGCGCATACGGGCCATGGCCTCGTCGCGGGTTGCGCCCCAGGTGATCAGCTTGCCGATCAGCGAGTCGTAGTTGGACGGAACCTTGTAACCGCTGTACAGATGCGAGTCGACCCGCACGCCATTGCCGCCCGGCGCGTGGAAGTGCTTGACCAGACCTGGGCTCGGGATGAAGGTTTTCGGATCTTCAGCGTTGATCCGGCATTCCAGCGAGTGCCCGTGAATGACAACGTCATCCTGAGTAAACGACAGTTTGTTGCCGGCGGCGATGCTGAGCATCTCCTTGACGATGTCGATGCCGGTGACCATTTCCGAAACCGGGTGCTCTACCTGGACACGGGTGTTCATCTCGATGAAGTAGAAACGGCCGTTCTCGTACAGGAACTCGAACGTGCCAGCGCCCCGATAGCCGATGTCCACGCAGGCTTTTACGCATGCTGCGAACACGTCCTTACGGGCTTGTTCATCTATGAACGGTGCCGGTGCTTCTTCCAGGACTTTCTGGTGACGACGCTGCAGCGAGCAGTCACGGTCGCCCAGGTGAATCGCCTGGCCCTGACCGTCGGAAATCACCTGGACTTCCACGTGACGTGGGTTGGTCAGGTATTTTTCCAGGTAGACCATCGGGTTGCTGAACCAGGCAGCCGCTTCAGCGCGGGTCTGCTTGGCCGCTTCGATCAGGTCTTCTTCCTTGTGCACAACGCGCATGCCGCGACCACCGCCGCCGCCAGCGGCTTTGATGATCACCGGGTAGCCAACTTCACGGCCGATGCGCAGGGCGGTTTCTTCGTCTTCCGGCAATGGGCCGTCAGAACCAGGAACCGTTGGCACGTTGGCGCGCTTCATGGCGTCCTTGGCCGAAACCTTGTCGCCCATCAGGCGGATGGTTTCAGCTTTAGGGCCGATGAAAGCGAAGCCGGATTTCTCTACCTGTTCGGCAAAGTCGGCGTTTTCCGCAAGGAAGCCGTAGCCCGGGTGAATCGCCGTGGCGCCGGTCAGTTCCGCAGCCGAGATAATGGCCGGGATGTTCAGGTACGACAGGTTGGCTGGCGCCGGACCGATGCAGACAGTTTCGTCCGCCAGGCCCAGGTGCATCAGCTCACGGTCTGCCGTGGAATGTACCGCGACGGTCTTGATGCCCAGTTCTTTACAGGCACGCAAGATGCGCAAGGCGATTTCGCCGCGGTTGGCGATCAGGACTTTTTCCAACATCGCAGGCTCTCCTCGGTTCAAACGATGGTGAACAGCGGCTGGTCATACTCAACCGGCTGACCGTTTTCTACCAGGATGGATTCGATCACGCCGCTGACTTCAGCTTCGATGTGGTTCATCATTTTCATCGCTTCAACGATGCAGATGGTGTCGCCTTTCTTCACAGTCTGGCCGACTTCGACGAATGCTGGCGAAGTGGGTGCCGGGGTGCGGTAGAAGGTACCGACCATTGGCGATTTGACGACGGTGCCGTTCAGTTTCGGTGCCGCGGGAGCTTCTGCAACGACTGCAACCGGTGCAGCAGCAGGGGCGGCAACTGGCGCTGCCATCGGTGCTGGAGCGTAGTACGGTTGTGCTGGAGTCTTGCTGTGACGGCTGATCCGTACGGATTCTTCGCCTTCACGGATTTCCAGTTCGTCGATGCCAGACTCTTCCAGCAGTTCGATCAGTTTCTTGACTTTACGGATATCCATTAATCATCAACTCCCAAGGGTCGGTCAGGGGTAAAAGTTGTTAGCGGTTCGAGCCGTGCAGCGCAGCCTATGGCTGGGCAGTCATGGTTTCGAACTGATGGCCACTTGTTCCATGGCGGACTCCAGGGCCAGCCGGTAACCGCTGGCGCCGAGGCCGCAGATCACTCCTACAGCAACATCTGAAAAATAGGAGTGATGGCGGAAAGCTTCGCGTTTGTGCACGTTTGACAGATGCACTTCGATGAATGGGATGCTCACACCCAGCAGCGCGTCACGTATTGCCACGCTTGTGTGCGTAAACGCAGCCGGATTGATCAGTATGAAATCCACGCCTTCATCGCGTGCTGCATGGATGCGGTCGATCAATTCGTACTCGGCGTTGCTTTGCAGATACATCAGGTGGTGGCCAGCATCACGGGCCTGCTGCTCCAGGTTCTGATTGATCTGGGCCAAGGTGACGGCGCCGTAGATCCCGGGTTCGCGGGTTCCGAGTAGATTCAGATTGGGGCCGTGCAGTACCAGAAAAGTCGCCATCGGATGATCCTTGTTATGGTTGCGAGCATCAAAGCCCGGCGACTATGCCGCAAACATCCTTGTACTGTCCAGTTAACTGCAATAGCTGGCACGATTACCGAAGTTCGCGAAAAGTTTGTGACTCAATCGTCAAATTGGGTCATTTGCTCTAATCAACCGCTCTACCAGGCCCTCGGCGTCGATTTCGCCGACGATCCGGACATCGGCGCGTTCCTCGCCGTTTTTGCCGAAAATCAGCAATGCAGGGGGGCCGAACAACTTGTAGCGATCCAGCAAGGCGCGCTGTTCGGCGTTGCTGTCAGTCATGTCGAAGCGGATCAGTCGGTAGCCTTTCAGCTGGTTGATCACGTTTGCGTCAGGCAGCACTTCATGTTCGATGACTTTGCAGCTGATGCACCAGTCGGCATACCAGTCGAGCAACAAAGGCTGGCCCGCATTCTTTGCCTCGTTCAGCACCCGGTCCAGTTCAGCAGGCGTGGTGATGGTTTGCCAGTCAGAGGTATTTGCAGCGGCAATGCCATTGCCGCTCAAGCCAGGTTGCTCACGTCCCAGAGGCCGGGTGGGATCGGTCTGGCCGCTCCAGGCGCCGACCCAGCAGGTCAGAGCATAGACAAGCAAAAATAAACCCAGCAGTTGAGCCAGCTTTTGCCGGGTATCCTTCGCGGTGAACTCCAATGCGCCAAGAAACAGCGCAACACCGGCGGCCAGCAGGCCAGTCAACACCAAGGTGATTTGTCCCGGCAGAACGCGACTGAGCAAGGCAATGGCCAGTCCCAGTAACAAGACGCCGATGGCATTTTTTACCGTCACCAGCCAGGGGCCGCTTTTGGGCAGCCACGTTGCGCCGCCTGTCGCAACCAGCAGCAGCGGCGCGCCCATGCCCAGACCCAGGGCGAACAGTTTCAGTGCGCCACCCAGCGCATCGCCGCTGGCGCTGATATACAGAAGAGCTCCGGCCAGTGGTGCTGAAACACAGGGCGAAACCAGCAGGCTGGACACCACGCCCAACACCGCTGCACCCCACAATGAGCCGCCCTCGGTCTTGCCGGCGATGCGGTCCAGGCGGGTGCTGATCGCGTGCGGCAGGCGCAGTTCGAAAGCGCCAAACATTGCCACCGCGAAAATCACGAAGAACAGCGAAAACGGCACCAGCACCCACGCCGATTGCAGACGTGCTTGCAGATTCAACCCCGCGCCGAACATGCCCATCAGGGCACCCAGCGCCGCGAAACTGATCGCCATGGGCAATACGTAAGCCAGGGACAGGCTGAAACCGCGCAGTCCGCCGACTTGGCCACGCAATACCACGCCGGACAGGATCGGCAGCATCGGCAACACACAGGGCGTGAAGGTCAGGCCGATGCCAGCGAGGAAGAACAGCGCCAGTTCTTTCCAGCTCCAGGCAGTGCTGGTGGTTGCAGGCGTAGTGGCCGCATTATAAGAAGCCCCGGTATCGCCAATGCTCAGGCGTTCGGTTTCAGGCGGATAGCATAGGCCTTTGTCGGCGCAGCCCTGATAGGTCACCACCAGAGTGAAGGGGCGGTTGTCGCCTGGCTTGCGCGGCAGATTGATGTCGAGGATGCCGTGGTAGACCTCGACGTCGCCGAAATACTCGTCGTGCTTCTTTTCGCCGTCTGGCAACTGCGCCGCACCCAGGCCAATGTCCGCAGGCTCGGTGCGGAACGCAAAACGGTGGCGATAAAGGTAATAGCCTTCGGTGGCGACAAAGCGCAGCTTGATGGATTCCGGTGTGGTATCGATCAGATTGAGCTGAAATGCCTGGCGGACGGGCAGGAAATCCTTGCTGTTATCCAGCGCCGCACCACCCAGCGTAGAACTCGGTCGGCTATCCAGCAGGCCAGCGCCGGTGGCGGGGAGGGCAAGAATCAACAGCAGCAGGCATAACAAGCGGCGCATGGCGGTCTCGTATCTCGAAAGTCCGCGCATGATAGCGGAGTGTTTCGAGGTGTGCAGGAAACGGCTTTGTAAGGGCGGATGTCGATCAGCGCTGAGCTGGTGTTCATGGACCTGTGGGAGCGAGCTTGCTCGCGAAGGCGGCGGTCCTGCTTCTGGAGATTTTTGGGGTGTGCTGGCCTCCTCGCGTGCAAGCTCGCTCCCACGGGGCATCATTTTCAACCCAAAAACTGCGGTGTTAATGCTGCTCTGCCGCACTCGCCAGCAACATCGCGCTTTGTGCGGCATTGTTGCTGCAATGCACATGATTTCGCCCGGCATCCTTGGCCCGGTACAGCGCTTCGTCGGCGCGGGAGGCGAGCATCAGCGCGTCGTCTTTGTCGCTCAGCTCGACCAATCCAGCACTGAAGGTGCAAAACAGGTCCGCAGGTTGAGCCGGATAATTGATTTCGGCAAAGCGCCCGCGGATTTCATCCAGCACCTTATGGGCGTTGTGCAGCTCAGTATCGGGCATGACGATGGCGAACTCTTCACCTCCGTAGCGGCCGATGTAATCGGTTTTGCGCAGACGTTGCTTGAGGAACAGCGCCAGGCTTTTGATCACTCGGTCGCCCATTGGGTGGCCGTGGCTGTCGTTGACCTTCTTGAAGTGATCAATGTCGAGCATGGCGAAGCATAGGCTCTGGTTTTCGCGTCGGGCGCGAAAGCTGCAGTCTTCCAGCAACTGCAGGATATGTGTGTGGTTATACAGGCCGGTCAGGCTATCGCGGACCATTCGCGCCTTCAGGTTGCGCGCCCTTGCTGCGCGGTTGCGCACCGTCGTAATCAGATGGCGCGGCTTGATCGGTTTGGTCAGAAAATCGTCGCCGCCTTCGCTCATGGCGTCGAGCTGCTTGTCCAGATCGTCTTCGGCCGATAGATAAATGATCGGCACGCTCACATAGCGGTCATTGTGACGAATGACCTTGGCGAGTTCAGTGCCGGTGCAGCCGGGCATGTACATATCAAGGATGATCAGGTCCGGCTGGAAGTCAGCAAGCTCGGCCATGGCCTGGATCGGGTCCAGCAGGGTGCGAGTCACGATTCCGGCGCTGTTGAGCAAACGCTCTGTGTGGGTGGCCTGGGCGCGGGAATCATCGATGATCAGCACTTTATAAGGCTCGTACTGCGCCACGCAGGTCAGCACTTCGATTTTTTCCAGCAGGCTCGAGGCTTCCAGCGTGCCCGTCAAAAACTCTTCACCGCCTGCGCGCACTGCTGCAAGTCGGGTTGGGGTATCGGTTTCGTGGTGGCTGAAGAACAGCAGTGGCAACTTCTGCTCGAGCCCTTCCTGTACTTGAGCCGCGAGCTTCAAGCCTTCCCCCGGGGCGCAGAAATCCACATCAATCACGATCGCTGCCGGATGACGCTGAAGCATGGCGGCGTTAAACGTCTCGTAATCCTCCAGGGCCTGAGCGAACAGGCCGAAAAACTCCAGCTGTTTACTCAGCCGTTCGGCGCGCTCGTAATCCTGCAGGGCTATATAAATAGGCTTGCGCAATGGCGGCAGTGAGGTTTGTTCAAGGCGATCCCCGTGGCGCAGGCCCGTGCGTGACAGGCGCTGCATCAGACGGTTGAGATCAGTAATCAGGTCACTGCTCAAACGCCCGCGATTGGCATCGACGGCCTCGAGAGAAAAGCCGATAGCCTGAGCCAGCTCCACATGCTCGGTCTGCTCGAAACGCTCGGCAAAACGCAGCAAACGCTGGTTGGAGTCCTTGAACTCGGCCATATCCGCAGCAGACCATTCGCTTTGCTGCAGCCGTTGCCAGGCCTCAAGAATCTGACGCGCCTGATGGATGACTCGCTGAGCAAAGTGATGCTTGAGACGGTCGCGACTAGGGTCTTCTGACTCGTTCATGGCCTGGCTACTTGAAATTTCGCTGAGGACGACTGCTGGCGCTATGCTAGCACCTCTCTTTCTGTAACAAGAGTGCCGTAAGTCAAATAATTGGCAACAATTGGGTAGATAGTCGTTAATAGGTATGTCATCTGGTCGTGTTAAGGGCTGTCAGCCCGACGCGGGTCCATTCCGGGCATCCTCCAAGCATCAGTTTCGCGTCGCATAGTCAGCTTGTTTACAGGGGGCGGAATATCGCGTGGGAAATTTCCTAAATTTAGTCGGAATATTCCTAAACACGGCCTGAAGGGTAGATCGTTGACCTGAATTAATTCATCGTTGCAACCGCTTAATATTTCGCAACTAGTTAGTTGTCGCCACTCTTTATGAAAGATGGCGTCATCTGGTTTTTAAAAGTGCTGATTTGCGTATTTAACATGCCCTTTTAGTGAGGGTGTGTGCTTCGTATGCAGTCCGTTTTGATTGAACCTAAGGATACTCATGAGCATGTTGAAACTTACGCTGGGCGTGTTTTTCGTCCTGGCCCTTTCCGGCTGCGAGCAAGCTGCAAGCTTCTGGCATTCGATCACTTCAATTGAGCAAACATTAACCAGCGATCTGCCGCTTCAGACCAGGGGGCCAGTGACGATCCGTGCTGGCAGTGGTGTCCTGGTAAGCGCCGACGATGCCGTGAGTGTCAATAGTGTGAACGGTGAAATCACCCTCGACGCACCTCATGGCATCAGCCTTGTTAGTGGTGGTGCGCATATCAGAATCAAGGATGGCTCCATCGATATCAGTGCGCCTGGCGAGTTACGAATAGACAACAGCAAAATTAGTTACGGGGCAGGTATGGCTCAGAAAAAGTTGCCCGAGCCAGAAGTTCTTGCAACCTCTGCGCCCATCGATTTTTTTCAGGAGCCTGTTGTTTCCCCACCCCCTGTAGCCCCTGTCGTAGACACAACGCCTGAAACAAGGGAAGTTGCGCCTGTTGGGGCTAAACCTGCTTCGACAAGTGTTGTGGACGAGCCGGTTGGCGCAGACTTGAAGAAGGGTGGATTCCAAATCAAGGATTCGACCACCAATCAGCCAAAGGCGAACGTGGCCTACCGAATCGAAGTCGCAGATGGCCGAGTGATACGGGGTGTTACCGACGAAAACGGCTTCACTCAACAGGTCTACAGCCGTGAGCCGCAGAAAATCCAATTGTTTTTTGAATAAGACGATGTGTTCGAGTCGTTGAAAGGGCCGCCGATGCGCGGCCTTTTTTCTTTTTGCTCTGCCTGCTGACGCACACGCTTGCGTATCAACAAAACCTCCCACCCCGCGTACCCGCAAAACGCACCTTGCTGTAAGGTTGCGGTCAGAGCATCTGAATCCGTGATTTGAAAGGGACATAGCCATGCTGGATTGGAAGAACCGCGCGGGTAGCGCGAGTGACCGCGTTGATCAACCTGCTTCGGCCAAGCGCCGGGGGTATCTGGGTGGGCTGTTTTACAGCCGTGCGTTGGGCGCGCTGGTGGCGATTTATCTGGTGGTTACGCTGCTGATCGGTTGGTACTGGAGCAGTGAGCCAGCGTTGTTCCCGGTCCAGCAAAACGCTCAGGCTGCCGCCGAGCGTGAAGGCAAGCAGATGGTGATCGGTTACACCACTGTCGAAACCTTGAAAACCGTGAGCCAGACACTTCTGGATAAGCGCGGCGGGTACTTGTCCAACGACCGTCTGCCACCAGGTCTGTGGCTGGATAACATTCCAAGCTGGGAGTATGGCGTGTTGGTCCAGGTCCGTGACCTGAGCCGTGCGTTGCGTAAAGACTTCGCCCGGTCGCAATCCCAATCGGCTGAAGACAGTGATCTGGCCCGTGCCGAACCGCTGTTCAACTTCAACAACAACAGCTGGGTTCTGCCTTCGAGCGAGTCTCAGTACCGTGAAGGCATTGCGGCCCTGAATCGTTATCAGGCACGGCTTTCAGATCCGGGTCAGAAAAACGCCTTGTTCTACGCCCGTGCTGACAACCTGAATAACTGGTTGGGCGATGTGAATACCCGCCTGGGCTCGTTGTCTCAGCGCCTGTCGGCCAGCGTCGGTCGCGTCAAACTCAACAGCACGCTGAAGACTGAAGCGATTGTCGACGTGAAGCCTGGCGAAGTCCTGCAGGTAGATGAAGAAATCGTCGAGACCCCATGGTTGCAGATCGACAATGTGTTCTATGAAGCACGCGGTCAGGCGTGGGCGCTTTCGCACTTGCTGCGTGCCATCGAGGTCGATTTCGCCGATGTACTGGCCAAGAAGAACGCCACGGTGAGCGTGCGTCAGATCATTCGTGAACTGGAGGCTTCGCAAGAACCGCTGTGGAGCCCTATGGTGCTCAATGGCAGCGCGTTCGGTGTGCTGGCTAACCACTCGCTGATCATGGCTAACTACATTTCCCGCGCCAACGCTGCCGTGATTGACCTTCGTCAATTGCTGTCGCAAGGCTGATTGATGTCGTTCTTTCCAGACGAGGCCGCGCACCGCGCCGCCTCGGACGCCGAACAGATTGCCTGGGTCGACGAGCAGGACAACCTGCTGGGCGCCATTGGGCGCGCCGAATTGCGTGATCGCGGTCTGATCGGCCGTGGCACTTATATTCTGGTGTTCAACTCGGCTGGCGATTTGTGTGTGCACCGCAGGACCTTGAGCAAAGCTATTTATCCGGGTTATTGGGATGTGGCAGCGGGCGGCATGGTCCAGGCTGACGAGAGCTATGCCGAGTCGGCGGCCAGAGAGCTGGAAGAGGAGTTGGGTGTGAGCGGTGTTACTTTGCATGCCCACGAGCAGTTTTTCTTTGATCAGCCTGGTAACCGGCTCTGGTGCGCGGTGTTTTCGGCCGTTTGGGACGGACCTTTGACGCTTCAGCCGGAAGAGGTGCTGGAAGCGCGTTTCATCCCGGTAGACGAGGTGATGCACGAAACCGAACACAAGTCTTATTGCCCGGATTCGCTGGCGGCTTTGAAGCGGTATCTGGCCGAGAGTCATTAGTAGGTCGCGCTTTGATCTGTAGGAGCGCGCTTGCCCGCGATGAACGATGACTCGGTCTTCCTGAGGCACCGAGTCGCTCAAATCGCGGGCAAGCGCGCTCCTACAGCCCCGGACAGCTGAGCCCCACGTCGCAAATCCTGAGTAAATTGGCGCACATTGGCCCTTAGCAATCGGGCTTTTTGTCGTTACACTGCGCGACCTTTTCAAGCTGGTCGGGTGTATCCGTCCAGCTGCGCTGCCCCTGCCAGAGTGGGGCTTCGCGTCGGCTGGCTGTCATGCGCGAGTCGACTAACCTTCAGTCCTCAACAAGAGGATTTCCGGTGGCTAAAAAAGCCTCATCCTTCGCCGCTTTGGGTGGCCTGGTGTTTTCCACCGACGCAGGACGGCATTGTCCCGACTGTCGTCAGCCCGTTGATGCCTGCATCTGCAAACAGACGTTTATCCCGGAAGGGGACGGCATCGCCCGTGTGCGCCGTGAAAGCAAAGGCCGTGGCGGCAAGACCGTAACGACCATCACCGGCGTACCGCTGACTGAAGACGGCCTCAAGGATCTTGCCAAGACCCTCAAACAACGGTGCGGAACCGGCGGCGCGCTCAAGGACGGAATCATCGAGATTCAGGGTGACCACGTTGAGCTGCTGCTGGCCGAACTGGTCAAGCAAGGCTTCAAGGCCAAAAAATCCGGCGGCTGATATCCGGCGCGGGCGATGCAAACTCTGCGTTGCATCGCCGGTCTATTGCTCACGGACGGTCAGCACCAAACCGTCATTTGCACGCTTTACACTGCGGCCAGCCTGAATTGTGGCTGGCGCTACCTGACTTTTTTATAGGGGACTTCGATGTCCGTACGACGCACACGTAAAGACGATGGCAGCCAATGGACCGTTGCGGACAGCCGCAGCGTTTACGGAATCCGCCATTGGGGCGCCGGTTATTTCGCAATCAATGAAGCCGGCCGCGTTGAAGTTCGACCCAATGGGCCGGGCAGTTCGCCTATCGATCTTTACGAACAGGTCGATGACTTGCGCAAAAGCGGGCTGAGCCTGCCGTTGCTGGTGCGTTTCCCCGATATTCTGCAAGACCGTGTGCGTCAGCTGACTGGCGCGTTCGACAGCAATATCGCCCGACTTGAATACCAGAATGTTTACACCGCGTTGTACCCGATCAAGGTCAACCAGCAGGAAGCGGTGGTCGAGAACATCATCGCCACGCAAAACGTTTCCATCGGTCTTGAGGCCGGCTCTAAGCCTGAGCTGATGGCCGTGCTGGCGCTGGCACCCAAAGGCGGCACTATCGTCTGCAACGGTTACAAGGACCGGGAGTTCATTCGTCTGGCGCTCATGGGCCAGAAGCTGGGTCACAACGTGTTCATCGTGATCGAGAAAGAGTCTGAAGTTGAACTGGTAATCGAAGAAGCCGCCGAGCTGAAGGTGGCACCACAGGTGGGCCTGCGCGTGCGCCTGTCTTCCCTGGCATCGAGCAAATGGGCCGACACCGGCGGCGAGAAATCCAAGTTCGGTCTATCGGCGGCGCAATTGCTGTCGGTGGTCGAGCGTTTCCGCAAGGCTGGTCTGGATCAGGGCATTCGCCTGCTGCACTTCCACATGGGCTCGCAGATCGCCAACCTGGCGGACTATCAGCATGGCTTCAAGGAAGCAATTCGTTACTACGGCGAACTGCGTAACCTTGGCCTGCCGGTGGATCACATCGATGTGGGTGGCGGCCTGGGTGTCGATTACGACGGTACTCACTCGCGCAACGCCAGCTCCATCAACTACGACATGGACGATTACGCCGGTGTCGTGGTCGGCATGCTCAAGGAATTCTGCGACGCGCAGGGCCTGCCGCATCCGCACATTTTCTCGGAAAGCGGTCGCTCGCTGACCGCTCACCACGCCATGCTGGTGGTGCAGGTGACTGACGTCGAGAAGCACAACGACGAAGTGCCGGTCATCGAGGACAAGGAAAGCCTGCCGGAAACCCTGCAATGGCTGATCGACTTGCTCGGCCCGACCGATATTGAAATGGTCACCGAGACCTACTGGCGCGCGACCCACTACAACAGCGACATCGCCGCTCAGTACGCCGATGGAAAAATCACCCTGGCGCAAAAAGCCCTGGGTGAGCAGTGCTACTTTGCCGTGTGCCGCCGTTTGCATAACTCGCTCAAGGCCCGTCAGCGCTCCCATCGTCAGGTGCTGGACGAACTCAATGACAAGCTCGCCGACAAGTACATCTGCAACTTCTCGGTATTCCAGAGCCTGCCGGATACCTGGGCGATTGATCAGGTGTTGCCGATTATCCCGCTGCATCGCCTGAACGAAGAACCGATGCGTCGCGCGGTGCTGCAAGATCTGACCTGTGACTCCGACGGCAAGATCAATCAGTACGTGGACGAGCAGAGCATCGAAACCAGCCTGCCGGTCCATGGCTTGAACGAAGGCGAAGACTACTTGCTGGGGGTGTTCCTGGTAGGTGCCTATCAGGAAATTCTGGGTGACATGCACAACCTGTTCGGTGATACCGATTCGGTGAACATCTACCAGAATCCGGATGGCAGCGTGTACTCGGCCGGCATCGAGACTCACGACACCATTGAAGACATGCTGCGCTATGTGCATTTGTCGCCTGAAGAACTGATGACCCATTACCGGGACAAGGTCGCCAGCGCCAATATCACCCCGCGTGAACGCACCTACTTCCTCGACGCCCTGCGCCTGGGTCTGACGCGGTCTTCTTACCTGTCTTCATGATGGCTAATCGCAATAACCGAGTGCACTGAACGACGTGGGACCGGCTTTAGCCGGGAATGGGGCCGAATCAGCGATGCATTTGTGTCGCCGGACCTGCCGTCTTCCCGGTTAAAGCCGGTCCCACGATGCCTTCTGCGCCCTTGCGCGCTCCACTTTCCTGTTTTTCTGTAGGCAATTTCCTTTTCTGCGTTTCGCTCTCTACCCGGCAGGCCTTCTCGGCCAAAATCCACGGCCGCTTCCCTGTAGAGACAACCACACATGCCTGGTTCTGCCGCACATCACTTTCGTTTGGACATCGATCCTCTGTTTCAGGACTTGCAGGTGCTGTCGTTCTCTGGGACGCAGGCCCTCAGCGAGCCCTTTTCATTTGAGCTGGAAGTGCTCATTGATGAACCCTGGCTGGATGTACCGAACCTCATGTACAAAGCAGCGTTTCTGAGTTTCAAGGGGCGGGATTCGGGAGTTCATGGGCAGATTCTGGGTGTGATGCGCAGTCATTTCAGGCCGGGGCCGGCGTGTTATCAGCTGACCATCGGACCACGCCTCGCCTGTCTGGCCCAGCGCTATACACCGCGAATTTTTCAGCGCATGAGTGCCACGCAGATCATTCGCCAGGTGTTACGTGAGCATGGCATCCGCAAACACAGTTATCGCTTCGACCTCAAGGCCGAACCTCGCCAGCGTGAGTATTGCGCCCAATACCGGGAGACCGATCTAGAGCTGGTCCAGCGCCTGTGTGCCGAGGAGGGGATTCACTATCACTTCCAGCATTCCCGGCTGGGGCACGAGCTGGTGTTTGGTGAGGGCCTGCGTGGTCTGCCACGTGCTCCAGTGGCCCATTTTCAGCAAGCGCCCCTGCAGCCCGGGGTTGTGCGATTTTCAATCAATGCCGAGCATGACGAACAGGTCGACAAATCCCGTCCGGGAGCCGAGGGTGAAAGCACGCTGCCCTTTGTGGCGGCCGGGTATTTATTGCCACTCAAAGGGCATCCCGATGTCACGCTGAATCACTTGTGGATGGTAACCAGGGTGGTTCACCAAGGCTTCGATCCTCGTCAGATGGAAGCGGCAACCGGGAATGAGCCGCCGATGTACATCAACCACTTCAAGGTCGCACCCTGGGAGGCAGGCTTCAAGCCTAGGCCCAGAGCGCGCCCATACCTGGCAGCGTTGCACCGCGCCCAGATCGTGGGTGCAGAAGGCGAACCGGTCAGCCGTGATGCGCAAGGCCGGGTCAAAGCGCTTTTTGACTGGGTCGGGCAAGGGCATGGTGCCGTTCACAACTATTGCTGGTTGCCGGTGAGTAATCAGTTGAATACCCGCTTGCTCGGCGGCATGCAGGTTGTTGTGAAGTTTGAGGAGGGGGATATCGACAAACCGCTGATCATCGGTTGCCTGTGGAGCCCGACGGATCTCATGCCGACTGCGCCAATTGACCCGGTGGCAGCAGAGATGGTCCAGGTGCAGCTGGGGTTGGCGGCGGTGATGGGTGATGCGCCGAGTGTGCAAATCGACGGCGGCGCTCGGATTGCCTATGAGGATGGCCGGGAAATGTCCTTTCGCGTGGGTGACAGCCAGCTCACGATTGATGCTACCGGCGTCAAGCTGAGCAGCCCCAAGGTCTTGTTCGTCGGAGCTCACGGCAGTGACGAAAACGGCCGCTAATGCCCGGGCTGGCCGCTGAACCAGGCACCCGCTTTGCTCAAGCGCCAGGTGACGAACCCAAGTGTCAGGCCGCGCAGTAGCATGAACGTCAGCAGCGTCAGCCACAGGCCGTGGTTGCCAAGGTCGTGGAGCAGCCAGGCAAACGGTGCGATGAGCAACAGGTTGACCAGCATCGTGTCGCGCATTTCGCGGGCACGCGTCGCGCCGATGAAAAGGCCGTCGAGCAAATAGCTCCAGACCGCCAGCAGCGGCAATGCGGCGAGATACGGCAAATAGATGAACGCCGTTTCCCTGACCTCGACGATGTTGGTCTGCATTGCGATAAACCAGTGCCCCGCCAACAGGAACAGTAACGCAAACCCCGCACTGGCGATCAGCGACCAGCCTGCGGCTACGGTCAGCGAGCGACGCAGGGCATTTCGGTCCCGGGCGCCGATGGCATGCCCGCACAACGCTTCCACCGCATGTGCCAGACCGTCCAGTGCATGGGCAGTGATCAACAGGCCATTGAGTAGCAACGCGTTAGCCGCAACGGTTGCATCTCCGAGTCGGGCGCCTTGCACTGTGATCAGAAAAAACACTGATTGCAGCACGAGGCTGCGAATGAATATGTCGCGATTCACGGCCAGCAAGGGTCGCCAGTTGCGCCACAGTTTCAGAGCAGCCCATGCCACGTGGCCTGGCCAGAGGCGCAGGGTCTTGCGGGTCAAGGCAAGGCCCAGCAGTGCGCCGGTCCATTCCGCGATCACCGAAGCACGGGCTGAACCCACCACGCCCCAGTCCAGCCCCAGAACGAACCATAGGTTCAAGGCGATGTTGATCAAGTTGGTGGTCAGCAAGATGATCAGCGGGGCGCGAGCGTTCTGGGTGCCGAGAAACCAGCCCACCAACGCATAGCCTGCCAGGGCCGCGGGCAGTCCTAACAGCCGGGTATGGAAGAACTCACCGGTGAGCTGCTCCAGGTCGGCTGACGGTTGCATCATGCTCAGCGCAAGATGGCTGAACGGCAGGCCGATCACACCCAGCAGCAACGCCAGGCCCATTGCCAGCAGCAGACCTTGCAGCAGAATCTGCCGCAGCGCAGCGCCGTCATTGCGGCCCGCTGCCTGGGAAGCAAACCCGGTGGTGCCCATCCGCAGAAAACCCATGGCCCAGGCCAGGAAGGTATACAGGGTTGACCCCACCGCTACGGCGCCCAGCTGATGGGCATGGGGCAGGTGGCCGATCACCGCACTGTCGACCAGCGCCACCAGTGGTACGGAGATATTGGAAAGAATCATCGGCGCTGCCAATGCCCAGACCCGCTGATGGGTAGGGCGATGACGCCAGTCGTTGAGCAAGGTGGACATGAAGGCTCCCGGGCAAGGCGGGCATTGTAGGCTTAGATGACCGAGATTTCCCGTTGGAGCCATGGTTCCTGTGGGGGCGGTGCTTGGTCTGGGCGGCATTCCGACGATAGGGACACCACAGATATCAGGTCTATCGCGTCCAGCCTTATCGCGGGCAAGCCTCGCTCCCACAGGTGACGCGTCCCACAAAATCTATCCGCCATCTCCTACAACACCCCCTGAGAACAAAGTCTCAAACTCACGGTCTATTTTCGCGCTCTGACATACCCTGTCACGTAGCTGCTATATAGTCTCTCCATCTCACCCGTCGCCAAATGAGTGCCCCATGTTTAGCAAAGGATTGTTTCTGGCCTGCGCGCTCGCGCTGTTGAGCGCCTGCGATTCCTCCACTTCCGACAAACCTGCATCGGCATCAGCACCGGTTGTGCAGTCCGCAGCGGTGGAGTCGGGCAAGCCCAAACCGGCGGTGGACCTTCCCGAGTTGAGCAAACGTTATGCCGGGCGTGACCTGACGGTGGTCGATGTCTCGGAAATCCAGGTCGATGGGGCGAGCACCTTATCGGTGAGCTTCTCGATCCCGCTGGATCCTGAGCAGAAATTCGCGGAAAAACTGCATCTGGTCGACAGCAAGAACGGCAAGGTCGATGGCGCGTGGGAGCTCTCCGACAACCTGATGGAGCTGCGCCTGCGTCATCTTGAGCCGCAGCGCAAACTGGTACTCACCGTTGATGCCGGTCTGCTGGCGGTCAACAAGGCGAAGCTTGCAGCCGAGTTCATCAGCCGTCTGGAAACTGCCGACCTCAAAGCCACTGTCGGTTTCGCCAGTCGTGGCAGCCTGCTGCCCACCCGTCTGGCTGAAGGCTTGCCGGTGATTGCGCTGAACGTAGACAAGGTCAACGTCGAGTTCTTCCGGATCAAGACCGACGCCCTGCCTTCGTTTCTCAGCAGCTGGCGGGGGGCTTCGAGTCTTGAATACTACGAGTCCAACGAACTGCTCAGCCGTGCCGAGCTGGTCTACGAAGGACGTTTCGACCTGAACCCGGCCCGCAACACCCGGGAAACACTGCTGCTGCCGATTGCCGGGATCAAGGCCCTGCAACAACCGGGCGTTTATCTGGCGGTGATGCGGGCTTCAGGCACTTATTCTTACGCCAATCCGGCGACGATATTCACCTTGAGCGATATCGGTCTTTCGGTGCACCGCTACGCCAACCGGCTGGACGCATTCACCCAAGCGCTGGAGGGCGGTAAAGCCCTGAGTGGTGTCGAGCTGGAACTGTACGACAACGAAGGCAAAGTGATCGGCCAGGCCAAAACCGACAATGCAGGCCACGCCGAGCTGCCGTTGACGGCCAAGGCTGCGGTGGTACTGGCGCACAAGGACGAACAGACCAGCATGCTGCGCCTGGACAGTTCAGCGCTGGATCTGGCCGAGTTCGACATCACCGGGCCCAAGGCTCATCCGCTGCAATTCTTCATTTTCGGCCCGCGCGATCTTTATCGTCCCGGTGAAACCGTATTGCTCAATGGCTTGTTGCGCGACAACGACGGCAAGGACGTGAAACCACAGCCGATCACCGTTGAGGTGCGTCGTCCGGACGAGCAGGTCAGTCGCAAGTTTGTCTGGGAGGCGGACACGTCCGGCCTCTATCAATATCAGCTGCAACTGGCCGAAGAAGCGCCGACCGGTCGCTGGCAATTGGTCTTCGACCTCGGCGACGGTAAGCCTCAGCTCTACGAGTTTCAGGTCGAGGACTTCCTGCCCGAGCGCCTGGCGCTGGAAGTCAAAGGCAGTGACACACCGATTGCCCCTGCTGATAACGCCGTGTTCGAAATATCCGGTCGTTACCTGTATGGCGCACCGGCGTCGGGTAATAGCCTGCTGAATCTGCTTTATGTGCGGCCGCTGCGTGAGGCGGTGCCGGGGCTGCCGGGTTATCAGTTCGGTTCGATCACCGAGCAGGAGCTCAAGCAGGACCTGGAGTACGACGCCAGCACCCTGGACGAAAAAGGCCTGCTGAGTCTGGATCTGGAAAGCCAGTGGTCGAAAGTCAAATCCCCCGTGCAGCTGATTCTGCAAGCCAGCCTGCAAGAGTCTGGTGGTCGGGCGATCACCCGGCGTGTGGTGCAGCCGGTCTGGCCTGCCGCGCAGATGCCGGGCCTGCGCCCGTTGTTTGGCGGCAAGCAGAACAATGGCGACGAGTATGACGATGAAGCCGACGGCATGCCGCAAACCGATGGCGACGGCCCGGTGGAGTTCGAGGTGCTGGTCGCCGACTATGCCGGTAACAAGCTGGCCGCCGACAACCTCAAGGTGCGATTGGTGCGCGAGCGTCGTGACTACTACTGGAACTACTCGGACAGCGATGGCTGGAGCTATCACTTCAACGAAAAATTCCTCAACCTCGAGGAGTCCACCATCAACATCAAACAGGGGGCGACCGCCAAGGTCAGCTTCCCGGTGGAGTGGGGCCCATACCGCGTTGAAGTCGAAGACCCGAAAACCGGTCTGATCAGCAGCATGCGTTTCTGGGCGGGCTATCGCTGGCAGGACAATGCGGACGGCGGCGCAGTGCGGCCTGATCAGGTCAAGCTGGCGCTGGATAAACCTGGCTACAACGACGGTGACACGGCGAAAGTCACCGTGACACCGCCTTCTGCCGGCAAGGGTTATCTGCTGGTCGAGTCCAGTGAAGGCCCCCTGTGGTGGCAGGAAATAGACGTCCCGGCAGAGGGCAAAACCTTCGACATACCGCTGGATAAAAAGTGGGCACGCCATGATCTGTACGTCAGCGCGTTGGTGATTCGTCCCGGCGAGCGCAAGGCCAACATCACGCCGAAACGTGCCGTTGGCGTGCTGCATCTGCCACTGGATCGATCACCACGCAAACTGGCGCTGACCGTGACGGCACCGGAGAAGATGCGTCCCAAGCAACCATTGAAGCTCAAGGTTGCCGCGAAAAACGCCGACGGCAGTGCGCCCAAAGAAGCGCATGTGCTGGTGTCGGCAGTCGATGTGGGCATTCTCAATATCACTCGCTACGCCACGCCGGACCCGTTCGCCAGCCTGTTCGGGCGCAAGCAATATGGCGCTGACCAACTGGACGTCTACGGGCAGCTCATCGAGGCCGGTCGTAATCGTCTGGCAACCCTGGCTTTCGGTGGCGATGCCCTGGCCAAAGGCGGCAAGCGGCCCGACACGTCAGTAACCATCGTTGCCCTGCAAAGCGCGCCGGTGACACTGAACGAGCAGGGCGAAGGTGAAGTGAGTGTCGACATCCCGGACTTCAACGGCGAGCTGCGCATCATGGCCCAGGCCTGGACCGGCGAGCGCTATGGCATGGCTGAAGCCAAAACCGTGGTCGCTGCGCCGATCATTGCCGAGCTGTCCGCGCCGCGCTTCCTGGCCGGTGGCGACCAGACCACGGTGGCGCTGGACCTGTCGAACCTGTCCGGCGCAGCTCAGAAGCTGACTGTTCAGGCCAGTGCCGACGGCCAGTTGAATATGGCCAACGGCGAGCTCAATCAGACCGTGCAACTGGCTCAGGGCCAGCGCACCACGTTGCGCATTCCGGTGCGGGCGCTGGGCGGTCTGGGGCAGGGCAAGTTCAAGGTCGTGGTGCAGGGGCTGGTGTTGCCGGGCGAGAGCCTGCCGCCGTTCTCTCGCGAATGGACTATTGGGGTGCGTCCGGCTTATCCGGCGATTCTCAAACACTACCGCGCGGCGCTAAATGACCAGCTGTGGAGCCTGCCGGAAGGCGCACTCGATGCGTTCGAACCTGCGGGGCGGGAGGCCATGCTGTCGGTATCCAGCCGTCCGCCGCTGAATCTTGGCGAGCAGATCCGCGCACTGGAAGCCTACCCCTATGGCTGTCTGGAACAGACCGCCAGCGGTCTCTATCCGTCACTCTATGCGGACGCAACGACCCTCAAGCGGCTGGGCATCAAGGGCGAAACCGATGCCGTGCGCAAGCGCAAGGTTGAACTGGGTATCGAGCGTCTGCTGGGCATGCAACGCCATAACGGCAGCTTCGGCCTGTGGAATGCCGATGGCGAGGAAGAATATTGGCTGACCGCTTACGTCACCGACTTCCTGCTGCGCGCTCGGGATCAAGGCTTTGCCGTACCACCGGACGCCCTGAAGAAAGCCAACGAGCGTCTGCTGCGATATCTGCAAGAGCACAATCTGGTGGAAGTCAGCTACAGCCAGAACGCCGAGCACACCCGCTTTGCGGTCCAGGCTTATGCCGGGTTGGTACTGTCTCGCAGTCAGCAGGCGCCGCTGGGTGCGTTGCGCAGCCTGTTTGATCGTCGTACCGATGCGCGTTCAGGCCTGCCCTTGGTGCAGCTGTCGGTGGCACTGGAAAAAATGGGTGACAAACCAAAAGCGGATCAGGCCATGCAGGCCGGGTTGGCGGCCAGTCGCAAGGGCAATGAATGGCTGGCCGATTACGGCAGTCCGTTGCGTGATCAGGCGTTGATCCTGTCACTGCTGGAAGAAAATAACCTGGCGGCGGACCAACGCGATCAACGCCTGTTTGCCTTGGCGGATGAAGTCGCGGCGAGTCGTTATCTGTCCACTCAGGAGCGTAACGCGCTGTTCCTGGCAGGCCGAGGCTTGCTGGGTAAACCTGAAAGCAAATGGGCGGCGACCCTGAGTGCCGGTTCGCAAAGTCGCGATCTCAGCAACGAGCAACCGGGCCTCAAACTCGACGGCCCGCTACTGGCGTCGCCGTTGACCCTGCAAAATCAGGGTGGCGAGACCTTGTATCAGCAACTGACGATCTCGGGTTATCCGACCCAGCCGCCAGCCGCCGGGGGTGAAAACCTCAGCATCCGTCGCGAATACCTGAGCCTTGATGGCGAACCGGCACAGCTGGGTGCGCTGAAAAGCGGGCAATTGTTGCTGGTTCACATCGAAGTCAAAGCTCAGCAGCGGGTGCCGGATGCTTTGGTGGTGGATCTGTTGCCAGCAGGTCTGGAGTTGGAAAACCAGAACCTGGCCCAGAGCGCTGCGAGCCTGCAAGATGCCAGCGATTCAGTCAAAGAGTGGCGCGTCTCCATGGAGAACGCCGGGATCAAGCATCAGGAGTATCGCGGTGATCGCTACGTAGCAGCGCTGGATCTGAATGGCTACAACACAGTCCACTTGCTGTATCTGGCTCGCGCCGTGACGCCCGGGATCTATCGCGTACCGCCGCCGCAAGTTGAGTCTATGTACCGGCCGAACTGGCAGGCGCTGGGTGAAGCGGCTGCGCAGATGGTGGTGAAGGGTAAGTAAGACTCAAATCCCGTAGGAGCGCGCTTGCCCGCGATGGCGTCAGATCAATCGATTGATTTGTGGTCTGACCCACCGCCATCGCGGGCAAGCGCGCTCCTACCGATGGTGGCGTCTAGTGAATAATCCAGCTCAGCAACCACAAGCCCAGAATCAGCCAGATGATGCCCATGATGATCGAGGCACGCATGAAGGCGCGGATGGCGGAGTATAGAAACAGCAGCCCGACGATCAGTGCACCGATGCTGATCAGCGAGGTGTCCATGCCCAGCGTGCGCGACAGACCCTCGACGAAATTGCCGCCGGCATGAGCGAAGATATCGAACAACCAATCCAGGCTGTCGACGATGAACCGAATCATCGCGCCAAGCGCCTGGCCCAACCATCCAAAAAAGCTTTCTACCTGCATATGTGCGTCCTGATCAGGGTCATGAAAAAAGGCAACTGTTCGCTTTGGCTATCGGTTCGCGCGGCGAGTTCCGTGGAGTGTAAAGGCGTTTCGCCTTGAGACCGGGAAAATTGTCACGGTTCTGCAAGCGTTCAACTGCTACCAACGAACCTGTGGGAGCCGAGCTTGCTCGCGAAGGCGGTGATTCGGCTGGGGAAATTTCTTTGTATATACCGGCCCTTTCGCGAGCAAGCTCGCTCCCACAAAAGCTGTACCGCATTTGCCGCTGGCTTGTCGCCGGTATGTTATTGCTCATCACCCTGCTCTGGCTCGCCGACCGCCTATGGCCGCTGCCGTTACCCAAAGATGATCTGGCCCGGGTAGTGCTGGCCGAGGATGGCACGCCGTTGTGGCGGTTTGCCGATGCCAATGGCGTGTGGCGCTATCCGGTTTCCAGCGCCCAGGTTTCGCCGTATTACATTGAGGCGCTGCTGACCTACGAAGATCGCTGGTTCTATAGCCATCCTGGCGTGAATCCCCTGTCATTGGTGCGAGCAAGCTGGCAAAACCTCAGTGGAGCGCGAGTGATTTCCGGGGGCAGTACCTTGTCGATGCAAGTCGCGCGGCTGCTTGATCCGCATTCGCGAACGTTGCACGGCAAAGCCCGACAGCTGTGGCGGACCTTGCAGCTGGAATGGCATCTGTCCAAGGATGAAATTCTCGCCATTTACCTTAACCGTGCGCCCTTTGGCGGGACGTTGCAGGGCGTGGCGGCGGCGAGTTGGGCGTACCTCGGCAAGTCACCCCAGCAATTGACCCGTGCCGAAGCTGCGTTGCTGGCCGTCCTTCCGCAGGCGCCGAGCCGCTTGCGTCCTGATCGTCATCCGCAACGTGCACAAGCGGCCCGAGACAAGGTGCTCAGGCGTCTGGCCGAGTTTCAGGTCTGGCCGCAAATCGCTGTGAATGAGGCACTGGAAGAACCCCTTTTGCTGGCGCCGCGTCAGGAACCCAGCCTTGCGCCGTTGCTGGCTCGTCGCCTGAATCGGCCCGACAGCCCACCGTTGATTCGCACCACGCTGGATGCCGGTTTACAGCGGCGTCTTGAAGACTTGCTGCTGGGTTGGCGGGCGCGCCTGCCGGAGCGTACATCGGCCGCAATTCTGGTGGTCGAGGCGCAGAACATGGCGGTGCGAGCTTATGTCGGGTCGGTTGATATCAACGACGCCAAGCGCTTCGGCCACGTGGATATGATCAGCGCGCTGCGCTCACCGGGTTCGACCCTCAAGCCTTTTCTGTATGGGTTGTCGATGGATGCCGGGCTGATCCATTCCGAATCGCTGATGCAGGATGTACCCCGTCGTTATGGCGACTATCGGCCGGGCAATTTTGCCGCAGGTTTCAGCGGCGCAGTGGCGGCCAGTTCAGCATTGTCGATGTCCCTCAATCTGCCTGCCGTACAACTGCTGGAAGCCTACGGGCCGAAACGCTTTGCCGCCGAACTACGCAACGGCGGTGTGCCGCTGACATTGCCGCCGTTGGCCGAACCCAATCTGGCGATGATTCTGGGTGGCGTCGGCAGTCGCCTGGATGAACTGGTGGGCGGTTACAGCGCCTTTGCCCGTGGCGGGCGTAGTGCCGATATTCGCTTGCAACCGGATGCACCGTTGCGTGACCGGCATATGATGTCACCCGGCGCGGCGTGGATCATTCGCAAGATCCTCAGTGGCCAGTCACGGCCCGATCTCGATCCCCATGCCGAGCTGGTGCAGCGTCCGCAACTGGCCTGGAAAACCGGCACCAGTTATGGGTTTCGCGACGCCTGGGCGATAGGTGTCGGGCCGCGTTTTCTGGTGGGAGTGTGGATTGGCCGCCCCGATGGCACGCCGGTGCCGGGCCAGTTCGGGCTGGCGTCGGCCGCGCCGCTGATGCTGCAGGTTCACGATGTGTTGGCCAACCGCGACAGCCAGCGGGGCATCGCCGCTCCTATCCAACCGGTGCCGGGCAACGTGGGCGTCGCTGCGATTTGTTGGCCGCTGGGGCAGCCCATGAGCAAGAGCGATCCCAACTGCCGTCGGCAACGGTTTGCCTGGACGCTGGACGGCACCACACCGCCGACTTTGCAGGCCCTGGATCAGCCGCTGGGCTTGGGATTGCTGGAGAAAATCTGGGTCAATGAAAAAGGTCTGCGCGTTGCCTCCCACTGCCTGGGTGCGCAGGCTCGGGACATCGCCTTGTGGCCTGCGCCATTGGAGCCTTGGCTGTTGCGTAGCGAACGCCGGGAAGCGCGCTTGCCGCCGATTGATCCTGATTGCCCGCCGCAAGGCTTGAGTCTCGCCACGCCGTTATCGATCGTCGGCGTGCGCGAAGGCGATCACCTGCGCTTGCCGGCGGGCAGCCGTCAGGCGTTGCGCCTGAAGCTTTCGGCGCTGGGTGGCTCGGGTCGGCGCTGGTGGTTCATCGACGGTGTGCCCATGGCCGACACTCAGAGCCAGGACACTTTTAACCCGACCCTGAGCCGATTGGGTCGAGTAGAACTCAGTGTGCTCGATGAAAGCGGCCAGACTGCCCGGCTGGTTTTCGAGGTGGTGGATTAATACATCCGATATCTGTAGGAGCGCGCTTGCCCGCGATAGCGTCCGTCCAGTTGATAGATATGTCGCTTGTAGGCCCAATCGCGGGCAAGCGCGCTCCTACAGAGATAGTGTTAATTCAGATGGTTTTGTGGGTTTTTATGCGTCGTATCTTGTGACTATATAACTTTGGTGTAATAAACCAATAAAGCGAATTGTTATCAGTTAACCTGTTGATTTTAATAATATTAATTTAAAACTAATTCACCTCTATCCATCCGGTTAATACCAAGTTGTGAGTTGAGCGCGTGGCCAACAAGGGTTGTTATTGAGCCATGGACAGGGTTGTCCCCCGGCAACAACGGGGAGCCTGAAAAACAACAGATGGTGGATGGATTCGCTCATGAAAACTCAAACTCAGTCGTTGTTGAGAGCTGGTGCTGTATTGACCCTTATTCTCGCTGTCGGATTAAGCGGTTGCAGCAGTGGCGGTGGTGGCTCCAAGAGTCATGTAGACAGCTCATCAGCAACCGCTGGGACTGACGGGACGGGCGCTACCGGTTCTGCCGATGGCAGCGGCGCTGGCGGCAGTACCGGCGCAGGAACGGGTGGCAGCACCGGTGGCGGCACGGGCGGTGGAACTGGCGGCACCATAGGCGGCGGCGATGGCACTGCTGGTACCGGCGGTGGAACAGGCGGTGGAACAGGTGGAGGTACTGGCGGAGGAACAGGCGGTGGCACCGGTGGCGGCACGGGCGGTGGAGGTGGCACCGATCCGGGTACCGGCGGTGGTTTCACAGTGACTTCATTCAATGAAACCGCAAGCGCCGCTGGCGATATGTTGAGCCAGTTGGGTGATGCCGTAATAGGTGTCGGTGACGTGGTGGCGATGATCCCGATTGCAGGCAACGCCGATCTGACTGAAGGGGCTGGCGGGCTTATTTCATCCGTGGGCTTCGCTACCAACAGTGTCGGTAGCGGCGTGACCACCGGCCTCGGTACGCTCGGCAGCGATAGCAACGCGTTGGGTGTAACGCTTTCAAGTGTGGGCGAAGCAACTGGCGATCTGGGTACTGGCGTTTCATCCCTTGGCCGCGGCGTTTCACGGTTTGCTGCCTCATCACAGATCGAACAGGTGCCTCTTGTTGGCACTGTGGTCGGCAGCGCGGGTGGCCTGGTTGATGGCGTAGGTCAGAAGGTGACCATGCTCGGCGATACCCTGAGCGCCGCGACTACAGACGGGCCGCTGGGCAAGCTGACGCAGTCAGTGGGCGACAGACTGGTCCCGGTGGTGGCGATGCTTGAGTCCACTACCAATAAAGTCGGCACCGCTACCGGACTGGGCGCGCCCGTAGATGGCCTGCTGCAAAACGTTCAAGGCGCGCTGAACAATGTGGGCAGCAAAGTAGCAGGCACCACAGGCAGCAACCCACTGGCCGGTGGCCTGGGCGGCACGGTTGGCGGGTTGGGTAATGTGGCCGGCGCGGCGGGTGGTTTTCTGGCTGGCGCTCCAGTCAGCGGTGGAGGTTCGGGTTCAGTGGGCGGTGGTCTCGGCGGTGGCGTGAGCCTGCCTGGCGTCGGTGGCGCAGGCCTGGTGGAAAGTGTTGGCGGGGTGGTGGCCGGTGTCGGCAACGGCCTGAATCTGGGCAGCAGCAATGGACTGCTCAGCGCAACAGGTGCAAGCGGCGGTGCAGTGGGTGCCACTGTCGCTTCACTGGGTACAGTGTTGGGTGGCAGTGGTGTAGCCAACAACGCCGTCGCAGCTCCGGTAGCAGCGGTAACCAGCAATATCAGTGCGGCAGTCACCCCGGTGGTTTCGGGCGTGGCCAGCATCACGCAACAGGTCGGCGGCGCTACCGGGCTCGGTGCCCCGGTCAACGGCCTGGTGGCTCAGGTCGGCAGTGCGGTCGGCAGTCTGGGCAACAACGTAGCAGCGGTTAGCAACAACCCTGTGGGTACCGCGCTTGGCACAACCGTCAGCAGTCTGGGAGCAACCGTGACGCAGGTCGGCGGCCTAGTGGACGGTGGTGCAACTGGCACAGGCGCATCAACAGGTGCAGTGGGTGGTTTGCTCGGTGGTGTGACAGGCGCATTAGGCGGAAGTCTGGGTGGTGGGTTGCTGAATTCCCGGAAGTAAGTAGTGCACGGGTAGCGACTTTTCAAACAGCGCCTACGCTTGTTTCAGACAGGGGAATCGACATGATCCCCTGTCTTTTTTATAGGCGAATACCGCTGCTGTTCTGGCCATGGAGTGTCCTTATGCGTGCCTGTTTCCCCGCCATAGTGCTGGGTGTGTCCATGACGTCCTGTCTGGTTCATGCCGAGACCTTTCCCGCCTTTCTCAATAGCAATGATGCCCAGCGCAATTTGCCGGTTCCCAACCTTCCTGCTGATGCCTACCGGCCGGTGACCCCCTCAGTGCAGTTGCCCGCACCTGGGTCTCCTGACGCCACACCGCTGATGATGAATACCAAGGTGGCGGTGCGCAAAATCCGTATTGAAGGTGGCACTGTTTATCAACTTGAAGAACTCGGCGCAGCCTATCAGCCGTTGCTGGACCGTGAAGTCACGCTGGCCGAATTGATCGCGGCGACGCGGGGCATTACGCAGCGCTATCAGGCCGATGGCTATCTGTTGTCTTATGCTTTTTTGCCGCCGCAGAATTTCGATCAAGGCGTGGTGCGGGTAGTGTTGGTCGAAGGCTATATCCGCGATTATCAGCTGGAAGGTGATGTGGGTCGGGTCTCGGCTTATCTTCAAAAGCTGGTGGACAAAATTCGTCAGGAGCGGCCGCTGACCCGCAAGACGTTCGAGCGTTATACCGCACTGATGAGCCGCGTCCCCGGCTTGACCTTGCAGGCCAAGGCGCCGCCACCGGGCACTACCGACGGCGCGACAACGCTGATCGCCTCTGCCACGCGCAAGCCGTTCACCAGCAGCCTGAGCCTCACCGAAGACAACCGCAAAGGCACACAAGCGTTACTCGGTGTCAGCAGCAATGCCCAGACCGCCATGGCCGAGCAATTGACCCTGAGTGGCCTGTTCCCGCCCGGCGATGACAAGGAGCATTACTACCGCCTGGATTACAGCCAGTACCTGAATGCCGAAGGCACACAACTCAATGTGTGGGGGGCACGCTATCGCAGTGATCCGAGCACCCGGATCAACCTGGAGAATGGCATCCAGCTCAAGCAGCATCGGGAGAATGATCGCCTGTCCGTAGGCTTCAGCCATCCGCTGATTGCGGCTCAGGACGAGTGGCTCAGCGCGGGGGCGCGACTGTATGCAGTCAATGACAAGACCCGTTTTCAGATAGTCGGTTTTCCCCTCAGCATCGAAAATCAGACGGATATTCGCGCCCTGGCCTTTGAGGGCGACTGGCGCAAATCCACTGCGACGCAGTTACGTATCCTCAGTGCCGGTGTGTATCAGGGGATCGATGGCCTGGGAGCGAAAACCGACGATGAGCTGTATGACCTGGATTTCTTCCGCGCGCGTCTCTCCGGGGTGCAGAGCGACAAGTTCTTCGAGCGCTGGCAGGGTGTGTTATCCGGGGCGCTGTACTGGAGTGATGACAGTTTGCCCGACAGTGAGCGAGCACAGTTTGGCGGGCAGAATTTCGCCCGTGGCTACCCGAATGATCAGGCGTCGGGCGATAAGGGCTGGGGCGTGGCATATGAGGTCAACTACAGCTTCAACCGCGACGGTACCTGGGTGAAAGTGCTGCAACCCTACGTGGTGCTGGATGCGGCGCGGACCTGGTTCAATGAGTTGCCGGTGAAAGATTCGAAGCTGTCGTCTTTTGCCACCGGCCTGCGGTTCGGCGATGCACGCTATTACAACATCGCACTGGAAGCCGCCAAACCCATGTCCGACAAAGGCCTGGACAGCCTCAACCGCAAGCCGAGGTACACGTTGAGTTTTAGTTATCAGTTGTGAGTATGTGCAAGCAGATGAACGCTGTTTCTGTGGGAGCGAATTCATTCGCGAAGGGGCCGGGACGTCCAATACAGATGTATCGGTTGAATACCGCTTTCGCGAATGAATTCGCTCCCACAGGTTGATGAACATCCGCCATCGCGAGCAAGCTTGACCAGTTCAAGCTCGCTCCTACAGGGGCCAGATCAGCAAGGGGGATTTACCGTCCGGTCAAATAAACCGGCGGCATCGGGAAGAGGGTGTTGAGGGTTTCCAGCAGACGTACGTGATAGATCGGTTTACGAAACAGATCCAGTACTTGCAGGCGCAATAGGTCAGTAACGTCATCCATGTCCGCATGGCCTGAAGTAACGATCACCGGAAGTTGCTGGCGCGAAGTGTGTTCGCGCAGCCGTTTGATAAGCGACAGACCACTTTGCTCCGGCATGCGCAGGTCTGTGATCACCAGCGCAATGTCCGGATACTGGGTCAATAACTCCAGAGCCAGTTTGACCGAGGACGCCGTAAAACAGCAAAAACCTTCGCCTTCCAATAATTCTGCCAGCTCTTCGTTGGCGTCCTCTTCATCATCGACTAACAACAGTTGCTGGCGGGTAGGGCTGGCCATCGCAGGCATCCGTGTGATTGTCGCAAAGTCCGTATACAGAGAGTGAATTCAAGTTTCAGGTCGGCTTGGTACCATCAAGCTTTTCTGTGATCAGGTCGAATTTTGCCTTCACAGCATCACCGATTGGCTCGATGAAGGCAGCCGCCACGATTGCAACCATGGCCGCGATAATCACGTACTCAATCGCCGAAGCACCGTCTTTATTTTTAATCAGGCGCTTGGCGCCGGCATTGATTTTGGTTAGGAACATCTGACTTCTCCTGGCGCCTTGTGACGCGGGTAATGCAGGTCGTGCATAAACAATCCATCGCACTGACAGCATTGCGCCCCTCACCCAAACCCACAACAGTATCTAAGTATTAACCGCAAAGTTATATATCGCTGTTTCCACTTCGGCCGACACAATCCCTGCATGAAATTGTCGTAGGACGATGGCGCTTTTCGAGAGCTACGCTACTTTCAATAACGTGTCGATAGATGTTCATAACTACCTGATTGCGAAGTTTTCTTTGGGCTTGGAGTTGTAGCGCAATGGTGAAGTGGGGGCGTTTATGAGCAGTCGTCTAACCATGGTTCTGGCGGTGTTTTTTTTACTTGGCGCGGTGGTCGCGGGCTACTGGGGTTTGGCTGTCACTCGGCAGCCAGCACCTGCGCCTGCAGCAGTGCCAGCGCCGATTTCACAAGCGCCCATTGCGCCTGCCGTAACACCGCCGCCAACTGAAGATCCTCTGCGCAAACCGGTGGTGATCGTCCTGCGCGACGTACCACCGTATGTGGCGCTCAAGGCCGAGGATCTGGTCGTCGAACGCCTCAGAGTTGCACCGGCTGGCAGCTTCAGCGCTATTGATGATGTGGTGGGCCGCAGCACTTGGCAGACCTTGCGTGCCGGCAGTTGGCTCAGCGAAAGCAGTTTCGAGTCCGGCGGGGCGCTGGCGCGGATGATTCGCCCCGATGAACGGGCGTTGGCCCTGAGTGTTGATGAAGTGATCGGTGCGGCTGGTCAGCTCAGCCCTGGCGATTACGTCGACGTGCTGCTTTATCTGCCCCAGGACGCGTTGAATGCCGACCGCTCCAGCCAGACCGCAGTGCCCGCGTTGCGGGTGCTGAGCGTAGGCGAAATACTCGGCCCGACTCTGGATGGTAAAGCTGCACAGAACCTGACCGCCGAGCAGCGTCTGGCCCAGGAGCAGCGCCGCGCGACGGCCCGCACCGTGGTGGTGGCGGTGCCGCAAGTGTTGCTGAGCCGACTGATGCTGGCTACCCAGAGCGGCGTGTTGCGCCTGGCGGTGCGCAGTGCCGAGGAAAAAAATCTCGAGCAGTACTGGGCCAGCGAAAACACCGGCAAAGGCGAGGCTATTGCTGTGCGCCTGGACACCACTCGCCGCGATCTTTTGCAATTTTCCCAATTGAGCCTCGGTGCTCCACCGCGCACGCAAAGCAACCCGCAAGCACCTCGCGGACCGCGCCCGGTGGAAGTGATTCGCGGGGCGCAGATCTCTCAGCAGGCTGCGCAGCAGGTTACGCAACAAACCCCCTGATTTGAGCAAGGATGCAGTGCATGAGCAGTACTTACGTGCCGATTCTGAAACCTGTTTTCTGGGCGCTTGCTTTGACAATAGGCAGCGTCGAGTCTGCCTCGGCCGCAGCCAATAATTGCGCGGCGCTGGCCGCATTGCCGGGGGTGCTGGAAGTCGATCAAGGCATGCAGCAGGACATTCGCTCGTCAGTAGCGATCACTCGGGTTGCTGTCGGCGATCCGAAAATTGCCGATGTGTTTGTCGCTGGCAATGACGGATTTCTGCTCACCGGCGTCGGGCCCGGCACCACCAGCCTGATGGTCTGGACCGCGTGTTCGGCGTCACCCCGGCAAAGCATGGTGTTCGTCCGTGGCCGGGCCACGGCGGCGATGACTGACAAGGTCATGTTGGCGGGTGGGGAAGTGTTGCCCAGCCAGGTTCAAACCGATATTCGCTTCGTCGAAGTCAACCGCACCAAGCTCAAGGAAGCCAGCACGTCGATCTTCGGCAAGGGCTCGAACAACTTTCTGTTTGGCGGGCCAGGGACTGTGCCTGGCTTGGGTGTCACGCCAGGCATCGTGCCCTCAGTGACAGACGCCACGGCGGGCAGCATCGGCCGGATTTACCCCGCCAAACCCGTGATTCCGCTGAACAACGACAGCTTCAATATCGTCTGGGGCGGCGGCAGCAGCAAAGTGTTAGGCATGCTCAATGCCATGGAAAGCAGCGGCTTCGCGTACACCCTGGCGCGTCCAAGCCTGGTGGCGTTGAATGGCCAGAGCGCGAGTTTTCTGGCCGGCGGCGAGTTTCCCGTGCCGGTGCCCAATGGTGAGGGCAACGGTATTTCCATCGAGTACAAGGAGTTCGGTGTGCGCCTGACCGTGACACCCACGGTGGTGGGCCGTGATCGCATCCTGCTCAAGGTTGC
The DNA here is from genome assembly GCF_000737245.1 of Pseudomonas syringae. Taxonomy (GTDB): domain Bacteria; phylum Pseudomonadota; class Gammaproteobacteria; order Pseudomonadales; family Pseudomonadaceae; genus Aquipseudomonas; species Aquipseudomonas syringae_J. The sequence goes on along the minus strand of NZ_JPQU01000078.1, from coordinate 17,037 downwards.
GCCGGAAGTCAGCGAGCTGGATTACAGCGCTGGCGTTACGATCGCCGGGACCACAGTGCCCGCCCTGAACGTGCGGCGCACCGACACCAGTATCTCCCTGGCCGACGGTGAAAGCTTTGTGATCAGCGGCCTGATCCGGACCCGCAACTCTTCCTCTGTGGATAAGTTTCCGGGCCTGGGAGACATCCCCGTGCTGGGCGCGTTGTTTCGCAACTCCACCATTGACCGTGAGGAAAGCGAGCTGTTGATGATCGTCACTCCGCATCTGGTGCAGCCACTGGCGGTCAATGCCCAATTGCCTGCCTTGCCGGGCGAGCAACTGCGCAACTACGACCCGAGTTTCCTGCGGATGTACTTCCTGGAAAACGGCAATTTCGACAAGCGCAGCGGGTTGTCGCAATGAGCCAGAGCCTGAGCCAGACGTTTCTGGCAATTACCAGAACCCCCACCGACCTGGAATGGCTGCAAGGTGCGCTGGCACCTCTGGGCCAAGTGGTCAGCGCGGGCTCTGGCAGTCTTGATGATTTGCTGGCGCTGGTGGACGTAACCTTCGCCAGCGTAGTGTTCGTCGGCCTGGATCGTGAGCATTTGATGGCGCAGAGTGCTTTGATCGAAGGCGCGCTGGAAGCCAAGCCGATGCTTGCCATCGTCGCCCTCGGTGACGGCATGGATAACCAGCTGGTGCTTAACGCCATGCGCGCCGGTGCCCGGGATTTCGTGGCTTACGGTTCACGTTCCAGCGAAGTGGCGGGCTTGGTGCGGCGCTTGACCAAACGCCTGCCACCGGTGGCGCAAAACCCGAATATCGGCGGCCTGTCGATGCTCTACGGCGCTCAATGTGATGGTGACGGCGCGTTGATTTCCAGCCATCTGGCGCTGGTGGTGCAGAAGACCGGGCAGCGCACGTTGTTGCTGGATCTGGGCTTGCCTCGGGGTGACAGCCTGTCGCTGCTCGGCCTGGAATCCTCCTTCAGTTTTGGTGATGCCTTGCGCCATTTACGCAGGCTTGATGCAACGCTCATCGACAGCGCGTTTACCACCCACGCCGGCGGCCTGCGCATCCTGGCGTATACCGAGGCGGACGACCGGCTGGAGCAGTCCAGCGCGGCTGAGCTGTACATGTTGCTCAGCTCGTTGCGTCAGCACTTCCAGCATGTGGTGGTCAATCTGGTGGGGCAGCCCGACAGCGAGGCACTGCGCACGCTGGTCATCCATTGCGATCAACTGCTGTGGTACACAGATCAGAGCGTACTGGAGTGCCGGCGCAATCTGGCGACGCTGAATCTCTGGCGCAGCAAGGGCATGAAACTGCAGCATGCGGGCTTGCTCATCGACCGCTACCTTAAAACCGTCGCGCCCAATTCCGAGACCCTGGAAAAGACTTTCGATATGTCGGCACGGGCGGTGCTGCCCTTCAGTCCGGAGCTGCGCCTGAATGCCAAAAATCAGGGCGTGCCGCTGTTCGAACTGTCGCCCCGTGAGTCGCTGTGCGCCGGTTTGCGCAATTTGGGCGAGAAGCTGGCGCGGCATTCCGCCGGGGCGGAAAAACCCAGTGAGAGCTGGTTCAGTCGGCTACGAGGGAGCAGATAATGCCGGAGAAACTGTTTGGTGTTGCCTCCCGCAACCAGCCTGATGGCAGCGATCCCCAAGGGCTGAAACTGGTGCTGCATCGCTACATCATTGATGCCATCGAAGACAGCGGCCGCAATCTGCTGGAAGGCGCGCGGCAAGTTCTCGCGCAATTCGTCACCGATAAAGTCGCCGAGTACATCGGCCGGCTGCGGCTGGCGATTTCCCGCTATGAAATGGAGCGTCTGGCCGAAGAGCTGGTGGATGAACTGACCGGTTTCGGGCCATTGGAAGTGCTGCTGCGCGACAGCTCAGTGACGGAAATTCTGGTCAATGGCCCGAACAAAGTCTTCGTCGAGCGCGATGGCGTGCTGCACCACACGGATTTGCGTTTCATTGATTCGCATCATGTCGAGCGGGTGATGCAGCGCATTCTTGCGCCCCTCGGGCGGCGGCTGGACGAGTCATCGCCCATGGTCGATGCGCGCCTGCCCGACGGCAGCCGGGTCAACGCGATCATCCCGCCCATTGCGCTGGACGGGCCCTGTCTGTCGATCCGAAAATTCCGCAAGGACATGCTCAAAAGCGCAGACCTGGTGGCGATGCAGACCATCGATCAATCGATTTTCGATTTCTTTGAAGAGGCGGTGGGCAAGCGCTGCAACATTCTGGTCAGCGGCGGCACCGGCACAGGTAAAACCACGTTGCTCAACGTGCTGAGCCAGTTGATCAGCCCGCACCAACGGCTGGTCACCATCGAAGACGTAGCGGAACTGCAACTGAGCCACCCCCATGTGGTGCGTCTGGAAACCCGGCCGCCTAACGCTGAAGGGCATGGTGAAGTTCGAGCCAGCGACCTGATTCGCAACGCCCTGCGAATGCGACCGGACCGGATCATCCTCGGCGAAATTCGGGGTGTTGAAGTGCTCGATGTACTGACTGCCATGAACACCGGCCACGACGGTTCCATGAGTACGGTGCACGCCAACAATGCTCAGGATGCCTTGCTGCGTCTGGAGACGCTGGTGGGCCTGACGGGTCGTTCGATTGCCGAGAAAACCTTGCGGCAGATGATCTGCGCGGCGCTGGATGTGGTGATTCAGCTGACACGTCTCCCGGACGGTCGGCGCTGTGTCAGTGAGGTGGTGGAGGTGGTGGGTATTCGTGACGACGTCTATGTCACCAACACCCTGTTTCGCCTCGATCGACGCAGCGGTTACGGCTTCCTGCGCGAAGCGGTCAACCCGGCTGGCGACAAGCTGCGTGCCCACTACTGAGCCAGGGAGAGCGCCATGAATGCGGGATTGCTGTTGGGTCTGGTTTTCCTTCTGTTTCTGGGGGCGGCGATCTATCTGTTCCGGCTTGCCCTGAACCGCAGTGCCAGCGAAAAAATCATGCTGCGCCTGGCCGAGGGGCAGCCGGAAGTGGAGACGCGAAAGCCTGGCTTGGAGCGCGTGAATCGGGCGTTCTTGCGCGCTGGCCTCAATTTGCCCACCAAAGGCTTGTCTATCGGAGTATTGATCTGGGCGCTGTTTATCGTGATTGGCCTGTTGACGGACAGCATGCCCGGGATTGTGCTTGGGGTATTGGGCCCGCCGCTGGCACTGCGCATGTTCATCAGTTGGCGCTATCGCAAGCGGGTGGCGCGGATGATTGAACAACTGCCGCAGATGCTGGATCACACCGTGCGCAGCCTCAAGTCCGGTCGCACCTTGTCCGATGCTGTCCTGAACGGCATCGAGGCCTCCAACCAGCCCCTCAAGGGCGGCATGAGCCGTATCCAGCGCAACGTGCAGCTGGGGGTAAGTCTGCCCGAGGCCACCCGGGATTTTGCCGAGCTTTATGAACGCGACGAGTTTCGCCTGTTTGCCATGGGCTTGAAGGTCAACCATCGTTACGGCGGCAATGCCAGCGAACTGCTGGAAAACCTGATTCGGCTGATCCGCGAGCGCGAGCAGGCCGTGCGTCAACTTAAGGCCATGACCGGCGAGACCCGCATGACCGCCGTGGTGCTGGCGCTGTTGCCCGTGGGCATGGCGGGCTACTTTCTGCTGACAAACCCGAATTATCTGATGCATATGTGGCACGACGACAGCGGCCAGATGATGCTGATGGTGGCTTTCACCATGCAACTGCTGGGTTGCCTTGCGCTATGGCGCATGTTGCGGAGCATTTGAGATGGCCTTGATCCTGAGTGCGTTGATGCTGATCGCGGCTGCCGTTCTGCTAGTTGCCAATCTGGCCAGGCAGCGCCGCAACGAGCGTCAGGTGGTGCAGCGTCTGCAAGGGCATATGGTTCGCGAGAGCCGCATCGGCAGTTGGCTGCGCTTGCTGGGCGACACACCGTTGGGGCGGCGTACGGTCAGCCTGGATAACGAGACTCAGGTGTTGCTCAACCGCATCGGCTGGCGTCGGGCAAGCAAGCGCTCGTTGTATGCCGCGTGCCAGATCGGTGTGCCCGCGGCGGCACTTGGGATAACGATCCTTGTGCAGCTTTTGTTTTTCCCAGATGTCGAGCATCCGCTGGTTGCTCCTTTGTTCGCGTTGGGTCTGGGCTACCTGTTGCCCAAGCGCCTGCTGGCCATCGCCGCCCAGCGTCGACAGAAGCAGATCGCGGTGGAGATCTCCACCTTCATCCCGTTGCTGCGCATCCTCTTTGAGTCCGGCCTGGCAGTGGAGCAGTCATTGCGCGTGCTCAGCAACGAGGGCAAGGAACTGCTGCCAGTGCTCTCTTCGGAACTCAACCTGATTCTGACGCGGGTCGATTCCGGACTCGAACTCGGTGAAGAGTTGGGCAAGACCGCGGTGATGCTGTCGGTGGACGAATTCAGCGACACCTGCGTGATCCTCAATCAACTGATTCACCAGGGCGGGGGCGCGATGAAGTCATTGCTGTCGCTCAAGCAACTGATCGACGACCGTCGCCTGACGCGCTTGCAGGAGTACATCTCCAAGCTGTCGGCGAAAATGTCGGTGGTGATGATGGTGTTTCTGTTTCCGGCGTTGCTGATTGTGCTGGCAGGGCCTGGTTTTACCGCGATCAGCCGGGCGTTGGGGTCGTGAAATCGACACAGGTGTATTTCCTGTGGGAGCGGTGCTTGCCCGCGATAAGGTCCACGCGATCTAAAGTGAATCGCATCCAACCTTATCGCGGGCAAGCACCGCTCCCACAGGGAATGGATTTGCCATTCAAGGTTTTGGAAGGATAAAACAATGAAAACCCTCATCGCTGCACTGGCCCTTGCACTGCTGACCGGATGCGCCAGCGATGGCAGTGCACCGTGGTTATTGCCGTTGAACACCGGCGTATGTCCCAAGCCTGACTCCGACCAGCAGCTGTCGCTGAATCTGGCTCAGGACATGGCTGACGAAGGCCGCCTGCACGCCAGCCTGGCTCACCTCGAAAGCTTGCCGGACAGCCTGGGCGAGGTGCGTTTACGCAAGGCTCGGGTCTTGCGTCTGTTGGGCAGTAACGAAGCCGAGCCCTTGTATCGCAGTCTGCTTGGTACTTGCCGCGCTGCCGAAGGCGAACATGGTCTGGGGCAATTGGCAGCCGCTCGGGGTGACCATGCCAAGGCGCAGGAGCATCTGCTGGCGGCAGTCAAACTGGCGCCGACCGACGAAAAAATCCGCAATGACCTGGGGGTGGTTTACCTCAATCAGCTGAAGCTCGATCAGGCCCGATTCCAGTTTCTGACCGCCATGGAACTCAAGCAGTCCGACCCGCTGGCGGCGATGAATCTGGTGACCTTGCTGATCTATCAGGACAACTGGAAACAGGCGGCGCAGCTGGTCACCCGCGCCGGGCTTTCGCCTTCGCAAGTCGGCGAAGCCCAAATCAGGGCACAGCAATTGAAACAGCCGTCGCATACTCAGGAGAGGAGCCCGACATGAAGCGTAAAGTCGTATTTATCGCCTTGCTCAGCCTGGCCGCAAACGCCTGGGCCATCGACTCCGGTCCCTCATCGAAGCAACAGCAGCAGACCGAAACCTGGTTGCAGTTACAACCCAGCGCCAAGGCGGCGTCGCCCATTCCGCAAACCGCTACGCCAGCAGAGCGCGACCTCAGTTTGCAGCGATGGTTGAACAGCTACAGCCATGAGATTCCGGAGTTTTTTGAGCAGGAAAAGGGTGGGAAGATTTCGGATAAATGAAGTTTGAAGATGCGGGCTTATTCACCTGTGGGAGCGGTGCTTGCCCGCGATAGGGACGCCGCGATTTTAAATTAAATCGCGTCCAGCCTTATCGCGGGCAAGCCACGCTCCCACAAGTGCTGTATTCACAGGCGTCAGGCATACCCGCTAATTAGCCCCCACCCGCTGCCGATTGGGCGACAGCGCCAGAGCCAGTTGCGTACGGTTATGCATATGGGTCAGGCGCAAGACTTGCGATACGTAGAGCTTGACCGTGTTTTCGGTAATGCCCAGTTCGCAGCCAATCTGATAGTTGGTCTGGCCTTTGGCGACCAGTCGAGCCACATCTTGCTGACGTGGCGAGAGCGGGGCGAATAGTGCGCAGGTGTCCAGCTCGGCATCGACGTTCCCGGCCTCGGCTGAATCCAGAAGCGGCGAACGTTGCACCCGATCCAGATCCTGATACAGGTCATCGATGGACGCCGCGAGAAATTGCAGCTTTTCGTTGAGATTGCCCAATTGCTGATAGTTCTTCTGCCGCTCCTGCAGCGCCGCTTCCTGGCGCTGAATGCCTTCGAGCACGTCTTCGAGGTTGATCGGCTTCTGGTAGTAATCGGCAATGCCGGCACGTAATGCCTTGATCACGTCCTGCTTCTCGGCGCGGCCAGTCAACATGATGGCCTCGAACACCCGACGCTTGCCGGCAATCTGTTTCATGGCCTCGACCAGTTCGATGCCATTGAGCTCTGGCATGTCCAGGTCACACAGCACGATTCCAATGGCAGGATCAGTGCGAAACTGCTCAAGGGCGTCTCTGCTGGAATAGCAAGGCACACACTTGTAACCGCTGCTCTCTAGATACTCAGCGAGTTCTTCAACAATCATGGGTTGATCATCAACCACGAGTACTTTTATAGCCGACTGCTTGATCACGCGGAACTCCCTTCGTGCGAGATACACTGACTTTAATTGTATTCACCTCATCCATACGACAGTTCGTAGAGGCGATTTTTGCATGACTCAACTATTAACCTAGCCCTACTTTCTCACTATGTACATAGTATTAACCGTAGTTTAAGACGGGTGAAAAGCCAGCAGAGTCATTAGAAAACCGGCCAACAGAAAAGGTGCGAATGGGTGTTTATTTGTCTCTCTCACATTCGTATGGATGTCAGGTTGCGTAAGTCCTTGATTGTTAGGGGTGAAGAATTTTTGACGGATAAAAAACCATAACAGTATCGCCACGCCAGCCCCGATGAACGTACCCAGCAAAAATAGACGATCGGTCGCCAGCGCCAGCGCTGCCAGCAACTTGAGGTCGCCTGCGCCCAGCTTGCCCAGCAGATAACCTGGCAAGGTCAGCAGCAAAGAGAGCAGTAACGCCACTCCACCTTCAGAGGCGGCAGCACCCAGCCAGGTTTCTCCAGTCATCAATAAATACATCAACGCCAATACAATGGCGCCGATGGTTAATACGTTGGAAATCTGTCGCTGGCGGGCATCTTGAATCGCACACATTGCCAGCCAGGCAATCAAGGTGATTAATTCCATGTTTAAAAAACATCCTGTCTTGCGTAATGTATCTATGCTGTTTAAGGAAGCACTGTCAGGGTTGACGTCGACATGCACAACGTTAAGCGAACTCCAGGTGGCCGGAAACAAAAGGGTGCTGCAGCCATTGAGTTTGCGGCGGTCTTTGTTATCTTTTTTGGCGTCTTCTATGCATTGGTCAGTTATAGCCTGCCGTTGCTGATGATGCAGTCTTTTAATGCGGCTACCAGTGAAGCGGTGCGTCGCAGCGTGGCCCTGAGCCCCACCATCAATAATTACAGCAGCCTGATCGTCAGTCAGGCTCAAGGCGTGCTGACCCAACAACTGGACTGGATGCCCGCGACCCTGGCCCAGGACGTAAAGCAGTTCACCTACGTTACCTACACTGCTGGTGTGCTCAAGGCGAGCATTGCCTACCCGAAAGAAAACCTGCATCAAATCCTGCCCGTATTGAGCCTGCCCGTCATCGGTGAGATACCTCGCCTGCCGACCTACCTTTCTGCTGAAGCGAGCCTTCAACTTGTCCCTTGATAAAACCCTTCTGAGTCGTTGGTTGGGGCGCACTGAAGCACCCGTTGCTCCCGCAGGACACCCGTCATCCCTGGAACCTGAACCCATCGGGGCTGGCTGGTATCTGCTGTTGAGCGAAGAAGGCCGAGTCCTGAATATCAGCGCTTCGCTGCTGCTGCGTCTGGGGTTGATCGAGGCCAATGTCAGTAATCAGCGATTGATCAGTCTACTGCTGCCCAATAGCGCCCTGGTGGTAGAAGGCGAGCCGCAAGACTGGCAAGGCCACATGCTGGATCTGGATTTCAATGCCGGGGAAGGTCATACCTTGCATGCCCGCGGCTGGGTGCAGGCCCGGGGCGAAAACTGGCTGTTGCAGTTGCTCGACATCAGCGACCTGATGGAGGAGGCCAGCGCCGCGCGTACCCGGCAGCAGTGCCTGCGCATGGCCGGACAGGTCGCCGAAAGGATTCGCGTCTGCAGTGCTGATCGCCTGCTGGAAGTGGTGGTCGAGCAGCTTCAGGAACTGGCGCAACTGTGGCACGTGCCGTGTCTGGCGCTGGCCTTGCCGGACAGCAGTGGGGCGGGCTGGCGCGTTTACGCTCGTTACAGCGCCCACAGTGCCCCGGAACTGTGGCAGACCGGCCAGCGGCTGGGCACGGGTCTCGATCGGCTCGACGCCAGTATCGCGCATCAACTGGACTTCACTTCCAACGAGGAGCTGGTTGCCTTGCAAGGTCCGTTCGGCAATGCCGATGGCTTTGCCCTGCCACACAGTCGCGACGGGGTGCCCAAAGCGTGGCTGCTATTCGGTTTCTATCGCGCCTGGCAACAGGCGCCGGATCTGAGCGAGCGCGAGTGGCTCAATCTCAGTTCAGCGCTGGCCGGACCGGTGTTGTTCAGGCTGTCGGACCAAAGCAATCGGCACCACGTCGAACGGCTGTCGGTGCTACAGGATTTGCTTGGCACTGGCTGGTGGGAGTTTCTGCCAGCCAGCGATGAAATGCTCCTTGCCCCACAACTGGCGCGCACGCTTCAGGCCAGAGAATGCATGTCGAGGCTGGACTGGCTGAGCCTGATCCACCCGGCAGACCGTCAAGAATTGTCCAGCCGTCTGGCGCAGCTGCGCGACACCGACACCTCGATGCTGTTTTGCGTGCGTCTGCAGCAGCCCGATGCGGCGCAGGAAACCGTCTGGTTCCGGATTCAGGGCCAAACCGTGGGCACAGGTCAGACGCGCCGGGTGTTGGGCTTCATGCTGGATGTCAGTGATATCAAAAACCAGGAAACCGAAGCCGCCGTCGCCCACGCGCGGCTGGATAACCTGATCGCCAGCTCCCCGGCGGTGATTTATGTGCAGCGCTACGATCAGGGCAATCTCGAACCGACTTTCTTCAGCGACAGTTTGCGGCCGCTGCTGGGCTGGACCCTTGAGGACTGTGTCGGCGGTAAGCTCAGCGAATACATTCATCCGGATGATCGCGAGATCTGGTTCGAACGCACCCGGCATTTACTGCGCGAAGGTTTCGTCAGTCGTCGTTATCGCCTGCGCGACAAGGGCGGGGTTTATCACTGGTTGCTCGATGAGGCCAAGCTTTTACGTGACGATCTGGGCATCCCGCTGGAAGTGGTGGGCTTGTGGCTGGACGTGACGGACGCCACTCTGGCCACCGAGCGGGTGCGCGAAAGCGAGGAGCGTTACCGGATTCTGGTGGAGGATTCGCCAGCGATGATTTGTCGCTACACGCCAGACCTGATCCTGAGCTTCGGCAACCGGCCGCTGGCCAGCTACATGGAGTGCACGCCCGAGCAGTTGGTGGGGGTGAATCTGGGTGACTGGATGTCCGAGGAGCAGCGCGAAGCCTTTGTACAGCGCATCGGCACGCTGACCCCAGAAGCGCCGATGAGCAATGCGGAAATCTGTCTTGAACTGCCGGGCCGTGAATTCGCCTGGTGGGTCTGGGCAGACCGTGGCGTGTTCAACGAGCAGGGCAAGTTGATTGAAGTTCAGGCGGTGGGCCGCGACAACACTGACGTGCGCCGCTCGCGTATGCAGCTCAATCAGAGCGCGAAGATGGCTACCCTGGGGGAAATGGCGACAGGCCTGGCCCATGAGATCAATCAGCCGCTCAACGTCATGCGTATGGCGGTGGTCAACGTGCTCAAGCGACTGGGTAACGGCGAGGCGGATATCGAATACCTCACGGAAAAACTCAAGCGCATCGACACTCAGGTCCAGCGAGCCGCAAGGACCGTGGACCACATGCGGGTTTTCGGTCGCAGGTCCGAGGTCGAGGAGCGATTGTTTGACCCCATGCAGGCGGTGGAAGGCACCTTGTCGATGCTTAGCGAAGGCATGAAGGGCAAGGGCGTGGACATTCGTGTGGGCGAGATGAGCATCACCGGGCAAGTCATGGGCCACGTCGATCAACTGGAACAGGTCCTGATCAACCTGATGGTCAACGCCCGCGACGCGCTGTTGTCACGCAAGGAAAAGGACCGCGAGTTGCAACCCTGGATCAGCGTTACCGCAGAGCAGGATGAGCGGCACATTGTACTGTCCGTGCAAGACAACGGCGGCGGCATCGATCCGCGTCTGTTGGAGCGCATCTTCGAACCCTTCTTTACTACCAAGGAAATCGGCGTCGGCACCGGCCTGGGCTTGTCGGTGAGCTACGGCATCGTCGACCAGATGGGCGGGCAACTGAGTGTCAGCAATGTCGATGAAGGTGCCCGGTTTGTGATTACGTTACCGATCGGGGGAGCGTCGTCGTCCTGACACCCCGGGACCCTGTAGGAGCGCGCTTGCCCGCGATAGCGTCAGGTCAGGCAACAGACTTTTTGCTGACACACCGCATCGCGGGCAAGCGCGCTCCTACTGCAAAAGCATTCCAATCCTGACAGCTATTTATGGTTGAAGAGGACGCAGGCTTAGATCACCAGTGTGGCCTGGCCGAAGTTGCAACTCAGGTTGCTGCCGACGTCGGCTGGCGCGAGTGTGACGCCCAGTGCAGCGAGGAGCGGGTCAACGACGGTAGACAGCAATTGCTTGAGAACGCCGTCGACGATGCCATCCAGCTCGGCGAGAACAGCGCTCAGCAGCGAGGCCGCGCCGGTTATTACATTGCCCAGAATCGTCGGGGTCACAGCCTTGTAAACATCCACTTTCACTCCGGAGACCACCCCGTCAAGCAGCGTGCTGGGTAGCCTGGATGCTGCGCCTGCTTCGTAATGTGGTGTCTCCCCGATCTCTGGGAGGTTGGGTGCCCTGACCGTGATGCTGGTCGAGGACAGGCTGCCCAGAGGCGATTTGTCCACGGTATTGAAACTGATCCCGACTCCTCCACCGCCAAAATTAATGGGGGTCGAACAATTGCCCAGGATGCCGAGGATTTGTGTGCAGGTCTGGGTAGTGATGTTGACTACCGGAATGGGCTTGGCAACGATGGCTGCTGGGTCGGTGCTGGCGGGGAACGCTGCAGCCTCGTCGATCAGTCCGAGTTTCGCGCTGACCAGCGCCGTATGGGTGTTAAACGTCAGGCTCTTATCGGTATTACTGTTGCAGCTGTAGCCGGTGACGTAACTTTCCGCGCTGGACAGCGACAGGCTCAGGTCTATGCGCGGGCCAGCGTTGCTGGGGCTGGAGGTGTTGAGCAGGCGGAAATCCGTCACCATGCAACTTGCCCCCAACAGGCATGTAGCGCTGCTGAGCAGACCCTTGATATCCAGGCCCAAAGCGCTGTTGAGGACTGGCGTCAGGCTGCCCACCAGAGACGTGACTTTGTTGAGTAACGGCAAGGTTGCACCTGAACCCAGTACCGGCAGGTCCACCGACACCAGCGCACGCATTTGGGCGGTGCGCACATAGATTCTGTTCGGATCGTTCTGGACAGGGACCGCGGGGTTGATTTTGCTCGGGTCGCCGATAGCTGAAAGCTGTGGTGGCTCGATGACTTTGGTTTCGATCTTGAGGTTCAACAGTCCGGGCAGACCAACCTGCGCGGTGGCTGCGATGCCATTTTGTTTGTTGGCCAGTTGCGCCAGGCTCTGTATCACGTCCAACAGACCGAGGTCCGCCTTGAAGGCCGCCACGTCGGTTCCGCTCTGGATACTGATCAGCTTGCCCAGCGACAATAGGGTTTTCCCTGCTGCGGCCGCCAATACTTGTTGGTCGGCAAGGGTGATCCGGCTGTCGAGCGTGCCGCTGGTTTGCAGAACGTTGAGCATCACCTGAATCAACTTGTCGGCGGCGACATGGGTGGCGAGTACTTCGTCATAGCCCACTGCTGTGAGGTTGAGTTCGGTCTTGAGCTTGTCTAGGTAGTCGAGCAGGTTGAGCCTGGTATTGGCGATGCCATTCCAGCTGACGGCTGAGAGATTCAGGTTGCCGCCCAGCATTGAGCCGATCACTGCGTTGAGCAGGGGGGCGGTCGTCGAGTTAATGACGAGGGCGGCACTGCGAATCGACAGCGATGCCAGTGGTGGTTCGGCTGCCGCCACCGCCGTGGCGCTCAACTGAACATCCACTGGCATGGGTGACGAATCGAACATCGCGCCAATACCTGCGGCGATGCTGCGGGGTACGGTATGGCTGGCCGTGACTTGAATGGCCTCGGTCTTGCTGGAATCTGCGGTGAAGATTCTGCGACTGTTGGAGTCAAGGGCAAGGGAGCCGCAATGGGTGGCAAGGGTGCGACCCTCGGTGCCTGGGGTGAATCCGTTGCGTATCGCGCTTTGGCTGGCGTAGGTCGTGGCCTGCCTGTCGATGCCCGTGGCGACGAGACAATTACCCTTGCGACTGGCCGCCTCCAGCGCCGCGACATCCGCGACCCGTTGCAGTGAGCGTTTTTCCAGAAACAGGCGTCCGCTGTCGACCACTACCAACATGCACAACGCCGCAAGCGCCAGGGTAATCGCCGCCAGCAAACCAATGGCACCACACTGCCGTCCGCGATCGCAGACATACCTGTTCAGGGGAGACATCAAGCACTCCTTTGGCCACAACCATCGCTAACTCACCCTCAGTGAAGGGGAGTGTAGTCAAGGCTTGGGGAGTGCGCCTTTCTGTCGGAGCCCGTGGGCGGCATTCCGACTTGCCCGCGATAAGAACGCCTCAGTTTGTCTGATAGACCGCGTCGCCAGTATCGCGGGCAAGCACCGCTCCCACAGGGGTTAGGTGACTTTCTGTTGGAGCGAGGCTTGCCCGCGATAAGGTCGCCTGGGTTTGTCTGATAGACCGCGTCGCCAGTATCGCGGGCAAGCACCGCTCCCACAGGGGTTAGGCGGACTTTCTGTTGGAGCGAGGCTTGCCCGCGAAGCAGGCGGTGGGGTCTATCTGACACGCCGCGTTATCGTTCTTCGCGGGCAAGCCCGGCTCCAACAGACGATCGCGATTGGACTCAACGCGGCGGATACTGCTCGAGGATTTTCGTCACGGTCTGGCGGATGAGGTTTTCACGCTCGGCGGGGTTGGCGCTGCTCTGGCTGAGGATCTGCTCGGTGCTGCCGCGCCAGATCAGTTTGCCGTCCTTGCCGTCGAACAGGTCGATCTGCAAGGTGGTGACCTTGTAATCCACGCTGCGGGTTTCACTGCTGACCGGGCCGCCCCAGTAGCCATATCCGCCCCAAGGACCCCAACCGCCGCCATAGTTGGTGCTGACCAATTGCTGGCGGTTTTCCACGATGAGCCAGGCTTGCACGTTGACATCGGCACGGGCTCCCGCTGGCGCGTGTCGCAGGCCGCGCTGGTCCAGTTGATCACTCACCGACTGGCGGATGCGCTGCTCGGTAAGATCGCTCTTGATCCGCGGATCGTCAGGCTGGTATTGCATGGCCGGCTCTTTCCAGGCCCAGCTGCGATAACCGCCGAAGTCGCGTTGAGCATCGAAATCACGGCTGACCTGGTTGGTCTGGCAGGCGCCGAGCATCAGCAACATGGACAACATAGCAAGACGGCGGAACATGGCAGTTCTCCGGAAATATTAGGAAGGAGGATACGCGGTCAACGCTTTTTGCACAGCCTGTCGCAGGGCCTTGGCGCGCGCTGATTGATCGCCGTCGCTGCGGGTCTCGGCGCTGGCGCTCCACACGGGTTGACCGCTGCGGGCGTCGAACAGGCTGATGTTGATTACCACCACTTGCTCTTGATAAGTCCGCACGATGGGTACTGTTGCATAGCCGCCATAGCGATAGCCGTCGTAGTAAGGGCCACGGCCATAGCCCAGGCCGGCACCACCGTAATACGGGTCGTAATAGTCGTCGCGGACCTGGCGTAGCCGGGTTTCCAGACGGGTTTCGGCGGTCACGGCCAGATCCGCTGCCTGGGCTGTTCGGGCAGGGCGCAGGCCGCGCTGGTCAAGGCCATTGCTGACTGCTTCAGCAATCTGTGCCGAATCAGCCCAGGCCGACCCGCCCGGCAGCCGACCATTGAGCCAGCTCCAGTTGCGATAGCGTCCGTAGTCACGGGGCGCGGCGGGGTAGGCGCTCATGTCGATGCCCATATTGGCTTCGGCAGGAGCAGGTGGTATCGGCCTGGAGCTGGCTTGATAAGGGTTGTCGCTCTGGCAGGCCGCGAGACCCAGGCAGAGCATTAACACAGCGATGCGGTGTTGCATGATGACCTCCGCCAATGGCTTTAGAGGACAGATAAACGTTGAGTCGGTCAGATCGGCCGGCAAACCCAATGCAAGTAGCGTCCCAGCCCTGCGTAGGCAGGATGCCGACGATGGGCCAGTTCCATCTCCAGCAGATCCTCCAGTTTGACCTTGGCCTGGAATTCCACCGGCATATAGTCGTGAAACACGCGGACACCACTCTGGGTTTCGACCCGCCACAGGCCCTCAAGTTGCGCCGCCAGCTCCCGGGGATCCAGTGGTTCCTGAGGTGTCAGGCTTTGCTTCTCGCCGGCCATATCGTTTTTGCGCATCTTGCGGAAGTGACCTTTGAGCAGGTTGCGGTAGATCAGCGCATCGCGGTTGTAGAACGCCAGAGACAGCCAACCATCGGCCTTGGTCAGCTTGTGCAGCACCGGCAGGATCGTATGCGGTTCTGCCAGCCACTCCAGCACTGCATGGCAGATCACCAGATCATAAGGCTCATGAAGTTGCTCTGGCAGGTCCTGCCAGGGCGCCTGGATGAAGATAGCAGTCTGTCCGGCTTCGGCGAAGCGCTGACGAGCGCCGTCAAGCATGGGGGCGGCCGGTTCAGCCAGAGTGACATCATGGCCACGCTCAGCCAGCCACAGCGACATGTGCCCCAGGCCTGCGCCAATATCCAGCACCCGCAACGGCCGCTCGGGCAGGGCTTCCGTCAGGTCAGCCTGCAACACCGCAAGACGAATCGCACCTTTGGCCCCGCCGTAGATTTTTTCCGCGAAGCGCGTGGCCAGTTGGTCGAAATGACGATCACTCATTTGGCGAACCTGCGTTCACTGTCCGCCAGCTTGCTGCGTACCACGGTGTCCATGTCGATCCCCAGCTCGCTGCACATCAGCAGCAGATACAGAATGATGTCGCCCACTTCCTGCCCGGCATGGGCCAGCTTTTCGGGGGGTAACTGACGGGATTGATCTTCAGTGAGCCATTGAAATATCTCGACCAGTTCGGACATTTCCACGCTGGCCGCCATCGCCAGGTTCTTCGGGCTATGAAACTGCTGCCAGTCGTTTTGATCGCGGATGCGATGCAGGCGTTGGGTGAGTTCTTCGAGGTTCATGGGGTCATCCTGAAGTCGGGGCCTGTGAGATCAATTGTGGAAGCGACCGGGGTGGCGTTCCACCTTGCTCGCGAAGGTGCCGGTACATGCTGAACATTTTCTGAGGTTTGAAATACGCCTTCGCGAGCAAGCTCGCTCTCATGATGAGTCAAGCCAGCGCTTGTAATTTCAGCCATTGCACCACTCCAAGCCCCGCCGCCCGCCCGCTGGCGAAACAGGCCGTCAGCAGGTAACCACCGGTGGGCGCTTCCCAGTCGAGCATTTCTCCTGCGCAGAATACGCCGGGCAATTGCTTGAGCATCAGGCGCTCGTCCATGGCGGCGAAGGTTACACCGCCTGCCGTGCTGATCGCTTCGTCCAGTGGTCGTGTTTTGACCAATTGCAGCGGCAGGGCTTTCAAGGCCTGGCTCAGCAGGGCTGGATCGTCGAAAGCCTCACGTGGAGCGAGTTCACGCAACAGGGCGGCTTTAACCCCATCAACGCCCAATTGACTGTGTAAATGCTTCGACATCGAGCGTGAACCACGGGGTTTGGCCAATGCTTTCTGTATCGCACTGACGGTCTTGCCAGGCAGCAGATTAATCAGGACGGTCGATACACCATCCTGATTGATTTGTTCGCGGATCTGCGCCGATAAAGCGTAGATCAGGCTGCCTTCTACACCGGTTTCAGTGACGACACATTCGCCCAGCCGCGGTGTCTGGCCGGGCAGGCCCATGCCGATATTCTTCAACGGCGCACCGGCGAACTTACTGCGCAACAAGTCGCTCCATTGCGTCACTTCGAAGCCGCAATTGGAGGCTTGCAGCGGGGCAACGTCAATATCGCGCTCCTCCAGCCACGGTTGCCAGGCACCATCGGAGCCCAGTCGCGACCAGCTGGCACCGCCCAGCGCAAACAAGACGGCGTCGGCTTTGACGGTGGTTTCGCCTTCGGGGTGGGCGATACGCAAGTTGTTTTCGGCATCCCAACCCAGCCAGCGATGGCGGGTATGGATCGTCACGCCCGCGTCGCGCAAACGCTTGAGCCAGGCGCGCAACAGCGGAGCGGCCTTCATGTCTTTGGGGAAAACCCGTCCGGAGCTACCGATGAAGGTTTCGATCCCCAGGCCGTGGATCCACTCGCACAGGGCGTCAGCATCAAAGCTGCGCAGCAGCGGCGCGATTTCGGGGGCGCGTTCGGCATAGCGGGCCAGAAACGCCGGATAAGGCTCGGAATGAGTGATATTCATGCCACCGACCCCGGCCAGCAGAAACTTGCGCCCCACCGAAGGCATGCCGTCATACAGATCGACTTTGATCCCGGCCTGACTCAGCACCTCAGCCGCCATCAACCCGGCAGGGCCACCGCCGATGATGGCGACGCGTGGAGGAGTAGGGGTTTTGGTATCGGTCATGGGGAGATGAATATCTTTGCGGTCGGGTGGCGCATTCTAACCGAGATTTCTCCTCGGGCTTTTGCTGTGTCTGAACATGCGCCTTCGCGAATGAATTCGCTCCCACAAGGACGTGAAGTGCGCCCCAAAAGTTGGACACCCGTCCAACCTCTGGGGTGTTTTTCATGA
>NZ_JPQU01000077.1 GCF_000737245.1 Pseudomonas syringae | reverse complement strand
GAAAAAAGCGGCATAAACCGTAACCGGTGTCCGTGATTACTTGACCAGTTCAGGCGCGCTCCTACAGGGAAGGGGCGAGCGCGGTGCGTATGGCACACCGCTGTTCGCAGCCTTCGGCAGCTCCTACAAAAGCTGGATCACGCTCCCTGGCGCGCCTTTTCGAGCATTTGCGCCTTTTCCTCAGGGCTCATGGCGTCCAGTTGCAGGCGTGCACGGGCGGTTTTTTCCAGTTGACCGGGGGTGATTTCAAGGCTCCGCAAGGCCAGCGAGAGCGCAGCGGGTGTCGGGTTGTCGAAGACCAGTCCCGGCTGGATCTCACACTGCAACAGCTTGCGAACTCCAGCCACCAGCTTGATCACCAGCAGCGAATGCCCGCCCGCCGCGAAAAAGTCCTGATCGATACTCAGCCGCTCTTGCCCCAGCAATTGCGCCATGCGTGAGGCGATCAGCTGTTCAAGCGCATCACGGGGCGCAACATAGGCCTGCGTTGACTGCGTGGGCTGCAAAGCTTGCAGCGCCTGCCGATCCACTTTGCCATTGGCCAGCCGTGGCATGCGTTCAAGTGGCTGAATACGCCCCGGTAGCATGACCGCTGGCAAACGCTGCGTCAGTTGAGCCGTGAGCGAAGCCAGATCGTCCAGCGCAACACCGGGAGCCGGAACCACAAAGGCCACCGGTTCGCCGGACACCTGATCAAGCATCACCACCGCTTCGCTGACATCGGGCAGTTGCAGGATCTGCGCTTCGATTTCCGCCAGCTCGATACGGAAGCCCCGAACCTTGACTTGTTGATCCCGGCGACCATAAAGCTGGATACCACCGCTGGCCCGATAGCGCGCCAGATCGCCGCTGCGATACAAACGCTCACCGGGCACAAAGGGGTTATCGATAAACACCTGATCCTCGCCCTGAGTCTGGCCTAGATATCCCCGAGCCAACTGCTGCCCGCCGATATACAGCTCACCCAACTCGCCACTGGCCACCAATTGCTGTTGCGCATCGAGGATGTAGACCTGATTGTTCGGCAGCACCTGAGTCAAACCAATGCCTGGCAGCTGAGCATCCGCCAAGGTAACAGGATGGACCAGCACACCGACCGTGGCCTCGGTGGGGCCGTAATGGTTGAACAACCGGCAGTCGCTGCGCAGTTGCAACACCCGTTCCACCAAACCGGCGGACATGCCCTCGCCCCCCAACACCAGCACAGCGGGCAATGTCGCCTGAGGCGCATCCAGCAAGGCACTGAGATGCGAGGGCACAATCTTCAGGCAATCGATCTTGCGCCTCTGGATGAAGTCGGCGAAAAGCTGCGAATCCTGCATGGTGACGTCATCGGCGATATGCAACGTTGCGCCGTTGTACAGCGCACCAAACAGGGTGGTGTTGCCAAGGTCCGCCGCCACCGTGGAGCCGAATGCGAAATGCCGGCAGGCATCCAGCCCCAACTGACGGGATACTCCTGTTGTGTAATTGAGCAATTGCCGATGCTCTACCACCACGCCTTTGGGCAGGCCGCTGGAGCCGGATGTAAAAAGAATATAGGCGACGTCTTCAGGGCTGACCGTCGCCACAACTGGCGAACGCTGACCACCGCGCTGTAATGCCTCGCTAAAACTCATGGCTTTGCAACCGGTGAGACCCTGCGGCTCCAACGCTCCCAGCACCAGACTCGCACCGGCTTGCTCAATGATCAACTGCTGGCGGGCGTGTGGCCAGGCAGGATCAAGGGGCAGATAGGCCGCCCCGGCCTGCCAGCTGGCAAGGATTGAAACTACCTGAGCGAAAGAGCGCGGCAAGGCGATGGCAACCACCCCACCCTGACTGACACCCTCGGCCCTCAACCCGGCCGCCAGTTGCGCGACCTGCTGATCAAGTTCGGCATAGCTGAGGGTTTGCCCGTCAACCATCAGCGCAGTGGCGTTCGGCGTGGTCACAGCCCATTGCCGGATGATCGCAGGCAACAACCCTTGCGCCGAGAAATCCATGGGCTGCGGATTAAGCGCCAGCAGTGTCCCGTGCTCTTGTTCACCCAGCAGATTCAATTGACCCAAGACCATCTCAGGGTTGGCGACGATGCTTGCGAGCAGCACTTGGTACTGCTCCAGCAGCCGTTGCATGGCGCTTTCAGCGTGACGATCCGGCTGGTAGTCCAGGCGCAGCCCTCTCAGTACTGGGTGCGAATCCACCAGCAAGTTGAGCAGCACTTCAAAAGACGCGGCAGACGCATCCACCGGTGTAGCCGTCCACTTCAGCCCGCGTGATACGAACGGGTTGAAGACCGTTTGCACGCTAAAGGCGTAACCCAAAGACAGTGGTGCCGAGTCCGGGCAGTATTCCTGCCAGGTAATGTGTTCCTGCAATTGCCCGGCGAAGAGATTCAGCCAGGCGCGGAACGGCTGTTCCATGTCCGGATTGACGCTGACCGGCAAGGTTTTCTCGAACAGCCCCGGTGTCGACTCAAAAAACTCATAGTCATGCCTGGCGTCATGGCGCCAGGCACCGGTGAAGCTTTGCCGACCGCTGATCCTCGCCAGCAATAACCACCATGCAGCCTGCAACAGCACTTCGACGGGTCGGCCTTGCTCTGTGGCCAAGGCATTCAGTCCGGTGACTAATTGGGCATCTAGGATGGCTGGCAAGGATTGACTGCGGTCACGATCAATCCCGCTGCGCAGCCGCTCCGGCAAGTCAGGGGAAATACTTTGCCCAGCTTCCAACTGCGCCTGCCAATACCCTTTGCCTGCCTCGGCATCTTCGTCTTGCACCACCTCGCTGCGCCATTCCAGATACTGATCAAACTGCGCCTGTTCCTCATCAACCGGCTGCGCACCGTGCTCATAGGCCACGATCAATTCGCCGAGCAAAATCATCAAGCTGCCTTGATCTGCCACGCACCGGGCGACCCCGAGCAGCAATTGCCAGTGCCCGTTTTCAATACGCTGCAACAACGTCTGGACAAACGCTCCTTCCTCGAGTCGGAACGGGCGCGCGTACCACTGCTGCTCGCGTTGCTCGACCACAGTCGGCGGCTCTTCAAGGGCATGAACCGTCAGAGACAAAGGCTGCGTACCCGCTCCAGCAAACTGACGCAGACCGTGATAACCGGGCACCGCGCGCAGAGCAGTGGTGAGCGACGGCTGCCTTTGCAGGCAACCATTCAGCGCTGTCCGGACCCGCTCAGGGTCTAGCTCGCCTTGCACCTCGACCCGCAGAAAATACCCGGCCTCGCCCCAGTTTGCTCCTTCCCGCGCGGCCTGAACCCAGGCCTGCTGCTCAGCCAACAGTGCCAGGCCAACGTCAGTCGTCATTTCATCGAGGGTGTTCATGCGTCAGTCCCTTGTTGTTCCATCCGCGGATGTTTTGTCTGTTGCAGTGCGCCACGTTCGATCATTTCGCCCATGGCAACGACGATCTTGCGCGGCCCTTCAAACGGATCACGGGCATGCGCGGCGAGCATGTTATCGAGCAGGATCACATCGCCTTTCTGCCAGGCGAAACGCACCGCGCATTGCTCATACAGCTCGCCGATTTTCTCCATCACCGCATCTTCAATGGGCGAGCCGTCGCCGTAATAGACGTGCCGGGGCATGCGCTGTTCGCCGAACAGAGCCAGCAGGTCGTCGCGCACATCCGGGTCCAGGCAATAGATATGGTGCAGCTGCACCTGATTGAAGAAGCTCTTTTCACCGGTCACCGGGTGACGAATGATCGCCGGGCACGGGGTCCGGATTTGCAGCTCGTCGTTCTCCAGCCACTGCCACTGAATGCCTGCCGCCTTGCAGCGGGCTTCGACTTCGGTCCGTTGTTCGGTCTTGAAGAAGTGTTGCCAGGAGACGTCCAGCTTGTCGGCAAAAGTGCGCACATAGAGCAGCCCTTTGCTTTCGAAGCGCTCGCGTAACTCGACAGGCAATGATTGATACATCAGGCGGCAATCCACCACCGGCGTGGCGCCACCCACCGGTGAAGGTTGCTCACAGAAGAACAGCTGCTTGCGCGGCCAGCGATCCTGGTGCGAGCTTTCATTGTGGAACAGGATCATTTTCTTTTCCGGGTAGGGCGTGGAGCGATAGGTGTTCTTGCCCCCCTCCTTCTTCGGCAAATCGCCATATTGCCCATAAAGACCCGGCTGCACCGCTTCGGCAAATGCCTCGAAGGCGTGGATGTCATTGAGCTGAAACCCCCGGAACAACAGACCAGCGTGTTTCGAGAGTTTCTGCTCGATCAGCGGCCGGTTGGCTTTGACCCACTCGATCAAATCCAGCCCCGCATCCACCGGCTCAACCAACAGCGGGAACGGCTGACCCGGCACCATCGGCGACTCGCGGAACAGCGGCGCTGCACTCTGGTTAGCCGGCTTGCCGGGCTTCTTCAGAAACGAACTCAACTTGTCGAGCTTCGGCTTGGCCGGTACTTGAGTGCTGACAGGCAACGCTGCGTCATGCCCTGGGTTATGCCCTGCTCTATGCTTTGCTCTATGGCTAGCCACGTTGATCTCCCTTAATTTGATGTCCGGGTCACGCACGATGTGATCGAGAACGTCCAGCCAACCGCCGAGCAGTTGCTGGATGCGTTCGGGCTTGAAAAGGTCGCTCGCAAATTGCCAGGTGCCCAGCAACTGCCCGTCGTTTTGATCGAGGAACAGCGCCATGTCGAATTTCGAATAGCCCCCCAAAGTGGGCAGCACTTCCACGGCAATACCCTCGATGGCGGCATTGGCGAGCGGCAGGTTGTTCATCACGAACAGCACTTGCACCAGTGGATTGACGCCTCGCTGCCGGGGCACGCCGCAGGCCTCGACGATCATGTCCAGGGGCAAATCCTGCTGCTCGAAAGCACTCAGGGCAGTGTCCTGGGTGGCGGCCAAGAACGATGCAAAAGACTGCTCGGCGTCGAACCGTGAACGCAGTGGCAAGATGTTGACGAAAAAGCCGATCAGGCTTTCCAGCTCCGGGCGCTGACGACCCGCGACATCGGCCCCCACCAGCAGATCATCGCTGCCAGTGACGCGATGCAACAGGACCTGAAACGCAGCAAGCAAGGTGCTGTAAAGCGTCACGCCCGCGCCTCGGGACAGCGTTTCGAGCTTGAGCCGCAAATCCCCGGGGATACTGAATTGCAGATTGGAACCGGCATACGAAGCATGGGCCGGACGTGGGAAGTCCATGGGCAGCGGCAGGGCTCCGGAGCTGCCAGCCAGCGCCTTCTGCCAATACCGCCCCTGCTCGGCCAGCACGCCAGCACGTTCCAGTTCCAACTGCCAGCGGGCGTAATCGGAATACTGCACGGGCAAAGGCGGCAGCGGAGATTCGCTTGCATGCTGCAGAGCCGCGTAATGCTCGACCAATTCGCTGATCAACACCGACATGGACCAGCCGTCGGAGATGATGTGATGCATGGAATACAGCAACACGTGCTCGCTGGCCGACAGCCGCAACAACTGAGCGCGCAGCAACGGTGCCCGCTCAAGACTGATGGCTTGTCGGGTGTTGTTCAGCGTCGCCTCGGCCACCCGCGCTTCCTGCTCCATGCGCTGCAAATGGCTGAGGTCCAGCACCGGCAGCTCAAGGGCAACATGAGGCGCAACGATGGCAACCGGATCGCCTTCGTCATCAGCCGTGTAACGGGTGCGCAGCACCTCGTGACGCTGGATGACGGCGGCGAAGCTGTCTCTCAATACGTCGATATCCAGCGCGCCGCGCAAGCGCAACGCCAACGGCATGCCGTAAGCGCCGCTGCCGGAACTGAACTGCTCGGCCACCCACAAACGCCGCTGGGCCAGAGATAAAGGGGACGTTGACCCTGCGTCTGCCGCGACTAACTCAACGCTTGGTGAATCGACAGTTTCGCTGCTTTGCCCTGCCAGCCGCGCCGCAAAACCTTGCAGCTGCGGCTCAGTGAACAGGTCACGCAAACCGGCAGCCACCGACAGTTGATGCTTGATCCGGGCGATCACCTGAGCCGCCAGCAACGAATGCCCGCCCAGCTCGAAGAAGTTATCGGTCAGGCCCACGCGTTC
>NZ_JPQU01000076.1 GCF_000737245.1 Pseudomonas syringae | reverse complement strand
ACTGAGTTTCCCGTTGGAGCGAGGCTTGCCCGCGAACCAGACACCCCGGTTCATCAGCCCTACTGCGTCATCGTTCTTCGCGGGCAAGCACCGCTCCCACAAGGGTACGCGGCACACCAGGCGCATCGCGTCATCGTTCTTCGCGAGCAAGCTCGGCTCCAACAGGCAACTGAGTTTTCCGTTGGAGCGAGGCTTGCCCGCGAACCAGACACCCCGGTTCATCAGCCCTACTGCGTCATCGTTCTTCGCGGGCAAGCACCGCTCCCACAGGGGTACGCGGCACGCCTGGCGCAGCGAGTCAGCTCCGGGGGACCGGCTCTTCCGGAGGAACACAAACTCCCCTACAGGCTTCTGCGAAATTCTGTCCGCTTAGCGTAAGCTTCAGCCACCACACCCCAAGACAGCCGGAAGTCGCCATGCCAGAACACTTTATGCCAGAGCTCCCAAGCCTCATCACCTTCTCCCTGATTTGCCTTGGCATGGTCCTCACACCGGGGCCGAACATGGTCTACCTGATCTCCCGCTCCATCTCCCAGGGCCCGAAAGCCGGGTTGATCTCCCTCGGTGGCGTTGGGCTCGGCTTCCTGTTCTACATGCTCTGCGCTGCATTCGGCATCACCGGCCTGGTCATGGCGGTCCCTTACGCCTACGACGCATTGCGCTACGCCGGAGCGCTGTACCTGTTGTACCTGGCATGGCAGGCACTCAAGCCCGGCGGCCGCTCACCGTTCCAGGTCAAGGAATTGCCTCGGGACAGCAATAAACAGCTATTCCTGATGGGGCTGATGACCAACCTGCTCAACCCGAAAGTCGCGGTCTTGTACCTGTCCTTGCTACCGCAATTCATCAGCCTCGACAGCGGTGCAAGCGTACTGAGCCAATCGCTGATCCTCGGCTTCTTTCAGATGCTTATCAGTCTCAGCGTGAACGCCATGATCGCCTTGGCTGCAGGCTCCATCGCCGTCTTCCTCACCCAGCGCCCAACCTGGGCAATGGTCCAGAAATGGCTCATGGGCACAGTGCTCTGCGGGTTGGCGGTGAAAATGCTGGTGGAAGGGCGGCGCTAAATCTTCGCTGGATAAATGCTGCTTTCAAGGCGTCAATCGCAGCCTTAAAGCAGCAATTATCACTTCTTGTTATCGGTAATCGTCTTCAACAACTCCCCATGGGCTTTAGCGTCTTTCTCCAGGGAGATCACGTTGACCATCGCCGTGCGCTTGCCTGCTGCGGCCGTCACGGTGGTGCTCAACACCTTGCCCCCATCGACGCTGCCGGAAATGTCCAGCTGCCGCACGCCCAGGCCGCGCCGCACCATTTTCTTCTCGCCGAGCTTTTTGAAGTTCTGATAACTGGCCTTCTGCTGCTCAATGGTCGCAGCAATGATTCCGTCCAGCGTCGCCTTGTCATTGCTGGACACTTTCTGCCCGGCATCCAGCGGCGTCTCAGTGATAATCACCACCCGCTTGGCCGCCTTGTTCATGTACAGCGAACCCGTCACACCCGCCGCCCTGGCCTTGTCATCAATCTCAGGCATCGGGCTTTTCACATACTCCTTAGGCAAGCGAAACACCAGCCGCCCGCCCAGAAGCGAGACTTTCTGCAGACTGGGCGCTTGCTGTTTGGTAGCAGCAACGACGTCAGCACTCTGCAGGCTCATCATCAGCGCAGCAGCCAGCACAACGGTTTTACAACTGAAAAACCGCATGGGGTTTCCTCATAAGGGTTGGGTCAATAGCGAATGGTGGCATCCTGCCTTACTGGGGGGATTGATGTCGAATCGTTGGAGGAGAGTGGAGCCCAGATTACGACGCGACTGGCGAGACTACTTCCCCATCGGCGCCAACATCGCCCGAATCCCCCGACACTTCGGATAATCCCCGCACCCCCAAAAATTGCCCCCTGCATTACGCCCGGTGCGCGCCACTTTTATCACCATGGGTTTCTTGCAGTGGGGGCAGGCGGGGGCTTTGGGTTGCGCGGGCTTTTGCGGCTCTGGCTCAGGGGCAACTTTGACGTCGGGCACTACAATGACGGGCTCAACAACATCTTTGACGGCCACAGGCTCAGGTTCGGCGGCTGGACGTTTACTTTCAGTAATCCATTGATTCAGCTGTGCGCCATCCACCAGTTGCAAGTTGCGTCCCGATGCAAACTCCCTCGCAGGATCGGTAAAGCGCCCGCTGGTGATCACGAAACCACCTACCGCCCCTTCAGCCGCCATGGCGCCATACAACTCACGAACCACGGATACTCCCACTTGCATCGAGCGCCATTGCTTGCACTGCACCAGATATTTTTCGCCATCCCGGCGCGCCACCAGATCAATCCCGCCATCCGGGCCGTTACCGCCGGCTTCTTGCACCGTGAAGCCTCTGCGCCTGAGAGCCTCGCCTACCAGCAGCTCAAATTCCTGCCAAGTGATGCTGATTAATGTATTGCCGCCAGCAACGGCGATTGAGTCCAGCAAACGACGCCGCTTACGTCGCCCTGCAATCGAAGCAATCGCTCCGCCCACGAAAATAACCGGCAGAACAAACTGTCCGACGTTAGCAAGTAGTCTTATGAAGGTGCCAATCAACATCGACTGCACACCCTGCAACCCTGAATAAACCGGTACAGGCATCACGGCAACCGAATGCAGTAACCAGCCCGAAGCCACAGCGAGAACAGTGCTTAACCACCAAGGCAGCTTGGCGGCCAGGAACAGCAGGGCAGAAGGTGTTGAAGATTTTTTGCGGGACATATCCGTTGCCTTAACCAGCCAATCCTGTGTGAGGCCGCAATGGTGCCGAGGTTGAAGCGTTGAAGTAAAGGCGATTTACGGCGGACTTGTGTGGGAGCGAGCTTGCTCGCGAAAGCGTCCGTTAAGCCACCCCCTACTCAGGCTGAGGACCACCCCACCCACCACGCCAAATCCGCCACTCCATGGCGCAATAGTGGCCCATAGCTATACCGTTCAGCTGATAACAAAAGGCGTAATGCCATAATGATGGCAATCCGACGAGCGTCACTCACGGGCTTCGTGTCATTGCCGACACAATCCTCGAACAGACACTCACTTTGGATATAACACTATGGTTTCGACGGTCACCTCCTACATGGACTCACGCAACAAAGCTGTAACCGGCCAAGGGAATGATGGCGTGGTTATGGTATCCACAGGAGGTGGTTATTACGGTACAGGCGTTTTGTTGTATGGCGGTCAGGCGATCCTGACGGCTGCTCATTTATTCAAGAATGGCACCAACAACACCTCGGTTACTTTCGAAACTTCAGCCGGTAAACAGACGCTGGGCGCGAGCAAGGTCGACGTGATGTCGAACTACGACGCGATCAACCTGAACAACGACCTGGCGATCGTCTGGCTCAACGGCCATGCACCGGTCAGTGCCAATCGCTACGACCTGTACCGTGACGCCAACGAAATCGGCCAGACCATGACCATGGTCGGCTACGGCGTGCCAGGCACCGGAGCGTCGGGTGTTTCCACCAACTACTCGGCCGCACCGATTCGCCAGATCGCCTCCAACAAATTCGACGCCGACGCAGCCGCGCTCAAGGCGAAGATGGGCAACTACATCGCCTGGAACCCTAAGGCTGGCACCCAGCTGATCGCCGACTTCGATGATGGCACCGCCAGCCACGACGCCCTCGGCAGCCTGCTCGGTATTCGCGATACCGGTCTGGGCCAGAAAGAAGGCATCCTCAGCGCTGGCGACAGCGGCGGCCCGGCCTTCATCAACGGCAAAATCGCCGGCATCGCCAGCTCGATCAACAGCATGTACCTCAACGGCGCGCACCCGGACGTCGACAACAGCCTCAACAGCAGCTACGGTGAAATCGGTGCCTGGTCGCGCATCAGCGCCTATCAGGAAACCATCGACAAGGCGATCCGCGCCAGCTACACCGACGCGCCGACCAAAATGTCCGAGGTCAAAACAAACGTCGTCGAAGGCAACACCGGCGCGACCAATGCCTACTTCCTGGTCCAGTTCAACGGCACCCGCAGCGACCCGAACCAGGTAATCAGCCTCAACTTCACCACCCGCGATGGCACTGCCAAAGCCGGCGAAGACTACCTGGCCACCAAAGGCACCCTGAACTTCTACGCTGGCGAAACCCAAGCCGTCGTCGCTGTCGAAGTACTTGGCGACTACAAATGGGAAGCCAACGAAACCTTCTACATGGACTTCACCAACCCGGCCGACGCCAGCCACGGCACCAACATCGTCCTCAGCGGCATGCGCACCATCGTCAACGATGATGGCCCGCTGGGCTGGATTTGATCGCGACGGATTAAAGCAGACAAGCAGCCTCACTCCACCGTTGGAGCGAGGCTTGCCTGCGAAGGCGTTGGATCAGCCACATTGATCCTGGTTTGCAACTCCCCGCTCAAGAAGTCTGGCCATTTCAATCAAATCAGTTTAGTGGCGTAATGATGGCATGGTACAAGGCTGGTAAGACACTTCGTCCTATCAGCTAAGGATCAGCCTTGAGAAAGATAGGAATCAGCTTCATCGCCGCGCTGGCATTGCTCTGCGCATTTTCGGTGTTTGCAAAGGACACCAAAATCCCTGATTCAGCCGTCGTTCAACTCATCATCGACGACTCAATTGCAGGCTACTCGGGCAACTGCCCATGCCCCTATAACTCAATGAGTAATGGCAGAAGCTGCGGCAAACGCAGCGCCTACAGCCGCCCCGGTGGAGAATCGCCGCGCTGCTACAAAGAAGACGTCACCAAAGCGATGGTTCAGGACTATCGGCAGCGGATGAAAGGCTAGAACCTGTGGGCGAGGCGGCGAACCAGGCACGCCGCCTTACTAACTACCCCTGTAGGAGCGCGCTTGCCCGCGATGGCATCAGTGCAGCCAACCGATATTTCATTCCATACCCGCCACCCCTAAAAACAAGACGCCTCTTCTGCTCCGCCGCCAGCGGGAAGAGGTCTATGTTAGATTCCGCTCAGTCATTAACGGATATTTCAGTCAGGGAGAACACATCATGCTCGCAGTAGGCGTGGCGTTCGTCGCAATAGGCTTAGCCAGCAGCAACCCGGGCTTCTGGATACCTGGCTGTGTATTCATGGCCATTGGGTGTTCTCAAAGAGTCAAAGGTCGGGACTGACCGTACGACCGATGCGGCACAGAAGCGCGACTTCGTAGACCCTCACACCTCGCAGGAGCGACCGGGTGGCGCTCCACCTTGCCCGCAGCGCATAGCTTGAACGACTCAACAAAGGAGGCTGCATGCTTGAAGTGTGGGGAAGACGCTCATCGTTCAATGTTCAGAAAGTCATGTGGCTCATCGGCGAGCTGGATCTGCCCCATGTGCATATTCCGGCAGGCGGCGCCTTTGGCCTCAAAGACTCTCCCGAATTCCTGGCCATGATCCCTCACGGTCGGATCCCTGTGATCAGGGACAGCGACGGCACCGTTGTCTGGGAATCACACAGCATTCTCAGGTATCTGGCGGCACGTTACGGCGGCCCCGAGCTCTGGAGTAACGACCCTGTGCGCCGCGCCCAGATCGACTGCTGGATGGACTGGTCTCAGACAACGCTGCAACCCGAGTTTCTAACCGGAGTGTTCTGGGGTTTCTACAGAACCCCAGAGGCTCAACGGGACCTCAAAGCGATCGAAAAAAACGTGGCGTTGTGCGCGAAATATTTTCAACTGCTCGACCAGGTATTGAGCAAGAAGGACTTTCTAGCCGGCCCACACTTGACGCTGGCAGATATACCGGCGGGCACTCACCTCTACCGCTATTTCAACCTGGATATCGCCCGCCCAGATATTCCGCACGTGGAGGCCTGGTATCAAAGGCTTCAAACGAGTGCGGCCTTTCGGAAGCACGTCATGATTCCTTTTGACGATCTATTTGGGCGGTTGGATTACTGATAACGGGCGGTCCGGCGTGCAGGCTCGTTCGAGTAACTGCTCAGGGTCGAGTGGCATTTCTCCGATGATCCATTTAGCGTGTTCTTAATGCCCAACTTTGCCAAAGACCGGCTCGGCTACGATAATCCTCCCCCTGCGCCAAGGATGGCCCGCTAGTCATAGGGAGATCTTGAAATGCTGAATACGCCATCGGTCCATTCAAGAAGGCCTCGTTTGGAATTTAGTCTCAATCAGTGGTTGAGCGTTTACCCAGATTTTTTAAACGTTGGTGATGCGTTTTTGCCGCTTTCCCACCTATTAGATCTACATAGCGCCGCCACACGTTCGATGCAGCAGGTGCAGTCAACATTTCTAAAGCGTCCATTCACCAAACGGCCTTACATCATCGGGGTTTCTGGCAGCGTTGCTGCTGGTAAAAGTCATTTTTCTAGAGCTTTATCTATGGCTCTTGAAAAATGGTCCAGCCGACCGAGCGTTCAAATTGTTACCACTGATTCATTTCTGTGCTCCCTCGCAACCTTGCAGAGAGAGGGCCTAGCAGGCCGAAAAGGATTTCCAGAATCCTACAATCGCCCGTTGATGTTCGACTTTCTCCGCTCGATTAGTCGCGGTCGAAGTCAAACCATCCCGATTTACTCTCATGCCACATACGACATCATCCCAGGAGAACATCACCATGTTCAGGCTTCCGATATCGTAATCCTCGAGGGGGTGAACGTATGTCAGGTGGATAGTAATTCCCCTGAAAACGTTCTGGATTATGTGGATTTCTCTATCTATCTGCACGCGCCTGAAGAACACCTTAGAAACTGGTACGTGCAAAGGTTTCTGCGTTTGAAGGCCGAAGCAGCGCTGGAGTCTGGATCCTATTTCAGTCGATTCCACGATCTTTCCTCCGATGAAGCTCAGGAGGTAGCTTTGGAGAGATGGGAGCGGATCAATCTCGTAAATCTGCGAGAGAATATTTTTCCTTCCCGCGACAATGCAGATCTCATCATCGAAAAATCGGCAAACCACACTATCGAATTTTTGAAGCTGCGGGTCGTCTAGCCCATTGGCGTTATAGCTGGCGTGCTAGAACGCCCGCCAGCTGATTCTCTTGCTGCTTATTCAATACAGCCGCCAGATTTCAACCAAACCCAACCCCACGCCAAACCGCCCGCCACCACGGCAATCGACCTTCAACCCGCCCCGAATCCCCAGGCAACTGCCCCAGCGGCAACATCCTCGGCATATCCCGCAACCGAATCCACGGCTCGCTCTGCCAATGCAACAGACACACCGACAACCCCGGCCAACACAACTGACTCAAGCTCGGCGCGGCGTCATTCACCGGCAGCCGATCATCCCGCAAGCACGGCACCACCTCATTAGTGATCCAACGCCGCAAACCGCGATTCTCCGCATGAAAGTGATGTACCAACAACTCATAAATCCCCGACTCACTGACCATCAACTCCTCCTCAGCCCCGTAATGCGTCGCCAGCAACACAATCCGCCGCTGATCCGCATCCAGTTTGCGCGTAGTCCGCTCGTTCAACGGCCAACCCATCAGACGGCTGAAATCTCGGGCACAGAACCAGATTTGGGATTCGAGGAGGAGGGTGCGGAGTTGGCGGTTGTGGCGGTGGAAGGTGGTGGGGTGGAGGGCTGTGGATTGGGTTTGCCTGGGTGGTGCGAAATTGCACTCCACTTGACCATCTGATTGCATCGGTACTGACCACTCGTTTGCATTGCACTTGACCAGGCGTTTGCATTCGATTAGACCACCGATTGCATCGGATTTGACCAGCACGCTTAGTAAACATGATCGGTTGAGAGCTGCCCATTGCTGCCGCTGGCGACAGGCACTATCGGCCAAAAGGAGTCAGTCCATCTGTCTCCAAAATGAGGAACTATTTAGAGGTGCGAAAATCAAGCGGGGATCAGCACCTTGAGTCAATCTATTGTCATATGTGAAATTCGTGATTGAGTTTATTGCCAATTGAACTAAAAAATACTAATAACTGTGGTGCAGTAGCTGGACAGAATCGAGTTTATATACTTTAGTGACCTTTAACTAGTCTAGCTAAGGTGGCGCGCCGTGGCGAATCAAATATGTTTAACGTGCTTAGATAGAGAGGTCTCATTTAAAGATACTCATGGTCAGCCGCCAAAAATCATCCCTTTAGGTGAGGAGCTAGAGTTCCCTTTTTCGAGTATTGCTTCCGTTTCTCATGATTTTACATATGTAGGAAGCGCATTTTTGGTGTCGTCTAAATTGGTTTTGACTGCGGGACATGTATTCACACAGCAAAACTACCAGAGTGAGTCTGAGTTTTCTGTGAGTTTCAAAGGTGGAGAGGTTCTCACAGAAATCTTAAAAATTCATTTTCATCCTGAGCTTGATCTAGCTCTTGGTGTTCTAAGTGACGATGCCGACATGCCCTCGTTTTATTTCGGTTCACCTTTAGTAGGGCAGAAAATAATAGTGATTGGATTTCCTTCCCAGGGATTTGGTACGCAGCAATATTATGGAAATGGTGTCGTAAAGCGAATAGAAGGTGACGTTATTGTACATGACGCAAGCACACGTGACGGGCATAGCGGCAGCCCCATTATACTCCTTGATAAGGCAAATTTTGTTATCGGCGTGCACTCGGAAGCATTGAATGGCGAAGATGAAAATGCTGGACTGGCATGTAATAGTGAAATAGTGAGCTGGATAAATTCTCACAGCTAACAATAAATAAAAATCTGGGTGACTTATGAGATATTTTTTTGCCTCTATATGTTTTATATTGATTTTCGGCTGTAAAAGCACCAGCACCTATACAGTCGACCTGGTTTCCGTCGAAGATATTAGATCCTATGTTTCAACAAAAAATTCTGGTGTTTGCATATTTGCTGATTCGGCGAAGCTAGAAGGGGGTGAAGCTGTGGCTGTCGCTTTAGCGACAACTTTGGTCAAAGAGGGGGTGAGTATGGTTGGTAGGGCGTTGACCGAGGCCGGTGCTAATAAGACTACTCCGAGTGCGCCTGCATTTGGTAATTTTACCAGCGGAGTGACCGAGGTTCCAGTCTGTATACAAGTAGTCAGCGGAAGATTTTATCCGAAAGCACCTCCTGGTTACGAGGCCAGAATGCCAGACTGGGCGGTTAAATCTGGATTTACCAATGATCAATGGAAACGGTTGATGCAAAAAAAGATTTATCTTTCAGAAGCACCATATTTGTTTTTTGAGGGGCAATTCGCTAAGTCAGCAAATCCAAATATATTCACTCTTGCACCCATTTATTTGTCTTTTAGGCAATCTATAGATGATGATGGATTAACTTTTGATTCGAATAGGCATCTGACAGTGGCTGTTGATTTCTTTTCTCCTAGTGCAGATACGGAGAAACCGCTGGGTAGTACTATCTTGGATTTGGGTCGTGTGCGTCGTGGCCAGATCATTTGTTATGGAAAAGACTCGCAATGTCAATATAGTCACACGAAAGACGAGCTCTTCGTGAAGTCAACTAAATATTTTTGGTTGCAATTGCCTGATGGAGATAACTCGCCAATGTATGCTCAATCTGTGATTACAGAGACTAGAGATGGTAATGATTTTGTAAAATTTGTCGGAAAGGTAATGTCCGATAACTCACAGCTTGTTGTAGATACCCTCAATAACGAAGTGGAAATGATGATTTCCAGAACTAAACGGCAAGAAACGAAAGCAGCATTGATGGCTAAAAAGGATACAGCCAGAACAGCCTATAATGATGCAATTGTAGATGCGATTCCGATCCTCCAGTCATGTATTGATGCGGACGAATCGGACAAGGAGAAATATTTTACGGCAGTTCTGAACGCCTCTGAAACGCAGAGAAAAGTAAACAATGCTGCTGCAGCAGCGGATATGTCGCTACCGTTCGTTAAGGAATTTATAGAAAGACCGTCAACAGCGAAAATAAACAAAAATAAGTGCCAATCGTCTCTGGGACGTATTTATCGGGGTGTATAATTGTACGAGTAACAATTTCTTGGCCTATGGATATCCACCTAGACTTGGTATGCGCATAGGTAAGAGAATCACCTCTAGTTTCTTAGCCATTTTTTAGTGTCCGCTTCTGGCCGATTCTGTTGAAAAAGTCGGATTTTCAAACTGGAAGATTTTGAAGTTGATCATCTCTTCAGAACCTATTCACCACGTTGCGTGGCTTTCCGGTTCTGCGTTGATCGTTGCAGCTTGGTTAGT
>NZ_JPQU01000075.1 GCF_000737245.1 Pseudomonas syringae | reverse complement strand
AACCCAGTCCACGGTAGCCTAGCCAACAGCTGTCCAACTTTTGGGGCGCACTTCAACGCCGCTATCCTGTGGGAGCGAATTCATTCGCGAAGGCGCCAGTCCAGACGTTGCAATTCACAACCCCTCCGACACCCATACCCTTTGCGCGCTGTGATGCAGGATCCCGTGGCGGCGGGCCAGGGCCTGGCGGTCTTTGCTGTAGCCGCCGCCGATCACGCCCATGACCGGGATGTCGCGGCCGATGCAGTGGCGCAACACCGCCTCATCCCGGGCGGCGACGCCAGCGTCGGTGAGTTTCAGGTAGCCCAGCGCGTCGTCCTGATGCACGTCGACACCGGCGTCATACAAAACCAGATCCGGCTGATAAATGGGCAGCAGGTAGTTGAGCAGGTCGTCGACGACTTTCAGGTAGTCGGCATCACCCATGCCCATGGGTAGCGGGATGTCCCAGTCGCTCTGCGCCTTGCGCGCCGGGAAATTTTTTTCGCAGTGCAGTGAGACGGTGATGGCGTCTTCGGTATCGGCGAGAATCCGCGCCGTGCCGTCGCCCTGATGTACGTCGCAGTCGAAGATCAGGACTTTGTCGACCCGTCCGCTTTGCAGCAGGTAATGGCTGATCACGGCCAGGTCGTTGAAGATGCAGAAACCCGCCGGATAATCGTAATGCGCGTGATGCGTGCCGCCCGCCAGGTGACAGGCCAGGCCGTGCTGCAAGGCCTTTTCGGCGGTCAACAGTGAGCCGCCGACAGCCCGCACCGTTCGCCGAGCCAGAGCCTCACTCCAGGGCAGACCCAGGCGGCGCTGGTCTTCACGGGACAGGTCACCTTCCATATAGCGCCGTACGTAAGAAGGATCGTGGGCCAGGGCTAGAATGTCAGCAGGGCAAACGTCCGGGCGCAGCAGTTGCGCGTCCGTGGTCAGACCGCTGTCGATCAGGTGATCGCGCAGCAGGCGGAACTTGTCCATGGGGAAACGATGATCAGCCGGGAAGTCCGGGCTGTAATCCTCGTGATAGATGAGCGGCAGGGACATTTTGCGTCCGGTCAGAGGTCGAAGCCGGATAGTGCCAGTATTGCCTATGGACGCCCAATGCAATTTTAAGCTGGCAACATAAGATCGAATGGTTATGGGAGACCACCGATGGACCCGATACTCAAGCTCGAAAGCGCACGATTGTTGCTGCGCCAGTGGCGAGATGACGATTTGCCAGCGTTCGCCGACATGTGTGCGGACCCCCACGTCATGCGCTATTTTCCTGAGCCTTTGAGTCGTCTGGAAAGCGCCGCCATGATTGGCCGCGTGCGTGGCCACTTTGCCGAACTGGGTTTCGGGCTGTGGGCGCTGGAACGCAAGGACAGCGGCCAGTTCATCGGTTTTACCGGCCTTGGGGTGGTGAGCTTCGAGTCGCACTTCACCCCGGCTATCGAAATTGGCTGGCGTCTGGCTCATGAACACTGGGGGTTCGGTTACGCCAGTGAGGCAGCGTGGACGGCTCTGCGCTGCGGCTTCGAGCGGTTGGGTGTGGATCAGATCGTGTCCTTTACCTCGGTCAGCAACGAGCCGTCGCAGAAAGTCATGCAGGCCATCGGCATGACCACTGACCCTGCCGACGACTTCGATCATCCGAATCTGCCCCCCGAGCATCCGCTGCGCCGTCATGTGCTCTATCGCATCAGTCGCGAACAATGGCTGAAAACCCTGCGAGCCTGAACAGGAACACGCCGTTAAATTCTGTATCATTTCGGCTTGCGTCGCGCTGGAGCGTGGCCTGACAGTTTTTGCGAGGAGTGTTAAATGAGCCAAGTGCTGGATGATCTGGTGGCGTTGCTGAGCCTGGAGCCGATTGAAGAAAACCTGTTCCGAGGCCGCAGTCAGGACCTTGGCTTTCGCCAGCTGTTCGGTGGGCAAGTGTTGGGCCAGTCGCTTTCGGCGGCCAGCCAGACGGTCGAAGACGCGCGACACGTTCACTCGTTGCATGGTTACTTTCTGCGCCCCGGGGACGCTGGGCTGCCGGTGGTCTATCAGGTGGATCGGGTGCGCGATGGCGGCAGTTTCAGCACGCGTCGGGTTACGGCCATCCAGAAAGGCCAGCCGATTTTCACCTGCAGCGCCTCGTTTCAATACGATGAGCAGGGTTTCGAGCACCAGACCTCAATGCCGCAAATTGTCGGCCCGGAGAATCTGCCATCGGAGCTGGAACTGATGCAGCAACGGGCGCACCTGATTCCGGAGCACATGCGCGACAAGATGCTGTGCCCCAAACCTATCGAGTTTCGCCCGGTTACCGCCACCGATCCTTACAATCCCGAGCCTACCGAAGCGGTCAAATATATCTGGTTCCGCACCGACGGCTCGTTGCCTGAAATACCTGCCCTGCACAAGTACCTGATGGCCTACGCATCGGACTTCAACCTGCTGACCACGTCGCTGTTGCCCCACGGTAAAACGGTCTGGCAGAAGGATATGCAGGTCGCCAGCCTGGATCACTCGCTGTGGTTCCATGGCGATCTGCGTGCCGATGACTGGCTGCTGTACGCGATGGACAGCCCGTGGGCCGGCAATTCCCGGGGTTTTTCCCGTGGCAGTGTTTACAACCGGGCCGGGCAACTGGTGGCGTCGGTCAGCCAGGAAGGCTTGATCCGCCATCGCAAGGATTGGGCATGAGTCTTTCCGGGATTCACCACTGGGTGTTCGACATGGACGGCACGCTGACCGTCGCGGCCCATGATTTCCCGGCGATCAAACGCGCGCTGGATATCCCTCAGGATCACGACATCCTGGGGCATTTGGCCTCTTTGCCGGCTGACGTTTCGGCTGCCAAACACGCCTGGCTGCTGGAGCATGAACGCGAGTTGGCCCTGGCTTCGCAACCGGCGGACGGCGCGGTGGAGCTGGTAAGGGAATTGGCGGGACGCGGCTATCGGCTGGGCATACTGACCCGCAACGCCCGGGAACTGGCCCACCTGACGCTGGCAGCGATCGGCTTGGCCGATTGTTTTGCGGTAGAAGACATTCTGGGTCGCGACGAAGCTGCCCACAAACCTGATCCTGCCGGTTTGCTGCATCTGGCCAAGGCCTGGCAGGTTGATCCGGCGCAGATGGTGATGGTCGGTGATTACCGCTTCGATCTGGATTGCGGACGTGCTGCCGGGGCGAAAACCATCCTGGTCAACCTGCCGGAAAACCCATGGCCGGAATTGACCGACTGGCATGCGCAGGATTGTGTGGAGTTGCGCTCCCTGCTGGATTGATCGCAGCTCCCACAGATTCGGGGATTTCGTTGGAGCGAGGCTTGCCCGCGAATGGGTTGCTGCGGTTCGTCAGGCAAACCGCGTTATCGTTCTTCGCGGGCAAGCCCGGCTCCAACAGGAGTAATGCGATTTCCCTGTGGGAGCGGTGCTTGCCCGCGATTCAGGCGCCTCGGTTCATCAGGCAAACCGCGTTATCGTTCTTCGCGGGCAAGCCCGGTTCCAACCGATTTGGGGATTTCGTTGGAGCGAGGCTTGCCCGCGAATGAGTTGCTGCGGTTCATCAGGCAAACCGCGTTATCGTTCTTCGCGGGCAAGCCCGGCTCCAACAGGAGTAATGCGATTTCCCTGTGGGAGCGGTGCTTGCCCGCGATTCAGGCGCCTCGGTTCATCAGGCAAACCGCGTTATCGTTCTTGGCGGGCAAGCCCGGTTCCAACCGATTTGGGGATTTCGTTGGAGCGAGGCCTGCCCGCGAATGAGTTGCTGCGGTTCATCAGGCAAACCGCGTTATCGTTCTTCGCGGGCAAGCACCGCTCCCACAGGAGACAGCATTCCCATGTGGGACCAGGTTTAGCCAGAAGGCTGTTTTCACAGGTCTTTGAACAACACCGCCTGCCCTTCCGGCGAGGTGAACATGCCGTTGCCGCTGTGGCCCACGTTCGGGACTAC
This sequence comes from Pseudomonas syringae, assembly GCF_000737245.1. Lineage (GTDB taxonomy): Bacteria > Pseudomonadota > Gammaproteobacteria > Pseudomonadales > Pseudomonadaceae > Aquipseudomonas > Aquipseudomonas syringae_J. The sequence goes on along the minus strand of NZ_JPQU01000075.1, from coordinate 6,546 downwards.
GACCAGGCGTTGGTTGATCCCTTCGGGGTGGCGCTTCTGCAGGTACTTGAAGTAGTTCTGCCCCCGCGCCAAGCGGTAAGGACCCTGGGCTTCGGCGGCGCATGATTTGTCCAGTGCCGGGTGTTTCGGGTCGGTATCGTTCTGGCCCAACAGGTACGTGACATCGCGTTTCACATAATCCTGCTCGATGTCGGCGGTCTTCACTTTGCCGGCGTAGCTGGGCATATGGTTCAGGCCGTACTTCCATTCGTTAAAGCCAGGGCAGCTCGCGGCAGTAACAGGCTCCGGACGCTCGCTGTCGAAGTACGCGTAGGACGACGGGTTGGCGATCACGTAGCGCAGCTTGATCTTTTCTTTAACCATCAGTGCATCTTCCTTGCCGCCAATCATCACGTAGCGCTGCACCACCTGCGCCCCGCCGGAGTGCCCGGCGATGACGATTTCCTTCAGGTTGGGGAATAGCTTGCTGTCGCTCAGGCGTCTGAGGATATGGTCGATGACCAGAAACGAACTGACCGGCTTGGGCCCGACCGACGTAGTGCCCGCCATCCAGTCGTTGGCGTGCCAGCGCAGGATGTTGTCCGCCAGGTGATGGGCGGCAACGTCCTTCTCATTCAAAAATTGGGGCGCGATCAACAGGGTCTTGTTGCGTTGTCTGGACTGGTTGGCGGCCCGTTCGATGCTGCGCAGGTAAGTGGGCGCATTACGCAGCCGACCATGAAGGACGATCACCGCCCGCTCGATATGTGGCCGTGGATGAGTCCAGTTCAGACTCAGCCCCAGGGTGGCTTGTGCGCCATTGACCATCAGCCGGTCCGGGCTGATGGATTTGACCGCCTGATCCTCGGCGTGAGCGGCGAAACTCAGAAAAGTGCTTAACGACAGGATCAGAAGCGGTTTCATCATTGGGGTCAGAGGCTCTTGGCTGCGAACGTGTCGCACTGGTTGATTTGGCCCTGGGCGAAGCCGGTCTTGAACCAGCGCACGCGTTGAGCAGATGTTCCGTGAGTGAACGAGTCAGGTACCACACGGCCCTGACCTTGTTGTTGCAATCGATCATCGCCAATCGCGTTGGCGGCGTTCAGTGCTTCTTCAATATCACCCGGCTCGAGCCAGTTCAAACGCTTTTGCGCGTTGAAGGCCCAGACACCGGCCAGGCAGTCTGCCTGAAGTTCCTGACGCACCAGTAAACCAGTGGCACCTTCCATGCGCTGACCGCTCTGGCGCGCCTGTTGTACCTTGGCCGAAACCCCCAGCAGCGTCTGCACATGATGGCCCACTTCGTGCGCGATCACGTAAGCCTGGGCAAAGTCACCGGCAGCCTTGAAGCGTTGCGACATCTCCCGGAAAAAGTCCATGTCCAGATAAACCTGCTGATCAGCCGGGCAATAAAACGGGCCACTGGCCGAGGTCGCATAGCCGCAGGCGGACTGAACCTGACCGCTGAACAGCACCAGCGTCGGGTCCTTGTACTGGCGGCCGTTGAGCTGGAAGGTCGCGCGCCAGGTGTCTTCGGTATCACCGAGGATCGAGCGGACAAAATCCGCCTGCTCGTCGTTGGCCGGTGGCGCCTGGCGGGTCTGGGTCGTCGCGGGTGCCTGAGTCGCCTGTCCGGTGAGTTGCCCGAGGATTTGCATCGGGTCCTGACCGGTCAGCAGGCCAATGGCGACGATAATAATCACGCCGCCGATGCCCAGGCCTTTGCCACCCAGACGCATCCCACCACCGCCGCCACCGCCATCACGGGCATCTACAACGTTGTCGCTGCGGCGACCTTTTTTCCATAGCATGTGGGAATCCTCTTCTAATCCTGTAAGGAGTGTCGCTGCTACCCACAGACCGCGCCAGTCCGATTGTCAGACGTGGAACCTGAATGGGAGTTGAACAACGTACATCTTGAGCAGGAGTAGAGGTGAGGATTGTGGATTAGTTCGCCATCATTGGCTGGCAGTGCACGTGATCGCTAGTTGCGGGCCAGGCCTTGTTCGCTTTTCACCGAATTCATGAATGCCTGCATGGCCGAAGACTGGACGCGATGACGACGGGTTATCAGGCCATACGGCGGCAGACGGGCTTCGAATTTGATCGGCAGCACCGCCAGCAAATGGCGGCCGGGATAGTCTTCCACGACTGACAGCGGCGTGACGCCGAGCATGTCGGTCTGCTGCACCAGAGACAGCAGGGTCATGATCGAGGTGGTTTCGACGATGCTGCTGGGAATATCGACACGGGCATTGTGAAACACCTGATTGATGATCGAGCGCATCGGACTGGGATGCTGTTGCAGCACCCATGTCATGTTCTGCATCTCGGCCCAACCCAGCCCGGTGGCATTAGCCATGGGATGCTGTGCGCCAGCCACCACGCACAGTTCTTCCTCGCCGAGGCTGTCGAACAGCAATTCTTCAGCCCGAGCGCCTCCCGGGATTCGGCCCAGAACCACGTCCAGTTGATCCTGCAGCAAGGCCTGAACCAGCACGTCGCTGGTATCGACCTGGATGCTCATGGACAGGCGCGGATGGCTTTTCTTCAGGTCGGCGATGGTTCGCGTCAGCAGGCCCGAGGCCAGGGCCGGGATGGCCCCGACCGCAACCCGGCCCAGGTTGCCTGACTCCAGCGCGACCAGCTCTTCGCGCATGCCGCTCAACTCGGCAAACACCATCCGCGCGTAATAGATGACTGTTTCGCCAAACTGCGTGGCGCGCATGCCACGGGGCAGGCGTTCGAACAGCTCAACGCCCAGCAGGTCTTCGGCTTCGTGAAGCATTTTCGTCGCGGCGGGTTGGGTCATGCCGATGTTATCGGCGGCGCGACGTAAAGAACCCAGCTCTTGAAGCGCCAACATCAGCCGCAACTGGCGCAGGCGCAGGCGGCTGTGAATCACATTGGCGTCAGGAATTCGGGTCATGGTGCTGGCTCGCAAAAAAGACTGGGGCTGAGCCTGACAAGAAATCTCAGGCCTTGCCAGCCCCATCTTGCTTACACGATCGATTTTGACTTCGCCGCGTTGCGGGTACGCCAGCCCAGGGCGCTCTGGATTGCACTGGAAATCAGCGGCCAGAACAGCATCAGCAGCGCGGCGGTGGTCAGGCTGCCGACCAGTGGATTGGACCAGAAAATACCCAGTTGCCCATCGGAAAACAGCATCGACTGGCGGAACGCATCTTCAGCCTTATCGCCCAGTACCGCCGCAAGCACCAGCGGCGCAATCGGATAACCGAGTTTCTTGAACAGATAACCCAGCGCGCCGAACACCAGCATCAGGCCCACATCGAACAGCGAGTTATGCACCGAGTACGCACCAATGGCGCAGACCATGATGATGATCGGCGCAATGATCGAGAACGGAATGCGCAGGATCGACGCGAACAGCGGCACAGTCGCCAGCACCACGATCAGGCTGACCACGTTGCCCAGATACATACTGGCAATCAGGCCCCAGACAAAGTCGTGTTGTTCGACAAAAAGGGTCGGCCCGGGGTGCAGGCCCCAGATCATCAAACCGCCCAGCATCACCGCTGCCGTGGCGGAACCCGGAATCCCCAGAGTCAGCATGGGCAGCAGCGCGCTGGTGCCCGCAGCGTGGTCGGCGGTCTCAGGCGCGATGACCCCTTCCAGCTCGCCTTTGCCGAAGTTGTCGCGGTTCTTCGAAAAGCGCCGCGCCAGGCTGTAGCTCATGAATGACGCCGCAGTGGGACCGCCCGGAGTAATACCCATCCAGCAGCCGACGATGGTGCTGCGCACGATAGTCAGCCAGTAACGCGGCAGTTTTGCCCAGGTGCGCAAGATCACCATCGGCGTGATGCGCGCATGTTCGCCCCGGAATACCAGGCCTTCTTCCACAGTGCAGAGGATTTCGCCGATGCCGAACAGGCCGATCACCGCCACTTCAAAACTGATCCCGGTCATGAGGATCGGTTGATCGAAGGTCAGGCGCAGGTTGCCGGATACGGTATCCATGCCGACGGCAGCCATGGCAAAACCGATCATCATCGCTACCACGGTTTTCAGCGGCGGGTTCTTGCTCATGCCAATGAAGGTGCAGAACGCCAACAGATACACCGCGAAGAACTCCGGTGAACTGAACGACATGGCGAATTCGGCGATGCGGGTGGAAAGAAAGGTGAGCAGCATCACACCCACCAGCGCACCGATCAGCGCGGAGCTGAACGCTGCTGTCAGGGCTTCGGCGGCGCGGCCGTCCCGAGCCATGGGGTAGCCGTCAAAGGTGGTCGCCACCGATGACGGCTCGCCGGGAATGTTGAACAGGATGGACGTGATCGATCCCCCAAACAACGCGCCCCAGTACATGCACGACAGCAGGATGATGGCCGACACCGGGGACATGGTGAAGGTCAGTGGCAGCAACAAGGCAACGCCGTTTGGCGCGCCGAGACCGGGCAGTACGCCCACCAGAATACCCAACAGAACTCCGACCACCATCAGCCCGATATGGCCGGGGGTGAGGATCAGGTTCATGCCATGCAGCAGGGAATCGAATTCGCTCATAGCATCGATCTCCCGGCATCGGCGAGCCAGTCACCCAACGGGCCTGTGTGCAGCGGCACCTTGAACCACAGGGCAAATATCAGGTAGCTGGCCAGCACCGCGCCACCGGATACCGTGCACACTATCAGCTTGCCGTAAGGCTTGGGCCGAACCCGGTCGTGCAGCATGAACCAGGCAATAAACACCGCCGAGGCGATGTAGATGCCGGTGAACGGCATGGCACCGACGAACAGTGCGATAGGAATGAACACCGACAGCACGCCGCGAAACTGCTCACGGCTGACAAAACTGATGCTCAGGGCTTTCCAGCGAATCATCGTCAATACAATGTTGCCCAGGCTGGCGCAGCTCAACAGCAGGCCAATGTAGAACGGGAAATAACCGGGCTCGGGGCCCGAGTCGCCCCAGCCGATACCTTGCTCATGGCTGCCGTACATCACCACCGCGCCGACCAGCAGGGTGAACAGCGCGAGGCCGAATTCGACCCAGCGAGTGCCGACCAGTGCCGTTGTCTCAGAAGAATGGGGCATGAAACACCTCCAGTGTGGAAGGCTGCCGGACCAGTGTCCGGCAGAGTCAAATCACTCGCGCAACCAGCCAGCGTCCTTGAACACAGGCGTGACCCGGGCGGTGTCCTGCTGGATATAAGCGGAGAGTTGATCGCCTTCGAGGAAGGTTGGCACCAAAGCGTTCTGGGTGACGTAGGCCTTGAATTCAGGAGCCTCTGACACCTTGCGCATCAGCTCGGTATAGAAGGCGCGCTGTTCGGCAGTCACCTTGCCGGGCATGAATACGGTGCGCGGGAAGCGATATTGATCCACACCCAGGCCTTGTTCTTTACAGGTGGGCACGTCCGCCCAGGATTTGTCCCCGGCGACTTTGTCGGTGTAGCTCATACGTTCTTTACTGAACACGCACAGCGGTTGCACCTGATCACCGCGCCATTGGCTGATGCTTTCGCTGGGGTTATTGACGTTGGCGGCAATGTGTTTGCCCGCCAGCTGAGTGGAGGCTTCGCTGCCGCTTTTGAACGGGATGTACACCAGCTTGCTGCCGGTGGTTTTGTTGAGCAGCAGGGTCAGGGTCTGGTCGACATCCTTGGACTGACTGCCGCCCATGCGCAATTTGGAAGGATCGGCTTTGACGGTCTCGTAGAAGCTTTTGGCGTCTTTCCAGGGAGCGTCTTTGTAAGTCCAGAGAATGAAGTCGTCTTCAGCGACGGCCGCCACAGGGGTCAGTTCCTGCCATTGGTAGCCGAGCTTGGACACCAGCGGCAGCAGGTAGATATTGTTGGTACCAATCACCAGCTTGTCGGCATCGCCTTCGGACATTTTGATGTCCAGAAAAGCCTCGGCACCGTTGCCGCCGCCTTTGTTCAGCACGATGGTATTGACGTCCAGCAGCTTGTGGGTGGTGATGATCGACTGGATTAACCGACCCAACTGGTCAGTACCGCCACCAGGACCACCGGCAACGATGATTTCGACATTCTTGTCGGGCTGCCATGCAGCTAAAGCGGGAAGGGTGCCGGCGGAGAGTAGGGTGCAGCCAAGCAAAAGGCTGGACGCGCGTCGAAAAGATGCGGTTCGCATGATGAAACCTCTATTTCTTGTAATTGTTTTTTGAGCGATTCGACCGACACGGGCATCGGCAAATCTTGGGTCGAGTGTGGGAAGCTATTGTGCTGGCGTCTACTCAAAACATTGGATACACCGATAGCCTGGGGTTATAGGTTGGGCGGTGTAAGCGCTAGATTTTTGATCTGTAGGCAGACCCGCGAAGAGCGCGCATCACCACGTGGGAGCGGTGCCTGGTCTGGGCTGCACCCGGGTGATACAGACACTCCGGTTCATCAGTCCTACCGAGTCATCGTTCATCGCGGGCAAGCACCGCTCCCACAGTAAATCGGCGGTTGTCTGCTATGCCGAGGCGCTACGATTCGCGGGCAAGCCTCGCTCCAACGGGAAACTCAGTCGCCTGTTGGAGCCGAGCTTGCTCGCGAAGAACGATGACTCGGTGTGCCTGGCGTGCCGCGTA
>NZ_JPQU01000074.1 GCF_000737245.1 Pseudomonas syringae | reverse complement strand
GAGAAAAAAGCGGCATAAACCGTAACCGGTGTCCGTGATTACTTGACCAGTTCAGGCTTGCCCGCGATAAGGACACCGCGATAATTCAGGCAGATCACCTGAACCATATCGTCGGAATGCCGCCCAGACCAAGCACCGCTCCCACAGGATTTTGAGCCTGTCCGAACTTTCGCTTAACTCTTACTTCATGTTTCACCGCTTGCCCGTGGCGCAAGTCACGGTGTATCACCTTGGGCTGCATTTTTGCTAAGGAGTGATTGGACATGCGCGCTGCAACGACTGCCGGATTCATGCTGGCTCTGGCTCTACCCCTGCAAGCCATGGCGGATACCCCCAGCTACGGCAAGCAACTGGAAGGTTTCCAATACCCCCATCCGTTAAGCAAGTTCGAATTCGAATCCCAGGGTAAAAAACTGGAAATGGGCTACATGGACGTTGCTGCGCAGAACAAGGCGAATGGCAAAACCGTGGTGCTGTTACACGGCAAGAACTTCTGTGCCGCTACCTGGGAAGACAGCATCAAAGCCCTGAGCGGCGCGGGGTATCGCGTGGTCGTTCCGGATCAGATCGGTTTCTGCACCTCAAGCAAGCCCGAGAATTATCAGTACAGCTTCCAGCAGCTAGCGACCAATACCCACGCCCTGTTGAGCAAGCTGGGTATCGAAAAGGCAACGGTAGTGGGGCATTCCACCGGCGGCATGCTCGCCACTCGTTATGCGTTGATGTACCCAGCGCAGACCCGGCAATTGGTCATGGTCAATCCTATTGGTCTGGAAGACTGGAAAGCTTTGGGTGTGCCTTATCGCACGGTGGATCAATGGTATGCGCGAGAGCTCAAGACCACCGCCGAAGGAATTCGCAAATACGAACAGAGCACTTATTACGCAGGGCACTGGAAGCCTGAGTATGACAAGTGGGTGGACATGTTGGCGGGTCTGAACAAAGGCCCTGGACATGAAGTGGTGGCGTGGAACTCGGCGCTGATCTACGACATGATCTTCACTCAGCCGGTGTTTTACGAGTTTTCCAGGATCAAGGTCCCGACCTTGCTGATGGTTGGCGATGCGGACACCACCGCCATTGGCAGCGACATCGCCCCGCCAGAGCTCAAGGCAAAGTTGGGTAACTACAAAGTGCTGGGCACGAACACCGCGAAAGTGATCCCGGGTGCGAAGCTTGTCGAGTTCCCGGGCATGGGCCATGCACCGCAAATGGAAGACCCGGCCGGGTTCAATAAGGCGTTGATATCGGGATTGGTTGGAGATTGATCTAGCGCAGGGCTCGCGGCCGGTGGGAGCGAATTCATTCGCGAAGAGGCCAGTACATTCGATGCATCTCCATCAGCTGTAGCATTGCCTTCGCGAATGAATTCGCTCCCACAGGTTTGGAGTCTTCCTCCTTAATTCAACAACTCCGCAAACGCCTTGTCCGCCTCCAGTACGGCGGGCAAGCCGGCAAACAGAGCATCCAGATCCAGCCCCTCGGTCAACGGCCCGACCACTGCCTGTTGTGCTTCGGGCGTGGCGCCGCCGTGGCTTTCCAATGCGTCGGAAATCAGCATCGCCTGCGCCACGATTCGTGGCAGGGGAGCATTGGCCGGGGCTTGCAGGGGTTTGGCCTGGTAGGCGATAGCCTGTTGAATAACCTCCGGCAGGTGCCAGCGGCGGGCGAGTTCTTCGCCGACTTCGGGATAGCCGAAACCCAGCTGAACAGTTTCGTTGGCCGCGCGCCCCGGCGTACCGGTCCTGCTCGCGGCATTGATTCGCTCGGCGACTTCCGGCGCTCCGGTCTGAATCAGCAGCTCTCCGATGTCATGCATCACTCCGCAAGTGAAGGCAATCTCCGGGTCAGCCCCGGTCTGTTTGGCGATCATGCGACAGATGCCAGCGACCTGAAAACTTTTCAGCCAGAAACCCTTGAGATCAAAGCTGGGCCCGGCCTTGAACGCGCCGGTGACCGCTGAGGCCAGCACCAGCGTGCGCAGCGTGTTGAAACCCAGTCGCATCGCTGCGTCTTCGATACTCGATGAATCCCTCGAGCCGCGGAATCGAGCGGAGTTGGCCAAGCGCAGAATCTTCGCCGAGATCACCGGATCTTTCTCGATATTGCGGGCGATGCTTTCGAGGCTGGAGGATGGGCTGTCGAATTGCAGGATCAGATCCTGGGCCACTTTGGGAATGCTGGGAAGACTGTGCAGATTGGCGAACAGCGTTTCAATGCTCATAGACGACTCACCTTTTTCTCATCCTGAACCAACCATAGGCGAGATTGGCGAGGCTGCACGGTGAGGGAGTGTTAAAAGCGTGAAACAGTGAGCAAATTGGCTGAGAGCTTTGTGCCCTAGGGTTGATACCGCGCGATTTACTCTCCAGGAACGGATCCCGTAGGAGCTCACGAGCACCGCGAGGCAGCGATGGCGGTTTGTCTGACACACCGCCATCGCTGGCCTCGTAACCTCGGTGAGCTCCTACGAAAATTGCATTTCAATTCAGGGGCATACGAGCCTCACAAAGCTACTCCCGTCACCAGCTTCCCTTCATTGAAATAGCCGCTTAGGTTGGCGAACACCAGATCGGCCATGGCCTGGCGGGTTTCATAGGTACCGCTGCCGATATGCGGGGTCAACACCACCTGATTCATGCTCAGCAGTTCTGCCGGGACATTTGGCTCGTCTTCGAACACATCCAGCGCTGCGCCGGCAATGCCGCCTGCCTGCAACGAAGCGACCAGGGCTTTTTCATCCACTACCGAACCTCGGGCCACATTGATCAGGTATGAATCAGGCCCCAGGGCTTGAAGCACCTGGGCATTGATCAGCTTCTCGGTGTCCGGCCCGCCGGGGACGATCACCACCAGATAATCCGAGGCTTTGGCCAGCTCATTGAGGTCGGCGTAGTGGGTGTAGGACACGTCAGGATAAGCCTGGCCACGGCGGAAGTAGGCGATGTTCATGTCGAACGCCGCTGCACGCTTGGCGATGGTTTTGCCGATCTTGCCCAGGCCGACGATGCCGCAAGTCTTGCCGGTCAGGTCACGGCCCAAAGGGAATTTGCCGGTGGTCCACTGACCCGAACGGACGAAGCGCTCCGCTTCGCTGACCTTGCGTGAGACACACAGCAGCAGTGCCAGCGCGGTGTCGGCAACGGCGTTGTTCAGCACGTCGGGGGTGTTGCTTAACTGGATGCCACGGCTGGCGATGTAAGAGATGTCCACCGCGTCATAGCCGACGCCGAAGCTGCTGATCACTTCGAGATTGGGCAGGCGTTCGAGCAAGGCGTTATCTGTGCCCATTACGCCGCTGGTTACGATGCCGCGAATCTGGTCACCGCTGGATGCGACCCACGCATCCAGATCCTTGATTTCCCAGCGGTTGTGTACCGTGAAGTCTCGCGCCAGATTTTGCGTCAGCGAGGCGTGCATCGGGCCCCAGACCAGGATTTCAGCTTTACTTTGACTCATAGTGGATCGCCCGTCCTGTGCATGTTTTAAAGGCCATTTTTCTAGCCGCATAGCGACATGGTCGTCGTACAACCAAGGTCGAATCATATACGGATAGGCCTGTCATTCAACCCTGATGTCTTGGCCCCGTTTCACGCAGCAGCAGTGCCATTACGATGGCCAGCACGATCCCACCCAGCAAACATGCGCCTGCGACCTGAAATACCGGCAGCGTCAGTGCATTGCCCATCGCCAGGCGAGCCAGCAGATAACCAAACACTGGAGTGAGCAGGGCGCTGAACGTGAACACCAGAAAATTGATCGCCCCGGTGGCGCTGCCTTTGACGTTATCGGCGTTGACCTCCTTGATGATCGAATACGGGATCATCGCCGCGCCTGAACCGACCCCCAGCAGCAAGCCGAACAGGTAAGGCGGCGCAATCCCGGCAGGCAGGTACAGGATTGCTGCGCTGGCCGTCAGCATCAGCAGCGCGCCGCCGATCAGTACCGGTTTGCGTTGGCCAATACGGTCCGACAGGTAACCCAGCAACGGGCAACCGATCACCCAGCCCAGAGGAATCATGCTGCTGCGGTTGACCGCTTCGGTGTAACCGACGGCCAGCCCGTCACGCAGAAACGGCACGCCCCAGATCATGTCGCCGATGGTGGTCGGCAAAAACAGTAAACCTGCGGTGAAACCGCATAGCCAGGATTGCGGGTTGCTCAACACTTTCTTGTACGGGATGAAGACTGACCCCAAGGAGTTGCTGCTACCTGCGGGTCGGGGATCGTGGCCTTTGGGCGTCATGCTCATCACCAGAATGGCGATCACCACCAGACAGCCCGCAGCAATGAACCAGAACTGCTGCCAGAGGATGGTCCCGTGAATGATGGGGCCCACCGCGAACTGCCCGGCGAAGCCACCCATCATGCCGAAGCATTGGGTGAAGCCAACCGCGGTTGCCAGATAGCGAGGTGGAAAACCATGGGTGGCCAGATACACCGCACCGATGAAGGCGCAGGCTGAACCCGCGCCTTGCAAAAGGCGGCCGATTTGCGCGACCTGTAACTCGCCCATCCCGAATAGCGCAGCGCCGATGGCAACCATCAGGATGCCTGCGGGGATCACGTACTTGGCCCCCAGTCGATCCAGGGCAGCGCCGGCGATGATCGAGAAGATCGAGTAGGTGTAGTAATACAAACCCACCAGCGCACTGACGGCGACCACATCGCGGCCGAACGCCTGGGTCAGCTCCGGCATCATGACCCCCGGTGCCGAGCGCAAGGCGTATTGCACGAAGTAGAACAGCGCGCAAAACAGCCAGGCGACGACGAAGCCCATGTGCAGCGGTTCAGAACGGGCGGACAAGGTTGCGGTTGACGCAGGGGGCATGGGGATGGCCTAGGGGCGATTGAAGGGTTAGAGGCTATACCTTTTCCGTGACCGCCAGGCTGTGCCGGATCAATGCCGGGGCACTCAGCCGCTCATTGTCGAGGGTGGCGGGCGGTCGGCCGGATGGTTGACGCCATCGCTGGTCTTGATCGGGCCCAGATCGAAAGGATTCACGCCTTCCAGGCAGCCGACGTTATAGCCGTATTGGTCCGGCGAGGAGCGGCGTTGGTGATGGGTGTATATGCCGCAATTGCCGCAGAAATAGTGGAGGGCGGTGAGGGTGTTGAACTGGTAAAGCTTGAGCTGACTCTGGCCTTGAATGACCTTGACGCCATTCTGTGCAACGGTGGCAACAATGGCCCCTTTGCGCCGACACATGGAGCAATCACAGCGTCGCGGGTCGACAATGCCGTCCGGTAAATCCAGTTCCAGTACCACCGCGCCGCAGTGGCAGGCGGCGCGATGTTTGGCCTTGATTTCAGTCGGGCCGACTTTCTTGATCATGGTCTGTTCCTCCTGTGGGGTTCGATGTTCGGCCGCTCTGATCAACATGAAATAACCATCGAGAGCGAAACGGTTTTTCTGTAGGAGCGCACGAGCACCGCGAGGCCGCGATGGCGGTGTCTCAGACAAATCGCTATCGCTGCCTCGCGGTGCTCGTGAGCTCCTGCAAGGGCATGTTTGCTGTGCCAGAGCGCGGATCAAGCACAACAGGATAGCCGCAGATGGCCGTGCTTGCAGTCTCGCGTGACATCGGAAGCCTTGATCAGCGTTTCTGCAACCAGCCGAGAAAGCTGCCTTTCTTGATCACTGTCGGCTTTTCGGTCAACAAAGACTGGGCACTGTGTTGGCGGACTGCCTGGAGTTTCGTCAGTGCATTTTTGATTTGTCCTTCCAGCTCCATGGTCTCCCGGGCGACGGTTTTGTCGATCCGGTAAACCACACAGGAGGTGAGGGCGGTAAAGCGCGCTTCAGATGGCGTGTCACTGAGGATGCTTTGTTCGCCCATGACTTCGCTCGGTCCCATACGGCCGGCTTCAACGAAATCGCCGCCGTCCTGTACTTGCGCCGAGACCACGCCGGTGGCGATCACCAGCAGGCTGTCGGTGACTTCGTCGGCTTCGATGATCACCTGTCCGGCGGCGTACTCTCGCGACGTCATGCTTTGGGCAAGATGATTTCGCTCTTCGATATTAAGTGCCCGGAACACTTTTACTTCATCCAGCAATACCCGTGCGCGGGACGCCGGCTCGGCTTTGACGTCGGATTGCCAGGCAATACCCGCCGCTTCGAGATGGCGATAGGCAAGGTCGAACAACAGGTTGCGCACGTCGCTTTTGTTGTTGATGTCCTTGATGAAGCCGGTGACCGTGTACTCGATGGTTGTCGGGCTGGCTTCCTTGACCACCGCGCGGGGTTTGGGTGATTGCAGCAGGGCGCTGCTGCCTTGCAGGGCGCGATCCAGGGCGTCGAGTACTCGGCGCGGACGAATATGCGGCGACACCATGATGTTGATGGACACGCCGAACATGTCTTTTGGCCTGCTCAAGTTAACGATTTTCGCCTTGGCCGCCACTGAGTTGGGGATCACCGCTGTGCTGCCGGTGCCGGTCAGCAAGTGGGTGGCGCGCCAGTCAATGTCGACCACCTTGCCTTCAACGCCGTCGATGCTGATCGAATCATCCACCTGATAGGGTTTGGTGGTGTTGAGAATGATCCCGGAGAACACGTCGCTCAAAGTGCTTTGCAGCGCCAGACCAACAATGATCGCCATGGCACCAGACGTGGCTAGCAGCCCTTTGACCGGCAGTTGCAATACATAACCGGCGGCGGCGACCACGGCAATCAGGAAGATCACAGCGCCTATCACTTCCTGGAGCAGGCGGCCGCTGTGCCCGATGCGACGCATGAGCAGGATGCCGATGATCTCGGTAATGGTCCGGGCGGCGAAAATCCACCAGATGATTTCCAGCGCTGTGGCCGCCAGATGCCGCGCGCTGTCGTCTTCCCAGGGTGCGGTATCCAGAGGGCTTAAACCGGCGTTGATGATCACTACGCTGTACAGCAAAAACGTGCCCAGTCTCGCGGCGACCTTGGGCAGGCGACTCTGATAGGGCAGCAGGTTCCAGCTGATCAGGTCCAGCACGATCAGCAATGCGGCGAAGGTCATTGGATAGCTTTGAAGGAACGTGAACATGGCCGGAACCTGGATGAATGCGGGAGTGAACGCAGACTAGGTGGGTGCAGGCGGCGGATAAAGCTGGTAGAAAGCGTTTGACTGTCAACCGGTGAGCGACAATGAACCCTTTTGAAGATATGCGTATTTTTACCCAGGTCATGGAATCCGGGAGTTTCACTGCGGCTGCTGATCAGTTGGGCTTGTCCAAGCAATTCATCAGTCGCCGTCTGATCCAGCTGGAAGAACGCCTGGGTGTGCGCTTGCTCAATCGCTCCACCCGCAGGCTGGATGTCACGCCTCTGGGCCAGGCCTATTACGAGTCGGCATTGCGCCTTGTCGCGGATCTGGAACAGGCCGAGCAAAGCATTGCCGGGCAAAACACCCAGCCTCGGGGCACCATCCGCATCACCGCGCCTTTGTCGTTTGCCATTGAGCATCTCGGGCCACTGCTGCCGATATTTCTGCAGAAGTATCCTGAAGTCTCAGTGGAAGTGGACTTGAGCGACCGTTCAGTTGACTTGCTGGGCGAGGGCTACGACCTGGCGCTGCGCATCGGCGTGCTGGAAGATTCCACCCTTATTGCCCGCCATATCGCAAGTATCGAGCGGGTGTTCTGTTGCAGCCCGGATTACCTCCAGCGACGGGGTAAGCCTGCAGAGCCTGAAGCGCTCAAAGAGCATGATTGCTTGCCCTATGGTCATAGTCGCCAGGTGCAATGGCGTTTCGAGCGCAACGGTAAACCCTTGGCCGTCAGCCTTTGCGGACGCATGCGGGCCAATAACGGCGAGCTGCTGCGCGATGCGGCCATCGCGGGACTGGGCATTACTTATCTGCCGCTATTCATCGTTGGCCAGGCGTTGAAGGAAGGGCAACTGGTCCGGGTTCTGGACGAGTTTCGCACCCCATCGCTGGCCTTGTCAGCGGTGTATCCGCAGCATCGCCAGGGCGCGCGTCCGGTTCAGGCGCTGATCGAGTTTCTCAAGGAGCATCTGGTGCAGTGTCCGGCGCTGCTGTCCCCTGAGTGACAGAAGCACAAGGGTTCAATTCAAGGCATTTCAAGGCAGGCATCATCCTGCGCTGAGGTAGGAGCTGCCCAAGTCTGCGAAGGCTGTGTGTCAGCCTGATTGATTCGCAGCCATTGCTTCACAGCCTTCGGCAGCTCCTACAGGAATGCATTTGCCTTGAGGAAGCCCCAATGAGTCTTTCCGCTCCACCGATACTGTGCAGTCTGGCCCTGGGCTTGGTGCTTGCTTCAGCAGTAGCCCAGGCTGAAGTCCCGGCCCAGCAGAAAACCCAGGCCCCCGGTTACCACCGGCTGGCGGTGGGCGACTATGAAGTGACCGCGCTGTTTGACGGTTATAACGACCTTTCTCCGGACCTGCTCAAAGGCCTGAGTGCTGGGCAGATTCGCGCCTTGCTGGCACGGCGTTCGATTGAAACCCCTGGTGTGCAGACCGCGTTCAACGCGTTTCTGGTCAATACAGGCAAACACCTGATCTTGGTGGACTCCGGTGCTGGAGCCTGCATTGGCGAGACGGCGGGGATGCTGTCGGCGAACATGAAGGCCTCCGGCTATAACCCTGCCGACGTTGATACGATTCTGCTGACTCACCTGCATCTGGATCACGTCTGCGGGCTGGTCGATGGGCAGAAAAAACCGATCTTCGCCAACGCCACAGTGTATGCCGCCAAGCCCGAAGCGGATTACTGGCTGGACCCGACGGCCACAAGCCGTGTGCCCGAGAAAGCCCGGGAGCTGTTCAAGATCGCTCAGGAGTCGGTTGCGCCGTACATCGTTGCCGGTCGCTTCAAGACCTTCAAGGCGGGCGAATCACCGGTTCCGGAGGTTCAGACCGCGCTGGAGACCGGGCACACCCCAGGCAGCACCACCTATCAGTTCACCTCTCAGGGGCAAAGCATTCTGTTCATGGGCGATCTGGTACATGATCTGGCCGTGCAGTTTGAGCACCCGGAAGTGTCCATCAGTTTTGACGTCAACGCCGCTCAGGCAATCTCCAGCCGCAACCAGGTTTTCAGCGCTGTGGCAAAGCAGAAAATCTGGGCCGCTGCTGCCCATTTGCCGTTCCCGGGTATCGGGCACATCGTGGCTATCGACAAGCATTTCGACTGGGTTCCGATCGAGTACGGCCCTTACCAGCGCGCAGCCAATGTGCCGTTGCTCAAGTAATCATTCTTGATGGGTGTTCCCGGTGTGACCGCTCTGGTGTGTAGCAAGCACCCACCGGGCGGTCGCGGTTCTTTCGCTTTGCAGATAGAGTAGAGGGCAGTCGTCAGCCACGATTGAAAGGATACGTTCTTGACTGCTCCTGCCGTTTCACACTTGACTGCTGATAAGTTCACCGCCACGCGGATCGCAGACGCTCGCCCCGATCCTGACAAGATCATTGATATTCCCTGCGCGGATGCGTTTTCCATCATCGTCCAGCTTCAAGACTTTGCCGAGCACCGCTTGTGGCGTGGCCGGCGTCTGAGCTATTCGGGCGGTTACCTCCAGGGCAGTGTTTCGCTGCCGTTCATGGGTGACCAGTTGCGCTGTCAGCACCGTGCCGCCTACGACAACCTGCGGTTCAATATCCCCCGGCAAACCTTCGATGAGTACCAGGGTGAAAACGGTGGACGACGTATCGATGGCTTCAGGTACGAGCAGGGGGCTCAGGACGTAGTCCTTTACCATCTGGCCCAGGCGATCCTGCCCGCATTGCATGAACCGGCAGCGGCCAATCAGCTGTTCATCGATCACGTGCTGCTGGCGATGTGCGCCCATTCGATTGCTCGCTATGGGCGCATTGCCCCGGTCAGCGGCAAATTCACTACCACACTGACGCCGCTTCAGGAGCGATTGGCCAAAGAGCTGATTGCCAGCAATCTTGGGAACGACCTTTCCGTGGAGCGCATCGCTCAGGAATGCTCACTGTCACGCAGCCATTTCTCTCGCGCCTTCAAGCAGGCAACAGGCGTAGCGCCACATACCTGGTTGCTGCAGATGCGTGTGGAAAAAGCCAAAGAGTTGTTGCTTGCGCCCGGCATGTCGCTGGTCAATATCGCCCAGGCCTGCGGCTTCGCCGATCAACCGCACCTGACCCGGGTGTTTACCCGGCTGGTGGGGACGCCGCCGAGTGCATGGCGGGCGCAGCAGGGTGGGGTGATTGTGGTACCGAGGGCGTGATGAATCGCTTCATCATTCATCGCGGGCAAGCAGTCACCTCGGTCTGGCAGACATACCGCGTCATCGTTCATCGCGGGCAAGCGCGCTCCTACTGAGGAACACCTAACCTGTGGGAGCGGTGCTTGCCCGCGAATCCGTAACCTCGGTCTGGCAGGCAGACCGCGTCATCGTTCATCGCGGGCAAGCGCGCTCCTACTGAGGAACACCTAACCTGTGGGAGCGGGGCTTGCCCGCGAATCCGTCACCTTGGTCTGGCAGGCATACCGCGTCATCGTTCATCGCGGGCAAGCGCGCTGCTACTGAGGAACACCTAACCT
>NZ_JPQU01000073.1 GCF_000737245.1 Pseudomonas syringae | reverse complement strand
CAAGCGCGCTCCTACGGATCACCAAAACCTGTTGGAGCGAGGCTTGCCCGCGATAAGGGCGACGCGGTCTGTCAGGCACGCCGCGTCATCGTTCTTCGCGGGCAAGCGCGCTCCTACGGATCACCAAAGCCTGTTGGAGCGAGGCTTGCCCGCGATAAGGGCGACGCGGTCTGTCAGGCAAATCGCGTCATCGTTCTTCGCGGGCAAGCGCGCTCCTACGGATCACCAAAACCTGTTGGAGCGGTGCTTGCCCGCGATAAGGGCGACGCGGTTTGTCAGGCAAATCGCGTTATCGTTCTTCGCGGGCAAGCGCGCTCCTACGGATCACCAAAACCTGTTGGAGCGAGGCTTGCCCGCGATAAGGGCGACGCGGTTTGTCAGGCACACTGCGTCATCGTTCTTCGCGGGCAAGCGCGCTCCTACGGATCACCAAAGCCTGTTGGAGCGAGGCTTGCCCGCGATATAGGACCTCGGTCTGTCAGGCACACCGCGCCATCGTTCATCGCGAGCAAGCTCGGCTCCTACAGCCGACCACCGAACCTGTGTACCTTACTTACCCCACCCGCAATAACACCCCACCGCCATGGTATGCGTGGCGTCCACAGGGCGGCCGGTGCTGAGAGCTTGCAGGATGGGTTCGATGAAGCTGTTGCTGGAATTGCAGGTCAGCCCTTCGCTGTAGGGGCCGAAGTAGGCGAGTTTGCCGTTCTGATCCCAGATCGCAACAGCCGGGCTGGCCGGGATGTGCTCGGCGCCGGGCAGATTCGCCAAAGGATTGATGGCGCTAAGCGTTGCAGGTAGTTGGCCGTGGCTGCCGGGCTTTTGCACCGAGTAGAAATCCACACCGCCCGCGCCACCGAAGTGCTCGGTCAACTCGCTCAGATGTTGTTGATTGCCGACGTTGCATGGGCAGGCCGGGTCCCAGAAGTGCACCAGCCGAATCCGCCCAGGACCTGCCAGTTCAGAGGGCAGCGTCAGCGTATCTCCGGCGAAAAAAACCGCTTGCTCACTGAATGGCCGCAAGTAGCGTCCTTGAAACCAGTCATAGCCGGCCCAGAGCGCTGCGGCGCAGAGCAGGGCGAGCAAGGTGCTCATCAAGGTATTGCGCCGAGAGGATTTCATATCGCTCGCGCCCGGTCCTGCTCGCCTGCCTTGCCATGGTTTGCAATACAGATGAATATCGGCGCACCGTCCCTCGCCTTACCGGTATCGCCATGTCTGCCACGTTCGACCCCGACGCTCTGCGCGCCAGCTTGCAACCGCTCAGCGCTGCCCAGCCGCTTTGTAGCAATGGCCGGGCTTACCAGCGTTTTTACAGCGTGACGGGGGCAGGCTCGGTGCGCAGCTGGCTGGGCCGGATGGATGTTGGCGGCTACGAAATCGTCGGTCAGGTATGGATTCCCGATCAGCCGGTGGCAACCTTGTTTCTGGTGCATGGTTTTTATGACCACATGGGGCTGTTCCGGCACCTGATCGATTGGGCAATGAAAATGGGCTTCGCAGTGATTTCCTGCGATCTGCCGGGGCATGGTCTTTCCAGCGGCTCGCGGGCCAGCATTAATGATTTTGCTGAGTATCAGACTGTTCTTGAACGTCTGTTCGAGGAGGCTTCGAAGCTGCAATTGCCCCAGCCGTGGCATCTTTGCGGGCAAAGCACGGGTGGCGCGATTCTGATCGATCATTTGCTCAATCATGGTGATCAAAGTCCCGCTCAAGGTCAGGTGATCCTGCTGGCGCCGCTGGTCAGGCCGCGCGCCTGGGGTTGGTCAAAGCTTAGCTATTACCTGCTCAAACCCTTCGTGACAGGCATCGCTCGGCGGTTCAGTGAAAACTCGAATGCTCCGGCATTTCTGCCGTTTTTGATGGCTGACCCGTTGCAGCCCCGCCGTTTGCCAACCGCTTGGGTCGGCGCGCTGGCGCGCTGGATTCAGCGTGTGGAGTCAGCCCCCGCCAGCCTGCGCAGCCCTATCATTATTCAGGGCGAGGCCGATATGACCGTTGACTG
Source organism: Pseudomonas syringae (assembly GCF_000737245.1). GTDB lineage: Bacteria > Pseudomonadota > Gammaproteobacteria > Pseudomonadales > Pseudomonadaceae > Aquipseudomonas > Aquipseudomonas syringae_J. The sequence continues at coordinate 10,007 of NZ_JPQU01000073.1, read as the reverse complement.
GGGTCATAACCTTGCGGTGCTTAACGAGAAATTCCGCCAGCCCAAGATACTGATGCTCAAGCAGGCCCGGCATCATCTGGCCAACGAGCTGCCGGAGTTGCGTACGCAATATCTGGCGTTTGTGGAGCAGAAACTGAAGCTGTCGTCGACCGGCTGAAGCAGGTTACTGCCCAGGAGCCAGGCTCGACGAACTCTGCCCGACCGCCAAGCCGGCACGAATCGCCGCCAGTGCAGCTTGATAATAGGCTTTGCCGTCGGCGGATTCGGCGAAGGTGGAGAACTCTTCCAACTCCGGGTCAGACAAATCGCGATAAACATACAGCAGTGTGTTGTTCATATCGGCAGCGATTTGCGCCATCAGCCGTTCCCGCTGGCCATCGAGCATGCCTTGAGCCTGACCGCCGCCGAGCAAGCCGGGGATCATCTGGCTCAGGCTGTCGGCGGCGACACCGGCAATCGCCAGGCTCACTTCGGCACCGGCCTGTTTGGCGGGTAACGCCTGGGCGAGGTGGCCAATCAGCAATTGGCGGGTGGCATCGGCTTGAATCTGCGGCAGACCCTGGGCGTTTTTCGCCAGTTGATCAGGGCGAGTGGCGGTCAACTCAGCATTGACGATCTTGCGCCCCAGCGGCGACTGGAAGAATTTAAGGGCCGGAGTTGGGTCGCGCAGACTGTCGCGCAGGCGTTTCTCGGCGCGCTGATCCATGGCCTGGGCGGCAAAACGCTGATTGCTGTTGTTGACCAGTGCCTCGTAGACCGCAGGCGGCAGGCTATTGCGATAACGTTGCTGCGCAGCCTTGAGGGCATCGCTGAAATGCGCGCGCTGTTCCGGCCAGCCGGCGACCTTGTACAACTGGTCATAGCTGTCTGCCCAGGCGGGCATCGTGCAGAACATCAACAACACAACAAACAAACGGCGCATAGGGACTCCTGTCGGCAGGCCGCTATTCTCCGGGTCCCGGCGGGGCTTTGTCGAGCCTGACCCTCTGATATTTCATGGGCTTGGCGTCAGGTTCAATGCTGTGCTTCCCGATTCAGAGGCGGCTGGATACTATGCGCCATGCAAATCACCTCCGATCACCCGCTGCTGTTACGAATCGTCGACGATCTGGCCGCACGCGGCTGGTCGCAGCAAAACATCTTCCTGCCCGAGAGCCTGACCCTCGAGCTGGCCGCTGAGTGCCGTAAACGTGCGTCCGAGGGTGAGCTGGCGCCTGCTGCTGTGGGGCGCGGACCTTTTCAGGAGATTCGCGAGGGTATCCGGGGGGACCGTATTCAATGGATCGAGCCCGGTCAGGCCGAGCCCTGCGATGCTTATCTGGAGTTGATGGACAGCCTGCGTCTGGCGCTCAATCGCGGGTTGTTTCTGGGCCTGGAAGACTTCGAAAGCCACTTCGCCCTCTATCCGCCGGGTGCTTTTTACCTCAAACATGTGGACCGTTTCCGCGATGATGACCGACGTATGGTCTCGGCTGTGATGTATCTCAACGATGCCTGGCTGCCGGAACATGGCGGTCAGTTGCGCATGTTCCTGGACGATGCTGAGCATGAGGTACAACCGAGCGGCGGGAGCCTGGTGGTTTTCATGTCTGGCGAAATACCCCACGAAGTCTTGCCCGCCACCCGCGATCGGCTTTCCCTGACGGGCTGGTTTCGGCGGCGTGGGGATGGGGTGTTCTGAAAATTCGCGCAGATCTTTGGCTGGATTGAATCTGTGGGAGCAAGCTTGCTTGCGAAGACGGTAGTCCAGGCGCTGACAATATTCCGGCTGTACCTGCCTCTTCGCAAGCAAGCTTGCTCCCACGGGTTATGTCCCTGTCTGCCACATGAAACCTTTGTCATAAACCTCTGGTCTCCATGCGGGTAACCAAGCATCACGCTATGGTTAATGGCACGTCGCACCCAAAACGGAGAGCCCATGAACACCCTTTGCGCAAAAACTGCCCTCGCCAGCCTGTTGCTCGGGGCATCGCTGATGGTCAGTGCCGCCGATCTGCCGCGTACGGCGTCGCCTGCCGGAGCCGAGGTGTACATCATCTCGCCACAAAATGGCGAAACCGTACAAAACCCCGTCAAGGTCCAGTTCGGTCTGCGCGGCATGGGCGTCGCGCCTGCTGGTGTGGATGTGCCGGATACCGGGCATCATCACCTGCTGATTGATGTGAAAGACCAGCCGGACATGAACCAGCCGCTGCCCGTGACCGACAACATCCGTCATTTCGGCAAAGGCCAGACTGAAACCGAAATCAGCCTCCCGCCCGGTCGCCACACCCTGCAATTGCTGATGGGCGACAAAAGCCACATTCCGCTGAACCCTTCGGTTGAGTCTCGGGCGATTACGATCAACGTTCGGTAATCAGCCGCAGCGTGACATTCGCTTGGAATTCTTTTCTGTGGGAGCGAATTCATTCGCGAAGGCGTCCGACGGGGTAAGCACCTGTGTCTGACACAACGCTTTCGCGAATGAATTCGCTCCCACAGGTCTTCTATCTGACAGCAGGGCAGTTTTTATAAGCAAACACATGAAACACCGCTGCACTGAGCGTGAATTCACCCACCTTGCTCATGCCCATTCGGCGATGTGCGCGTAGCGACGCTTCGTTGTCGCCACGAATGAACAGTACGCCCTGGCGATTGGGCTCAAGCTCCAGCAGTTTTCCGAACATCAACTGCGCGAGCCGCTTGCCGCGCTCACTGTCGCTGACGCAGACCGGACCGTAGATATAGGCGTCCGGGTCGGCCCAGGGATAAGCCTCAAGGGTTTTATCGATGATCAGCAATGGTCGCTCTTTGCTGACGTCCTGCGAAGTGGTCATCAGGAAGGCAACCACCTCGCTTCCCCGGCAAGCGACGATCTGCGGCATGTCGGCCATCATTTGCTCGATTTGAACAGCGCTCAGCTCTGCCGCCAAAGAGCCGCCTTGGGCAATCTGATTGGCTTTCTGCAATTTCAACAGGCTTGGCAGGTCCGTTGTGTTTGCTTGGCGGATGTAGATTTCAGTGGGTGTCATGTCATTTTGACCTTTTCTTGCGTCCATGAAAAAGGAGACCCGAAGGTCTCCTTTTGTCCAGCGATCAAAGCTTAGAACAATACGCGGCTGCGAATTGTGCCTTTGATGTGCTGCAGCTTTTCCTGAGCCAGATCGGAGTACTCGGCATCGACGTCGATGACTACGTAGCCGACTTTCTCGTTGGTCTGCAGGAACTGACCGGAAATGTTGATGCCGTTTTCAGCGAAGACCTTGTTGATCTCCATCAGCACGCCCGGGATGTTCTGGTGGATGTGCAGCAGACGGTGCTTGCCAGGGTGAGCGGGCAGGGCCACTTCCGGGAAGTTGACCGACGATACCGAGGTACCGTTGTCGCTGTACTTGACCAGCTTCTCAGCCACTTCCAGACCGATGTTGGCCTGGGCTTCGGCAGTCGAACCACCGATGTGCGGGGTCAGGATCACATTGTCCAGGCCACGCAGCGGGCTTTCAAAGATATCGTCGTTGGAACGTGGCTCTACCGGGAACACATCGATAGCAGCGCCGATCAGGTGCTTGTCTTTGATCGCGTCAGCCAGGGCGTTCAGTTCCACGACCGTACCGCGAGCGGCGTTGATCAGGATCGCGCCTTTCTTCATGGCGCGGATTTCTTTTTCGCCGATCATCCATTGGGTGGATGGCAGCTCAGGCACATGCAGAGAAACGATATCGGCCAGGCCCAGCAGCTCGGTCAGGCTGGCGACCTGGGTCGCGTTGCCCAGTGGCAGCTTGGTCAGCGGATCGTAGAAGAACACCTGCATGCCGAGGCTTTCGGCCAGGACAGACAATTGGGTACCGATCGAGCCGTAGCCGATGATGCCCAGTTTCTTGCCACGGATTTCGAAGGAGTTGGCAGCGCTCTTGATCCAGCCACCACGGTGGCAGGAGGCGTTCTTCTCCGGGATGCCGCGCAGCAGCAGGATCGCTTCGGCCAGGACCAGCTCGGCAACCGAACGGGTGTTGGAGTAGGGCGCGTTGAATACAGCGATACCGCGTTCGCGGGCTGCGTTCAGGTCAACCTGGTTGGTACCGATGCAGAAACAGCCAACCGCGACCAGTTTCTTGGCGTGGTCGAACATCTCTTCGGTCAGTTGGGTGCGCGAGCGAATACCGATGAAGTGAGCGTCGGCGATCTTTTCTTTCAGTTCGGCTTCCGGCAGAGACTTGGTGTGGTACTCGATGCTGGTGTAGCCGGCGGCCTTGAGGACATCCACAGCGGATTGATGGACGCCTTCGAGAAGAAGGAACTTGATCTTGCTCTTGTCGAGGGAAGTCTTGCTCATCTGCTTTAACCTGTGTCCCGGAGAAATTGGCAGTAAGTGAAGCGTGCGCATATCGGCCAAAAGCTCGATTAGCGGGGGGCGTATGCTAGCATATGCACCCCGCGAAACCCCATTCCTGGACGTGAACCGTTCTCAGGATGACCATGAATTGTTCGAGAGTTCCGTCGATGACCCATCCTGCGTTGATAGATGAGCTGAAGACCCTGGTTGAGCCTGGAAAGGTGCTGACCGATGCCGACTCCCTTGAGGCATATGGCAAGGACTGGACCAAGCAATATCCGCCTGCGCCGACCGCCATCGTGTTTCCCAAGACTATCGAACAGGTACAGGCCATCGTCCGTTGGGCGAACAAGCACAAGGTCGCGCTGGTGCCTTCCGGCGGTCGTACCGGCCTCTCCGCTGCTGCGGTGGCGGCCAACGGTGAAGTGGTGGTTTCGTTCGATTACATGAACCAGGTGCTGGAACTCAATCTCACCGAGCGCACGGCGCGCGTCCAGCCGGGCGTGATCACCAAGCAGTTGCAAAACCTCGCCGAAGAAAACGGCCTGTACTACCCGGTGGACTTTGCATCGTCGGGTTCCAGCCAGATTGGCGGCAATATCGGCACCAACGCCGGCGGGATCAAGGTCATTCGCTACGGCATGACGCGTAACTGGGTCGCGGGTCTCAAAGTCGTCACCGGTAAAGGCGACATCCTTGAGCTGAACAAGGATCTGATCAAAAACGCTACCGGCTACGATTTGCGTCAGCTGTTCATTGGTGGCGAAGGGACGCTGGGCTTTGTGGTCGAGGCCACCATGCGCCTTGATCGTGCGCCGAAAAACCTGACGGCCATGGTGCTGGGGACTACGGACTTCGATTCGATCATGCCCGTGCTGCATGCCTTCCACGGCAAGCTGGACCTGACTGCTTTCGAGTTCTTCTCAGACAAGGCCTTCGCCCGGGTGATGAGTCGCGGTGACGTTCCATCCCCATTCGACACCCCGTGCCCGTTCTACGTGCTGCTGGAATTCGAAGCCACCACCGAAGACATCGCCAACGAAGCGCTGGCGACCTTTGAGCATTGCGTCGAGCAAGGCTGGGTGCAGGATGGCGTGATGAGCCAGAGCGAACAGCAGCTGCAAAACCTGTGGAAGCTGCGCGAGTACATCTCCGAGACCATCTCCCACTTCACGCCTTACAAGAACGACATTTCAGTAACAGTTTCGAAAGTGCCGGCCTTCCTGAGTGAAATCGACGCCATCGTTGCCGAGTACTACCCGGACTTCGAAGTGCTGTGGTACGGCCACATCGGCGATGGCAACCTGCACTTGAACATCCTCAAGCCTGAGGCCCTCGACAAGGAAGAGTTCTTCGTCAAGTGCGCCAAGGTCAACAAATGGGTGTTCGAAACCGTGCAGAAGTACAACGGCTCCATTTCCGCCGAGCACGGCGTGGGCATGACCAAACGTGATTACCTGGAGTACAGTCGTTCGCCGGTGGAAATCGAGTACATGAAAGCGGTCAAGGCCGTGTTCGATCCGAACGGCATCATGAACCCTGGCAAAATCTTCGCTGTTTAATCTGACCACACCGAGACCTAGGAGCCGCCATGAGCTATCAGCACAAGTATGTCGACGGAACGAGCATCCATTTCCCGATGGGCAAGGCGGTCTGCGTTGGCCGTAACTACGCCGAGCACGCTAAAGAACTGAACAACGCTGTGCCCACCGAGCCTTTGCTGTTCATCAAGCCGGGCAGCGCTGTGGTTGCGCTGGAAGGCGGCTTCACCATCCCTGCTGATCGCGGCGCTGTGCATTACGAAGCCGAAATCGTCGTGCTGATCGGCAAACCGCTGAGCAAAAGCCCAAGTCGTGAAGAAGTGCTGGACGCGATTTCCGGTTTCGCCCCGGGTCTGGACCTGACGCTGCGCGACTTGCAGACCAAACTGCGCGACAAGGGCTATCCGTGGGAAGAAGCCAAAAGCTTCGATGGCGCAGCCGTGCTCGCCCCGTTTGTGTCGGCTGATACCTTCGCCGACCTGACCGACATCGGCATTCGCCTGACCATCAACGGTGAAGTGCGTCAGGACGGCAACAGCCGCGACATGCTTAACCCGATCGTGCCAATCATTCAGCACATGGCAGCCTGCTTCTCGCTGCAAGCTGGCGACGTCATCATGACCGGCACCCCGGCAGGCGTCGGCCCGCTGCTGGCCGGCGACGAGCTTGTGATTGAGCTGGTCGGTCAGAAGGCGTTTGAAAGCAGCGTTCGCTGATTATCGACGCTTGACCAAAAGCCGCCCGCGATGTCCGTCGCAGGCGGCTTTTTCGTTCTGGGGCGCGCTGAATCGGCTCAATTGGCGTTTTTTTCACAATTGATCTGGATAATCCGGCTTCCAGCCCCGCGCGGGGCTCTGTGCCATCTGATTGTCACCTCTCCAGGAACGCTCATGACCAGCCCTTCGTTGCCACGCAAACCCTCACGCCGTCTGCTCGGCCTGCGTTGGTACGCCTGGCTGTTGCTCGCCGTTGTGATCGGTTATGGCATTGCTTTCGCGATGCACTGGGATGACCGCGGCCTGCTGTGGCTAGGAGAGCGTTTTGAAAGCGAGTCTGAGCGCACCGCCAGCATCTGGCTGCCGGACTACGTGGTCGATATTGATGCCAAACTGTTGCCAGGCATGGAAAAGGATGAAGCCTCCGACCTGTCCTATAACCCGATAACCAAAACGCTCTTCTCGGTCATGGGCAAGAACCCGTTTCTGGTGGAGCTGACGCTTAAAGGCGACGTACTGCGCAAGATCCCGCTGGTGGGCTGGAGCAATCCTGAGGCGGTCGCTGTACTGGAAAACGGCTTCATGGCCATCGTCGACGAGCGCCAGCACCACTTGACCATTGTTAAAGTCACGCCGCAAACCACCACCCTGAACATTGCCGATTTCCCGAAATATGACCTTGGCCCTTCGAAGGACCAAAACAAGGCGTTCGAGGCGCTGGCCTGGGACCCGCGTAATCAGCAGCTGATATTGGGCGAAGAGCGCCCTGCCGCGATGTTCACCTGGAAGAGTGATGGCAGCGACCAGCTCAAGGGCGACAAACAGAAGGTCGTCAGCAACGCCCTGGACCTGCGCAATCTGTCTTCATTGACTATCGATCCCCGCACCGGCCATACCCTTGCGCTGTCCGCCGACTCGCATATGCTTCTGGAGCTGGACGAGAAAGGCAAGCAGGTGAGTTTCATGACCTTGCTGGGCGGCCTCAACGGCTTGAAAAAAACCATCCCCCGCGCCGAAGGTGTGGCGTTCGACGAAGACGGCAATCTGTATATCGTCAGCGAGCCGAATCTGTTTTATTCGTTTAAGAAAAAGTAATCCCTCTCCAAATTGTGTGGAGATTCTATGTTTGCTCTCAAGTCGGGATGACGACGTGGGACCGGCTTTAGCCGGGAAGAGGCCAGTACATCCACGCCATATTTATCTTTAGAAATGTCGCCTTCCCGGCTAAAGCCGGTCCCACGTCGTTACACCCGCTTACGGACAAACATAGTATTTCCCAGAGAATCGGTGGCGTCTGATGGCCCGCCGCCATTAAGCTTCAATTCATCTTTGCATGTTATCTATGCTGCCCGCCCAACCCTTGAGCCGTGCAAATGCGCCTGTCTGCTTCCCGAACGTTTCTTGTACTTTTTGTAATCCTGCTGGCGCTGCTGGGCTTTTTTGCCAATCGTGAATATCGCGTTGTTGAGCGGGTCTCGTTCAACTGGCATTTGCTTTGGCAGGACAAAGATGTGCCCGCTATTGGCCTGAATGACTACAAGGTCGTGATTGAAGGCAAGGTCATTGATGGCCTCGTGGATGATGTCTCGGCGTTGAGTTACGATCCGGACCGCAAAAGTCTGTTTACCGTAACCAATCAAAATGCCGAAATGGTCGAGCTGAGCCTGGATGGCCGCATCTTGCGGCGCATCCCCCTGACAGGCTTTGGCGATGCCGAGGCGGTGGAGTACATCAGCCCCGGGATTTACGTCATCAGCGATGAGCGCAAGCAGCGCCTGATCAAAGTGCATATCGCTGATGACACGACGTTTCTGGATGCGGCCGATGCCGAGCAACTTACGTTGGGTATTGGAGCAGGCAGTAACAATGGCTATGAAGGACTGGCGTACGACACCAAAGGGCAGCGACTTTTCGTCGCCAAAGAGCGCCGGCCGACACAGATCATCGAAGTGCGCGGCTTTCCGAATCTGAATACCGATACGCCAAGCGTGATAGAGGTGTCATCTGACGCCAAGCGCGATGCCGGGCTGTTTGTACGGGATATTTCCAGCCTCCAGTTCGATGAGCGTAGCGGGCATTTGCTGGCGTTGTCCGATGAGTCGCGACAGATCGTAGAGCTGGATACCAAAGGGCGCGCGGTTGCCAACGTCTCGTTGAGCAAAGGCTCGATGGGTCTGCGTAAAGACGTGCCCCAGGCAGAAGGCCTGGCCATGGATGAGGAGGGCACGTTGTACGTGACCAGCGAGCCGAATCTGTTTTACGTGTTCAAAAAGCAGTAAAGAAACATGACATTGCAATTTCTTGTGGGAGCGAGCTTGCTCGCGAAGACAGTTTTCCAGTCTCGGAAGATGTTTCGTCTGAACTGGCTCTTCGCGAGCAAGCTCGCTCCCACAGGTCCATCAAAAATGCAGGATCACGGCATCAACGCTTCAGCGTCTTCACCCCTTCACTCGTCCCCAGCAACAGCAGGTCCGCAGGCCGCGCCGCGAACAGGCCGTTAGTGACCACGCCGACGATGGCATTGATCTGGCTTTCCAGTTCCACCGGGTTGGTGATGTTCATGTTGTGCACATCGAGAATGATGTTGCCGTTGTCGGTCAGTACGCCTTCGCGGTAAACCGGGTCGCCGCCCAGCTTCACCAATTGGCGGGCCACATGGCTGCGCGCCATTGGGATGACTTCCACCGGCAGCGGGAACGCGCCCAGCACGGGCACCAGCTTGCTGGCGTCGGCGATGCAGATGAACGTTTTGGCCACGGCGGCGACGATTTTTTCCCGAGTTAGTGCGGCGCCGCCACCTTTGATCAGGTTCAGATGCTCGTCGCTCTCATCCGCGCCATCGATGTAGAACTCCAGGTCGCTGACAGTATTGAGCTCATAAACCGGAATGCCATGGCCTTTGAGGCGTGCAGCCGTCGCTTCGGAGCTGGCCACTGCGCCATCGAAGGCACCTTTGTGCTGAGACAGTGCATCAATGAAGCAGTTAGCGGTGGATCCGGTGCCGACGCCGACGATGCTTTTGTCGTCCAGCTTCGGCAGGATGAAATCCACGGCGGCCTGCGCCACGGCTTGCTTGAGTTGGTCCTGGTTCATGCGGGCTCCACGGATGCCGAAGATATGGACCCGTAGGAGCACGCTTGCCCGCGATTGCGTTGTCTCAGGCGCCATCAACGTTGGATGTGCCGATGCCATCGCGGGCAAGCGCGCTCCTACAGGTCGAGGAAAAGGGCCGGTATTATAGCGACTTGCCAGCTGCAAAGCCCCGTGATTCGTATGGTCGTGTGTCGGAGTGCGGGTTAGACTTCAAGCCCTTGCCCCTTCCTGCCAGTGATGTCGCCCCGATGCTTGAGCAATACGTCAAAAAGATCCTCACCTCCCGCGTATACGACATCGCCGTGGAAACCCCGCTGCAAGGTGCCCGTCAGCTGTCCGAGCGCC
>NZ_JPQU01000072.1 GCF_000737245.1 Pseudomonas syringae | reverse complement strand
GCGGGTGATAAAGGCCAGGTCGCTTTCGCCGTATTGCATGACCTGTTCGCGCTTGCCCATCAGCCGCTCACGTTTGGCGGCCATCTGGGTCAATAAGTTATCAAGCTGCGTCAATAATCCCGGATGCGCAGCAAAGCTAAGCAGTGGCGGGACATAGGCGGTGTCCAGACTCCAGGAGCCTTGGCCATCGCGCACCAGTCGCGCCAAAGGGCACGTTAAATAGTCGGCATTGGCATCACTATCCAGGCGCAGGCTCAGGGCGTGCTCAAGCACTCCGATTTCCTGTATCTCGTCTGCAAAGACGTCCTGTACCTTGCGCCAATCCTGGATATAGCGCATCGGCCGATCCGCTCGTGTGCCGTCAAACAAACAGTTGTTGCCATTGGCCTGCTCCAGCGGCAAGGCAAGTAGCAAGGTAGCGTTCTGAACGCTTTCAGGTGGTAACTTCGCAAGTTCAAGCGCCGGTGGCAGCCGATCAACGTAATCGGTGTCGATCAAGGTGCCATCGGGCATGCGCAGGCACAGTTGGGTGGCCTTGAGCTTACCCAGGCGCATGGCTTCTGCATCAAACGCTACTGCCTGTACACCCCAAGGGTGTATCAAGGACAAATGGGCGAGAGATTCATTGGTCCAGGCTTCCCAACGTGCCTGTTGCTGGAACTGCTGCGGAGACAGCAGTGTCCCCGCATACCAGAGCGGACGGTCGATTTTCATGAGGTCGTTTCCCTACGAAGTGACTTAGGCCTTGGCCTTGGGCATCTGCGAAACCAGCGACAGATTGATGTCCATGCCTTCCACCTGGAAGTGAGGCACGGCATACAACTTGACTCGGAAGAAGCCCGGGTTGTCGTCAATGTCTTCGACAGTTACCGATGCATTGCGCAAAGGGTGCGAAGCTCGCAAATCGTCACTTGGATCAGTCATTTCAGTCACCAGCCCACGCACCCAGCGATTGAGCTCCTGCTCAAGCACACGGCGGTCTTTGGTTGTCCCGATATTCTCGCGCTGGATCAACTTCAGATAATGAGCGATGCGCGACAGCAGGAAGATGTAAGGCAGGCGTGCGTTGATGCGGCTGTTTGCTGTCGCTTCAGAGGTGTCGTACAGAGCTGGTTTCTGGGCAGAGTTAGCCGAGAAGAAGCAGGCGTAATCCCGGTTTTTATAGTAGGAAAGCGGAATGAAGCCGAGGTTGGCGAATTCAAATTCACGAGTCTCAGGGATCATCACTTCCGAAGGGATTTTTACCTGATTGCCGGTGCCGAGATCATACAAATGAATTGGCAGATCCGTGACCGCGCCGCCTGACTGTGGGCCGCGAATCTGTACACACCAGCCATTGGCGATGAAACTCTTGACCATGTTTGCGGCGAAGGCAAACGAGGCATTGGTCCAAAGGTATCGATCATGGTCAGGTCCTTTGACGCGCTCAACGTAGTTAAAGCTGCGAACGGGGATGGTGTCGGGACCATAGGGCAGGCGACCGAGCACGCGTGGCATGGTCAGGCCGATATAACGAGAGTCGTCGCTGTCGCGAAACGACTTCCACTTGATGTACTCAGCGCGGTCAAAATAATTGGCGATGTCTTTGATGGCTGCGACTTCTTCCATCGTTTCTTTGCCGAAGAACGCAGGCCCCACAGAGCCAACGAAAGGCATGTGCGCTGCGGCCGCCACCTTCGAGATATTGCGCAGAAGGGCGATGTCTTGAGGGTTCCGGTCGAATTCGTAGTTTGAAATAGCCGCCGCGATAGGCTCACCACCCGGCGTGTCATATTCCTGGGTGTAGGTATGCGTATATAAACCGCTTTGGGCGATTTCCGGCGCATCTTCAAAGTCTTGGATCAAGTGCTCTTTACTGATATCCAGTAGTTCGATACGGACGTTTTGACGGAAGTCGGTCTGATCAATCAGCGACTTGACACCGCGCCAGATGGATTCAACTCGCTGAAAATCCTCATGGTGCATGATTGCGTCGAGTTGGCGGCTGATTTGCTCATCAAGAGAGGCGATGTGCGTATCCAGCAACGTCTTATCCAGACGTTCGACTTTCTTCGAGGACTGCTTGAGCAGATTCAAAAACACACTGACTGCTGCAGTGACGCGCTCATCAGCCGAAGCGTCGGCCAGTGCCTCATCAGTTTGAAATACATCAATACCCGTGAGCGTTGTCACAGGGCTCAAGTTGATTTTTTCGAACAGAGTGCCATAAACACTTTGGCTTTCTGCAGACAATACTGTATCGCCGCCCGATTGTGCGGAAGACTGTTTCGCGGACATGTGGCTACTTCCTTTTAAACGAACCGAAGTGAATTAACGATTTTCCTAGGGAGCTAGCGCAGCCAGTTCAGCGCGCAACTCATTGCTCAACGCATCATCCTTGAGGATGCGCTCCAGCTCTTGGCGGAAGGTGGAGTTGTCCAACAGGTTCGATTTCAGATCGCGCAGCAGGTTGCGCATTGCCAGCAGAGCGCGCAGTTCCGGGATCTGACGAGCTATCTGCTCCGGCTCGAAATCCTTCATGCTTTGGAAGTTCAGCTCTACCGAGGTGTCGGAGTTATCGCCCACCAATGTGTTTTCCACGGCGAGCTTGAGGCTTGGCGAGAATTCGGCCAATACGCTATCGAAATTATTTTTATTAATATTGACCTTGCTTCTTTCAGACAGCGGTCGCGACTCTTTACCGTTGCTGTAGTCGCCCATCACCATCAATTTGAGAGGCAACTCAACTTTCTTTTGCGCGCCGCCTGTATGCAAATCGAGCTTGATATTGACCCGCGCCTTGGGCACTTCATTCTGAAAACTATTTGAAGCCATATTTCCTCCAGACCTGCGAACAGAAAATTCTGTTGCGAAATCGATCAAGAAACGAGACTTACAACTTTCGCCGACCACCATTAACAGTTGCCGTCAGCCATCGCTGATAAATCCCTTTTCACATACATTTGAAACATCGTTTGTGAGATGCATCCTGCCTTTAATTTTTGAAGGGTAATTGAATACAAGCTGTAACTCTACCCGCTAAGGGCACTCTCGGAAGTTTCCACAGTGCGCTGGCGACGTTTCCTACAATTCTTGAGACTAGTCAGGTAAACCAGTTCACAAAACGGCCACATGCGTCGCCACGCCTTGTATCAGTTCCCCGCTTTCTACATCGCAAACAATAGGAATAATTACCGCACCTAGGCCGGACCGGATCGCTATTCTTCGCGCTGTCACTGGTCAACGCGCCATAACCTTTCGGCAGCTCCTACAGGTCGTGCGATTTCGAGGCTACAGGCCTTCGTAGTCTTTGGCCTGTTTGATAAGCCAATCCCGAAACGCACGCAGCGACGCTGACTCGACTTTGCGCACGGGGATCATCAGGTGATAAGCCTTGGGGCTGGAGAGGGCGTGGGGGTTGGCGATCGTCAGGCGTCCTTGCGCGAGTTCGCGCTGGATCAGGAAGGGTGGGATTAGCGCGATGCCCATTTCGTGGCTGGCGGCCTGTGCCAGCATGGAGAACAGTTCGTAACGCGGGCCGGTCATATCGCGAGCGACGGTCATGTCCAGGCCGCTGAACCATTGTCGCCAGGCGTAGGGGCGGGTGGTTTGCTGGAGCAGTGGCAGTTCGGCAATTTGCGTCGCCTCCAGGCTTTCCTGGCCGTTCAGCAGGGCGGGGCTGCAGACGGGCACGGGGTTTTCGCCCATCAGCCGGTAGGCTTCGGTGCCTGGCCAGTCGGCATCGCCGAAGTAGATGGCGGCATCGAAATCGGTGTCGGCAAACAGGAACGGCCGAGTGCGGTTGGTGAGGTTGACGGTGACTTCAGGCTGCAGCTTTTGAAAGTCTTTCAAGCGCGGCAGTAGCCACTGCGTACCAAAGGTCGGCACAACGGCCAGCTCGATGGCGTTTGCACCCTGGTTACCCATGATCGACAAGGTATCGCGCTCCACCGCGTCCAGTTGCGTGGCGATGCGTCGGCTGTAGGACAGGCCTGCTTCTGTGAGCTTCACGCCCCGTCGAGAGCGGCGGAACAGCTCGATGCCCAGGAAGGACTCCAGGCTGGCGATCTGTCGGCAAATTGCACTCTGGGTCAGGGACAGCTCGTCGGCAGCCTTGGTGAAGCTTTCGTGGCGGGCCGCGGCTTCGAAGCTCACCAATGCCGCAGTGCTGGGGATTTTACGACGCATGTACGTGCTCCTCACTTGTCGCAGCGAATATTGTTCTTATTGGCGATCTCGGAGTGAGAAATTAGCACAGGTGAGTGCGGATTCATCGTTTGTAGGTGCGCTGCTGCAGGGCTAGGCTCTTCCCACAAGTATTCAATGAATAAGGGTGGCTCATGGCTGGCAAGGCAAGCTTCAACTGGATTGATCCGTTGCTGTTGGACCAACAGCTCACAGAAGAAGAGCGCATGGTGCGTGACAGCGCGGCTCAGTTTGCTCAGGACAAGCTGGCGCCCCGCGTGCTTGAGGCCTTTCGTCATGAGCACACTGACCCGGCGATTTTTCGCGAAATGGGTGAAATCGGCCTGCTAGGTGCGACGATCCCTGAAGAGTTCGGCGGCAGTGGCCTTAATTATGTGTGCTATGGGCTGATTGCTCGGGAGGTCGAGCGTATCGACTCGGGCTATCGCTCGATGATGAGCGTTCAGTCTTCGTTGGTCATGGTGCCCATCAATGAGTTCGGCACCCAGGCGCAAAAAGAGAAGTATTTGCCCAAGCTGGCGTCCGGTGAGTGGATCGGCTGTTTTGGTCTGACGGAGCCGAACCACGGATCTGACCCTGGCGCGATGATCACTCGTGCAAAGAAAGTCGAAGGCGGCTACAGGTTGTCGGGTAGCAAGATGTGGATTACCAACAGCCCGATCGCAGATGTATTCGTGGTCTGGGGTAAGGATGACGCTGGGGATATTCGTGGTTTTGTCCTGGAGAAAGGTTGGGTTGGCCTGAGTGCTCCGGCTATTCATGGCAAGGTTGGGCTACGTGCGTCGATCACAGGCGAAATCGTCATGGACAACGTGTTTGTTCCTGAAGAGAACATCTTCCCGAATGTGCGCGGCTTGAAGGGGCCCTTTACGTGCCTGAACTCGGCTCGCTATGGCATTTCCTGGGGCGCGTTGGGGGCGGCTGAGTTTTGCTGGCATACGGCGCGGCAGTACACGCTTGATCGCCAGCAGTTCGGACGTCCTCTGGCCGCTAATCAGTTGATCCAGAAAAAGCTAGCTGACATGCAGACTGAAATCACTCTGGCACTGCAAGGCTGCCTGCGCCTTGGCCGCATGAAGGATGAAGGTACTGCGGCGGTGGAGATTACTTCGATCATGAAGCGCAACTCCTGCGGCAAGTCTCTGGACATCGCCCGAATGGCCCGCGACATGCTCGGCGGAAACGGGATCTCCGATGAGTTCGGTATCGCTCGGCACCTGGTCAACCTTGAAGTGGTGAACACCTACGAAGGTACTCACGACGTCCATGCACTGATTCTGGGGCGCGCGCAAACCGGCATTCAGGCTTTCTATTAAGGAGCCTGAATATGGGGGCGCTTTCGCATATCCGGGTATTGGACTTGTCGCGTGTATTGGCAGGCCCTTGGGCGGGGCAGATTCTGGCGGATCTTGGGGCTGAAGTAATAAAGGTGGAGCGGCCGGGGAAGGGCGATGACACGCGGGCATGGGGGCCGCCGTTCCTGAGGGATCCGCAGGGTGAGAACACCAGTGAGGCTGCGTACTACCTGTCGGCGAATCGGAACAAGCAATCGGTCACTGTCGACTTCACCTTGCCTGAGGGGCAGAAGCTGGTTCGGGAGCTGGCGGCGAAGTCCGACATCTTGATTGAAAACTTCAAGGTGGGTGGCCTTGCCGCCTATGGGCTGGACTACGCATCGCTCAAGGCTATTAACCCACGGCTTATCTATTGCTCTATTACGGGGTTTGGTCAGACGGGGCCCTATTCCAAGCGCGCCGGTTACGACTTCATGATTCAAGGTCTGGGTGGCTTGATGAGTCTGACTGGGCGCGAAGAGGGGCAGGAAGGTGCGGGGCCGGTAAAAGTGGGCGTCGCGCTCACGGATGTGCTGACCGGTGTCTATTCCAGCACTGCCATCCTTGCGGCATTGGCTCATCGCGATCAGGGTGGTCTTGGCCAGCATATAGACATGGCTTTGCTCGACGTACAGGTCGCGTGTCTGGCTAATCAGGCATTGAACTACCTCACGACGGGAGTGGCTCCGGTGCGGCTGGGTAACGCGCATCCGAACATCGTGCCTTATCAGGATTTTCCTACGGCTGATGGCGACTTTATCCTGACGGTGGGTAACGACAGTCAGTTCCGAAAGTTCGCCGAGGTAGCCGGGCAGGCTCAATGGGCAGACGATCCACGCTTCCTTACTAATAAGCTGCGTGTTGCTCACCGTGCCGACCTGATTCCTTTGATACGACAGGCGACGGTCTTCAAGACGACTGCGCAATGGGTCAGTGAGCTGGAGTCTGCTGGCGTACCTTGTGGACCGATTAATGATCTCGCTCAGGTTTTCGCTGATCCCCAGGTTCGGGCGCGGGGCTTGGCAATGAGCTTGCCCCATTTGCTGGGCGGGAGTGTTCCTCAGGTGGCCAGCCCGATTCGGTTATCTGAAACCCCGGTTGAGTATCGAAGCGCCCCACCTCTTTTAGGCGAGCATACAGACGCTGTCCTTGAGAGGCTGCTAGGGCTGCCGGCTGAAGAGGTGGGTCGGCTGCGTACTGCTGGTGTGCTTTAGCGCTTCTTTATGTAGGTTCTATATAGAAGAAAGGGGCTATTTTGGCTTTTTGCAGAAAAGTTCAAATTAACGGTTGACGTGGTTCTGAATCTCTCTATAATTCGCACCTCTTCTGGCGCAGACAGAACGAAAAACTCCTTGATAATCAATGAGTTGGACGGTTCGGTTAGCGAAGAAGAGGTTTCGATGAGGTTGATCGAAAGCGGTGAAAAAAGGTAGTTGACAGCAGGTTGTAACGCTGTAGAATTCGCCTCCCGCTAACGAGCAACGTGATGTTGATCGAAGCGCAAGTGGTTGAAGTTGCAAGGGAAACTTTGAAAACTTCTTAAAATAACCACTTGACAGATGCAGAGGCTGCTGTAGAATGCGCGCCTCGGTTGATACGAAAGAATCAACCAACCGCTCTTTAACAATTGAATCAAGCAATTCGTGTGGGTGCTTGCGCTGTCAGACTGAAGTCAACTGATTATCAGCATCGTAAGTTACTCCGCGAGAAATCAAAGAAATAACCAACGATTGCTGAGCCAAGTTTAGGGTTTTCTCAAAACCCAAAGATGTTTGAACTGAAGAGTTTGATCATGGCTCAGATTGAACGCTGGCGGCAGGCCTAACACATGCAAGTCGAGCGGCAGCACGGGTACTTGTACCTGGTGGCGAGCGGCGGACGGGTGAGTAATGCCTAGGAATCTGCCTGGTAGTGGGGGATAACGCTCGGAAACGGACGCTAATACCGCATACGTCCTACGGGAGAAAGCAGGGGACCTTCGGGCCTTGCGCTATCAGATGAGCCTAGGTCGGATTAGCTAGTTGGTGAGGTAATGGCTCACCAAGGCGACGATCCGTAACTGGTCTGAGAGGATGATCAGTCACACTGGAACTGAGACACGGTCCAGACTCCTACGGGAGGCAGCAGTGGGGAATATTGGACAATGGGCGAAAGCCTGATCCAGCCATGCCGCGTGTGTGAAGAAGGTCTTCGGATTGTAAAGCACTTTAAGTTGGGAGGAAGGGCATTTACCTAATACGTAAGTGTTTTGACGTTACCGACAGAATAAGCACCGGCTAACTCTGTGCCAGCAGCCGCGGTAATACAGAGGGTGCAAGCGTTAATCGGAATTACTGGGCGTAAAGCGCGCGTAGGTGGTTTGTTAAGTTGAATGTGAAATCCCCGGGCTCAACCTGGGAACTGCATCCAAAACTGGCAAGCTAGAGTATGGTAGAGGGTGGTGGAATTTCCTGTGTAGCGGTGAAATGCGTAGATATAGGAAGGAACACCAGTGGCGAAGGCGACCACCTGGACTGATACTGACACTGAGGTGCGAAAGCGTGGGGAGCAAACAGGATTAGATACCCTGGTAGTCCACGCCGTAAACGATGTCAACTAGCCGTTGGGAGCCTTGAGCTCTTAGTGGCGCAGCTAACGCATTAAGTTGACCGCCTGGGGAGTACGGCCGCAAGGTTAAAACTCAAATGAATTGACGGGGGCCCGCACAAGCGGTGGAGCATGTGGTTTAATTCGAAGCAACGCGAAGAACCTTACCAGGCCTTGACATCCAATGAACTTTCCAGAGATGGATTGGTGCCTTCGGGAACATTGAGACAGGTGCTGCATGGCTGTCGTCAGCTCGTGTCGTGAGATGTTGGGTTAAGTCCCGTAACGAGCGCAACCCTTGTCCTTAGTTACCAGCACGTTATGGTGGGCACTCTAAGGAGACTGCCGGTGACAAACCGGAGGAAGGTGGGGATGACGTCAAGTCATCATGGCCCTTACGGCCTGGGCTACACACGTGCTACAATGGTCGGTACAGAGGGTTGCCAAGCCGCGAGGTGGAGCTAATCCCACAAAACCGATCGTAGTCCGGATCGCAGTCTGCAACTCGACTGCGTGAAGTCGGAATCGCTAGTAATCGCGAATCAGAATGTCGCGGTGAATACGTTCCCGGGCCTTGTACACACCGCCCGTCACACCATGGGAGTGGGTTGCACCAGAAGTAGCTAGTCTAACCTTCGGGGGGACGGTTACCACGGTGTGATTCATGACTGGGGTGAAGTCGTAACAAGGTAGCCGTAGGGGAACCTGCGGCTGGATCACCTCCTTAATCGACGACTCAGCTGCAGCACAAGCTCCCACACGAATTGCTTGATTCATTGAAGAAGACGATAGAAGCAGCCCTATTTTGGGTCTGTAGCTCAGTTGGTTAGAGCGCACCCCTGATAAGGGTGAGGTCGGCAGTTCGAATCTGCCCAGACCCACCAGTTGCCTGGTGAGTTGTTGGTCAGAGCGTTACGCTAACCCGTAGTATATGGGGCCATAGCTCAGCTGGGAGAGCGCCTGCCTTGCACGCAGGAGGTCAACGGTTCGATCCCGTTTGGCTCCACCATTTGCTGCTTCTGTTTGAAAGCTTAGAAATGAGCACTCCATCGATTGGATGGTGAGTGTTGATTTCTAGTCTTTGATTAGATCGTTCTTTAAAAATTTGGGTATGTGATAGAAATATAGACTGGGCACCTCTTTCACTGGTGCGTGTCCAGGCTAAGGTAAAGTTTGTGAGAACAAACTTTCGGCGAATGTCGTCTTCACAGTATAACCAGATTGCTTGGGGTTATATGGTCAAGTGAAGAAGCGCATACGGTGGATGCCTTGGCAGTCAGAGGCGATGAAAGACGTGGTAGCCTGCGAAAAGCTTCGGGGAGTCGGCAAACAGACTGTGATCCGGAGATGTCTGAATGGGGGAACCCAGCCATCATAAGATGGTTACCTTACACTGAATACATAGGTGTATGGAGCGAACCAGGGGAACTGAAACATCTAAGTACCCTGAGGAAAAGAAATCAACCGAGATTCCCTTAGTAGTGGCGAGCGAACGGGGACCAGCCCTTAAGTGGCTTGGAGATTAGCGGAACGCTCTGGAAAGTGCGGCCATAGTGGGTGATAGCCCTGTACGCGAAAATCTCCTTGTCATGAAATCGAGTAGGACGGGGCACGAGAAACCTTGTCTGAACATGGGGGGACCATCCTCCAAGGCTAAATACTACTGACTGACCGATAGTGAACTAGTACCGTGAGGGAAAGGCGAAAAGAACCCCGGAGAGGGGAGTGAAATAGATCCTGAAACCGTATGCGTACAAGCAGTGGGAGCCCACTTTGTTGGGTGACTGCGTACCTTTTGTATAATGGGTCAGCGACTTATTTTCAGTGGCGAGCTTAACCGAATAGGGGAGGCGTAGCGAAAGCGAGTCTTAATAGGGCGTCTAGTCGCTGGGAATAGACCCGAAACCGGGCGATCTATCCATGGGCAGGTTGAAGGTTGGGTAACACTAACTGGAGGACCGAACCGACTACCGTTGAAAAGTTAGCGGATGACCTGTGGATCGGAGTGAAAGGCTAATCAAGCTCGGAGATAGCTGGTTCTCCTCGAAAGCTATTTAGGTAGCGCCTCATGTATCACTGTAGGGGGTAGAGCACTGTTTCGGCTAGGGGGTCATCCCGACTTACCAAACCGATGCAAACTCCGAATACCTACAAGTGCCGAGCATGGGAGACACACGGCGGGTGCTAACGTCCGTCGTGAAAAGGGAAACAACCCAGACCGTCAGCTAAGGTCCCAAAATCCTGGTTAAGTGGGAAACGATGTGGGAAGGCTTAGACAGCTAGGAGGTTGGCTTAGAAGCAGCCACCCTTTAAAGAAAGCGTAATAGCTCACTAGTCGAGTCGGCCTGCGCGGAAGATGTAACGGGGCTCAAACCAGGTACCGAAGCTACGGGTATCATCTTTTGATGATGCGGTAGAGGAGCGTTCTGTAAGCCTGTGAAGGTGAGTTGAGAAGCTTGCTGGAGGTATCAGAAGTGCGAATGCTGACATGAGTAACGACAATGGGTGTGAAAAACACCCACGCCGAAAGACCAAGGTTTCCTGCGCAACGTTAATCGACGCAGGGTTAGTCGGTCCCTAAGGCGAGGCTGAAAAGCGTAGTCGATGGAAAACAGGTTAATATTCCTGTACTTCTGGTTATTGCGATGGAGGGACGGAGAAGGCTAGGCCAGCTTGGCGTTGGTTGTCCAAGTTTAAGGTGGTAGGCTGAGATCTTAGGTAAATCCGGGATCTTAAGGCCGAGAGCTGATGACGAGTGTTCTTTTAGAACACGAAGTGGTTGATGCCATGCTTCCAAGAAAAGCTTCTAAGCTTCAGGTAACCAGGAACCGTACCCCAAACCGACACAGGTGGTTGGGTAGAGAATACCAAGGCGCTTGAGAGAACTCGGGTGAAGGAACTAGGCAAAATGGCACCGTAACTTCGGGAGAAGGTGCGCCGGTGGAGGTGAAGCATTTACTGCGTAAGCCCCTGCCGGTCGAAGATACCAGGCCGCTGCGACTGTTTATTAAAAACACAGCACTCTGCAAACACGAAAGTGGACGTATAGGGTGTGACGCCTGCCCGGTGCCGGAAGGTTAATTGATGGGGTTAGCTAACGCGAAGCTCTTGATCGAAGCCCCGGTAAACGGCGGCCGTAACTATAACGGTCCTAAGGTAGCGAAATTCCTTGTCGGGTAAGTTCCGACCTGCACGAATGGCGTAACGATGGCGGCGCTGTCTCCACCCGAGACTCAGTGAAATTGAAATCGCTGTGAAGATGCAGTGTATCCGCGGCTAGACGGAAAGACCCCGTGAACCTTTACTATAGCTTTGCACTGGACTTTGAATTTGCTTGTGTAGGATAGGTGGGAGGCTTTGAAGCGTGGACGCCAGTCTGCGTGGAGCCAACCTTGAAATACCACCCTGGCAACTTTGAGGTTCTAACTCAGGTCCGTTATCCGGATCGAGGACAGTGTATGGTGGGTAGTTTGACTGGGGCGGTCTCCTCCTAAAGAGTAACGGAGGAGTACGAAGGTGCGCTCAGACCGGTCGGAAATCGGTCGTAGAGTATAAAGGCAAAAGCGCGCTTGACTGCGAGACAGACACGTCGAGCAGGTACGAAAGTAGGTCTTAGTGATCCGGTGGTTCTGTATGGAAGGGCCATCGCTCAACGGATAAAAGGTACTCCGGGGATAACAGGCTGATACCGCCCAAGAGTTCATATCGACGGCGGTGTTTGGCACCTCGATGTCGGCTCATCACATCCTGGGGCTGAAGCCGGTCCCAAGGGTATGGCTGTTCGCCATTTAAAGTGGTACGCGAGCTGGGTTTAGAACGTCGTGAGACAGTTCGGTCCCTATCTGCCGTGGACGTTTGAGATTTGAGAGGGGCTGCTCCTAGTACGAGAGGACCGGAGTGGACGAACCTCTGGTGTTCCGGTTGTCACGCCAGTGGCATTGCCGGGTAGCTATGTTCGGAAAAGATAACCGCTGAAAGCATCTAAGCGGGAAACTTGCCTCAAGATGAGATCTCACTGGAACCTTGAGTTCCCTGAAGGGCCGTCGAAGACTACGACGTTGATAGGCAGGGTGTGTAAGCGCTGTGAGGCGTTGAGCTAACCTGTACTAATTGCCCGTGAGGCTTGACCATATAACACCCAAGCAATTTGCGACCCGAAAGGGACAGATTGCGGTGACTGTGAAGACGACACGAACCGAAAGTTTGTTCGCACACTGAACCTGAGCTATCACATACCCATTTGCTGAGGCGTCCCGCAAGGGCACGAATCGGCTACCGAATTTCTTGACGACCATAGAGCATTGGAACCACCTGATCCCATCCCGAACTCA
>NZ_JPQU01000071.1 GCF_000737245.1 Pseudomonas syringae | reverse complement strand
CATCAGGGCGTGAAATACTGCCTTCGCAAGCAAGCTTGCTCCCACAGGGCTATGGCACGAATCTTATCCATAGGGACGGCTTTAGCGGGAGAGCGTCAGGACAGTCACTGCGCCTTCGCAGCCTTCGGCAGTTTCCACAGAGGTTGCATTTTTCAGTCACACCGCTAGTCATTTGTGGGAGCGAGCTTGCTCGCGAAGGGGTCAGCACATCAGGGCCTGAAATACTGCCTTCGCAAGCAAGCTTGCTCCCACAGGGCTATGGCACGAATCTTATCCATAGGGCCGGCTTTAGCGGGAGAGCGTCAGGACAGTCACTGCGCCTTCGCAGCCTTCGGCAGCTCCTGCAGAAAAGCACGCCATCATTACCCTGAGCGTAACGTTCTCGCTCTACGCTTGATTGATGCCACGACCTGTTAGCTCCTAAGGTGCCCCACGACAGCGAAATCGTGGAGTGGACATGACAACAATAACGACCCCCGACGCGCGCTGGTCGCGTCGGCGCAGTGAAAAGCAGCGGCGGCTCGAGCAGGTGCGGCATCTTGCCGATGGTGTGGTGTTGCCGACCGACAATATCGTCGCGGCGCTGGAAGCCTTGATGATGCCCGGCGATCGCGTGGTGCTTGAAGGCAACAACCAGAAGCAGGCGGATTTCCTTTCCCGTGCGCTGGCCAAAGTTGATCCCGCCAAACTGCACGATTTGCACATGATCATGCCCAGCGTCGGTCGCTCCGAGCATCTGGACCTGTTCGAACGCGGCATTGCCCGCAAGCTCGATTTCTCCTTTGCCGGTACGCAAAGCCTGCGCATCAGCCAGCTGCTGGAAGACGGCCTGCTGGAAATCGGCGCCATTCATACCTACATCGAGTTGTATTCACGGCTGGTAGTCGATCTGATCCCCAATGTCGTGCTCTCGGCCGGTTTCATGGCTGACCGGGCAGGTAATATCTACACCGGCCCGAGCACCGAAGACACCCCCGCATTGATCGAGCCTGCCGCTTTCAGCGATGGCATTGTCATCGTTCAGGTTAACCAGTTGGTGGACGACGTCAGTGAGTTGCCTCGGGTCGACATCCCGGCCTCCTGGGTCGATTTCGTCGTGGTGGCCGACAAGCCGTTCTATATCGAACCGTTGTTCACCCGCGACCCGCGCCACATCAAGCCTGTGCATGTGTTAATGGCGATGATGGCGATTCGTGGCATCTACGAAAAACATAATGTGCAGTCGCTCAACCACGGCATCGGTTTCAACACCGCCGCTATCGAATTGATCCTGCCGACCTACGGCGAATCACTCGGCCTCAAAGGCAAGATCTGCCGCAACTGGACACTCAACCCGCACCCGACCCTGATCCCCGCCATCGAAAGCGGTTGGGTCGAAAGCGTGCATTGTTTTGGTACTGAGCTGGGCATGGAGAACTACATCGCCGCTCGGCCGGATGTGTTCTTCACCGGTCGCGATGGTTCACTGCGCTCCAACCGAATGATGTGCCAACTGGCGGGGCAGTACGCCGTGGATTTGTTCATCGGCGCAACCTTGCAGGTGGATGGCGACGGGCATTCTTCAACGGTGACCCGTGGGCGTCTGGCCGGTTTCGGTGGCGCACCGAACATGGGCCACGACCCACGCGGCCGTCGGCATCCAACTCCCGCCTGGCTGGACATGAAACAGCACAGCGGCGATGGCCCGGATGCTTATCTTGAGCGCGGCAAAAAGCTCGTCGTGCAAATGGTCGAGACCTTCCAGGAAGGCGGCAAACCGACGTTCGTGGAAACCCTCGATGCCGTCGAAGTCGCCAGGAAAAGCGGCATGCCGCTGGCGCCGATCATGATCTACGGCGATGACGTCACTCACTTGCTCACCGAAGAAGGCATCGCCTACCTGTACAAGGCCCGCAGCCTGGAAGAACGTCAGGCGATGATTGCCGCCGTGGCTGGCGTGACCGTGATCGGCATGCGCCACAACCCCAAAGACACCGCACGCATGCGCCGCGAAGGGCTGATCGCATTGCCAGAAGACCTGGGGATCCGCCGCACTGACGCCAGCCGCGAACTGCTGGCCGCCAAGAGCATTGCCGATCTGGTTCAGTGGTCCGGCGGCTTGTACAACCCGCCTGCCAAATTCAGGAGCTGGTGATGAGCTCACTCGCACACAACATCCAGTCTGAGAGCTTGTCGTTCGCCGAACGGCTGGCCGACCTCGCCGTGGATGCGCTGATTGATGAGGCGGACCTGTCGCCGAAGCCGGCGTTGGTGGACCGTCGCGGCAGTGGCGCGCACAGCGATTTGCATCTGGGCCTGATGCACGCCTCGGCGTTGTCTTTATGGCCAATGTTCAAGGAAATGGCCGAAGCCGCGATTGAGTTCGCTGATATCGGCCAGCCTTTGCGCGAGGCTTTGGGGCGCATAGGGCGCGACGGTGAAGTGACGATGCTGCGCACCACTGATGGCGTGAACACCCATCGCGGCGCAATCTGGGCCTTGGGCCTGCTGGTCACTGCTGCTGCCCTTGAGCCGGACAATTGCAGCGCTGCACAGTTGACCTTGCGTGCCGCAAAGCTGGCCTTGATCGAGGATCGCCATCTGGTCGCGCAGCTCAGCCATGGTGCGCAAGTGGCCAAGCGTTACGGGGCCATGGGCGCCAAACAGCAGGCGCAGTCGGGATTCCCGGCCGTCATGCAAAAAGGCCTGCCGCAATTGCACCTCAGCCGCACCAACGGCAGTGGCGAACAGAACGCGCGACTGGATGCCTTGCTGGCGATCATGACCAGCCTGGCGGACACCTGCGTGCTGTATCGCTCCGGCCTCGAAGGTCTGAGCGCCATGCAACACGGCGCGCAACGGGTGCTGGACGCTGGCGGCAGCGCAAGCCTGGCCGGTCGGCGTTGCCTGCATGAGCTGGATCAGCAGTTGCTGCAACTCAATGCATCACCTGGCGGCGCCGCCGATTTGCTCGCCGCATGCCTGTTCATCGATAGCCTTGAGCCTGCGCTCGGCTCTGAATCGAGGAGTGTTTGACCATGGAAACCCTGTCTTTTGAATTCCCCGCCGGGCAGCCTCCGCTCGGACGAGCGCTGGTGGGCTGTGTCGGTTCCGGCGATCTGGAAGTGCTGCTTGAGCCCGGCGTACCGGGCAAGTTGTCGATCAACGTCGTGACATCGGTGAACGGTGCGTCTGCACGCTGGCAGCATTTGTTCGAGCGTATGTTCGACGGTCAGACGCCCCCTGCGCTGGCCATCGATATCCATGACTTTGGCGCGACCCCAGGGGTCGTGCGTTTGCGTCTGGAACAAGGTTTCGAGGAGCTCGGTCATGACTGATACCGCCCGCTTGCTCCAGCAACACAGTTTTGTCGAACTCGGCGCTCGTCAGCGTGCGAAAGCGCTGCTGGATGAGGGCAGTTTTCGTGAGCTGATCGGCCCGTTTGACCGTGTCATGTCTCCCTGGCTGATCCAGCAAGGCATCGTTGCCCAAGCCGACGATGGCGTCATCGTCGCTAAAGGCACGGTGGATGGCTTGCCCGTGGTGATCGCTGCCATTGAAGGCGCTTTCCAGGGTGGGAGCATGGGCGAAGTCGGCGGCGCGAAAATGGCCGGCGCGCTGGAACTGGCCGCTGAAGACAACCGCAACGGCATTCCAACCGCCGCCATTCTGCTGCTGGAGACCGGCGGCGTGCGTTTGCAGGAAGCCAACCTTGGCCTGGCCGCGATTGCCGAGATCCACGCAGCGATCGTCGATCTACGTCAGTATCAGCCCGTTGTCGGTGTGGTGGCAGGCAGTGTCGGTTGCTTCGGCGGCATGTCCATCGCGGCGGGCCTGTGCAGCTATTTGCTGGTCACTCAGGAAGCACGCCTTGGCTTGAACGGCCCGCAGGTGATCGAGCAGGAAGCGGGCATCGACGAGTATGACTCCCGAGACCGGCCTTTCATCTGGAGCCTCACCGGCGGCGAACAGCGTTATGCCAGCCATCTGGTGGACGGCTTCGCGGCAGATGACGTACAGGCGATTCGTGAGCAGGTCAGCGGCTGGATCAGCCTCGGTGTGCCGGCGCAGGAGCGCAGCAGTCAGTACGAGCTGTACCTGCACAGGCTGGCGCGGTTGGACACCACTTCGCAAATCGATCCGCAGACCGTGCGCGAGTTGTACAACGACACGACCCAGAAAGGAGCACAGTCATGAATGCTTCCCAGCGTGGTTTGAACTGGTTCAAGGCGCTCAGCACCAACGCGACAGAGGTGGTGGGGCTACCCCATTCGGTCAAGGCGGCGGATGGCGTG
Organism: Pseudomonas syringae; assembly: GCF_000737245.1. Taxonomy (GTDB): domain Bacteria; phylum Pseudomonadota; class Gammaproteobacteria; order Pseudomonadales; family Pseudomonadaceae; genus Aquipseudomonas; species Aquipseudomonas syringae_J. The sequence continues at coordinate 10,317 of NZ_JPQU01000071.1, read as the reverse complement.
CTGGGCAATCAACCGGTGCGTTTTCTGGCGGTGGTGGCTGATGCGGACAACCGCTTCCCCCGCGCCCGTGGCGGTGAAGTCGGTCTGCTGGAAGGTTGGGGTCTGGCCAAGGCCGTGGACTCGGCCATCGAGCTGGATCGAGATAACGAACACAAGCGCGCGCTGATCGCCATCGTGGATGTGCCGAGTCAGGCTTATGGGCGGCGCGAAGAGGCGCTCGGTATACATCAAGCCCTGGCGGGTGCAGTGGACAGTTATGCCCGCGCACGATTGGCTGGCCATCCGGTGATTGGCCTGCTGGTTGGCAAGGCGATGTCCGGGGCGTTTCTCGCGCATGGCTACCAGGCCAATCGGCTGATTGCCCTGCGCGATCCCGGCGTAATGGTGCATGCCATGGGCAAAGAATCGGCGGCCCGCGTTACCTTGCGCAGTGTCGATGAACTGGAAAAGCTCGCCGCCAGCATCCCGCCCATGGCTTACGACATCGAAAACTACGCCAGCTTGGGTTTGCTCTGGGAAACCCTGTCGGTGAGCCAGATCGAGCAGCCCTCTAGCTCGGACATCAGCCACGTTCAGGATGTGTTGAACAATGCCATCCAGGACGTGCATGTCACTGGTTTTGACCTGCGTAGCCGACTCGGCGCGAGCAATCGTCAGGCCTCGTTGAAAGTCCGCGATCTGCTGCGGGCTCAGTGGTAAATGAACACTGACCTGACGGTGCTGCCCCACGATTTGTTGTGGGGCATGCCTGTGTCCGCGTTGCCTGCCGATGCGCCAGGCTGGGTGATTGAGGCCGTAAGCCTTGAGCATCCGGTGGTGGTGCGTCGTTCGCTGGCGCCACGAGCCCTTGTCGCCGTTGGGATTCGTGGTCCGCGACGCGAGCAGCGGTTTGCGGCACTGATGCCGCGAGCCGCTATTGAGCGTTGCGTACGCCCAGAGCAGTTGACTCATTTTCAGGGCCAGCAGGATTGGCCGGCCCTACAGGCGCTAAATGATGTTCGGCCCTTGATGGATCTGCTGGGCCTGACCTGGGGCGTGAGCGGCAGCGCTGGTTTCGAACTGGCCAGCGGTGTGTCGGCCCTGCATCAGAACAGCGATCTGGATTTGATTGTGCGTACACCGCGCTTCGTCAGCCGTGATTGGGCTGCTGAGTGGGTGAAGGTTCTGGATCGCGCCGTGTGCCGCATTGATGTGCAATTACAAACGCCTTTCGGCGCCCTGGCACTGCGCGAGTGGGCCGGAGCTTCGCGTCAGGTCTTGCTCAAGAGTGAGCGCGGTGCCTGGTTGGTCGAGCAGCCGTGGCAACTCGCCGAGGCCTGCGCATGAGCAGCTTCTGGGTGTTCCCCGGCCAGGGCGCGCAGCAGCCGGGCATGTTGCGCCAATTGGCAGATGAACCGTCGATCCGCGACTGCTTGAGCGAAGCCAGTGATGTCTTGGGCGAGGACGTTTTGCTGCTGGATTCAGCCCAGGCGTTGCAATCCACCCGCGCGGTTCAGCTGTGTTTGTTGATCGCCGGTGTGGCCACTGCGGGCTTGCTGCGCGAGCGCGGTTGCACGGCGGATCTCGTCGCGGGGTTGTCTATCGGGGCTTATCCGGCGGCGGTTATTGCCGGTTCGCTGGCCTTTGGTGACGCAGTGCGGCTGGTGGCCTTGCGCGGGGAGTTGATGCAGAACGCGTATCCCGAAGGCTACGGCATGACGGCGATTGTCGGGCTGGATCAGGTCGCAGTCGAGGCGCTGGTTGCTCAGGTTCACAGCCCTGCGACACCGGTGTTTCTCGCCAATATCAATGCCGAGAATCAGTTCGTGATCGCTGGCAGCGTCGCGGCCATGGCTGAAGCTGCACGCCTGGCCAAAGCCGCTGGCGCGGCCACGGTCAAGCGTCTGGCGGTGAGTGTGCCGTCCCATTGCGCGCTGCTTGAACAACCCGCGAAAACCCTGGCCGCCGCTTTTGCCAATGTGCCGCTGCAATCACCCGTGGTGCGTTATCTGAGCGGCAGCACGGCACGGCCGATGCTCAGTGCTGACAAGCTGCGCGATGACTTGGCGTTCAACATGTGCCGGGTGATCGATTGGCGCAGCACGCTGCAGACCGCCTACGAGCGTGGTGCTCGTCTGCACATCGAGTTCCCGCCGGGCACTGTGTTGACCGGGCTGGCGCGCAAGGTATTCGAACAAGGCACGGTCGTCGCGTTTCAAGGTGCTCGGCTGGACAGTCTTATCGCCCTGTCGCGTGAGGAGGGAAGCCGCACCCTATAGAGCCCACTGCTGTTTCGAAGGACCGTTTGGAAGAACAGTTTCTAACAACAAGAACAACAACTTCGTAAAGCAAACTGAGGAATAACAATAATGATTATCTACGGTGTGGCGTTTCTCGCTTTTTGTACTTTGACCGGTGTTTTCATCGGTGAACTGCTGGGCAAACTGATCGGCGTGCCCGCCAACGTCGGCGGGGTCGGTATCGCAATGCTGCTGCTGATCGGGTTGGGCAGCTATCTCGGCAAACGCGGCCTTTTCGATAGCACCTCCGCCAAGGGTGTCGAGTTCTGGAGCGCGATCTATATCCCTATCGTGGTCGCCATGGCCGCGCAGCAAAACGTATATGGAGCTCTGAAGGGCGGGCCGATGGCGATTCTCGCGGGCACGCTGGCCGTGGTCATTGCATTCGCGCTGGTGCCTGTGTTGACCCGAATGGGTAATAAACCCGAGGAAAGTCAGCCCTCCGTTCCCACCAAGACAGTAGGGTGAATGCCATGTACGACGCGATGATAAAAACCATCACTGGATACGGTCTGATCAGCGGCTTTGCCATTGTCGGCATCACTATGTGGGTTGCCTACTGGATCTCTAATACGTTCACCAAAGGACGTCTGCACGGCTCGGCTATCGCCATTCTGCTGGGCCTGTTGTTGTCCTATGTCGGCGGCGCAGTGACGGGGGGCAGCAAAGGTGTTGTGGATATCCCGCTGCTGGCTGGCATCGGTTTGCTGGGGGGCGCGATGTTGCGCGACTTCGCCATCGTTGCGACTGCTTTTGGCGTCAGCGTCGAAGAGCTCAAGCGTGCCGGGTATGTGGGCGTGTTTTCGCTGTTTGTCGGCGTCGGGACGTCGTTTATTGCCGGTGTCGGCGTGGCGATGGCCTTCGGTTACACCGACGCGGTCAGTCTGACGACGATTGGTGCTGGCGCCGTAACCTACATCGTCGGGCCGGTCACCGGAGCGGCGATCGGTGCAAGTTCGGAAGTCATGGCGCTGTCGATTGCCGCAGGGCTGATCAAGGCGATTCTGGTCATGGTCATGACGCCGTTTGTGGCACCGTTCATTGGCCTGAACAATCCCCGTAGCGCTGTGATCTTCGGCGGTTTGATGGGCACCTCAAGCGGGGTAGCCGGTGGGCTGGCCGCGACTGACCCGAAACTGGTGCCTTATGGTTGCCTGACGGCGGCGTTTTACACGGCGCTGGGCTGCTTGCTCGGGCCTTCGCTGTTGTTCCTGATCATGCGCGGGATCGTCGGCTAGCTGACAGGCCGGAGCGGTCCTTGGTCGGGGCCGCTCCAGCAAACATCGCCTGACGCTTAAGTTTGATCGGCGGCCAGCCGATTGGAATACATCCGGCATTCCGCGATCAACGCCAAGAGATTCGGGTCCCGTTCCCTGGATTTGAGGAACACCATGCCAATGTGCTGTTGCATGCAGTAGCGCGCCTGGAGCGGGATCAGTTTCACCCGGTTCTCATACACCGCCGCAATGCGCCCCGGCAACAGCGCATAACCCACGCCTGAACTGACCATGCTCAGCAGCGTGAAGATGTCATTCACCTGCATCGCCACCTTCGGTTCGAAACCTGCCTGCTGGAATACCCGCACGCCATCGCGATGGGTGGCGAAGCCTTGGGTCAGAGTGATGAACGTGGCTTCGCGCAGGTCGCTCAGGTCTACTTCGTGGTGCTGCGAAAAGGGCGAATCGGCCGGTGCGGCGAGGAAGATGTCGTCGGAAAACAGCGGCAGGTGTTCACAGTCGGGGTCATTGACGCTCTCATCCAGCGACACCAGGATCGCGTCCACTTCCATGTTTTTGAGCTTGTAGAACAGATCGATATTCGAACCCATGATCAGGTCGATATTGAGCTCGCTACGGCGGATCTTCAGGCCCATGATCAGTTGAGGCACGGTCTTTACCGTCAGCGAATACAACGAACCCAGCCGGAAGCGCGCCGCTGAAAACCCGGCAGCCTGACGAGTCAGCTGAACTGTGGCGAGCACATCCTGAATCAGCTTCTGCGCCCGCTCTTCCAGAACATAGGCGCTTTCCAGTGGCGTCAGGTTGCGGCCTTCGTGCTTGAACAGCGGGCAGCGCAGGGCGCTTTCCAGTGAGTGAATGGCGCGATGCACGCTGACGTTACTGGTATTCAGGTCAGCCGCAGCTTTGGTCAGGTTGCCGGTGCGCATGAACGCGAGGAAAATTTCCAGCTTCTTCAGGGTCAACTCATCGTCGATTTGCATGTCGTGAGGCTTCTTGTTTGAGTGCCTCGATTGTGCACATTTCGACAGCCAGCGGTTGTAATAAAAATCTGTTGGGCTAACGCACTGCTTGCGCTTTACGTCCCTAAGCTAGAGCCTTGCGCTGCGGTTCAGATCTACGAGGTAAGGTACGGATGTATTACGGAGAAAAATTCAACGCCTGGTCGCATCTGGTCGGTGCCATCCTGGCATTTATCGGGGCGATCTGGCTGTTGGTGATGGCCAGCCTGCATGGCGACGTGTGGAAGGTCGTCAGCATGGCGATTTACGGCGTGACCCTGGTGACGTTGTACAGCGCCTCGACGGTGTATCACAGCGTGCGTGGCCGGGCGAAAGTGATCATGCAGAAGGTCGATCACTTTTCGATCTACCTGCTGATTGCTGGCAGCTACACACCGTTCTGCCTGGTGACCCTGCGTGGGCCTTGGGGCTGGACGTTGTTTGGCGTCGTCTGGGGGTTGGCGGTGATCGGGATTTTGCAGGAAATAAAGCCGCGCTCTGAAGCCCGGATCATGTCGATTGTGATCTACGCCGTGATGGGCTGGATCGTGCTGGTCGCCGTCAAACCGCTGATGGCGGCGCTGGGCACGGCAGGCTTTACCTGGCTGGCTGCTGGGGGCGCGTTGTACACCATCGGCATCATCTTCTTCGCCTACGACACACGCTTTCGCCACTGGCACGGCATCTGGCATCTATTCGTGATTGCCGGGAGTCTGCTGCACTTTGTGGCGATTTGTTTTTATGTGTTGTAGTCAATAACAACGCAGACCTGTGGGAGCGAATTCATTCGCGAAAGGGCTGGTACATCCGTTAGGTATTCGTCGTCTGTACCGCCGCATTCGCGAATGAATTCGCTCCCACAGGGTGTACGGTCGGCGCCTCAGGTCATCAACCCTTACGCCAGACACTCGCCAGCCACGGCTGCTGTTCCCTCGGCAATCCAGCAGGACGGTAGTAGTGTTCCAGCTCGACGAAGCCTGCCTCACCCAGCAATTGGCTCCACGAATGCAGGTCGTGATATGAGCCGTAGCGCGGGCCGTTCCAGCCTTCCTGGTTATCGCCTCTGGGGTTGGAACTGAACAGGACGCCGCCGGGTTTCAACGTGGCATGCAGTTGCGCCAGGACCCTCGGCAATTCTTGCTTGGGGATATGAAACAGCACCGCATTGGCGAAGATGCCGTCGAAACGTTCGGCGGGCAGGTCCAGTTCTAGAAAATTCTGCTGCCAGACTTCACAACCGGTCTCGGCACGGGCCATTTCGGCGAATCGCTCCGAACCATCCAGGCCAACCGCCACATGACCCATGGCACTGAAGGTTTTCAGATCCCGGCCCGGCCCGCAGCCGAAATCCAGAATCTGCCACGGCGCCAGGCCTTCGATATGGCGCAGCAGCGCCGCAATGTTCTGGCTGACGTCATGGTCGCGGGTGCCTTCGCGGAAGTCCTCGGCCACCTCGTTGTAGTGGCCAAGGGTGGTGTCGGTGATCTGGGCGAGGTCTTGGGCTTCGAGCTTCATGGCGAGTCTGTTTGAGCAATGAGGCGTCGAATATACCCCACTCAGCGTTTGTTCAGCCCTTTGGCCAGACGATTGCGCTCAGACGAGCCTCAGTCGTAGGGCCTGCGCGGCCTTTATGGCGTGGTCATCGTCCGATGAAGATTCGTCGTTGAGGTGTTCGTCGAGTAGATCAGGCAGGTGCCGATCAGCACTGCAAAAATGCACAGTTTTACGCGTTTTCGAAAGTTCATGAGTACTGCCCTCGCCTGTGAGAACTTGCTCATTAAGCGTAGGCGCAGGAATGGCTGAGCCTTAGGCGGCGGCTGTAGTTATATAGGTAAAACCTTGTAGGAAGTTTCTTGTGTATACGCTCTCTGTGCGGTTGCTCACACTATGGCCCCGCAGTTGGTGCGCGAAGTCATTTTTAACTTCGCGCACCAATGGTTTTTCAAAAAGTGTTCAGTCATACCGCGGACGGTTTTCAAGTGTGCTGACACTTACCTCCCTTGAGGGTGCCCAGCGGGAGTTATTGCCGACTCGGTCAATCACGCAATACGTCACTTCCAGTTGCGCTTCATCACCCGCCTCACGGATCAACGTGTCCGGGACCACCAGTTCGATGGGTTTACCGAGGTTCTCTTCGGCCAAGGGTGCGAGATCCATCCGCGCATCGCCCCAACGCAGGGTAATTTCGTCATAAGGCGCCATATTCAAATAGGGTTCGATAGATAGCGGCAAACCATCGGTCATTTGACTGACACTCAGTCCGTTCCGGATAACCGTCTCGGGGAGCGATACCGGTGCCAGCCCCTGATTCTCCTCGTCATTGGGGTTGATCAGCAGGCCGCCCGGCATGTCCAGCTTGACCCTCAGCCTGCGGCTGGCGGAGACGATAGGGCTTCCACCGATTTTCATGAGTCGGTAGTAGGTTTTGACCGTGCCGTTTTGTAGGAAACTTTCTGGCACGCGTAGGACCAAGGTATTACCAACGTCGGACGCTGATAAAAGTTTTGACGCAACGTAACAGCCATCCCAGAACAACTCGATCAGATCACCTTCATCCATCTCAGGGTAGGGATCAATGTGGATCAACAGGTTGGCGGCCGCGCGGATGCCGATACCGTGCTTGTGGGCCTGCGGAACATAAGGCGGGAATAGCTTTTGGCGTTTAGTACGACTGGATGTATCTGTCATATTCGAATGCTCTTTACTGTTGGCTAGCTAACTAATAGTCACGTCAGTGCAAGTAACCGTGATGCGCAATAAGCGATGTGCGATAAGTACCCTAGAGTGTGGAGTTATGGCAAACATTACAAATTGTCGGGAATTAACGGTTGTCACTTTAATAACTAACTAATTTACCGGGGTTTCTTGAGCTAATTGTGTTTGTGTTGGCCTGTCAATGTGCAATTGGGTGGAATTGTGGTCATACAAAAGTATAGGATTTTTCCTACGTTACTTTGGTCGAATTTTGCGCGAAATGGCTTATTGGGTCCTACGTGAAGCAATAAATAGTTGTACTTACTCAGGCACGCGGTTGTGCTTTCCTCGGAAAAAGAAGGGGCGCTGTCTGGCGAGCGGTCCCAGAGTCATCGCAAAACAATGGCTCTGGATTTAGAGGGATTCGATGAATGCATGCGCGGTGGCGCGGTCAATCAACTGATTTTTTCGATCAGTTGATTGATATACAAATGTAAGACCAGCGCAGATAGCGCCAAACGGGGCAGGATATTGGGCGTAGGTTTGTAGGATTAGGCGCGGCTGCGTTCCAGAAATTGCCGAGTCCGTTCTTCCTGTGGGTTGGCAAAGAGGGCCTTGGCTTCCCCTTGCTCGACGATCACCCCTTTATCGATAAAGATCACTCGGTTGGCGACATCCCGAGCAAAGTTCATCTCGTGAGTCACGATCACCATGGTGCGTTTTTCTTCGGCCAGGTCGCGAATAGTGTTCAGCACCTCGCCCACCAACTCGGGGTCCAGCGCGGAAGTGGGCTCATCGAAGAGGATCACTTCTGGTTCCATTGCCAGAGCCCGGGCAATGGCCACGCGTTGCTGCTGACCACCCGACAGACGTCGCGGGTAGGCGTCTTCCTTGCCCGCCAAACCTACTTTGGCCAGCAACTGACGACCCAACTCGACCGCCCGCTCGCGCGGCATCTTCTTGACCACAATCGGGCCTTCGATGACGTTTTCCAGAGCAGTGCGATGGGGGAATAGATTGAAGTTCTGAAATACAAAACCGACGTGTTGACGCAGCTGTCGGATCAGACCTTGCTGTTTGCTCAGCGGACGGCTGCCATCGATGGCGATATCGCCCACGATGATTTTGCCGCTGGTGGGCTCTTCGAGAAAGTTCAGGCAGCGCAGCAGGGTGGTTTTCCCCGAGCCGCTAGGGCCGATGATCGCGACCACTTCGCCGGCTTCAACCCGCAGGTCGATGCCTTTCAGCACTTGTTGGCCCTTGAATTCCTTGGTCAGCTTTTCAACCACAATCATGTGTCAGGACTCCAGATCATGGCGGTTGACCCGTGCTTCAAGGCGGTTCTGCAAATGCGAAAGCGCAGTGGCAAGGATCCAGTAAATCAAGGCAGCGGCCAGATACATGGTGAAAATTTCGAAGGTTCGGGCGGTAATCAATTGAGCCTGTCGGAACAGCTCCGGGACCTGAATAGTGGCGGCCAGTGCAGTGTCTTTGACCAGCGAAATGAAGCTGTTCCCCAGCGGCGGCAAGGCGGTGCGTGCAGCCTGGGGAAGAATCGCGCGGCGCATGGCCTGTCCGCGAGTCATGCCAATGCTGGCAGCGGCTTCCCACTGGCCACGCTCAACCGAACCGATGGCCGCGCGCAGAATCTCGCAGGCGTAAGCGGCCATGTTCAGGGAAAAACCGATCAGCGCGGCGGGCAGTGGATCCAGCTCGATGCCAAGTTCTGGCAAACCGTAATAGATCATGAACAGCTGAACCAGCAGCGGCGTCCCGCGAAAGAACGACACATACGCCCGAGCGATACCGCGCACCAGCATGAAGCGCGACAGGCGCATGAGCGCCAGCCCGAAGCCCAGCAGCAGGCCGAAAAACATGCCGCCCAGGCTCAGGAACACCGTGTAGTACGCGCCCTTTATAAGGAAGGGCGCGGAGTCCAGCGCAAGCTTGAGACCCTCTTCAATCATTTGGTCACGTCAGCTTTGAAGTACTTTTGCGACAACTTGGCGAGGGTGCCATCAGCGCGCAGCTTGTCGATGGCCTTGTTGATCGCATCAAGCAACTCAGGCTCGCCTTTGCGCAGGGCAATGCCGCTTTCCTGGCGAGAGAACGGTTCGCCGCTAACGGCCAGAGTGTCTTTGGTTTTGCTGACCATTTCCAGCGCAGCCAGACGGTCGACGAGGATAGCGTCGATACGGCCTACACGCAGGTCCTGGAACTTGGTTGGGTCATCATCGTAAGTTTTGACGATGGCGCCAGGGACGTTTTCCTTCAGCCATTGCTCATAGTTCGTACCCAGACCTACACCGACTTTGGCGCCTTTGAGGTCGGCCGCAGTCTTGAACTTGTCAGCGTCTTTCTTCTGCACCAGCGCCTGAATACCGGAGATGGTGTAAGGCTGGGAGAAGTCGTACTTCTTTTTGCGTTCTTCTGAAATGGTCACCTGGTTGATCACCACGTCCAGACGCTTGGATTCCAGCGCAGCGAGGATCCCAGCCCAAGGGGTCGACGTGAGCTTGACCTTCACGCCCAGTTCTTTAGCCAGGGCTTCGGAGAACTCGACTTCAAAGCCTGACAGCTTGCCGCTTTCATCCACGAAGCTGAATGGCGGGTAAGTGCCTTCAAGGCCGACATTGATGGTGCCGCTGTCTTTGATCTTTTGCAGCTGCTCGCCCGCGAAGGCTTGGCCTAGCAGGCTGCTACCAAGCACCAGGCCCAGTGTGGAAGCCAGAACGGTACGGCGAATAGCGGAAGTAAACATGATTAGCCCCAAGGATATTGTTTGAGTGACAGGCAAAAATCGGACCCGACGAACGCTACTGGTACTGCGCAAGTTTATCCAGTGTTTTCAGTCGTCTGAGCGTGGAGTGCGATTGCTGGCGGCGATCATAGGAGGTGTTGTTGATGAGTAAAAATAACTAAAACCGACATGTTTATTCTTTAATGGAATATAAAAGCCGTAGCAGCCACCGGTGATCTTCTGTGGGAGCGAGGCTTGCTCGCGAAGAACGATAACGCGGTGGTTCAGGCATACCGCGGTGACTCATTCGCGGGCAAGCCACGCTCCCACAAGAGTGATCTCAATATTGGCGCAACGACGTGGGA
>NZ_JPQU01000070.1 GCF_000737245.1 Pseudomonas syringae | reverse complement strand
TGGATGTACTGGCCTCTTCCCGGCTAAAGCCGGTCCCACGTCGTCGCGCCAATATTGAAGTCACTCCTGTGGGATCGCCGCCCGTCCGCTCCCGCAGTTGGAACCCATTTCAATTCAATATCGGGGGTCAACCCACCACCACTCCCCGACACTCGCCAAATCCGATCGATACCTGCCCTTCCCGCTGACACCGGGCGCGCAGGATCACTTCGTCACCATCCTCCAGAAAACGTCGGGTCTCGCCTCCAGGCAGTTCCACGGCGACTTTGCCACCCTCGGTCATTTCCAGCAGGCTGCCCAGCTGCCCGACTTCAGGCCCGGACAAGGTGCCGGTGCCTAGCAGATCACCGGGCTGCAGTTTGCAACCGTTGGCGCTGTGGTGGGTCAGCATCTGGGCCACGGTCCAGTACATGTTCAAGGTGTTGCTGTTAGACAACAGGTACCCGGGCGTGCCCTGCGCTTTCATCTGCCGGGTCTGCAACAGGACTTCCAGCTGGATATCAAGCGCACCGCCCTGCTGATCCGCTTCATCCCAGAGGTACGCCAACGGTTCAGGGTCGCCTGCGGGACGCGCAGGTTGCGGACTGCGAAACGGTGCCAGCGCTTCGGCGGTTACCACCCATGGGGAAATCGTCGTGGCAAAGCTCTTGGACAGAAATGGCCCCAAAGGCTGGTATTCCCAGGCTTGCAGGTCCCGGGCCGACCAATCGTTGAGCAGGCACAGACCGGCAATATGCTGAGCCGCGTCAGCAATCCCGATTGGCTCGCCATCGCTATTTCCCGGCCCGACCCAGACGCCCATCTCCAACTCGTAATCCAGCCGTTTGCTGGGCCCGAATTGCGGTATTTCCTGGCCTGGCGGCAGCGTCTGGCCGTTGGGGCGCTTGACCGGCGTACCGGAAACACACAGGGTCGAGGCCCGACCGTGATAGGCAATCGGCACGTATTTGTAATTGGCCAGCAAGGGATTATCCGGCCGGAACAGCTTGCCGACGTTGGTGGCGTGATGAATGCCCACGTAGAAATCCGTGTAGTCCCCGACCCGAGCAGGCATGTGCATCTGGCACTCGCTCATAGGGTGCAGCAACGACTCGGCGGAGGCCTGCAGCCGCCCACGTTGCGGGCTGTGTTCGTCCAGCAGATGCAGCAGTTCACTGCGCAGCGCCTGACGGCCATGGGCACCTAGAGCAAAGAAATCATTGAGCTGATCGCGGCTCGCGGCTTGGGCTGCGTCCCGCGCAGCGCCATTGAAAAAACCTGCTGCCAGCGCGGCTTGCAGATCGAAAATCATGTCGCCTATCGCAACACCTCCGCGTTTGGGTGAATCTCCACGACTGAACACGCCCAACGGCAGATTCTGCAACGGAAAGTCGGCATGGCCGTTGGCGGAAGTCACCCAACTGCGGCTGTTTTTGGGCGTATTCATTGTGGCGTTCCTTTTGTAAACGTCTTGGCCATGTCGGTCCAGCAGGCGTCGTAATCGCTTTGCAGCTCAGGGCATTGCAAGGCATGCAGGCTCGGGCGCAGCACCTTGCCGGTCTCGAACATGAAAGCCATGGTGTGGTCGATCTTGTGCGGTTGCAGGGTTGCCGCGATGGCATTTTGCGCGGTGACATTGTCAGGTCCGTGGGCGCTCATGCAGTTGTGCAGCGATGCACCACCGGGCATGAAACCCTCGGCCTTGGCGTCGTAGGCACCGTCGATCAGGCCCATGAATTCATTCATCAGGTTGCGGTGAAACCACGGCGGCCTGAAGGTGTTCTCCGCAACCATCCAGCGCGGGGGAAAGATCACGAAGTCCACATTGGCTTGTCCGTGAACGCTGCCAGGTGAAGTCAGCACGGTAAAAATCGAAGGGTCAGGATGGTCGAAACTCACCGTGCCAAGGGTGTTGAAAAGGCGCAGATCATATTTGTAAGGCACGTTGTTGCCATGCCAGCCCACTACGTCGAAGGGCGAGTGATCCAGCTCGGTGGACCATAGCTCGCCGAGGAATTTCTGCACCAGGATCACCGGCTCATCGCGCTCTTCAAACCACGCGCAGGGCGTCAGAAAATCCCGTGGGTTAGCCAGACCGTTGCTGCCAATCGGCCCCAGATCCGGTAAGCGCAAGGCACTGCCATGGTTTTCACAGACGTAACCTCTGACAGTGGCGTCCAGCAGCTGCACGCTGAACTTCATGCCCCGGGGCAGCACGGCGATTTCCTGCGGCGCGACATCCAGCAGGCCCAGTTCGGTGACGATCCGCAAACGCCCCAACTGGGGCACGATCAGCCATTCGCCGTCGGCATTGAAGAAGACCCGCTGCATGGAGGCATTGGCGCAGTAGTTATAGACGCTCACGCCTTCAGCCTGATCCACCGCATTGGTGCTGGCCATCACGTGCAGGCCATCGATGAAGTCGGTGGGCTCCGGCGGGAATCCGAAGGCATTCCAGCGCAGGCGATTGGGCGTGACCGGGCCCATTTGCTGACCGGTAATCTGCCGGTCCAGGCGCTGGTATCTTGGGTGCGCGGCGGAAGGTTTGATGCGGTACAGCCAGGTGCGCCTTGCTTCAGCCCGGGGAACGGTGAACGCGGTGCCCGAAAGCTGTTCGGCGTACAGGCCCAGGGTATGCCGCTGGGGAGAGTTCTGCCCGACGGGCAAGGCGCCGGGCAAGGCTTCACTGCTGAACTGGTTGCCGAAACCGGACTGGTAAACCAGCGAATCGGCAGGCTGATGAGTGACCATCTCGACCTCTTGTTTTTATAAGGGATGACGCCGTAAAAATTACACTTAACAGAATACGATTACGTGTAACGTAATTTGAGTTTGGAAGACGGTCAAGCTATAAAGCAGCCTTCCCAGACCGGCGCAGCCTCCCTTCATGACCACGACCAACACAGATTCAGAAAGCCCCACAGGCGCGCGCCAGCAAAAGGTTCAGGCCGCTGAGGTCGGCATGGGCGTTCTCAAGGCCTTGGGAGAACTAGCGCCGTCGACTTCGTTGTCCAAGCTCGCGGAACACCTCGACATGCCGGCCAGCAAGGTGCACCGCTATCTCCAGGCGTTGATTGCCAGCGGTTTCGCCGAGCAGGATGCGGTCACCAATCACTACGGTCTGGGCCGCGAGGCGCTGTATGTCGGGCTGGCTGCGGTGGGTCATCTGGACGTGCTGAAGCTCACTGCGCCGCATCTCGCCGTACTGCGCGACGAACTGAATGAAACCTGCTTTCTGGCGGTGTGGGGTAACAAAGGCCCCACGGTGGTTTATGTCGAGCCTTCAAGCGGCGCGGTGACGCTGGTTACCCAGGTCGGTTCAGTGTTGCCGCTGCTGGGCTCATCTACGGGTCTGGTGTTCGATGCCTTCCTGAGTGCCAATGAAAGCGCTGAGTTGCGCAGCCAGGAAAGTGCGCGCCTGAGTGTCACGCAACTGCGGGAAGTCGAGCAGCATCTAACAGACATCCGCAGCTCCGGCGTCCACCAGATTCGCGGATTGTTGATGGCCGGTGTAAATGCCGTGTCGTCACCGGTGTTCAGCGTCGGCAACAAGCTGGCCGGAGTTATCACCATGGTCGGTTCGGCATCAGTGTTTACCGACCAACGTCAGGCCGAGGCAGCGCGAAGATTGCGGGCCACGGCGAGGGTGATCAGTGCGCGGATGGGTGGGGATGTGGCGGTTTTGGAGGATTGATGCAAGTCCTTGATTGAAATAGGGCCTAACTGTGGGAGCGGTGCTTGCCCGCGATAATTTGTAAACCCAATCGCGGGCAAGCACCGCTCCCACATTCCAACCGCATTACAAAATCAGCTTCGTGGAAGGCTTATTCCACCGCCAGCACCCCGCGCTTGACCTGATCCCGCTCAATCGATTCAAACAGCGCCTTGAAGTTACCCTCGCCAAATCCATCATCGCCCTTGCGCTGGATGAATTCGAAGAACACCGGGCCCATCAGGGTTTCCGAGAATATCTGCAACAGCAGCCGACGCTCGCCGCCGTCAGATGAACCGTCCAGCAGGATGCCACGGTTTTTCAGCTCGTCTTGCGGCTCGCCATGGTTCGGCAAACGGCCTTCAAGCATTTCGTAATAGGTTTCCGGCGGTGCGGTCATGAAGCGCATGCCCATAGCCTTGAGCGCGTCCCAGCTTTTGATCAGGTCATCGGTGAAGAACGCGACATGCTGGATGCCTTCGCCATTGAACTTCATCAGGAACTCTTCGATCTGCCCGGCGCCTTTGGACGACTCCTCGTTCAGCGGAATACGGATCATCCCGTCTGGAGCGGTCATGGCCTTGGAGGTCAGCCCGGTGTATTCGCCCTTGATGTCGAAGTAACGCAGTTCGCGGAAGTTGAACAACTTCTCATAGAAGCTCGCCCAATAAGCCATGCGTCCGCGATAGACGTTGTGGGTCAGGTGGTCGATGAATTTCAGCCCCGCCCCTTCCGGGTGGCGGTCCACGCCTTCGATGAAGTTGAAGTCGATGTCATAGATCGAAGTGCCCTCGCCAAACCGGTCGATCAGGTACAGCGGCGCGCCGCCAATACCCTTGATGGCCGGCAAGCGCAGTTCCATGGGCCCGGTGGCGATTTCAACTGGTTGTGCACCCAGTTCAAGTGCGCGCTGATAAGCCTTGTGGGAATCCTTGACCCGGAACGCCATGCCGCATACCGACGGCCCATGCTCGGCCGCGAAGTAAGACGCCAGGCTATTGGGCTCGTTGTTGAGGATGATGTTGATGCCACCCTGGCGATACAGCACAACATCCTTGGACCGGTGCACCGCCACCTTGGTAAAGCCCATGATCTGGAACACGGGCTCAAGGGTGTTGGGGGTTGGCGAGGCGAATTCGATGAATTCAAAGCCCATGAGGCCCATCGGATTTTCGTAGGTATCGGTGTTGAGATCAGCCATGGTCTGGCTCCTTGCAGGAAAGTGGATTAGCGGGGGGCGCGATCACTTTTCTGCGGGGGGCGCACAGGGAATCCCGCGCACGCTGCGAGCCAGGAAATCACCAAAAATCAGTTGCAGGCCAAGAATTTTCATAACGACCAGACTACTCCGGCTTGTCAGATTGCGCATCGGGATGCGCGACCTGAAACGCCCAATGGTCCAACGCGAGTTTTTCGACGCGCAGAATGCGTGGATATGGGTTCAGGTCAACCTTGAAGCGGCGGGCGGCGTAGACCTGAGGCAATAAATACACATCCGCCATGCTCGGCAGAATCTCGTCAAAGCAATAGCCTGTCTTGCCAATCATCTGCTCTACGGCCGCCAGACCTTCACTGATCCAATGGCCGATCCACTTATTGACCTCATCCTCACTGTGGCCGAGGCCCCGCAGTCGGTTCAGCACCGAAACGTTATGCAGGGGATGGATATCGCAGGCAATCAACGAAGCGACCGCACGCTGTGAAGCGCGAATTTCAAGATCTGGGGATAACAGTGGGCTGGCAGGATAGCGGTCTTCAAGGTATTCGATGATCGCCGTAGATTGCGTAATGATCGACCCGGAATCAATGCGTAATGCCGGCACCCGACACTGAGAATTGATCGCTTGATACTCAGGCTGCAGATGTTCCTTGCCCAACAGATTGACCGGAATCGCCTGGTGATCCAGGCCCTTCAAGGCCAGAGCAATTCGCACCCGGTAACTGGAGGTCGAACGGTAATAGGTGAAGAGGTCCATGGGCGGCATCGCTATTATTATTTTTCGGTTATTTTTCATAACCGGCTTACGCAATGCGTAACTTGCGCGATTGCACGGGCGCTGTCAATCGCACCTACAACCAAAGACTGAACCGAAAACATGGACATAACCGGTGGGAACGCCTAAAGATGCAAGTTGCCTGATGTACCAGGACTGTCCCAATAAAAACAACATGGGATCACCATGCCATCATGAATATTCTCTACGACGAACGTGTCGATGGCGTACTGCCTGTGGTCGACAAACAGGCGTTGCTGGATGACCTGCAACGCCAGCTTCCCGACCTGGATGTGCTGCATCGCCCGGAAGAACTGCGGCCCTACGAGTGCGATGGGCTGTCGGCTTATCGCACCACCCCAATGCTGGTCGCCCTGCCGCGCCATCTTGAAGAAGTCCAGACCCTGCTGAAGATCTGCCACCAGCGCAATGTCCCGGTGGTCACACGCGGGGCTGGCACGGGCTTGTCCGGGGGCGCGCTGCCTCTGGAGCAAGGCGTGCTGCTGGTGATGGCGCGCTTCAACAAGATCATCGAGATCGATCCGGCGGCGCGCGTTGCCAGAGTTCAGCCCGGCGTGCGCAACCTGGCGATCTCCCAGGCAGCGGCACCTTACGATCTGTATTACGCGCCGGACCCCTCCTCGCAAATCGCCTGCTCCATCGGCGGTAACGTCGCGGAAAACGCTGGCGGCGTGCATTGCCTGAAATACGGTCTGACCGTGCACAATCTGCTCAAGCTGGAGATTCTCACGGTCGAAGGCGAACACCTGACCCTGGGTTCCGAGGCACTGGACTCCCCCGGCTTCGACCTGCTGGCACTGTTTACCGGTTCCGAAGGGATGCTCGGCGTCATCACTGAAGTGACGGTGAAATTGCTGCCTAAACCCCAGGTGGCGAAAGTGCTGCTGGCGGCCTTCGACTCGGTGGAAAAGGCTGGCCGGGCCGTCGCCGATATCATTGCCGCGGGGATCATACCCGGTGGTCTGGAGATGATGGACAACCTCGCCATTCGCGCCGCCGAGGATTTCATCCACGCCGGTTATCCAGTGGACGCCGAAGCCATTCTGCTCTGCGAACTGGATGGCGTTGAAGCCGATGTCCATGATGATTGCGAGCGAGTTCGCGCCGTGCTGACCAATGCCGGCGCCACCGAACTGCGCCAGGCAAAAGACGAAGCCGAGCGGGTTCGCTTCTGGGCCGGGCGCAAGAACGCCTTCCCCGCTGTCGGCCGGTTATCGCCGGATTACTACTGCATGGACGGCACCATTCCCCGTCGCGAACTGCCCGGCGTGCTGCAAGGTATCGCTGCGCTTTCCACCGAATATGACCTGCGGGTCGCCAATGTCTTTCATGCCGGGGACGGCAATATGCACCCGCTGATCCTCTTCGACGCCAACCAGCCCGGTGAGCTGGAACGTGCGGAAGCCTTGGGCGGCAAAATCCTCGAATTGTGCGTGAAAGTCGGCGGCAGCATCACCGGCGAGCATGGCGTCGGCCGGGAGAAAATCAATCAGATGTGCGCCCAGTTCAACAGCGACGAGTTGACCTTGTTCCATGCGGTGAAAGCGGCGTTCGACCCCGGCGGCATGCTCAACCCCGGCAAGAACATCCCGACGCTGCATCGCTGTGCTGAATTCGGCGCGATGCATGTGCACATGGGCAAATTGCCCTTTCCGGAACTGGAGCGCTTCTGATGATTGCCAATCCACTTGAGCATCACGTTCGCGAGCATGACGCCAGCGCTGCGTTGCTCGACCAGGTCAATCAGGCCCTGGCGAGCGGGACGCCGCTGCGCATCCAGGGCGGCAACAGCAAAGCCTTCCTCGGCCGCGAGGTGGCCGGTGAAATCCTAGATACCCGCGTTCACAGCGGCATCGTCAGTTACGACCCCACGGAGTTGGTGATCACCGCCCGTGCAGGCACCCCCCTGCGGGAATTGTGCGCGGCGCTGGACGCGGCCGGGCAAATGCTGCCGTGCGAGCCGCCGCATTTTGGAGATGCCACAGTCGGCGGGATGATCGCTGCCGGACTGTCCGGGCCGCGTCGTCCGTGGGCCGGTTCGGTGCGGGATTTCGTCCTCGGCACTCGGGTCATCACCGGCCAGGGCAAGCACCTGCGCTTTGGCGGCGAAGTGATGAAAAACGTCGCGGGTTACGATGTCTCGCGTCTGATGGCTGGCAGTTTTGGCTGCCTGGGGATTTTGACCGAGGTCTCCCTCAAAGTCCTGCCCAAGCCTCGTCTATGCGCCAGCATTGCGCTTGAGATGGACGACGCCCGCGCCCTTGCCCGCCTCGCTGAATGGGGCCAGCAACCGTTGCCCATCAGCGCCGCCAGCTTTGACAACGGCGTATTGCGTCTGCGCCTGGAAGGTGGCGAAGGTTCGGTGGCTGCGGCCCATGAACGGCTGGGGGGCGAGCGAATCGACCCCGGTTACTGGCAGGAACTGAACGAACACCAACTGGAGTTCTTCCGTGATGAAGCGCCGCTATGGCGACTTTCAGTGCCGAACAATACCGCTGTGCTGGATCTGCCGGGTGAACAACTGATCGATTGGGCCGGCGCGCAACGCTGGCTGAAGTCCACTGCCGATGGCGCAACTATTCGTGCGTTGGTCAGCGCCGCTGGCGGTCATGCGACCTGTTACAGCCCTGGCCAGCAGGACAGTCCTTTCCAGCCGTTGCCTGCACCGCTGTTGCGCTACCACCGCCAGCTCAAGGCCCAACTCGATCCCCAGGCCATCTTCAACCCTGGGCGGATGCACGCGGAGATCTGACTATGCAGACCACCTTGAGTCACCAGGCCCGGCAGCTGCCCCGCGCCGAAGAAGCGGAAAGCATTCTGCGCAGTTGCGTGCACTGCGGATTCTGCAACGCCACTTGCCCCACCTATCAATTGCTCGGCGATGAACTGGACGGCCCGCGCGGGCGTATCTACCTGATCAAGCAAGTCCTGGAAGGCAACGAGGTCACCGAAAAAACCCAGTTACATCTGGATCGCTGCCTGTCCTGTCGTAACTGCGAAACCACCTGCCCGTCCGGGGTCGATTATCACAACCTGCTGGACATCGGCCGCGCTGTGGTTGACGCCGCCGTGCCGCGTTCTCCCGGCCAACGCCTGCTGCGTGAAGGCCTGCGCAAGGTAGTGCCCAACGCGAGCTTGTTTAAATCCCTGACGCAACTGGGTAATACCTTCAGGCCGCTGCTGCCCGCCAGCCTGAAAGACAAACTGCCCGCCACTATCACGCCAGCAAAAGCCCGCCCGGCCGTGCGTCATGCCCGTCAGGTATTGCTGCTCGAAGGCTGCGTGCAACTAGGTTTGTCGCCCAACACCAACGCAGCGACGGCGCGGGTGCTGGATCGATTGGGCATTAGCGTCAAGCCCATTGTGGAAGCCGGTTGCTGCGGTGCGGTGGATTACCATCTCAACGCCCAGGACGCCGGGCTTGATCGCGCCCGCCGGAATATCGACGCGTGGTGGCCGAGTATCGAGAGCGGCGCGCTGGCCATCGTCCAGACTGCCAGTGGTTGTGGGGCCTTCGTCAAGGATTACGGCCACCTGCTCAAGGCTGATCCGGCCTATGCCGCGAAGGCGCAACGGGTCAGCGAGCTGGCCAAAGACCTGGTGGAGGTGCTGCGTGATGAACCCTTGGAAAATCTGAATATCCATGGCGACCTGCGCCTGGCTTTCCACTGCCCCTGCACTTTGCAACACGCGCAGAAACTGGCCGGTGCGGTAGAAAGTGTATTGTCGCGCCTTGGATTCAATCTCAGTGCCGTGCCCGATGGTCATTTGTGTTGTGGTTCGGCGGGGACTTATTCCATCACTCAGCCGGTGCTTGCCCGGCAGCTGCGAGACAACAAAATGAACGCCCTGGAAAGCGGCAAGCCGCAAGTCATCGCCACGGCGAATATCGGTTGCCAGACCCACTTGAGCGGCGCCGGGCGAACCCCGGTAAGGCACTGGATCGAATTGATTGAAGAAGCATTGCCCTGAACCTTTCCGATCTGATCTTTTATGAACGATGGAGCATTCGATGAAAACCAAAGCTGTTCTGACCCAGACTGAAGTAACTCAGATTCTTGCCGCCGCGCGCCAGGATGCCATCAGCAACAACTGGGATGTTTCCATTGCCGTGGTAGATGACGGTGGTCATCTGCTGGCGTTCGAGCGCATGGACGGTGCTTCGCCCATCAGCAGCTACATCGGCATCGAAAAGGCTCGCACCGCCGCACTGGGCCGCCGTGAATCGAAAAGCTATGAAGAGTCGGTCAACGGTGGGCGTACAGCGTTCCTTTCGGCTCCGCTGCTGACTTCTCTGGAAGGTGGTGTTCCGGTAATCGTCGACGGTCAGGTCATCGGCGCCGTGGGTGTGTCCGGGGTACAAGCTGCGCAAGACGCACAGGTGGCCAAGGCCGGAGCTGCTGCGGTGAATGCTGGCTAAAACCGCGATATAGGCGACGCGGTTTGTCAGAAACACCACGTTATCGCTCATCGCGGGCAAGCCTCGCTTCAACAGACAATGCGTATCCGTTGGAGCGAGGCTTGCCCGCGAATTGGCCGGCACAGTCTGTCAGGCAGTTTTAGAAATCAATCGTCCCCGAGAACTTCACGGTGCGTGGCTCGCCCTGGGTCAGATAGCCGCCGTAGGTCGACGCCCAGTAGTCTTTGTTGGCGACGTTTTCCACGTTGGCGCGCAGGGTGATGTCTTTCTCCGAGACGTTGAATGTATAACGTGCACCCAGATCGAAACGGTTCCAGGTCGGGATGCTCAAGTTGTTGGCCGGATCAAGGTACTGACCGCCGGTACGCAACATGCGGGCATTGAGCGCGGCACCTTCGATACCCGGGATATCCCAGTCGGCGCTGGCGTTGAACTGAAAGGTCGGTACACCCACCGCGTTATTACCATCGTTTGCGCCGTTCAGCGTGCCCTTCAATTCAGTGTCCATCAACGTCACACCAGCAATCAGGCGCAAGCCGGCAATAGGCTCGCCGAAGATGTTGGTCTCAACGCCGCGGTTAATCTGCTTGCCATCAACCACGTAGACAGACGTCCCGTTGCTCAACGGTTGGGTAAAGCCGTCGCTGACTTTCTCGATGCGGTAAACCCCCAGGCTGGCGCCATAAGTGCCCATGTCTACCTTGACGCCCGCTTCAAGCTGCTTGGAGCGCGCCGGTGCAAACATCTCACCCGGGTTCGACAGACCAGCAGTGCTCGGTGCCGTCGCGCCCTTGGCCAGCCCTTCGATGCGGTTAGCGTAAAAAGCCACGTGCTGCCATGGCTTGAACACCAGACCGTAGACCGGCGTAGTGATCGCTTCGTCATATACGGAAGTCCGGGTACCGGTGCCATAGGCGAAACCTTGTACACGCAATTGCTGGCGACGCAGGCCAGCAGTCAGCAACAGGCGATCGTCAAAGAAGCCCAGGGTGTCGGAAATCGCCACACTGCGATTGCGGGTCTTGCCGGTGATGCCGGGATCGCTCAGGTCACCGCCTAACAGACGACCGCCAGCCGGGCGCGGCGCGGATACCGGGTCGTAAATATTGGTGTTGTAACTGCCGCCAAAGTCATAAGCATTGCGCTGCTCAGTCCAGATACCCGCCAGGCCCAGGTTCAGCTTGTGGCTGACGGGACCGGTCTGCAGCTTGCCGTTGATCCCGGCCATGGTGGAGATGTTGTCTTCATCATGGGGAATGAACGAGCTGGCGACGGTGGCATTACCCAGGTTGTCACTCAGCACAGGGGTACCGTAATTGCCCACTTCACGGGTGTGGACCGCGCCACCGGCGGCATACACCGTCCAGTTTTCATTGAGGTCGTACTCACCGCGCAGCATGCCGAACGTGTCTTCGGTCTCGGTGGAGTACCACTTCGGTGCGTAATTGGTATCGGCGTCAGGCGCATCAGGAACCTGCGTCACCCCAGCGCCAAGTCGCACACTGTTGCGGCCGTGATTGATCCTTTGTTTCTGGTAAGCAATATCACCCGAAAGGCGCAGATCATCGCCACGATAATCCAGGCCCAGAGCGAATAACTTGCTGCGGTGTTGTTCGTCTTCAATACCCGTTTCGCCTTCACGTTGGGCCAGGTTGAGCCGCGCACCAAAACGATTGTCTTCACCGAAACGCTGCCCCAGATCCAGATGCTCGCCAATTCGGCCGTCGGTGCTGATATCGGTGGTGAAGCGCCGGGTCGGGGTGTCCTGGGCACGCTTGGGTTGCAGGTTGACCCCGCCGCCAATGCCGGAACCGGTAGGGGTCACGCCGTTGATGAACGCGTTAGGCCCTTTGAACACCTCGACCCGCTCAAGCGCATCGGTGGAGATAATCTGACGCGGCAACACGCCATACAGACCGTTATAGGAAATATCCTCGCCCGCCAGAGGCAAACCGCGGATCGTGAACACTTGAGCCGAGTTGCCATATCCAAACGACTCGCGCACTGAGGAGTCATTGGCCAATACATCACCGATGTCCTCGGCTTGCTGATCTTCTATCAGTTGCTCTGTGTAGCTGCTCATGGTGAACGGCACGTCCATGACGTCGGCGTTGCCCAACACACCCAACTGCCCGCCCCTGGCAACCTGTCCGCCGCTGAAAACCGGAGGTAGTGCATGTTCGTCAACTTTCTGCGCATTGATATCCGTTTCGCCCAGCACTAATGCACCCGATTGAGTTGCTGTGGTCGGGGTAGCCGCCAGCAATGGCAAGCTGAGCGAGCAGCACAGGGCTAGCAGGGTTAAACGATAGGGAACCGGGTGGGAGCCAATGCTGCGCATGATATTTCCTGTTGACGAAGGCCTGATCAGCCAAGGGAAGAGTTGCGAAATGCTATCAGGTGTAATTGGTAATGTTTATCGTTTCGTTAAAAAAGG
This sequence comes from Pseudomonas syringae, assembly GCF_000737245.1. Taxonomy (GTDB): domain Bacteria; phylum Pseudomonadota; class Gammaproteobacteria; order Pseudomonadales; family Pseudomonadaceae; genus Aquipseudomonas; species Aquipseudomonas syringae_J. Next base: position 3,066 of record NZ_JPQU01000070.1, on the reverse strand, counting down.
TAAAAAATTTATCAATCCCGCTGAAAACTCCCACACGCCGGATCTCCTAAAGCTCAGGTCAAATCCGTTTCTACCGTGTAAGCTCAGCCGCTGTTGGTTTAACCCCTCGAGAGGCTTATGCGGTCCAACTTCCGACGCTCCACCCTTGCAGCGCTACGCGGTTTCGCCTTGCCCGGCGATGCGATCACCATCCTGCCCAGCGCCGCGGAGTATCGCCGTTGCCTGCTGGAGAAAATTGCTTCAGCGACCCAGCGAATTTATGTGGTGGCGCTGTATCTGCAGCACGATGAAGCCGGCCAGGAAATTCTCGACGCGCTCTACGCCGCCAAGGCTGCAAACCCTGCGCTGGATGTAGTGGTGCTGGTGGACTGGTTCAGGGCACAACGCGGCCTGATCGGAGCCGGGCGTCAACCGGGTAACTCCACCTGGTATCAGGCGCAGAATCTGGAATACGACGAGGAAGTGCCGGTCTACGGCGTGCCGGTTCAGACCCGGGAGCTGTTTGGCGTGCTGCATTTGAAGGGCAGCGTGATCGATGACTGCGTGATCTACAGCGGTGCCAGCATCAACAACGTGTACCTGCACAAGCTGGATAAATACCGTCTGGATCGCTATCACGTGCTGCAAAGCAAACCGTTGGCTGATAGCTTCCAGACCATGCTGCAACGGGACATCTTGCCGTCCAGCGCGGTGCATCGCCTGGACCTGCCATCGCCGCCCACCTCGCGCAGCCTGCGCAGTGAAATCCGCGCATTTCGCAATCAGCTCAAGCGCACCACCTACGACACCCCGGAAGGTGTGACGCAAAACGGTGAGATGCGGGTCATTCCGCTGTTGGGCGTTGGTCCGCGCAATCCCCTCAACCGGACCATCATCGAACTGATCGCTGCCAGCAAAACCCGGCTGACCATCTGCACCCCGTATTTCAACGTGCCCCTGGCGGTCAAACGCGAGATCAATCGCGCCCTCAAGCGCGGCGTGCGGGTAGACATCATTATTGGCGACAAGACCGCCAACGACTTCTTCATCCCCGCCGATGAGCCGTTCAAAGTGATATCGGCATTGCCGTATCTGTACGAAATCAGCCTGCGCCGCTTCGCCCAGAAGCATCAGACCGACATCGCCCGTCACAAGTTGAACCTGCATCTGTGGAAGGACGGCGACAACACCTTCCACCTCAAGGGCATGTGGATCGATGACCGCTACACCTTGCTGACCGGCAATAACCTCAACCCCAGGGCCTTCAATCTGGACCTGGAAAACGGCCTGCTGATCGATGACCCCAAAGGTGAATGGATCGCACCACGGGAAGCGGAACTCGACCAGTTGATGCTCAATACTCAGCGGGTCGGCAAATACGACGAACTGGACACGCTCAACGAGTATCCTGTGGCAGTTCGCACGTTCCTGCGTCGGGTCAGTCGGGTCAGGGCCGAGCGCTTGTTGTATCGGATTCTGTGAGTAAAACGCCCCCGTCGGGCTACAAACACGGGACTCTGTAGGAGCGCGCTTGCCCGCGATACGGTGTGTCAGCGAAAACGGTGCTGCCTGACCTCACGCCATCGCGGGCAAGCGCGCTCCTACAGAAAAAGCATTCCAATTCAGTTTGATGGAAGTGCGCCTAATTGCTACCCAGGAACCCCGCCATGCCCACTGCGAATCCAGCGGCTGCGAACATCGAAAGTCCCACGCCCATCAAGGCGATGTACCGCAAGATCACCTGGAAGCTGATCCCGTTCCTGTGTTTCTGCTATCTGGCGGCGTATCTGGACCGGATCAATATCGGTTTCGCCAAACTGCAGATGCTCGACCAGCTGCACTTCAGTGAAACGGCTTTCGGGCTCGGCGCGGGGTTGTTCTTTGTCGGCTATATCCTGTTTGAAGTCCCGAGCAATCTGGTCCTGGAACGGGTCGGCGCGCGGCTCTGGATTGCCCGGATCATGATCACCTGGGGCTTGCTCTCGGCCTGCACCATGCTGGTCAGCACACCCATGCAGTTCTATCTGGTGCGGTTTTTCCTGGGCGTCGCCGAGGCCGGCTTTTTGCCTGGCGTCTTGTTTTACCTGACCACCTGGTTCCCCACCTATCGGCGCGGGCGCATCATTGCGCTGTTCATGATTGGCCTGCCGCTGTCGAGCGTGGTCGGCGGCCCGTTGTCTGGCTGGATCATGAGCCATTTCGATCAAAGCGCCGGCCTGCGAGGCTGGCAGTGGCTGTTTCTGCTGGAGGCGGTGCCGAGTGTGCTGTTGGGCATTCTGGCGTTCTGGGCATTGCCCAATAACCATAAGGAAGCGCGGTGGATGAGCGCGGCTGAAAGCGCCCTGCTGGAGCAAGAGCTGCAACAGGATGAGGCCGGCGGCAGGTCCAGCAAGCAGAGCTTTCGCGACGGCTTCTTCGATGTGAAAGTGTGGATGCTCGGTGGGATCGATTTCTCGATTCTGCTCAGTGCCTACGCCATGGGCTTCTGGATGCCGACCTTCATCCGCAACGCCGGCGTGGTGGACACCTTCCATATCGGCGTACTGACCGCCCTTCCCAGTATCGCGGCATTGCTGGGCATGTTACTGATCGGCGCCAGCTCGGACCGCCACCGCGAACGGCGCTGGCATATTATCGTGCCGTTTCTTGTCGGCTCTGCGGCCATGGCGGCCAGCACGTTCTTTATCCATGACGTGGTGGCGACCGTGACGCTCTTTGCCATTGCGTCAGCCGCCATCATTGGCGCAGTCCCGGTGTTCTTCAGCCTTCCGGCAACCTTCCTCAAAGGCCGCGCCGCCGCCACAGGCTTCGCCCTGGCGTGCTCCCTGGCCAACATCGCCGGGCTGGTGAGCAATTCGCTGATGGGCGTCGCGATAGATGTGACGGGCAGCAGTGCGGGGGCAATGTGGTTCTTCGCCGGATGCCTGATCCTCAGTTGTTTCCTGGTGATTGCGTTGCCGGCGAAGCTGGTCAACCGCTAAGTAGGACTTGAGGTGACCTTATCGCGGGCAAGCACCGCTCCCACAGAATAATGAAGTGCGCCCCAAAAGTTGGACAGCTGTTGGCTAGGCTACCGTGGACTGGGTT
>NZ_JPQU01000069.1 GCF_000737245.1 Pseudomonas syringae | reverse complement strand
GGAGAAAAAAGCGGCATAAACCGTAACCGGTGTCCGTGATTACTTGACCAGTTCAAGCTTGCTCGCGATAGGTACACCTCGGTGATCCAGACAGTCCGCGTCGCCTTTATCGCGGGCAAGCACCGCTCCCACAGGGTTGGGCGATCGCCTGATTCGCGGGCACGTCGGAATGCCGCCCACACGCTCCAACGGACAATCACTGAACCTGTTGGAGCCGGGCTTGCCCGCGAAGAACCATGACTCGGTGCGTCTGAAGAACCCGGATTCCTGTGGGAGCCGAGCTTGCTCGCGATAGGGACACCTCGGTATGCCAGATAGACCGCGTCGCCTGATTCGCGGGCAAGCACCGCTCCCTCAGTGTTATCGAGCCTATCGCTCTACCGACCGGTTCCACCGCGCGTTCCATTCTGGGCGCAGTTGGTTGACCTGATCCCAGTCGATGGTGACGGCGGTCTCCAGGTATTTGTTCATGGCCGCGACCTGGCCTTTGGTTTTCTCGGTGGTCGGGGTTTTCGGGTTGGACGGGATCTGGTCACCAAACTCAAGTGCTGGCGCCTGAGCTTCCGGGGTCAGCAGGTAAGCGGCGAGTTTCTGCGCCAGTTCCGGCTGGTCATTTTTGGCGATGGCGCATTCGGCCACGTTGAGCACCACGCCGCCTTCTTTGGGCGGTGCGTATTCCACCGGTACGCCTTTGATCTTCAAGGCAGTGACTTGGGTCGGCGTCAGCGGGAACAGCGCGGCTTCACCGGTCTGTACCATTTCCGAGATCTTCGCCGAGCTGGCAATGTATTCCAGCACGTTCGGCCCGACGGTTTTCGGCCAGGCCTTGAAGCCAGGTTCCACGTCGGTTTCGCTGCCGCCCTGAATGCGGTTGAACATCAGGAAGCCGTGCAGACCGAAAGTCGAAGAGGCCATGGACTGGAACACCACTTTCTCCTTGAATTTCTTGTCCGCCAGATCCATCCACGAGGTCGGCGGCGCCCAGCCTTTTTCACTGAACATCTTGGTGTTGTAAGCCAGACCCGTCACACCAAGGCTCACTGCCGCCGCTTCGTCCTTGATCTTGGCTTTGGCCGGCAGATCAGACAGGGCAGGGCTTGGCTGCAACTTGTCGCACAGGCCCATGGAAATCGCCCGGTACATGATGCCGTCATCCAGGAACATCACGTGCATTTGCGGGTTGTCTTTGCTGGCCTGAACCTTGGCAAGGATGTCAGAGGACGTGCCCGGTACGATCACGACCTTGACGTTGTTGGCTTTTTCGAAAGCGGGCAGCACCTGATCCGCGTAGAGGCGCTCCATGGTGCCGCCGTTCATGCCCAGGTACAGCGTTGGCACGGCGTGCGCAGGGGAAGAAGCCAGCAACGCTGCGAGGGGCAGGCACGACAAGCCGGAGAATGCGATACGTTTTACGTTCTTCATCGAAGCGACCTTCCTTTTTCCAGATGAACAAAGTGTGCAATGGATGAATCAATGGCTAACGCTTTTACAGCTTTGGGCAGTCTGTTGAAAACGGCGGATGGAAAAACCATCCAGGGAAATCGTAGATTGGCCGGTGCAGACATATTCCGCCAGGGCTTCACCGGCAGCAGGACCGATCTGAAAACCAGAACCTGCAAAACCGAATCCATGCAGCAGACCCGGCTGGGTAATACTGGGGCCCAGCACCGGCTCGCGATCCGGTAGATACCCTTCGGTACCACTCCAGGTGCGGATCGCCTGCGCACCGGCCAGGGGCGGATAAAGCTCGGCGGCATTGCGCAGGATTTCCAGTACGGCAGCCTGACCCGGTCTGGCCTTGGTCGGGTCCAGCGCAAAGCCTTGGCCGCCGCCCAGCACACAGTTGCCTCGGGCTACTTGCCGGGCATAGATACCACCACCTTCAACGCCAGTGCTGACATCCATGAACATCGGCAGCGGCTCGGTGACCAGCATCGCCGGGTGGCCGGACACCATCGGCACCGGCTCCCCGAATTGCGCCGCCAGAGAACCGGCCCAGGCACCTGCGCAGTTGAGCAGCCATGGCGCACGCAAGGTCAGGTCATTGGCGGTACGCACCACAAACACTCCGCCGTCATGGCTGACATCTATCACTTTGGCCTGTTCGAAAATCTGCGCCCCGGCCCGTTGTGCGGCGCGGGCGAAGGCCGGTGACACCAGTCGCGGGTTGGCGTGGCCATCGTCAGCGCACAGTGAGGCACCCACCGCCACGTCACCGGCCCAGGCGAAGCGCGCGCGCAGCTGTTCGCGGTCGAGTAATTGCAGGTCCAGACCAAAGCCGCGACTGGCCTCGGCATAGGCGCGCAGGGCGTCCATGTCCTTCTCGCTGCGGGCCAGTTTCAGGTGGCCGGAGCGCAGGTATTCCCCGTCGATGCCGATCAGTTCCCGCAAACCGCTCCAGATGGCATGGGCGCGCTGGGACAAAGGTAACTGGCTCAGCGGCCGGCCCTGACGACGCACGCCGCCATAGTTCACGCCGCTGGAATGTGAGCCGCAGAAATCCCTTTCAAGCAGCGCTACACGCCTGCCTTTCAAGGCCAGCGCCAGCGCTGCAGAGGCACCGACGATGCCGCCACCAATGATCAGCGCGTCGGTTTCAATAACCTTGCTCATGGCTGGCTCTCCAGACCGAACGGCAGTGGCTTGATCGGTGCCTGACCGCGCAAGCGTCCGACCGATTGCAGGTCCCGCCCGCTGCAATGGGCGACCAGCTCTGTCGCCGCCAATCCGCACATGCGCCCCTGACAACGGCCCATGCCCACCCGGCACATGGCTTTGACCCGGTTTATTTCCCAGTGACCTTCGTTGACGGTGGCACGAATGTCACCGGCGCTGACCTCTTCACAGCGGCAGATCATGGTTTCATCCGGGACTTTGCCCGCCCACTCGATGGGGAAAGGGAAGGCGGTTTCCAGTCCGTGGCGAAAGCGCTCGATGGCTCCCAGTTTGCGCTGCAAATGCTCGCTGCGAACCGGGTCGAAGGGTTTGCCGTTGTCCGCCAGAAGAGCCAGCGCCGCCAGCTCGCCGGCCATCTCCGCAGCGTCGGCGCCCATGATTCCCGCGCCATCACCCGCCAGATAGACCCCCGGCACGCTGCTGCGCCCGGCGCTGTCTCTGCTCGGCAGCCAGGCGCGGTTCAAAGCGCTCCACTGGAATTCGCAACCCAGCAGGTCGGCCAGTTGCGTTTCACTGCGCAAGGCGTGAGCGAAAGCCACTGCATCACAGTCCAGCTGCTGGACCGGGCCGCTGTCTTGCCATTGCACGCCGTTGACCCGTTTTTCGCCTTCGATACGTTGCAATGTCGCGCCCTGGTGCACGGCGATCCCGTGGGCCGTCAGCCAGGCGCGGTAGTACAAACCTTTGGCCAGGGTCATTGGCTGACCGAGCAGCGCGGGCAGGGCGCGGCATTGTGCGGAAAAGGGCGCGCTATCCAGCACCGCCACCACCTTGGCTCCAGCCTTGGCGTATTGATAGGCCACCAGATACAGCAGAGGGCCGCTGCCAGCGAACACCACCCGTTCGCCGATAGCGCAGCCCTGATACTTCAAGGCGATCTGCGCCGCACCCAGGCTGTACACACCGGGTAGCGTCCAGCCCGGAACCGGCAGGATGCGATCAGTGGCACCGGTGGCGACGATCAGATGGGTGTAGTCGATGGACCCGGCGCGGCCTTCCCGAACAACATCGAGCCGCTGATTTTCAGCATTCCAGACCAACGTTTGCGGGCGATAGTCGATCTGCGTGGCCAGTTCATCCATGGCCTGATGCACCGCCGTCGCTTTGCCGGCTTCGAAACCGTACAGCGTCTTGGGTTCGCGGCGGAAGTTCTCCGGCTGGCGACGATAGATCTGCCCGCCACCGCGCAGCCCTTCGTCCACCAGGCAGGCATTGACGCCATGCTGATGCAGGGTCTGGGCAGCGCGAATTCCGGCCGGGCCAGCGCCGACGATCACCACTGAAGGTTGCGCATTAACATTCATAGCTGGCGCCCCGGATCACGGCTGACGATCTGGCCGGGTTCCAGCAACGTCGAGCAGGCGCGCACCCGGCGACCGTCGCCCAGCCGTACCCAGCAATCCTGGCAGGCGCCCATCATGCAGAATCCGGCCCGGGGCTCGGCGCTGAAATCGCTGCCGCGCAGGTGTTCGCTGCTGGTTAATACGGCGGTGAGCAAAGTATCGCCCTGCAAGCCGCTGGCGGGCTGCCCATCAAGGGTGAAGGCCAGCGCCGGGCGGTCTAGTTCGACTAAACGTTTGAGCAGTGCCATGAGGATCGCGCTCCAGGCCTCAGGTTAATGTTTGCCGACCAGCACCCGATCCAGGCCATACACCCGGTCGAGGACGATCATGGTGGCGGCGGTCAGGGCAATGACCAGGGCCGAAACGGCGGCCATCATCGGATCGATGGACTCCGTGGCGTAAACGTACATGCGCACCGGCAAGGTTTGGGTTGAAGGCGAGGTGACGAAAATCGACAGGGTGACTTCGTCGAAGCTATTAATGAACGCCAGCAGCCAGCCACCCGCCACACCCGGCAGGATCATCGGCAAAGTGATCTGTCGGAACAGCGTGAAGCGGCTGGCACCCAACGACTCGGCGGCCTGCTCGGCGCTGCGATCAATGCCGATGGCTGCTGCGATCACCAGCCGCAGTACATAAGGCGTGATGATCACGACGTGGGCCAGGGTCAGCCAGAAGAAGCTGCCATTGACGCCCATCAGGGCAAACAACCGCAGCAACGCCACACCCAGCACCAGGTGGGGAATGATGATCGGCGACAGAAACAGGCCGTTGAGGAAGTTGCGGCCCGGAAACTGATGGCGAGTGATCGCCAGTGCGGCGGGCACGGCGATCAGCGTCGCCAGTGACGCGGCAACGAACGCCAGGATCAGGCTGTTATAGAACGAGTCGATGAAGTCGGCGCGCTCGAAGATTGCGCGGAACCAGCGCAGCGAGAAACCCGACGTCGGCAGGCTCAGGGTGTTTTCCGGGGTGAACGCCACCAGGCAGACCACCACCAGCGGGGCCATCATGAACACCACCACCAGGGCGTGAAACGACAGGGCCAAAGGACCGTTTTTAGACATGGCTCATTCCCCCAGGGTTTTCTTGTAGCGGCCTTCGACCATGCGGTTCCAGGACAACATGACCAGCAGGTTGACCAGCAGCAGCGCCACGGCAATGGTTGCGCCCATGGGCCAATTCAGTTCCGAGAGGTACTGGTCGTAGACCACGGTGGCGACCATCTTCAGGCGACGTCCGCCCAGCAGGCCGGGAATCGCAAACGAACTGGCCGACAGGCCAAACACGATCAGCGTGCCGGACAACATCCCCGGCATGATCTGTGGCAACACCACCAGGCGCATGACCTTGGCCTGGGTTGCGCCCAGTGACAGCGCGGCCTGTTCGGCGGCCGGGTCGAGCTTTTGCAGGGAGGTCCAGATCGGAATGATCATGAACGGCAGCATCACGTGGACCAACGCGATGATCACTGCGAAAGGCGTGTACAGCATCTTGATCGGTTGCCCGCCCAACGCCTGGATTCCTTGATTGATCAGGCCATCGGCGCCCAGCAACAGGCTCCAGCCGAACGCCCGTACCACCACCGAAATCAGCAACGGGGTGAGGATCAGAATCAGGAAGATCGAGCGCCACGGCGTGCCCATGCGGCTGAGGATGTAGGCCTCCGGCACACCGATGACCACGCAGAGCAGGGTCACCAGTGCACTGATCCAGAAGGTGCGCAGGAAGATCTCGTAGAAGTAGGAATCGGTGAGCACCTCGCCATAGTTGGCCAGGGTGTAGGAATCGCTTTTGACCCCGACTTCGTAGTCGAACACGTTGAAAGACAGGATCAGGGTCAAAGCCAGAGGCACCAGCAGCAGGCAGGTGAACATCACCAGGGCCGGTGCTGACAAAAGATAACCGCGCCCGCCGCGCCGCACATCACTCATCAGGCTCATGGATGCACCTCGTCGGCGTCCAGTACCCGCAGCAACCCGGCTTGCCAGTCCATCCCCACTGCGGTGCCTTCTTCCATGGGGGCGTCGCCGTCATTGCGACGTACCACGGTGAGTTCGCCGATGGCGGTTTCGATGCGATACAACCACTGGCTGCCGAGGAAATAACGGGTGATGACCTTGCCCTGCAAGCGACCGGAGCCAGCGGCCACCAGATCGATCTTCTCCGGACGCAGGCTCAATGTCAGGGCGCCATCGCCCGGCACATGGCGCACTTGCGGACAACCTCGGCCATCCAGGTCCCCTGGCAGCATGTTGGCCTTGCCGACAAAACCGGAAATGAATCGGGTCCGCGGGTGTTCGTAGAGTTTGTATGGCTCGTCGATCTGCGTGATGCGTCCGGCCTGCATGACCACCACACGATCGCTGATGGACAGGGCCTCGGCCTGGTCGTGAGTGACCATCAGCGTCGTGATGCCGACTTCGCGCTGGATGCGGCGGATCTCGAATTGCATCTCTTCACGCAGGTTGGCGTCGAGGTTGGACAACGGCTCGTCGAGCAGCAGCACAGGCGGTTCGATCACCAGCGCTCGGGCCAGTGCCACCCGCTGGCGTTGCCCGCCGGACAGTTCGCGGGGGTAGCGCTGGGCATGCTGGCTCAGACGCACCAGCTCCAGCACCGTGGCCACCCTGCGCTGAATGTCCGCCGCTGGCACTTTGCGCATGCGCAAACCAAAGGCGACGTTATCGGCAACGCTCATGTGCGGGAATAGCGCATAACTCTGGAATACCACCCCAAGGCCGCGACTACTGGGCTTGGCGTGGGTGATGTCGCGACCATCGAGCACGATGCGGCCGTCGCTGACTTCAACGAAGCCGGCAATCATTTGCAGGGTAGTGGTCTTGCCGCAGCCGGACGGCCCGAGCAGAGAAACGAATTCGCCTTTTTCCACCGCCAGGTGGGTGGCGACCACAGCGTCGATGGCGCCGTAGCGTTTGGAGAGACCTTCAAGCTGCAAAAAAGCCATAGCTGCGTTCCACCTTTCATCATGCGCGCCGAAAGACGACACGCTGTTGTTATGGGCAGATGCGAAATGAATCTTGCAGTTGCAGTGGACGTTGGTGCTCGATCTGAGTCGGCTACCAGGTTTTGTTCAAATCGCCCTGTGGACTGAGATTAAGACGAAGACTAGGATGGGCGAAAGAAAGAATTTCACTGAATGGTATATTTCTTTCAGTTCTTTCGATCATTGAATTAGTTATCGGTAACTACGCATATGAATTCCACTGAGCGGAATGGAAATCCAAGAGACACAGGCGTGGGGGCGGTGTCTCGAATGTTTGCCGTGCTGCGCTGCCTGGGTGATTGCCCGGAAGAGGGCGAGCGCGTGACGCAACTGGCTCAGCAGGTCGGCCTCTCGCAACCCACCACCCACCGTCTGCTGCGCAGCCTGATGGACGAGGGCATGGTCGAGCAGGATCAGCGCAGCAAGCGCTATCGGCTGAGCATTGAGTTCTTTGCCTTGGCGGCTAAAGCGGGCAAGACCGGCAACCTGCGGGAAATCGTCCGGCCCAGCATGCTGCGCCTGTCCGCATCCTTGGGGGACTCTCTGTTCCTGCTGGCCCGAAGCGGCTTCGACGCGATTTGCCTGGACCGCAGCGAAGGGCCGTACCCGATTCGCACCTTTACTGGCGACATCGGCGGCCGCGTGGCATTAGGTGTGGGGCAGGGCAGTCTGGCAATCCTGGCTTACCTGCCCGAAGAAGAGCGTGACACGGTGATCAGCTACAACCTGCCGCGCCTCAAGGATTTCCACCTGTACGACGAAGTTTTCCTGCGCTCTGAAGTCGAAAATGTCCGCCGTCTAGGCTACGCCGCCCGCAATACCGGAGCCTTACCCGGCATGGCGGGCCTGGCCGTGCCGATCTTCGACCGCGAAGGCCGCTCGGTAGCCGCCCTCAGCGTCGCCACCATCAGCGACCGCCTCGGCCCTGACCGCCTGCCCACCGTGGTCGAACTGCTCAAACGCGAAGCGGCAGTGATCAGCGCGCGGATCAATCCGTTCGATCCGTCGTTGAGAAGGCCGAGTCAGGTGTTTGGGCAGGTGGATTAGCGCAATACCTGTAGGAGCGCGCTTGCCCGCGATTCGATTTTAGGGTCAGCATCTGTGTCAGGTATGCGAATGTCATCGCGGGCAAGCGCGCTCCTACAGGGGGGGGGGCGCAAAACACCTCGATACCTCCAAAACGATAGATGGTCCTCAAGGTGTTCATCCTCCCGCCGATGAGCAGACAGGTTGCGTTACTAGGCTTCGGCCAGGAACGCTCAGTACAAGGAAGTCGAAATTTTTCGATTTGCGCGTCGTCGCGGATCGCCCCTCCTGAGGTACTTTTCATGGCTAAATCCCTCCGACTTCAGATACTGGGCCTGCTGAGCGGCAGTCTGGTGCTGGTGTTATTGATTGCATTGGCCTGCTTTCACTTTCTTTCCAACAATGTTCAGTCCTATCGCGGGCTCCTCGAAGGGCCTTTGCGCTCATCGCAATTGGTCGATGAAGCGAATCTGCAATTCAAGATTCAGGTTCAGGAGTGGAAGAACATGCTGATCCGTGGCAAGTCAGCTGCGGATCGGGACAAATATTGGGCGCAGTTCGAAGAGCAGGAACGTTTGGTTCAGGACGTTTTGAGCCAGCTGTCCCAAGTCAAAGGCGCATCGCCGTCGACATTGAGTCAGGTGCAGAAGCTGATTGATGAGCACAAGGCGTTGGGCGTGTCTTACCGCAAGGGGCGTGACGCTTTCATCGCCGCCAGTGGAGACTCGGTGGCGGGCGATGTTGCCGTCAAGGGCGTGGACCGAGCCGCCAGCGAGCAGATGAGCCAGCTGGTTGAAAGTTTGCGCAAAAACAGCGGCGAGCAATCGTTGATGATCAGCAGTGCGGCAGACCGGACCATTCTGTTCGGGGCGCTGATCATGCTGGCTTCAGCGATACTCGTGGGCTTGGTGACCTTGTGGGTAGTCAATCGCAACTTGATCACGCCGATTCGCACGCTGATCGACTACGTATCCCGGTTGAGCCATGGCCAGTTCGGCGAGCGAGTCAACATCACTCGCCAGGATGAACTGGGTCATCTGGCAGTCGCCGCCAACATCCTGCGTGAGTTCCTTGCGGATACCTTCAGCCGTCTCAAAAGCAGCACCTCTGAGCTGGATGTGGCGAGCAACGAATTGAAATCCATTGCGACACTGATGGCCCAAGGCACCCACGAGCAATTCGAACGTACCGATCAGGTGGCTACGGCCATGACCGAGATGTCGGCAACCGCTCAGGAAGTTGCGCGCCATGCCGCTCAGGCTGCCCAGGCGGCGGATGATGCCGATCGGTATGCTCAGGAAGGCGACAAGGTCATGCAGTCGACCATGAAAACCATCAGCCTGATGCGCAATGAGATCGGCAGCACCGCGAACGTGATCCAGCGTCTGGAAACCGACAGTGTGCGTATCGGCAAAGTGCTCGAGGTGATTCGCGGGATTGCCGAACAGACCAACCTGCTGGCTCTCAACGCCGCCATTGAAGCTGCGCGTGCCGGTGAAGCAGGGCGTGGTTTTGCGGTCGTGGCTGACGAAGTTCGCACGCTGGCGCAACGCACTGCGGTGTCGACTGCCGAGATCAATCAGATTATTGATTCGGTGCAGACCGGCGCCAGCGATGCGGTGCTGGCCATTCAGGGCGGCCAGGCGCGTAGCGAAGAGAGCGTTGAGCAGGTCACCAACGCCAGCAGCACTCTGCAGCGCATCACCTCGGCCGTGGAAGCGATTCGTGACATGAATCGCCAAATCGCTACAGCCGCTGAAGAACAGACCTCCGTGGCAGAGGATATTTCGCGCAATCTCACGGAAATCACCGCTATTGCCAGCACCAATCAGGACAACGTCAAGCGCACCCAGTCTGCAAGTAATGACCTGCATGGTCTGTCGATCGGCCTGAACGATGTCATCTCGCGCTTGAGTGCATGAGGTCGCTTCAGCGATACCGGGGCGATTATCCGCCAGGCTTGTAATGCCACGCTCACCTCGGCAACATCCCCGGCAGGCGGCCGGCTCGGTCAGGTAATAACGAACAGGCAGTGGTTGGTTGATGAGCGACAAAGTTAAGGATGATGGGCCCGAGGATCTCGGGCTGCTGGACTTTCCGGTACGCAACACGGCCGAGCGCTTGCAACTGGCGTTGGACGCCGAGGCTATCGTTGGTACTTGGGTGTGGGATGTGCCGGCTGACCATGTGACAGGGGATGCACGTTTTGCCGAGTCGTTCGGCATCACTGAGCAGCAGGCGGCGCAGGGTTTGCCGCTGGAGCAAATGACAGCCTCGATTCACCCTGATGATCGAGCGCGCGTCGAGACCGAGATCCTTGCCGCGCTTCGCCGTGGTGGCTCTTATCAGTGCGAATACCGGGTCATGCAGCATGAGGGCAACTATCGCTGGTTTCAGGCCAATGGCCGGGTCGAATACGACGATCAAGGTCAGCCCAGCCGTTTTCTGGGTGTGTTGCTCGACATCCAGATGCGCCGCACAGCTGAAGCCGAGCGTGACCGAATCACTGAGCTATTACGCACCTTCACTGCCGCTGTTCCGGGCGTGGTCTTCGCCAAGGATCTGGAGGGCCGCATGCTGGTGGCCAACCATGGCACCACGCAACTGATCGGCAAGCCCCCGGAGTTCTACCTCGGCAAGACGGATCTGGAGTACCTGGCCGACAAGGAGCAGGCCCGGGTGATCATGGCCACTGACCGGCGGATCATGCAGGGGGGTGTGGTCGAGCAGGTTGAGGAACAGGTGCGGCTGGCGGATGGTTCTGCCGCGACCTGGCTGTCGGTCAAGTCACCGTTGCGCAACGAGGCGGGCGACGTCATCGGCTTGATCGGCTCGTCCATCGACGTGACCGCACGCAAACAGGCCGAAGAGGCCGTTCAGGAACTCAATCTGACCCTTGAGCAACGCATTCTGCAGGCGATCAGCGAGCGCGAAGTCGTTGAAGAGGCGCTACGCCAGTCACAGAAAATGGAAGCAGTCGGTCAGCTCACCGGTGGCATTGCCCATGACTTCAACAACTTGTTGGCGGGGATATCCGGCAGCCTGGAGCTGATGCAGATGCGCCTGAATCAAGGCCGGGTCGCGGACGTTGAACGCTACCTGACGGTCGCTCAGGGTGCCGTGCAAAGAGCGTCTTCACTGACCCATCGTTTGCTCGCATTCTCGCGGCGCCAGACGCTTGCCCCCTTGCCGACCGACGTGAATGCATTGATCCGCGGCATGGAAGAGCTGATCAGCCGGACGGTCGGGCCCTCAATCGATATTCAGGTGCGTGCCGGCAACGATCTATGGACCGCACTGATTGACCCCGCACAGCTGGAAAACACGCTGCTCAATCTGTGCATCAATGCCCGCGACGCCATGCCCGAGGGTGGCAGTGTGGTCATCGAAACCGGCAATGAACGGCTTGAGAAAGGCAGTGAGCTGGATCAGGATCTGGCTCCTGGCGAATACCTGAAAATCTCCGTCAGCGATACCGGTTGTGGCATGAGTGCGCAGGTGATCGCCAGGGCTTTCGAGCCTTTTTTCACGACCAAGCCGGTGGGCGCGGGAACCGGGTTGGGCCTGTCGATGATCTATGGGTTCGCCCGTCAGTCAGGCGGGCAAATCAGGATTCGTTCCGAGATTAATCAGGGCACTACGGTGTGTCTGCACCTGCCGCGTCACCGGCTCGAGGCCACGGCGCAAGCGGTGCCGACAAGTATCGGCGGGATACCTGTGACTGGCACAGGCGAAACCGTGCTGGTCGTGGATGACGAGTCATCGGTGCGTATGTTGGTCACGGAGGTGTTAGCCAGCCTGGGCTATGTTGCGATTGAGGCGGCGGACAGTCTGGCCGGCTTGCAGATTCTGCAGTCCGACGTGCGGATTGATCTGCTGGTAACGGACGTCGGCCTGCCTGGTGGCATCAATGGAAGACAGATGGCCGACGCAGCACGGGTCAACCGGCCAGATCTGCCGGTCTTGTTCATCACCGGTTATGCAGAAACCGCAGTGCTCGACAAAAGCCATCTGGAGCCGGCCACCGAGGTGCTGACCAAACCTTTCGCACTGGAAGCCCTGGCGTCGCGGATCAAGGCGTTGATTCGGGGCTGAGGGCCAGATACCTGACCTGTCGAGCATTAATCACGGGATCTGTAGGAGCGCGCTTGCCCGCGATGGCGGTGGTTGCGTTGAAAAATCATCGCCTGATTCAACGCTATCGCGAGCAAGCGCGCTCCTACGGGAAGGCGCATTGGCATGCAGCTGTGTCACTGCACCCCAAACATCGCCGTCCAGTAAATCCCCGCATCGCTTTTCGGATCCACCGCATAGGCAGCGCCTAATTCATGGAAGGTGGGGTTCATCAGGTTGCTGCAGTGGCCGGGGCTGGCCAACCAGCCGTCGACGACTTTGCGCACGGTGTCTTGTCCGGCGGCTATGTTTTCGCCGACTTGCTGGGCAACGTAGCCTGCCAGTTCCGCCCGGTCACCCGGTGTGCGCCCATCGCGGTCTTTGTGATCGAAGAAGTTATTATTGGCCATGGCCCTGCTGTGCGCTTCGGAGGCGGTGGCCAGGTTCGCATTCCAGGCCAGTGCAGGCGCTGCCGTGAAGGCCTGGCCGCCACATTGTCGAGCCTGGCCGCGGGCTGTATTGACGATCGTCAGCAGTTTCTGGCCCTCGGCTTGCCAGTCTCCCAAGCGTGCAGTCAACAGCGGCCGTGCCAGTAAGATCCGCCAGTCCCGGCCTTCGCGACTCACGCCGATGTCGACGAATTGCGGGTCGAGGACAACCTGGCAGAAGCTTTCCTGTAGGGTCTGCATGGCGGACTGGGCATCCCGCGGGCCAGACAGGCTGATTGCCTGCACATTGACCATCGGGTAGGTGGCCCGGGCCATGGCCTCCTGCAAATCCACAGTGCTAGTGGCTGACAGCACTAGACGTGTGTCGGTGGTCAGCGGTGGCAGTTCCTGGGAGACCTGACTGCCACAGCGCTGTGACTGATTGCGATAGCTGTTGATTGACTCCACCAGCTGTGACTCTTCGGACGCCACGGCGGTGGCGGCAAATACCAATCCTAGCGACAAGGCGGCAAGACGCATAAAAGATGGAATGATGCGCATGAATGTCTCCTTGAACTGACAGCGCCCATAATGCGCGATTCTTCCCGCACAGCGAAACGCGATTTAACCGAGTGTCCCGTCTCCCGAGACGGACACTCGCGCCCATATTGACGGCTCAATACGTGGTCAGTTCAGACCCAGGCGCGGCTGATTTCAACGCCAGGCCTGCGTTGTACCCTGTTCGAGGTTTAAAAATTGCCTTTCAGTGCCTCAAGCCCCCCGTCATAGACACCTTGAAACAGCGCTTCGACTTCGGCGTCTGACACGCCTTCCGGGGTAAAGCTGCCGGACCAGGTAATTACAGTTTCCTGCTCGCCAGCGGCGCTGACCTGCAACGTAGCCAAGTAATTAGTGGCCGGGAAAGGTCCCGTATCGATCGAATAGCTGTAGGTGCGGTTGGCGTTATCGTAGGTCTGCAGACGCTCAACAATGACCGCGCCGTCTGCGGTAGTGAGTTTGCGTACCCGGCCGCCTTCAAGTGATTCGCTGCTGGCAATCATTGGCAGCCAATCGTTGAGGGTGAGGAAGCCACCGACCAATTGCCAGACTTTATCGGCCGAGACCGGCACACGGATATTCGCAGAAGCGGTTGCCATGATGTTTGCTCCAGATGAACAGTGGGTGGAGAAGTTGCACAGGGGTGTACCTTACAGGCACGTGGGGTTGGGATAACAGTGAAGGATGCCGGTGCCTATCAACTTTAGAGGCAGCCGGGGTCTTTGTTGGAGCGAGGCTTGCCCGCGAACCATTTGACGCGGTTGACCAGACGCACCGCGTCATCTTTTTTCGCGGGCAAGCCTCGCTCCAACAGGCGTAGCTCGATTGGGTTAATCTCTTCGCCAACTTGTCCGAAGCACAGAGACGTTACGCATGTTTTCTTCGCTTGTATTGAATGGCCGTGCTGTCTCGCCCCAGATGACGGAACCTGTGGTCCCATGGTGGAGCTTCACCAAAACGGTGCTGGCCGCGACGGCGCTGACCCTGGTCCGCGACGGATTGCTCGCACTGGATGACCGGGTAGCCGAAGGGCCGTTCACCTTGCGCCAACTGCTGCGCCACGAAGCTGGCCTGGCTGATTATGGCGAGCTGGCTGAATACCACGCGGCAGTGGCTGACCATCAGCCGCCTTGGTCTGAGGCCGAAATGCTGCGGCGCCTCGATGCTGATCGTTTGCGTTATAGCCCCGGCGAAGGCTGGGGCTATTCGAACGTCGGCTTTCTTTATGTCTCTCGGTTGATCGGGCGGACGACGGGTTTGGAGATCGAACAAGCCCTTGTTCAACGGATATTGGCTCCCTTGGCATTGACCCGGGTACGCCTGGCGAAGACTCCCGCCGACCTGCAGAACGGATGTCTGGGAACGGAAGACGACTACGACCCGGCCTGGGTTTATCACGGTTTGCTGGTCGGCACGATGGCGGACGCGGCAGTGTTGCTGGACGGCCTGCTGTCCGGGTCAATCCTGCCGCCAGCGCTCCTGGACGAAATGCTCTGCGCTCGGGCACTTGGCGGACCGATTCCCGGCAGACCTTGGCTCACCCCGGGTTATACCCTTGGCCTGATGCAGTCTGGGGTTGAGCAGGGCCTGATACTCAGCGGCCACACCGGTGCCGGGCCGGGCAGTGTGGTGGCTGTTTACCGAGGGACCAATGGAAATAAGACGGCAACTTGTGCCGTGTTTAGCGAGGGTGGGGATCAAGGGCGGATCGAGGCAGAGCTGGTGCGCCGATTAACGGCAGCGTTGGGGGTCCGCAAGTCGTGAGCGCGGCCTTGTTCAGGCCGCGCTGTCCGGGTGCTACAGGGTTAGCGGTTTACAGACATGTATAACTCTGCGAGTCATTCTGGCCCTGTCTAAGCAGGATTCATATCAACCGACCGCTGTAATACTGATCGTTGGATTCAAGACTTGATCAGCGCCGCGCCAGTTCGTGTTTTATGCACTGCTCGTAATAGGTCTGTTTAATAGCCGCAGGCTTAAGTCGCGAAGTACTTTTATAGGTTTGCTCGGTGATGCCCATTGCGGTCATGCGCATCCAGGGTTGGGGGAACTTGCGGTTCTGCAATTTGTTGCGGGCTCCGTACAAGGTGACCCCCGAAAGCTTGGCCTCCTGGGCTCCTGCGGCAATGCCCGAACCCCAAGTGCACATGGAGCGCCCGCTTTTGCTGACATCTTTTGCCAGCGCCCCGAGAGAAACAGCCACCAGCGCGAACGTCGCGACGCCCAGAACAAGAATCCGCATAAAAACCGGCACCTAACCTTCTGAAAAGACAGCGAGTTTGCCAAGGGCGGTGAAGGCGAGGGGCCAGCTATGCGAGTTATTTCCAGATATTTTTCTCGATGCTCAGTTGAAGTGTTTTTTCAGCGCATCAGGCGCATCAGGGACATCCATGTTGATTTTACGCCACGCGGCTTCAGCAAAGCTGTAAGCCGAGAACGCGATCAGCCCCAGTGCGACGATCATCAGCACCACGCCGCCAGCGGGCAGTTCCTGCAAACCGTTGAGCGCGTCCTTGATGCCGGGCGGATGCATCGCTTGATAGCGTGATCCGCTGACGGCCAGCAAAACGGCGATTTCGATAAAAGCCACCCCGCGGGCTATCAGACCGAAGCGCGACACCGGAGTTACGTAGCGCATTACCTGCTCATCGGCGTCGAAGTACTGTTCGAACGTGGCTTTCCAGCCCTTGATGATGTGAGTGATACCCACGCCTAACGGCACCAGCGCTACCAGGTAGACGAGAAGGTTCGAATGGTCCCAAGACAACACCCAGGCCAGCAGGTCCTGGGTTTTACCGCTGGAGTCACCGGAACTGGCCAAGGCACTGATCAGCAACCCCAAAGCAAAAAATGCCAGCGCGCCGTAGGTTATGCCACCGACAAACAACCCGCCGCGAATCACCAGGCCTTTGAAGCTGTTGCCATGGTGATCCACGTCGCGGGTCGCTTGCAGTATTCGCCAGGCCGCAAAGGCGAGCAGGCCGATCACCACTAACCCGACCATGAAATTCCCGAACGGCTGACTCAGCAAAGCCTCAAGGCTGCTGTGGCTGTCGGCCGGCTGCGATGAGCCCTGGGCTGCCAGTACGGCAAAGATACCAATGATCAAGTACACGACACCGCGAGCGGCGTAGCCTCCTCGAGCAAGTAAAACAAGGCCACGTTGCGCGGACATAAAGGCATATTCCTCAAAAGTGATACAGGAACAGACCGGGAGCAGGCGTAGGGGTTCGGTTGGATTGGGAAGTGGCGCGGACTCATATGGGAATGCGATGGTCGGTGGGAGCGTAGCTTGCTCGCGAAGAACGATGACGCGATGCGCCTGGCGTGCCGCGTACCCCTGTGCGGTGCTTGGTCTGGGCCGCATCCGGGTGATACAGACACTCCGGTTCATCAGTCCTACCGCGTCATCGTTCATCGCGGGCAAGCACCGCAGTAAATCGGAGGTTGTCTGCTACCCCGAGGCGCTACGATTCGCGGGCAAGCCTCGCTCCAACGGGAAACTCAGTCGCCTGTTGGAGCCGAGCT
>NZ_JPQU01000068.1 GCF_000737245.1 Pseudomonas syringae | reverse complement strand
GCCGCGATAGCGGTTTGCCTGACACTGCTATCGCGGCCTCGCGCCGCTCGTGCGCTTCTACAGCTCATCAGTGAGTCAGATAGCCTCGCGCGTCGCCACTCCATCCACCAGCCGCATCAAGCCCAGCGGGTTGGCATCCTTGAGCGCATCAGGGAGCAAAACGTCCGGGTAGTTTTGAAAGCAGATAGGCCGTAGAAAGCGGTTGATCGATAACGTGCCCACCGAGGTCCCCCGAGCATCCGAGGTCGCCGGGTAAGGGCCGCCGTGGACCATGGCGTCGCTGACCTCGACACCGGTTGGGTAGCCATTGATTAGCAATCGACCGGCCTTGTGTTCAAGCAGCGGAACCAGATCGGCGAAAGCGGTGAAATCTCCAGGGTCGGCAATCAATGTTGCGGTCAGCTGGCCTTGCAGGCTGTGCACAGCCTGTTTTAATTGAGCGACATCGGCGACAGTCACCGCCACTAGCATCGGGCCAAAGACTTCATGTTGCAGCAGCGGGTCGCCATCAAGCAGTAACGACACGTCGGCTGAATACAGCTGCGGGAATGCCTGATTGCCTTGCTGTACATGCCCGGCCAAATGCTGCATGCCAGGGTGGCTGGCCAACCGGCCCAGGCCATCGGAGAAATTACACAGACCGCCTGCATTGAGCAGCGTGTGCGGTGCATGAGCCTGTATCAGCTGGCCGAGGCGGTCCAGAAAGTGCTCGAACTGTGGTGAAGCAATTCCCAGCACCAGCCCGGGCTTGGTACAGAATTGCCCGCCACCGAGCACCACAGAGGCAGCCAGTTCGGCGGCGATTTTTTCGGCCCGCGCGTTGAGGGCTTCGGGCAGTACCAGCATCGGGTTGATGCTGGACATCTCGGCGAACACTGGAATCGGTTCCGGGCGGGCCGCTGCCATGTCGCAAAGGGCACGACCGCCACCCAGCGAGCCGGTGAAGCCAACGGCTTTGATCGCCGGATGTTGAACCAGCCAGGCACCCACCGTGCCGCCGTAAATCATGTTGAAGACACCGGCAGGCATCGCGGTTTTTTCCGCCGCCCGGATGATAGCCAGCGCTGCCCATTCGGCGGTTGCCATGTGTCCCGGATGTGCTTTGAACACCACAGGGCAGCCAGCCGCCAGTGCCGCTGCCGTGTCGCCACCGGCAGTCGAAAACGCCAACGGAAAGTTGCTCGCCCCGAACACGGCAACCGGCCCCAGACCGATATGGTATTGGCGCAGGTCAGGTCGAGCGGCGGGTTGGCGATCAGGCAGCGCTCGATCGATACGCGCGCCATAGAAATCACCCCGGCGCAGCAGTTGCGCAAAAAGGCGCATCTGTCCGCTGGTTCGCGCTCGCTCACCGTGAATTCGACCAGGTGGCAAGGCGGTTTCCCGGCAAACCATGGCGATGAATTCATCACCCAAGGCGTCCAGTTCGTCAGCGATTGCGTCGAGAAAAGTGGCACGTTGCAGCGCAGTTGTCGTGCGGTAGGCCGGGTAGGCGTGTGCGGCCGCCAACGCCGCTGCATCGACCTCGTCGCGGGTCGCTTCCATGAAAGTCAGGGGCAGCGCTTCGCCGGTGGTGGCATCCAGACTATGCAGGCTGACCGAGCCAGCGGCGCTGCGGGTGCCATTGATGAAGTTATGTCCAAGTAGAGCGGTCATGCAGCCTCCGTTATCGAGCGAAGTGGGCCGAAGACGCTGATCAACGGCCAGACAGATTTCCAGCACTGCACGGTAGACGAAAATTTGCAGATGTGCTCGCCCTACGGCTGCCGCACGTGATGTGTCTGGAGGAACGAATGCCCTGTAGGAGCTGCCGAAGGCAGCGATTTGCCAAGTGTGTCAGGCAAAACCCACTTCGTTTTTGTGGGAGCGAGCTTGCTCGCGAAGAGGTCGGAATTCTCAAGCACCTATCTAAACCTGGATACTGCTTTCGCGAGCAAGCTCGCTCCCACAAGTCCAGTGCTGCACGACAGCATTGCGTCCGGACGACGGGCCTGAAGGACTGAGGTGGGTCTGGATAAACGGATGGTCTTTAGGAGCTCATCGTGTTCGCTCGCACCGACGGAGAAGGGAAGTCAGGGCTTACAGGTTGCTGACATCGGCTTTGAACAAAGTACTGATCAGGCGTTTGATGTCTTCCTGGACATCGTCAGGCAAACGGTCCAGCTCGCTCAGTAGTTTGGTGTCACCGTCGGTCATGGCATCCGCCGCGCGGACTTTGCGGGTACCGGTTATCACGTACAAAACGTCAATACCTGCTGCCGCGATTGCGCTCAGATAGCCCGCGTTGGGGAAACGCTTGCCTCTCTCATAAAGCCCCTGCGCATTGGCTTCAATGCCACCGACTGCGCCCAGGGCGTGCTGTGAAAGCTCCAGTCGCTTGCGCTCCGACTTGAGTCTGCTGCCTATGCCTTCCATTTGGTTTTCCCAGTACTGACCCCTTCTCACTGATGGGGTCAGGCGCGTTCAAGGCGTAGCGCAGGTTAACAGAATGGAGGTCAAACAGGTGTTTACATGCAGGCTAATGCCGAGTTGCGCATGGATAGGTCAAGGCTCGATACGCTGAGCAGTATTGAGCTGCGGCCCACGGCTTATACGCTTGCCGGGCTTGCTTGCGATCTGGCTGGCCTGACCATCGCGCTGTTTGCCGGTCCGCGCTTCGCTGATCAGTGCCGGAATCAATGGGCCCTCGGGCAGATTCTTCCAGAAGCGGCTAGGCAGATGGCCTTGCATGACCTTCGGGTTGAGCCGCGCCGGATTGAAGATGTGGCTGTAATACGTCAACCAGAGTTCGCCACCCGGATCCTCGGCATTGCGAGCCAATGCCTGCCACTCAGGGGGGCAGACGCGATGATGAATCAACTGCTGGCCGTCGTAGAACACGCCGTCCCGGGGCGTGGCGATCATCCACCGATGCTGCCCCATGCGCCCAATGAAATGCTCACTGGCACTGTGCAATATGTCGTGAGCCGGTTCGTGCCAGGCAACGTATTGCGGTTGCGCGCATTCGGTCGGCAGTTCCGGCGCGGGCAATGCCACGAAGCGCAGAAATGCATGCAAGTGATGAGCTTCACGACTCACTTGCTTGATGCGCCGATGCAGTTCGCTGCCCAGCTTGTCTCCAGCCAGCATGGCCGTACGGTCGCCGTGACTGACTCGCCATAGCACTTCGTAGAGCAGACTCCAGCGTTGTTCACCCCGGTATTGCGCAGCGTTTTCCAGTGATTGCAGCAATGCCTGCGGAATCCGCGCCTGAAAGGGGCCTTGATGCTCGGGGTAGCTGTGATCGGAGGCGAACAGGCCCGCGGCGTCACTGGACGCCCAACTGACTTCGCTGGGATCGATGTGGTGGCTGAGCAGCCAGCGTGCTTGCTCCCGCCAGCTGGCGAACAGGTCGTCGCAGTCCAGGCTGATCATCCCCATAACCCCATTTGCTGGGGCTGCGGGCGGTCACGCAGCAACTGGTGCAGGGATTCGCTGCTGCTCTCCGCTTGAGTCGGGTGATAGTCGCTGGTGATGATGAAAGGCTTGGCCTTGGCCAGCACACAGCGCATGCGGGTCAGATCTTCGTAGCGAATCCGCCGCTGGCGACGCAATTCCATCAGCCGGTTGGTGGTGCGGATGCCAATGCCGGGAATCCGCGCAATCAGTGAAGCGTCGGCGCGGTTCAGGTCCAGCGGGAACAGGTTACGGTTGTTCAGCGCCCAGGCCAGTTTCGGGTCGATGTCGAGCGCCAGATGGCCCGGCCCCTGGAACAGTTCATTGACCTTGAACCCATATCCGCGCAACAGGAAATCCGCCTGATACAGTCGATGCTCGCGCATCAGCGGTGGGGCGGCCAGAGGTACGCTTTTCGGGCTGTTGGGAATCGGGCTGAACGCCGAGTAGTAAACCCGACGAAGGCCATAATTACCGTAGAGGGACTCGGCACTGCGCAGGATGGTGCTGTCGTCCGTTTCGTCGGCACCGACAATCATCTGGGTACTTTGCCCGGCAGGTACGAAGCGGGGTGCACGAGGCTCGTTAAGGATAGTTTGCTGGCCCGTGTGAATCGTTTGCATGGCTTGTTTGATAGAGGCTACGTCTTTTTCCGGGGCGAGGGTTTTCAGGCCTGCATCGGTCGGCAGCTCAATATTGACGCTCAGCCGATCGGCGTAACGGCCAGCCCGTTCGATCAGTGCGGGATCAGCATCCGGGATGGTCTTGAGATGGATGTAACCGCGAAATTCGTGGACCTCACGGAGTAACCGGGCGACTTCGATCAGCTGCTCCATGGTGTAGTCGGCAGAGCGGATAATGCCGGAGCTGAGAAACAGACCGCTCACGCAATTGCGCCGGTAGAAATCCAGTGTCAGGGTCACCACTTCTTCAGGGCTGAAACGGGCGCGGGGCACATCGCTGGATCGGCGATTGACGCAGTACTGGCAGTCATACAGACAGAAATTGGTCAGCAGGATCTTGAGCAGGGACACGCAACGCCCGTCCGGCGTATAGCTGTGGCAAATACCCATGCCATTGCTCGAACCCAGGCCGCTCTTGCCCTCGGAGCTGCGCTTGGGCGCGCCGCTGCTGGCGCATGACGCGTCGTATTTGGCGGCATCAGCGAGGATGCTGAGCTTGTCGATCAGCTGCATGGAAAACTCCGATACTGTTCGTATGTACAGTATCGGGTTGGGCGGGCAGGTTCAAGGTTTGCTTTGTCGTCTACATCGCGTTGGTCGGAAATCGACTGCTTCGAGTTGTCGGCGCTCTGAGTTATGGTCTGACGGTTATTTGGGCCTGTAGGATCGCGCTTGCCCGCGATGAACGATAGCGCGGTGTTGCAGGCGGACCGCGTCGGCTGGATCGCGGGCAAGCGCGCTCCTATAGGTCCTTCGTCAGATCGTCGCATTTGCGCGGACCCTCTATCAGGAACATTGCATGCAACTGGAATGGCTTGAAGACTTTATAGAGCTGGCCGAGACACGAAGCCTGTCTCGGGCAGCGCAAAACCGCTGCGTGACGCACCCTGCGTTCGGGCGGCGGATCAAGGCGCTGGAAGACTGGTTTGGCGTCCCCCTGATCGAGCGCAAGCAGCCACTGTCGCTGACCCCGGCAGGTCTGCTGTTCCTTGAAGCGGCGACCCAGTCACTGGGGTTGCTGAAAGCAGCCCGTGCACAGTTTCAGAATGTCGGCCTGAACCGCGACGAACCGGTGCGCATCGCCACCGGACGCACCCTGGCCAGCGATTTCTTTCCGGACTGGTACGAGTCGCTCAATCAGCGCTTCGGGTCTTTCGCGGTTTCACTGGTGACCAGTGGCTCACAGGAAGCGATCAGCCGGGTCTCCGCCGGGGAGGTTGATCTGCTGCTGATTTTCTCGAGCCCGCTAACCCAGATCCTGATCGACCCCGAACGCTTTGATTCTCTGGTGTTGGCCCGTGAGGCTCTGGTTCCGGTCAGCGCTCCGGATGCCGACGGCCAACCACGCTTCCAGATTTCCCCAGGCATCTCGGCCTCCAGCGTTCCCTGGCTCGCCTTCTCGCCGACCCTGGCCTTGCGCGGAGTACTGGCCCAGCATCTGGCGGGCCTGCCGCAACGGGTGGCGTTACGCATGACCTACCAGGCGGATTCCTACGACGCGATTCTGCAAATGGCCAAACGTGGCAACGGTCTGGCCTGGTTACCGAAAATGGTGGTCAAGGCTGCTCTGGCGGCTGGAGAACTGGTCATGGCTGGCGGTCCCGAACTGACGATTGGCTTTGATATATCCCTGCATCGGCGCCGCTCGAATCAGGCAGAACAGGTCATGAGAATCTGGCGCGGCCTGTCTGAGGATGCACCGATTCAGGGCAAATGAAAAAAACTCGGCTTATGAAGTGCCGCCGCAAGTCAGACGCCATCGAAGGCGTGCCCGAAAGGCTCAGGCCTGTGCCGAAACAGCAATTGTCGGGTTGATTTCCTTGATTCAACTTAGCCCCGGGGTGAAGGCAATGTGGGTTCAGACGCCCTGAACCGTTGATTCGCGCCGCCCATAAAAATACCGCGATCCTCATTGTCGCCAGCCGGTTTGACATGAGCGGTCGCCACTGTGATTAACCGGGGCCTATTCATGACAGTTCAAACGGCAGCAACCCATGCTTCAATGGCTGCGCCACGGCGCAGTCCGTGGAAAGAAATCGTCGCCGCCAGTATCGGCAATGCGCTGGAATTCTACGACCTGCTGATCTACGGCTACTTCGCGATCATCATTGGCAAGTTGTTTTTCCCTTCCGATAACGAAACCACCTCGCTATTACTGAGTGTCGGCTCGTTTGGTATCTCGTTCCTCATGCGGCCACTGGGTGCGATCGTGCTTGGCTCTTATGCAGATCGGGCAGGGCGCAAGGCATCGCTGACAATGTCGATCCTGATCATGATGATTGGCACGGCACTGATTACCTTCGTACCGACCTTCGAGCAGATCGGCTACGCAGCGCCGTTGATCATCATCGTTGCCCGAATGCTGCAGGGGTTTTCCACGGGTGGCGAATTTGGTGCCGCGACGGCTTTCATGGTCGAACACGCCGATGCAAAACGCCGTGGTTTTTTCGCCAGCTGGCAGCTGTCGACCCAAGGGCTGGCAACTATTCTGGCAGCCGGCATGAGTGCTTTGCTCAGCTACGTGCTGACGGACGTACAACTCAGTGACTGGGGCTGGCGGGTTGCCTTTGGCGTCGGTTTGTTGATTGGTCCGGTGGGTTTGTATATTCGCAGCCAGATCGATGAAACTCCGGACTTTCAGAAAGTCGCCAGCCAGGAAACCAATCGCACGCCGCTGCGCGACGTATTGATCAAAGGGCATGTCAGCCTGTTACTGGCTATCGGCGTGGTTTCCGGAGCAACCGCTTTCAACTACGTACACAAGCTGTACATGCCGACCTATGCACTCAAGCAATTGCACATTACCGCCACATCCTCCTACATGGGAGCGCTGATCACCGGGGTGATGTTGATGATCATGGCACCGGTGTTCGGTGGTCTTTCTGATCGCCTGGGCCGCTTCAAGGTATTGAGTGTCGCGCTGTTGATCACCGGTCTGTCGTCCTACCCGATGTTTGTGCTGCTCAACGCTTTCCCGTCGCTAAGTACTTTGCTAATGGTCCAGGCGGTTGTCGGCATCTTGATCGCCGCCTGTCTTGGACCCATACCGGCGATGCTGGCGGATATCTTCCCGACCAGTATCCGCGGCACCGGCCTGGCCCTGAGTTACAACTTTTCAGTGACCCTGTTCGGCGGTTTCGCGCCTCTGATCGTGACGTGGATGATCGAAGCCACCGGCAGCAAGCTGGCGCCGAGTTTCTATGTCATGGCCACGGTGCTGATCAGCATGATTTCGGTCATCGCTCTTGGCCGCCGCATGCGCAGCCAGCCTCAGCACTGATTCATAAGACCCCCACAACAAGATCGTCGTTGCCGGGCCATGACGCCCGGCGCATGCAAACTTTTATCTGTCGGAGATGGCAATGAAAACCCTTGAGCAAGTTCGCGCAACGCTGCAACCGTACCCGGTGGAAGTTGAATTTCCGGATATCCGTCAATGGCAGACCGGCAATACTGGCGTCGAATACGTGCACAGTTTCGACAGTGGCGTGCCTGGGCCTCACGTGATGGTCATGGCCCTGACCCACGGCAATGAAGTCACGGGCGCCATCGCAGTGGACGCCTTGTTACGCGCGGGTGTTCGCCCGCGTCAAGGACGCTTGAGCCTGGCGTTTGGCAATGTCGAGGCGTACCACCGATTCGATCCTCAGGACATCGACGCCACGCGCTATATCGATGAAGACATGAATCGGGTCTGGGTCCCTGCAAGGCTGGACGGTGATGAAGTGTCGGTCGAGCTGAATCGGGCGCGAGCTTTGCGCCCGCTGATCGACAGCGTTGATCTGTTGCTGGATATCCACTCGATGCATGAAGAAGCGGCGCCGGTGATGATGAGCGGCGCCCAGATCAAAGGGCTGGAATTTGCAGCAGCCCTGGGTGTGCCGGAGGTGGTGGTTGCTGACAACGGTCACCTCAACGGCAAACGTATGCGCGATTACGGCGGCTTCGACGATGCCGCCAGCAAGAAGAACGCCTTGCTGATCGAGACAGGGCAACATTTTTCCAGATTAAGCGAGCAAGTGGCGCTGGATATTGCCGCTCGCTTTCTGATCTGCACAGGTGCAGTGCTGGAGTCCGATGTGAAGGGGTTTCTCAGTCAAAAGCGTCCAGCTGTCCAGCGCTTCTTGCAGGTCACCGAGCCTGTAGTCGCCAGCAGCATGGACTTCACCTTCGTCGAGGATTATCGAGGGCTGGAGTTGATTGAACGGGCGGGCACGGTCATCGCCCGGGATGGCGATCGGGACGTCGTTACACCTTACGATAATTGCGTGCTGGTGCAGCCCTCTCTGCGCCATCTGGGTCCGGGCGTGACGGTGGTGCGTCTGGCGCGGATCATTCCGGCGTCGGAGCTGCAATTGCCGAGGTAATCGACCGGCGTGGGGCAGTCGCTGCAGTAGGCCATCACTAACGGTGAGTGCGAACTCCGACAGCGTCGTGTCTGGGTCAGAAGCAACCTCACAACCCGAGACTCCCCCGAATCGTAGACTTGCCTATCGGCCTGGAAAACGTGGACGGGTTGATTGAGGTTTTAAATCCATCGTTCGATGATGAGATAAAAGTGTTACTTCATAACACTTAGCTTGATTGCTATGTAATACTGTAACGAATCGTTGCAGGTTACGGCTCATGATAACTCCTCGCGCCCCTTCCATTGCTGGCTCGGTGTTGGCCCAGCCGGCATGGAAAAGAATCCTCCTTGCTTTTGGCATGTTGGTTTTGCTGTGGCTAGCCATCGTCTGGGCGGTGGCCATTCCATGAGCGCGGCCATTTCGCTCAAAGACCTCACCGTTGCCTACGAACGGCGTCCGGCGGTGCATCACATCACCGGTTGTTTCGAAACTGGCAGTCTGACGGCCATCGTCGGGCCTAACGGTGCGGGTAAGTCGACTTTGATCAAAGCCATTGCCGGGACCATGAAGCCCGCAGCGGGGAAGGTGGATCGCGGCAATCTGGCCACGAGAACTCTGGGTTACCTGCCCCAGGCGGCAGAGATTGATCGCAGCTTTCCGCTAAGCGTCGCCGATACCGTGGCCATGGGGGCGTGGCGCAGCATGGGTGCGTTTCGTGGCCTGGGTCGCGATGCGGCCAGGCGCACCCGTGAAGCGTTGCAAGCGGTGGGCCTCGAAGGTTTTGAATCCCGCAGCATCGGTTCGCTGTCTTCAGGGCAATTTCAACGGGTGCTGTTTGCCCGTCTGTTATTGCAGGACGCAGCGGTGATCTTGCTCGACGAACCGTTCACCGCCATCGACGCCCGCACAACCCGGGACCTGCTGGAGCTGGTACGGGGCTGGCACGAGCAGGGCAGGACAGTCATCGCTGTGCTGCATGACATCGACCAGGTGCGCCAGCATTTTCCCCAAACCTTGCTCATGGCCCGCGAAGCCATCGCCTGGGGCGCGACCGCCGACGTGCTCAATGCAGTAAACCTGCGCAAGGCAAGGAATATGGCGGAGTTCTGGAGTGCGGATGCGCAATTGTGTGGGGTGGAGGATGCTGAATGCTCCTGAGACCGCGTTCTTTGGCTGTGAATACAGAACCTGTGGGAGCGGTGCTTGGTCTGGGCGGCATTGACCTTATCGTCGGAATGCTGCCCAGACCAAGCTCCGCTCCCACAGGGGCTCGGATTCCAAGCCGCTATCCAGTTCGTTTGTTGAGATTGCAGTTATGACGCTCTACAACCTCCTGATCGACCCCTTCGTCGAATTTGGCTTCATGCGCCGCGCCCTGGTGGCCTGCCTGGCGCTGGGCATTGGCTCCGGTCCCGTGGGTGTGTTGCTGATGTTGCGGCGCATGAGTCTAGTGGGGGATGCGATGAGTCACGCGGTATTGCCCGGTGCGGCGCTGGGTTTTCTGTTTTTCGGGCTCTCATTACCGGCCATGGGCATTGGTGGGCTGATTGCCGGCCTGGCGGTTGCGCTGTTGTCCGGGCTGGTCAGTCGGCTCACCACACTGCGCGAGGACGCCAGTTTTGCCAGCTTCTACCTGACGTCACTGGCCGCCGGGGTAATGATCGTTTCGCTGCACGGCTCCAACATCGATCTGCTGCATGTGCTCTTCGGCACCATTCTGGCGATTGATGCCGATGCCATTTACATGGTCGGCGGCATCGCATCGTTCACGCTTATTCTGCTGGCGCTGATCTATCGGCCTTTAGTGCTGGAATGTTTCGATCCCGGTTTTCTGCGCGCGGTGGGCGGACGCGGGTCGTTGTATCACGTGCTGTTTCTGCTGCTGGTGGTACTCAATCTTGTGGCCGGGTTTCAGGCGCTGGGCACCTTGATGGCGGTGGGCATGATGATGCTGCCTGCCACGGCGGCGCGGTTCTGGGCGACGTCGCTCAGCGCGCTGGTGCTGATCTCGACCCTGGTTGCCACTTTGTCGGGGCTGATCGGCTTGATCATCTCCTATCACCTGGGCGTCGCTTCCGGCCCTGCCATCGTCCTGACCGCTAGCGCGTTCTACGGGTTTTCACTGTTGTTTGGCCGTACCGGCATCCTGCGGCGGCTGTTTCCCCAATCCCATCTGGCCAGTTGAAAAAAGGTGCGTCATGAAAAGATCAATGCTGTTCGGCACATTGGCAGCCTTCGCGCTGTCCGGGTTTAGCGTTCTGGCTCAGGCTAAACCGCTTGAGGCGGTAGCATCTTTCACGGTCATCGCCGATATGGTGCAGAACGTCGGCGGCGAGCGCGTGCATGTCACGTCGCTGATCGGCCCCAATGGCGACCCGCACGTGTACGAACCGACTCCGGCAGACGCCCAGGCACTGAAAAAAGCCGACGTTGCGTTTGTCAGTGGCCTGCATCTGGAAGGCTGGATGGACCGTTTGATCAAGGCCTCCGGTTACAAGGGCGAGCCAGTGGTGCTGTCCACCGGGATCAAGACTCGCAGCATGGAAGAAGACGGCCAGCGCATCACCGATCCCCACGCTTGGAACAGCGCCGCTAATGCGGTGATCTATGTCCGCAACATCGTAACGGCCTTGCAGAAGATTGATCCGGCAGGTGCCAGCGTTTATCAGGCCAATGGCGAGCGCTATAGCGCTCAGCTCAAGACGCTGGACAGTTACGCTCGCACGCAAATCCAGAGCATTCCCGCCACTCAACGCAAGGTCCTGACCTCACACGATGCCTTCGGCTACTTCGGTGATGCCTATGGCGTGACCTTCCTCTCGCCACTGGGTTTTTCCACCGAGTCTGAACCATCAGCCGCCGATGTGGGCAAGCTCATCCGGCAGATCAAGGCGGACCATGTCAGCGCTTATTTCTTCGAAAATTCCGGTGATCCACGTCTGGTCAAACAGATCGCCGACGCGAGCGGTGCCAAACCTGGTGGCGAGTTGTATGTCGAAGCGCTGTCGCCAGCCGACGGGCCGGCGGCCAGCTATGTGCAGATGTTCCGGTACAACGTTGATGCGATGGTCAAGGCGATGCGAGGTAAATAACCTGTGAACACCACCCTGTTTGTCCGCAAGGGATTTGGTGACGTGGGACCGGCTTTAGCCGGGAAGAGGCCGGGACATTCGAACCTGTTCATTGACTGAAATGCCGCCGGCAAACAGCCTGTGAACACCGTGTGGGAGCGGAGCTTGCCCGCGATAAGGTCAACGCGATCTTAAGTGAACCGCGTAAAGCCATATCGCGGGCAAGCACCGCAGGTGTTGTGTGAGCCCTACAAAAATTTAAACACCGTCGTCTGGGTATAGGTTTTGCCCGGATCCAGCCTTGTGCTCTGGAATTTCGGCTGGTTCGGCGCATCCGGGTAGTGTTGGGTTTCCAGGGTGAAGGCGCCCCAGTGCGGGTAAACCTTGCCGCCTTTGCCGTGGATGCTGCCGTCCAGGAAGTTGCCGGTATACAGCTGCACGCCCGGCTCGCTGGTGAACAACTGCAGACGGCGCCCGGATTGCGGGTCACTGACTTCGGCGGCCAGCTTGCCGACGTCGCCCTTGGTATCGAGCACCCAGTTGAAATCAAAGCCGCCTTGTTTCGGCTCGGCATATTTCAATTGCTGATGGTCGGCGTGGATGTTCTTGCCGATGGCGGTCGGCTTCAGGAAGTCCATGGGCGTGCCTTTGACCGCTGGCAGTTCGCCGGTGGGGATCAGCTTTTCGTTGACTGGCGTGTAGTGCGACGCATGCAGCATTGCCACTTGCTTGAGCACATCACCTTCGCCTGCACCTGCCAGGTTGAAATAGCTGTGATTGGTCAGGTTCAGCACAGTGGGCTTGTCTGTGGTGGCCCGGTACTGGATGCGCAGCTCGTTTTTCTCGTTGAGGCTGTAGGTCACCTGAGTGTTCAGATTACCTGGGAAGCCCATCTCGCCATCGGCTGACAGGTAGGTGAGTTTCACCCCCACCCAGCCATTTTCGTTGCTCGGTTCTGCTTTCCATACCCGCTTGTCAAAACCCTGAGGGCCGCCGTGCAAAGCGTTGGTTTTGTCGTTTTGCGGCACCTGGTAGGTTTTGCCATCGAGCTTGAACTGGCCGCCTGCCAGACGGTTACCAAAACGGCCGATGGTCGCGCCGAAATACACTGTGCCGTTGTCCTGATAGCCCTTGACGTCATCAAAGCCAAGCACCACATCGGCGACTTTGCCGCTCTTGTCCGGCACCATCAGCGACTGCAGCGTCGCGCCGTAGGTGATGATGCTGGCTTCGACGCCATGGCTGTTGCGCAGAGTGTATTTCTCGACCGCAGTGCCATCGGAGGTGCTGCCGAAGGCGCTGTGTTCGCTGGACAGACTGGCCGCATTGGCGGTGAGGGTTGCGATCATCAAGGACAGTCCAAAACTGCTGAGCAGTGCAGAGGGTTTCATGAGGTTACCTTTTATTGTTGTTGTCTAGGATGAGGCTGCGTCGTCATTGGTAAGACTATTTATCTCGCAAAAGTGCAGCTTCTGGATTTATAGACGATAAATGGCAGCTTGAAAAATTAATCGTAATACTATTTAGTATTCCTCATCTGCTGACATTGCATGCCGCAGCTGTGAGTCAGCAGTCGGCGGCCAGGCATTGCCAATGCGGCTGATCTATACGACAAAAATAACAACAAAGGACATATTCATATGCAATGGCTGCCCGTTTCGGCGCACCGTTTCATGCTGGGCGAAGGTCCGTTCTGGGACGCTGACACCCAAACCCTCTACTGGGTCGACATCGCGGCCCGGCTCGCCTGCCGGCTGTTCGAAGAGCAATT
The DNA here is from genome assembly GCF_000737245.1 of Pseudomonas syringae. Lineage (GTDB taxonomy): Bacteria > Pseudomonadota > Gammaproteobacteria > Pseudomonadales > Pseudomonadaceae > Aquipseudomonas > Aquipseudomonas syringae_J. Next base: position 6,476 of record NZ_JPQU01000068.1, on the reverse strand, counting down.
CCAGCAATGGCACCTGCCCGAGCCGGTCTCGGCGTTCATTCCTTCGGTCCACGGCGATGCTCTGGTCACACTGGCCAGCGGTGTGTATCGCCTCGATCTGGATTCCCCTGGCTACGAACCGGCACTGACGCTGTTGTGTGCTGCCGACCCGGTCCCGGGCAATCGTGCCAACGAAGCGCGCTGCGATGCGCAAGGCCGGCTCTGGCTGGGTACCATGCAAAACAACCTGGACGAGCAGGGCGGTGACGTGCCCCTGCTGCGGCGTTCTGGTGGACTGTTTCGTATCGATGCCGATGCTGCGGTGACGCCGCTGGTGAGCGGACAAGGCATCGTCAACACGCTGCTCTGGAATGCCCGCGGCGACACGCTGTACAGCGCCGACAGTCTCGATGGCCTGATCTACCGTTACCCGATTCTTCCCGACGGCACCCTCGGTATGCGCTCAATCTGGGCAGCCGAGCAATCGCACGGGGTCCCTGACGGATCGGCCATGGATGCCGAAGGCTACGTCTGGAATGCGCGCTGGGGTGGTAGCTGCCTGATTCGATTTGCACCGGACGGCAGCGTCGATCGTGTGGTTGAGCTGCCAGTCAGCCACCCCACCAGCTGCGTCTTTGGCGGCCCCGACATGACCAGGCTGTACATCACCACTGCTGCACCAGCCGACCGAAATGGCACGTTCGACGGAGCACTGTTGGCGGCCGAGGTAGGCATTCGCGGGATGCCTTGTATCCGTTTTGCAGGCTGATCCAACCCTAAGCCAGCCCGAAAAGGAGAAGTCAACGCCGCGGGTGACACTAGGTTACATTGCGGCCATTACGAATATGGTATGACTATTTAGCTTTCGTGGTGACGTCGGACTTTCCGCTATCAGGTACGCCTGAGGTCACTAAATCAACGCTGGACGCTGTAGCTATTCAATAACAATAAGGAGTTAGCTATGTTGAGTCGTCACGGGATTCGTTCCCTTTGCTGTGCCGCTGTTGCCACCGCCGTTCTGGGTCTTTCCGGCGGAGTGTTCGCCGCCGATAAAGTCAAAATCGGCTTCCTCGTCAAACAGGCTGAAGAACCCTGGTTTCAAACCGAATGGGCTTTTGCCGAAAAAGCTGGCAAGGATCACGGTTTTGAAGTGATCAAAATCGCGGTTCCCGACGGCGAGAAAACCCTCTCTGCTATCGATAGCCTGGCCGCCAACGGCGTGAAGGGCTTCGTGATCTGCCCGCCGGATGTCAATCTTGGCCCAGCCATCGTGGCTAAAGCCAAGGCCAACGGCATGAAGGTGATGGCGGTGGATGACCGCTTCGTCGATGCCAAAGGCAAGTTCATGGAGGACGTACCTTATCTGGGCATGGCCGCTTTTGAGGTAGGCCAGAAGCAGGGCGCCGCGATGGCGACCGAGGCGAAGAAACGCAATTGGGACTGGAAAGACACCTACGCGATCATCAATACCTACAACGAACTGGACACTGGCAAGAAGCGCACCGACGGCTCTGTTGATGCCCTGAAGAAAGCTGGCCTGCCTGAAGATCACATCCTTTTCACCCCGCAAAAGACCCTCGACGTTCCCGGCAGCATGGACTCCACCAACGCAGCCTTGCCTAAACTGCCTTCAGGGGCCAAAAACCTGATTGTTGGCGGCATGAATGACAACACCGTGCTGGGCGGCGTGCGAGCCACAGCGGGCGCCGGCTTCGCGCCTGCCAATGTCATCGGCATCGGTATCAACGGTACTGACGCCATCGACGAGTTGAAGAAGAAGGAAAGCGGCTTCTTTGGTTCGATGCTGCCAAGCCCGGACAAAGAGGGCTACAACACTGCGCTGATGGTTTACGAGTGGGTGACCACTGGCAAAGAACCTCCGAAATACACCGCGATGGAAGACGTGACGCTGATTACCCGGGCGAACTTCCAGGAAGTGCTGACCAACATCGGGCTTTGGAAGTAAGGGCTGTAGCGACTCATACCCGTAGGAGTGCGCTTGCCCGCGATGCGGTGTATCGCCGAAAAATGTGTCCCCTGACATGACGCTATCGCGGGCAAGCTCGCTCCTACAGATGTTACGTTTTGGTCCAGATGAGTGGAGGGTTCTATGCAACCCGTAGCAATTGCACAACCAGTCCCCGCGGGCGGCTTGCGCTTCAACGGCATCGGTAAAAATTTCCCCGGCGTGCGTGCGCTGTCGGACATCACGTTCGAAGCGCGCCCTGGCAGCGTTCATGCGCTGATGGGTGAGAACGGCGCAGGCAAATCCACGCTGTTGAAGATTCTGGGTGGCTCGTATCAGCCCAGCAGCGGCAACCTGTCCATTGGTGAGCAGCCCTACCTTTTCAAATCCACTGCGGACAGCATTGCGGCGGGCGTTGCGGTCATCCATCAGGAACTGCAACTGGTGCCTGAAATGTCCGTCGCCGAAAACCTGCTGCTCGGGCACATGCCCAGCCGCTGGGGGATGGTCAACCGCCGCGCCATGTACCGTCAGGCGCAAGAGTTGCTCAAAGGTCTGGCCGATGAAATCGACCCGGCCATGCGCTTGGGCGATTTGTCCCTTGGCCAGCGTCAGCTGGTAGAAATCGCCAAGGCCATGTCGCGCAACGCTCATGTCATTGCTTTCGACGAACCCACCAGCAGCTTGTCAGCCCGGGAAATCGATCGGCTGATGGCGATTATCGTCAAGCTTCGCGATGAAGGTCGGGTGATTCTCTATGTCTCCCACCGCATGGAGGAAATTTTCCGGGTTTGCGATGCAGTCACCGTGTTCAAAGACGGCCGCTTTGTGCGCACCTTCGACGACATGGCACAACTGGACCACGACCGGCTGGTGACCTGCATGGTCGGCCGCGATATTCAGGACATTTATAACTATCGCCCCCGTCAACATCAGGGGCCCGGCCTGCGGGTTACCGGGCTGCTGGGGCCGGGTTTGCAGGAGCCGGTGACCTTTGCCGTGCAGAAGGGTGAAGTGCTGGGCTTCTTCGGGCTGGTGGGCGCGGGGCGTACCGAGATGTTCCGGATGCTCTCGGGGCTGACCCGCAGCAAATCCGGCAGTTTGCAGATCGAGGGGCAGAATCTTGAGCTGCGTTCGCCTCGCGACGCCATCGCCGCAGGCATCCTGCTTTGTCCGGAGGACCGCAAGAAAGAAGGCATCGTGCCGCTTTCCAGCGTGGCGGAAAACATCAACATCGGCGCGCGTCCACGCCACGTCCATCTGGGCTGCCTGATCCAGGGGCGCTGGGAGAAAAGCAACGCCAGCCAGCAAATCAAATCGATGAATGTAAAAACGCCGTCGCCGGATCAGCAAATGCTCTACCTCTCCGGCGGCAATCAGCAGAAGGCGATCCTCGGCCGTTGGCTGTCGATGCCGATGAAGGTCTTGCTGCTGGACGAGCCGACCCGGGGCATCGACATCGGTGCAAAGTCGGAGATCTACCAGATCATCCATAACCTGGCCGCTGACGGGATCGCCGTGATTGTCGTCTCCAGCGACTTGATGGAGGTCATGGGTATCGCCGACCGCATTCTGGTCATGAGTGAAGGCGCTATCACGGGCGAATTGAACCGCGACGAGGCTAACGAAGCTCGTTTATTGCAACTGGCACTGCCACGGACCCGAGGCTGAAACCGCTACCGGGTTCTGACAAAACAGCACGACAACCTGAATGAAAAATAAGAAAGAGGTGCGTATGTCCAACGAAACCAGTCTGGCGGCTCCACGCCAAGGCCTTAACTTGCGTCGCTTTATCGATGACTGGGCGATGCTCATGGCTGCTGTTGGCATCTTTGTGCTGTGTACGCTGCTCATCGATAACTTCATGTCACCCCTCAACATGCGTGGCCTGGGCCTGGCTATTTCCACGGTGGGCATCGCGGCCTGCACCATGTTGTTCTGTCTGGCCTCCGGGCATTTCGATCTGTCGGTGGGCTCGGTGCTGGCCTGCTCCGGGGTGATCGCAGGCATTGTCATCCGTGATACCGACAGCTTGTTTCTGGGTGTCTCGGCGGCTCTTGCCATGGGCCTGGTGGTGGGGTTGGTCAATGGCATCGTGATTGCCAAGTTACGCATCAACGCCCTGATTGCCACGTTGGCGACCATGCAGATCGTCCGTGGCCTGGCTTATATTTTCTCCAACGGCAAGGCGGTGGGAGTCTCCAACGAGGACTTTTTCGTGTTCGGCAACGGCCAGCTTTATGGTGTGCCGGTGCCGATCCTGATCACCATTGCGTGCTTCGCTTTCTTCGGCTGGTTGTTGAACTACACCACCTATGGACGCAATTCTCTGGCCATTGGCGGCAACCAGGAAGCGGCGTTGCTAGCTGGCGTGCACGTGGATCGCACCAAGATCATCATCTTCGCCGTGCATGGCGTAATTGGCGCGCTGGCCGGTGTGGTGCTGGCATCGCGCATGACCTCCGGTCAGCCGATGATTGGTCAGGGCTTCGAGCTGACAGTTATTTCGGCCTGTGTCCTCGGTGGCGTTTCACTGAGTGGCGGCATTGGCATGATTCGCCACGTGATCGCCGGGGTGTTGATTCTGGCCATCATTGAAAACGCCATGAACCTGAAGAACATCGACACCTTCTATCAATACGTGATCCGCGGCTCGATCCTGTTGCTGGCGGTGATTATTGATCGGTTGAAGAGGCGGTAGGCGGGGCCGAAAATTTAAGGCTGCAGCAGACCTAGTGTGGGAGCGGTGCTTGCCCGCGATAGGGACACTGCGATTACTTATGCAGATCACCTAAACCTTATCGCGGGCAAGCACCGCTCCCACAAGTCCTCTGTTGGGCCATGACAAATGTAAATAAGTTGGCGAGCTGACTGTAACTAAATAGAATGATTCTCATTTTAAATAGTGACATTGCAGTGGGCCGTTGACGATGAGGCAAGCAGCAGGGCCGTCAGAGCCTACTCTGGAAAATTTCTATCGTGACCATCGCAGCTGGCTGGAAAACTGGCTGCGCTGTCGTTTGGGCAATGCGTGGGATGCTGCCGACCTTAGCCAGGACACGTTCGTCAGGGTTCTGGCCAGCCAACACAGCGAGCCACTGCACAACCTCCGCGAGCCGCGGGCCTACCTGATCACGGTGGGCAAGCGCCTGCTGATCAACCATTACCAGCGTCGCAGCGTTGAACAGGCCTATCTCCAGGCGCTGGCGACCCTGCCGGAAACCGTGATTCCATCGCCGGAACAGCGTTGGGTCCTGCTGGAAACCCTCCAGGCACTGGATGAATTGCTCGATGCACTGCCATTGGCGGTACGTCGGGCTTTTCTATGGGCGCAGCTCGAAGGGCTCAACTACGCGCAGATCGCTGAACGACTCGCGGTCTCCCAGCGGACGGTCAAGCGCTACATGGCTCAGGCTTACACCCATTGCCTGATGATCGACCTGTGAACAGCGCGGTGTCGACCCGACAAATTGCCGAAGATGCAGCCCATTTTCTGGTGCTGCTGGAATCAGGCAGTGCCAGCGCCGACGACCGTGCGCGTTTACAACGCTGGCGCGAGCAATCGCCACATCACGAACAGACCTGGCAGAAAGCTCAAGGCCTTCGCCAGCGCTTTGCCGGGCTGCCCCCCGAGCTGGCGATGGCCAGCCTCGACCGGCCCGATTCTGGGCGTCGCTCCGTGCTCAAGCGTGCGCTGATTGTGGCGGCGTTGCTTCCCGCAGGCTGGATGCTCGCCCAGCAGGCACCGATTGCCGCGTTGCGTGCCGACCTGCGCACCGCTGCCGGAGAGCGACGGGATCTGCGCCTGCAAGATGGCAGCGTGCTGCAGCTGGATACTGCCAGCGCCCTGAATATCGACCTGGAGCAGGGCAGGCGCCTGCTGACGCTGATCGAAGGCGAAATGGCCTTGAACATGGCCAGCAACGTACCGCCCATGACCATCCAGACCCGACAGGGCAGGGTGCAGGCCACTGGGGCGGATTTGTGCATTCACCAGCAAGGTGATCAGTGCCTGGTTTCCGTGTGGCGCGGCAACGTGGAGTTGTTAGCGCAACGCGGCCATTCGGTACCTTTGCAGGCGGGGCAACGGGCGACCATGAGTACCGAGGGCATCTCCTCGGTCAGTGCATTTGATGTTAGCCAGCCTGGTTGGCGCCAGGGTGTGTTGAGTGTTGAGAATCAGCCGTTAGGTGTCTTTTTGGCCGAACTGAGCCGCTATCGTCCCGGCATCCTGCGCTGGGAACCTGAGCTGGAACGCCTGAACGTCACCGGCACCTTCCGCCTGGACGATACTGACCGGATCCTCAAACTGCTCGTCGCCAGCCTGCCGGTGCAGGTGGTGAGCCGCACCCGTTACTGGGTGACGCTGTCATTGCGGCCGGCGGGTAACATTTCGGCGTGAATCCCCCGTCTTACTGACGCCGCGCTGTCGCGCAGCAAACGGTGCATTTGTGGGAGCGAGCTTGCTCGCGAAGGCGGTGTCCTGATTTCAAGGGATGTTCAGGAATTCTGGCCCCTTCGCGAGCAAGCT
>NZ_JPQU01000067.1 GCF_000737245.1 Pseudomonas syringae | reverse complement strand
CGAGTTGATCATCGTCGTAGACCAACTCAGCCAAGTGCCTTCGCCGGACGCTTACGTTACTTCTGACCCATAACCTTCATGAATCTGAACATCTCATCGCCCCCCCCTTCTTGATGAGCCTGAACCGAAGCTTGGTTTGGATCCGGATGAAATTTGTTGTAGAACTCAACAATCTTGAAGCCACACCTGTTTACATAAAAGTGAATGTTTCGCTTTTCAAAATATGGGGTGACAGTTTCCCAGACCTTGGTGTTTGGATACTCTCTCTCGATTGCTTTCCAGGCTTGTAGTCCTAGCCCACGGCTCTGCTGGCTCGTTGAAATGAAGAAGAACGACAATGAGTTTCGATTGCTTATTTCGTCAATTACCATAACTGCGCCGCCGACACGCTGATCGTTTGCCATGATCCAGTATGTAGCGGCTCCATCAACAGCAATGGACTGCTCTATGTCCTCATCAGAAGGAAGGGGCTCTTCAAGCGGCTGACCTAAGTCAGCTTCGGCCGCCACTCGGAACGAGTCCTGGAGAGCAGTTTTGAACTCGCTGAGAGAGCCTACGTTAGCCTTCTGGAGTTTGACCATTATGGAATCCTCTTGCGTTCTCACGTGCTTATCCTTGATCAAGTTTGCCTAAGTCACATGTAAGCGCTCCATGACTTGATCGGAGAATCCTTAAGGGATACAGGATGGATCAAATGATACGCTTCTGCCTAGACGCGCACCAGCAGGGGTCTGCTTGAATATCTGTTTCGGCTTCACACCGTTAATAGCCATGGACTGCGTAGGCCAGCTCTACGCAAAAGTCTGGTTAGGTCAGATGATGTTGGGGCGTTTTCAACGCCCAACCAATCAAGGCGTATTGGCGGAACGCTTACAAAGAGTCAAATGATCGGACGATGTTAGATCCTAATCTAACGTGCATTACAAGTTGCATAACGGCAACCACTTATGCGGCGGCAACTCGGATATCTCGCGCAACAGGTCGCGCTGGGCGATCATCCAGGTGTGTAGCATTTCCATCAAGGGGACGGCTTTTTCTTGTCGTATTCGTCGCCGTAAATCTGGCTCCAGGTCGCGGATTTCACTTTTGATTTCGTATGGCAACTGGATATAGCCCAGGGCCTGTTCGGCGAGCGTGCTCTTGTTCGTGACGTGCCGATCGAAAAACTTGCGCCGCCCATGAGCCATGCAGCCAATTCGGTGACGCCCAGTGCAAAACTGGCTTTGTAACCACCAAAGTTGTTGCACACCGACTTGCCTTTCCAGTCTTGCAGAAAGGCACGGGCGTGTTCGCCCGAGCGGCTGGGGCTGAAGTCGTACACCACCGCTCGGATATCGGCAAAAGCGGTGGTTGCATAGGCCCAGGCGTCGGCCCGATGGGTTTTCTTCGCATCGAGCGGTGAATGTGTTCGCACACCACTCCCGAGCCCCATCCTGGTCCAATTGCCCGCCGGACGTCTGCAGCGGAGCTGCCAGGATTACCGCCATCAGGTTTGACCCTGAAGTAGAGGCTGTTTCCGTCCAGCTTCCGGTATCCCTTTGATGCCACCTCCAGTCCCGCAAGTGTCGTGTTTGCGAGAGGGCGGCGCGTTATGTCTGCGCGCTTCATTCTTGTATCCCAACGTTCGGTATTTTTCTCAGGACACAAGCAGGGATACAACGGATCAGGAGATAAAGATCTAGATAGACAGACACAAAAAAACCGGCTCAAATGGCCGGTTTCTTTGGGTCTGAGGGTCAGGCGGAGACTCTCAGATACTGCTATGTGGTGCCCCGAGGGAGAATCGAACTCCCACTTCTTTCGAAAACGGATTTTGAATCCGCCGCGTCTACCAATTCCGCCATCAGGGCTCAATGGCGGCGAAGTCTACAGACGGTCTTACCGTTGGTCAATCACCTTTCATGGTCAATTTTCTCTCTTTCCGCTAAACTTCGCGGCCCTGCTAGACGAACTCCATCATGCGCGTTGCTGACTTTACCTTCGAACTCCCCGATTCCCTGATCGCTCGGCATCCTTTGGCTGAGCGACGCAGTAGCCGTTTGCTGACCCTGGACGGGGTCAGCGGGGCGTTGGGTCATGAGCATTTTTCCGATTTGCTGGGCCATGTGCGCGCCGGTGACTTGATGGTGTTCAACAATACCCGGGTTATCCCGGCCCGGCTGTTTGGCCAGAAAGTCTCCGGTGGCAAGCTGGAAATTCTCGTGGAGCGTGTGCTGGACACCCATCGGGTGCTGGCTCATGTGCGCTCAAGCAAATCGCCCAAGCCGGGTTCGATGATTCTCATCGATGGCGGGGGCGAGGCCGAGATGGTAGTGCGCCATGACACGCTCTTCGAACTGCGTTTCACCGAGTCGGTATTGCCGCTGCTGGAGCGAGTCGGGCATATGCCGTTGCCTCCTTATATAGACAGGCCTGATGAAAGTGCCGACCGCGAGCGCTATCAGACTGTTTATGCCGAGCGCGCCGGTGCGGTAGCTGCACCGACGGCAGGGCTGCATTTTGATCAACCGCTACTCGATGCGATGAAGGCCAAGGGCGTCGAGATGGCGTTCGTGACCCTGCACGTTGGTGCGGGTACGTTTCAGCCGGTGCGGGTCGAGAAGCTTGAAGACCACCACATGCACAGCGAATGGCTGGAAGTCGGCCAGGATGTGGTCGACGCCGTGGCCGCCTGTCGTGCGCGTGGCGGTCGGGTGATTGCCGTAGGTACGACCAGCGTGCGTTCGCTGGAAAGCGCGGCCCGCGACGGTGTGTTGAAACCGTTCAGCGGCGACACCGATATCTTTATCTTTCCAGGTCGTCCGTTCCATGTGGTCGATGCCCTGGTGACCAATTTTCACTTGCCCGAGTCCACGCTGTTGATGCTGGTTTCGGCGTTCGCCGGCTATCCCGAGACCATGGCTGCCTACGCGGCAGCGGTTGAAAACGGATACCGCTTCTTTAGTTACGGTGATGCCATGTTCATCACCCGCAATCCCGCGCCGACCGCTCCCAAGGCATCGGGCCCAGAGGATCACGCATGAGCCGCACCAGTCGTATGTCTTTCGAGTTGTTGGCCACTGACGGCAAGGCGCGTCGTGGTCGCTTGACCTTCCCTCGTGGTGTGGTCGAAACCCCGGCGTTCATGCCGGTCGGCACCTATGGCACGGTCAAGGGCATGCTGCCGCGTGACATCGAAGCCACTGGCGCGCAGATCATTCTGGGCAATACCTTCCATTTGTGGCTGCGCCCTGGCACCGAAGTGATCAAGGCCCACGGCGACCTGCACGATTTCATGAAGTGGAATGGCCCGATCCTGACGGACTCCGGCGGCTTTCAGGTATTCAGCCTGGGCGCTATGCGCAAGATCAAGGAGGAGGGTGTGACCTTCGCTTCTCCGGTGGACGGCGCCAAGGTGTTCATGGGCCCGGAAGAGTCGATGCAGGTCCAGCGTGATCTGGGCTCGGACATCGTGATGATCTTCGACGAATGCACGCCTTACCCGGCTGACGAAGATGTCGCGCGGGTATCGATGGAGTTATCGCTGCGTTGGGCCAAGCGCTCGAAAATCGCTCATGGCGAAAGCACTGCGGCGCTGTTCGGTATCGTCCAGGGCGGCATGCATGAAAGTCTGCGCATGCGTTCGCTGGAAGGTCTGGATCAGATCGGCTTCGACGGCCTGGCTATCGGTGGCCTGTCGGTGGGCGAGCCCAAGCATGAAATGATCAAGGTCCTGGATTATCTGCCAGGCCAGATGCCTCCTGAAAAACCTCGTTACCTTATGGGGGTAGGCAAGCCTGAGGATCTGGTGGAGGGTGTGCGCCGCGGAATCGACATGTTCGATTGCGTGATGCCGACCCGCAATGCCCGCAATGGTCATTTGTTCATAGACACTGGTGTGCTGAAGATCCGTAACGCGTTCCATCGTCATGATGATTCGCCACTGGATCCGACCTGCGATTGCTACACCTGTCAGAACTTCTCCCGTGCTTATCTGCATCATCTGGACAAGTGCGGTGAAATGCTGGGAAGCATGCTGAATACAATCCACAATTTGCGCCATTACCAGGTGCTTATGGCTGGTTTGCGCGAGGCTATTCAACAGGGTACATTGGCCGCCTTTGTCGATGCCTTCTACGCCAAACGCGGTATTCCAACGCCGCCTTTGGCATGAGTCGAACCTGAGTTTTGTCGTTTTATCCTAATATTATGCAACTGGAGTGCTAAATGAGCTTTTTCATCTCTCCCGCTTTCGCGGACGCTGCTGCACCGGCAGCAGGCCCTATGGGTGGTGGTTTCGAATGGATTTTCCTGGTCGGCTTCCTGGTTATCTTCTATCTGATGATCTGGCGTCCACAGGCCAAGCGTGCCAAAGAGCAGAAAAACCTGCTCGGCAATCTGCAAAAAGGCGATGAAGTGGTCACCACCGGCGGTATCGCTGGCAAGATCACTAAAGTGACTGATGACTTCGTGGTTATCGAAGTATCCGACACTGTAGAGCTGAAAATGCAAAAGGGCGCTATTGCTGCAACATTGCCGAAGGGCACCCTGAAAGCGATTTAAGATTCAGACTTTTACCAATCGACGGGGCGCGCAAGGCGCCTCGCGTTTTATAAGCGGGCGGCGTGATGCTGAACAAATACCCTCTGTGGAAATACGTACTGATCCTGGCGGTGCTGGTGATCGGCTTTATTTATTCCGCACCCAATCTCTACCCTGACGATCCGGCGATCCAGATCAGTGGCGCAAGCACTGCGCTGCAAGTCGGTCAGGCTGATCTGGAACGTGCAGGCAAAGCGCTTGTCGATTCCGGTATCGCGGTCAAGGCCACCTCCCTGGCTGAGAATGGCAAAGGCGGTTTGTTGCGTCTGACCAAGCAGGAAGATCAACTGCCAGCCAAGGATGTCGTACGCAAGGCGCTCGGTGATGACTATGTCGTCGCGCTGAACCTGGCTCCGACCACTCCGAACTGGTTGCGTCATCTGGGCGCGAGCCCGATGAAGATGGGCCTGGACTTGTCTGGTGGCGTGCACTTCCTCCTGGAAGTCGACATGGACAAGGCGCTGACTGCGCGTCTTAACGTATATGAAGGCGAAGTCAAAAGCCTGCTGCGCAAGGAAAAACTGCGTTATCGCAGCCTGCCGCAACTCAATGGCGCTATTCAGCTGGGTTTCAGCGATGAAGCTGCCCGTGAAGAAGCCCGTGCTCTGATCCGCAAGAGCTACACAGATTTCGAAATTACCCCGGCTGAACTGAACGGTATCCCTGTTCTGCGTCTGGCCATGACCCCGGCCAAGATTGCCGAGATCCGCGATTACTCCATCAAGCAGAACTTGACCACGGTACGTAACCGCGTCAATGAGCTGGGCGTCGCCGAGCCTCTGGTACAGCGTCAGGGTGCCAACCGCATCGTGGTCGAGTTGCCGGGCGTGCAGGATACTGCCGAAGCCAAGCGTATTCTGGGCAAGACCGCCAACCTTGAATTCCGTCTCGGCGCAGGCCCTGATGACTCCAAGGCCACCACCGAAATGTTCGAATTCCGCGAAGGCGGTCGTCCGGCAGCTCCGGTGGAGCGTGGTCTGATCATTACCGGTGATCAGGTGACTGATGCCAAAGCTGGTTTTGATGAGCACGGTCGTCCTCAGGTGAATATCACTCTGGATGGTCATGGCGGCGAATTGATGAGCCGTTCGACACGCAGCAACGTGGGTCGTAGCATGGCGGTGATCTTCATCGAGCAGAAGCCGACTACTACCTACACCAAGCAGATGGTCAACGGCGTCGAAAAAGACGTGCCTGTTCAGACCTTCAAAGAAGAGAAGCAAATCATCAGTCTGGCGACCATTCAGTCGCCGCTGGGTAGCCAGTTCCGCATCACCGGTCTGAACGGTCAGGGCGAGGCTTCCGAGCTGGCTCTGCTGCTGCGTGCCGGTGGTCTGGCAGCACCGATGTACTTCGCTGAAGAGCGCACGATCGGTCCGAGCCTGGGTGCTGACAACATCACCAAAGGTATCGACGCTTCCCTCTGGGGTATGCTGTTCGTATCGATTTTCATCATGATCATCTATCGCTTCTTCGGTCTGATCGCGACAGTCGCTTTGGGGCTGAACATGGTCATGCTGCTGGCGTTGATGTCCTTATTGGGCGCGACACTGACGCTGCCAGGTATCGCTGGTATCGTTTTGACGATGGGTATGGCGGTGGATGCCAACGTGCTGATCTTCTCGCGGATTCGTGAGGAAATCGCCAATGGCATGACCGTACAGCGTGCGATCAACGAAGGTTTCGATCGCGCCTATACGGCGATCCTCGACGCCAACCTGACGACGTTGCTGGTCGGCGGCATTCTCTTTGCGATGGGCACCGGCCCGGTCAAAGGCTTTGCGGTGACCATGTCGCTCGGGATCTTTACCTCGATGTTCACGGCCATCATGGTGACCCGCGCAATGGTCAACCTGATCTATGGCGGGCGTGACTTCAAGAAGTTGTGGATTTAAGGGGCTGCCATGTTACGTACCATTAACTTCATGGGCGTTCGCAATGTTGCGTTCGCCGTCACTGTGCTCCTTACCATTCTGGCGTTGTTCAGCTGGTTTCATAAAGGGCTCAACTATGGTCTGGACTTCACCGGCGGTACGCTCATCGAGCTGACTTACGAGCGTCCAGCCGATCTGGGCAAGGTTCGCGAAGAGCTGGTCAGCGCCGGGTATCACGATGCTGTCGTACAGAACTTCGGTGCCACGACGGATCTGCTGGTGCGTATGCCAGGTGAGGATCCGCAACTGGGTACCCAGGTCGCCGACGCGCTGCGCAAGGCGGGTGCTGATAACCCGGCTACCGTCAAACGTGTGGAATTCGTAGGTCCGCAGGTGGGGGAAGAGCTGCGCGACCAGGGCGGCCTCGGCATGCTTCTGGCGCTGGGTGGCGTTCTGATCTACCTCGCGTTCCGCTTCCAGTGGAAGTTTGCAGTGGGTGCGATCATTTCGCTGATCCACGACGTGGTGGTAACGATGGGTATCCTGTCGTTCTTCCAGATCACTTTCGACCTCACGGTATTGGCTGCGGTCCTGGCGATCATCGGTTACTCGCTGAACGACACGATCGTGGTATTCGACCGAGTGCGGGAAAACTTCCGCTTGCTGCGTAAGGCTTCGCTGATCGAAAACATCAACATCTCGACGACGCAGACCTTGCTGCGCACCATTGCAACTTCGGTTTCGACGTTGCTGGCGATCGTTGCGCTGTGGGTCTTTGGTGGTGATAACCTCGAGGGCTTCTCGATTGCGCTGTTCGTAGGTGTATTGGCGGGTACTTACTCGTCCATCTACATCGCCAACGTGGTGTTGATCTGGCTGAACCTGACAACTGAGGATCTGATTCCTCCAGTCGTTGCCGAGAAGGTTGATGATCGTCCCTGATCGCTGATCTCTCTGTAGCAAAAATTGAAAGGCGCGAGCATTGAGCTCGCGCCTTTTTTTGTGCTCTTTGAACGGGGTACCTAATGTGCTGGGTTCGTTTGTAAAGAGTGATGTTTTGAACTCTGATGGCCTTTTGCGCTCCAAGGGTGGGTATTGCGCAGGAAACTGCGTTTGAGTAGGTCAGGAGGTTCACGTGAACAAATCGTTGCTTGTTGGTGCTGTGCTGGGCGCTGCCGTTGTAACGGCTGGCGGTGCTGTTGCCACCTACAGCCTCGTTAAAAGCGGTCCTGAACATGCAGAGGTACTGGCCGTGGAGCCAGTAAAACAGCAGATCAAAACACCGCGGGAAGTTTGTAAGGACGTCACCGTTACAAAGCGGGCGCCAGTCAAGGATGAGCATCAGATTGTGGGCAGTGTGCTGGGTGCTGTTGCTGGCGGCTTGCTGGGCAATCAGGTCGGTGGCGGTAACGGCAAGAAAATCGCCACAGTCGCAGGTGCGGTGGGCGGCGGATACGCCGGTAACAAGGTTCAGGAAGGCATGCAGAACCGCGATACCTACACCACCACTGAGACTCGCTGCAATACGGTCAACGACATCAGCGATAAAGTTGTGGGCTATGACGTGAAATACAAGCTCAAGGACAAAGTTGGTCAGGTGCGTATGGATCGTGATCCGGGTGGCGAGATTCCCGTGGGTGAAGACGGCAAGTTGATTCTGGGTCAGGCAAATTAACCCAATTTGCTACTAGAAAGAAAAAGCACCTTCGGGTGCTTTTTCTGCTTCTGTAGGGCTTAAAAGTAGCGGGCATAAAAAAACCGGCATTACGCCGGTTTTTAGCAGCCAGTAATTAACGCTTCATCGAGTGCGGCAAGTGCGGCGCGATGGAGGTCAGTACAGCCTTGAAGCATTTGGTGTTGCCGGCAACGATGTGGCCTTTTTCCAGGAAGTCGTGACCACCTGTGAAGTCGCTGACCAGGCCGCCTGCTTCCTGAATCAGGAGGGCGCCTGCTGCCATATCCCACTCGGACAGGCCCGACTCCCAGAATGCATCGAAGCGACCGGCAGCCACGTAGGCCAGGTCCAGGCTTGCAGCGCCAGCGCGACGGATGCCAGCGGTCTGGCCTACCAGGCTGCGGAACATGCCCAGGTAGTTTTCCAGGTTATCCATCTGGTTGTCGCGGAACGGGAAGCCAGTGCCCAGCAGCGCGCCTTCAAGGCTGGTGCGTGGGCTGACTCGCATGCGGCGACCGTTGAGTTGTGCACCGTTACCGGCGCTGGCGGTGAATTCTTCCTGGCGAACCGGGTCAAGAACAACCGCGTGAGCAAGACGGCCTTTGTGTTTGCAGGCGATGCTGACCGCGAAGTGCGGTACGCCGCGAACAAAGTTGGTGGTGCCGTCCAGCGGATCAATGATCCACAGGTAGTCGGCACCTTCGCCGCTGCCTTCGTGCATGCCGGTTTCTTCACCGAGAATGCCGTGTGTCGGGTACGCCTTGCGCAGAGCAGTGATGATCAATTGCTCGGCAGCACGGTCAATTTCACTGACGTAATCCTTCGCGCCTTTTTCATCGACCTTGATGGTATCCAGGCGCTCGATGGAGCGGAAAATCAATTCGCTGGCGCTGCGGGCGGCGCGCAGCGCGATATTCAGCATGGGCTGCATGGACGTTTCACCTAGGTCGTTAAAGAAAGCCGAACATTGTAGGGGGAGTGACGGAAATTTTCCAGCGATTAACTGGATGTATTGAGCCTGTGGTCGATGTCGTAGGACCGGCTTTAGCCGGGAATAGGCCGATGCAGTCACTGAAATTTGACCGTCAGAAATATCACTTTCCCGGCTAAAGCCGGTCCCACGTCGTCTGGCGGACAAGCATGGGTTCTCCCAAAACTCACAATGAGCGCCACAACCCTTCATAGCGCTAACCGAGCCGCTTCTGTAAGATTTCCTCCCTCCTACTTATCTGTGAGCGCTTGCATTGCTGCAAAATATTCGTGTTGTCCTGGTCGGTACCAGTCACCCCGGTAATATCGGAGGGGCTGCTCGTGCCATGAAAAACATGGGGCTTTCGCGCCTGGTGCTTGTTGATCCGCTGGTGTTCCCGTCTCACGAGGCTGACGCCCGGGCTTCGGGGGCAGGCGATATCCTGGAAAAAGCTCAGGTGGTTGCGACCCTCGAAGACGCTTTGGTGGGCTGCAATCTGGTCCTGGGCACCAGTGCTCGTGATCGTCGTATTCCATGGCCGTTGCTCGATCCGCGTGAGTCCGGCGTAATGGCCGCTGAGCAGGCAGGGCAGGGGGCGGAGGTTGCGTTAGTGTTCGGTCGCGAA
Source organism: Pseudomonas syringae (assembly GCF_000737245.1). GTDB lineage: Bacteria > Pseudomonadota > Gammaproteobacteria > Pseudomonadales > Pseudomonadaceae > Aquipseudomonas > Aquipseudomonas syringae_J. Next base: position 212,628 of record NZ_JPQU01000067.1, on the reverse strand, counting down.
TACGCCGGTCTGACCAATGAAGAGCTGCAGCGATGTCACTACCACGTGCACATCCCCTCCGATCCGGAATTCAGTTCGCTAAATCTTGCCGCAGCCGTGCAGGTGCTCAGTTACGAAGTGCGTATGTCCTGGCTGGCGGCCCAGGGTCAGCCCACCAAGGTTGAAAAGTACGAAGTAACGTCCGTGCGTAGCGCCGATCTGGCGACCATGGATGAAATGGAAGGCTTTTACGGGCATCTGGAAACAACATTGGTCGCCATTGGCTTTCTGGATCCGGAAAAGCCCCGTCATCTTATGGCTCGCTTGCGTCGGCTCTACGGGCGCAGTGAAGTGAACCGGTCCGAGATCAGTATTTTGCGCGGCATTCTGACTGAAACCCAGAAGGCTGCTCGCGGTGAACCCTACAAAAGAAAGGATCAGTGATGTTTGAGCGTCTGCGTGAAGATATTCAAAGTGTGTTCCATCGTGATCCCGCGGCGCGCAACTCTTTTGAAGTGCTGACCTGCTATCCGGGTATGCACGCCATCTGGCTGCATCGTCTGGCGCATATCCTGTGGAATAACGGCTGGAAATGGCCTGCCCGGGTTGTGTCGAACTTCGGCCGCTGGATGACCGGTATTGAAATCCACCCTGGCGCCAAGGTCGGTCGGCGTTTCTTCATCGATCACGGGATGGGTATCGTGATCGGCGAGACCGCCGAAATTGGCAATGACGTCACGCTATATCAAGGTGTGACCCTGGGCGGTACCAGCTGGAACGCCGGCAAGCGCCATCCGACCCTTGAAGATGGTGTTGTAGTCGGCGCTGGTGCCAAGGTGCTTGGGCCATTCACTGTGGGAGCTGGCGCCAAGATCGGGTCCAATGCAGTGGTCACCAAAGCCGTCCCTGCTGGCGCAACGGCAGTGGGGATTCCGGGTCGGATCATCGTCAAGACAGGCGACGATGTAGAAGCCAAGCGCAAAGCCATTGCCGAGAAGCTGGGCTTCGACGCTTATGGCGTCAGTGAAGACATGCCCGACCCGGTCGCCCGTGCGATCGGTCAGTTGCTTGACCATCTGCAGGCCGTGGATGCTCGCCTGGAAGGCATGTGTGGTGCGCTGAAGGGGCTGGGCAGCGATTATTGCGCCAAGGATCTCCCGGAGTTGCGCGACGAAGTCTTTGATTGCGTGAAAGACAAGAGCGAAAGCAAGGTCGGCTGAGGCGGATTTGAAACGGGGCGTGTCATGCGCCCCCGCGTTTGCTATGATGCCGCCGCTATTTTGCTCTTAATCCCGACTGTTTTACTTGGTCTTATAGTTGACTTAAATACTCGGGAATAGCATACTCGCCCTCATTACGAACCTCTGCGGTACACGCCATGCGACTGACTACTAAAGGCCGATACGCCGTAACTGCCATGCTTGATCTGGCGTTGCACGCGCAGAATGGGCCAGTGTCCCTGGCTGATATTTCTGAGCGGCAAGGCATTTCCCTTTCGTACCTTGAGCAGCTTTTCGCAAAGCTGCGCCGTGGCAATCTGGTTTCCAGTGTGCGCGGGCCGGGTGGTGGCTATCAGCTGTCGCGCGACATGCAGGGTATCAAGGTGGCTCAGGTGGTTGACGCGGTAAACGAATCCGTCGACGCGACCCGTTGTCAGGGTCTGGGTGATTGCCACGCTGGTGACACCTGTCTGACTCACCATTTATGGTGCGATCTCAGCGAACAGATTCACGAGTTTCTAAGCGGTATCAGTCTGGCCGACCTTGTCACTCGCCGTGAGGTACAGGAAGTCGCCCAGCGCCAGGATCTGCGTCGTAACGGCGCCAGCGCCAAGAACCAGTACCTGGATAAGATTGAAACGTCCGCCGTTGAATGAACGCAGATGAATGAGCGGTGCGCCTGCCTGATAGGAGAGATTCAATGAAGTTGCCGATTTACCTCGATTACTCCGCGACGACCCCGGTCGACCCGCGTGTCGCTCAGAAAATGATCGAATGCCTGACTGCTGACGGAAACTTCGGCAACCCGGCTTCGCGTTCCCACGTATTCGGCTGGAAGGCTGAAGAATCGGTTGAAAATGCGCGTCGTCAGGTGGCTGATCTGGTTGGCGCCGACCCGCGCGAAATCGTTTGGACTTCCGGTGCTACTGAATCCGACAACCTTGCAATCAAGGGTGTTGCGCACTTCTATGCCTCCAAGGGCAAGCACATCATCACCTCCAAGATCGAGCACAAAGCGGTGCTTGATACGACGCGTCAGCTTGAGCGTGAAGGTTTTGAGGTTACTTATCTCGACCCTACCGAAGACGGTTTGATTACCCCTGCAATGATTGAGGCGGTAATGCGCGACGACACCATTCTGGTTTCGATCATGCACGTGAACAACGAAATCGGCACCATTAACGACATCGCTGCCATCGGCGAACTTACCCGTTCGCGCGGCGTGCTGTTCCATGTCGATGCGGCCCAGTCCACCGGCAAAGTCGAGATCAATCTGGCCAACCTCAAGGTCGACCTGATGTCCTTCTCCGCCCACAAGACTTATGGTCCTAAAGGTATCGGCGCACTGTACGTGAGCCGCAAGCCGCGTGTTCGTATCGAAGCGGCCATGCATGGCGGTGGTCACGAGCGTGGTATGCGTTCCGGTACGCTGGCGACTCACCAGATCGTCGGTATGGGTGAGGCTTTCCGTATTGCCAAGGAAGAAATGGCAACGGAAAACCAGCGTCTTCAAGCGCTGAACGATCGCTTCTACAAGCAGGTCGAGAACCTCGAAGAGCTGTACGTGAACGGCAGCCTGACTGCACGCGTTCCGCACAACCTGAATCTGAGCTTTAACTACGTTGAAGGCGAGTCGCTGATCATGGCGCTCAAGGATCTGGCCGTTTCGTCCGGTTCCGCCTGTACCTCGGCGTCGCTGGAGCCGTCCTACGTGCTACGCGCCCTTGGTCGTAATGACGAACTGGCTCACAGCTCGATACGCTTCACTTTTGGTCGTTTCAGCACCGAAGAAGAAATCGATTACGCCGCGCAGAAAGTCTGCGAAGCGGTCACCAAGCTGCGCGCACTGTCGCCGCTGTGGGACATGTACAAAGACGGCGTCGACATTTCCAAGATCGAGTGGGCGGCGCACTAATTTAAAGTCGCCTTACAGACAGGTCATGTTGACTACCGTTTTCATGACTTGCAGAGCGGCTCCCTGATAGAGGAATAGCATCATGGCTTACAGCGAAAAGGTCATTGACCACTACGAGAATCCGCGCAACGTCGGCAAGATGAACGCGGAAGATCCAGATGTTGGCACCGGCATGGTCGGCGCTCCTGCTTGCGGCGACGTTATGCGTCTGCAAATCAAGGTCAATGATCAGGGTGTCATCGAAGACGCCAAGTTCAAGACTTATGGTTGCGGTTCGGCTATCGCCTCCAGCTCCCTGGCAACCGAGTGGATGAAAGGCAAGACTCTGGACGAAGCAGAGACCATCAAAAACACTCAGTTGGCTGAAGAGCTGGCTTTGCCTCCGGTGAAAATTCACTGCTCGGTACTCGCGGAAGATGCCATCAAGGCCGCTGTTCGCGATTACAAGCAGAAGAAAGGCCTGCTGTAATTCAGCAGCGACTTTTTAAAGAAGCGTGAAGCAAGGAGTTCAGATGGCTATCAGCATGACAGAAGCTGCCGCTAACCACGTACGCCGCTCCCTTGATGGGCGCGGTAAAGGTGATGGCGTTCGTCTGGGTGTTCGCACCACAGGCTGTTCCGGTCTCGCCTATGTGCTTGAGTTTGTCGATGAGGCAGCAAGCGAAGACACCGTGTTCGAATTGCACGGCGTCAAGGTGATCATTGACCCGAAAAGCCTGGTCTATCTCGATGGCACCGAGCTTGATTTCGTCAAGGAAGGGTTGAACGAAGGCTTCAAGTTCAACAACCCCAACTCCCGCGGTGAATGTGGCTGCGGCGAAAGCTTCAACGTTTGAGGCTTACTGTGGGTACTCCTTGTCATTACGCTTTATTCGAGCTTCAGCCGAGCTTTCTTCTCGACCTCGATTTGCTTGCGAGCCGATATCGCGAGCTTGCTCGCGGCGTTCATCCTGATCGTTTTGCTGACGCTTCCGAGCGTGAGCAGCGAACCGCGCTAGAGCGCTCGGCCAGTCTCAACGATGCCTACCAGACGCTCAAGAGCGCTCCAAAACGGGCGCGCTATCTGCTGGCGATGCGCGGCGAAGTACCCCTTGAAGTCACCGTGCATGATCCCGAGTTTCTTCTGCAGCAGATGCAGTGGCGCGAAGAGCTCGAGGACTTGCAGGACGAGGCGGATCTGGCGGGCGTTGCGGTTTTCAAGCGTCGCCTGAAAACCGCTCAGGACGAGCTGAACGAAAGCTTCGCCGCCTGTTGGGATGATGCTGCGCAACGTGATCAGGCTGAGCGCCTGATGCGCCGTATGCAGTTCCTCGACAAGCTCTCTTACGAAGTGCGCCAGCTGGAAGAGCGCCTCGACGATTAACCCCGTGCTGCTCCTGGCCGCACGCCTGTGAAATTCTGATAAAGCATGGCCTTATTGCAGATCGCCGAACCCGGTCAAAGTCCACAACCGCATCAGCGCCGTCTGGCTGTCGGTATTGACCTGGGCACTACCAATTCGCTGGTCGCTGCGTTGCGCAGTGGTCTTTCCGAGCCTCTGGCCGATGCAGACGGGCAGGTCATTCTGCCGTCTGCCGTTCGCTATCACGCCGATCGCGTCGAGGTAGGGCAGGCCGCCAAGGCTGCTGCCGCGACAGATCCTTTCAATACCGTACTTTCGGTCAAGCGCTTGATGGGTCGTGGGTTGTCCGACGTCAAGCAGCTGGGCGAGCAGTTGCCTTACCGCTTTGTGGGTGGTGAGTCGCACATGCCGTTCATTGAAACGGTGCAGGGCCCGAAAAGCCCGGTTGAAGTATCTGCCGACATTCTCAAAGTCTTGCGTCAGCGTGCCGAACAAACGCTGGGTGGCGAATTGGTCGGTGCAGTGATCACTGTCCCTGCCTATTTTGACGATGCCCAGCGCCAGGCCACCAAGGACGCTGCCAAACTGGCAGGCCTCAACGTGCTGCGCTTGCTCAATGAGCCGACCGCTGCGGCCGTGGCTTATGGTCTGGATCAGAACGCCGAAGGCGTCGTAGCGATCTACGACCTGGGTGGCGGGACCTTTGATATTTCCATTCTGCGCCTGACAGGTGGTGTCTTTGAGGTCATGGCTACCGGCGGCGATACCGCGTTGGGTGGCGATGATTTCGATCATGCGATTGCCAGCTGGATTGTTGCCGAAACAGGCCTGTCAGCCGATATCGCTCCGTCTGCTCAGCGCAGCCTGTTGCAGGCGGCGTGCGCCGCGAAAGAGGCGCTGACCAGTGAATCTTCCGTCGATGTCGAGTACGGCGACTGGAAAGGCACGCTCAGTCGTGATGCTTTCGAGGCGCTGATCGAGCCGATGGTGGCGCGCAGCCTCAAGGCTTGCCGTCGTGCCGTGCGGGACGCGGGCATCGAGCTGCAAGAAGTCGAAGCCGTGGTCATGGTTGGTGGATCGACCCGAGTACCTCGCGTGCGCAGTGCTGTTGCCGAGTTGTTCGGCCGTCAGCCCCTAACCGAAATCGACCCGGATCAAGTGGTCGCCATTGGGGCGGCGATTCAGGCTGACACTCTCGCGGGCAACAAGCGCGATGGTGAGGAATTGCTGCTGCTTGATGTCATTCCGCTCTCTCTGGGGCTGGAAACAATGGGCGGCTTGATGGAGAAGGTCATTCCGCGTAACACCACCATTCCAGTGGCGCGCGCTCAGGACTTCACCACTTATAAAGACGGCCAGTCGGCGATGATGATTCACGTGCTGCAAGGTGAGCGTGAATTGATTAGCGATTGCCGTTCCCTTGCGCGCTTCGAGTTGCGCGGGATTCCGGCCATGGTCGCCGGCGCCGCAAAAATCCGCGTGACCTTCCAGGTCGACGCCGATGGTCTGCTCAGTGTTGCGGCTCGTGAGCTGGGTTCGGGCGTTGAATCAAGCATTCAGGTCAAGCCGTCCTATGGCCTGACTGATGGCGAAATTTCCCGGATGCTTAAAGACTCTTTCGAAAATGCCGGAGACGACAAGGTTGCTCGGGTGCTGCGCGAGCAGCAGGTCGATGCGCAGCGTCTCGTCGAGGCGGTTGAGGCGGCCCTGGAAGTTGATGGCCAAAGCTTGCTCGATGCCGAAGAGCGCATGGTGATCGACCTGCAGTTGCAGGAGCTGCGTGAGCTGATGCAAGGCACCGATGGTCCTGCCATCGAGCAACAGACCAAGCGTCTGTCGCAGGTAACGGATGCATTTGCCGCCCGACGTATGGACTTGACCGTCAAGACCGCGCTGTCGGGGCGCAATTTGAATGAAATCGAGGAATAACTGATGCCGCAGCTCATTTTTCTGCCCCACGCCGTGCTGTGCCCGGAAGGGCTGGTTGTTGAGGTGGAGCCTGGCACCTCGATCCTCGAAATCGCCCATGAGCATCATATCGAGATCGAAAGTGCCTGTGGCGGCGTATGTGCCTGCACCACGTGCCACTGCATTATCCGGGAAGGGTTCGACTCGCTGAATGAAGCGGACGAGCTGGAAGAAGACATGCTTGACAAGGCCTGGGGGCTGGAAGCCCAGTCTCGGTTGTCGTGTCAGGCAATCGTCGGAAATGAAGACCTCACGGTTGAAATTCCCAAGTATTCGCTTAACCATGCGGCCGAAGCGCCCCACTGATTCAAGGACGTCTCATGAGCCTCAAATGGGTTGATGTGCAGGAAATCGCGATTCAGCTTGCCGAAGCGCACCCGGATCTCGATCCGCTCACCGTAAATTTCGTCAAGCTGCGCAATCTGGTCATGGAACTGCCTGAGTTCGACGATATCCCGGATCGCGGCGGTGAAAAGGTCCTTGAAGCCATCCAAGGCTTGTGGATCGAAGAAGCAGACTAAGCTCTATACAGTTTGCCGTTAGGAAATCCCCCAGAACCCGCGTATAATTCGCGGGTTTAATTTTTCGCTTTAATCATTGTTTCTGGAGTTACACCATGGCTGTTCAACGTACTTTCTCCATCATCAAGCCTGACGCCGTTGCTAAAAACGTAATCGGCGAGATCACCACTCGTTTTGAAAAAGCCGGTCTGCGCGTTGTAGCTTCCAAGCTGAAGCAGCTGTCCAAGGCTGAAGCAGAAGGTTTCTACGCTGAGCACAGCGCTCGTGGCTTCTTCGGCGACCTGGTTGCTTTCATGATCTCCGGTCCAGTTGTTGTTCAGGTTCTGGAAGGCGAAAACGCCATCGCTCTGAACCGTGAGCTGATGGGCGCTACCAACCCTAAAGAAGCTGCTGCCGGCACCATCCGTGCTGACTTCGCTGACTCCATCGACGCCAACGCTGTTCACGGCTCCGATTCCGAAGCAGCCGCTGCTCGCGAAATCTCGTACTTCTTCGCAGCTACCGAGGTAACCACTCGCTAAGTCTTTGACTAACGAGTGAAGGGTGAATTCATGATTGTATCGACTGGCAAAACAAACCTGTTGGGCCTGACCCAACCGGAAATGGAAAAATTCTTCGACTCTATCGGGGAGAAGCGCTTCCGCGCCGGTCAGGTCATGAAGTGGATTCACCACTTTGGCGTCGACGATTTCGATGCCATGACGAACGTCAGCAAGGCCCTGCGCGAAAAGCTCAAGGCCTGTGCTGAGGTCCGTGGTCCCGAAGTGGTCAGCGAGGACATCTCCACCGATGGCACCCGTAAATGGGTGGTACGAGTGGCGTCTGGCAGCTGCGTCGAGACTGTTTATATCCCTCAGGGTAAACGCGGCACCTTGTGTGTTTCGTCCCAGGCGGGCTGTGCTCTGGACTGCAGTTTCTGCTCCACGGGCAAGCAAGGTTTCAACAGCAACCTCACCGCCGCCGAAGTGATCGGTCAGGTGTGGATTGCCAACAAATCCTTTGGTAGCGTCCCGGCAACCGTCGACCGTGCCATCACCAACGTGGTGATGATGGGCATGGGTGAGCCGCTACTGAACTTCGATAATGTCATTGCCGCCATGCATCTGATGATGGATGACCTGGGGTATGGCATTTCCAAACGCCGGGTGACGCTTTCCACCTCCGGCGTGGTGCCGATGATTGATGTGCTTGCTCAGCACATCGACGTCTCACTCGCATTGTCGCTGCACGCGCCAAACGACGAGTTGCGTAACCAACTGGTACCGATCAACAAGAAGTATCCGCTCAAAATGCTGCTTGAGTCCTGCCGTCGCTACATGGCGACCCTGGGCGAAAAACGCGTATTGACCATTGAGTACACCATGCTCAAGGACATCAACGACAAGGTTGAGCATGCCGTCGAAATGATCGAGCTGCTCAAGGACACTCCTTGCAAGATCAATCTGATTCCGTTCAATCCGTTTCCGCACTCCGGATACGAGCGCCCAAGCAATAACGCGATTCGTCGCTTCCAGGATCAATTGCATCAGGCTGGATATAACGTCACGGTGCGCACCACTCGTGGCGAAGATATCGATGCAGCGTGTGGCCAACTGGTGGGGCAGGTCATGGACCGGACTCGTCGCAGCGAGCGTTACATTGCTGTGCGAGAGTTGAATGCCGAGGCCAGTGTGGTCCAAACCGCTACGACTCGTACCTGATCGCGAACTTGGCTGAGAGAACATCAATGTCCGTGCGTGCCGCGCTGCTGCTATGTTTCATGACGTTGCTGGCCGGTTGCGTGACTTCGGGCAATGTCGATCCCATGAGTACCAGCAAGGGGCGCGCCGATGCACGCCAGGCATACGTACAGCTGGGTGTCGGCTACCTTCAGCAAGGCCAGACCGAACGTGCCAAGGTCCCGCTGAAGAAAGCGCTGGAACTTGACGACTCTGACGCCGATGCCAATGCGGCGCTTGCTCTGGTCTTTCAGGTAGAAATGGAGTCTGAGCTGGCGGACAAGTATTTCCAGAAAGCTTTGTCTACCCGCAAGGGTGATGCGCGCATCCTCAATAATTACGGCAGTTTTCTTTACGAGCAGAAGCGCTACAAGGAAGCTTATGCACGGTTTGAGGAGGCTGCCGCTGACAACCTCTACCCAGAGCGCTCGCGAGTATTTGAAAGCCTGGGCATGACGGCGGTAATGCTGGGCGACCGTGAAACGGCCCTGAATCACTTCACCAAAGCATTGCGTCTGGATCGTCAATTGCCACGATCGTTGCTGGAAATGGCTGAGTTGTCTTACGAAGACAGGCATTATGTGCCGTCGCGTGACTATTACGACCGTTTTAGCCAACTCAGCGAGCAAAATGCACGTAGTCTATTGCTCGGTACGCGATTGGCAAAAGTCTATGATGATCGCAACAAGGCAGCCAGTTATGGTCTGCAACTCAAAAGACTCTATCCCGGTACGCCGGAATATCAGCAATACCTGTCGGAGCAATGATGAAAGCGGTGCATCCCGAAGTCGTAGCAGCCACTCGCGTCAATCCTGGGGATACCCTGCGCCAGGCACGTGAGAACAAAAACTGGTCGCTGCCAGACGTCGCCATGAGGCTCAACCTCACTGTGACATCGCTGAGTAACGTCGAGGCTGGCCACTTTGATAAGCTGCCAGGGCACACTTTTGCCCGCGGCTATGTTCGCGCCTACGCCAAGTTGCTGGAACTCGACCAGAGTGCGCTCGTCACCCAGTTCGACCAGTTTACCGGCACCGATGGTCAGGGCAGCTCGGTTCACGCCCTGGGGCGTATCGAAGAGCCGGTCCGCCTTTCACACAATATCCTGCGTATCGTCAGCCTCCTTTTGTTGGTTGTTCTTGTCGGTGGCGGCTTCTTATGGTGGCAGGATCAGGCTTCCCTGCGTGGTAAGGAGCCCTCCGGTCTGAATCTGGAGCATGTGGAGGTTGAAAGCGCTGACGGCACGACTCAGATCCATCCACTGGATGAGCCTGAAGATCAGGCCGTCACTGATTCGCAAACGCCGACCTCGGCCCCACTGCCGTTGAATACGACGTCCCCGACGGCAGAAGCTCCGACTGTGTCGACCACAGCGCCTGCTACAGCGATTCATAACGCTCCTGCTAACACGTCGACTCCTTCCCAGGTAGCACCTGCAGTCCCAGCGCCGGCTCCAGTGACTTCCGAATCCTCTGTGCAGCCTGTCGTGGCCGGTGCCGGCCAGTTGAAGATCGCCTTCACGGCTGATTGCTGGACTCAGGTGACTGATGCCGCTGGCAAGGTTCTATACAGCGGCTTGAAGCGTAAAGGCGAGAGCCTCGATCTCAGCGGCAAGCCACCCCTTAGCGTGCGTCTTGGGGCTGCTGCGGGCGCGCAGGTCAGTTACAACGGCGCTGCCGTCGATGTGGCTCCGTTCACCTCTGGCGCAACCGCTCGCCTGAAACTGGGGCAATAAGTCATGCACGGTGAATCTCCGATCAAACGTCGCGAATCCCGGAAGATCTGGGTGGGCTCAGTTCCTGTAGGCGGTGATGCACCGATTGCGGTGCAGAGCATGACCAATAGCGATACCAACGATGTCGCGGCAACGGTTGCCCAGATCAATCGTCTCGAAGCCGCTGGCGTTGATATCGTGCGGGTATCGGTTCCGGATATGGACGCCGCCGAAGCATTTGGCCGCATCAAACAGCTGGTCAAAGTGCCGCTGGTTGCCGATATCCACTTCGATTACAAGATTGCCTTGCGCGTAGCCGAACTGGGCGTTGACTGCCTGCGCATCAACCCGGGCAACATCGGTCGCGAAGATCGGGTACGCGCTGTTGTCGACGCTGCCCGTGATCGCGGTATCCCGATCCGCATCGGCGTGAACGCCGGCTCGCTGGAAAAAGACCTGCAGAAGAAGTACGGCGAGCCGACCCCAGCTGCGCTGGTTGAGTCCGCGCTGCGTCACGTCGAGCACCTGCAACGCCTGAATTTCCAGGACTTCAAGGTCAGCGTGAAGGCGTCTGACGTGTTCATGGCCGTCGAAGCCTACCGTCTGCTGGCCAAGGAAATTGTCCAGCCGCTGCACTTGGGCATCACCGAAGCGGGTGGGTTGCGTTCAGGCACGGTGAAATCTGCCGTTGGCCTCGGTATGCTGCTCGCCGAAGGAATTGGCGATACTATCCGCATCTCGTTGGCCGCTGACCCGGTTGAAGAGGTGAAAGTCGGCTACGACATCCTCAAATCGCTGCACCTTCGTTCTCGTGGGATCAACTTCATCGCCTGCCCGAGCTGTTCGCGGCAGAACTTCGATGTGGTCAAGACCATGAACGAACTGGAAGGTCGGCTTGAGGATTTGCTGGTGCCGCTGGACGTTGCGGTCATTGGCTGTGTGGTAAACGGGCCAGGCGAAGCCAAAGAGGCTCATGTCGGCCTCACCGGCGGCACGCCAAACCTGATCTACATCGACGGCAAGCCATCGCAGAAGTTGACCAATGAAAATCTTGTGGATGAGCTGGAACGCTTGATTCGCAAGAAAGCGGCCGAAAAGGTCGAAGCCGACGCAGCAGTCATTGCCCGCGGCTAACCAGAATTGCTAAGGATTTTTAGTGAGTAAGTCTCTGCAAGCCATTCGTGGCATGAACGACATCCTGCCCGATCAGACCCCGCTGTGGCGTCATTTCGAAGGTACTGTCTCGCATTTGCTGGATAACTACGGTTACCGGCAGATTCGCATGCCTATCGTCGAATTCACCGATCTGTTCAAGCGTTCGATTGGCGAAGTCACCGATATCGTCGAAAAAGAGATGTATACCTTCGAAGACCGCAATGGTGACTCCCTCACGTTGCGTCCTGAAGGTACAGCTGCATGTGTGCGCGCGGTCCTCGAGCACGGCATCACCGGCGGCGGTCAGGTGCAGAAACTCTGGTACATCGGCCCGATGTTCCGTCACGAGCGTCCGCAGAAAGGCCGTTATCGCCAGTTTCACCAGATTGGCGTCGAGGTATTCAACCTTGATGGTCCGGACATCGATGCCGAGCTGATAGTGTTGACCTGGCGTCTATGGGGCCTGCTGGGGATCCGCAACGCCGTCAAACTCGAACTTAACAGCCTGGGGACCAGCGAAGCGCGTGCCCGCTATCGCGATGCGCTGGTGGAGTTCCTTTCCGCGCGCCTCAGCCAGCTTGATGAAGACAGCCAGCGTCGCCTGAAAACAAACCCGTTGCGCGTGCTCGACACCAAGAACCCTGAAACCCAGGCGTTATTGGTCGATGCACCGAAGCTGGCTGATTACCTGGACGATGAATCGCGCATTCACTTCGACGGCCTCAAGGCGCGTCTGGATGCTGCTGGCATCCCCTACGTCATCAATCCAAAGCTGGTTCGCGGTCTGGATTACTACAGCAAAACCGTGTTCGAGTGGGTGACCGATCAGTTGGGGTCCCAAGGTACGGTCTGCGCTGGCGGTCGTTACGACGGTCTGGTGGAACAGATGGGCGGCAAGCCTACCAGTGGTGTCGGCTTTGCCATGGGTATCGAGCGTCTGGTGCTGTTGCTGGAAACCCTTGAACAGGTTCCGGAAGAAATCTCCCGTCAGGTCGACGTCTACCTCTGTGCCTTTGGTGAGGCGGCCGAGCTGGCAGCGCTGGCCTTGACCGAGCGTGTTCGTGATCAGTTGCCTCATCTGCGCTTGCAGGTCAACGCAGGTGCCGGCAGTTTCAAAAGCCAGTTCAAGAAAGCCGACAAGAGCGGTGCACTGTTTGCATTGATTCTCGGTGAAGAAGAACTGGCGCAGCAGGTAATAGGCGTCAAACCCCTGCGCGGTCAGGGTGAACAACAAAATATTGCCTGGGATGCTCTGTCCGAGCATCTGGCCTCCTGCGTTGTGCAGGGTTGAAGCTGATTAACAGCCGATTTAGCAAATAGGAGTATTGGGGTGTCAGGTACTGAAGATGATGAACTGGCGGCAATGAAGGACTGGTGGCAGCGCAACGGCAAACCCCTGTTGACTGGTGGTTTGCTGGCGTTGGTAGTGGTTCTTGGCTGGCAGGCCTGGACCAGATACGAAAGCAATCAGTCGCAAGGTGCGTCGGCGCTGTACCAGCAATTGCTGGAAACTGCCCTCACCCCAAGCGGCCAGGCCGACACGGCGCGCGTTGCCGATATCGCCAGCAAACTCAAGAATGAGTATGGCGGTACGCCATACGCTCAGTACGGCAGCCTGTTCGTGGCCAAGGTGGCCGTGGATAATGGCAAGCTCGATGATGCGGCGGCCGAACTCAAGCTAGTCAATGACAAGCCTGCCAGTCCTGCATTGGGCGAGATCGCTCGTCAGCGTCTGGCGCGTGTTCTGGCTGCTCAAAACAAGGCTGATGACGCTCTGAAACTGCTTGAAGGCGATGCCGACAAGTCGTTCCTGGCTAGCCGTGAAGAACTCAAGGGCGATCTGCTGGTGCAGCTGGGTCGCACCGATGAGGCTCATGCTGCATACCAAAAAGCCAAAACCGCGCTGTCTGAAGAAGCGGCCGTTGGTGGCTTACAAATGAAGCTCGACGACTTGGCCAAAGGGGATGCGTGACGTGATCCGTTGGAAACATGCAGCATTGCTGGCTCTGGCCATTTTGGCCGCGGGTTGCAGCAGCAACAGCAAGAAGGAATTGCCTCCAGCGGAACTGACCGACTTCAAAGAAGAAGTCGTGCTGCAGAAGCAGTGGAGCCGTTCCATCGGTGATGGTCAGGGTGAAACCTACAACATGCTGGTTCCAGCTATCGATGGCGATCATATCTTCGCCAGCGACGTAGCCGGCTACATCGTGTCCATGGATCGCATGAACGGCAACGTAGCCTGGGAAAAAGACCTTGAATTGCCTGTTTCTGGCGCCGTTGGCGTAGGTTACGGCATGCTCATGGTCGGCACCCTGAAAGGTGAAGTGGTCGTTCTGGATTCGGCTACCGGCGAAGAAAAATGGCGTGCGCGGGTGACCAGTGAAGTTCTGGCTCCCCCTGCTACCAACGGTGATGTGGTTGTTGTCCAGACTCAGGACGACCGCGTGATCGGCTTTGACGCCGCCACTGGTAACCAGCGCTGGATCTACGAAAGCACTCCGGCCGTACTGACCCTTCGTGGTACTGGTGCGCCGATCGTGACCAACCGTCTCGCAGTGGCTGGTCTGTCGACCGGTAAAGTCGTAGCGCTGGATACGTCCAACGGCGTACCGATCTGGGAACAGCGTGTTGCGGTACCGCAAGGTCGCTCGGAGCTGGATCGAGTCGTTGATATCGACGGCGGTCTGCTGCTTTCGGGTGGCACTTTGTACGTTGCCAGCTATCAGGGTCGGGTTGCCGGTCTTGACCTGGAGAGCGGTCGTGTACTCTGGCAGCGTGATGCGTCGAGCTATTCGGGCGTAGCCCAAGGCTTCGGCAGCGTTTACGCGAGCCTGGCGTCCGGCACCGTCGAAGGTATCGATGAGCGTTCGTCCACTGCATTGTGGAGCAATGACGCTCTGGCCCGCCGTCAACTTGGTGCGCCGGAAGTCTACTCAAGCTATGTGGCGGTCGGCGACATGGAAGGCTATCTGCACCTGTTGAGCCAGGTTGATGGTCGTTTCGTGGGTCGCGAGCGCATTGACAGCGACGGCCTTCGTGCACGTCCGCTGGTGGTTGGCGACATGATTTATGTCTATGGCAACAGCGGCAAGCTGGAAGCCCTGACGATCAAGTAATGACTGTCTATGCTTGAGGTCCTGGACCTCTCGCAGCCCTGCTACGGCAGGGTCTGCAGCACTGAAAGGTGCTGCTCCGAACTCCGGCCGCTGCCTTGCAGCGGCTTTTGTATTTTCTGAAATAACGAAGTGGAGAGCCGCATGGTTCCCGTAATCGCCCTGGTGGGTCGACCGAACGTCGGCAAGTCCACCTTGTTCAACCGCCTGACCAGGACTCGCGACGCTATCGTCGGCGATCTGTCCGGTCTGACCCGTGATCGCCAATACGGTGAGGCCAAGTGGCAAGGGCGCTCCTATATTCTGATCGACACCGGTGGTATTTCCGGTGACGAACACGGTATGGACGAAAAGATGGCCGAGCAGTCATTGCTGGCCATCGAAGAAGCTGATGTCGTTCTGTTCCTGTGTGATGCTCGTGCAGGCTTTACCGCTGCGGATCAGATGATCGGCGAGCACCTTCGCAAGCGTGGCAAGCGTTCCTACGTGGTCGCCAACAAGGTTGACAACATCGACCCTGAAATGGCCCGCGCCGAGTTCTCGCCGCTGGGTATGGGGGACGCCATTCCGGTCGCTGGTGCTCACGGTCGTGGCATCAGCCAGATGCTGGAAATCGCCCTTAGCCAATTCCCCAAGGATGAAGGCGAAGATGAAGAAGAAGGCGAGCCGGAAGTTGTAGCCGAAGGTCAGGAAGCCAAGCGCATCCCGGGCCCAAGCGAAAAAGACGGTATCAAGATTGCCATCATCGGTCGCCCTAACGTTGGCAAGTCGACGCTGGTCAACCGTATGCTCGGTGAAGACCGGGTCATCGTTTATGACGAGCCAGGCACCACTCGCGACAGTATCTACATCCCGTTCGAGCGTAACGACGAGAAGTACACGCTGATCGACACCGCTGGTGTGCGCAAGCGCGGCAAGATCCACGAAGAAGTCGAAAAGTTCTCCGTGGTGAAAACCCTGCAGGCGATCAAAGACGCCAACGTGGTGATCTTCGTAATGGACGCCCGTGAAGGCGTGGTCGATCACGATTTGAACCTGTTGGGCTTCGCTCTGGAAGCAGGCCGCGCATTGGTTATCGCCCTGAACAAATGGGACGGCATGGTTCCGAGCGAGCGCGACTACGTGAAGACCGAGCTGGAACGCCGGTTGTTCTTTGTCGACTTCGCGGACATCCACTTCATCTCCGCGCTGCACGGCACGGGTGTGGGCAACCTTTACCAATCGGTGCAGAACTCGTTCAAGTCGGCCGTTACCCGCTGGCCAACCAGCCGTCTGACGCAGATTCTTGAAGATGCGGTCAGCGAGCACGCGCCACCGATGGTCGGCAGCCGCCGTATCAAGCTGCGTTACGCTCACTTGGGTGGTGCCAACCCGCCGCTGATCGTGATCCACGGTAACCAGGTCGAGAAAGTACCCAAGTCTTACGTCCGTTATCTGGAAAACACCTACCGGCGTGTACTCAAACTGGTCGGTACGCCGATCCGCATCGAGTTCAAGGGAGGCGAGAACCCTTACGAGGGCAACAAAAACACGCTGACAGACCGTCAGGTCAACAAGAAGCGTCGGATGATGTCCCACCACAAGAAAGCCGACAAGAAGCGTAGAGACAAGCGCTGATAGGACTTATGTGGGAGCGGTGCTTGGCCAGGGCGGCATTCCGACGATAAGGCCGGACGCGATTCACTTCAGATCGCGTGGACCTTATCGTCGGAATGCCGCCCAGGCCAAGCACCGCTCCCACAAAGATCTCGTTTCAACTGTAGGAGTGACCGGGGTGGCGCTCCACCTTGCTCGCGATGGCGCCGGTTAAGGCGCAGGGAAGTTGCGGCTAAACACAGGGTCTCCCTAAGTTGGTTATGCGTCATCCTGTAACAGGCTTTCTCCAAAAAAGGCGCTAATAGCGCCTTTTTTTATGTTCGCTCCATGGGCTATCCTGCCAGACCCCGTGCCGCCGTGGAGCCGGGCGTTTAGCAGGAAAAAGGCGCCATGATCGAGAGCAAGTTGCCCAATGTTGGCACCACTATTTTTACCGTCATGTCTCAGCTGGCTGCCGAGACGGGCGCTATTAACCTGTCCCAGGGTTTTCCTGATTTCGATGGTCCCCAAGCGTTGCGTGATGCGCTTTGCCGCCACGTAACCGAAGGCCATAACCAATACGCACCCATGACCGGTTTGCCCGCATTGCGCCAACAGGTTGCGGCCAAAATCGCCCGCAGCTACGGCCGCCAGGTCGATCCCGATACCGAAGTCACGATTACCCCGGGTGCGACACAGGCAATCTTCTGCGCTATTCAAACTGTCATTCGCCCTGGCGATGAAGTCATTGTCTTCGACCCCTGCTACGACAGTTACGAACCTTCTGTGGAATTAGCCGGGGGGCGCTGCGTGCATGTGCAGCTCGGTCTGGATGATTTCTCCATTGACTGGCAAAAGCTGCAAGATGCATTGAGCTCGCGCACCCGCATGATCATTATCAATAGCCCACACAACCCCAGCGGGGCTTTGATCACACGGGCCGAGCTTGATCAGTTGGCAGCGTTGATCGCCAATCGCGATATCTATCTGGTCAGTGATGAAGTCTACGAGCATCTGGTGTTTGACGGCGTCGAGCATGCCAGCGTACTGGCCCATGAAGAGCTGTATCAGCGCGCGTTTGTGGTCAGTTCGTTCGGCAAGACCTACCACGTGACTGGTTGGAAAACCGGCTACATCGTCTCACCTCCGGCCTTGACCGCCGAGATGCGCAAGGTTCACCAATTCGTCAGTTTCTGCGGCGTTACGCCTTTGCAGTGGGCGCTGGCTGATTTCATGGCCGAGCACCCGGAACACGTTCAAGAGCTGCCTGCGTTCTACCAGGCCAAGCGCGATTTTTTCTGCGACCAGCTACGCAGCTCTCGATTCAAGTTCAACCCGGTCGGAGGGACTTACTTCCAGCTGGTGGACTATTCACAGATTCGTCCGGATCTGGACGACGTCGAAATGTCGTTGTGGATGACCCGAGAACATGGCGTGGCAAGCATTCCAGTCTCGGTGTTCTACCAGAGCCCACCTGAGGGGCAGCGCATCATCAGGCTGTGCTTCGCAAAGCGTGAGGAGACGTTGCGCCAAGCAGCGGAAAAATTATGCGCGATCTGACCCATTTACCCGATCTTAAAGTGGCGCTGGTGCAGACATGTTTGGTCTGGCACGACCGTCAGGCCAATCTTGAGCATTTTGCATTGCTGCTTGAGCCGGCCACTGAAGTGGACCTGGTGATTCTGCCGGAGATGTTCACTACGGGCTTTTCCATGGCCTCAGAAACCCTGGCCGAGCCGGAGGAAGGTCCGACATCCAAATGGATGATGGCCCAGGCCAAGCGGCTACAGGCGGTGGTGACGGGCAGCATTATCGTCAAAGCCGCAGACGGTACCCATCGCAACCGCTTGTTGTGGGCCCGGCCAGATGGTGAGTTGCTGCATTATGACAAACGTCATTTGTTTCGCATGGCTGGCGAGCATGAGCACTACAGTCCGGGCGACCGTCAGGTGCAGTTCGAACTCAAAGGCTGGCGGGTTCGCCCGTTGATTTGTTACGACCTTCGATTCCCGGTCTGGAGCCGTGACGCCCAGGACACTGATCTGCTGCTCTATACGGCCAATTGGCCGGGGGCTCGTCGCTTGCACTGGAACCGCCTGTTACCTGCACGGGCCATTGAAAATCTGTGCTATGTCGCGGCGGTCAACCGGATCGGCACCGACGGCAAAGGCTTTGCCTATACCGGTGACAGTCAGGTGCTGGATTTTCAGGGTGAGAGCCTGTTCAGCGCCGGAGAGGCTGACGGCGTTTTCGAAGTGTCGTTGAGCGCTGCAGAGCTCGCAGCGTACCGCACCAAATTTCCGGCCAATCTCGACGCGGACACCTTCGACATTCGATGATGCGCTCCTGTGGTGTGCGTCACATTTTGCGGTTATCGGCAGCTTCAGTTTTACCTACGTCTGCCGATACCGCAGGTACCGATCAGGAGTCTATCCATGAATATCAATATGAGTTCTCTCAGCACTTACACTCCGATCCTCAAAACTGCCATCAAGTCTGGTGATGAGACGGTCGCGGCAGACGCCCAGTCGAGCGATGCCACTAAACTCAGTCTCGACATGTCAGGTACTGCGGCCGCAGATGAGTCAACTGAAGCTACTGCGCCGAAGACCATCAAGGAGCAGATCATCCAGCAGCTCAAAGAGCAGATTGAGCAAGTTGAGAAGCAATTGCAGCAACAGCAACAGCAACTGGCAGCGGCCCAGAACAGCAAAGGTTCGGAGCAGGAAAAGATGCAACGTATCATGGCAATTCAGCAACAGATCTCTGGAACCATGGCGCAATTGACTGCGCTGCAGGGATCGTTGCTGCAAGCTATGGCAGTCTCTGTCAATACCACCGCCTGATCCGGCAAGCACCAATAAAAAAGGCCCTGAAGCTTTCACTTCAGGGCCTTTTTGTTTATCGCGAATCGGGATGCCGTGTATCAGAAAACCATGCTGGATAACCTGTAGGAGCTGCCGAAGTCTGCGCAAGCGCCTGGCCTGACACTCCGCCCTTCGCAGCCTTCGGCAACTCCTACAAGGCCACTATCACGCGGCTTTAGCTTCGGCCTGGCTGAGCGAGCGGTTCAGCGCGCTGAACAATGCTTTGAAGCTGGCGGTGGTGATGTTTTCATCGACGCCCACGCCATGCACTGCACGATCACCGTTTACACGCAGCTCGATGTAAGCAGCGGCCTTGGCCGTGGTACCTGCGCCGATGGCGTGCTCGTTGTAATCCATGATTTCCACACCAACGGGCAGGCTTGAAACCAGCGCTTCCAGAGCGCCATTGCCTTTGCCTTTCCAGCGCTGGGTTTCGTCGTTGACGCTGACTTCTGCGTCCACCGCGCTGGTGTTGTTCTCTTCCTGCAAGCGATGGCTGATCAGCGCGTAAGGTTTGTTGGCTTGCAGATACTCGGCCTTGAAAAGCGAGTAAATCTGCTGAGCGGACATTTCCAGGCCCAGACGATCCGTTTCGCCCTGCACAACCTGGCTGAACTCGATCTGCATGCGACGTGGCAGGGAGATGCCGTATTCCTGCTCCAGCAGGTAGGCGATGCCGCCTTTGCCAGACTGGCTGTTGACGCGAATCACCGCTTCGTAGCTACGGCCAATGTCAGCCGGGTCGATTGGCAAGTAAGGGACTTCCCACAGAGCGCCGTCTTTTTGCTGAGCGAAACCCTTGCGAATGGCGTCCTGGTGGGAGCCGGAGAACGCGGTGTGAACCAGGTCGCCGACGTAAGGTGCACGTGGGTGAACCGGGATCTGGTTGCACTCTTCGACGACCTTGCGCACGCCGTCAATATCCGAGAAATCCAGGCCTGGGTTGATGCCCTGGGTGTACATGTTCAAGGCCACAGTGACCAGGTCGACGTTGCCAGTCCGCTCGCCGTTGCCGAACAGGCAGCCTTCAACGCGATCGGCACCCGCCAGCAGGCCCAGCTCGGTAGCGGCTACGCCGGTGCCACGGTCGTTGTGGGTGTGCAGGCTGATGATCACGCTGTCGCGACGGTTGATATTGCGGCAGAACCACTCGATCTGGTCGGCGTAGATATTCGGCGTGGCCACTTCAACCGTAGCGGGCAGGTTGAGGATCACTTTGTTTTGCGGCGTCGCATTCCAGACTTCAATGACCGCATCGCAAACTTCCTTGGAGAACTCCAGCTCAGTGGCGCTGAAGGTTTCCGGCGAGTATTCGAACGTCCATTGGGTTTCTGGCTGCTGAGCGGCGTATTTCACGAACAGCTTGGCGGCGCTCACGGCGATTTCTTTGACGCCGGCCTTGTCCTGATTGAACACGATGCGGCGGAACGACGGGCAAGTGGCGTTATACAAGTGGACGATGGCTTTCTTCGCCCCGCGCAGGGATTCGAAAGTGCGCTCGATCAGGTCTTCACGGCCCTGGGTCAGCACTTGGATGGTGGTGTCGTCCGGAATATGGCCGTCTTCGATCAAAGTACGAACGAAGTCGAAGTCTGTCTGCGAAGCGGCCGGGAACGAGGCTTCGATTTCCTTGACGCCAACGTTAACCAGCGTCTTCCAGAAACGCAGCTTTTTGACCGCATCCATGGGCTCGATCAGAGATTGGTTACCGTCGCGAAGGTCCGAACTGCACCAGATTGGCACCTCAGTGATGGTCTTGGATGGCCAGGTGCGGTCAGGCAGATTGATGGTCGGAAACGCGCGGTACTTGGTCGATGGATCTTTGAGCATGGTCATTGGAGCAAGTCCTGTAGGTACTTATATTTATGGGCCGGAAAAAGGCGGCCAACCGATGATGCGAAAGGCGGGATGAGGCATATCGATCTAGCTTGGCAGTCGTGCACTGACCAGGCTGAGACAGCGATGTTGCCGTAACAGAATGAGGGTTTGAGAGGTTTTCATGAGACCAACCGTAACCATTGAGGGGAATGTTGGCAAGCAGTTGGAAAAAATTGAGATAAGTTCTCTGGAATCTGATTTTTTTGGTTATTTATGATTGGATTTTCGAATAATTTGATTTTTTATTGCTGATAGATGTGCCTGTTGTGTAGTTGAACCTGTGGGAGCGAGCTTGCTCGCGAAGGGGGCGTTACTCCGACAGTTATTAATCGCCTGGAACACAGCCTTCGCAAGCAAGCTTGCTCCCACAGAGGCTGTGGTGTCCGCGATTTGCTACGGCTGAAACGCGCCGATAAAAATCGCCGGATCTACCCGTGCATCATTGAGGCTGACGTTCCAGTGCATATGCGGCCCGGTGGCGCGGCCCGTTGAGCCGACCTTACCCACTACACCCCCGCGAGGTACGGTATCGCCGACTTTCACGTCGATCTTCGACATGTGGCAGAACATGCTGATAAAGCCCTGACCGTGATCGACAAACACCGTATTGCCATTAAAGAAGTAGTTACCGGTGAGGATGACTTTTCCGGCAGCCGGTGCCTTGATCGGGGTGCCTGCGGGCACGGCGAAGTCCAGTCCGGAATGTGGGTTGCGTTCCTCTCCATTAAAGAAACGACGCACGCCGAATTTACTCGAAAGCGGTCCGGCCACAGGCTTGTCCAGCAGCAAGTTGCTTGGGGTGCCCGGCGTGAAGCTGCGATAGGCCTTTAGCTGCACTTCCAGCTCGCCTTCGATGCGCTTCAGATCGTCAGGATTGGGATTCACCTGCCGCTGATTTTTCAAGGTAATCCGTTGTTCAGGATATTTCTTGCTGCCGACCACGAAGTCCAGATTGCGGCTGCCCTTGGCATCCTTGGCCACCAGTTGCTGAGTGCCTGGCTTGACCGTCAGAGGCACTCCGACGATGGCCAGCCAGCGGGCATCCTGTTCTTTGACCACCAGCACAGGCTTGCCTTGATAAGTGGCTTTTGGCGCCTGAGCGGCGTTGCCCAGATCAATCACCGCCACGCCCCCTGGAACCGGTTTGTTCAGCAGGCGAGTGATGTAGCTATCGGCGTGAGCGGGCAGGCACAGGCAAAGGGCAAAGACGGGAGCGAGAAAACGCAGCATCGATAATCAATCCAGAAGAGAAAGGGTGACAGGCGTCAGGTGATTGTCTTCAACCCGAACTTGCAATTCGCCTTCTCCCAGACGAGCCGTCAGACGCTGGCCGGTTCGGGTTTGGGCGGCATTTCGAATGGCATGGCCGCGCTCGTCAAGCAGGATGCTGTAGCCACGACCCAGCGTAGCCAATGGGCTAACCACTTGCAGGGTTTGCACCTGGGTTTGCAATTGCAGGCGACGGGTCTTGAGCGTATCCCGCATGGCCTTGGGCAAACGTGCCGCGAGGACATCCAGGCGTTGGCGCAGAAAAGCCAGGGTTCGGCCCGGATGCTGCGCGGCCAGTCGGCTTTCCAGATGCGCCAGTCTCACCTGACGCTTATGCATGTGCTGCTCAAAGGCACGACGCATACGCATGTCCAGATCATCCAGGCGCTGCGCCTGTTGACGCAGGCGTTCCCCTGGGTGGCGCAGGCGACGGGAGATACCTTCCAGGCGCAACCGTTCGCGCATCAGCTTGTCCTGAATGCGGCTGACCAGTCGACGATGCAGGTTATCCACGCGACGATGCAAATCGCTGGAATCCGGAGCGAGCAATTCAGCTGCCGCTGAAGGCGTTGGCGCTCGAACATCGGCCACGAAGTCGCTGATGGAGACATCAGTTTCATGCCCGACGGCGCTGACGATAGGCGTCACGCAGGCATCAATGGCGCGGGCTACGGCTTCTTCGTTGAAGCACCACAGGTCTTCCAGCGAACCGCCACCACGGGCGAGGATCAGTGCATCGAAGCCGCGAGAATCCGCCAGTTTGAGTGCGCGGACAATCTGAGTGATGGCTTCGCGACCCTGGACCGCGGTCGGGATCAGGGTCAGCTCAACCTGTGGCGCGCGGCGGCGGAACACGCTGATGATGTCGCGGATTACGGCCCCGGTCGGCGAACTGATAATGCCAATGCGCTGCGGGTGCAGGGGCAGGGCGACCTTGCGCTCGGCGCTGAACAGTCCTTCGCTGCTGAGCTTTTCTTTCAGAGCATCGAAGGCTAGTCGCAGCGCGCCATCGCCGGCAGGCTCCACGGTATCGAGGATCAGCTGGTAATCCCCCCGGCCCTCGAACAGCGAGACCTTGCCGCGCACCTTGACCTGTAAGCCGTCCTTCAAGGCCTGACGAACCCGCGCCGCGCTTTGCCGGAACAGTGCGCAACGTACCTGTGCGCCGGAATCCTTCAGGGTGAAATAGACATGGCCGGAAGCCGGTCGCGACAGGTTGGAGATTTCACCCTCCACCCAGATATTGCTGAACACATCCTCCAGCAACACCCGCGCGCGGCCGTTGAGCTGGCTGACAGTAAGGACTTCCCGGTCGAGGCCGAGTCTTGCGAAGGGGTCTTTGATCATGGTGGGCATGATAAAGGCAATGTGCATTTAGCGCACGACGCAAGGGAGACTGGAATCGCATTTTGTGGGAGCGGTGCTTGCCCGCGATGAACGATAACGCGATCCTTCAATGGGGCCACGGCGCCTGAATCGCGGGCAAGCACCGCTCCCACAAAGATTGTCTCCATCCAGTAATATTGCCGCCGACCGCTTCCAAGGACTTATGCTTAATCTCCAGGAGGACCAACGAGTGGAACAAGCCGACATCATCACAACCTTCACCGACCTAGGCTTCACGCCCCTAGGCTGGCTCCTGATCGAGGTGGCCGTAGTCGCAGCCTATATAGTGTTCGGCATCGCCGGTTTTGGCACAGCGCTGGTTGCTGCGCCGGTGCTGATCCATTTCATGCCGCTGTCGCGGATCATCCCTTTATTGGTACTTCTGGATTTCCTCGCTGCGCTGGGCAATCTGCTGCCCTCGCGTCAGTCCGTGGTCAGATCCGAATTGCTGCGGCTCTTACCCTGTATGGCGCTGGGCTGCACGTTGGGTGTGGTGTTCCTGCTCAACCTCAAATCCGACGTTCTTCTTTTATTGATGGGTATCTTCATCACCGCTTATGCGCTTTATAGCCTGGCGGTGAAGCTGCGTCCGACGCAGTTGGCGGCCGGTTGGGCGATCCCCATGGGGACGGTGGGCGGTATGTTCGGCGCACTGTTCGGCAGTGGCGGCTTTCTGTATGCGATCTACCTCAATGGCCGCCTTGAGTCCAAAGAGCAGGCGCGCGCCACGCAAAGCGCCTTGATCAGTTGCAGCACCGTCGTTCGCTTGAGCCTGTTTCTGATTGCCGGGGTTTATGCGCAACTATCAGTGTTGATGCTTGCGGTCTGTCTGCTGCCGGCCATGTTGCTGGGTTCCTGGATCGGTCGAGGTCTGACCCTGAAGATGTCCCGGGAAACCTTCGTGCGCTCGGTGACCTGGCTGGTGTTGGTCAGTGGCATTGCGCTCATAGCTCGCTACGTCGCGGGCTGACCTCGGGCTGACCTCGGGCTTGACCTGAGCGGCGGGGGTATTAAGCTGCCGCCTTTGAGCGTAGATCAGTGAATGTCCTCCATGAACAGCCAAAGCATTATCGTCCCGCAAATTTCCGGTTATCCCGGACGTGAGGCTCGGGCCCGCCTGATCCTGCGTTGGCTGGTCAAGCTCAATGTGGTCGAGCCTGAACTGACCACCTGCGGTCGCACCTATAACAAAATGGCGTACGCCATTGCCCCGGGAGCCCGTGCAGTGGTCGAGAATCCTGAAGCGCTGCCGTTCGGCAAGCCGGTCAATGGACTGGAAATCGTCACCAAGCGCTGCATCTTCACCCCCCTCAAGGATTTTGCCGAGGAAGTCGGCTGCCCGGAATGCCGCAAGGAAATCGGCGAAGCGCTTTTTGACAGCCTGGAGGAGTGGATGCCGGGGCATACCGATAACTTCATCTGCCCGGAATGCGGACATGAAGACGATATCAACGGCTTCCTGTTCCTCGAACCCTGCGGCTTTTCCAATCTGGGTTTCATCTTCAACGACTGGCTGGATGCTTCCTTCAAACAGAGCTTTCTGGATGGTTTCGCCGAACGTCTGGATCGTCCGGTCTCCTTCGTCAAAGTGCGCCTATAAATGCCTTTGATAATAGGCTGAGGTTTACGTTGAGCCGGCGGGGGTGTCTGGGTATAATGGCGCGCTTCCAATTTCCCGCTCGGGAGCCCCCGCGATGCTGCGTATCAGCCAAGAAGCACTTACTTTCGACGACATTCTCCTTGTGCCCGGTTATTCCGAGGTACTTCCTAACGAAGTCAGTCTGAAAACCCGTTTGACCCGTGGCATCGAACTGAATATCCCTCTGGTTTCCGCTGCCATGGACACCGTGACTGAAGCCCGTCTGGCAATTGCCATGGCTCAGGAAGGCGGTATCGGTGTGATCCACAAAAACATGACCGTCGAGCAGCAAGCTGCCGAAGTCCGCAAGGTCAAGAAGTTCGAAGCCGGTGTTGTCAAGGATCCGATCACCATCGAGGCTGATGCCACGGTACGTGACCTGTTCGAACTCACCCGCCTGCACAATATTTCCGGTGTACCTGTGCTGCACAATGGCGACCTGGTCGGCATCGTGACTTCTCGCGACGTGCGCTTCGAAAACCGTCTGGATGTTCCTGTACGTGAAGTGATGACGCCTAAAGAGCGTCTTGTCACTGTGCGTGAAGGCGCCGACAAGAATGAAGTGCGCGAGCTGCTGCACAAGCACCGCCTGGAAAAAGTCCTGATCGTCGATGGTCATTTCGCGCTCAAGGGCATGATGACCGTCAAGGACATCGAAAAAGCCAAGGCCTATCCGCTGGCAAGCAAGGATGACCAGGGTCGGCTGCGTGTCGGCGCTGCGGTCGGTACTGGCAAGGACACTGGCGAGCGCGTTACCGCACTGGTTGCCGCTGGGGTTGACGTTGTCGTTGTCGACACTGCTCACGGTCACTCCAAAGGCGTGATCGACCGCGTTCGCTGGGTAAAAGAAAACTTCCCTGAAGTCCAGGTCATCGGCGGCAACATCGCTACCGGCGCTGCTGCCAAGGCACTGGTTGCTGCTGGCGCTGACGCGGTCAAAGTCGGTATCGGCCCTGGCTCGATCTGCACCACCCGCATCGTTGCTGGTGTCGGCGTTCCGCAGATCAGCGCCATCGCCAACGTTGCCGCAGCCCTTGAAGGCACCGGCGTTCCGTTGATCGCTGACGGCGGTATCCGTTTTTCCGGCGACCTGTCCAAGGCCATCGTTGCTGGCGCAAGCTGCGTGATGATGGGTTCGATGTTTGCCGGTACTGAAGAAGCACCAGGCGAAATCGAGCTGTTCCAGGGTCGTTCGTACAAGGCTTACCGCGGCATGGGCTCGCTGGGGGCCATGTCCCAGGCTCAAGGTTCTTCGGATCGTTACTTCCAGGATTCGTCCGAAGGCGCCGAGAAGCTGGTGCCGGAAGGTATCGAAGGCCGTGTTGCCTATAAAGGTTCGCTGGCAGCGATCATCCATCAATTGATGGGTGGCCTGCGCTCCTCCATGGGTTACACCGGCAGTGCCGACATTGAAGAAATGCGCACCAAGCCTGAATTCGTGCGTATCACCGGTGCCGGTATGGCTGAATCCCACGTCCATGACGTGCAGATCACCAAGGAAGCGCCTAATTACAGGGTCGGCTAAAGCCGACCAGCTATAAGCTTCAAGCTTCTAGCTGCAAGCGATGGCTGTGGTGACGCAGCCATCGCGTACATCCCGATTAGCTTGCAGCTTGCGGCTTGAAGCTCGCAGCTGCTCTTCAGAGCCTTTCCCATGTCCATCGACATTCACGCCCACCGCATCCTGATCCTCGACTTCGGTTCCCAGTACACCCAACTGATCGCCCGCCGCGTGCGTGAAATCGGCGTGTATTGCGAGCTGCATCCGTTCGACATGGACGACGAAGCCATTCGCGAGTTCGCTCCAAAAGGCGTGATCCTCGCCGGCGGTCCCGAGTCTGTACACGAAGCCAACAGCCCGCGCTGCCCGCAAGCGGTATTTGACCTGGGCGTGCCTGTTTTCGGTATCTGCTACGGCATGCAGACCATGGCCGAGCAGTTGGGCGGCAAGGTTGCAGGTTCTGAGCTGCGTGAATTCGGCTACGCCCGCGTTGACGTAGTCGGCAAGAGCCGCCTGCTCGATGGCATCGAAGACCACATCGACGCCGATGGCCTGTTCGGCCTCGACGTATGGATGAGCCACGGTGACAAGGTCACCGAGCTGCCAGAAGACTTCCACATTCTGGCGAGCACCCCGAGCTGCCCGATTGCTGGCATGGCCAACGATACTCGTGGCTATTACGGCGTGCAGTTCCACCCGGAAGTGACCCACACCAAGCAGGGCGGCCGCATCCTGTCGCGCTTCGTCCTCGATATTTGTGGTTGCGAAGCGCTGTGGACTCCCTCGAAGATTGCTGAAGACGCCATCGCTCAGGTTCGCGCTCAGGTCGGTACTGACAACGTACTGCTGGGCTTGTCCGGCGGCGTTGACTCATCTGTGGTCGCAGCGCTGCTGCACAAGGCCATTGGTGATCAGCTGACCTGTGTATTCGTCGATAACGGCTTGCTGCGTCTGCACGAAGGCGAGCAAGTGATGGCCATGTTCGCCGAGAATATGGGTGTCAAAGTGATCCGCGCCAATGCTCAGGATCAGTTCCTCGACAATCTGGCCGGCGAAAGCGACCCGGAGAAAAAGCGCAAGATCATCGGTCGTACCTTCATCGATGTATTCGATGCGGAATCCTGCAAGCTGGACAACATCAAGTTCCTGGCTCAGGGCACGATCTATCCGGATGTCATCGAATCAGCCGGCGCGAAAAGCGGCAAGGCTCATGTGATCAAGTCGCACCACAACGTGGGCGGCCTGCCGGAAGAAATGAACCTCAAACTGGTCGAGCCACTGCGCGAGCTCTTCAAGGACGAAGTGCGTCGCCTGGGTCTGGAACTCGGCCTGCCGTACGACATGGTCTACCGTCACCCATTCCCTGGCCCAGGCCTTGGTGTACGGATCCTCGGTGAAGTGAAAAAGGAATACGCCGACCTGTTGCGTCGTGCCGACCACATCTTCATTGAAGAACTGCGCAAAGCCGACTGGTACCACAAAGTCAGCCAGGCTTTCGTGGTGTTTCAGCCGGTCAAATCGGTTGGCGTCGTTGGCGATGGCCGTCGTTACGCCTGGGTTGTCGCACTGCGCGCCGTGGAAACCATCGACTTCATGACCGCACGTTGGGCGCACCTGCCTTACGAGCTGCTGGAAACCGTCAGCGGCCGGATCATCAACGAAATCGAAGGCATCTCCCGCGTGACGTATGACGTGTCGAGCAAGCCGCCGGCGACCATTGAGTGGGAATGATCCCGCATAGCTAAACCTAAAAGCCCGCGTAATAGCGGGCTTTTCTGTGGCTGAGATCCAAGACGTTCTGCGCTAGAAATGAGGTTCGGGCGCAGGTCATGGCGCGCGGTGCAGGCATCATCGGTAAATCACATCGATACCCTGTCCAGTTGGGTCTTGGGTCAGGCTCCGCAAACCACCGACGGCCTGAAACGGTGAGGGGCTAAAACCATCGAAATCGTCGAATTTCCTTCAGTGCTTAACCCTTTCCCGTCGACCTGTACAGGGAACCTTCGCCCTACAAACCGCTCTATACAGGCCTTCTTAAAGCCTGTTCAGGGATCGAATGAAAACTTCTTTGGCGCTTCCGCTAGCACTCACTTTCGCGCTTGTCATGACCGGCTGCAGCAGCCGTCAGGCGGGTGATCTAACTTCAGAACCAGTAGTTCCGCTGGCCATGAATGACCATCAAGCGAGCGTGACTTTCCGCACCATAGGCGGCGAGGGTGGCCATCCTGTCAGCTACACGTACTGGTATGCCAATGGTGGATTTGAGAGTGCGGGTGATCGGGTTTATGACTCTGCTTACTTCAAGCGCATACCGGCTTATCTGAAGAAAATGGCCGGTGGTACTGACAGCATCAGTAAGTTGGTCGAGGCTGATAAAACGATGTACGTAGAAGGTGTGGTCAAGGTCAAACCGTTTACCTTCAATGGTATTCCCATGCCTACGCCGTTCGACAAGGAGCAGCCTGTAGCGCAGCAATTCACGCCGCAAGCCAAGAAGAATTACCTGGTAGAAACCGTGGTCGGCGACACGTGGGTCATGAGCGTATACGAAGTCTCTGCATCGGGTGAGCGCAAAGCCATTGGCGTTCCCAAAAAAGACGCCGCCGGAAACTGACCGCGCAGGGGAGTTCATGGATAGACCAATGAAGTGCGATGCCTGATACCGCCAAAAAGACTGACGGTATTGGTTGACGAGATATGCGTTTGAGAGAGTTCTATACTCACTGGTGTCCAGTGACGGCGATTCACCTGCCGCAACAAGGAGCCGGCCATGAACGACACCCAACAACTTGCTGCCTTGCGTATTGTTTTGATTGTTGTAGGTCTGATCGCTGTATTCGCGTTCTGGCCGCTGATGATCCTGTGGCCGTCCGGTTGGGCTTGGCACAGCGGGCATTCTGACTATCCGCTAATGATCGTCGGCATCTATGCGACGCTTGGCGTGTTCTTGCTGATTGCATCGCGTGATCCGGTGAAGCATTTGAGTCTGATTTGGTTCACTGTGTGGTCGAGTGTCGTGCATGGAGCAATCATGACCTGGCAGTCTTTTGTTGTCGGAACGGATGGAGTCAGCCATCTCGGCCATTTAGCCGGTGATGTGCCTGCCTTGTTCATCGCTGCTGCGGCGTTGGCGTTTTTCACGCCACGCGGCGATAAGTCGCTTGTACCGCATTGACCGTTCGCTGAATGATTGATCAGAAAGGCCGGGATAACCGTTGAGGTTGCCCGGCCTTTTTTATAAGCAGTATTTGGCAGCGTGGTCATTGCGACATATCGACGCTTAATTTTTCCCAAATGCAGGTGTATCTTATTCGCCCCTCGCATCGACTCTCAGATGCGGCTCGTGATGATTTTGAGGTACCTGCGCTTATGTCCTTTACCCGTCGACAAATACTCGGAGGCCTTGTAGGTCTTGCTGCAGTGGGGTTAGGAGCGGGCGGTGCTTCCCGGTATTGGCTGGGCCGTCGCGGGCCGGGGGAAGGGCATGACTTTGAATTGATCGCCGCGCCGCTGGATGTTGAGCTGGTGGCTGGACATCAGACGCCCGCCTGGGCTTTTGGTGGTTCTGCGCCGGGTACCGAATTGCGGGTGCGTCAAGGTGAGTGGCTGCGTTTGCGCTTCATCAATCACCTGCCAGTGGAAACCACCATTCACTGGCATGGGATTCGATTGCCGCTTGAGATGGACGGCGTGCCCTATGTCTCGCAATTGCCGGTCAAGCCTGGCGAATACTTCGATTACAAGTTTCGCGTGCCCGACGCTGGCAGCTACTGGTATCACCCCCATGTCAGCAGCAGTGAAGAGCTGGGCCGCGGGCTGGTCGGGCCGTTGATTATCGAAGAGCGCGAGCCGACCGGTTTCAAGCATGAGCGCACCGTCAGCCTCAAAAGCTGGCATGTGGACGAGGTGGGCGCGTTCACTGAATTCAGTGTGATCCGCGAGGCTGCTCGGGAAGGCACGGCAGGGCGGCTCTCCACCATTAATGGCATCCCTCAGGGGGTTATCGAGCTGCCGGCCGGGCAAATCACCCGTGTGCGGATTCTCAATCTCGACAATACCGTGACGTATCGCCTCAACCTGCCGGGCGCTGAAGCGCAGATCTACGCGCTGGATGGCAATCCGATCAAGCCGCGTCCGCTGGGCAAGGACTATTGGCTCGGCCCCGGCATGCGCATTTGCCTGGCGATCAAGGCGCCCCCAGCCGGGGAAGAGTTGTCCTTTCGTAATGGGCCTGTGCGTCTTGGCACGTTTCGTTCGGTTGCCAGCACAGAGGCTCCTGGCGAGTGGCCGCCGGAACTGCCAGCCAATCCCGTTGCGGAGCCTGATCTGGAAAATGCCGAGAAGCTCAACTTCAATTTTGAATGGGTCGGCTCGGTGTCGGTCAATGTCGACAACGGCAAACCGCCGAGCTTGTGGCAGATCAACGGCCAGGCCTGGGATATCACCGACAAGACCTGCGCGGATCGACCCATTGCGAAGCTGGAACTGGGCAAGAGCTATATTTTCGAACTCAAGAACATGACCCAGTACCAGCACCCGATCCATCTGCATGGAATGAGCTTCAAGGTCATCGCCTCCAATCGCAGAAAAATCATCCCGTACTTCACCGACACATTCCTGTTGGGCAAAAATGAGCGCGCCCAGGTCGCGTTGGTCGCTGATAACCCCGGCGTGTGGATGTTCCATTGCCATGTGATTGATCACATGGAGACCGGTTTGATGGCGGCTATCGAGGTTGCGTAAGAGCTGTCCCATCACGGGTAGATAAGTCCCGATAGATAAGTACCGCCCAGCCTCGAATAATTTGTATTTTATTGAACGCTCCTTAATTCACAGCAACAGGAGCGTTTAATTGGACAATTTTTCCATTTATGAGCCGGTCATCAGATGGATTCCTGCGAATCATGCGCCGCAGCCGCCGGCTTATTGCAGTTCGACCGTAAGTGGCGGATTTCCGCAAGATAATGTGCTCAGGCCTGGAGGATCCCGCCCGCACTTGCCGGTCATTGAGTACGAAGGCTATCAATACTGGTGTTTCCGCTATCGGGATCAACGTGATGCGATTTGTATGGTGGCTTACGATTCCGAGCTGATGATTAGCGGCGTCATTTCTCTGGAAGGGATAAAGGACGTCAATGTCATTCAAAGTGACTCATCCAACCGGACACTGGTTTTTTCAGAACCGGGCCAAGAGGACGATTACTTACAGTCCTGGTTCATTCTCAATGTGCGCAGCTGGATCGGCAGAGCGCCGTCCCCTGAAGATAATCAGTTGCTCGACATGCTGCCGGGTTGCGCGTTTACCTTGTGCAATGAGCACGGCCAATTGGTTTACGAGGCGGGGGTTCTGAATCTGGTCGTGATACCTGATGAAGTGACACGTCCAGATGCGTGGCTATTCGAAAAGGGCGCGCTGATTCATCAAAACAGCAAGCTTGGACTGGCCTTGAAGGCCGGGAAGCTGGTCTGCGAGCCTGTAAACAGTTCCTTACAGGAGCAGCAATGGCAGCTGACTTCCACAGGAGAGCTGTTCAATGTGGGTGGTCAGGGTGTCGTCAGCTATGACGATAACCGCGACATTCCCCTCGTCGTGGAACCCGCTTACGAAGTCTCCGAAAAGCATAAAGCAGTCTGGAAACTTGGCATCCCTAGACCTGAACCTGAAGTTGATCGCCCCAGAGCACCGGGAAAGATGCTGGTGCATAAGCTTGAAGTTATGGCTCGCCTGTCCGATGACTACTGGTCGGGCACCGGTGACGCTATTTTGTTGGCGTTAGGTTATCCGCACCAAGTCGTTACGCTGTTCGATGCTCCGCAACGTGGCGCCTGGGTCAACAAAGAACTTGATTTCCGAGAGCTACTGGGCAAACAGCACGTGACCATAACCGACCTGGCGGAAATCAATATTTATCAGGTGGGTAACAGTGTTTACGGATCCGCCTGGAAGCTGGAAAGTTTTGAGCTGATAGTGAACGGTTACTGCCGATATGGCGCATTCAAGAGCATGAATCGCTGGTTTGCCGGCGTTGGTGCGCGCAGGGAATTGGTTGCAAGCTGGCCGATCTATCCCTGGCTCTGGCGCAGTGACGACAATCGGCCCTTTGACTACAACGGCAAAACCTACCCTATGGGCCTGTTGCCCTATATTGGCGATCTCTTGCGCTGGCGTAATTAAGACCCTTCCAGCATCGACGGTGTAGGCCAGTTAATGGGCGTGCATGACGGGCGTCTGGTGGGTGAGAATCTCAAGACTCGCCGTACTGAATTGCTCAAGCCCAACTCGACGGGCGACAGTTACACCTGGGTCTATACCCCGGACGGCGCCATCATCTATAAGTTGTGGGATCACCGGGAAAGCCATGCCACCTATGTGCGTCACAGTCAGTTGGCCAGCGGGCAGCCGGTGATTTGCGCCGGGGAGCTCAGGATCATCCGGCAGCAGCAATTCTTTGAGGTGGAAGAGGTCATCGGGCTGATCAATGACGCGTCTGGGCATTACCGCCCGGATGGTGGCGCTTGTCTGGTTCCGTTCATGCGTAAGCTTCAGGACCTGGGCATATCCACCCTCAGCACCAGGCTGTCGTGGCGCTCTCGAGAATAGCGGGTCAAAACGGTGTGGAGTTACGCGCCGCACAGTTTTAGGATGTCGCCTTTTCCGGCTCCTACCCGCTTTGGGTCGCTATCGAGGTTTTCAGCATGCGTCAGCCACAGATCATCGACCGCAGTCGCGATCAGGACTTCATGCGCGAAGCGCTGGCGCTGGCAGCCCAGGGGGCGGCGCTGGGCGAAGTGCCAGTGGGCGCGGTGTTGGTGCAGGACGGCGAAATCATTGGCCGAGGCTTCAACTGCCCCATCAGCGGCAGCGATCCCAGTGCTCATGCCGAGATGGTCGCCGTGCGTGCGGCGGCTCAGGCAGTCAGCAATTATCGACTGCCGGGCAGCACCCTGTACGTCACGCTGGAGCCCTGCAGCATGTGCGCCGGACTGATCGTGCATTCGCGGATTGCCCGAGTGGTATACGGCGCGCTTGAGCCAAAGGCTGGCATTGTTCAAAGCCAGGGTCAGTTCTTCTCCCAGGGCTTTCTCAACCATCGTGTGTTGTTCGAGGGCGGGGTTCTGGGAGAGGAGTGCGGAGCGATGCTCAGCGAGTTTTTCAGGATGAGAAGGGCGAAGGGGTAATTAATCGTCTCTGAATGCTTTTACTGTGGGAGCGAGCTTGCTCGCGAAGAAGCCGGTGTAAACCCAGATGGCTTCTGGGCTCTGAATGATTCATTCGCGAGCAAGCTCGCTCCCACGGGGTTTCCATCACCTCGATGTCGAGGTAGACATCAAAGCGGTGGGTTCTCTTCAGGTGGTTTGGTCTTGTTCACGCCTGGCACATGCAAGTTGCCTTCCGCGACCTGGTTGCCTTCCAGTTGTGGCTGCGTGACCCAGGTCAGAATGTCGTAATAGCGGCGAATATTGGCAACAAAGTGCACTGGTTCACCGCCTCGGGCATAACCGTAACGTGTTTTGCTGTACCACTTTTTCTGCGACAGGCGCGGTAGCATTTTTTTCACGTCGAGCCATTTATTTGGATTCAGGCCCTCGTTTTCCGCCAATTTGCGCGCATCTTCCAGATGGCCGCTACCAACGTTGTAGGAAGCTAGAGCAAACCATGTGCGATCCGGCTCTGAAATCTTGTCGTCCAGCTGATCCTTTACGTAGGCAAAGTACTTGGCGCCGCCCTGAATGCTCTGTCTGGCATCCAGTCGGTTTGAAACGCCCATGGCTTGCGCGGTGTTCTGGGTCAGCATCATCAAACCACGCACGCCAGTCTTGGACGTGACGCTCGGTTGCCACAGCGATTCCTGATAACCAATAGCCGCTAGCAGACGCCAGTCGACCTGTTCTTTTTTGGCTGACGCCCGGAAGTGCTTCTCATACTTGGGAAGCCGTTCCTGCAAATGCTGGGCAAAGGTGTAGGCACCCATGTAGCCGAGAACGTCGACGTGCCCGTAATAGCGGTCTTTCAGACGTTGCAGGGTGCCGTTTTTGCTGACTTTGTCGAGGTAAGCGTTGATTTCGTTGAGCAGGCTGTTGTCTTCGCCTGCGGCGACAGCCCAGCGCTGCTCTTTGCCTTCGCCCAGATCGAACGCCACCCGGACATTGGGGAAGTACACCTGATTCATCGCCAGTTCGTTGGAGTCCACCAGCGTCAGGTCCGTCTGGCCTTCGTCCACCATGCGCAGCAGATCGACGACTTCAACCGCGTCGGATTCTTCATATTCGATGGCTGGATTTTTCGCTTTCAGCGCCGCCAGCTGTTCGGCATGGCTGCTGCCTTTGAGGACGGTGATGCGTTTGCCCACCAGATCACTGGCGTCGGTAGGCCGCGACTGCCCGTTTCGATAAATGACTTGCGGCGTGACATCAAGATACGGGTGAGAGAAGCGGACCTGCTTTTTACGTTGCTCGGTTTCGATCAAGCCGGCAGCGGCCAGCACCGGGCCGCCTGGTTTCTGCATCTGATCGAACAAATCATCGAGGTTGTCGGCGGTTTCGATTTTCAGCTCGACGCCCAGATCTTCGGCGAAACGCTTGACCAATTCGTACTCGAAACCGGTTTCACCGTTGCGATCCTGAAAATAGGTCGCCGGGCTGTTGCGGGTTACAACGCGCAGAACGCCATCCTCCTTTACTCGCTCCAGTGTGTTGGGTTTATCCACACAGGCGCTGAGCATCAGGAAGAGTCCGGTTGCGATGAGCCATCTGGCACAACGAGGGCGGAGATCTGATTGGGAAAACATCGGTGCAGTATACGCAAAGGACGACCGGTGCCATATCTCGACAGCGAGGCTAGGGTCTGCTAGAGCCGGGGCTCTGATCCGGCAAACTGGACCGGCCGACATCCGGACGCCTTCAATCTGCCCGTTTCGGATGCTCAAACACTCGGTTTAGGCTAGAATGCACGGCCTCAAAGCACACCCCTTCCCGAGGCTGTCCCGAAGATGTTGATCCTGCGCGGTGCTCCTGCCCTTTCTGCCTTCCGCCACAGCAAATTACTTGAGCAGCTGAAACAAAAAGTTTCGGCCGTCAGTGGCTTGTATGCTGAATTCGCCCACTTCGCTGAAGTTGCTGGCGATCTGACCAGCGAGGAACAGGAAGTTCTCGTTCGCATCCTGAAATACGGCCCAAGCGTGCCGGTTCAAGAGCCAAGCGGTCGGCTGTTCCTGGTGATGCCACGATTTGGCACTATCTCGCCATGGTCGAGCAAGGCCAGCGATATCGCCCGTAACTGCGGCCTGACCAAGGTCAAGCGTATTGAACGCGGGATTACCTTCTATGTAGAAGGCCTGTTCAATGAAGCTGACGCGCAAATCATCGCCGGCTTGCTGCACGATCGCATGACGCAGATGGTGCTGGGTTCTGTGCAGGAGGCCGAAGGCCTGTTCACTCACGCTGAACCCAAGCCGCTCACGGCAATCGATGTGCTGGGTGGCGGTCGCGCTGCGCTGGAGAAAGCCAACACCGAACTCGGTCTGGCCCTGGCTGAAGATGAAATCGATTATCTGGTCACCAGCTTCAATGGCTTGGGGCGCAACCCCCACGACATCGAGCTGATGATGTTTGCCCAGGCGAACTCCGAGCATTGCCGTCACAAGATCTTCAACGCCAGTTGGGATATTGACGGCGAAAGCCAGGAAAAAAGCCTGTTTGGCATGATCAAGAACACCTATCAGATGCACAGCGAAGGCGTACTGTCTGCTTACAAGGACAACGCTTCGGTGATCGTCGGCAGTGTAGCGGGTCGTTTCTTTCCGGACCCTGAAACCCGCCAGTACGGCGCGGTGCAGGAGCCAGTGCACATTTTGATGAAGGTCGAGACTCACAACCACCCGACGGCGATTGCTCCTTTCCCGGGTGCGTCGACGGGCTCCGGCGGTGAGATTCGCGACGAAGGCGCAACCGGTCGTGGTGCCAAGCCAAAGGCAGGCCTGACCGGCTTCACCGTGTCCAACCTGCAGATTCCCGGCTTCGAACAACCGTGGGAAGTGAACTACGGCAAGCCTGAGCGTATCGTCACCGCGCTGGACATCATGCTTGAAGGCCCGTTGGGCGGCGCTGCATTCAACAACGAATTCGGCCGTCCGGCACTGACCGGTTATTTCCGTACGTTCGAACAGTCCATCAGCACCCCGCATGGCGATGAGGTTCGTGGTTACCACAAGCCGATCATGCTCGCAGGCGGTATGGGCAACATCCGCGCCGAACACGTGCAGAAAGGCGAAATCACGGTCGGCTCCAAGCTGATCGTGCTGGGCGGCCCGGCGATGTTGATCGGTCTGGGCGGCGGTGCAGCTTCGTCGATGGCCACCGGTACCAGCTCTGCCGATCTGGATTTTGCTTCGGTTCAGCGTGAAAACCCTGAAATGGAGCGTCGCTGCCAGGAAGTCATCGACCGTTGCTGGCAGTTGGGTGACAAGAACCCGATCAGCTTCATCCACGACGTCGGTGCAGGTGGTTTGTCCAACGCCTTCCCCGAGTTGGTGAACGATGGCGGTCGCGGTGGCCGTTTCGAACTGCGTAACGTGCCAAACGACGAACCGGGCATGGCCCCGCTGGAAATCTGGAGTAACGAATCCCAGGAACGCTACGTGATGGCCGTGGGTGCTGCGGATTTCGAGCGTTTCAAGGAAATCTGCGAGCGTGAGCGTTGCCCGTTCGCGGTAGTCGGCGAGGCAACTGCAGAGCCACAACTGACCGTGACCGACAGTCACTTCGGTAACAACCCGGTAGACATGCCGCTGGAAGTACTACTGGGCAAGGCTCCGCGTATGCACCGCAGTGCTGATCGCGAAACCGAGCTGGGTGATGACTTCGACCCAAGCGTGCTGGATATCGAAGAAAGCGTGCAACGTGTTCTGCATCACCCGGCCGTTGCCAGCAAAAGCTTCCTGATCACCATTGGTGACCGCAGCATTACCGGTCTGGTTGCTCGTGATCAGATGGTCGGACCTTGGCAGGTGCCGGTGGCTGACGTGGCCGTGACAGCGACCAGCTTCGACGTTGAAACCGGCGAAGCCATGGCCATGGGCGAGCGTACGCCGCTGGCTCTGCTGGACGCCCCGGCATCCGGTCGTATGGCGATTGGTGAGACTCTGACCAACATTGCTGCCTCGCGCATCGAGAAACTCTCTGACATCAAGATGTCGGCCAACTGGATGTCTGCTGCCGGTCACCCTGGCGAAGACGCTCGTTTGTACGACACCGTAAAAGCAGTCGGCATGGAGCTATGCCCGGCTCTGGGCATCACCATTCCAGTGGGCAAGGACTCCATGTCCATGAAAACCCGCTGGAGCGATGAGGGCACCGAAAAGAGCGTGACTTCGCCGCTGTCGCTGATCGTGACCGGCTTCGCGCCGGTAACTGATATCCGCAAGACGATGACCCCAGAGCTGCGCATGGACAAGGGCGTTACCGACCTGATCCTGATCGACCTGGGCCGCGGTCAGAACCGCATGGGCGCTTCGATTCTTGCCCAGACTCACGGCAAGCTCGGACGTGTTGCACCGGACGTTGACGACGCTGAAGACCTGAAGGCGTTCTTCGCCGTCATTCAGGGTCTGAACGCCGATGGCCACCTGCTGGCTTACCATGACCGTTCCGATGGTGGTCTTTTGGTGACGGCGCTGGAAATGGCCTTCGCCGGCCACTGCGGTCTGAATCTGTACATGGATGGCCTGGCTGAAACTTCAGCCGAGCTGCCTGCGATTCTGTTCAACGAAGAGCTGGGTGCTGTTATCCAGGTTCGTCAGGACGCCACTCCGGACGTGCTCGCACAATTCAGCGCTGCCGGTCTGGAAGATTGCGTTGCGGTGATCGGTCAGCCGGTCAACAACGACGAAGTTGCAATCAGCTTCAATGGCGAGCCGGTGTTCGGCGGCCAGCGTCGTTTGCTGCAACGTCAGTGGGCGGAAACCAGCTACCAGATCCAGCGTCTGCGTGATAACGCCGAATGTGCCGATCAGGAATTCGATGCGCTGCTGGAAGAAGACAATCCAGGCCTGAGCGTCAAACTCGGCTTCGACGTCAACGAAGACATCGCCGCGCCTTACATCAAGACTGGCGTGCGTCCACAAGTCGCAGTATTGCGTGAGCAGGGTGTGAACGGTCAGGTTGAAATGGCAGCTGCTTTCGACCGCGCCGGTTTCAACGCAATCGATGTTCATATGAGCGACATCCTTGCCGGTCGTGTCGACTTGAACGACTTCAAGGGCATGGTCGCGTGCGGCGGCTTCTCCTACGGCGACGTACTGGGTGCCGGTGAGGGCTGGGCCAAGTCGGCATTGTTCAACGCTCGCGCTCGTGACGCCTTCCAGGGCTTCTTCGAACGTCAGGACAGTTTCACCCTGGGTGTTTGTAACGGTTGCCAGATGCTGTCCAACCTGCACGAACTCATTCCTGGCAGCGAATTGTGGCCTCACTTTGTGCGCAACCGCTCCGAGCAGTTCGAAGCGCGGGTCGCCATGGTGCAGGTCCAGGAATCGCCGTCGATCTTCCTGCAAGGCATGGCCGGTTCGCGTATGCCGATCGCCATTGCTCACGGGGAAGGTCACGCCGAGTTCGCCAGCGATGAAGCACTGGTTGCTGCCGATGTGTCCGGTACGGTAGCCCTGCGTTTCGTCGACAATCACGGCAAAGTCACCGAAGCCTATCCAGCCAACCCGAACGGTTCGCCGCGCGGTATCGGCGGCCTGACCAGCCTCGACGGTCGCGTCACCATCATGATGCCGCACCCTGAGCGGGTTTTCCGTGCCGTGCAGAACTCCTGGCGTCCGGAAGACTGGAACGAAGACGGTGCGTGGATGCGCATGTTCCGCAATGCGCGTGCCTGGGTGAACTGACACCGTGTACAAGCTGGCGTTCTTTGTACCTGAGAGCCATGTAGAGCAGGTCAAAAGTGCCGTATTCGCCGCTGGGGCAGGGCGAATCGGTGCTTACGATCAGTGTTCATGGCAGGTGCTGGGCCACGGCCAGTTCCGTCCGCTGGATGGCAGTCAGCCATTTATCGGGCAGGGCGGTGTGGTTGAGCAAGTGCAGGAGTGGAAGGTCGAGCTTGTCGTGGCTGACAAGCTGATTCATCAAGTGGTGGTGGCTCTCAAGCAGAGCCATCCCTACGAAACGCCGGCCTATGAGGTTTGGCGGCTGGAAGATTTCTAAGGTAATGGGTGGATTGATGTCGTGGGACCGGCTTTAGCCGGGAAGAGGCAAGTACATCCGCTGCATCTACTTTGGTAGAAACTCCGCTTTCCCGGCTAAAGCCGGTCCCACGTCCGATGTATGTAAGCAGTACCTTCTTTCTACGGCCTGATCTCAATCATCGTGCCGTCCTTCACCAGACCCCAGACCTCGCGCATATCGTTGTTCTTCATGGCGATGCAGCCGTTGGTCCAGTCCAGGGTATGGAAGTACCACTCCGGATACTCCTCATCCACCGGCGTGCCGTGAATCATGATCATGCTCCCGGGTTTTACACCTTCACGTTTCGAGCGTTCGGCGTCGGCTACGTTGGGGTAGGAGATGTGCATCGACAGGTTGTAGTTGGTACTGGTCTTGCGCCAGTCCAGCCAATAAAACCCTTCCGGCGTGCGCTGATCGCCTTCCATGAGTTTGGTCCCTTTGGGTTGCTTGCCCAGAGAAATGCGATACGTCTTCAAGGCTTCGCCACCGCTGATCAGCTGTAACTGCCGCTGGGATTTGAGGACCAGAACCTTTTCAATCTTGCGATCGGCGATGTTTTCGGTGTTGATCACCTTTTCGCCGACGATCTTCTGCTCGCTGCCCTTGGGAACAATGGTCTGAGTGAAAGATGCCTGGGACAACGGCATGAATGACAAGCACATAGCAGCGAGCAACCAACGCATCGAAACGGTATCCCTGAAGCGGCGCCTTGATGGGCTGGCCTGATTAAGTGTCTTGAATGGGCCGCGATGGCGGCAGGGCTTCGGTGCGCACAGGATAGAGCTGCTGGCGCCGATCTGCGAAAAAGCATTCTAGGGTACGGCGCACCGTCATGAAAGCCAGCTCCGACCATGGAATGTCGGCCTCATCGAAAAGACTCACTTCCAGGCTCTCGACCCCTGCGGCAAATTCAGGGACGGCCAGTTCGCCGCGATAAAACACATGGACCTGATTGATGTGTGGCACGTCGACCAGCATGTACAGATCCAGATCACCCAGGGTCGCGCAGGCCTCTTCAATGGTTTCCCGGCGAGCAGCTTGTTCCATGGTTTCGCCGTTCTCCATGAAACCGGCAGGCAAGGTCCAGAAACCCAGGCGCGGTTCGATGGCGCGGCGACACAAAAGCACCTTGTTATCGAGGACTGCCAGACAGCCTGCGACAATATTCGGGTTCTGATAATGAATAAAGTGGCAATGCCCGCAGACGTAGCGCAAACGGCTATCGCCTTCAGGGATGCTCTGGATGACCGGATTACCGCACTGGCTGCAGAATTTCATGGGGTCGTTCGATTGCTGAATTCAGTGGCTATCTTGGCGTGCCTGACAGGGGCTCGGCAAGCGACGAGTGAGTATCGTGTCGGCTTGTCCTACAAGGGGTTGGGCAGTTCGCCACTTTGGTGCATGATGCGGGGTAGGCAACAGATCGAGATTTCCCATGCTGGACGAGCTACTCCGCCGTGTAAGCAGTCATACGCCGAGCACTCTCGAAACGGATCGACGTTTTCCAGAGGCTGCGGTTTTGCTGCCGATTACTCGCAGTGCCGAACCGGAGCTGATCCTGACCCTGCGCGCCAGCGGGCTATCGACCCACGGCGGCGAAGTGGCTTTTCCGGGCGGGCGCCGAGACCCCGAAGACCTTGACTTGATATTCACCGCGTTGCGCGAAGCTGAGGAGGAGATAGGCTTGCCACCCGGCCTGGTCGAGGTGGTAGGTCCGCTCAGTCCGCTGATCTCCAAGCACGGGATAAAAGTGACCCCTTATGTGGGGCTGATCCCCGATTTCGTTGAGTATCGTCCCAACGATGCGGAGATCGCCGCTGTGTTCAGCGTGCCCCTGGAGTTTTTCCGTCAGGACACGCGTGAGCACACCCATCGTATCGACTACCAGGGTCGCAGTTGGTATGTGCCCAGCTATCGGTACGGTGAGTTCAAAATCTGGGGGCTGACGGCGATCATGATTGTTGAGTTGATCAATGTGCTCTATGACAGCAACATCAGCCTCCATCACCCGCCTGAACATTTTGTGATCTGAAAGTTAATGGATCGCAGAATGCATAAAGAAGAACCAGGAATAAAGATGGAAATCGAACGCCGCGTCGCTTCACCCTGCGTCAGCATCTGCGCGCTGGACGACGCCGACATCTGCCTGGGTTGCCAGCGTACCGTCAAGGAAATCACCGATTGGCATGCCATGGACAACGACCAGCGCCGTGCGGTGCTCAGGCTTTGCCATGAGCGTGCCGAGGCGGGTGGGTTGGTGTGGAAGCTATCCTGATCGAATGGTGCACCTCAGTCCCCTGTGGGAGCGGTGCTTGGTCTGGGGCGCATCCGGACGATAAGGTTTAGGCGATCCATCTGAAAAATCGCGGTGCTCTTATCGTCCGGATGCGGCCCAGACCAAGCACCGATCCCACAGGGTTGCACCTGCTGATACCATTGCTAACCTTTCCCGCCACATAAGCCTCGCCCATGCTCTTCCTGATCGCTTATATCAGCAGCGTTGTGCTGATCAATTTTGCGTTTTCCACCGCCCCTCATCTGGATGTCATCTGGTCGGCGTGGGGAGGCTTGGTGTTTGTATTGCGCGACATGGTGCAAACCCGTTTCGGTCACGGCGCTATCATCGCCATGCTGGCGGCACTGGTGTTGTCTTATGTGACCTCCGATCCGACCATCGCCCTGGCCAGTGCCACCGCTTTCGCTGTCTCGGAGTGTATCGACTGGCTGGTCTTCACCATCACCAAGCGCCCGTTGCACGACCGGCTGTGGCTCAGCTCGGCGTTGAGTATTCCGGTCGATACGTTCATCTTTTTCGGGCTGATCGACGCGCTGACCACGCCCGTGATCCTGACCGCGTTACTCTCCAAGTTTGCCGGTGTGACCGCCGTCTGGCTGATCATGGTCTGGCGAGCACGCAAGAACGCTTGCGCAGGCTGAGAATTTGTCGGGCTTCGTGGTAAATTGCGCGCCTTTCCCCACAGCGGTCGCTCGCACACTGGCGGGCTGCCCTCGATATCTGCTCCACGAGGACCTGACATGACTCAAATCGGAACTCCACTGTCGCCTATCGCGACCCGAGTATTGCTCTGCGGTTGCGGCGAGCTGGGCAAGGAAGTCGTGATCGAACTGCAGCGCCTGGGCGTTGAAGTGATCGCTGTTGATCGTTATGCCAATGCGCCAGCAATGCAGGTCGCCCACCGCAGCCATGTAATCAACATGCTTGACGGTGCCGCACTGCGGGCCGTCATCGAAGCAGAGAAGCCGCACTACATCGTGCCGGAAATCGAGGCTATCGCCACCGCCACTCTGGTTGAGCTGGAGGCCGAAGGCTTCACAGTGATCCCGACCGCCCGCGCGACACAGCTGACCATGAACCGCGA
This sequence comes from Pseudomonas syringae, assembly GCF_000737245.1. GTDB lineage: Bacteria > Pseudomonadota > Gammaproteobacteria > Pseudomonadales > Pseudomonadaceae > Aquipseudomonas > Aquipseudomonas syringae_J. The sequence continues at coordinate 169,264 of NZ_JPQU01000067.1, read as the reverse complement.
AGGTATACGCCGTCTGGCCGCTGAAGAGCTGGACCTGCCGACCTCGCCTTACCATTTCGCCGATACCTTCGAAGACTACAGCAAGGCCGTGGAAGACCTGGGCTTCCCTTGCGTGGTCAAGCCGGTGATGAGTTCTTCGGGCAAAGGCCAGAGCCTGCTGCGCACCGCTGACGACGTGAAAACGGCCTGGGATTACGCCCAGGAAGGCGGCCGCGCAGGTAAAGGTCGAGTCATCATCGAAGGTTTCATAGACTTCGAATACGAAATTACCTTGCTGACCGTGCGTCATGAGGGCGGCACGACGTTCTGCGCCCCTGTGGGCCACCGTCAGGAGAAGGGCGACTATCAGGAATCCTGGCAGCCGCAAGCCATGAGCCCGATTGCCCTGGCTGAATCAGAGCGCGTGGCCAAGGCGGTGACTGAGGCGTTGGGTGGTCGTGGTCTGTTTGGTGTCGAGTTGTTCATCAAGGGCGATCAAGTCTGGTTCAGCGAAGTCTCGCCGCGCCCGCACGACACCGGCCTGGTGACCCTGATTTCTCAAGACCTTTCGCAGTTTGCACTGCATGCCCGAGCGATTCTGGGGCTGCCAATTCCGTTGATCCGCCAGTTCGGGCCCTCGGCATCGGCAGTCATTCTGGTAGAAGGCCAGTCTACCCAGACCACCTTTGCCAATTTGGGTCAGGCCCTGAGCGAGCCTGATACCGCGCTGCGCCTGTTCGGCAAGCCTGAAGTCAACGGCCAGCGCCGCATGGGTGTTGCCCTGGCGCGTGACGAATCGATCGAAGCTGCACGTGCCAAGGCGACCCGCGCTTCACGTGCGGTAAAAGTTCAGCTGTAAGCACGCCCCATACTCTCGCCACGGTTGCCCTTCGGTAACCGTGGTTGGGTAGTTCAGCGGGCTGTTCGGGTGTTTTCACGAATGTAAGTGATCACGTCGCCCGGCGGGTTCCACATCAGTACGTCGAGGATCGACAGGTTTGCGATGAAAGCGTAAGGCAAGGTGTCATAGGCGTAAGTCGACAGATCCATAAAACGCAGTTCTATCCCTCGTTGCTGCCACTCGCTGGCAACGAAGATATCCCGCCCACCGGAAGCATTGATGTAACTACTCGCCCCCAGTTTGCTACTGATCTCCAGTGCCCACTGGCCGGGGTGCTGAATGGGTGGTAGCTGGAGTTCCATTTCTGAATATGGCGCCCAGCTGAAATTCAGGCCCATGTAATCGCAAGTGGCTCTGATAGTTTGGGTGTTCAACCCGCCAAGCCCGCCCTCCGTAAATGACGCGAACGCGGTTCTGGCCAATTCTCGCACGGGTTTGTAGAACGGCGCCTTGCCGCGATAGTGCTCTAGCTGGCCCAGGATTCGTTGCAGCGCTGCAGGGGGGTCAATCACAGTTGTGGACTGGATAGAGGTCCCAAGGCTGGCACTTACCGGGACACTGATGTACTGCCAGCCGCCTTTGCCATCGAGTATCCGGTTGCGGTTCATCCAACTCTTGCGGCAGTACTGCGCGGTGTCAAAGATCACTCCGCGTTTTACTGAAGCGATCAGTTGAAAGTACCCAAGGTAGGGGAAAAAGTAAGGCTGCATGACGCCGAGTGTGCTGTCCATGTGCTTCCTGAAAGACCGTTGATGATCAGACCGGTTTGCTCATGGTGTGGACTGCTACAAGGCTTTCATTGTCATGAAGACAGTCAGGCACCAAGGCAATTGATCGTTGCTCGGTATTTCAGAAATTCCCCGACGATTTGAGGATAGTCATCTCCGTGATTGGCGATGACCAATGGTAGCTTTATTAGTAGGTTGGCCGACCAGTGGTGTTAAATACTGGTCGGGTGTCAACAAAGTGACACGCGCTAGGTTTATGTGATTTTGTCCAGATCCGCGTCGCGTGTCTCCTTCAGGCACAGCACAGCAATCACGCTAATCAGCGCAGCTGCCGATACATACCCTCCAACCCAGCTCAAGCCGCCCATCGCTACCAGCTTCTGAGCGAAGAAGGGTGCAACCGAAGCTCCGACGATGCCTCCCAGATTGTATGCCGCTGACGCTCCGGTATAGCGAACCCGGGTGGGGAACAGCTCTGGCAGCATGGCGCCCATCGGCGCGAAGGTCACGCCCATCAGGAACAGCTCGATACACAGAAACAGCGCTACGGCCCAGGTCGTACCGTGGGTCAGCAAGGGTTCCATGGTGAATCCGGAAAGAATCGCCAGCACGCCGCCCACAATCAGCACCGGGCGCCGACCGAATCGGTCGCTGGCCCAGGCGGCAAGTGGCGTTGCTGCAGCCATGAACAGCACAGCGAAGCACAGCAAGGCAAGGAATGTCTCGCGACTGTAGCCGAGGGTCGAAACTCCATAGCTCAGGGAAAACACCGTCGAGATATAAAACAGCGCGTAGCAGACCACCATCGACGCGGCACCCAGCAGCATCGGGGCCCAGTACTGGCTGAACAGCTCCACCAGTGGCATTTTTACCCGTTCGTGGCGGGCGATGGCATTGGCGAAGATCGGGGTTTCTTCAAGTTTCAGGCGCACGTACAGGCCGACCATCACCAAGACCGCGCTGAGCAGAAACGGAATGCGCCAGCCCCATGAACGGAACTGCTCGTCGTTCAGAGTCATGGCCAGGGTCAGGAACAGACCATTGGCGGCCAGGAAGCCGATGGAGGGGCCGAGTTGTGGAAACATGCCGAACCAGGCTCGCTTGCCTTTCGGGGCGTTTTCCGTGGCGAGTAAAGCCGCGCCGCCCCATTCGCCGCCCAGCCCCAGGCCTTGGCCAAACCGCAGCACGCAAAGCAGTATGGGCGCCCAGGCACCGATGGTTGCGTAGCCCGGCAGGACGCCAATCAGCGTGGTGCACACGCCCATCAGCAGCAAGGACGCCACCAGCGTAGATTTACGCCCGATACGATCGCCGAAATGACCAAACAGTGCCGAGCCTAGTGGCCGGGCAAGGAAGGCAATGCCGAACGTCAGAAACGCCGACAGCATCTGTGCCGTGCCGGAGGTCTGTGGGAAAAATACCGGGCCGATCACCAGAGCGGCAGCGGTGGCATAGACATAAAAATCGTAGAACTCGATGGCGGTGCCGATGAAGCTGGCGGTAGCAACGCGGGTCGCGGAATTGGCCGGTCTGGCCTGAGCAAGTTCATTCTCATGAACGGCAGAAGTCGTCGTCATATGGGTATTCCTGACAGTCTCTCGCCTGTCGATGCGTCTTCAGGACAAACACCGGCGGCAACATTAATTATTGTTGGGGTACAGCGCTGATCAGGTTAGCCCGGATGTGGGCAGGGGGCTTGGTCACGCCAGGGGTAGGGCGGTGACCAAGAAGAAACGCGGTACATTTCAGGCTGAGTGACTGGCCGAATCACATGCGGCGCGGGTGGCACCGGGATCGGCGAGCTGGGTAAGCGGCTCGATTATAGGAAGGGTCCCGGGTGCATAACAAGCGTCTGATCAGACCGTTTGAATCCCACCGTGCTGGTTTTCAAACGGTCTGTGATGACGATCTAGTTGACGGCGCGGCTCGAGGTGTTCTGCCACATCAGCACGCGCGTGACACGATTGTCCTCGGTCTGCAGGATTTCCAGGCGATACGGCCCGATCTTCAGGCATACAGCGCTTTCGGGAATGGTTTCCAGCGCTTCGGTCACCAGCCCATTCAGGGTTTTCGGCCCATCGGACGGCAGGTGCCAGCCCAGACTCTTGTTCAGATCGCGGATTGAAGCTGCACCATCCACCACCAGACGCCCATCGGCCTGCGGGTGGATGTGCGGGTTGTCCAGGGTCTGCTCGTTTTCGAATTCGCCGACAATTTCTTCGAGAATGTCTTCCAGGCTGACGATGCCCAACACCTCGCCATACTCATCCACCACCACGCCCAAACGGCGCTGTTGCTTATGGAAATTCAGCAACTGCAATTGGAGTGGCGTGCTTTCCGGCACGAAGTAGGGCTCGTAGCAGGCGGCCAGCAACGCTTCCTTGGTCAACTGCGCCTGGGGTAGCAAGTGGCTGATCTGCCGGGTATTAAGGACGCCTTGAACCTGGTTGATATCGTTGTGGTAGACCGGCAGACGGGTGTGTCGGGAAATGATCAGGCGCTCGATGATCTGTTCAATGGAGTCATCCAGGTTGACGCCATCCACTTCGCTGCGTGGCACCAGGATGTCATTGACGGTGATGCTGTCCAGCGCATGAATGCCTGACAACACGGGCGAGCGGCCGGGATGATGCTCGTTGACGCCATCGTGATGCACATCATGTACATCGGCCGGCAACTCCTGGTCAGCATCCTGTTCTGCGGCGAGCTTGTGATTTCTCGCAAATGGACGCAGCAGATTGCTGGCAATGACGCTGAATACCCAGGCTAGCGGCCAAACCATCTTCATCGGTAAACGCAACAGGCCGTTCGCCATGTGCACAATGGCCGCCGGATGGCGCGCTGCGAGTCTGCGCGGGATGAGCTCGGCGAAGATCAGCGTCACGCTGGTTACCAGGATCCAGGCCAGCGTCGGACCGTTGTAGAACCAGTAATTGACCGCCAGCAGGGTGGCGATGACAGTGATCAGCACTTTGACCAGGGTGTTGCTGAAGATCAGGCTGGCCAGCTTGAATTCAAGCCTTGGCAGTGCGGCGCTGATACGTCGGTCAGCTCTGCGCAGCACCCTGAGCTGCTGATGAGCAGCTTCGATGGCTGTAAACAACGCAGACCAGAGGATCAGCAGGGCCACGACACCCAGCATGGGGCCGATAGGCAAATTATCCATAATCAGCGGACCGTCAGATGTGCAGAATGAATTCGCGTACCAGCTTGCTGCCGAAATAGGCCAGCATCAGCAGGCAAAAACCGCCCAGAGTCCAGCGGATAGCCTTGTGTCCGCGCCAGCCGAGCCGGTTGCGACCCCACAAGAGCACGCTGAACACCACCCACGCCAGACAGGCCAGCAGGGTTTTGTGCACCAGATGCTGGGCGAACAGGTTTTCGACGAACAGCCAGCCGGAAATCAGCGACAGCGAAAGCAGCGACCAGCCTGCCCAGAGAAAACCGAACAGCAGGCTTTCCATGGTTTGCAGGGGGGGGAAGTTCTTGATCAGCCCGGACGGGTGCTTGTGCTTGAGCTGGTAATCCTGAACAAGCAGCAATAGCGCCTGGAACACCGCGATGGTGAACATGCCGTACGCCAGGATCGACAGCAGGATATGGCTGAGGATGCCGGGTTCTTCAACGATGGGCTGCACGGTGCCGACCGGAGCGAACTGCGCGAGCAGTACTGTGATCAAGCCCAGCGGGAACAGCAGCACCAGAAGATTTTCCACCGGGATGCGCGCAGTGGCCAGCAGCGTCAGGGCGATGACAGCCAATGCGATCAGGCTGGCGGCACTGAAGAAGTCCAGGCCAAGCCCGATCGGCCGGATCAGTTGCGAAAAGAGTCCGAACGCATGGGCAATAACTGCCAGCGTGCCGAGCAGGCAAAGCAGCCGTTTGTCGGCTCGTGTCGCCTGACTGAGGCGGATGCCTTGATAGGTTGTCGCAGCGGCGTAAAGACAGGCGGCGGCGAGGCTGGGGAGCAGGCTGGGTGGCAAAGGGAACATAAATCCTGATGGACGGGCCGCAAAGGCGCTGAGTTTGGCATAGAACCGACATTTCACGAAAGACCACAGAAGCAGACTCCGTAGTGTCCGTGCAGCGGAGTCTTCGCTATAATCCGCGACCTGCTCAAGCCGCAGGCTCGCCGAGCGCCATATTTACTACGGGCCGGGCCGCACCAACCGGGGTTCGACAAGAGCCTGAAAGGATCGCGCATGTTTGAAAACCTGACAGACCGTCTCTCCCAGACCCTTCGCCACGTCACCGGCAAGGCGAAGCTGACTGAAGACAACATTAAAGACACCTTGCGCGAAGTGCGTATGGCTTTGCTCGAAGCCGACGTTGCCTTGCCGGTGGTCAAAGACTTCGTCAACAAGGTCAAGGAACGCGCTGTCGGCACTGAAGTGTCCCGCAGCCTGACGCCGGGCCAGGCGTTCGTGAAAATCGTCCAGGCCGAACTGGAAGACATGATGGGGGCGGCCAACGAAGAGCTGAGCCTCGCCGTCACGCCTCCGGCAGTCATCCTGATGGCGGGTTTGCAGGGTGCGGGTAAAACCACCACCGCGGGCAAGCTGGCCAAGTTCCTCAAGGAGCGCAAAAAGAAAACCGTCATGGTGGTCTCGGTGGACGTGTACCGTCCTGCGGCCATTAAGCAGCTGGAGACCCTGGCCAACGACATCGGCGTCACTTTCTTCCCGTCCGATATCAGCCAGAAGCCGATCGAGATCGCTCAGGCGGCTATCAAGGAAGCGAAGCTGAAATTCATCGACGTGGTTATCGTCGATACCGCTGGCCGTCTGCACATCGATGTCGAGATGATGGGCGAGATCCAGGGCCTGCATGCGGCGGTCAAGCCTGCTGAAACCCTGTTCGTGGTTGATGCCATGACCGGTCAGGACGCGGCGAACACCGCCAAGGCATTCGGCGATGCTCTGCCGCTGACCGGTGTGATCCTGACCAAGGTCGACGGCGATGCCCGTGGCGGTGCGGCGTTGTCCGTGCGTGCAATTACCGGCAAGCCGATCAAGTTCATTGGTATGGGCGAGAAGAGCGACGCGCTCGAACCGTTTCACCCGGACCGTATCGCTTCACGCATCCTGGGTATGGGCGACGTGCTCAGCCTGATCGAGCAGGCCGAACAGACCCTCGACAAGGACAAGGCCGACAAGCTGGCCAAGAAGCTGAAGAAGGGCAAAGGCTTCGATCTCGAAGACTTCCGCGATCAGCTGCAACAAATGAAGAATATGGGCGGCCTTGGCGGGCTCATGGATAAACTGCCAAGCATCGGCGGCGTCAATCTCTCGCAAATGGGCAATGCCCAGGGCGCTGCAGAGAAGCAGTTCAAGCAGATGGAGGCCATCATCAACTCCATGACCCCGGCCGAGCGCCGCGACCCTGAGCTGATCAGCGGTTCGCGCAAGCGTCGCATTGCGATGGGCTCCGGGACTCAGGTTCAGGATATCGGGCGTCTGATCAAGCAACATAAACAGATGCAGAAGATGATGAAAAAATTCTCCGCGAAAGGCGGAATGCAGAAAATGATGCGCGGCATGGGCGGAATGTTGCCCGGCGGTGGCATGCCAAAGATGTGATGTATCGCGCGCGGAGTGATTCGCGCGCCTCACCACTGGGAGGTTCACCTCCCGCAAATGCCCGCTTTGCGGGCACACACCAGCCGTCGATACAGGCGGTTTCTTGGCAAATCTTGATGGCATGCCGATAGGCGCCGGAAAAAGACATTTGCAAAAGTCCGGATATTCCTTAGAATATGCGGCCTTTCGGGCACCTATGCCCGCTGTGCATCTTAGATTTGCAGCACCGACTACAGGAACGATGTTCAATGCTAACCATTCGTCTTGCCCTGGGCGGCTCCAAAAAGCGCCCGTTTTACCACCTGACTGTTACCGATAGCCGCAATGCGCGCGACGGTTCACACAAAGAGCAAATTGGCTTCTTCAACCCGGTAGCCCGTGGTCAGGAAGTTCGTTTGTCCGTGAACGAAGAGCGCCTGAACTACTGGTTGAGCGTAGGTGCACAAACTTCCGAGCGCGTTGCTCAGTTGTTGAAAGAACACGCCAAGACCAAGGTCGCGGCCTGAGCAATATGAACGCGGCGCCAACGACTGCCGACGACTTGATCGTCATTGGCAAGATTTACTCGGTTCATGGCGTTCGCGGCGAAGTGAAGGTCTTTTCCTTTACTGATCCGATTGGAAACCTGTTGGATTACAAAACCTGGACGCTTCGGCGCGAGGGCAGCGTTAAACAGGTAGAGCTGGTCAGCGGACGCTTGCAAAACAAGTTCCTGGTCGCAAAGCTCAAAGGTCTCGATGACCGTGAAGAGGCTCGTCTTCTGTCCGGTTTTGAAATCTGCGTGCCGCGTAACCTGTTCCCTGATCTGACCGACGGCGAGTACTACTGGTACCAGCTGGAAGGTCTGAAGGTCATCGACCAACTTGGGCAATTGCTCGGGAAAATCGATCACCTGCTAGAGACTGGCTCGAACGATGTAATGGTGGTCAAGCCCTGCGCAGGCAGCCTGGATGATCGCGAACGCTTGTTGCCCTATACAGAGCAATGCGTGTTGGCAGTCGATCTGGTAGCCGGCGAGATGAAGGTGGATTGGGATGCGGACTTCTAAGCGATGGCTAGCCTGCGCATAGAAGTGATCAGTCTGTTTCCCGAGATGTTTTCCGCCATCAGCGATTACGGCATTACCAGCCGTGCGGTGAAACAAGGGCTGTTGCAGCTCACTTGTTGGAATCCGCGGGACTACACCACGGATCGGCATCACACGGTGGATGATCGCCCATTTGGCGGTGGTCCGGGCATGGTGATGAAGATCAAGCCCCTTGAAGATGCTCTGGTTCAGGCCAGGCAAGCGGCAGGGGATGCGGCGAAGGTTATTTACCTGTCGCCACAAGGCCGCCAACTGAATCAGTCTGCGGTACGCGAACTGGCGCAGGAGGAAGCGATTATCCTCATCGCCGGTCGTTATGAAGGCATTGACGAGCGTTTCATTGAAGCTCATGTCGATGAAGAGTGGTCGATTGGTGACTATGTACTTTCCGGTGGCGAGCTGCCGGCGATGGTACTGATCGATGCGGTTACGCGACTGCTGCCTGGAGCTTTAGGGCATGCGGACTCCGCGGAGGAAGATTCCTTCACGGATGGTCTGCTGGATTGCCCGCATTACACCCGACCGGAGGTGTATGTGGATCAGCGTGTTCCCGACGTGTTACTGAGTGGTAATCACGCACACATCCGGCGTTGGCGTTTACAGCAGTCCCTTGGGCGGACCTATGAACGACGCGCCGATCTTCTGGAAAGCCGCTCGCTTTCTGGAGAAGAGAAGAAGCTGCTCGCGGAATACATCCGCGAACGGGACGATAGTTAACGTATCGATGGTAGATCCAGACGATTTACCTTAGGAGCACAGCATGACTAACAAAATCATTCTTGCACTCGAAGCAGAGCAGATGACCAAAGAGATCCCTACCTTTGCCCCGGGCGACACTGTTGTCGTTCAGGTGAAAGTGAAGGAAGGCGACCGCGCGCGTCTGCAAGCGTTCGAAGGCGTTGTAATTGCCAAGCGTAACCGTGGCGTGAACAGTGCTTTCACTGTTCGTAAAATCTCCAACGGTGTTGGCGTTGAGCGTACTTTCCAGACCTACAGCCCGCAAATCGACAGCCTGGCTGTGAAACGTCGCGGTGACGTTCGCAAGGCCAAACTGTACTACCTGCGTGACCTGTCCGGTAAAGCAGCTCGCATCAAGGAAAAACTGGCTTAAGTCCAGCAATCCGATGCAAGAAAAAGCAGCCTTCGGGCTGCTTTTTTGTGTCTGGGGTTTTATTGTCCCAGCCAACCATGCCCGTGCTGTTCAGCTAATAAGCGCCAATATTTATGTCTGCTATTGATGATCCGCTGATTGACCGCTTTCTGGACGCCCTCTGGCTGGAGAAAGGACTGTCGGATAACACCCGTGATGCTTATCGCAGTGATCTGGCCCTTTTCAACGGCTGGTTGCAGGAGCAAGGCCTGGAATTGATTAACGTAGGGCGCGAAGCCATCCTGGATCACTTGGCATGGCGCGTGGACAAGGCTTACAAGCCGCGCTCCACGGCTCGGTTCCTGTCGGGCGTGCGTGGTTTTTATCGCTATCTGCTGCGGGAAAAAATGATTCAAATTGACCCGACGTTGCAGGTAGATATGCCACAGCTCGGCAGACCACTACCCAAATCGTTGTCTGAAGCTGATGTCGAAGCGCTACTAGCCGCGCCTGACTTGAGCGAAGCCATCGGTCAGCGTGACAAAGCCATGCTTGAGGTGCTTTATGCCTGCGGGCTGCGAGTGACCGAGCTGATCAGTCTGACGCTGGAGCAGGTCAATCTGCGTCAGGGTGTACTGCGTGTCATGGGCAAAGGCAGCAAAGAGCGGTTGGTGCCGATGGGCGAGGAAGCCATCGTCTGGATCGAGCGCTATATGCGCGGTGCACGCGACGATCTGTTGGGCGGGCGTCCGAGCGACGTGTTGTTCCCCAGTCAACGCGGTGAGCAAATGACTCGTCAGACCTTCTGGCACCGGATCAAACATCAGGCGATGGTGGCCGGTGTCAGTAAATCCCTTTCGCCACACACCTTGCGACACGCGTTCGCCACGCATTTACTTAACCATGGTGCGGATTTGCGTGTGGTGCAGATGCTACTGGGCCATAGCGACCTGTCTACGACCCAGATTTACACCCATGTCGCCCGCGCTCGTCTGCAAGACTTGCACAGTAAGCATCATCCTCGCGGTTAGGCCGAAAAAAACCGACAAAAATCAGAACAGTCTTGCGTCACGGCGGGTCGGTGTTGCGGGGCTTATGTGGTAGTCTTTGCCGGTTTCGCAGATGGAAGTTTGTGCCATTTTTTTCGGCACAACCCGCCTGCCCACCGCCCGAGGAGTTTTCATGCGTGTGAACCAGATTATCGCCGTCGCAGCTGTTGCGCTGGCCAGTACCTTCAGCATGTTCGCTCAGGCCGATGCCGCCGCCGACCAGGCCATTCGAAAGACCCTGGACTCACTCAAACTCGAACTTCCGATTGAAAGCATTGGCGCCAGTCCGTTGAACGGCCTGTACGAAGTCAAGCTCAAGGGTGGCCGCGTGCTGTATGCAAGTCCGGATGGCCAGTTCGTGATGCAGGGCTATCTGTTCCAGATTCAGGATGGCAAGCCGGTCAACCTGACTGAGAAGACCGAACGCCTGGCCATCGCCAAAACCATCAACGGTATTCCCACCGCAGAAATGGTGGTCTACCCGGCCATTGGCGAGACCAAATCCCATATCACAGTGTTCACCGACACCACCTGCCCGTATTGCCACAAGCTGCACGCCGAAGTGCCGCAGCTGAACAAAATGGGCATCGAAGTGCGATATGTCGCCTTCCCGCGCCAGGGCCTGGGTTCTCCGGGTGACGAGCAATTACAGGCGGTATGGTGTTCGAAGGATCGCAAGGGCGCCATGGACCGCATGGTCGATGGCAAGGACATCCAGGCCGCAAAATGCGCCAACCCTGTAACCAAACAATTTGAAATGGGCCAATCGATCGGTGTGAACGGCACGCCGGCCATCGTTTTGGCTGACGGCCAGTTGATTCCGGGTTACCAGCCCGCTGCACAAGTGGCCAAACTGGCGCTCAGCGCCAAATAAAGCAGCGCGTCCAATGACCGTTGTGTAAATAGAGAGCTGCACCGCGTCGTGCAGCTGTTTTCCACGGCCGGCGTTTAGTCGGTCGTTTTACGGGGAGTTCATAGTGAATCCGGTCAAAGTAGGCATCTGTGGGCTGGGGACCGTCGGTGGCGGTACCTTCAACGTACTTCAGCGTAACGCCGAGGAGATTGCCCGCCGTGCCGGGCGTGGAATCGAAGTGGCACAAATTGCCATGCGTACGCCAAACCCCAACTGCCAGATTACCGGTACACCCACCACCAGCGACGTCTTCGCGGTGGCAACCAACCCTGAAATCGATATCGTCATTGAACTGATCGGCGGCTATACCGTAGCCCGGGATCTGGTACTCAAGGCCATTGAAAACGGCAAACACGTCGTCACTGCCAACAAAGCGCTGATTGCCGTGCACGGTAACGAGATTTTCGCCAAGGCGCGTGAGAAGGGCGTGATCGTAGCGTTTGAAGCTGCGGTCGCTGGTGGTATCCCGGTCATCAAGGCAATTCGCGAAGGCTTGTCGGCAAACCGCATCAACTGGGTCGCCGGTATTATCAATGGCACCGGTAACTTCATCCTTACCGAGATGCGCGAGAAGGGCCGCACCTTCCCGGATGTCCTGGCAGAAGCCCAGGCGCTGGGTTACGCGGAAGCCGATCCGACATTCGATGTGGAAGGTATCGACGCTGCGCATAAGCTGACCATTCTGGCCTCGATTGCGTTTGGCATTCCGCTGCAATTCGATAAGGCCTACACCGAAGGCATCACCAAGCTGACCACCGCTGACGTGAACTACGCCGAAGCACTGGGTTATCGCATCAAGCACCTGGGCGTGGCGCGCAGCACTGCGGCCGGTATCGAGCTGCGTGTGCACCCGACGTTGATCCCGGCTGACCGGCTGATCGCCAACGTCAACGGCGTGATGAACGCCGTGATGGTCAATGGCGATGCCGCCGGCTCGACGTTGTTCTACGGCGCCGGTGCAGGCATGGAGCCTACGGCCTCTTCGGTGATCGCCGATCTGGTAGACGTTGTCCGGGCAATGACCTCCGACCCGGAAAATCGCGTACCGCATCTGGCTTTCCAGCCGGACTCGTTGTCCGCTCATCCGATTCTGTCGATCGATGCCTGTGAAAGCGCGTATTACCTGCGAATTCAGGCCAAGGATCATCCCGGCGTGCTGGCTCAGGTAGCGAGCATCCTGTCGGAGCGCGGCATCAACATCGAGTCGATCATGCAGAAGGAAGTCGAAGAGCAGGACGGCCTGGTGCCGATGATTCTGCTGACCCATCGCGTGGTCGAGCAGCGTATGAATGATGCCATTGAGGCCCTGGAAGCATTGCAGGACGTGGTTGGCCCGGTGGTTCGGATCCGCGTTGAACATCTCAATTAATTGAGAGCGGCAAGCCGCAAGCCGCAAGCCGCAAGCTAGAAGCCAGTCGCTTTTACTTGCAGCTTGCAGCTTGCAGCTCGCAGCTCAAACCGAAGGTTTGAAATCTTATGCGCTATATCAGCACCCGCGGCCAGGCGCCGGCCCTGAATTTCGAAGACGTGTTGTTGACCGGTCTGGCCAGCGATGGCGGTCTGTACGTTCCGGAAAACCTGCCACGTTTCACTCAGGAAGAAATCGCTTCCTGGGCTGGCTTGCCGTATCACGAACTGGCTTTCCGGGTGATGCGCCCGTTTGTGACCGGCAGCATTCCGGATGCGGATTTCAAGAAGATCCTCGAAGAAACCTACGGCGTGTTTACCCACAGTTCCGTCGCACCGTTACGCCAGCTGAACGGTAACGAATGGGTGCTTGAGCTGTTCCATGGTCCGACCCTGGCGTTCAAGGACTTCGCCTTGCAATTGCTGGGTCGACTGCTGGATTACGTATTGGCCAAGCGCGGCGAGCGCGTGGTGATCATTGGCGCAACATCGGGTGATACCGGCTCTGCTGCCATTGAAGGCTGCCGCAAGTGCGATAACGTCGACATCTTCATCCTGCACCCGAACAATCGGGTTTCCGATGTCCAGCGTCGGCAGATGACCACGATTTTCGGCGACAACATCCATAACATCGCCGTGGAAGGCAACTTCGACGATTGCCAGGAAATGGTCAAGAACAGCTTCGCTGACCAGAGCTTTCTCAAGGGCACTCGTCTGGTCGCGGTCAACTCGATCAACTGGGCGCGGATCATGGCCCAGATCGTTTATTACTTCCACGCCTCCCTGCAACTGGGTGGGCCGGCGCGTTCAGTATCGTTCTCGGTGCCAACCGGCAACTTCGGCGATATTTTCGCCGGTTACCTGGCGCGCAATATGGGGCTGCCGATCAATCAATTGATCGTGGCGACCAACCGCAACGACATCCTGCATCGCTTCATGAGCGGCAATCAGTACGTCAAGGAAACCCTGCACGCGACCTTGTCGCCCTCGATGGACATCATGGTCTCGTCGAACTTCGAGCGTTTGCTGTTCGACATGCACGGGCGTAATGGCGCTGCCATTGCCGGTTTGATGGATACCTTCAAACAGGGCGGCGGTTTCAGTGTTGAAGAAGAACGCTGGACTGAAACCCGCAAGCTGTTCGACTCCCTGGCAGTCAGTGATGAGCAGACGTGCGAAACCATTGCCGAAGTGTTTGCCCAGACCGGCGAGCTGCTGGACCCGCATACGGCTATCGGCGTGAAAGCAGCGCGTGCCTGTCGCCGCAGTCTGGATATCCCGATGGTGATCCTGGGAACGGCTCATCCGGTGAAATTCCCCGAAGCAGTGGAGAAAGCCGGTGTAGGAAAAGCGCTTGAGCTACCTACACATTTGTCTGATTTATTCGAGCGCGACGAACGCTGCACCGTTTTGCCGAATGACCTGAAAGCCATACAGGCCTTCGTCAGCCAGCATGGCAATCGCGGTAAACCGCTATAACGGAATAGTCGTGTAACAACTTAAGGCCCGCCCACCAGCGGGCCTTATCATTTGCGCATGTCACACTTTGGAGGTGAATCACTTACGGATGAGTTAGTTGTTGTGAATAATGCAAGCAAGTGGAGCGCGGTTGACCATAAGCGCATCGCTACTATCAAGCGCACTTTCGGCGCGCTGTTATTTCTTCTGGTGCTGTTGTTCAGTCAGCGCGCCCTGGCTGCGTACAGTTTGCCGTTTCGTCTGCCAGCACCCTTCGTGGCGGTGGATCCGCTGCCGCTTTCAGCCAGGGATCGTCAGTGGCTGGATCAGCAGGCCGTCTTGAGAGTGGGTATTGCGACGGTAGATTATGAGCCGATTGATATCGCCAGCGATCGCAATCTCTACCAAGGCATCAGTGCCGATTATCTGGCGCTGACCGGTAGCATGCTTAACGTCAAAATGCAGGTAGTGGGGTTTGCCAAGACTGAGGATGCGATCAACGCGTTGCGCAATGGCACGATAGATATCATCACTATTGCCAATAACTTCGAACGCGGGTTTGAGCAGCTGCGCTTATCCAGGGGCTATATCGCCGATCGATCGGTGGTGGTGGCCCGAGGCATGGGCCGTGAGATTGCAGACGGGTTCCAGGGCAAGACGCTGGTGGTAATCGATGGGTACGTCAGCCAGCAGGCGTTGCATGCGGCTTACCCTGACAGCGAAATTATCGTCGCGCCGAGTATGTTCAGTGCGATGGAGGCGGTCAGTCAGGGTGACGCAGATGCCTTCATCGGCAATGAGCTCATTGCTCGCTCCTACCTTTCACTGCGCCCTTATCTGGGCTTGCAGGTCCATTCTGACAGCGTGTTACCTCAGGACGCTTTTTCCTTCGCGGTGCGCAATGAACAGACACCGCTCTTGGCGTTGATTGATACAGCAATAGACAGCGTGGAGTCTTCGGTGACTCGAGAATTGCTCTCGCGCTGGACCTTGGGCCTTGGCGCTGATGTGGCTGGCCAGGGCGTGGCGTTGAACCGCAACGAGCGAGAGTGGATCGCCAGGCATCCAGTCGTCACCGTTGTCTCCGAACAGCATCCGCCTTATATCTATCGGGATCGGAACGGCCAGTGGGTCGGTTTGAATGTCGATGTACTGAGTCGGATATCCCGGCTGACCGGTCTACAGTTCGTGCATAGAGAAGCCACAACGATCGAACAGACTTACGCTACTTTGCATAGCGGTCAGGCACTGATGACCACCCATCTTGGCGAGAACGCCGAACGCAGGAAATTACTCACTTTCAGTTATTCGTTCGGCGGTAACAGTTGGGTTTTTGTCCACAGGTCGAGCGAGTCTTCGCCTCTCTCCTTGCAGGAGTTGCATGGCAAGACCCTTGCGTTACGCGCGCGGCATGTCTTGGAGGAAGACATCAGGCGCGAGCATCCGCAGATAAAACTGCATCTGGTGGAAAATTACGAAGAAGCCCGTCGACTGGTGCGGTCGGGTAAGGCGGCTGCAACGATTCAGAATGAGGCGGGTGCTCATCTGTCTCCCCCGGATGGCCTCAACGTTGGGCGCAGTGTCGAAGGCTGGTGGTCGCCGGACAGGTTTTCAGTCGTCAAGTCACACCTTGAATTACTCGGCATTCTTAACAAAAGTCTCGAAGAGTTTCCCGTCTCTGAGATGCGGGCGATTCGTACCAAGTGGCTTTCGTCCTTCGCTCCTCAGCCGTCACTCTGGAGCCGGATACCCGACTGGGTCTATTGGCTGTTGGTCTTTGCCTTGCTGATGGGACTGATCTCTCTGGCGTGGAGCAGTCGCCTCAAGGTGCAGATTCATCAGCGCCGCAAAGCTGAAGAAGCGCTCAATGATCAGTTGGCTTTCAAGCACGCGCTGCTCAATGGCATTCCCAACCCCATTTATGTCCGTGATCTGAAAGGGCGGTTGATCTCGTGCAATCGAAGTTATGAGGAGAGCCTGGGTATCAGTTTCGAGCAAATGAATGGACGACGTCTGATTGATGTGGAATTGATCCCGCCGGAGATAGCGGGCCAGTTACATGGTGATTACCTCAAATTGCTGGAGACGCGGCAGCCAATCTTCATTGACCGTAGCATGCAGCTGCGAGGCAGGCGGATAGACGCGTGGCAATGGACTGTGCCCTTCTACCGGGCAGATGGTGAGCTTCAGGGGTTGCTGGGTGGCTGGATTGACATTACCGAGCGCAACCAGCTAGAGAGGCCGTTACTGGACGCCGGGCAGCGGGCAGATCACGCCAGACAAGCGAGGACGACCCAGCCGTAAAGCTCAAGCCTTTTTCTGCAGGTAGATCAGCAACGCCACGTCGGTGGTCAGCCTGAGCTTGCGCATTGCACTTATTTTCTGCGCACTGACCGTCTGTTTGCTGCGGCTGAGTCGCTCGGCTATTTGGCTCACCGAGGCTCCCGTAGCAAACAGTTTCAATACCTCCTGCTCTCGTGGCGAGAGTTGTTCCAACGTCTTGGGGCGGGCCTTTTCCTGTTGCAGCGCCTCGAGCATGGCATTACGTACGGAGTTGGCTATGTAGGGGCGCTCTCGGCGAATCGAAGCGATGGCTGCGGGCAATTCTATGAGCACATGGGTTTTGTTCATCAGACCCTGGACCTTCAATCTGAGAATTGACCGAAGCAGTTGCCCGTCCTCTACAGACGTGACGACCAGAATGCGCAGCTCTGGAAATTTTTTGCGGATGTCGGTCAGCAGTTGTAAATCCTTGGCTTGCTGATCGGCGGGCATCAATAAATCAGTGATCAACAGTTCAGGATTATGCCGATGCAGCAGTTGCAGGCGCTCATCGGCGGTCAGGGCCTGAGCAACCACTTGGGCGTCAGGCACTTGTTCGGCCACAGTCTGCAGGCCCATGCGAAATATCGGATGATCGCCCGCCAAAAGAATGCGCAAGGTTTGAACTGGGAAGTCGCTCAAGCTGTGCTCCGTTGCGTCTGAACGCCTCAATGAAGAAGGCACGCAGCATTGCAGTCTTGATCGCTCCTGAGGTCAGGATGAGGCAGCGCACGTCTGTAGGAAATGGTCAGGATCTTGAAGGAAGTATCCTACGGACCGATCTTTTCATCGCTGGCGTTTTTTTCCTGTCACATCCGGCAGGCATGCTCGAGCTAGCCCGTCGAGAACTTTCTATCGATGCCGATGGTCATTGATAAGCACCTTTGCATTCAAACTGTTGAGTGGTGAACCAGATGGAAAATATCAGCTTACTGCTAAGCGAAGCACTGACGCCGTATCAGGCTGATCTAGGTCCGGCAGGGCTGTTGGGCGAGCGCCTGGTGTCGCTCAAGGATGCCGATGGTGCAGTGATCATCCAACGCACATTCTCGGCAGCACAGCTTGGCGACAAACGCCAACTTACCGATGTCGTCGATGGTCTGCGTCGCGATTTGATGGTGGCTGAAGGTCGCATCGAACCTTGCGTGATCGCGGCCATGCGCCATGCGGCCCTAAATCGCCCGTTCATCCCTGCCCAGCCTTTTGTTTGAAGGGCACTGGAACCTTATGGTTCATGGACGTTCTGATCAATTACGACGACTTCAAACATTGTGCTCCGGTGCTTGAAGTCCCGTACTGGTCCCGATGGGCCACGGTTTACCCCGAGTAGTCTCCCCGCTACTCGGGGTTTCTTTTTTTCAGCCCGGGTAATGCGCCTCGGTTAGAAGCTTCATTTCCTCGAGTCTTCAAAAAATGCCTTGGCGTCCTGCAGGTATTCCTCCCGCTCTGGCGATGGCAGCCACTGAGCATACAGTTCCACCAGTTTGCTCTCGCGCAGCACCCGCATTTCACGGTTGATCACTTCAATAGCCTGTTTGCCTTCGGGCGTGTTCGAGCAAGCGATGTGGGTGAATTGATACTTGGGCGTTCCCTTTACCGGTAAAAAAACCAGGTCCTGAGCGAGGATGCCTTGCTGTCGCGCCTGATAGAGTGCTTCAGGCCAGTAGCTGATCAGCGCCTCCAGACGCCCAAGTCGCTCCATTTGCAGCAGGCTGCCTATGGCGTCATTGCCGTAATGCAGGTTCAGCTCTTCCTGAGGCACACTTTTCAGGATCGGATCGATGACCTGGCCGTAACTACGCTCGGCGACAATACCGATCTTGATTGACTTGCTCTCCAGCAGTGCAGCCAGATCAACCGACTTGCCTTCCATGAAGGGAGTGAACTTCTCCATATCCCGACGGCGCACGATCAGGCCATTGCTGGCAACGGCATAGGTTGGAATAGAGAAAATCAAACTCTTGGCCCGCTCCGCCGTCCATAGCAGCATGGGATCGCAGGTAAACGTCTCGTCTTTGAGCATTTGCATGCCCCGAGCGCGATTGACATGCATCAGCAGGTGTTCGTATTCCGGCATTCGCGCCGTGAGCAGCGGCAAGAGTTGGTCTATGGCCCCCTTGCCCTGATCCGGCCCGGAAAAGATCGTCACCGGCGGCATATCCCGCAAGAGCCAGATGAGGGTGTCCTTGGCGTAACTCGTGCCTGGCATGCTTAGCTGGCAGAACGCTGCCAGAGCGATGGTCAGGGGCAACCTCTTGAACGATGAGGTGCGATAAGGCATTCGCGGTATCTTCCCCAGGAAATGGCTGAGTATAGAGCGTCATATGACGAGGAACTGGCGGGCGCCCAAATCAAGCGGCTTGTCAGCGCTGGATGCCGGTTGCGCAGAATATCGTTTCGAGTCGCGAATATGTACTGATACGCAGGTGTTTTCTCGCATGCCTGTCACCTGCAACTCCAGGCAAGTAACCGATCAGCTTGTCCGGGTCGTTCCTCAGCCCTGCATCGGGTAGACTTGCCGCCTTTCCCGCCTCTAGAAGCCCGTTCATGGCCCAGCCGTCCACGACCTACAAATTCGAACTCAACCTCACCGATCTTGATCGTGGGGTTTACGAAAGCGTCAAACAGACCATCGCCCGTCACCCGTCTGAAACCGAGGAGCGCATGACCGTGCGCTTGCTGGCCTACGCGTTCTGGTACAACGAACAGTTGTCATTCGGCCGTGGATTGTCGGACGTGGACGAGCCGGCGCTCTGGGAAAAAAGCCTGGATGATCGTGTTCTACACTGGATCGAAGTCGGCCAGCCGGACGCAGATCGTCTGACCTGGTGCTCGCGCCGTACCGAACGCACCAGTCTGCTGGCTTATGGCAGCCTGCGCGTCTGGGAGGGCAAAGTAATCCCAGCGATCAAGAACCTGAAAAACGTCAACATCGCCGCCGTACCCCAGGAAGTTCTGGAAGTGCTGGCCAAGGATATGCCACGGGTTATCAAGTGGGACGTGATGATCAGCGAAGGGACGATTTTCGTCACCGACGATCGCGGTCAGCATGAAGTCCAGTTGCAATGGCTGGCGGGTGAGCGCGGCTGATACTGACATCTTTCAGGTGGTGGAATCTCTGTAGGAGCGAGCTTGCTCGCGATTGGTTTTAACTGTCGATAAATTATCGTCTGATCTGACGCTATCGCGAGCAAGCTCGCTCCTACAGTGAAACGTTTCAATCAGTTAGTTTTCCAGGAATCAGCGAAAACCGCATGCGCATCGAACCTCGTACATTGCCGCAAACCCTGCCTTTTCTCGGCGATCTGCCGCCTTTGCTGACCCGGCTTTACGCCGCGCGGGGCGTGCAGTCCGAAGCAGAGCTGGATAAAAGCCTTGCGCGGTTGATCCCGTATCAGCAGCTCAAAGGCATCGATGCCGCAGTGGATTTGCTGGTCACGGCCTTGCAGGAGCGACAGCGCATTCTTATCGTCGGCGACTTCGATGCTGACGGCGCCACGGCCAGCACGGTAGGTGTGCTGGGCCTGAGGTTGTTGGGCGCTGAGCACGTCGATTATCTGGTGCCCAACCGTTTTGAATACGGCTATGGCCTGACGCCGGAAATCGTCGCCGTGGCATTGCAGCGCGCGCCGCAGTTGCTGATGACGGTCGATAACGGCATTTCCAGCGTTGAAGGCGTCGCGGCGGCCAAGGCTGCCGGTTTGCAGGTGCTGGTGACCGATCACCACTTGCCTGGTCATGAATTACCGGCCGCCGATGCCATCGTCAATCCCAACCAGCCGGGTTGCACTTTCCCAAGCAAGGCGCTGGCGGGTGTCGGGGTGATTTTCTACGTGCTGATGGCTTTGCGCGCACGCCTGCGTGACAACGGCTGGTTTGAGGCTAACCAGCGTGCTCAACCGAATCTGGGCGAACTGCTGGATCTGGTCGCGCTGGGTAGCGTGGCTGACGTGGTGCCGCTGGATACCAACAATCGCATCCTCGTGCATCAAGGTTTGATGCGTATTCGTGCTGGTCGCGCGCGTCCTGGTCTCAAAGCGATCCTGGAGGTCGCTCGTCGTGATCACAAACGTATTACCTCCACAGACCTGGGGTTTATCCTCGGCCCGCGTCTGAACGCGGCAGGGCGTCTGGATGACATGAGCCTTGGCATTGAATGCCTGCTCTGCGAAGACGAAACCCTGGCCAGGGAAATGGCCGTGCAGCTGGATGAACTCAATCAGGACCGCAAATCCATCGAGCAGGGCATGCAGCGCGAGGCGCTGGCCCAGCTGAAGGATCTGCCATTGGAATCCATGCCGTTCGGACTTTGTGTGTTCGAGCCGGACTGGCACCAGGGCGTCATCGGTATCCTGGCGTCGCGTCTCAAGGATCGCTATCACCGCCCGACCATCGCATTCGCCAGTGCAGGCGAGGGCGTGCTCAAAGGCTCCGCTCGCTCGGTGGCAGGTTTTCATATCCGCGATGCACTGGACGCCGTGGCGGCGCGTCACCCCGAACTGATCAGCAAGTTCGGGGGGCACGCGATGGCGGCGGGGCTGTCATTACCTGAACAGAACTTCCCGGCTTTCGCTCAGGCGTTTGATGAAGAAGTGCGGCGTCAGCTTCAGGAAGAAGACCTGACGGGCCGCTTGCTGTCCGACGGCGCGCTGGCGGTCGAGGAGTTTCATCTTGAACTGGCCCGCGCCCTGCGTAATGCCGGGCCGTGGGGCCAGCATTTTCCTGAGCCGTTGTTCCATGGCGTATTCCAGTTGGTCGAGCAGCGGGTCGTTGGCGAGCGTCATTTGAAGATGGTGCTCAAAAGCGAATGCGGCACGGTAAAGCTGGATGCGATTGCCTTCGGTGTCGACCGGGATATCTGGCCCAACCCCAACATTCGCTGGGTGGAACTCGCTTACAAGCTCGACCTCAACGAGTTTCGTGGCAATGAAACCGTGCAGTTGATGGTTGCCCACATCGCACCGCGCTAGCAATCAGCAGGAACCCTCGGCGGGACGGTATTGTCGACTAGGCTATATGCACTGTCCAAATCCTGCCTGAGAGGTCCCCATGAGCCTGTTGTTAGAGCCCTACACCCTGCGCCAATTGACTTTGCTCAATCGCATCGCAGTTTCCCCCATGTGCCAGTACTCGTCTGTCGATGGTTTGGCCAATGACTGGCACCTGGTACATCTCGGTAGCCGCGCTGTGGGCGGCGCCGGTCTGATCTTCACCGAAGCCACTGCCGTGACCGCAGACGGCCGAATCACCCCGGAAGACCTGGGGCTGTGGAAGGACGAGCAGATCGAAGGCCTGCAGCGCATCACGCGTTTCATCACCGCGCAAGGTGCTGTCGCCGGTATCCAGCTCGCCCATGCCGGGCGCAAGGCCAGTACCTGGCGTCCGTGGCTGGGTAAGTCCGGCAGCATCAAGGCGGACGAGGGTGGCTGGACGCCGTGGGGGCCTTCGCCGATTGCCTTCGATCCAAAACACACGGCACCTGTGCAACTGAGCGAGGCGCAGATTCAGGAAGTCATCCAGGCATTCGTCGCCTCTGCCAAGCGGGCGCTGACCGCCGGTTTCAAAGTGGTGGAAGTCCACGCGGCCCACGGCTATCTGCTGCATCAGTTCCTCTCGCCACTGAGCAACCAGCGTCAGGATCAATATGGCGGCTCGTTCGAGAATCGCATTCGTCTGACTCTGGAAGTCACCCAAGCCGTGCGCGCTGTCTGGCCTGAAGAGCTGCCGTTGTTTGTACGAGTGTCTGCGACGGATTGGGTGGAGGATGGCTGGAATCCGGATGAAACCGTTGAGCTGGCCCGTCGCTTGAAAGACTTGGGTGTTGATCTGATTGATGTGTCATCGGGTGGCACTGCGGCCAACGCGGAAATCCCGGTAGGCCCTGGTTATCAAACCCGTTTCGCCGAGCGTGTCCGCAAGGAATCCGGCATTGCCACTGGCACCGTGGGTATGATCACCGAGCCCGCTCAGGCCGAACACATCCTGCGTACCGGTCAGGCCGACATCATCCTGCTGGCTCGGGAGCTGTTGCGCGACCCTTACTGGCCGCTGCATGCCGATGACGACCTGGGCGGCCGCAAAGCCACCTGGCCCGCCCAGTATCAGCGCGCAACCCATCGTGATCAGCCGATTCATGAGTCTGATTTGCGCGATTAAAATGCGCCCCCACCGCGGTGTATCTGAACCACCGCTGCTCGCAGCCTTCGGCAGCTCCTACAGAACCGAGGTCTGTCTGACACACCGCAATCGCGGGCCTCGTAACCTCGGTGCGCTCCTACAGAACCGAGGTCTGCCTGACACACCGCTATCCCGGGCCTCATAACCTCGGTTGCTCCTACAGAACCGAGGTGTGTGACGCTCAATGCTTGAACATCACATGCCGGACCGTGGTGTAGTCCTCCAGTCCATACATCGACATGTCTTTGCCGTAACCCGAAAGCTTCTGCCCGCCGTGGGGCATTTCGCTGACCAGCATGAAGTGCGTGTTCACCCAAGTGCAGCCGTATTGCAAGCGCGCGGCCAGGCGATGGGCGCGGCCGATGTCCTGGGTCCAGACGGATGAGGCCAGGCCGTAATCGGATTCGTTGGCCCAGGCCAATACCTGAGCTTCGTCGTCGAAGCGGGTGACAGAGACCACCGGTCCGAACACTTCACGCCGCACGATTTCGTCGTCCTGCTGGGCGTCGGCAATCACCGTGGGTTCGAAAAAGAAGCCATTGCCATCCACTGCTTTACCGCCAGTGATCAGCCGAATGTGCGACTGAGCCAGTGCACGTTCGACAAAACCTGCCACGCGATCCCGATGATGGGCACTGATCAATGGCCCCATTTCGGTGGTCAGATCGCTCTGCAGACCATATTTGATGGTACTGACCGCCTCACCGAGCTTGGCGACAAAGGCGTCGTAAATGTCTTTTTGCGCGTAGATACGGCAAGCGGCGGTGCAATCCTGACCCGCGTTGTAAAAGCCAAAGGTGCGAATGCCCTCGACGGCGGCATCAATGTCGGCGTCGTCGAAAATGATCACGGGCGCCTTGCCGCCCAGCTCCATGTGCATGCGTTTTACGCTGCTGGCGGTGCTGGAAATGATATGTGAGCCGGTGGCTATGGCGCCGGTGAGGGATACCATGCGCACTTTCGAATGGGTCACCAGCGCATTGCCCACCGAGGTACCGCGCCCGAAAACCAGATTGAGTACCCCCGCCGGGAAAATACCCGCCGCCAGTTCCACCAGACGCAGCGCGGTAAGGGGAGTCATTTCCGAGGGTTTAAGCACCACGGTATTGCCCGCCGCCAACGCTGGAGCGACCTTCCAGGCGACCATCATCAGCGGGTAATTCCACGGCGCAATGGAGGCGATCACGCCAATCGGGTCGCGGCGGATCATCGAGGTATGCCCCGGCAGGTATTCACCCGCCGCCGATCCGCCCATGCAGCGACTGGCGCCGGCGAAGAAGCGGAACACATCGGCGATGGCTGGAATCTCGTCATTCAGCGCAGCGCTGTAAGGCTTGCCGCAATTGTCCGACTCCAGTTTGGCAAACTCTTCAGCGTGGGCTTCGATGGCATCGGCCAGTTTCAGCAGCAACAGCGATCGGTCCTTGGGCACTGTTTGCGACCAGCTTTCAAAGGCCGTATCGGCTGCCCGCACGGCGGCATCCACCTGGGCTTCGCTGGCCTCATTGATTTCCGCCAGCACTCTGCCCAGCGCAGGGTTGAATACAGCCTGCACCGGACCTTCGCCTTTGACTAACTGGCCGTTGATCAACAGTTTGGTTTGCATGCTCTTCTCCATTTGAACGACACAGGCTGTGAATTATTTTCCGCCACTTCCGGCCACACCCTCACCGCCGCGTGTCAGATAGTAAGCGCCGAGGATCGGCAACATTGTGACCAGCATCACCAGCATGGCGACCACGTTGGTCACCGGCACATCCCGAGGGCGGCTCAACTGGTTGAGCAACCAGATGGGCAGCGTGCGCTCATGCCCGGCGGTAAATGTCGTGACGATGATTTCATCGAAAGACAGGGCAAACGCCAGCATGCCACCGGCCAGCAGCGCCGAGCCGAGATTGGGCAGGATGATGTAGCGAAAGGTCTGCCATCCATCGGCACCCAGATCCATCGAGGCTTCGATCAGGCTCTGGGACGTGCGGCGCAGGCGGGCGATGACGTTGTTGAAGACAATCACCACGCAAAACGTTGCATGGCCGACGATGATGGTGAACATGCCCGGCTCGATGCCCAGTGTCTTGAACGCTGCCAGCAATGCCAGACCGGTGATGATGCCGGGCAGGGCGATGGGCAGGATCAGCACCAGAGAGATGACGTCTTTACCAAAGAAGGCGCGTCGGTACAGCGCCAGCGAGGCCAGCGTGCCGAGCACCAGGGCGATCAGCGTCGCGATGCAGGCGATCTTCAATGAGAGCTTGATCGCTTCCAGAATATCCGGCCGGGAAAAGGCCACGCTGAACCACTTGAGGGTGAAGCCCTGGGGCGGAAAACTGAAGGCTGCATCCTGGGTGTTGAACGCGTATAGAAAGATGATCAGGATCGGGAAATGTAGAAACACCAATCCGCCCCACGCGGCGATCTTCAGGCCGATGGGGGCGCGCTCTGAATGAGACACAGGCTTAGAGCGCATCGAATGCCCCCAGGCGTTTGACGATAGACAGGTAAATCGCAATCAGCACGATCGGTACCAGGGTGAAGGCTGCTGCCATGGGCAAGTTGCCGATCGCACCTTGTTGGGCGTAGACCATACTGCCAATGAAATAGCCAGGCGGGCCGATCAGTTGCGGGACGATGAAGTCACCCAGGGTCAGGGAAAAGGTAAAGATCGAGCCTGCAGCGATGCCGGGGATCGATAACGGCAAGCTCACCCGCATGAAAGTCTGACGTGGGCGTGCGCCGAGGTCGGCGGACGCTTGCAGCAAAGAGGGCGGCAGACGTTCCAGCGAGGCCTGGATCGGCAGGATCATGAAGGGCAGCCAGATATAGACGAACACCAGAAATCGTCCCAGATACGAGGTCGACAAGGTGCTGCCGCCGACCCCCGGAATCCCGAGGATGAATTGCAGAACCGGTTCCAGCCCCAGCTTCTGCACAAACCATTGGGCCACGCCGCCTTTGGCCAGCAGTAACGTCCAGGCATAAGCCTTGACGATGTAACTGGCCCACATCGGCAGCATCACCGCGATATAGAAAAACGCCTTGGTTTTGCCGGTGGTATGGCGCGCCATGTAATAGGCGATGGGGAAGGCGATGATGCCGCTGGCGATGGAGACGGCAATCGCCATCACCAGCGTGCGCTTGATCACGTCGAAATTGGCCGGGTGGAACAGCGCACGAAAATTGGCCAGGGTCAGCTCCGGCGTGACCGTCATGCTGAAGTCGTCGAAGGTATAGAAACCCTGCCACAACAGAGCGAGCAGCGAGCCGAGGTACACCGCGCCGAACCAGATCAGCGGCGGGACCAGCAGCAATGACAGGTAAAGATTCGGCCGCGTGTACAGCAGTGTCGAGATTCGCCGCAAGGGTGAACCCCGAGTATCCATTGCCGGTTCAGCGAGGGGCTGGCTCATTTTACAAACCTTCGCCAGCAGGACCATCGCGCAGCACAACCATGGCGTGCCTTGACCAACGCGCTGACAGACGTCGGCCAGTCTGGAGACGTGAGCTGTTGTCCTGCCAGTCGGTGTTGGGCTGGCTGACGCTCAGGCTCTGGCCGTTATCCAGCGTCAGTTCGTAGCGAGTCGCGCTGCCCTGATACTGAACGTCTCGCAGCAGGCCGCTGATTTCAACTTCATCGATGCCCAGGGGGCCCTGAGCGAAGCGAATGTACTCCGGCCGAATCGAGAAGGGTTGCGGGCTGCCACTCAACTGGCGGGCCAGATCGCCCTGCACAACGTTCGAAGTGCCGACGAACTCGGCGACAAAACGGGTTGCCGGTTTCATGTACAAATTGCGCGGGGTATCAATCTGTTCGATGCGGCCTTTGTTGAATACAGCTACGCGGTCGGACATGGACAAGGCTTCAGTCTGATCGTGGGTGACGAAGATGAACGTGATCCCCAGCTGGCGCTGAAGTTTTTTCAGTTCGCCTTGCATCTGCTCTCGTAGCTTGAGGTCCAGCGCTCCCAGCGGCTCATCCAGTAGCAGCACCCGTGGACGGTTGACCAGAGCCCGAGCCAACGCCACCCGTTGCCGTTGCCCGCCGGAAAGCTGAACCGGTTTACGTGCGCCGTAGCCATCCAGGGCAACCATTGCCAGGGCCTCATCGGCGCGGCTGTAACGTTCCTGCTTGCCTATCCCTTTGACTCTCAAGCCGTAGGCGACGTTGTCACGGACGTTCATGTGCGGGAACAACGCGTAATCCTGAAACACCGTGTTTACGTCCCGTTGGTAAGGCGGGAGGCCCGTGGCTTCTTCTCCATGGATGTGGATCGAGCCTTCGTTGGGTTGCTCGAAACCGGCAATCAATCGCAGACAGGTAGTTTTGCCGGAACCTGACGGCCCCAGCATGGAAAAGAACTCGCCGTCTTCGATCTCTATAGACAGCCGGTCAACGGCCTTCACCTCGCCAAATTGCCGGGATACATGGGTGAACTGGACTGCAAGGGGCATGGTGGAGCTCCAATTGGCCGTCGAGCTTGTGGGAGCGACCGGGGTGGCGCTCCACCTTGCTTGCGAAGGCAATGTTTCAGGCACTGAAGATATGCCGGCTTTGCTGGCCTCTTCGCGAGAAAGGTGGAGCGCCACCCCGGTCGCTCCCACAAGGCTCAGTGATTAACGCCCACCCATTATCGCGATGTAGTCCTGAGTCCAGCGGCTATAAGGCACGAACTTGCCACCCTCGGCTTGCGGGGTTTTCCAGAAGGCGATGTGCTCGAACTGGTCAAAGCCGTTGGTCGCGCAGCCTTGTGGGCCGAGCAGGTCGCTGGCCTTGCAGGCTGCCGGCACCGCTGGCAGGGAGCCGAACCACGCTGCGATGTCACCCTGGACTTTCGGTTGCAATGACCAGTTCATCCACTTATAGGCACAGTTGGGGTGTTTGGCTTCCGCGTGCAGCATCGTCGTATCGGCCCAGCCGGTTGCGCCTTCTTTGGGTATGGTCGAAGCCACCGGCTGCTTGTCGGCTTGCAGGCCGTTGACCATGTAGCCCCAGGAGCTGGTAGCCACCACACCTTCGTTCTTCACATCACTCATCTGTACCGTTGCGTCGTGCCAGTAACGGTGGATAAGCGGCTGCTGTTTGCGCAGCAGGTCAAGCACGGCGGCGTATTGGGTTTCAGTCAACTGATAGGGGTCGACGATACCCAGCTCAGGCTTGGCTGACTTCAGGTACAGCGCGGCATCGGCAATGTAGATCGGACCGTCATACGCCTGGACCCGCCCTTTGTTGGGCTTGCCATCAGGCAGGTCCTGAGCTTCGAACACTACGCTCCAGCTGATCGGCGGGACTTTGAAGACCTCGGTGTTATACATCAGCACATTCGGACCCCATTGATAGGGCGTGCCATACGTCTGCCGGTCAACCACGTACCACGGGCCGCCCATCAGGCGCGGGTCGATATTGCGCCAGTTGGATATCAGCTCGGGGTTGATGGGCTGGACGCGCTTGCCGGCGATCAGGCGCAACGAAGCATCGCCGGACGCGGTCACCAGATCGTAACCGCCCTTGGTCATCAGGCTGACCATTTCGTCTGAGGTTGCTGCGGTTTTGACGTTGACCTTGCAGCCGGTTTCCTGCTCGAAACCGGTCACCCAATCGTAGGCCTTGTCGCTTTCGCCGCGTTCGATATAGCCGGGCCAGGCCACGATATCCAGCTGGCCTTCACCGTCGCCGACCATCTTGAGCGTTTCGGCGGCCTGCAGGCTGGCGCTGGCAAACAGGCTGGTAATGATGGCGCTGAGCAGTGCGGTTCTGTGTGCTGACATAAAAATCCCTCTTATCTATTTATGGTCGGGGCAGTTATCAACAGCTTAAGTGAAGCAGGGAGAAAGCAACGTGGCTTGTCAATTATTGGAATCCCAACAATGTGCAGCAGCGCCGGGGCAGTTGCAACATCCAGAAGCACAACCAGCGCCTGCCTCGACACACTTCTCTCTAATCTGCTTGTCACAGAATTGTCTGACAACTTTTATGAGGCTTCCCATGAATACGCGTGGCTTACTCGACCAACTTCTCAAGTCCGGCCAAGACATGTTGCAAAACAAGGCGGGCGGCTCGGGCGGTCGGTCGGGCGACAAGAAATCTTCGGCGGCTGGTGGTCTGGCAGGGTTGCTGGGCGGAGCGGGCGGTGGAGGTCTGAGCAGTCTGCTATCCGGGGCAGGTGGTGGTGCTCTGGCGTCTGGAGCCATGGGCTTGTTAATCGGCAATAAAGGCGCACGCAAAGTCGGCGGCAAGGTGCTGACGTACGGTGGGTTGGCGGCGTTGGGTGTGCTGGCCTACAAGGCGTATGGCAATTGGCAGGCCAACCAGGCGAATGCCTCGCAGTCAGAACCTCAGACCATTGACCGACTGCCACCCGAGCAGGTTGAAATTCACAGTCAGGCCATCCTGCGTGCGCTGGTGGCCGCCGCCAAGTCTGATGGTCATGTGGATGAACGTGAACGCAACCTGATCGAAGGTGAATTCACCAAAATCACCGGTGATCAAGAGTTGCAGCACTGGCTGCATGCCGAATTGAACAAACCGCTGGACCCGGCCGAAGTGGCCCGCGCCGCGACGACGCCTGAAATCGCTGCAGAGATGTACATCGCCAGCGTCATGCTGGTAGATGAAGAGCACTTCATGGAGCGCGCCTACCTGGACGAACTGGCCCGCCAGCTCAAACTTCCGCCAGCGCTCAAGGCCGAGCTCGAGATTCAGGTGCGTCAGGCGCAGGGGTAATCGATCCCCGAACCTGTGGGAGCGGTGCTTGGTCTGGGCCGCATTCGGACGATACAGACGCTACGGTTCATCAGACTAACCGCGTCATCGTTCATCGCGAGCAAGCTCGGCTCCTACAGAGAATCATCGAACCTGTGGGAGCGGTGCTTGCCCGCGATAGGGACGCTGCGGTTTATCAGGTACACCACATGGGCGTTCATAGCGGGCAAGCACCGCTCTCACGATTCAAGTCACCGTGCCCTCAAACACCCACTTGAAATCCCTCTGGCAACGCTCACATCCATTCGGATGCGCTCAGGCATGTAGGAAAATTCTCAAAGGTTGGCGGGATTTGCCTTTATTTATCTCGGAAACAACCCCCTAAGTTCGTAAGAGCCTGGGCTATACTCAGGCCGCTTTGGGCCGTTTGTCGGTCCGCTTCTTGAACCCGGCGCCAAGTTCGGGTTGAACTCTTGAGGGCTGACCGTGAAGAACTGGACCTTGCGCCAACGCATTCTGGCGAGTTTCGCTGTAATCATAGCGATCATGTTGTTGATGGTTGTCGTGTCTTTTTCCCGCCTGTTATCGATCCAATCCAGCGAAGAGCAGGTTCGTGAGGATGCGTTGCCAGGGGTTTATTACAGCACCTTGCTGCGCAGTGCCTGGGGCGAGAGTTACATCCGCACCCTGGAGCTGATAGGCGAAGGCGAAGGCCGGGTGCTGACCGCAGCTGAAAAGGACCAGTTTCAGGACTTCGAAAATCGCCTCCAGGAGCAGATCGAGAATTATCGCAAAACGATCTTCGATGACACTGATCGCGCCAACTTTGCTGGTTTCGAAAAACTTCGTGAAACCTATACGCGCCTGCTGAGCGAAGTTCATACGGCCTATCAGCGCGGCGACTATGCCCAGGCCCGGGCGGAGTTTTACGACCAGACAAGGGCAGTGTGGTCACAGGGTCGCAAGCAACTCAACGACATCATTGTGATCAACAAGAAAGTCGCTGACGACGCCACCGATAGCATTGATATGGCAGTCAGCGCAGCCAAGATCAGCATGGGCCTGTCGTTCATCGTCGCAGTCATCGCCGCCGGCATCTGCGGCTTCCTGCTGATGCGCTCGATCATGTCGCCGATGCAGCGCATCGTGAGCATTCTGGAAGTGATGCGCACCGGTGACCTGAGCCGCCGCCTGAACCTGGACCGCAAGGACGAGTTCAACGCTGTGGAAACCGGCTTCAACGACATGATGACCGAGCTGACCGGACTGGTTTCCCAGGCCCAGCGCTCATCGGTTCAAGTGACCACGTCGGTCACGGAAATCGCCGCCACCTCCAAGCAACAACAAGCCACCGCCACTGAAACCGCAGCCACCACTACCGAGATCGGGGCGACCTCCCGTGAAATCGCGGCGACGTCCCGGGATCTGGTGCGGACCATGACCGAAGTGACTACGGCGGCGGATCAGGCTTCGATTCTGGCCGGCTCCGGTCAGCAGGGCCTGGCGCGCATGGAAGACACCATGCATCAGGTGATGGGCGCAGCGGATCTGGTGAACGCCAAGCTGGCGATCCTCAATGAGAAAGCCGGCAACATCAATCAGGTGGTGGTCACAATCGTCAAGGTCGCCGACCAGACCAACCTGCTGTCCCTCAACGCGGCGATCGAGGCTGAAAAAGCCGGCGAGTATGGCCGTGGCTTTGCGGTCGTTGCCACCGAAGTGCGTCGCCTCGCGGATCAGACCGCCGTCGCGACTTACGACATCGAGCAGATGGTCCGGGAAATCCAGTCGGCCGTTTCCGCTGGCGTGATGGGCATGGACAAGTTCTCCGAAGAAGTCCGCCGCGGCATGTTCGAGGTAACCCAGGTAGGTGAGCAACTGACCCAGATCATTCATCAGGTTCAGGCTCTTGCGCCTCGGGTACTGATGGTCAACGAGGGGATGCAGGCTCAGGCCACCGGTGCCGAGCAGATCAACCAGGCGCTGGTGCAGCTGGGTGATGCCAGCAGCCAGACCGTCGAATCCCTGCGTCAGGCCAGCTTCGCTATCGACGAATTGAGTCAGGTGGCGGTTGGGCTGCGCGGCGGCGTTTCGCGCTTCAAGGTCTGAGATACGCCATGAGTGAGCATTCGGCCAGTCGTGGCAGTTCTTCGGTGACAGAGAAACACAAACTGTTTTTGCTGTTCCGCATCGGCGACGAGCGTTACGCCCTTGAAGCGGTGGAGATCGCCGAAGTGCTGCCGCGCCTGCAACTCAAGGCCATTGCCCATGCTCCGCGCTGGGTTGCGGGGGTGTTTGTACATCGTGCGGTCATGATTCCGGTGATCGACCTCGCGGCGCTGACCTTCGGCGAAAGCGCCCAGGTGCGCACCAGTACGCGGCTGGTGCTGGTGCATTACCGGGTCAGTGCCGACCGGCCGAGCCAGTTGCTCGGTCTGATTATCGAGCAGGCCACCGATACCCTGCGCTGCGCCCCGAGCGAGTTCAAGGAGTACGGCCTGGATAATGACGCTTTCGCTGCGTATCTGGGGCCGATCCGTGAAGACCAGTCCGGTCTGATCCAATGGGTACGTGTTCAGGACCTGCTCACCGATCCTGTACGCGAGCTGTTGTTCCCGGTCCCGCCGGCCAGGATCGAACTGTTGGAGCAGGGCCATGAATAATCAGGCGCGCTTCTTCATCTTTCTCAAGGATCGTATCGGCCTGGATGTGGCCTCGGTTGGCGAAGCGATCATCGACCGTGCGCTGCGCCTGCGTTGTACCGCCACGGAATCCGCGGACGGTGATGCTTACTGGACACTGCTACAAGGCTCAGGCGCAGAACAGCAGGCGCTGATTGAAGCCGTGATCGTTCCCGAGACGTGGTTTTTCCGTTATCCGGAGTCCTTTGCCTCACTGAGTAATCTTGCTCAGGAGCGCCTTAAAACCCTTAAGGGGATGCGGCCACTCCGCATCCTCAGTCTGCCGTGCTCGACAGGTGAAGAGCCGTACTCCATTGCGATGGCGCTGTTTGATGCCAGCATTTCGGCCCAGCAGTTCAGCATTGATGCGATGGACATCAGCCCTATATCGATCCAGCGGGCTCAGCGTGGGGTGTACGGCAAAAATTCGTTTCGCGGTAGCGACATCGCCTATCGCGAACGCCACTTCAATCCCGTGGATGACGGTTTTCTGTTGCATGAACGGGTGCGTGAACAGATCAATTTCACGGCGGGAAATCTACTCGATCCAGCCTTGTTGAACCGTACGCCCTACGACTTTGTGTTCTGTCGAAATTTGCTGATCTACTTTGATCAGCCGACGCAAAAGCATGTGTTCGAAGTTCTAAAACGCCTGACCCGCGACGACGGCATCCTGTTCATCGGCCCGGCAGAAGGCAGCCTGCTGACTCGCATGGGCATGCGTTCCATTGGCTTGCCGCAGACGTTCGCCTTCCGCCATTATACGGCGCCGGTCGAGGTTGCAGCGCCGCCTTCTTCAGAACCGGTGATGGCGACACCCGCCAAGACTCCTACACGAAGCCAGCCTGACGCACTGAGATCCTCGATGCGTCCACCGGCTCCTCGCTCTTCAGCGTTTTTCCAGGCGAACTCTCAGGTAACCCCTCAGGCCAATTCGACGCTCCCGAGAACCCAACCAGCGGCGCCAGGCAAAGACGACATGGCAGCCTTGCTCGCGACCATTGCCAGTTTCGCCAACCAGGGTAAAAGCACTGAAGCTCGGGCCGCTTGTGATCGTTACCTACAGCAGCATGAGCCGGTAGCGCAGGTGTTCTATTGGCTGGGGCTGCTCAGTGAAGTCGAAGGCAATATTGCTCAGGCTCAGGGTTTTTATCGCAAGGCGCTGTATTTGCAGCCACAGCATGCTGAAACCTTGGCGCAACTCGCCGCTTTGCTCGACGCTCAGGGCGACAGCGCGGGCGCACGACGTTTGACCGAGCGCGCGGCGCGTAACGTGAACAAACAGGGAAGTAATCGATGAGCACTCTTCAAAGCTATTCGAGCTTCGTTCACGAAGACGCGCAAGCCATCGATGACTGCTGGAATCGCATCGGCATCCACGGTGACCGCTCGTGCCCATTGCTGGTGGAACATATTCATTGTCGCAACTGCCCGGTTTACTCGGCTGCTGCGACCAGCTTGCTCGACCGCTATGCGCTTACCCGCAATGATCAGGATTACCTGCAGGCCGGCGCAGCACAGGTCGAGGTCAGTACCCGTTCGATCCTGGTGTTCCGCCTTGGCGAAGAGTGGCTTGGCTTGCCGACCCGCTGCCTGGTGGAGATCGCCCCGTTGCAGACGATCCATTCGCTGCCGCATCAGCGCTCGCGAGCATTGCTCGGTGTGGCCAATGTGCGCGGCGCACTGGTGGCCTGCCTGTCGATGATTGAACTACTGGGTCTGGACCCAACCGCGGCCGCTGCACAATCGAGCCGGATCATGCCGCGTATGCTGATCGTTGCGGCTCAAGGTGGCCCGGTGGTGGTGCCCGTGGATGAAGTGCACGGGATTCATGCCATCGATGAGCATTTGCTGGGCTCAGCCTCTGTCTCCGGTACTCATGCCAACGCCCGGTTCACGAGGGGAGTATTGCAGTGGAAGGATTACAGCCTGCGTCTGCTCGATGAAGAACAACTGCTGGCGGCGATCAACCGGAGCCTTTCATGACCCCTGATCAAATGCGCGACGCCTCGTTGTTCGAGCTCTTTACCCTTGAGGCCGAAGCTCAGACCCAAGTGTTGAGCAGCGGGTTGCTGGCGCTGGAGCGCGACCCGACTCAGGCCGATCACCTTGAAGCCTGCATGCGTGCGGCCCACTCGCTCAAGGGTGCGGCACGCATTGTCGGGGTGGATTTCGGGGTCAGCGTTTCCCATGTGATGGAAGACTGCCTGGTCAGTGCTCAGGAAGGACGGCTGTATTTGCAGCCGGAACACATCGACGCCTTGCTGCAAGGCACCGATTTTCTGATGCGTATTGCCACTCCGGGTGCCAGTGGCATCGGCCAGGCTGACATCGACGGCTACGTCGAGCGCATGAATGCATTGTTGAGCCAGGGTGCGGGAGCCGTGCGCAGCGCGACGGCGCCCGAACTTTCGGCCGACGACGCCTTGCTGGCCAGTGCCATGGCGATGATCCAGCCCGTCTCGTCAGCCGCCGAGCCGCTGCTGACCGTTCAGGAGCTTGTCGCTCAGGCTGCGTTGACCGAAGCCGCGCCCGTCGTTGAAACTCCGACGCCGCCTGCCACCGCGACCGCGAGCCCGGCGGCTGCCCGGCAGAGCCGCAGAACCACCGAGGGCGGTGAGCGGGTATTGCGGGTGACCGCCGAGCGCCTGAATAGCCTGCTGGATTTGTCGAGCAAATCGCTGGTGGAGAGCCAGCGCATCAAGCCGTATCTGGCCAACATGCAGCGTCTCAAGCGCATTCAGGGCAGCAGTAGCCGCGCACTGGATGACCTTGAGACAACCTTTGGTGAAGCTGGCCTGGCGCCCGAAGCGCAAAAGGCGCTGGATGAAGCCCGTCGCTTGCTGGCCGAAGCCCAGCAGATGTTGATCCACCAGACCGCTGAACTCGACGAGTTCGGCTGGATCTCCAGTCAGCGCGCGCAATCCCTTTACGACACCGCGCTTGCCTGCCGCATGCGGCCCTTTGCCGATGTGCTCAGCGGTCAGGCGCGCATGGTTCGTGACCTGGGGCGCGAGCTGGGCAAACAAGTGCGGCTGGAAATCGAAGGTGAAAAGACTCAGGTCGATCGCGACGTACTCGAAAAGCTCGAAGCGCCGCTGACTCATTTGCTGCGCAACGCGGTGGACCACGGCATCGAGCTGCCCGAGCGCCGCCTCGCGGAAGGCAAGACCGCCGACGGATTGATCGTGCTCAAGGCATCGCATCAGGCTGGCCAACTGGTGGTGGAGCTGATCGACAACGGCGGTGGTGTCGACCTGGAAAAACTGCGTGCCACTATCATCAAGCGTCAGTTGTCGCCCGCCGATAGCGCCGCCCAATTGAGTGAGGAGGAGCTGCTCACTTTCCTGTTCCTGCCAGGCTTCAGTCTGCGCGAGAAGGTCACCGAGATTTCCGGACGTGGCGTCGGCCTGGATGCTGTCCACGACATGATCCGCCAGTTGCGCGGTTCCGTGGTCTTGCATCAAAAGACCGGCGAGGGCAGCCGCTTCGTCATGGAGGTGCCGCTGACCTTGTCAGTGGTGCGTAGCCTGGTGGTCGAAGTGGGCGGCGAAGCCTATGCCTTCCCGCTGGCGCATATCGAACGCATGAGTGATGTGCACAGCGACGACATCGTGCAGCTCGAAGGTCGCCAGCACTTCTGGTATGAAGGCCGTCACGTGGGCCTGGTTGCCGCCAGCCAGCTGCTGCAACGCCCGGCGAACCAGAACACCGAAGGCGTGCTCAAGGTCGTGGTGATTCGCGAACGTGATGCGGTGTATGGCGTGGCGGTCGAGCGGTTTGTCGGCGAGCGGACTCTGGTGGTGTTGCCCCTCGATCCAAGGTTGGGCAAGGTCCAGGATATCTCCGCTGGCGCCTTGCTCGACGACGGTTCAGCGGTGCTGATCATCGATGTCGAAGACATGCTCAGGTCGGTGGAAAAACTGCTCAACACAGGCCGCCTGGAGCGTATCGACCGGCGTAACCGTCAAATGGACGCAGTCGCTCGCAAGCGCGTGCTGGTGGTCGACGACTCGTTGACGGTGCGTGAGTTGCAGCGCAAGTTGCTGGTCAATCGCGGCTACGAAGTGGCCGTCGCCGTGGACGGTATGGACGGCTGGAATGCGTTGCGTGCTGAAGATTTTGATTTGCTGATTACTGACATTGATATGCCGCGCATGGATGGCATCGAATTGGTGACCCTGCTGCGCCGGGACACCCGCCTGCAATCGCTGCCGGTGATGGTGGTGTCCTATAAAGATCGCGAAGAGGACCGACGTCGCGGCCTGGACGCGGGTGCTGATTATTATCTGGCCAAGGCCAGTTTCCACGACGATGCATTGCTCGACGCCGTTGCCGAGCTGATTGGGGATGCACAGGGATGAAGATTGCGATCGTCAATGACATGCCCATGGCTGTCGAAGCGCTGCGTCGGGCGCTGGCCTTCGAGCCTGCCCACGAGGTGGTGTGGGCCGCGGCCAATGGTGAAGAAGCGGTGCGCAAATGTGCCGAGCAGACCCCGGACCTGATCCTCATGGATCTGATCATGCCGGTCATGGACGGGGTTGAAGCGACGCGGCAGATCATGGCGGCCACGCCTTGCGCGATCGTTATCGTCACCGTGGACCGTCAGCAGAACATGAATCGTGTCTTCGAGGCCATGGGCCACGGCGCACTGGATGTGGTGGACACGCCCTCCATCGGTGGGCCTAACCCCAAGGAAGCCGCTGCGCCGCTACTGCGCAAAATCCTCAACATCGGCTGGCTGATCGGCCAGCGCGGTGCCCGGGAACCGGCGACGGTTGCGCCTCTGCGCGCGGCCGTTCAACGCCAGGGCCTGGTCGCCATTGGGTCTTCGGCGGGAGGACCGGCGGCACTGGAACAGTTATTGAAGGGCCTGCCGGTTAACTTCCCTGCGGCGATTGTGCTGGTTCAGCACGTGGATCAGGTATTCGCCGCTGGTATGGCCGAATGGCTCAGCAGCGCTGCCGGTTTACCGGTGCGTCTGGCCCGCGAAGGAGAGCCACCACAACCTGGAACGGTGTTGCTGGCAGGCACCAACCATCATATTCGTCTGCTGAAAAATGGCACGCTGGCCTACACGGCCGAACCGGTCAACGAAATTTATCGGCCCTCGATTGATGTCTTTTTCGAAAGCGTGGCTCGTTACTGGGCCGGGGATGCGGTAGGTGTGCTGTTGACCGGCATGGGGCGCGACGGTGCTCAGGGACTTAAATTGATGCGCCAGCAAGGCTGGCTGACCATCGCTCAGGATCAGCAGACATGTGCGGTTTACGGTATGCCCAAGGCTGCCGCCGCAATTGACGCGGCTGTTGAAATCAGACCGCTCAACACGATTGCGATGCGCTTGAAAGAGGTATTCGCCAAATGACCAACATCCAGGTGAATTCACCGCCTGCCGGTGACCAGGAGCCCCTTGATGAATGACTTGCAGCTGGAAGCGTTCCAGGCAACGGATGAATACGCAGCCATGGTGCTGCTGGTAGACGATCAGGCAATGATCGGCGAAGCGGTACGGCGCGGGTTGGCCAATGAAGACAATATCGACTTCCATTTTTGTGCCGACCCGCATCAGGCCATCTCCCAGGCGATTCAGATCAAGCCGACCGTGATTCTTCAGGATCTGGTCATGCCGGGCCTGGACGGCCTGACACTGGTGCGCGAATACCGCAGCAACCCGATGACCAAGGACATTCCGATCATTGTGCTGTCGACCAAGGAAGACGCCCTGATCAAGAGCGCAGCCTTCTCGGCTGGCGCCAACGACTACCTGGTCAAATTGCCCGATACCATCGAACTGGTAGCGCGCATCCGCTATCACTCGCGTTCCTACATGACCCTGTTGCAGCGCGACGAAGCCTACCGGGCCCTGCGTGTCAGCCAGCAGCAATTGCTCGACACCAATCTGGTGCTGCAACGCTTGATGAACTCTGACGGTTTGACGGGCCTGTCCAACCGCCGTCACTTCGATGAATACCTGGAGCTGGAATGGCGTCGTGCGACCCGTGACCAGACCCAGCTGTCGCTGATGATGATCGATGTGGATTATTTCAAAGCCTACAACGATAACTTCGGTCATCTGGAAGGCGACGAAGCGTTGCGCCAGGTCGCCAAAGCCATTCGCGCCAGCTGCGCCCGGCCGTCCGACCTGCCGGCGCGTTATGGCGGCGAAGAGTTTGCCCTGGTGCTGCCCAATACTTCACCGGGTGGTGCAAGGCTGCTGGCGGAAAAACTGCGCATGACCGTGGCCGGCATGAACATCCCGCACATGGCTCCGGCCCCGGGTTCGCATCTGACCGTGAGCATTGGTATTTCCACGTTGACGCCGGAAATTGGCAGCAATAGCCGTCAGTTGATTCAGGAGGCGGACAAAGGGCTGTATGCGGCCAAGCACAATGGGCGTAATCAGGTTTCGGTGGGGTAGGGGGCAGAGAGCACGCAATCCCTGTGGGAGCGGTGCTTGCCCGCGATTGGTGCTGGACCTTTTTCCGGGAGAGACCGAGTGTATATCCGTTACTTCGGTAACGGCCACTTACTGTTCCGCTCTTACAGCTGGTCACTTTTTTCAGACGCCAAAAAAGTAACCATGGGCCTGTCCCTCCACTCGGTCACTCGCTGGTGCTCGGCATGCCCGTAATCCGACATTGCTGCGTGGGGCCGCCGCCAACGGCCATCCATGGCCTGGGGCGGCTAAACCGGCATACCCTACTCCTCAATATCGAATTCCGGCCAGCGTGGTTTAACGGGGCGCCTAAGATCAAAAGCAAGCGCGAGGCGGCCTGATAGCCGACCTGCTCTTTCTTCGTGTGAGTCTGCCGCTGTATTTATTGTGCGTGCCATTGCCTTTGCGAATGAATTCGCTCCCACGGTTTCGGTGATCTTCTGTAGGAGCCGAGCTTGCTCGCGATTCAGGCGCTGCGGTGCTTCAGACAGACAGGTTTTTTCTTATCGTCGGAATGCCGCCCAGACCAAGCCTCGCTCCAACGGGGTCGGTGATTAGCTGTGTGTGGCATGGTCTGGGCGGCATTCCCGCGATAAGGGCACCGCAGATATCAGGTCAATCGCGTCCAGCCCTATCGCGGGCAAGCACCGCTCCCACAACAAATCGAATATTCCTGTCGGAGCCGGGCTCGCCGCGAAGAACGAAATCGCGGTCTGCCTGATAAACCGGGGCGTCTGATTCGCGGGCAAGTCGGAATGCCGCCCACCCGCTCCGACATTTTAAATGCGATCCAACCGTAGGAGCGCGCTTGCCCGCGATGGCGATATTCTCGGCAACGCGAGTCCAGTGCCTGGCCAACAAGTTGGCTCCTACCTCGGCCGCATCTGTTTTTGATCTGCTTTTGATTTTGATCCTGGCGCCCCGTCAAACCACGCTGGCCGTAATCCGATATTGATTCGGCGTGGCGCTCTTGATTGAAAAGCAGGGCAGGACGCCGGTTTAGCCGCACTGGGCCAGGGATGGCCCTTTGCGGCGGCCCGCCGAATCAATGTCGGACTACGGGAATGCCGAGCGTCAGCGAGGGACCGAGTGGTGGGGCAAGAGCGCTTTGGTTACTTTCGCGCTTTTCGAAAGTGACCCGCCGTAAGGGCGGAACCCTAAGTAGCCGTTACCTCAGCAATGGATATGTACACAAAAAGATGCCTACGGGGACCTATCACAACACCCAACCGATCCCTGCCCAACGGACTGCCTTCATCGCCCTCACTCGGGTATACTCGTCGGCTTTGAAAATTTCGCCTGCGAGTGCTGCCCACCATGGAAATCAACCCGATCCTAAACAGCATCAAGGACCTGTCCGAGCGCTCCGAAACCATTCGGGGGTATCTTTGACTACGATCACAAACATGATCGCCTGACCGAAGTTAACCGCGAGCTCGAAGATCCAAACGTCTGGAACAATCCAAGCTATGCCCAGGAACTGGGACGCGAGCGCTCCCTGCTGGCGCAGATCGTCGAAACCCTCGATGAAATGTCCTCCGGGCTGGTTGATGCCAAAGACCTGCTGCTGATGTCCGCCGAAGAAGAAGACCAGGCCGCCGTCGATGACGTTGCCGCTGAAGTCGAGCGCCTGCGCGCTTCGCTGGAGAAGCTGGAGTTCCGCCGCATGTTCAGTGGCGAGATGGACCCGAACAACGCCTACCTGGACATCCAGGCCGGCTCCGGCGGTACCGAGGCTCAGGATTGGGCCAACATCCTGCTGCGCATGTACCTGCGCTGGGCTGACAAGCGCGGTTTCGACGCCACGATCATGGAGCTGTCCGCCGGTGAAGTTGCCGGCATCAAAGGCGCTACCGTGCACATCAAGGGTGAATATGCCTTTGGCTGGCTGCGGACTGAAATCGGCGTTCATCGCCTGGTGCGCAAGAGCCCGTTCGACTCCGGCAACCGTCGCCATACATCGTTCTCGGCGGTCTTCGTTTCTCCGGAAATCGACGACAACATCGAAATCGACATCAACCCGTCTGACCTGCGTATCGATACCTATCGTTCGTCCGGTGCCGGTGGTCAGCACGTAAACACCACCGACTCGGCCGTACGTATTACTCACGTACCGACCAACACCGTGGTCAGCTGCCAGAACGAACGTTCTCAGCACGCCAACAAAGACACCGCCATGAAGATGTTGCGGGCGCGCTTGTACGAGCAGGAAGTGCAGAAACGCAACGCTGCTTCCCAAGCGCTGGAAGACACCAAGTCCGATATCGGCTGGGGTCACCAGATCCGTTCGTATGTACTGGATGCTTCGCGGATCAAGGACCTTCGGACCAACATCGAGCGCAGCGACTGTGACAAGGTGCTGGACGGCGATATCGACGAATACCTGATCGCGAGCCTCAAACAAGGGCTGTAACCCGTCAGTCCCGATCTTCAAGACCCCCGTGCACACTCGGGGGCAACGAACCTGTGATGGAAAATCTAAAGACATGAGCGACCAACAACTCGACCCGCAAGCCCTGCAACAGGAAGAAAACACCCTGATCGCGCTGCGCAAGGAAAAGCTTGCTGCCGAGCGGGCCAAGGGTCAGGCCTTCCCCAACGACTTCCGCCGCGACAGCTATTGCAACGACTTGCAGAAGCAGTACGCGGACAAGACCAAGGAAGAGCTGGCTGAAGCTGCGATCCCGGTCAAGGTTGCCGGTCGCCTCATGCTCAACCGTGGTTCGTTCATGGTGATTCAGGACATGACCGGTCGCATCCAGGTCTATGTCAACCGCAAGACGCTGTCCGAAGAAACCCTGGCTGCGGTCAAGACCTGGGACCTGGGCGACATCATCGCTGCGGAAGGTACGCTGGCTCGCTCCGGCAAAGGTGATCTGTACGTTGAAATGACCAACGTGCGTCTGCTGACCAAATCCCTGCGTCCGCTGCCTGACAAACACCACGGCCTGACCGACACCGAGCAGCGCTATCGTCAGCGCTATGTCGATCTGATCGTCAACGAAGAAGTGCGCGATACCTTCCGCGTGCGTTCACAGGTCATCGCCCACATCCGCAGCTTCCTGATGAAGCGCGACTTCCTTGAAGTCGAAACGCCGATGCTGCAGACCATTCCGGGCGGCGCGGCAGCCAAGCCATTTGAAACTCACCACAACGCATTGGACCTGGAAATGTTCCTGCGTATCGCGCCTGAGTTGTACCTCAAGCGCCTTGTTGTGGGTGGGTTTGAAAAGGTGTTCGAGATCAACCGCAACTTCCGTAACGAAGGCGTTTCGACTCGACACAACCCTGAGTTCACCATGCTTGAGTTTTATCAGGCATACGCGGACTACGAAGACAACATGGACCTCACCGAAGAGCTGTTCCGCGAACTGGCCCAGTTGGTCCTGGGTAGCACCGACGTGCCTTACGGCGACAAGGTGTTCCACTTCGGCGAACCGTTCGTGCGTCTGTCGGTGTTCGACTCGATCCTCAAGTACAACCCGGATCTCACCGCTGACGATCTGCAGGACATCGACAAGGCTCGCGCCATTGCCAAGAAAGCCGGCGCCAAGGTGCTGGGCTTCGAAGGTCTGGGCAAGTTGCAGGTGATGATTTTCGAAGAACTGGTCGAGCACAAACTTGAGCAGCCGCACTTCATCACTCAGTACCCGTTCGAGGTTTCGCCGCTGGCCCGTCGCAACGATGACAACCCGAATGTTACTGATCGCTTCGAGCTGTTCATTGGTGGTCGTGAAATCGCCAACGCCTACTCCGAGTTGAACGACGCGGAAGACCAGGCTGAGCGCTTCATGGCTCAGGTAGCGGACAAGGATGCGGGCGATGATGAAGCCATGCATTACGACGCTGACTTCGTGCGTGCCTTGGAGTACGGCATGCCGCCAACGGCCGGTGAAGGTATCGGTATCGACCGTCTGGTGATGCTGCTGACCAATGCGCCGTCGATTCGTGATGTGATCCTTTTCCCGCACATGCGCCCGCAAGCGTAAGTGATGTGGCGTTAGTACAAAAAAAAAGCCGCCAGTGATGGGCGGCTTTTTTTTGTGCGGATGAAAGCCTCAGTTCAGCCGGGTTGGTTTACATTGGTCGCAGAAGTGGCATTTTGTAATTAGATCCTGCGGGATCCCTGACACCGCGCGCTCGCGCAGCAAAACGGACCGTAGGAGCGCGCTTGCCCGCGATGACATCAGCCCAGGCGAAAAACAGGTTGGCTCTGAAGCCGAATCGCGGGCAAGCGCGCTCCTACAGAAGTCGTATTGCCAGGCAAAAAAGGAAAAGTACGTCGTGATCCGTTCGATTGCTCAAAATGGGGCTGCTGGAGCAGCGTCCGCCGTGGTGCAAAGTGTTGAGTATCGAGGCCGCAAGGCCAGCAGGCAGGGAAGTGAACAACGCCGGCAGGATATTCTCGACGCTGCCATTCGTATCGTTGTACGTGACGGTGTGCGGGGTGTTCGTCACCGGGCAGTGGCGGCCGAGGCCAATGTGCCGTTGTCGGCCACTACCTATTACTTCAAGGACATCGATGACTTGCTCACCGATGCCTTCTCCCAATACGTGGAGCGCAGCGCCGTGTACATGGCCAAGCTCTGGGAGAACACTGAAGTCATGCTGCGGGAAATGGTCTCGCGCAATGACGGCACACCCGCGGCCCGGGCCCGCCTGGCCGACGAGATTGCCGTCAGCGCCATGGACTACATCAAACATCAATTACAGACCCGCCGGCACTTCCTGATCGCAGAACACGCCTTTCAACACGAGGCGCTGATCAACCCGCGCCTGGCCCGTCTGGTGGATGCACATCAGGAAATCATGCTGCAGGGGGCCTGCCGTTTTCTGCAGGTGATGGGCTCGGCCCAGCCGCTGCTGGACGCTCAAGTGTTGACGGGGGTGATGTGCCGGATGGAATATCAGGGTCTGTTGCACGGCCCGCAACCCGGTGCGGACGAGGAAAATCTGCGTATCCTCACCCGTCAGATGCATCTGGTGCTGGGCACGGCTAAAACCGTTCGCGATTGAACAGCCCTTCACGGGAGAGCCCATGAAAGCCTGGCGTGTGTTGATCGCCTTGTCGTTCCTGCTATTGAGCGGTTGTCTGGTGACGTTCAAAGAACCTATCCCGGCTCGCGAAGCTGCACCGCCGCAGTTATTGGGCGTCTGGACCAGCAAAAACGCATGGGGCGAACCTCTTGAGCTGGAGATCAGCCGCGCTGGCGCTGGTGAGTACAAGGCCGCCAGCTATCGTAAAAGCGATCGCAGAGACCGCGATGAGTACGCTTTTACTGTGTCCCGGCACGGCAGCCGCTGGTACATGTCAGCGGGGCTGCCGAATAAATACGGCGGGCATTACGTGATGGCGGGATTTGAATTGGCGGAAACAGGCGAACTGGTTGTCTATAACCTGGATCTCGATCGATTCAGTCAATGGGTCGAGCAAGGCGCGCTGAGTGGCGAAAGAGATCAGGTCGGTAAGGACAGTGCCGGTCAAGGTGATGCAGGCAAAGATGAACATCTGTTGATAACCAGCCCTCTGGATCTGGTGTTTGGCTATTTGGATGACCCTGCAAATTCAGACGTTTTCCTTGAGGTGGCGCGCTACCAGCGTCAACCGAAGAAGTAGGGCACACGCCCAACCAGGGGCTAACCAACAAAGGAGCAGTGGGTGGACGAGTACCAGCAGACTATTCGAACGTTGTCGGATCGCATCGTGCTTGCCCAGACGCCGATCCGGGTCCTGGATGCAGTCAAGTGGGACGAGAATGTACGCAAGGACTTTCTCGCCGCGAAGGGCAAGGCGATGCCCGCTGTGGATCGCGCCTATTACGAGAATCGGCCACTGGGCTTTGACTCCGCCGAACTGAAACTTGAATTCCAGAACATCGAGCGTGATATCACCCGCCAGCTCGGCCAGTTCAACCCGGTCGGGCAGATCATGCGCCGCATGTGCAAGGAATACCGCATGGTGGTGCGCATGCTCGAAGCCCGAGGCACCTCGGATTTCGGGCTGATTTCTCAGGAGTTGTATGGCGCAGCGTCCGATGCTTTCCACGCTGGCGACCCGACCCTGGCCGACCTCGGCCT
This sequence comes from Pseudomonas syringae, assembly GCF_000737245.1. Lineage (GTDB taxonomy): Bacteria > Pseudomonadota > Gammaproteobacteria > Pseudomonadales > Pseudomonadaceae > Aquipseudomonas > Aquipseudomonas syringae_J. The sequence continues at coordinate 124,676 of NZ_JPQU01000067.1, read as the reverse complement.
GATGCTTTCAGACTATCTGAATAACATCGCCGGGCGCGGCGACCTCAAGGACGAGCCGAAAACCCTCACTGCCCAAGACGCGGTTTCGCTGTTGCAAAGCCGCTTGAACAAAGTTTTTGGCGAGGCCGAAAGCACCATTCGAGTGTTCGAATCCGACGGTATCGTCGCGGATGCGGCCGCCGGTGCCGATTACATCAAGATTCGCACCGACGCGATGTTCAACGAGCGTGATGTCCGCGCCCTGGAAGTCCACGAAGGCCTGGTGCATGTCGGCACCACCCTCAATGGGCAGAACCAGCCCATCTGTACTTTCCTGTCCAAGGGCCCGCCTTCGTCAACGGTGACTCAGGAGGGTCTGGCGATTCTCATGGAGGTCATTGCCTTTGCTTCTTATCCAAGCCGGCTGCGCAAGCTGACCAACCGTACCCGCGCCATCCATATGGCCGAGGAGGGCGCTGATTTCCTGCAGGTGTTCGAGTTCTACCGTGAACAGGGCTTTGGCATGTCGGAAAGCTATGGCAACGCCAGTCGGGTTTTCCGTGGTTCGGTGCCCAATGGCCTGCCATTCACCAAAGACTTGTCCTACCTCAAGGGCTTCATCATGGTTTACAACTATATTCAGCTCGCCGTGCGCAAAGGCAAGCTGGAACAAGTGCCGCTGCTGTTCTGCGGCAAGACCACCCTTGAAGACATGCGCACGTTGCGTCAGCTGGTGGATGAAGGTCTGGTAGTGCCGCCGAAATACTTGCCCGAGCAATTTCGCGACATGAACGCCTTGTCAGCATGGATGTGCTTCTCGAACTTCCTCAACCATCTGAGCCTGGACCGGATCGAAGCGGACTATTCGAATATTTTGTAATGCTTGTGATTGTTGTAGGAGCGCGCTTGCCCGCGATTGGATTCCTCTCACTACACATCCATTGACTGACGGAACGCTATCGCGGGCAAGCGCGCTCCTACTGGTCATGGAAAAGGATTCCAGCTTGAAGTTCCTGATCTCCCTCACCCTGCTGCTCTCCCTCAGCGGCTGCAGCTCCATGCTGTTCTACCCCGAGCCCGGCCTGCCGTTCACCCCGGAAAAAGCCCACCTGCAATACCGCGACGTTTCCCTGGTCGCCGCCGACGGCACACGCCTGCACGGCTGGTGGCTGCCTGCCAAAGAGGGCGTGCCTGTCAAAGGCACGGTGCTGCATTTGCACGGCAACGGCGGAAATCTGGCCTGGCATCTCGGGGGTAGCTGGTGGTTGCCGGAGCAGGGCTATCAAGTGCTGATGCTGGACTATCGTGGCTATGGCCAGTCCGAGGGGCAACCGAGCCTGCCGTCGATTTATCAGGACATCGACGCAGCCTTCGCCTGGCTGAAGAAGGCCCCTGAAGTGCAAGGCAAACCGCTGATCGTGCTGGGGCAAAGCATCGGCGGCGCGCTGGGCGTGCATTACCTGGCGGAACATCCGGAGCAACGACGCAAGCTCAAGGCGCTGATTCTGGATGGCACACCGGCCAGCTACCGCGATGTGGCCCGCTATACCCTGAGCACTTCGTGGCTGACCTGGCCTTTGCAAATTCCGCTGTCCTGGTTGATTCCGGATACAGACAGCGCTCTCAACGGCCTGCCGCAACTGGCGGGTACACCGATGCTGATTTTCCAGAGCATGGACGACACCCTGGTGCCGTTGGCGAATGGCATCAGCCTGTATAAAACCGCACCACTGCCCCGGGTGTTGCAACTGACCCGGGGCGGGCATGTGCAGACCTTTGCCGACCCGACCTGGCGGCAGGTGATGGTTCGCTATCTTGAAGATCCGCAACACTTCAACGGCCTGCGCCGCCTGGCTGAAGTGCCGAATTATTCCGCCCCATCTGACCGTGTGAAAACCGAGAGCGACAATGACTGAAGAACGCAACGCCATCCCTCTGATCCTCACCGGTCTGGGTACTATTTTCGTGACCGTCGGCAGCCTGTGGTACTACGGCTACCTGCACTTCGCCAAGCCTGAAGATGCACTGCTGCTCAATGAATTCACCATGGTCAAAACCGTGCCCGGGGAGGACTACAAAGTAGCCGCCACCCCTGCTGCGGAAGTGGCGCAGTGCATGGATGGCGTGCTGGTGCTGTTCGATACGACACAGAAGGGTTTGTCAGGGGTATTGATCAACAGCAAGAAACAGGCTGTGCGCTGCGTGGAGCAAGAGCCCCCGCAACAGCTGCAACCTTGATTTGTCTGCCTGTAGCAGCGCGATCTGACCTGTGCTTGCCCACGATTTAGACACCGCCGACTCTCAGGCATACCGCGTTGGCCCTATCGCGGGCAAGCCCGGCTCCCACAGACGATCAACGGATCCGTTGGAGCGAGGCTTGCCCGCGAAGGAGTTGATGCGGTGTATCAGGCACACCGCGTCATCGTTCTTCGCGGCCAAGCCCGGCTCCAACGGACTCCAAACCCTGTTGGAGCGAGGCTTGCCCGCGATAAGGGCGACTCGGTTTTCCTGAAATACCGCATCGCCTGAATCGCGGGCAAGCACCGCTCCCACAGGTCATCGCCCACCCGACCTGACAGACACAAAAAAAGCCCGACCTGTCGTCACAGGTCGGGCTTTGTGTTTACAACGTCAGCGGTTTACTGCATCGACGAACGCGGTGCTACCGGCTGATTGTCGTTGGAAATAGTCACTTCCACACGACGGTTCTGGGCGCGGCCCGAGTTGCTGGTGTTGTCGGCAACCGGGTATTCCTTGCCATAGCCTTGAGCAACGATGCGTGCTGGATCAACACCCATCTTCACCAGCGCCATGCGCACGGACTGAGCGCGACGCTCCGACAGCGACTGATTGTACGAAGCCGAACCCGAACTGTCGGTATAGCCTTCGACAATCACTTTACGATCCGGGTTATCGCGCAGGTAGGTAGCGAGCTGGTTGACGTTAACCAGACCGTTGGATTTCAGCTCGGCCTTGTTCAGGTCAAACAGCACGTCACCGAAAGTTACCAGCGTACCGCGCTCGGTCTGCTTGGCGTTCAGGCTGCCTTGCAGCGCTTTGATCTGAGCGTCACGGGCATCCAGACGGGCCTGAGCGCGCTGAGCAGCGGCGTTCTTCAGGTTTTCCTCAGCGGTGCGCAGGTTGATGGTCTGCTTGGCGACTTCAACACGCTGATTGGTCAGATAAGCCAGTTGATCAACTTTTTTCTCGTTTTCGCTGGCGCGGAATGCAGCGTCAGCCTTGTTCAGCCAGTCGCTTGCATCCTTGGTTTCAAGGGCTGCGAGCTGAGAGGCCTTAGGGTTGCTTTGCAGCGCCGAGAAGTTGGTCCGCGCCTGTTCCAGGTTCGGGTTCGGCGGAGTCGAGCAAGCAGCGAGAGCAACACTCATGGCCAGCAGGGCAGGGATCATCAATTGTTTGCGCATAATATTTCATCCTTTAAATCGAATTCGAAATGCATGAGAAGCGTGGGTTACTGGGCCTTGACCGGCTGAACCTGACGCATGCCTTCTTCACGTAGTTCGTTGACACCTTGACGGGCGTCCTGCACCGCTTTTTCTGCCTTGGCAGCCTGGGATTTGCGCTCTGCTACGCGAGCATCCCATTCAGCCTGTTCGGCAAGGCGGCGGGCTTCGTCATATTTCTGCTCTTGCATGGCAAGTTCAGCTTGTTTGAGCTTGTCCTGGGCTGACTTCATTTCCACGGCGGAATACTCGGTCCCACCAGCGCTGACGGCGCTGTTGACTGCCGATTGACTCACGGCGTACTGCTCGCTCGGCGGATTGCCTGCACAACCGGCGAGGACAAAGCTGGCACCCAGTGCCAGAGCAGCGAGCTTCATGCCGCGCAGGCCTTTGAATGTGGTGTTGGCAGTGATGGTGCTCATCGTCTTGGACTCCATTATGTAACTCCTGAAAATCTTCGGTGTTTCCATGACAGTCGTGGGCCTGAAGCGTGCGAGGTAGCGAGGGCAGGGCCGTTTGCTATCCGTAGGCTTTTCTGTAATGGCTAATGGCTCGGACCGGCGTGCTTTTCGAATAGTTCAGGTTTTTTTAGTGGGAGCCATGCGTGAGTAGTCGTAAGTCGCGCCCAGAAAGATGCGACCTGGCTGATAAAGGCCAGGTCGTGTCAACGTGATCGGGGAGTTAAGTCGAGTGTTACTCGGCTTCCTGTTTTTCGGAAAGGTCATGCAGGTAGCGGCGCGACAGAGCCAGGAAACGCGGTGTTGGTCCGATGTCTTCATAGAGTGGATCGCCTTCCTCATCGGTCGCCACTACGTGCTGGCCTTTGACATAGGGAAAGCTGGCTTCCAGCTCTTCCAGGGCTGCGCCGATCAGTTCGCCCAGTAGCTCTTCCGGGTGATGTTTGGGGTACATTTCGGTCAGCGCGGACAGCCTTGCAGCCGACTCCATGTCCAGATGAATCGCGTAACGGGTCTTGGTCAATCGGCCTTTTGCATTCTCTTCCCAGTGCTTGGCAAGCTCACGGATTTTCATAGGGACCCCTTCGGTTACCCGCCGACGGCAGGTCTGGTCGAGTAGTGAGCCATCAGGCTCATGAATGAGATTAGCTTGATCTTGATGAATACGGATTTGGCGTGTCACACATTTTTGGTGCACTGTGGATAGAGCAGATTTTTCCACGCTTGTTCACTGGCAATCCGCCGGGGACTGAGCGGCACCCCTACAAAAAATACAGCGGGAGAAGGGACGATGGCGGATATCGATGCGCGATTGCGCGAGGACGTTCACCTGTTGGGCGAGTTGCTTGGCAACACCATCCGCGAGCAGCGCGGGCCTGAGTTTCTCGACAAGATCGAGCGCATTCGCAAGGGTGCCAAGGCTGGGCGCAGAGGTTCTGCCGAAGGTGCCGAGCAACTCAGTTCCAGTGTGGACGGCCTGGGTGAAGACGAATTGTTACCGGTGGCGCGAGCCTTCAATCAATTCCTCAATCTGGCTAATATCGCCGAGCAATATCAGCTGATCCGTCGCCGCGATGACGCCCAGCCGCAGCCTTTTGAGTCACGGGTGCTGCCAGAGTTACTGGCGCGCCTGAAGGCCTCGGGGCAAAGCAGCGAAGCGCTGGCCCGGCAACTGGGCAAGCTGGAAATCGAACTGGTCCTGACCGCTCACCCTACCGAAGTGGCGCGGCGCACGCTGATCCAGAAATACGACGCTATCGCTGCTCAACTGGCCGCTCTGGATCACCGGGATTTGAACAGTGCCGAACGCGAGCAGATTACCGAGCGCTTGCAGCGCCTGATCGCCGAGGCCTGGCATACCGAAGAAATTCGTCGTACCCGCCCGACCCCGGTTGATGAGGCCAAATGGGGCTTCGCAGTCATCGAACATTCTCTGTGGCAGGCCGTGCCCAACTACTTACGCAAGGCAGATCACGCACTGCATGCGGCGACCGGTTTTCATCTGCCGCTGGAGGCAGCGCCGATACGTTTCGCCTCGTGGATGGGCGGCGACCGGGACGGCAACCCGAATGTCACCGCTGCCGTGAGCCGGGAAGTGCTGCTCCTGGCGCGCTGGATGGCCGCTGACCTTTACTTGCGTGACGTCGATCAACTGGCCGCCGAGTTGTCCATGCAGCAGGCCAGCGACGCGTTGCGCGCCAGTGTCGGGGATAGCGCCGAACCCTATCGGGCAGTGCTCAAGCAACTGCGCGAACGCCTTCGGGCGACCCGCAACTGGGCACAATCGTCGCTGAGCGTCACCCAGCCTGCACCGGAAAACGTTTTGCACGATAACCGCGAACTGCTGGCGCCACTGATGCTGTGCTTCCAGTCGCTGCATGAGTGCGGCATGGGCGTGATCGCCGATGGGCCATTGCTCGATTGTCTGCGCCGGGCGGTGACGTTCGGTCTGTTTCTGGTAAGGCTCGACGTGCGTCAGGATTCCACTCGGCATTCGTCAGCCATGACCGAGATCACCGATTATCTGGGTCTGGGGCGCTACGAAGATTGGGATGAACAGGCGCGGGTGGACTTCTTGCTGGCTGAGCTGAGTAATCGGCGACCACTGCTGCCTGCGCATTTCAAGCCGTCGGCTGACACCGCTGAAGTGCTCGCGACCTGTCGTGAAGTGGCGGCGGCTCCAGCGGCCTCACTGGGCTCTTATGTCATCTCCATGGCCAGCGCCGCGTCGGATGTGCTCGCGGTGCAACTATTGCTCAAAGAGTCCGGCCTGCAGCGGCCGATGCGCGTGGTGCCGTTGTTCGAAACTCTGGCCGACCTGGATAACGCCGGGCCTGCCATCGAGCAATTGTTAAGCCTGCCGGGATACCGTTCACGGCTGCACGGCCCGCAAGAAGTCATGATCGGTTATTCGGACTCAGCCAAGGATGCCGGTACGACTGCGGCGGCCTGGGCGCAATATCGAGCCCAGGAAAAACTCGTGGAGATATGCCGCGACCAACAAGTCGAGCTGCTGTTGTTCCACGGTCGCGGTGGCACCGTAGGCCGTGGCGGTGGTCCGGCACATGCGGCGATTCTGTCGCAGCCGCCGGGGTCGGTCTCGGGACGTTTCCGCACGACAGAGCAGGGCGAGATGATTCGCTTCAAGTTCGGCTTGCCAGACATCGCTGAACAGAACCTCAATCTTTACCTGGCTGCCGTGCTGGAAGCCACTTTGCAGCCACCACCGCCGCCGCAGCCGGCCTGGCGCAAGATGATGGACAGCCTGGCAGCCGACGGCGTCAGTGCCTATCGTGCCGTGGTGCGGGAAAATCCCGAGTTCGTCGAATACTTTCGTCAGGCGACCCCGGAGCAGGAGCTGGGTCGCTTGCCGCTGGGCAGTCGCCCGGCAAAACGTCGTGAAGGCGGGGTGGAAAGCCTGCGCGCCATCCCGTGGATTTTCGCCTGGACCCAGACGCGTCTGATGCTCCCCGCGTGGCTCGGCTGGGAAGCGGCTCTGAGTAAAGCCCTGGAGCGTGGCGAAGGTTCGTTGTTGGATGAAATGCGCGAGCAGTGGCCATTCTTCAGAACCCGGATCGACATGCTGGAGATGGTCTTGGCAAAAGCCGATCACGACATCGCGCAGTTATACGATCAACGTCTGGTGGCGCCGGAACTGCAACATTTGGGTACGCATTTACGCGACCTATTGTCGCAGGCGTGCAATGTGGTGCTTGGCTTGACCCGTCAGTCGCAACTGCTGGCACATAGCCCCGCAACGTTGGAATTCATCAGTCTGCGCAACACCTATCTCGATCCTCTGCACCTGCTGCAGGCCGAGCTTCTAGCCCGCTCACGCAAGCGCGAGGCCAGTCTGGAGAGTCCTCTGGAACAGGCGCTTCTGGTGTCTGTAGCGGGAATCGCCGCCGGATTGCGCAACACCGGCTGATGGTGGACGTCAGCAAGGGCGCTGGAAAATGCCAGTGCCCTATGGCGATCAATGACTTGCGCGTTTTCGCCCACCAGGAACGGGGCGAATCAATCACGCACTCTGCTGCCTCTGCCCGGCCTGCGGATACTGCGACTTTCGGCGGCTTGTGCCGTCTGTGTCGGCTGTGTATCTTGATCAGCCTTTGGCCAGTCTTCGGCTCGAACCATATTTGAGATTGGTCCTGTAGTGGCGAATCCGACGTTTCTATATAAAAAATTTGAGGAGCACATCAATGCGCGTGATTCTGCTGGGAGCTCCCGGGGCCGGTAAAGGTACTCAGGCAAAATTCATCACTGAAAAATTCGGCATCCCGCAAATTTCCACCGGCGATATGCTGCGCGCTGCGGTCAAGGCTGGCACCGAGCTGGGCCTTAAAGCCAAAAGCGTCATGGACAGCGGTGGCCTGGTTTCCGATGACTTGATCATTGGTCTGATCAAGGATCGTCTGTCCGAGCCGGATTGCGCCAATGGCGTTCTGTTCGACGGCTTCCCGCGCACCATCCCCCAGGCTGAAGCGCTGCTGGCAGCGGGGCTGGAAATCGACAACGTGCTGGAAATCGCCGTCGATGACGAAGAAATCGTCAAGCGCATGTCCGGCCGTCGCGTACATGAAGGGTCTGGCCGCATTTACCACACGATCTTCAATCCGCCGAAAGTCGAAGGCATTGATGATGTGACTGGCGAGCCGCTGTTGCAGCGTAAGGATGACGTCGAAGAAACCGTTCGCCATCGCCTCTCGGTCTACCACGCGCAGACCAAGCCGCTGGTTGAGTTCTACAGCAATCTTCAGGCGAAGAATGGCAAGCCAAAGTGCAGCCATATCGCAGGTGTCGGTTCTGTCGAAGAAATCACCGCCAAGGTGCTGGCTGCCCTGAGCTGATCAAAGCTTCAGTCAGTCAATAAAACGGCCCGCTTGCGGGCCGTTTGTCGTTTATAATGCGCCCCTTTTTTCACCATGATGGATACCCCAAATGACCACCTTGCTGGCCCTGGATACTGCCACTGAAGCTTGCTCGGTCGCCTTGCTGCACGACGGCAAAGTGCTGAGCCACTACGAGGTGATCCCGCGCCTGCACGCTCAGCGTTTGTTGCCAATGATCAAAACGATCATGGCCGAGGCGGGTATTGGTCTTTCGGCGCTGGACGCCATCGCGTTTGGTCGTGGTCCCGGTGCGTTCACTGGCGTACGAATCGCCATCGGCGTGGTGCAGGGCCTGGCCTTCGCCCTTGAGCGCCCGGTGCTGCCGGTTTCCAATCTGGCGGTCCTCGCGCAGCGCGCCATGCGTGAGCACGGTGCTCATCAGGTCGCTTCGGCCATCGATGCGCGGATGGATGAAGTCTATTGGGGCTGCTACCGCGAAACCGATGGAGAAATGCTGTTGATGGGGGGCGAAGCGGTTCTGCCTCCAGAACAGGTTGGATTGCCGGCGGATGCAAGCGGCCAGTGGTTCGGCTCAGGCACCGGCTGGGGCTATGCCGATCGCATTCCGGTAGCGCTCAGCGGTCAGGACGCCAGCATGCTGCCTCATGCACAGGACCTGTTGACCCTGGCAACCTTCGCCTGGCATCGGGGCGAAGCCATCGTCGCTGACGACGCCCAGCCGGTTTACCTGCGGGATAAAGTGGCGACGCCAAAGGCGCGGTGAATAGGGCGGACAAGCTCGATGTGGGAGCGGTGATTACCTGTGGGAGTGAGCTTGCTCGCGAAGAGGCCGGGCCATCCGAATATATCTCTGGCGGCAGTATGATGGCCTTCGCGAGCAAGCTCGCTCCCACAGGAATCTATTGAGCTGGCAAATATAGAGTCTTCCCCGCAGGAGACCGCGCAAATCATCAGCTCGGCGGCAACGGATGACCATCCGTCGCCCATCCCCTCAAACATGTGACCTGCCTCAAACCTTTTGCGATATGTGTGGTCTAGTTATCGTTCGGATAATTGCTAAGTGCGTATCCGTGACGTTAAATAGCCACTATAAGATGCAGAGTACGCACAAATGCGCATAGACGGCCCTTCACAACGCTCGTACCCGATCAAACGCAAGCCTGGCAAGGCTCCTGTGGTTGTGGATGGTAGCTTCGAAGAAGTGGATGTTGATGCCGAGGTTGTTCCGCAACCTCCTAGAAACGCGCGTTCTGGTGGTGCAGGTCAGGCCGTTTCCACTGCCAATGTTCCGGCCCGTCCTCAAGACATCATCTTCCCTCGGTCCATGAGCACCCGTGTTGCCAATGCCTTGGCCAGTTATCTGAGTACTGCCAGTTTCGTTGATTGGGATCTGGAAGTGTCAGGGCTCGACGTCCACGTTTGAACCATCCCCGCCTGCCTTACTACCTCGGTTGCCCGTCATGGAGTGAAAACGCCTGGCGCGAATCCCTGTATCCCGAAGATGCTCGCAGCAATGAATTCCTTGGTCTGTACTCGCAGGTCTTCAATGCTGTAGAAGGCAACACGACTTTCTATGCACGACCGGCAGCTTCCACGATCCAGCGCTGGGCGGAAACGCTCCCTGAGCATTTTCGCTTTACCGCCAAATTTCACGGTGACATCAGTCACGGTGGCGATTTGCGTCAACAGTTGATCGCGGCTGAGACCTTCGTCCAGTTACTTGCGCCACTGGGCCCTCGCGTAGCGCCTTTCTGGCTGCAACTGCCAGCCAGTTTTGCTCCTCATCGTCTGGGTGAGTTGGCAACCTTCATCGACGAGGTGCAATGTCCGATGGCGGTTGAAGTGCGCAACCTGGCGTTCTTTGACAAGGGCGAGGCAGAGCGAGCCCTCAATCGGCTGCTGCTCGATCGCGGAGTCGAGCGGATTTGTCTGGATTCGCGACCCTTGTTCAGTTGCGTGTCCAGCGATCCGGCGGTGCTGCATGCGCAGTCGAAAAAGCCCAAGGTCCCTGCGCGGCCCGCTGCTCTGACGCAATTCCCTCAAGTGCGCTTCATCGGCCATCCTTTGCTGGAGGCCAACGACCCTTTTCTGCACCAGTGGGTAGAGAAAGTTGCCGGTTGGATTGAGGAGGGCCGCACGCCATATGTGTTCCTGCACACCCCCGACAACCTCGAAGCCCCGCAGCTGGCGCAGCGCTTTCACCGCCAGCTGATGGCGCAGTTGCCGGGCCTGCCTCCGCTGCTGGAACTGGATCGCACACCACCTGTGGAGCAACTGGGCTTGCTCTGAGGTCGATAGATGTGGCTTCAATAGCGTCATCGACTATCGCATCAACTCAGGAACAGGGAGCTAGCCAATGGATTTTCAGCAACAGCTACTTCGCGCGCAGGCCTTCAAGGCCTTGCACGAGCGCGACCATGCCTTTGTGGTCCCCAATCCATGGGATGCAGGCTCGGCGAAACTCCTGGCGTCCATGGGCTTCGAGGCGCTGGCTACCACCAGCGCAGGTTTGGCCTTCACTCTGGGGCGGGCGGATGCGGAGGGCGCTCTCAGCCTTGGCGAATCGTTGGACAACATTAGTGCCATCGTTGCCGCTACAGCGTTGCCGGTGGCCGCCGATCTGGAAAACGGCTTCGCTGACAGCCCGGAAGATTGTGCAGCGAACCTGCTTGCGGCTGCCGCGAGGGGGATTGTCGGTGGCTCCATCGAAGATGCCACCGGCACCACCGACCAGCCGATTTACGATTTCGAACTGTCGGTCGCCCGAGTCAAGGCTGCGGCCCAGGCGGTGCGTAGCCTGCCGTTCCCGTTTATGCTCACCGCTCGTGCGGAAAATCTTCTCAATGACCGGATGGATTTCTCTGACACTTTGCGTCGGTTGGAGGCCTACGCTGATGCCGGAGCCGATGTGCTCTACGCCCCAGGTTTGCGCACCCGCGAGGAAGTGATCGCAGTGGTCCGCGCCGTCGCGCCCAAGCCGGTCAACGTGCTGATGGGGCTTGGCGGGGTGACACTGACGGTCGCTGACCTTTCAGCTTGCGGCGTCAAACGCATCAGCGTCGGTTCATCCCTGGCCCGTGCGGCGTTCGGTGGGCTATATCGCGCTGCGGAGGAAATCCGCACCGGCGGCACATTCAGCTATGCCGAGCAAGCACTGCCTTTCGCTCAACTCAACGCGCTCTTCAAGGACTAAAGGGTGCGCGGATCGACCTTTTTGCTGATTTTCCTGCTGTTGTGTGCGGGTGCAGTCGCGGCAGTGTGGCGCGGCTGGATCGAGGTGCCGGCGCAATGGAACCCGTGGGCGCCTCTGGATATCAGGGCTGAGACGAACTTCCTGACGAGTTACAAGTTGTCGCGGCTCAAGGGTAATCCGCAACTGTGCGACCTGGTGTTGAGCTCGTCGAAGCTGCGCTTCAGTCATCAGGCGGACAGCGATCCTACCGCCAGCTGTCCGCTGAGTGATGTGTTGCGAGTGCAGGGCAGTGAAGTGGCGCTCAGCAGTAGCTTCCTTGCCAGCTGCCGTTTGGCGGTGGCTTACGCGTTGTTTGAAATCCACACTCTGCAGCCCGCCGCTGAGGCTGTGTTTGGGCAGCGAGTGACCCGCATCGATCACCTGGGCAGCTTTGCCTGCCGCAACGTGTATGGTCGCAGCAGTGGACGGCTGAGCCAGCATGCAAGCGCCAATGCGCTGGATATCGCCGGGTTTCGTCTTGCGGATGGGCAGCGGATAAACCTGTTGCGGGACTGGAAAGACAGCGGCGACAAAGGCCGCTTCCTGCGCCAGGTTCGCGACGGTGCCTGCAAAAACTTCAATACGGTGTTGGGGCCGGACTACAACGCCGCCCACCAGAATCATTTCCACCTGGATATGGGGGCTTGGCGGGTTTGTAAGTGAAGGCAAATCAGGTACACATCCTGCGGGAGCGGTGCTTGCCCGCGATAGGGTAAATGCGGTTCACAGGAGAATTGCGGTAGCTTTATCGCGGGCAAGCACCGCTCCCACAGGAGACTGTATTCCCAGACGATTAAGGTGTCAGCGTCAGGCCGCCATACGCAGATTCTGCAGAATAATCGGCCGTGCCCAGCCGCTATCGAAATCAAGCGCGCGCTGCTGAGCAATCAGGGTTTCCTCATCCAAAGGCAGGGCAGGCTTGTCGGCCAGATCCCATTCGAACTCGGCAATTGGCAGGTGCAGCGGACGAGGCTCAGGGCCTGGACCAGGAATGACGCTGTCGTCGTACGGAGTGAGTACGTTAGGACGTACCCATTGGCTGTCGAATTCCAGATTGCGCTGTTGCGCGATCATCTCGCCCAGGCTGAAGGGTTCGTTGGGAGGCGGCAGCAAATCCAGTTCGAATTCAGCAATCGGCAGGAATAGAGGCACGGTCGGGACACGCGGCATGTCCTGCACGGGGCAGGCACGCTGCTCAACGATCTTGCCCAGGGTGCGGGCACCGGCAACTGGCTCGCCGCTGGCAACATCAATGGCAACGGCGCTTTCGTGTACGGGTTCAGGCGGGTTGTCGCGAAGTTGTTCAGCCATCACACGGGCAAACGCATCAGACCAGATCTGGGTAACACCACCCAGTGCACGGCTGTTGCGCAGGGTAAAATCCCCTGCGTGCGTTAGATAACCTATGGATGATTGCTGAATGTCTGACATATCGATCGTTACACGTCGTAGGTCTGGCAAAATGCCTGATACTTCTTTATCGGCAGATTTTGCCGATCATTAACACTTTTTGAGCGTGTGGACACAATGAGTGAGCAGCAAGCGGGCAGCCGCATCCGGGTCGAGGCCCTGAACAGCCAGGATCAGGAGCAAGCGGCGCAATGGGCGCAACGATTGAACCTGCCGTTGCAGGATAACGATGCCGATTTTGCCCTGCAGGTGACTGACAATGGTCTGCAACTGCAACAACTGAGTGACGACGCCCCCGGCCCGGTTCGAGTGGATTTCGTCGAAGGGGCGGTGGCTCATCGACGTCTGTTTGGTGGCGGCAGCGGGCAGATGATTGCCAAGGCGGTGGGCATTCAACCCGGCGTGCGCCCATCGGTGCTGGACGCCACGGCAGGCTTGGGCAAAGACGCGTTCGTTCTCGCCAGCCTCGGTTGCCAGATGAGCCTGATCGAGCGTCAGCCCATCATCGCCGCGCTACTGGAGGACGGGTTGGCGCGGGGTCGTCAGGACCGTGAGGTCGGTTCGATCATCAGCCACATGCGCCTGTTGACGGGTAACTCCATCGAACTGATTCGCAGTTGGGAAGGCGAACCGCCGCAGGTCATCTACCTGGACCCGATGTTCCCCCATCGTGAGAAAACCGCGTTGGTGAAGAAGGAAATGCGTCTGTTCCGGCCCCTGGTCGGAGACGACATGGATGCCCCGGCGCTGCTGGAGGCGGCACTGGCGTTGGCGACCCATCGCGTAGTGGTCAAACGCCCACGCAAAGCCCCTTGCATCGAAGGCGCCAAGCCGAGTTATGCGCTGGATGGCAAATCCAGCCGCTATGACATCTATCCGAAGAAGGCGTTGAAGTAGCTGCCAGCAGCGACGCGTTCTGATGCCGATAACTGATCGACTGTGGGAGCGAATTTATTCGCGAAGAGGCCATTACAGCCGACACATTGATGTCGTTTGGAATAGAGCTTTCGCGAATAAATTCGCTCCCACAGGAATCCTGTCAGGGTATCGGTGCCATCAAACCCCATACGCCCGCATAAACAACCCCACCACGTCCTGCACATGAGCTTCGGCCGTGGCCTGGTCAGGCATTTCCCCGCAGCCTACCAGCAGGCGGAAGTTGCAGACGCCCTTGATCAGGCTCAGGAAATGCTCGGCAGCGGTCTTGGGCGAATCGAATCGCAATTGACCGGTCTTCTCCAGACGGGTCAGCAAACGCTCGGTCTCGTGAAGAATCCGCTGCGGCCCCGCCGCAAAGAAGATCTGCGACAGCTTGGGATCCTGGGTTCCCAGCGTGACCATCAAACGATGCAGTTCGATGGACTCCGGGCTGTTGATCAACGTCTGAAAGCCCCGAGCAACGTTCAGCAGTAAGGTCTGCGCCGGCAAATCACGATTCAACTCATCGAACAGCGCGGGCATCTGCTCTTCGCAGCGGGCCACCACGGCTGCGGAAAACAGCGTCTCTTTGTCCGTGAAGTGGCTGTAGACCGTGAGCTTGGAAACTCCGGCCTCTGCGGCGACGGCATCCATGCTGGTGCTGGTGTAGCCATTGCGCACGAACAGGTCTTTCGCGGCATTGAGAATGGACTGGCGCTTTGCCGGATCTTTCGGTCGACCGGGGCCAGGAGGGGTTACAGAACTGTCGGGCATATTCGTTTAATAATGTACTGGTGAGTTTGGTAATTTTTAATATACTCGCCAGTACAATTATTCCAAGCATCATTTGCGAAGGGCTCCACCATGTTGCGCAAATTTCTGTGCCTAGTCCCATCGTTGGGCCTGTTGTCATTGCTTGTTGCCTGCGGTCAGGAGCCAACTAGCGCCACGGTCATTCGTCCGGCCATGGTTGTTCAGCCCCTGCCTTCTTCGCAGTCCACGGACAGCTACCCCGGTGAAGTCCGAGCCCGCTTCGAGCCAGAGTTGGCATTTCGTATTGGTGGAAAGGTCAGCAAGCGTCTGGTGGAAGAGGGCCAGCGGGTCAAACTCAATCAGCCGCTGGCGGAGCTGGACGCCCAGGATGTGCGCCTGCAACTGGACGCGACCCGCGCTCAGGTCGCAGCAGCGGAAGCTAATCTGCAACTGGTGCGTTCCGAACGTGATCGCTACAAGACCCTGATGGATCGGCAGATGGTCAGCCGTTCACAATTCGATAACGCCGAAAATCTCTATCGCTCCGGCGAAGCACGGCTCAAGCAGATCAAGGCCGAGTTGACCGTGGCTGATAACCAGACCAGCTACACGGTGTTGCGTGCGCCGCAGGATGGCGTGGTCGCCAAGCGCATGGTGGAAGTCGGTCAGGTAGTGGCTGCCGGGCAGACCGTGTTCACCCTGGCTGCGGATGGCGAGCGCGAAGTGCTGATTAGCCTGCCGGAGCAGAACTTCTCCCGCTTCAAGATTGGCCAGCCGGTGACCGTTGAGCTATGGACCCAGCGCGAACAGCGCTTCCCGGGGCGTATCCGCGAGCTGTCTCCGGCTGCTGACCCTCGCTCCAGAACCTTCGCTGCGCGCATCGCCTTCGCTGCCGGAAAAATCCCGGCGGATCTGGGCCAGAGCGCGCGGGTGTTTATTGAGACTGAACGCGCCGTACCGCTGGCGGTTCCCCTGTCAGCTGTGACCGCCGAAGCGGGTGGCAGTTACGTCTGGCGGGTGGCTGCCGACAACACCCTCAAGCGGGTCCCGGTCAAACTTGGTCCTTATGGGCAGGAGTCCGTGCCGGTGCTGGAAGGGCTGGCCGCCAGTGACTGGATAGTGGCTGCCGGCGTGCACGTGTTGCATGAGGGTGAGCAGATACGCCCTGTGGATCGCGAGAACCGGGCGGTAAAACTGGCCGGCAAGGAGTAGGCACGGATGCGATTCAATCTTTCCGAATGGGCGTTGCGCAATCGGCAAATCGTCCTGTATCTGATGATTATTCTGGCGATGGTTGGGGCGTTGTCCTACACCAAGCTGGGGCAGAGCGAAGATCCTCCGTTCACCTTCAAGGCCATGGTGATCCGTACTTTGTGGCCGGGTGCAAGCGCTGAAGAAGTCGCACGGCAAGTCACCGATCGCATCGAAAAGAAGCTGATGGAAACCGGCGAGTACGACCGCATCGTGTCGTCCTCGCGACCAGGGGAATCGCAGGTCACGTTCATTGCCCGGGATTCAATCTTCTCGTCGTTTCTACCGGAGTTGTTCTATCAGATCCGAAAGAAGGTCGGCGATATCCGCCAGACTCTGCCGGTGGGCGTACAAGGCCCGTTTTTCAATGATGAATTCGGCACCACCTTCGGCAATATCTATGCCCTGAGCGGCAAAGGCTTTGACTACGCAGTGCTCAAGGATTATGCCGACCGCATCCAGTTGCAGCTGCAACGCATCAACGATGTCGGCAAGGTCGAGCTGATCGGTTTGCAGGACGAGAAGATCTGGATCGAGCTGTCCAACGTCAAGCTGGCGACCCTTGGCCTGCCAATGCAGGCCGTGCAGCAGGCTCTTGAAGCGCAGAATGCGGTCTCTGCCACCAGCTTTTTTGAAACCCCCAGCGAGCGGGTTCAATTGCGGGTCAGCGGCCGCTTCCAGACCGTGGACGAGATTCGAGAGTTTCCGATCCGGGTGGGTGACCGGACTCTGCGCATTCGCGATCTGGCTGACGTGCATCGCGGATTCAATGATCCTCCGGCACCACGTATGCGCTTTATGGGTGAAGACGCGATTGGCCTGGCCGTGGCAATGAAGCCTGGCGGCGACATTCTGATTCTGGGCAAGGCTCTGGAGGCCGAATTCGCCCGCTTGCAGAAGAACCTGCCGGCAGGGATGGAGCTGCGCAAAGTGTCTGATCAACCCGCGGCGGTCAAAACCGGCGTTGGCGAGTTCGTTCAGGTGCTGGCCGAGGCCTTGGGCATCGTGCTGTTAGTGAGCTTCTTCTCCTTGGGCGTGCGTACCGGGATGGTGGTGGCCCTGTCGATTCCGCTGGTGCTGGCCATGACCTTCGCCTGCATGTATTACCTGGGCATCGGCCTGCACAAGATTTCCCTCGGCGCGCTGGTGCTGGCGTTGGGTTTGCTGGTGGACGACGCGATCATTGCCGTGGAAATGATGGCAATCAAAATGGAGCAGGGCTATGACCGGCTGCGCGCGGCCAGTTTCGCCTGGACCAGCACCGCGTTCCCGATGCTGACTGGCACCTTGATTACTGCTGCGGGATTTCTGCCGATTGCCACCGCCCAGTCCAGTACCGGCGAGTACACCCGCTCCATCTTCCAGGTGGTGACCATCGCATTGCTGGCTTCCTGGGTGGCAGCGGTCGTGTTTGTGCCGTATCTCGGCGAGCGGCTACTGCCCGATCTGGCCAAAATCCACGCTGCAAAACACGGCGCGGCCAATGGCGTGTTTGATCCCCATGGCACCCCGTTTTACCAGCGTGTGCGGCGAGTGGTGGGCTGGTGCGTGCGGCGGCGCAAGACCGTGATTGTCGCCACCGTTGGCCTGTTCGTATTGTCAGTGGTGATGTTCAAGTTTGTTCCACAGCAGTTCTTTCCGGCTTCCGGACGACTGGAACTGATGGTCGATCTGAAACTGACCGAAGGCGCCTCGCTTAATAACACCGCTGAGCAGGTCAAGCGCCTGGAACAAATGCTCAAGGACCATCCGGGCATCGACAACTACGTGTCCTACGTGGGTACGGGCTCGCCGCGTTTCTACCTGCCACTGGATCAGCAACTTCCAGCCACCAGCTTCGCGCAGTTCGTGGTGCTGGCCAAAACCATCGAGGACCGAGAGGCGTTGCGCACCTGGTTGATCAGCAGCCTCAACGAGCAATTCCCCACCCTGCGCTCCCGAGTAACGCGTCTGGAGAACGGCCCGCCGGTGGGCTACCCGGTGCAGTTTCGGGTCAGCGGCGAGCACATCGATGAAGTCCGGGCACTGGCGCGCAAGGTGGCGGCCAAGGTGCGCGAGAATCCGCATGTTTCCAATGTCCATCTGGATTGGGAAGAGCCGAGCAAGGTGGTGTTCCTCAACCTGGATCAGGACCGGGCCCGAGCGTTGGGCGTGACCACGTCGGAGTTGTCGAGATTCCTGCAGCGCTCGCTCACCGGTTCCAGCGTCAGCCAGTACCGTGAAGACGATGAGCTGATCGAGATTCTGCTGCGTGGCACCCCGGACGAACGCCAGCAGCTTGGTGCGTTGGCGAGTCTGGCGATCCCGACTGAAAACGGCGCCAGCGTAGCGCTTTCCCAAGTGGCGACTCTTGAATACGGCTTTGAGGAAGGCGTGATCTGGCACCGCAACCGGCTGCCCAACGTGACGATTCGCGCCGACATCTACGGCAAGGAGCAACCCGCGACTCTGGTCCAGCAAATCCTGCCGACGTTGGCTGAGGTGCGCAACGAATTGCCTGATGGCTACCTGCTTGAGGTGGGCGGGACGGTAGAGGATTCGGCGCGGGGGCAGAATTCGGTGAAGGCCGGGGTGCCTTTGTTCATCGTCGTGGTGCTGACCTTGCTGATGCTGCAATTGCGCAGCTTCTCCCGGATGTTCATGGTGTTTCTGACAGCGCCCTTGGGCCTGATTGGTGTGACGCTATTTTTGCTGGTGTTCAATCAGCCATTCGGCTTTGTCGCCATGTTAGGCACCATCGCTCTGTCCGGCATGATCATGCGCAACTCGGTGATCCTGGTTGACCAGATCGAGCAGGACATCGCAGGCGGGCTTGATCAGTGGTCGGCGATCATCGAAGCCACCGTTCGACGTTTCCGCCCGATTGTATTGACCGCCCTGGCGGCAGTACTGGCGATGATCCCACTGTCACGCAGTGTGTTCTTCGGCCCGATGGCGGTGGCGATCATGGGCGGGCTGATCGTAGCGACAGCCCTGACCCTGCTGTTCTTGCCAGCGCTGTATGCGGCGTGGTTCAGGGTCAAAAAGCAGGGCTGAGATCCTGTGGGAGCGGTGCTTGCCCGCGATAAGGTTAAACGCGGTTCATTTTAGATTGCGTCAACTTTATCGCGGGCAAGCACCGCTCCCACAGGGTTCGCGGTGTTCCTGACAGAGCTTTACAACGCCCCAAACACCTTCTTCGCCAGACCGGTAGCCGCTGCTGCCGGGTTGGCGCGGATGGTTTCTTCCTGTTTGGCGATCATTTCGAACAAACCATTGAGCGCCTGCTCGGTAACGTAACCTTCGATGTTCGCGCTTTTCGCGTCCAGTACACCCAGGGTCGCGGCCTGACCGGCGAAGGCGTTGTACTTCTGCGCCAGGCCAACCTTGTCGGTAGCTTGCTTGACGATCGGCAGGAACTTGAGGCGGATCTGTTCACGGCTGCTGGAGCTCAGGTACTGCGTTGCTGAGTCCTTGCCGCCGCTGAGGATACCTTTGGCATCCGCCACGCTCATCTTCTTCACTGCATCCACCAGCAATGCCTGGGCTTGGGGCACAGCGGCTTCGGCCGCCTGGTTCATGCTGGTTTCCAGTTGGTCGACCTGCTCGCCCATGCCGAACTGCTTCATTTTCTTGGCGACTTTACCCAGCTTGCCGGGCAATTCGATGCGCACGTCCTCGTTGTTATTAAAACCACCGGGCTTGCCCAATTGCTTGACCGCGATCTGCGCGCTCTGGGTCAGCGCATCCTTCAGCCCGCCTGTGGCATCCGATTGCGACAGATCACCCAGCGACAGCGCCAATACATTGCCTGACAAAAGCAAACCGGCGCACAGGCTGGCTAAGGTAAACGGACTACGAAACATGTGGGCATCCTTATCTTTTGACTTGATTCGAAGAGCGCGCCGAGCCGTACCCCGGCACGCTATGGACAGAGCCTATCAGTGTTCAGGGCACTTCAACCGACTCAGGTTCGGCGGACTCTTCGGCATGCAGCGCTACCTGACGAATTGACAGGCGAATATCCGCTGGCAGCACGCGCTTCGCCGCGCCCTCGGCCAGTTCGCCCAGCAACGGGTGATAGCTGAGCTTGCCAGCCGCATCCTTGCGCAACACGCCCAGATCCAGAAGCGTCTGGATGAAGTGGCGAAACAGGCTTTTGTCGAAGAACTCCGGAGCGTTCAGGCCGTGCAGGATCGACAGGCGTTGGGCCATAACCGTACACAGGTCTTCCAGCTCTTCAGCGCTCAGGGTTTTCTGCCCACTGTTGAGCAGCAGGGCAATCGCCATGTAGAAACGCTGCAAGGTTTGCGCGATGACTTTCGACAGCAGCGTCAGCAGCACGAACTCCCGAGAGCTTGGTGCGGGGCGCAGATAGACGTTGTTTTCAAAACGCAGCAGACCTTGCTCGACGAACGCTTCCAGCCACTGATCCACCACTGCATCCAGCTCATTGAGAGGCCAGCGAATGAACAGCTCTGATTGCAGGTAGGGATATAGCGCGCGGGTGTAGCGCAGGATCTGTTCGCGGCTCATGCGCGACGAACTCTGGAAGAAACTCGCCAGCAAGGAGGGCAGGGCGAAGATGTGCAGGACGTTGTTGCGGTAGTAAGTCATCAGCACCGCGTTCTGCTCGTCCAGGTACAGAATTTTGCCGAGGGCATCTTTCTGTTCCGAGACCAGGTGCATTCCTTTCACGTGCTCGATCAGTGCGCGACCGTTGCCTTCCGGTAGCGTGGTGTGAGGCGAGTAGGGCACCCGACGCAGCAGGGTCAGGTACAGATCCAGCACGCGCTCCATGGCCTGATCGTCCAGCGCCAGACGCTGAGTAGACAGCAGCGCCACCGCGACCAGATTGACCGGGTTGATAGCCGCGGCTTCATTCAGATGCTGGGCCACTCGCTCGCCAAGGCGATGAGTGGTTTCATGAAGCCAGGCCGGTTTGAATTGCGGGCCATGTTGCTGCTCGCGCCAGTCCGGTTGTTCGCTGTCGAGAAACTCCGCCAGCTTGATAGGCTCACCAAAATTCACCGAGACTTGTCCGAAGCGCTGCTTGAGGGCGCCAATGACTTTGAAAATGTCGAAGATCGACTCTTTCTTCTTGGTCGCGCCGCGCAATTCACCGAGATAGGTGCGGCCTTCCAGAACCCGTTCGTAACCGATGTACACCGGCACGAACACAATCGGCATCCGCGAGTTGCGCAGGAAGCTGCGCAAGGTGATGGCCAGCATGCCGGTCTTGGGTTGCAACATGCGGCCGGTCCGCGAGCGGCCGCCTTCGACGAAGTATTCGACCGGGAAACCCTTGGTGAACAGGGTGTGCAGGTATTCATTGAATACCGAGGTATACAGCGGGTTGCCCTTGAACGTGCGGCGCATGAAGAACGCACCGCCACGACGCAACAGGCTGCCGATCACCGGCATGTTCAGGTTGATGCCAGCGGCGATGTGGGGAGGCGTAAGGCCATTGCGGAACAGCAGATAGGAAAGCAGCAGGTAGTCGATATGGCTGCGGTGGCACGGTACATAAATCACTTCATGACCTTGGGCGACGTCCTGCACGCCTTCGATATGACTGACCTTGATCCCGTCATAGATCTTGTTCCAGAACCAGCTCAACACCACTTCCAGAAAGCGGATCGCCGAATAGGTGTAGTCCGAAGCAATCTCATTGCCATAACGCAACGCCTGCTCCCGTGCCTTGGCTTCGGTGATGTTCTCCCGCTCGGCTTCTTCAAGGATTGCCTGCTTGACCAGGGGTTCGTCCAGAAGTCCTTTGACCAGGTTGCGCCGGTGCGACACGTCCGGACCGATCACGGCGGCCTTCAGGTTGCGGAAGTGGGTACGGAGTACGCGTTGGGTCATGCGAACGGTCAGCTCGTGACCCTTGTTTTCGCTGATCAGGTCCCGCAGATGGATAGGCGCAGAAAACTGCACGCGAGTCTTGCGGCCCAGAATCAGGATGCTCACCAGACGGCGAAGACGACCGGTGACCGCCCAACTGTCGGCGAACAACAGCTTCCACGGGCTGGACTCGCGATCCGGCGACTGACCCCAGAACACGCTGACCGGGATGATCTGTGCATCTTCGGCAGCGCTCTGGCTCACCGCGCTGACCAGCCGCTCAAGGGTTGGCGGCGCGCCGCGTTTGTCCTGGCGGCCCAACCAGTCCGGCGAAGGCGTCAGGTAGAAATACGCTGCCGGCTCGACCAGGTCACCTACCGATACCGGCAGAATTGGCCGTGGCAAACCTGCCTTGCGGCACTCGGTGTCAATTACCGCCAGATCGCTCATGGATGGCGATTGCAGGGCGTAAAACACTGGCCGGCTACGATCCAGATTGAGCGTGAAAGAAGATTGATTGATGGTTTCGGAGCGAACCCAGAGGTACAGCAAACGACGCACTGTACCGAACACAAGACGACGGAACGGAGAACGGGTCATACGGCTTCTGCAAAAAAGGGGCGGTGCCCGCGAGGCGGGTAGTGTGCCGTATCTGCGGGGGATCGGCAAAAGAGGGCGATGCGGTGTTCCCGATTTTTCAGTGGGACCGGCTTTAGCCGGGAAGACGGCAGTCCTAACGATACAAATGTATCTGTTGCCAGGGCCTATTCCCGGCTAAAGCCGGTCCCACAAGAAAATGCCAGTCAGTTAAATCGGGGTCTGCTCGGTTACGCCGTCTTCCAGGTAATCTCTTCCTCACCATCAGCGCTAATGCGCATCCAGCGATCGGCAGTCTCGTCACTTTCTTCTTCGACCCAGGTGCCAGGTGCGCAGCGCACTTCAACGTTGAGAGCGGCGAAGGCGGCGCGGGCGCAGGCGATGTCGTCTTCCCATGGCGTTTTGTCGCTGTCCAGGTGCAGGCTGTTCCATTTTCCTACGGCTTTTGGCAGCCAGGTAACCGGCACATTGCCTGCCTTGCATTTCCAGGTCTGGCCTTTCTGTACCCAATCGGTACATGGCCCGACGGCGCCGCTGAGCCAGGCGGCGATAGCCTTGTGGTCGACGTCAGTGTCTTTCAGGTAAATCTCGATATCGGGTTGGCGCATGGATGCCTCGTAATAAAGTGAAAAAATCCATTCGCGGATTCAGTCGGATGCCCTGTACAGAGCATCTTCGTTGGTTGTTATTGCAGTACGAAATAATCGTAGCGCATGGAAACCGTGACCTCGAAAGGTTCGACCTGCTCAATGACGTTCGCGCGCCGTTCGGCACTGGCGCGCCAGCCGTGAGGCGTCATGGCCAGCAGGTTGGCGCGGGCCTGGCCGTCTACCAGGGTTAGCTTGAAACGCAGGGTTTCGCTGTGCGCCAAGGCCATGCCTTCCGGCACCAATGCCAGATGTTTGTCGTCAGCATAGTCGCGCACTTCGTCGTACAGACGCTCGCGCAGTTCCATCAAATGCTCGCTGGTCGGCCCGACACGCATCAGGCCGCCACCCGGGGTCAACAGGCGCTTGGCCTCGTTCCAGTCGAGCGGGCTGAACACACTGGCCAGAAACTGACAGCTGGCATCTGGCAACGGTACGCGAGCCATGCTGGCGATCAACCAGGTTAGTTTCGGGTTGCGTCGACAGGCGCGTTTGACCGCTTCCCGGGAAATATCCAGCGCATAGCCATCGGCATCCGGGAGGGCTTCGGCGATTTGCGCGGTGTAGTAACCCTCGCCACAGCCGATATCCAGCCAGCGCGCCGGAGCGCGTTCAGCGGCCAGTTCAGCCAGGCGCTTGGCAACCGGCGCGTAATGGCCTGCGTTGAGGAAATCACGGCGAGCTTCGACCATGGCCTGATTGTCGCCTGGGTCGCGGCTGTTCTTGTGCTGCACCGGCAACAGGTTCAAATAACCCTGACGCGCACGGTCAAAGCGATGGTTGGCCGGGCAAGCCACGCCATTGTCGACCTCGGTCAACGGAGCAGAGCAGATCGGGCAAGTCAGCATCAGGCGAGCAACTTGACCAGAGTTTGATAGTAAATCTCGGTCAGCACATCGAGGTCGCTGGCCAGGATTCGTTCGTTAACCTGGTGAATCGTCGCGTTGACCGGGCCCAGTTCCACTACCTGAGTACCCAAGGTGGCGATGAAGCGCCCGTCAGAGGTACCGCCGCTGGTGGACGCCTGAGTCTCGCGACCAGTGACGGCCTTTATGCTCGCCGAAACGGCATCCAGCAAATCGCCCGGCTCAGTGAGGAAGGGCAGGCCCGACAACGCCCAGTCCACGTGCCAGTCCAGGCCATGTTTGTCGAGGATGGTTGCAACCCGCTGTTGCAGACCTTCGACGGTGGATTCGGTGGAAAAGCGGAAGTTGAACACCGCGACCAGATCGCCGGGAATCACATTGGTCGCACCGGTCCCAGCGTTAAGATTGGATATCTGGAAGCTGGTGGGCGGGAAGAAATCATTGCCTTCATCCCAATGCTCGGCGGCGAGTTCAGCCAGAGCAGGAGCGGCCAGGTGAATCGGGTTGCGGGCCAGGTGCGGGTAAGCCACGTGGCCTTGTTTGCCGCGCACGGTCAGGGTGGCACCCAGAGAACCACGACGGCCATTTTTCACCACATCACCCACCAGCGTGGTGCTCGACGGTTCGCCTACGATGCACCAGTCCAGGCGCTCGTTACGTTCGCGCAAACGCTCGACCACTGCTTTGGTGCCGTGGTGAGCCGGGCCTTCTTCGTCGCTGGTGATCAGGAACGTGACCTTGCCTTTGTGGTTCGGATGTGCGCCAACGAAACGCTCGGCGGCCACCAGCATCGCCGCCAGACTGCCTTTCATGTCGGCCGCGCCACGGCCACAGAGCATGCCGTGCTCATCGATCAACGCGTCGAACGGATCGTTCTGCCAAGCTTGCACCGGGCCGGTCGGGACCACGTCGGTATGCCCGGCAAAACACAGCACCGGGCCGTCGTTGTTGCCATGGCTGGCCCAGAAATTGTCCACATCCTCGATCCGCATCGGCTCCAGCTTGAAGCCGGCATCCCCAAGACGCTGCATCATCACGGCCTGGCAATCGGCATCAATGGGCGTGACCGAAGGACGACGGATAAGATCGCAAGCGAGTTGCAGCGTGGGCGAAAGGTCGGCTGGGGCCGTCATGAACAAAAACTCCAATCAAAAGCGGATGACCTGGTAGGAGCTGCCGAAGGCTGCGAAAGCGATCTGATTGATAAACCACTTTCGCAGCCTTCATCAGCTCCTACAGGGATCGTATAAGTGCGCGAAAAAGGCGCCTATCTTAAAGCAAAACGACGACGGGAGGCCGCCGTTTAGTGATGTGCGGGGCTGCTTTCATCCACTAATCCGTCGCAGAACTCCCTTAGATGATCTGGTTTGCCTATGAATGGATGCGCAGTGGTGTCGCATTAATTATTGGCCGGAGAGATTTCGGACCTGGCCTCTGGCATTTACTCGATGGAACGTCGACGAGTTCCTGAACCAGACGGGAGTCAGAGGGTGCGATTGATTATGCGGTGAGGGTCTTGTCGATTTCTAGATTCGGATTAGTCAAGTTTTAATCGGGGTTTTGACTAAAAAAGTAACGAAATTTCCTATAGCGACTACGGAACGGTCTGGCATCTTTTATTATTTCGCGCCCGCATACTTGCTGGGCTAACGGCTGAAGACGAGTAATTATTTATCACCTCTCTGTCCGGTGATATTTGAGTGTTTCGCTGAATTGGATGTTGTTTTCGTCAGAAAGCATATTTTGGGTTGTAGGAGTTTTCAATGTTGGTTGGACAATGAGTGAGCGTTCCGTGAAATCTGTAATTCTATTTGCGCCGGTAAAGATATTGCTTCAGCATTCGCAACAAGAATGGCTAGGGGTGTTAGGAGCAAACTCCTTGATATATACCGATCAAGAAGGTAAGGCGCTAGTGCTGGAAAAATTCCCCGCGCTATCATCGTCATTTCAGTTCTATAAAAATTTCAATGACTCGGCTGTTGTGGAAATCGATGCGCTTTTTGCTGCAAAACGTCTTGGCACCAAAGCTGTCATCGCATTGGCGGAATCTGACATGTTGAGAGTTGCGAGGATCAAAGATCGTTTAAGTGAAGCGCTGACTCATTACGAAGACGCGACGATGTTTTATCGTGATAAGTTTTTGATGAAGCAACGACTTGCCCAGCATGGTCTGCGCATCAATCCTATGGCGGTTGTGCGTTCCGCATGTGAGATCCATGACTTTGTCGAACGTTATGGGTACCCCGTTGTAGTCAAGCCGCGTGATGGCCGTGGATCTGGTGGTGTGCAGGTGTTACGTGAGTACTCCGCGTTGCTTGAATATTTACAGGCGCAGGCATGCACTACATTCCATAATTTGATGATTGAGAAGTATATAGATGCACCGCTACTCAATGTTAATGGGCTTTATATAGCTGGAAATCCTATAATAATTTCGCCAGTGCGTTCGACTATAACTTGTCTGGAGTTTTTGGATGGTCAGAGCCTTGGTTTGCAAATGTTATCCGAGGAAAATCCTCTTCACAATGAGTGCGTAAAGCTGACAAGGCGAGTCATCGAGCAGGCGCTACCTCGACTTGGCACGATGATGTTTCATCTTGAGATATTCGTCGACGGTGGAGACTTGGTCGTCTGCGAAATTGCCTGTCGCCTCGGCGGTTGCAGTGTAAATCAGGAGCTGACTGAAGCATACGGGGTTAATCCACGTTTGGCTTTGATCAATGCTGAAAAGGGAGGGGAATCTTTGTCTATGAGTACCTTAATTCGACCGTTGCGTTTAGTAGGGCAGCTCAATATTCCACCTTCAAGTGGGAAGCTGACCGCATTTCCAAAAAACATCGATTTGCCCTTTGTTCGGTATTGCTCGGTAACCGCTAATCAGGACGCTGACTACGCGGGAATGAAATTGACCAACAGTGAGATCGTCTCCGCTATTGTTGACGGTGATAGTGAAAGGTCAGTCAGCGATAATCTGGCGCAGCTTGATGCGTGGTTCAGAAGTAGGTGTGTCTGGGACTAGTTAGTATTACATTTTGTATAAGTTATTCTTCATATATTTTTTTGCAGAAAGAATGTTCATGCGGATGTTCGATCAAATATTTATGTTGAGGTTTTCGGTGCATGTAATTTGGTCTTCAGGTTTGCACATGGATGAGGGGCGTCATGTTTAAGGTGGCAGTCATTGGTATGGGATATAGTGGGGCTATAGTCATAGATCGGTTGAGGCTATCGTCAACAGCTGTTTTGATTGATGTATATGACGGATCGGCTAGTGCCGGGGCGGGGCAGGCTTATCAGCGGGATATATTCAGAAATTTGGTCAATCGTCCAGCTGAACTTATGTATCTCAGGGAGCGAGGTGATTTTCAGCGATGGCTAGATGAATATGGCGTGAAGAAGCCCGGAAGCTATCAGCCGCGGCCACTGTTCGGAAGTTTTGTTGAGGAGACATTGCGGCTGTCAACACAGGAACATCCAGCAATCAATATCTATAACGAACAAGTGATCGGTCTTGTGCCGCAGGGTGGGGGATATTCCGTACAAACAGATATGTCTGTGCGGCAAGGCTATGCCGCAGTGGTGCTTGCGACAGGTAATCCGGAACCTGTCGATTTCTACGGGTTGCGAGGGAATTCTGGTTATTTAAATAGCCCGTACCCCACAACCAAACTTGCGGGTGTACGATCAAATAATATAGGCGTGATTGGGAATCAGTTGTCAGCAATTGATGCCTGTTTGGGGTTGTTAGATTTAAACTCTGAAAATCGAGTCACGATGTTGAGTCGAAAAAGTCGAATTCCCAACTATAGTGAATGTTATTCTGCTCGGCCACTCATGGTGTTGAGTGAAAAAAATGTTGCGGATAAACTTGCGGGTTCGAGTTCAGCGTTGAAGGCAGTGAGGGATATGTTTGATGATGAATTTAAGGCTCAAGGTATAAGTATTGATTTGCAGGCCTTGATGCGTGATTATAATAATGTATCAATAGCCCGAGAAGATATCTATTCGCTCCTGTCATCGACAAACTTGGTTGTTCCCGTTATCTGGCATTATTTGTCAGAGCGGGAGAGAAATATCTTTGTTCGAAGATATCAGGCTGCTTGGCGCCAATTGCGGGTCCCCATTCCAAAGGAGAGCTGGGAGAAGATCCATGACCACATGCATGCGGGCCGGCTGGCCTGTCATGGAGGTTTGAAAAATATAGTTGCAAGCAAGGATGGTTTCATTGCTCGAGGACGTGGATTTGAGCTTGGTTTCTCTAAAGTTATTAATGCTACAGGAGTTGGCGATCCGTTGGCGGATCCGCTTTACCAATATCTCACATCGGCAGGCATCTGTACGAGACACAGACATGGGGGAGTGAACGTGCGATATGACGACTGCAGAGTCATAAATGCTCGAGGGCCGTCAAATATTTTTGCAATAGGCGCTCCCACGTCTGGGGTGTTTTACGCTGTGAGTAATATTGATGCGCTACATATGCAAGCTGAAAGGATCTGCAATAACATCCTGGCATTGGGGCAGTAAGGGTTTATGGCAGCGTTATTATTCTTCGTGGCTGCTGTCGGTGTAGGCTCGGTTTTAGAGTTTGTATCTGTGCCCCAAGGGCTTTTGCTTGGCTCATTATTCACCTCTGCTCTGCTCACCCGCAGGCTGAAAGTCTCACCCTCGCTCCGGCTTGGGCTCGGTTACGTCCAAGTTGTATTGGGCATCTCTACCGGTTTGGCCTTCCAGTCTTTTGATGGGTTTGG
This sequence comes from Pseudomonas syringae, assembly GCF_000737245.1. Taxonomy (GTDB): domain Bacteria; phylum Pseudomonadota; class Gammaproteobacteria; order Pseudomonadales; family Pseudomonadaceae; genus Aquipseudomonas; species Aquipseudomonas syringae_J. The sequence continues at coordinate 96,178 of NZ_JPQU01000067.1, read as the reverse complement.
CGCGCTTGATATGTTGCCGAGCTTCTGCTTCCTGCTGGTCTGCCTTGCTATGCAGATGGCCATAGGTGGATTCTGGTTGCGGAAGGCTGAACGATGGAACTCCAAGGATGCGATTCTGGCTGTTTATCCCGGAGCGCTTGCTGCAGTTTTCGATTTACTGGAGTCCGAGAAAGCTTCAAACAAAGTGATGGTTGTTCAGGTTGTCCGACTTTTGTCGATCACACTCATAGTTAGTTTGTGCGTGACCGCGCCAGGGACCGTCGTTACGAGCGAGCAGGCCCCGTTGAATATTCAGAATGCTCTATACCTGCTGTCCCTTGTGCTTGTGTGTCTTTTATCCGGTCGCCTGCTATCAGCCGTCGGCGTTCCTGCGCCGTTCATGCTCACAGCAATTATATTGACCGGCATATATCTCAAACTCGGCTATCTCCATGGGTTCAGAATGCCGCAATGGTCTGTTGATCTGGCGGCAATCATTCTCGGAGTGTTGATTGGCTCAAAATTCAAAGACATTGCGCCGAGCGAGTTTTTCCGCCATGGACGCGCCGGACTAGTGTCGGTGATGTTGATGCTCCTGACTGCCGGGGCGTTTGCAGGCTTTGCAGGATGGTTTCTGGATAACGATCCTTTTACTTTGTGGATGGCTTATATGCCGGGCGCTATAGAGACCGTCGCCATAGTCGCTCTCAGTGGAGGGTTAAACGTTGTGTTCATCCTTTCTCACCATCTGGTGCGGATGATCTTGTTGCATGGAGCTCCGGCGTTGCTCGTTCTGATACGGCGCAACGGTAAAAATGGCTGACGGATAAATCATTCATTCTAGTGAGTACATTTTCTGACCAATTACCCGTCATTGGGATGCCCTCAGGCGAGCGAGGGCCTATAATGCGCGCCGGTTTTTGGGGTATTGGTCATGAGTTCAGAAGATCCGCGTTTCGCTGGTATCGCCCGTTTGTACGGCATCGAAGGCCTGGACCGCTTGCGTGCGGCCCATGTGGCGGTGGTGGGTATCGGCGGCGTTGGCTCTTGGGCGGCGGAAGCCATGGCCCGTTGTGGTGTGGGGGAAATTTCCCTTTTCGATCTGGACGACGTCTGCGTCAGCAACAGCAATCGTCAGTTGCACGCGTTGGACAGTACTGTTGGACGGCCCAAGGTCGAGGTGATGGCCGAGCGTTTGCGCGCTATCAACCCGGATTGCGTGGTGCATGCGGTCGCCGACTTCGTCACCCGTGACACCATGGCCGAATACATCACCCCGGATCTGGACTGCGTCCTCGACTGCATCGACGCCGTGAACGCCAAGGCGGCTTTGATCGCCTGGTGCAAGCGCCGCAAGATCCAGATCATCACCACGGGCGGGGCCGGTGGGCAGATTGATCCGACATTGATTCAGGTCTGCGATCTGAATCGCACGTTCAACGACCCTCTGGCCTCGAAAGTCCGTTCCACCCTGCGTCGCGATTATGGCTTTTCCCGCACCATGAATCGGCATTACAGCGTGCCGTGTGTGTTCTCCACCGAGCAACTGCGCTATCCGAAACCGGATGGCAGTATCTGCCTGCAGAAGAGTTTTGTCGGTGACGGGGTCAAGCTGGACTGCGCCGGTGGTTTCGGCGCCGTGATGATGGTCACCGCGACCTTCGGTATGGTTGCTGCGACCAAGGCGGTGGACAAGATTGTTGCAGGGGTCAGACGCCCTTCAGAGCGGGCCAAGCCAGTTTCGGTGCCGCCGCCTCAACTGACCGTCAACTGACGCATTCTTTGCAGCACGGCGTTCAAGCCGTTGCTGCGCGAAGGCGACAACTGGCGACTCAAGCCCAGCTGGTTAAACCAGTCCGGCAAATCAACTTGCTGTAAAGCTTCTGCTGACAAGCCGTTGACTCGAGCCAGTAGCAACGCCACCAGACCACGGATCATCCGTGCGTCACTGGCGGCGCGGAATTGCCAAATCCCGTCAGTCATATCGCCCAGCAGCCAGACTTTGCTTTCACAGCCGTGGACGAGATTGTCGTCAGACTTTTCGTCGTCAGCCAGCGCAGGTAATCGCTCACCCCATTGCATCAGCAAACGGGCACGCTGCTCCCAGCCCTGAGGTTGGGAGAAGATGTCCAGAGCGGTCTGTGCATCCGTGGGCAGGCTCATCGAAGCAACTCCAGCGCCTGATCCAATGCATTGAAGAGGTGCTGCAAATCACTTTCATCGTTGTACAGCGCCAAAGAAACACGAATAGCGCCCGGCAGGCCAAGGCTTTTCAGCAACGGCATGGCGCAATGGTGTCCGGCACGCACGGCGATGCCTTGCTCGGTGAGCAAGTGTGCGAGGTCAGCGTTATGCACGCCTTCAACGACGAAGCTGACCAGTGCCAACTGCGGCTGCCCCAGCACTTGCACGCCGTCCCGTTGGCGCAGGCCATCGAGCAACAATGCGTGCAGGCGTGCTTCATGCTCAATCACAGCCGCCTGATCGAGGCTGTGCAGGTAATCCAGCGTTGCGCCGAGGCCAATCACACTGGCGATGGGCGGCGTGCCCGCTTCAAAACCCAGCGGCGCAGGACGGAACTTAGCGTGCTGGTAATCAGTGGTCAGCACCATCTCGCCCCCAAACTGCCAATGCTGCAGGCGCGGCAGTACTTCGTTGCGCCCATATAGCACCCCTACGCCATCTGGGCCATATAGCTTGTGACTGGAGAACACATAAAAATCGCAGCCCAGAGCCTGTACATCGTGGCATCCATGGACCACGCCCTGAGCGCCATCGACTACGGTCAGTGCGCCTCGGGCCTTGGCCATCGCCAGTAACTCAGGCAATGGCTGCCAGGCACCCAGCACGTTGGACAGCTGACTGACGGCCAGTAAACGAGTACGTGCGCCGATCAGTTGTGCGGCGGCCTCAAGATCAATCAGGCCTTGATCGTCGAGCGGCAGGACGACCAGTTTCAAGTCATTACGCAAAGCCAGTTGCTGCCAGGGGAGCAGGTTGGCGTGGTGTTCCAACGCGCTGATGACAATTTCATCACCCGCGACGAACTCATGCTCAAGCCCATAGGCCAGCAGGTTGAGTGCGGACGTCGCACCGTGGGTGAAAATGATTTGACCTGATTCACTGGCATTCAACCAGCGGGACACCTTGCTGCGACTGTCCTCGAATGCCTGAGTCGCGTGGGCACCTGGCAAATGCTGGGCACGATGAACGTTGGCTGCACCGTTGGCGTAATAGTGGTTCAGGGCATCGAGCAGCGCTTGAGGTTTCTGGGTGGTGGCGGCGTTGTCCAGATAGGTCTGGCCTTGCCGTTGCAGGGCGTCGATGGCTGGGAAGTCAGCGCGCCAGGGGGAAGAAAGGGACATTTTCTAAGCTCTGTACGAAAAGTGGCTGCGCTCGGTGATGCTGCGTTAAAAACAGGCTCGGAATGCTCATTTAGAGGCCTAAACTCCGCTTCCTCGCTTGTTTTTGCCTTGCCTGACCTTCGCTCGCCGACTTTTCGTACAGACCCGAGCTCGGTGAGTCAGGCCCGACCCGAAGGTCGGACCTGATGCAGCATCGATCAGTTGTGAGCGTGCAGCGCTTCGTTCAGCTCGATGGCCGACTTGTGGGTTTTGCATTCCACAGCGCCGGTTTGCGAGTTGCGACGGAACAGCAGGTCGGACTGACCGGCCAGCTCGCGGGCTTTAACGATTTTCACCAGTTGGTTCTGGTCATCGAGCAGGGCGACTTTGGTGCCCGCTGTCACATACAGACCAGATTCGACGGTGTTGCGGTCGCCCAGCGGAATACCGATACCGGCGTTCGCGCCGATCAGGCAGCCTTCGCCAACCTTGATGATGATATTGCCGCCACCGGACAGCGTGCCCATGGTCGAGCAGCCGCCACCCAGGTCGGAGCCCTTGCCGACGAATACGCCAGCCGATACGCGGCCTTCGATCATGCCCGGGCCTTCAGTACCGCCATTGAAATTGACGAAGCCTTCGTGCATCACGGTGGTGCCTTCGCCGATATAAGCACCCAGACGTACGCGAGCGCTGTCGGCAATACGCACGCCGCTCGGCACGACGTAGTCGGTCATTTTCGGGAACTTGTCGACGGAGAAGACTTCCAGCAACTCGCCTTTAAGACGTGCTTCCAGCTGACGCGGAGCCAATTCAGCCAGGTCGATTGCGCCCTGGCTGGTCCAGGCAACGTTTGGCAGCAGCGGGAAGATCCCGGCCAGATTCAGGCCGTGTGGCTTGACCAGACGATGGGACAGCAGGTGCAGCTTGAGGTAAGCCTCAGGCGTCGAAGTCAGCGCAGCGTCTTCAGCGAGCAGGGTTGCGACCAGAGGCTTGTGGCTTTCTGCCAGGCGAGACAGCAATGCAGCCTGTACCGCGTCAACGGACTTGAGGGCGTCGGCCAGCTTCAACGCCAGGTCGGTGTTGAAAGTGATGGCCTGGTTGCCACCCGTGTAACCCAACACTGGGGTAATAGCAGCGATCAGCTCGGCCGACGGATTGATCAGTGGCTGAGCGTAAAAAACCTCCAGCCATGCGCCTTGACGGTTTTGAGTGCCGACGCCGAAGGCCAGGCTGAACAGGGAAGTGGACATGCAAATACCTCTTACGAATTTAAAGGGCTATCTCAGTCAGGCGATAGCCGCTGCATACAGGTCTGGTTTGAAGCCAATCAGGGTTCTGTCACCGAGATCAAGCACCGGGCGCTTGATCATCGAGGGTTGAGCGAGCATCAGTTCGATCGCTTTCGCCTGGTCGAGATCGGCTTTTTGTCCGTCGTCGAGCTTGCGAAAGGTGGTACCTGCGCGATTCAACACTGTCTGCCAGCCGTGCTCGTTGCACCATTGGGTCAGATGTTCGCGATCAATGCCCTGCGTCTTGTAGTCATGAAAATCGTAACTCACCGGTTTTTCATCGAGCCAGGTGCGAGCTTTCTTCATTGTGTCGCAGGCTTTGATCCCGTACAGGTGCAACTTGTTGATTTCATCAGCCACGAGCTTGCCCCCTTGGAGACGGTTGAAAAACGGTCACGGATTATGCCATGGACGAGGCCAATCCGGGGATAACCACGGCGCGACAGCTTAAACCGTGAATATGGCGGTTTGATTGTTATAGAACTCAACCCACCCTAATACTGCGCTGTAAAGCAGCCAGGTCCTGTAGGGGCGAGCTTGCTCGCGATTTGGCCGACAAGTCGATGAAGATATCGTCTGTGCTGACGCTATCGCGAGCAAGCTCGCTTCTACAGGTAATCCGGGATCAACGCTTCTTAATGAAATCCCGAATCCGCTCGGCCGCTTCGATGCATTCGGCCAATGGGGCAACCAGGGCCAGTCGCACGCGGCCGGCACCAGGGTTGAAGCCGTCCACTTCACGGGACAGGTAAGAGCCCGGCACCACAGTGACATGCTGGTCGACGAACAGATCGCGGCAAAACGCTGCGTCGTCTCCACCTACACTTGGCCACAGATAAAAGCTCCCATCCGGGCGTTGCACGTCCATTACTGGCGCGAGGATGTCCAGAACGGCGTCGAATTTTTCTCGATACAGATCGCGGTTGGCCCGTACATGGTCCTCATCATTCCAGGCAGCAATGCTCGCCAGCTGGGTTTGAATCGGCATGGCGCAGCCGTGGTAGGTGCGATACAGCAGGAATGCCTTCAGAATTTCCGCGTCACCCGCCACAAAGCCTGAACGCAGGCCTGGGAGGTTCGAGCGTTTCGACAGGCTGTGGAAAACCACGCAGCGTTTGAAGTCCTGGCGCCCCAGGGCTACACAGGCGCTCAGTAACCCCGCAGTTGGCGCCTGTTCGTCGAAGTACAGCTCGCTGTAGCACTCGTCAGCGGCGATCACGAAGTCGTGCTCATCAGCCAGGGCGATCAGCTTTTTCAGAGTTTCCAGCGGGATTACTGCGCCGGTCGGGTTGCCTGGCGAGCACAGAAATAGAATCTGGCAGCGTTCCCAGACATCTGCAGACACTGCATCGAAATCAGGGTTAAAACCGTTTTCACTCAGGCAGGGCAGGTAGTGGGGGGTTGCCCCGGCGAGGAACGCTGCGCCTTCGTAGATCTGATAGAACGGGTTGGGGCTGATCACCAATCCTTCGTCGCCGCGATTGACCACGGTTTGCGTGAAGGCAAACAAGGCTTCGCGGGTACCGTTGACCGGCAGCACGTTACACGCAGGGTCCAGCCAGCCGCTGGGTACGCCGAAACGTCGTTCGCACCAGCCAGCGATGGCTTCACGCAATGCAGGGACGCCCAAGGTCGTCGGGTAGACGGCCATCTGGTCAAGGTTGTCGACCATGGCCTGGGCAACGAACTCCGGCGAACGATGCTTGGGTTCACCAATCGACAGCGCAATCGGCCGCTTTTCAGGATTCGGCGTCACGCTGCCGAGCAAGGCACGAAGCTTCTCGAAAGGGTAAGGCTGGAGCAGTTGCATTGCATTATTCATGGGGCTGGGTTCTCAAGGGTTTGGATCTCAAGAGCTGGCGCTCTGGACAGGAAGCGCCGTAAGTCAATTCATTCAAGTCGTGCGGGCCTGCTCAGATGCTGAGACGAAACTCACCGGCAGCCTCCGGATTGACGCTTAGCTGTTCGACGATCGCATCTTGCAGGCGGCTGCACAGCTGAGGGTCGGACAGCGGATGGTTGTTTGCGTCAGTGATAAAGAACACGTCTTCTACCCGCTCGCCAAGGGTCGAAATCTTCGCGTTTTGCAGGGACAGGTCAAACTCGAGAAAGATCTTGCCAATCCGTGCCAGCAGGCCAGGTCGATCCGGCGCGGACAGCTCCAGTATTGTTACCGGTCGCTGTGCATCGTTGTGGATAGTGACCTGCGGAGCGAAAGCGAAATGCTTGAGCTGACGCGGTACCCGACGTTTGATGATGGTCGGATAATCGTCGGGATTGCGCAGAGCTTCGTAGAGTCCATCGCGAATCTGCTTGATTCGCTCGGGATTATCGCCGATCGAGCCGCCATTGTTGTCGAGCACGATATAGGTGTCGAGGGTGAACTGGCTGCTGGAAGTCAGCACCCGTGCGTCGTGGATGTTCAGATTCAACTGGTCCATGGCCGCCACTGTCACCGCGAAAAAGTCATGCTGGTCTGGCGCATAGATGAAAATCTGCGTGCCGCCTTCGAACTCTCGCTGGGTGGTTTCCTTGATCAGAACCAGAGGCCCGCCACGGTCTGGCTGCTGCAAGATGGCATCGCTGTGCCAGGCAACATCGCCTGCAGTGTGGCGCAGGAAGTAGTCGTCACCCAGTTGCGACCATAGTTGCTCGACATCATCAGGATCCGTGCCGTTGCGCACCAGAATATCCAGTGCAGCGGTCTGCGTGCGGCGGATCTGCTCTTCGCGGTCCACCGGGTTTTCCAGACCGCGACGCAGGGCGCGCTTGGTTTCGGTGTAAAGCTGGCGCAGCAGGCTGGCGCGCCATGAGTTCCACAGGGTCGGGTTGGTGGCATTGATATCGGCCACCGTCAGCACATAGAGGTAATCCAGATGCACTTCATCGCCAACGAACTGAGCGAAGTCATGGATGACCTGCGGGTCCGACAAATCCTTGCGCTGGGCTGTAGTGGACATCACCAGGTGGTGGCTCACCAGCCAGACGATCAGGCTGGTGTCCCAGGTCGGCAGTTGATGCCGCTCGCCGAAGGCCTGTGCGTCCACTGCGCCCAGTTCCGAGTGATCGCCGCCACGGCCCTTGCCGATATCGTGGTAGAGCCCGGCCAGATAGATCAGCTCGGGCTTGGGCAGTCTGGCCATGATCTTGCTGGCCAGCGGGAATTTCTCTGAAACCTGCGTGTACTGCAGCTTTCGCAGGTGTTTGATCAGGTTCAGGGTGTGGGCATCCACCGTGTAAATGTGGAATAGGTCATGCTGCATCTGTCCGACGATATGGCCGAACTCCGGCAGATACAGACCGAGAATCCCATAACGGTTCATGCGCCGCAGGTTGCGGTGTATGCCGATTTCGCACTTGAACAGCTCAATGAACAGGCTGGTATTACGAATATCGTTACGGAAATCATCGTTGATCAAATGCCGATGTTCGCGCAGCAGCCGAATAGTATCTGCGCGCACGCCTTTGATTTCCGGATGCTGGGCCATGAGTACGAAAATTTCGATCATGGCGAATGGCGTGCGTTTGAATACGTTTGGGTTCGTCGCTTCGATGTAACCGTCATGCAGTTGAAAGCGCGAATTGATCGGCTGGGTCACAGCACCGTCGTCGTCGGTCAGGATGACTTCTTCGAAATGCTGAATGATCAGGTCACTCAACTCGGCGATGCTCATGACCACCCGATAGTACTTCTGCATGAAGCGCTCTATGGCCAGCTTGGCGTCGCTGTCCTGGTAGCCCAATAAATTGGCGATGCTGCTCTGATAGTCGAACAGCAGCCGATCTTCCGAGCGGCCAGCCAGCATGTGCAGGGCGTAGCGCACTTTCCAGAGGAAATCCTGAGAGGATGCGAGCAGGTTGTTCTCGCTTTCCAGCAGGAAACCCGGTCCGGCAAGTGCATGCAGATTCAGGGTCCCGTACTGGCGTCGCGCGACCCAGAGAATAGTCTGGATATCCCGTAGTCCACCTGGCGAGCCTTTGACGTTGGGCTCAAGGTTGTATTCGGTATCGTTGTATTTGTGATGGCGGGTTTTCTGCTCCGCACGCTTGGCGAGGAAAAACTCCTTGCTTGGCCACATTTCTCTAGTACTTGTAACGTCCAGCATGCGCTGACGCAGACGCTCGGGCCCGGCGATGGTGCGGCTTTCCATCAGGTTGGTGATCACCGTCAGGTCAGCGCGGCCCTCTTGGGCGCATTCGTCCACCGAACGCACGCTTTGACCGACTTCGAGTCCGATGTCCCAAAGCAGTGTCAAAAAGCCCTCGATGGGCTCGCGGAAAATTTCGTGATCGGCGCTGTCCAGCAAGATCAGCAGGTCGATGTCCGAGTAAGGGTGCAACTCGCCACGCCCGTAGCCCCCAACGGCCAGCAGGGCGATATCCGCTTCTTCGCTCCAGTCGAACTGATCCCAGGCCTGCTGCAGAATGTTGTCCACGAACCAGGCGCGATCTTCAATCAAGCGGCGGATGTCGCGGCCGGACTGGAAGCGCGAGTCCAGCACCTCTCGCGCACTGCGGATGGCTTTCTTGAAAGCGGCGATTGGACTGGCTTTCAGGGCCAGTTCGGCCTGGAACTGACCACGGTCGAACAAATCGGGATCCACCTGCGGCATGGAACAGCTTTCCTTTTATCTAGAGCGAACGGGGTAGCGGGCTTGCGGGCGTCAAGCCTGATAGCGGGGCTGAATCAGGCTGAAGTGCGGGCGATCGTGTCGTCGCTACGCAGGGTGAAAATCTCATAGCCGTTGGCCGTTACCAGAATCGTGTGCTCCCACTGGGCCGACAATTTGCGGTCCTTGGTGATGGCTGTCCAGCCGTCACCCAGCAGACGTGTTTCGGCCTTGCCCTGATTGATCATGGGCTCGATGGTGAAGGTCATGCCTTCTTTCAGTTCCATGCCATCGCCGGCCTTGCCGTAGTGCAGGACCTGCGGTTCCTCGTGGAAGACCTTGCCGATGCCATGGCCACAGTATTCGCGGACCACGGAAAAGCCGCTTTTTTCAGCGTGCTTCTGGATCACTTCGCCAATGTCGCCAAGTCGAGTGCCCGGACGAACGATTTCGATACCTTTATAGAGGCATTCCTGAGTGATCTTCGACAGCCGTTCAGCCCATTCCGGCACCTTGCCGACGTGGAACATCTTGCTGGTATCACCGTGGTAGCCATCCTTGATGACCGTGACGTCGATATTCAGTACGTCGCCGTTCTTCAGCGGCTTGTCGTTGGGAATACCGTGGCAGACCACATGGTTGATCGAGGTGCAGATCGACTTTGGATAGCCTTTGTAATTAAGGGGGGCAGGGATCGCCTTTTGCTCGTTGACGATGTAGTCGTGGCAGATGCGGTCCAGTTCTTCGGTGGTGACGCCAGGTTTGACGTGAGCACCGATCATTTCCAGGACATCGGCAGCCAGACGACCGGCAATGCGCATTTTTTCGATGTCTTCAGGGGTTTTGATGGTGACTGTCATACGATCTCTCTTGGTACGCGATACGCGCAGCTAAATACGGAAAACGGCGATTCTAACAGACGTGGCGGGTGGGGGATTATTGGTTCCTTATATGGGGGGGTACTCTCCCTGAAAAGGCTTGCGGGCCCAAAAAAGAATATGAAGAACCTCGGCCTGTAAATGCCTCTCATATCCCCTGTTTTTTTCGGTTTCCGTTTTCCGCCTTTTCATGATATAAAATGCGCCGCTTTCCGGGGTATGCCCCGCAAGCACTAACCCACACACGTGTCGACACGATGACCTGGGTGCCCTCGGCTCGAAGCCGCTGGTTGGTCATTGGGATACGTGGAGGCCTAACCCGACTTATCAAGGAACTATCATGTCCCAAGTCAACATGCGCGATATGCTGAAGGCCGGTGTGCACTTCGGTCACCAGACCCGTTACTGGAACCCGAAAATGGGTAAATACATTTTCGGCGCGCGTAACAAGATCCACATCATCAACCTTGAAAAAACCCTGCCAATGTTCAACGAAGCTCTGACTTTCGTTGAGCGCCTGGCTTCGGGCAAAAACAAGATCCTGTTCGTCGGCACCAAGCGTTCCGCTGGCAAGATCGTTGCTGAAGAAGCAGCACGTTGCGGTTCGCCGTACGTCGATCACCGCTGGTTGGGCGGCATGCTGACCAACTTCAAAACCATCCGTCAGTCCATCAAGCGTCTGCGTGAGCTTGAGATTCAGGCTGAAGACGGTACTTTCGCCAAGCTGACCAAGAAAGAGGCGCTGATGCGCACTCGCGATCTGGAAAAGCTGGACCGTAGCCTGGGTGGTATCAAGGACATGGGCGGTCTGCCTGATGCACTGTTCGTTATCGACGTTGATCACGAGCGCATTGCGATCACCGAGGCCAACAAGCTGGGTATCCCGGTTATCGGCGTAGTCGATACCAACAGCAGCCCGGAAGGCGTTGACTACATCATCCCAGGCAACGATGACGCAATCCGCGCTATCCAGCTGTACATGGGTTCGATGGCTGACGCTGTAATCCGCGGTCGCAACAACGTAGCTGGCGGCACCGACGTATTCGTCGAAGAAGCTCCAGCTGCTGCTGTTGAAGGCTGAGTAGTTAACGCCTAGCGTTTACTCAGTACGCAAAAAGGGGGCTTGGCCCCCTTTTTGCCACCTCGAAAACCATTGTTGGCGCTGTGATGACACATTTGTCATTTCTGGCTGTCACGTTGAGTTTTCAAGAATTTGAACGCTCGCTCAGGCGAGTGGAATGGTTGAAGACCTATCCAAGAGGATTTTGAAATGGCAGAGATTACTGCAGCGTTGGTTAAAGAACTGCGCGAGCGTACCGGCGAAGGCATGATGGATTGCAAAAAGGCCTTGACCAAGGCTGGCGGCGACATCGAGAAAGCCATTGATGACATGCGTGCTTCGGGCGCGATCAAAGCAGCCAAGAAAGCAGGCAACGTTGCTGCTGAAGGCGCTATCGCTGTCAAGGTTGCTGAAGATGGCAAGCGCGCTACCATCATCGAAGTCAACTCCCAGACTGACTTCCTGGCCCTGCAAGACGACTTCAAAAACTTCGTCACCAGCAGCCTGGAAAAAGCTTTCGCTGACAAACTGACCGACGCAGCCCCGCTGATCGAAGCCCAGGAAGTCGAGCGTACTGCTCTGGTTGCCAAAGTTGGCGAAAACGTGAACATCCGTCGTCTGTCGAGCATCGAAGGTGACGTGGTCAATGCTTACCTGCACGGCAACAAGATCGGTGTTGTGGTTGTCCTGAAAGGCGGCGACGCTGACCTGGCCAAAGACATCGCGATGCACGTTGCTGCCAGCAACCCTGAATTCCTGCTGCCTTCGGAAGTTTCTGCCGAAGCGATCGAGCGCGAGAAGGGCGTCTTCATGCAGCTGAACGAAGACAAGATCAAAGGCAAGCCAGCCGAAATCGTTGAAAAAATGGTTGCCGGTCGTATCACCAAGTTCCTGGCTGAAGCCAGCCTTGTTGAGCAGGCGTTCGTCAAGAACCCGGAAATCAAGGTCGGCGATCTGGCCAAGAAAGCCGGCGCTGAAATCGTTTCTTTCACCTACTTCAAAGTAGGCGAAGGCATCGAGAAGCCAGTCGACAACTTCGCTGAAGAAGTCGCTGCGCAAGTAGCTGCAAGCAAGAAGTAAGACGGTTCACCAACTGTCGTCCCAAAGAGGCTGCCCGCTCACGCGCGCAGCCTCTTTGTCAAAAAGGAAAAGCTAATTGTTTTCCTTGGAGAAGTGGCTTACAAGGCTGCATTCTTCTGACGCTCTCGCAGCGTCAAGCTAGAGTAAGCGCAGGCTTGAACAGCCCGCACAGATTTTTTTTCAGAAAACGCCGCAGGAGAGATTCGCAATGGCTCAGCAGGGCAGTGGTTATCAGGCTCGCTATAAACGCATTCTACTCAAGCTTAGCGGCGAGGCCCTGATGGGGTCCGAAGAGTTCGGTATCGATCCAAAGGTGCTGGATCGCATGGCGCTGGAAGTCGGCCAGCTGGTTGGCATTGGCGTACAGGTCGGTCTGGTTATCGGTGGTGGCAACCTGTTCCGTGGCGCGGCATTGAGTGCTGCCGGCATGGATCGTGTCACGGGTGATCACATGGGCATGCTGGCCACTGTGATGAACGCCCTGGCAATGCGTGATGCGCTGGAGCGTGCCAATATCTCCGCCATCGTGATGTCTGCCATTTCGATGGTAGGTGTGACGGACCATTACGATCGCCGCAAGGCGATGCGTCACCTAAACTCCAAGGAAGTCGTGATCTTTGCGGCCGGCACGGGTAACCCGTTCTTCACCACGGATTCGGCTGCTTGCTTGCGAGCAATCGAAATCGATGCCGACGTTGTCCTCAAGGCAACCAAGGTTGATGGTGTCTACACCGCAGATCCATTCAAAGACCCGCATGCAGAGAAGTTCGATCATCTGACTTACGATGAAGTGCTGGATCGCAAACTGGGTGTGATGGATCTGACGGCGATTTGCCTGTGCCGTGACCACAAGATGCCACTTCGCGTTTTTAACATGAACAAGCCCGGCGCCCTACTGAATATCGTACACGGCGGCGCTGAAGGAACCCTGATCGAGGAAGGCGCACAATGATCAATGACATCAAAAAAGACGCTCAAGAGCGCATGCAGAAATCACTCGAATCCCTGGCTCATGCTTTTGGTCAGATTCGGACCGGCAAGGCTCACCCAAGCATCCTGGGTAGCGTCATGGTGCCTTACTACGGCGCTGACACCCCTTTGAGTGGTGTTGCCAACGTTACAGTAAAAGATTCCCGGACCCTGCAAGTCGTGGCCTTCGAGCGCAATATGCTCGCAGCGGTCGACAAGGCGATCCAGAGCGCGGGTTTGAACCTGAATCCGACCAACCTTGGCGAGTTGCTGTTGATCTCCATGCCAGCCCTGACTGAGGAAACCCGCAAGGGCTTCACCAAGCAAGCGCGCAGTGCGGCTGAAGATGCTCGTGTTGCCGTGCGCAACATCCGCCGCGACGCGTTGGGCGAACTGAAGAAGCTGGTCAAGGACAAGGAAATCAGCGAAGACGAAGAGCGTCGTGCAGCTGCTGATATCCAGAAGTTGACTGACAAGGCTGAGTCGGACATCGATTCGGCGACCAAGCAGAAAGAAGCAGACCTGATGGCCGTATAAGGTCGGGGTGCTTTCATGGAAAAGACAAAGCTGGCGGTACCCTCGGCGGTACCACGTCATGTCGCGATCATCATGGACGGCAATAATCGCTGGGCAAAGAAGCGCTTGTTGCCCGGCGTAGCGGGGCATAAAGCTGGCGTGGATGCGGTTCGTGCGGTTATCGAAGTCTGTGCCGAGGCCAAGGTCGAGGTGCTGACGCTGTTCGCTTTCTCCAGTGAGAACTGGCAGCGCCCGGCAGAAGAGGTCGGTGCCTTGATGGAGTTGTTTTTCACGGCCCTGCGCCGTGAAACTCGACGCCTGAATGAAAACGAGATCAGCCTGCGTATCATTGGTGATCGTTCGCGTTTTCATCCCGAGCTTCAGGCTGCGATGCGCGAAGCCGAGTCCAGCACTGCTGGTAATAACCGCTTCGTGCTGCAGATCGCCGCCAACTACGGCGGTCAGTGGGACATCGCCCAAGCTGCTCAGCGACTGGCTCGTGAGGTTCAGGCTGGCCATCTTCGTCCTGAGGATATAACGCCGGAGTTGCTGCAGACCTGTCTGGCAACTGGCGATCTGCCGCTGCCCGACCTGTGCATCCGTACCGGTGGCGAACATCGCATCAGTAATTTCCTGCTTTGGCAGCTGGCTTATGCCGAGCTGTACTTCTCCGACCTGTTCTGGCCGGACTTCAAACACGATGCCATGCGCGCTGCGCTGGCCGATTTCGCTTCGCGCCAACGTCGTTTCGGTAAAACGAGCGAACAGGTAGAAGCTGGAGCCCGGGCTTAATGCTGAAACAACGAATCATCACGGCGCTTATTCTGCTGCCGATTGCTCTTTGCGGTTTTTTCCTGCTCGCAGGGGCGAGCTTCGCGCTCTTCATCGGTCTGGTGGTGACCCTCGGCGCCTGGGAGTGGGCGCGTCTTGCGGGTTTTCCTGCCCAGTCGGCGCGCATTGCTTATGCGGCCGTGGTGGCTGGGTTGCTGTTCCTTCTGTATCTCATGCCCGGCCTTGCTCCTTGGGTGCTGATCGCGGCGGTTATCTGGTGGGCGGTGGCAACTTGGCTGGTACTCACCTTTCCTGCGTCCAGCGGGCATTGGTCGAGCGCCGCCTGCAAGCTGGTGATCGGATTGCTGATTCTGCTGCCCGCGTGGCAGGGTCTGGTGCTCATCAAGCAGTGGCCCTTGGGTAACTGGCTGATTCTGTCAGTGATGGTCCTGGTATGGGGAGCTGACATTGGCGCCTACTTTTCCGGCAAGGCCTTCGGCAAGCGCAAGCTGGCACCGAAAGTCAGTCCGGGGAAAAGCTGGGAAGGCGTCTACGGTGGTTTGCTGACCTGTCTTCTGATCACCGTCGTCGTCGGTATTATCCGTGGCTGGTCCGCGTCGCAGTTCGTGTTCGGCTTGATTGGTGCGGCTATCGTGGTGTTCATTTCGGTGGTAGGCGACTTGACCGAAAGCATGTTCAAGCGCCAGTCCGGTTTTAAAGACAGCAGCAATCTGCTTCCGGGTCACGGTGGAGTGCTTGATCGAATCGACAGTCTGACTGCTGCCATTCCGGTTTTCGCCGTGCTGCTGTGGGCTGCTGAGTGGGGCGTGCTGTGAGTCGTCCTCAACAGGTTACCGTTCTGGGGGCTACGGGTTCGGTCGGCCTGAGTACCCTCGACGTTATCGGACGTCATCCCGAGCTCTATCAGGTTTTCGCCCTCACCGGGTTCACTCGGCATAGCGAGCTATTGGCATTGTGCGTTAAACACACGCCACAGTTCGCTGTGCTGCCGACTCAGGAAGCTGCGCGCAAGCTGCAAGATGACCTGGCCGTCGCCGGTCTGGATACCCGTGTGCTGGTAGGGGAGGGCGGCCTCTGTGAGGTGGCCTCTCATCCGCAGGTAGACACGGTGCTCGCTGCTATTGTTGGTGCGGCAGGTTTGCGACCGACACTGGCGGCGGTGGAGGCGGGTAAAAAAGTGCTTCTGGCGAACAAGGAAGCGCTGGTCATGTCCGGCGCCCTGTTTATGGAGGCTGTTCGCCAAAGTGGCGCGATTCTGCTGCCCATTGATAGCGAGCACAACGCAATCTTTCAGTGCCTGCCGGTTGATTACGCCCGTGGGCTGGTTCCGGTGGGTGTGCGGCGAATCCTGCTGACGGGTTCCGGTGGCCCGTTTCGCGAGACGCCATTGGACCAATTGGGTGGCGTGACGCCGGAGCAAGCCTGCGCCCATCCGAACTGGTCAATGGGTCGCAAGATTTCCGTCGACTCGGCGAGCATGGTCAACAAGGGCCTGGAGTTGATCGAGGCGTGTTGGCTGTTTGACGCCCGGCCGGATCAGATTGAAGTGGTGATACACCCGCAAAGCGTCATCCATTCAATGGTTGATTACATGGATGGTTCGGTATTGGCTCAGTTGGGCAACCCGGATATGCGTACGCCTATAGCCCACGCCCTCGCGTGGCCAAAGCGTATTGATTCGGGTGTTGCGCCGCTGGATCTGTTCAGTATTGCCCGACTTGATTTCCAGGCACCCGACGAGCAACGGTTCCCATGCCTGCGTCTGGCCCGTCAGGCTGCCGAGGCAGGCAACAGCGCTCCGGCGATGCTGAATGCGGCTAACGAAGTGGCTGTGGCAGCATTTCTTGATCGGCGCATCCGTTATCCGGAAATCGCGAGTATGATCGACGAGGTTTTGAATCTTGAACCAGTCGTTGCGCTTCAAGATCTTGGAGCGGTATTCGAGGTGGATTCGAAAGCGCGCGTTCTGGCAGAGCAATGGCTCGGTCGTAACGGGCGATAACAGCACATGCTAGAAAGCACAGGCTGTGAGCGGGATGTAAACCCCGTCGGGCTTGTGACTGGAGAAAGTTGATGAGCGCGCTCTATATGATTGTTGGCACCCTGGTTGCCTTGGGTGTGCTGGTAACCTTTCACGAATTTGGCCACTTTTGGGTGGCCAGGCGTTGTGGCGTCAAGGTTCTGCGTTTTTCGGTGGGTTTCGGTATGCCACTGCTGCGCTGGCATGACAGGCAAGGCACCGAGTTCGTCGTCGCCGCGATCCCGCTCGGCGGCTACGTGAAAATGCTCGACGAGCGTGAAGGCGAGGTTCCGCTTGAGCTAGCCGAGCAATCATTCAATCGCAAGTCGGTTTATCAGCGTATTGCTATTGTCAGTGCCGGTCCGATTGCGAACTTCCTGTTGGCCATCGTGTTTTTCTGGGCGCTGGCCATGCTGGGTAGCCAGCAGGTGCGTCCAGTCATTGGCGCGGTTGAGGCTGGCAGCATCGCGCAGAAGGCCGGGCTGAGCGCCGGGCAGGAGATTGTAGCCGTCGATGGTGAGCCGACCACTGGCTGGTCGGCTGTCAATTTGCAGCTGGTGCGGCGTCTGGGAGAAAGCGGCACGCTCGCGCTAACGGTTCGCGAGCAGGGCTCGACTGCCGACACTTCACACGAACTGGCGCTGGATAGCTGGCTCAAGGGTGCTGAAGAACCGGACCCTATCAAATCTCTGGGGCTTCGGCCCTGGCGTCCGGCCTTGCCACCTGTTCTGGCTGAAATTGACCCGAAAGGTCCTGCACAGTCCGCGGGTCTGAAGGCTGGCGACCGCTTGCTGGCGCTGGACGGTCAGCCACTCGACGAATGGCAACAAGTGGTTGATAAGGTGCGTGAGCGCCCGGATGCAAAGATTTCGCTTCGCGTCGAGCGTGACGGTGCCCAGCTGGATGTTCCGCTGACGCTGGCCGTGCGTGGCGAGGGTAAGGCAGCCACCGGTTATCTCGGCGCGGGCGTCAAAGGTATTGAATGGCCACCAGAGATGCTTCGGGAGGTCAGCTTCGGTCCTTTAGCCGCCGTGGCCGAGGGCGCGCGGCGTACCTGGACAATGAGCGTACTGACACTGGATTCGCTTAAAAAAATGTTGTTCGGTGAGCTCTCGGTAAAAAACTTGAGTGGACCGATAACCATTGCTAAAGTGGCGGGCGCTTCGGCCCAGTCGGGCATTGGTGACTTCCTGAATTTCCTGGCATATCTGAGCATAAGCCTGGGAGTTCTGAATTTGCTGCCTATTCCAGTACTGGACGGGGGGCATTTGTTGTTTTATCTGATCGAGTGGGCACGTGGTCGCCCCCTTTCGGATAGGGTTCAAGGTTGGGGGGTTCAGATCGGTATCAGTCTGGTGGTGGGCGTCATGTTGCTCGCGCTGGTCAACGATCTGGGTCGACTGTAAAGCTTAGCTTTGCTGAGTTGCGAATCTGCCGCATTTTGCGGCAGTTTGTTTATTGCCAGTTGGAATAAGAAAGGACTTCATGAAACGTCTGCTGCTAACTGCGGTTCTTGCCGTACTGATGATTGCCGAAGTTCACGCCGAGTCCTTCACTATCTCCGATATCCGTGTCAATGGCCTGCAGCGGGTTTCCGCTGGCAGTGTATTTGGTGCGTTGCCGCTGAACGTTGGCGAGCAAGCGGATGATGGTCGTCTGGTGGATGCCACTCGCGCGCTGTTCAAAACCGGTTTCTTTCAAGATATCCAACTGGGTCGTGACGGCAATGTCCTGGTCATCACCGTTGTCGAGCGCCCGTCCGTTGCGAGCATCGAGATCGAAGGCAACAAGGCCATTTCTACCGAGGACCTGATGAAAGGTCTGAAGTCGTCGGGTCTGGCCGAAGGTGAAATCTTCCAGCGCGCCACCCTTGAGGGCGTGCGTAACGAGCTGCAACGCCAGTACGTTGCTCAAGGCCGCTACTCGGCTGAAGTTGCGACTGAGGTCGTTCCTCAGCCGCGTAACCGCGTTGGTCTGAAAATCAACATCAATGAAGGCACCGTTGCTGCCATCCAGCACATCAACGTCGTGGGTAACTCTGTTTTCCCGGACGAAGACCTGATTGATCTGTTTGAGCTGAAGACCACCAACTGGCTTTCCTTTTTCAAGAACGACGACAAGTACGCCCGGGAAAAACTCTCCGGCGACCTCGAACGTCTGCGTTCCTACTACCTCGATCGCGGCTATATCAATATGGATATCGCTTCGACCCAGGTATCGATCACCCCGGACAAGAAAAGCGTCTTCATCACGGTCAACGTCAACGAAGGCCAGAAGTACAGCGTCAAGTCGGTCAAGCTCAGCGGTGACCTGAAGGTCCCGGAAGATCAGGTGAAATCCCTGCTGCTGGTCAAGCCAGGTCAGGTTTTTTCGCGCAAGGTCATGACCACTACGTCCGAGCTGATCACCCGTCGTCTGGGTAACGAAGGCTATACGTTCGCCAACGTCAACGGTGTACCGACCCCTAACGACACCGATCACACCGTGGACATCACTTTCGTGGTTGATCCGGGCAAGCGCGCCTACGTGAATCGCATCAACTTCCGAGGGAACACCAAGTCTGCCGACGACGTACTGCGTCGTGAAATGCGTCAGATGGAAGGTGGCTGGGCTTCGACTTACCTGATCGACCAGTCCAAGACTCGTCTGGATCGCTTGGGCTTCTTTAAGGAAGTGAACGTCGAGACGCCTGCTGTACCGGGTACCGACGATCAGGTTGACGTCAACTACTCCGTAGAAGAGCAGGCTTCCGGCTCGATCACTGCCAGCGTCGGTTTCGCACAAAGTGCTGGTCTGATCCTTGGTGGTTCGATCAGCCAGAACAACTTCCTGGGTACGGGTAACAAGGTCAGCATCGGCCTGACCCGTAGCGAATACCAGAGCCGTTATAACTTCAGCTATGTCGATCCGTACTGGACAGCTGACGGCGTGAGCCTGGGTTACAACGCTTTCTACCGCACCACTGACTACGATGACCTGGATGTCGACGTTGCAAGCTACGCCGTTGATAGCCTGGGTGCTGGCGTCAGCATGGGCTACCCGATCAGTGAAACATCCCGCCTGACGTACGGTTTGAACGTGCAGCAGGACGAAATCAAGACCGGTAAATACACCGTCGACGAGATCTTTGATTTCGTCGACAAGGAAGGCGACAAGTACCTCAACTTCAAAGGTTCGATCGGCTGGTCTGAATCGACGCTGAACAAAGGTGTGCTGGCGACTCGCGGTCACTCGCAAAGTTTAGTGCTCGAATCCACCTTGCCGGGTAGCGACCTGTCGTTCTTCAAGCTGGACTACCGTGCACAGTATTTCCACCCGATCACCGACAACTACACCCTGCGTCTGCACACCGAGCTGGGTTATGGCGACGGTTACGGTTCGACCTCGGGTCTGCCGTTCTACGAGAACTACTATGCCGGTGGCTTCAACTCGGTTCGTGGCTTTAAGGACAGCACCCTGGGCCCGCGCAGTACCCCGAGTCGTGGTGCTGACGCCCCAGGCGGCAAGCCAGGTACGATCGCTGACCCTGATCAGGATCCGCTTCCGTTCGGCGGCAACGTTCTGGTTCAAGGTGGTGTAGAGGTTATGTTTCCTCTGCCATTCATCAAAGATCAGCGCTCCCTGCGCACCTCTGTGTTCTGGGACGTGGGTAACGTGTTCGACTCCAATTGCGATTCCAACCGGACGCGTAACGGCGAGAAGGTTCAATGTAACAACGTTGACCTGTCTGGTATGGCCAGCTCGGTTGGTGTAGGTGTTACCTGGATCACCGCTCTGGGTCCTTTGAGCTTCGCCCTGGCGATGCCAATCAAGAAACCGGATGACGATTCTGAAACCCAGGTATTCCAATTTTCCCTTGGTCAGACCTTCTAATAGTCTGGCTTTAGATAACGACAGCGAATTCTGTAGGAGTGCATTGTGCGTAAGTTGACTCAATTGGTACTGCTGGCAACCGTGTTGGTAGCTACCCCGGCTTTTGCCGAAATGAAAATTGCCGTTCTGAACTATCAGATGGCTCTGCTGGAGTCTGATGCTGCGAAGAAATACGCAGTGGATGCCGAGAAGAAGTTTGGTCCGCAACTGACCAAACTGAAATCCCTGGAAAGCAGCGCCAAGGGTATCCAGGATCGTCTGGTTAGCGGTGGCGACAAAATGGCCCAGCCTGAGCGCGAGCGTCTTGAGCTTGAATTCAAGCAAAAGGCCCGTGACTTCCAGTTCCAGTCCAAAGAGCTGAACGAAGCCAAAGCTGTTGCTGACCGTGAAATGCTCAAGCAACTCAAGCCAAAGCTGGATAAGGCAGTGGAAGAAGTCATCAAGAAGGGTGCATTTGATCTGGTCTTCGAGCGCGGTGCAGTGATTGACGTCAAGCCACAATATGACGTTACTCGCCAAGTCATCGAGCGCATGAACCAGCTGAAGTAAACCATGACCGCTTCCATCAAGCTCGGCCAATTGGCCGAGTTCCTGGGCGCCACGCTACGTGGCGCAGAGGATAAAGAAATTACCGGGCTGGCCACTTTGCAAGAGGCCGGCCCGAATCAGCTCAGCTTCCTGGCCAATCCGCAATACCGTAAATACCTTGCCGACACCCAAGCTTCTGCGGTGCTGCTCAAACCAGCTGACGCGGACTTGTATGTGGGAGATGCTTTGCTGGTGCCGGATCCATATCTGGCCTATGCACGAATTTCCCATTTGTTTGATCCCAAGCCGAAGGCTTCTGCTGGCGTACATCCCACGGCCGTTATTGCTGACGATGCTCAGGTGGACGTTACGGCCAGTGTCGGTGCTTTTGCCGTGATCGAAGGCGGCGCATGCATTGCGGCGAACGTGTCTATCGGTGCGCACTGTTTTATCGGCGCCCGTTGCGAGATTGGTGAAGGTGGTTGGCTAGCTCCGCGGGTCACGCTTTATCACGATGTGCGCATCGGCAAACGAGTGGTGATCCAGTCAGGTGCTGTTCTGGGCGGTGAAGGCTTTGGCTTCGCAAACGAGAAGGGTGTCTGGCAGAAAATCGCCCAGATTGGCGGCGTACTGATCGGTGATGACGTGGAAATCGGCGTGAATACGGCGATTGACCGTGGTGCTCTGGCTGATACCCGTATCGGTAACGGTGTGAAGCTGGATAATCAGATCCAGATCGCTCACAACGTGCAGATCGGCGATCACACCGCCATGGCGGCTTGTGTCGGGATTTCCGGCAGCAGCAAGATCGGCAAGCATTGCATGCTGGCCGGTGGTGTCGGATTGGTCGGACATATCGAAATATGTGACGGTGTTTTCATCACTGGCATGACCATGGTGACCCATTCCATTACCGAGCCGGGGTCTTACTCCTCCGGGACTGCGATGCAGCCTGCGGGCGAGTGGCGCAAGAGCGCCGCGCGACTTCGCAAGCTCGACGACATGGCCAGGCGCCTGCAGAAAGTGGAAAAGATTGTCGAGGCAGTGACCTCGGGCGTAAATGCTTCATCAGATGGCTGATACTTTTTTCATATCAAGCGTGCACAGCCGATAAATTGCCTCCTTGATTTGCAGAGGAGTGCCGCGCGCCCATGCCGCGCACTCCCAATCTTTACTACAGGCTTCCCCTCGAAATGATGGAAATCAACGAAATTCGCGAATACTTGCCTCACCGCTACCCGTTCCTGCTGGTGGATCGTGTGGTGGACCTCGATGTCGAGAGCAAAACCATTCGCGCTTACAAAAACGTCAGCATCAACGAACCGTTTTTCAATGGTCACTTTCCTGCGCATCCAATCATGCCAGGTGTATTGATCATCGAAGCCATGGCTCAGGCGGCCGGTATTCTCGGCTTCAAAATGCTTGACGTAAAACCTGCTGATGGCACGCTTTACTACTTCGTTGGTTCGGACAAGCTGCGTTTTCGTCAGCCCGTACTGCCAGGCGACCAACTGATCCTTGAAGCGAAGTTCCTCAGCTGCAAGCGTCAGATCTGGAAGTTCGAATGTCAGGCTTCGGTGGATGGCAAACCGGTTTGCTCCGCAGAAATCATCTGTGCGGAACGTAAACTATGAGTTTGATTGACTCTCGCGCAATCATCGATCCGACAGCCATTCTGGCTGACGATGTAGAGGTCGGCCCTTGGTCGATCGTCGGAGCCGGTGTGGAAATTGGCGAGGGTACGGTTGTTGGTCCACACGTAATTCTGCGTGGCCCGACCCGGATCGGTAAGCACAATCGCATCTATCAGTTTTCATCGGTAGGCGAGGACACGCCCGATCTCAAGTACAAGGGTGAGGAGACACGGCTGGTCATTGGTGATCACAATGTGATCCGTGAAGGCGTGACCATCCATCGCGGCACCATCCAGGACCGTGCGGAAACGACCATTGGCGACCACAACCTGATCATGGCTTATGCACACATCGGCCATGACAGTGTGATTGGCAACCACTGCATTCTGGTCAACAACACCGCTCTGGCAGGTCATGTGCATGTCGATGACTGGGCGATTCTGTCTGGTTTTACGCTGGTGCATCAGTTCTGTCATATCGGTGCCCATAGCTTTTCGGGCATGGGGACGGCGATTGGCAAGGATGTTCCTGCTTTCGTCACCGTCTTTGGCAACCCTGCCGAAGCACGCAGCATGAATTTCGAAGGCATGCGCCGTCGTGGTTTCAGTGAAGAGGCCATTCACGCACTGCGTCGTGCCTACAAGGTGGTCTACCGCCAGGGCTTGACCGTTGACCAGGCCTTGGCCGATCTGGCCGAGCCAGCAGCGCAGTTCCCAGAAGTGGCGATCTTTCTCGAGTCCATCCAGACTTCAACTCGCGGCATTACTCGCTGACCATGGCCGGTGTATTGCGTATCGCGCTGGTGGCTGGCGAAGCCTCTGGGGATATTCTCGGTTCTGGACTCATGCGTGCAATCAAGGCGCGACATCCCGATGTTGAGTTCATTGGGGTCGGCGGGCCCTTGATGGAAGCCGAAGGCATGGTCTCCCATTTCCCGATGGAACGGCTTTCGGTCATGGGCCTGGTAGAGGTATTGGGGCGTCTGCGTGAGCTGCTGGCCAAGCGCAAAGAACTGGTTCAGACCCTTATCAGCCAAAAACCGGATGTTTTCATCGGTATTGATGCTCCCGACTTCACCCTGAACATCGAGCTCCAGCTACGTCGTGCCGGTATCAAGACCGTGCACTACGTCAGTCCTTCCGTTTGGGCCTGGCGCCAGAAGCGTGTTCTCAAGATCCGCGAAGGTTGCGATCTGATGCTCACCCTCCTGCCGTTCGAAGCGCGCTTCTATGAAGAGAAAGGCGTGCCGGTGAAGTTCGTCGGCCACCCTCTGGCAGATACTATTCCGCTGCAGGCCGATCGTGCCGCCGCGCGGATCGAGCTTGGGCTGGGCGCGGGTCCGGTTGTTGCGTTGATGCCTGGTAGTCGTGGCGGCGAAGTGGGGCGGCTGGGCAGTCTGTTTTTCGACGCTGCCGAACGGCTGCTGGCTTCACGCCCCGGCATCAAGTTCGTGTTGCCTTGCGCCAGCCCGCAGCGGCGCGAGCAGATCGAACAACTGCTGGCAGGGCGCGATCTCCCGGTTCTGTTGCTGGATGGTCGCTCCCATGTGGCATTGGCCGCTTGCGACGCAGTGTTGATCGCCTCAGGTACCGCAACCCTGGAAGCGCTGCTGTACAAACGACCAATGGTCGTTGCCTATCGCATGGCACCGATTACCTTTTGGATACTCAAGCGTCTGGTGAAAAGCCCTTACGTTTCCCTGCCGAACCTGCTGGCCCAGCGCATGCTGGTACCGGAGCTGCTGCAGGATGACGCCAGCGCCGAATCCCTGGCACAGCACATTCTTCCGCTACTGGATGATGCTCAGGTGCAAACGGCTGGCTTCGATGAAATTCACCGGACCTTGCGTCGCGATGCATCCAATCAGGCCGCCGATGCGGTATTGAGCCTGATCGGCCGTTCGCCTTCACTGTGAGTTCGAAAATGCAAATGGGCCTGGACTTCAATCTGGTTGAAGATCTCGTAGCCGGCGTCGATGAAGTGGGCCGTGGCCCGCTGTGTGGCGCGGTGGTGACCGCCGCTGTGATCCTTGATCCGCGGCGTCCGATATTGGGTCTGAATGACTCGAAAAAGCTCACTGAAGCCAAGCGTGAGAAGCTGTTCGATGAGATTTGCGAGAAGGCCTTGTGTTGGCATATTGCCCGGGCTGAAGTCGAGGAAATCGACGAGCTGAACATTCTCCACGCCACCATGCTAGCCATGAAACGGGCTGTGGAAGGTTTGCTGATCACACCAAAGCTCGCCTTGATTGATGGCAATCGTTGCCCGCAGTTGTCGGTGCCTAGTGCGCCGGTGATTCAGGGCGATGCCAAGGTTCCGGCAATTGCTGCGGCTTCGATCCTGGCGAAGGTCAGTCGGGATCGTGAAATGGCGGCATTGGAGCTGGTCTATCCGGGTTATGGAATAGGCGGGCACAAGGGATATCCGACGCCCGTTCATCTGGAAGCGCTGGCCCGGCTGGGGCCAACCCCGATACATCGGCGCTCTTTTGCGCCAGTTCGGGCAGCCTATGAAGCGCGAGACATGATGATTGCCTCAGCGCTGTCTTCGCCTTCGATATTCCCGCTGACCTGACAGTGGGCTGATGTTTTGCCAAAGGCCCGGTACAATCCGGGCCTTCGTTTTTGTTCTAGCGCTATAGGATCACAATGCCGGCATCTTTCGTTCATCTACGCCTGCACACCGAATATTCGCTGGTTGATGGCCTGGTTCGGGTCAAACCATTGGTCAAGACCCTGGCAGGCATGAACATGCCTGCCGTGGCGGTGACCGATCAGAACAACCTGTGTTCGCTGGTCAAGTTTTACAAGGCGGCAATGGGGGCGGGCATCAAACCTATCTGTGGTGCCGATCTGTGGCTTTCGAACAAGGACGCAGACGCCGCGCTCAGTCGTATCAGTCTTCTGGTGATGAATGCCAAGGGCTATCGCAACCTGACCGAGCTTATTTCCCGGGGCTTCATCGAAGGCCAGCGCAATGGTCAGATCATAATCGACCGTTCTTGGGTGGCAGAAGCCAGCGAAGGGCTGATTGCCCTGTCAGCGGCCAAAGAAGGCGAGATTGGCATGGCGCTCCTGGGCGGTAATCCCGGTGAGGCCGATCAGTTATTGCAGGAATGGATGGCGGTGTTCCCTGACCGCTTCTATATCGAAGTTCAGCGCACCAATCGTGCCAATGACGAAGAGCATCTGCACGCTGCCGTCGCCTTGGCTGAGCGCCATGGCGCGCCGCTGGTTGCCACCAATGACGTGCGCTTCATCAAGCAGGAAGATTTCGAAGCTCACGAAACCCGTGTGTGTATCGGTGAAGGCCGTGCGCTGGATGACCCGCGTAGGTCCCACAACTACAGCGATCAGCAGTACCTGAAAAGCGCCGAGGAAATGGCCGAGCTGTTCAGCGACTTGCCTGAAGCATTGCAGAACACGGTAGAGATCGCCAAGCGCTGCAACATTGATGTGAAGCTGGGTACTCACTTCCTGCCCAACTTCCCCATCCCCGATGGCATGACCATCGACGAATATTTCCGCAAGGTCTCCTTCGAAGGTCTGGAGGAACGCCTCGCGGTGCTGTGGCCCAAAGAGACCACTCCTGACTACGAAGGCAAGCGTCAGGTCTACGTTGACCGGCTGAATTTCGAGCTGGATATCATCATCCAGATGGGCTTCCCTGGTTACTTCCTGATCGTTATGGACTTCATCCAGTGGGCCAAGAGCAACGGCGTTCCGGTGGGGCCGGGCCGGGGGTCGGGTGCTGGCTCTCTGGTGGCCTATGTTCAGAAGATTACCGACCTCGATCCTCTGCAATACGACCTGCTGTTCGAACGCTTCCTGAACCCGGAGCGGGTATCCATGCCCGACTTCGACGTCGACTTCTGCATGGACGGTCGAGACCGGGTTATTGATTACGTGGCCGAGAAATACGGCCGCAATGCGGTAAGCCAGATCATCACCTTTGGTTCCATGGCTGCGAAGGCTGTGGTGCGTGACGTTGCACGTGTGCAGGGCAAGTCTTACGGGCTGGCGGATCGCCTGTCGAAGATGATCCCGTTCGAAGTCGGCATGACCCTGGAAAAAGCCTACGAGCAGGAAGAGATCCTGCGCGACTTCCTCAAGGTCGATGAAGAAGCCGCCGAAATCTGGGAAATGGCCCGCAAACTGGAAGGCGTTGTCCGTAACGTCGGCAAGCACGCCGGTGGGGTGGTAATCGCACCGACCAAGCTGACTGACTTCTCGGCAATTTATTGCGATGAAGAAGGCGATGGCCTGGTTACCCAGTTCGACAAGGATGACGTCGAGGCCGCCGGCCTGGTGAAGTTCGACTTCCTCGGTCTGCGGACTCTGACCATCATCGACTGGGCCCTGAAAACCATTAACCGCGACCGCGCCAAGGTTGATGAGCCGCCGCTGGATATCGCGTTCATTCCGCTGGACGATGCGCCGACCTATCAGTTGCTGCAAAAGGCTGAAACCACAGCGGTATTCCAGCTTGAGTCCCGAGGCATGAAGGAGCTGATCAAAAAGCTCAAGCCCGACTGCCTGGAAGACTTGATCGCACTGGTGGCCTTGTTCCGTCCCGGTCCGTTGCAGTCCGGGATGGTTGACGATTTTATCAACCGTAAGCACGGCCGCGCCGAGCTGTCGTACCCTCACGTGGACTACCAGTACGAAGGTCTCAAGCCGGTACTTGCACCGACTTACGGCATCATCCTGTATCAGGAACAGGTGATGCAGATTGCCCAGGTCATGGCCGGTTATACCCTCGGCGGCGCGGACATGCTGCGTCGAGCCATGGGTAAGAAAAAACCTGAGGAAATGGCCAAGCAGCGTGGCGGTTTCATTGATGGTTGCAAGACCAACAATATCGACCCTGACCTGGCCGGTAACATTTTTGACCTGGTAGAGAAATTCGCCGGTTACGGTTTCAACAAGTCTCACTCTGCTGCTTACGGACTGGTGTCGTACCAGACGGCGTGGCTCAAGACGCATTATCCGGCGCCGTTCATGGCCGCCGTGCTTTCAGCGGACATGCACAACACCGACAAGGTCGTGACCTTGATCGAAGAAGTGCGGACCATGAAACTGCGCCTCGATGCGCCGGATGTGAACATTTCCGAGTTCAAGTTCACGGTCAGCGACGATGGCCGTATTTTGTATGGTCTTGGCGCGATCAAAGGTGTGGGTGAAGGCCCGGTCGAGGCGATTACTGAAGCCCGTCAGGCCGGACCGTTTACTGATTTGTTCGATTTCTGCGCCCGCGTGGATCTCAAGCGCGTCAACAAGCGGACCCTTGATGGCTTGATTCGCAGCGGTGCCCTGGACCGCCTGGGGCCGTATTTCGAAACGGAGCCGAAAGCTTATCAGGCCAACATCGACCGCAATCGAGCCGTGTTGCTGGCCTCGCTCGTAGAGGCTATTCAGGCCGCCGAGCAGACCGCGCGCAGTCACGACAGTGGTCACATGGACATGTTTGGCGGCCTGTTTGTCGAAGAAGACACTGACGTCTACGCCAACCATCGCAACGCCAAAGAAGGCAGTCTTAAAGATCGGCTGCGCGGCGAGAAGGAAACCCTCGGGCTTTACCTCACCGGGCATCCCATTGACGAATATGAAGGCGAGATTCGCCGCTTCGCCCGGCAACGGATCATTGACCTCAAGCCTGCGCGCGATACCCAGACGGTTGCAGGGCTGATCATCGCCTTGCGGGTCATGAAAAATAAAAAGGGCGACAAGATGGGTTTCATTACCCTGGACGATCGCTCGGGGCGCATCGAGGCTTCGCTGTTTGCTGAAGCTTTCCACTCAGCCCAGGCATTGCTGCAGACCGACGCGATGGTGGTGGTTGAAGGTGAAGTCAGCAACGACGATTTCTCCGGCGGCCTGCGTCTGCGCGCCAAACGGGTGATGAGCATCGAAGATGCCCGTACCAATCTGGCCGAAAGCCTGCGGCTGACCGTGCGCGCCGAAGCCCTCAAGGGCGATCGGCTACGCTGGCTTGGCGATCTGTGCAAACGCCACCGTGGCGCTTGCCCGATCACTCTGGACTACACCGGCCTGGATGCCAAAGCCTTGTTGCAGTTTGGCGAAGCCTGGCGAATTGACCCCGCAGACAGTCTGATTCAGGCGCTGCGTGACCAGTTTGGGCGTGAGAACGTCTTCCTGCAGTATCGTTGAGCGCTTATCCTTGGCTCACTATTAATCTCGACCTGAATGCGCCTGTTCCCGTAAGGTAGGGCGCTAACAGATAAATCGGCCGGCCTCTTGGCCGTCGACCCAAGACGGATGCCTATGAACCCGAATTTTCTTGATTTCGAACAGCCGATCGCTGACCTGCAAGCCAAGATCGAAGAATTGCGCTTGGTGGGTAACGACAACTCGCTCAACATCGGCGACGAAATCTCGCGTCTGCAAGAAAAAAGCAACACGCTGACCGAAAGCATTTTTGGCAACCTGACCAGCTGGCAGATTGCACGCATGGCGCGTCATCCGCGTCGTCCGTACACCCTGGATTACATTCAGCACATCTTCACCGAGTTCGACGAGTTGCACGGCGACCGTCATTTCTCTGATGACGCTGCGATTGTTGGCGGGGTTGCTCGTCTGGACGGTCAGCCGGTCATGGTTATCGGCCATCAGAAAGGTCGTGAAGTTCGCGAAAAGGTACGCCGCAACTTCGGCATGCCGCGTCCTGAAGGCTATCGCAAAGCCTGCCGTCTGATGGAGATGGCCGAGCGCTTCAAGATGCCGATCCTGACCTTCATCGACACCCCGGGTGCCTACCCTGGCATTGATGCCGAAGAGCGTAACCAGAGCGAAGCCATTGCCTGGAACCTTCGGGTCATGGCCCGTCTGAAAACGCCTATCATCGCCACTGTCATCGGTGAAGGTGGTTCCGGCGGTGCGTTGGCAATCGGTGTCTGCGATCAGCTGAACATGCTGCAGTACTCAACCTATGCGGTTATCTCGCCGGAAGGCTGTGCATCCATTCTGTGGAAAACCGCCGACAAGGCACCGGATGCCGCAGAAGCCATGGGTATCACCGCGGACCGTTTGAAAGGTCTTGGCATCGTCGACAAGGTGATTGGCGAGCCATTGGGCGGCGCACACCGTGACCCTGCCGGTGCCGCCGAGTCGATTCGCCAGGAACTGAGCAGCCAACTGGACATGCTCAAGAAGTTCGACAACGACGCGCTGCTGGCCCGTCGTTACGAGCGTCTGATGAGCTACGGTTTGTAGGCGGTACTCGATCAGGCT
This sequence comes from Pseudomonas syringae, assembly GCF_000737245.1. Lineage (GTDB taxonomy): Bacteria > Pseudomonadota > Gammaproteobacteria > Pseudomonadales > Pseudomonadaceae > Aquipseudomonas > Aquipseudomonas syringae_J. Next base: position 66,353 of record NZ_JPQU01000067.1, on the reverse strand, counting down.
GTGGGAGAGTCCATGTTCTTCTGCAACATCTTAGGACCCCAGGCGCAATAGATTTCTGTGGGAGCGAGCTTGCTCGCGAAGAGGCCGGGACATCCGATAATTGTTCATCGCCCGGAATACAGCCTTCGCAAGCAAGCTTGCTCCCACAGGTTCTGTGGCGCAATCAAGCCCGTGGAACTCATTCGCGAAAGCGACGTTACGACCGATGAAAATCTATCGACTGTACCGGCCGCTTCGCGAATGAATTCGCTCCCACAGGATTGTGAGCACCTATGACCATTTCCAAAGCTCCCGGTCATGACCTCCCCACCAGGCTTCTCAAAGCGCTGACTCCCTGGCGTGACGCGCCTGCCTGGCATATCGGATTTTCCGGCGGCCTGGATTCCACTGTCTTGCTGCACCTCTTGGCCGAACTGGCCAAATACGAACGCCTGCCTTCGTTAAAAGCCATTCATGTGCATCACGGCCTGCAGGATGTGGCGGAGTCGTGGCCTGTGCATTGTCAGCAGGTCTGTGAGGCGCTGGGCGTACCTTTGCAGGTAATTGCTGTGCAGGTGAAGTCTGCCGCCAGTCTCGAGCAATCAGCCCGGGACGCGCGCTATGCCGCCTTTACCGAGCAGCTCGGCGTCGGCGAGGTGCTGTTGACCGGCCAGCATCGAGATGATCAGGCCGAAACCTTGCTTTTTCGGTTGCTGCGTGGGGCGGGTTTGCGTGGGTTGACGGGAATGCCTGTCAGCCGTGCCTTGGGTCGCGGCCTGTTAATCAGGCCTTTGCTGGATGGCTCTCGGGAAGAGCTAGAGGCGTACGCTGCTGCAAAGGGATTGCGCTGGGTGGAAGATCCCAGTAATGGCGATTCCCGCTTCACCCGAAATTATCTGCGCAACGAAGTACTTCCGGTGATCAGCGCTCGTTGGCCGCAGGCCAGCGCCACTATTGCACGTACCGCCGCTCATCTGGATGAAGCGCAGCAGCTATTGGATGAATTGGCTTCGGTGGATCTGGCGACTGCGAACGTTGCCAGCCCTTTGCGCTGGATCAATGTGCCTTCTTTGGCGTTACCTGCGCTGGTCACACTTTCCCCTGCTCGACAACGCAACGCCCTGCGGCATTGGCTGGCACCGTTGACACGTTTGCCAGACAGCGGCCACTGGGCGGGCTGGGACAGTCTGCGAGATGCAGGGCAGGGTGGGCGTCCGGTCTGGCGTCTGGCCGATGGCGAGCTGCATCGGGGGCAGGGTCGAATCTGGTGGCTTTCCGACAACTGGTCAAAGCCGGTCGGTGGTGTGCTGCCTTGGCCCGACGCCAGTCAGGTGCTGAATCTTCCTGGCAACGGTCAGCTCTCAATCGAGGGCAAGGCTCCCAATGGTCAGCTTGAGGTGCGCTATCGCCAGGGTGGCGAGGTGTTGAACCTCCCCGGTCGAGGACATCGCGATCTGAAGCGTCTGCTCAATGAGTGCGAAATCCCGCTCTTCATCCGCGGCCGATTGCCGCTGCTTTATCGCAATGGCGAGTTATGGGCGGTTGCCAACCTCTCGCGACTGCGTGCCGACCCCAGTGAAAACGGGTGTCTGCGCTGGATGTCGCCGACGAATGACCAAAATTTGAGCTGAAAGGGCATTTCCGGTAGACTACGCTCCCTTCTTGATACAACTTCTGTGGATTCTTTTGAATCGACGTTAGTTGCCGGTTACCAACCAGTCTTTGCTGGGCGATTCTTCAAATGTGGTGCGCAATTGGCAGGCTCTCGAGTCAGTCCGTTTCAACGCAACAGTTTTTGGGATGCACTGTGATTTGTGGGGGTAATCGGGGGCTTCGGCCTTCCTTCGCTTTCCCCGGCGGCTCTGACCGCTTTAACGCAGACTTCTAGGGTTTTTCATGACGCGCTACATCTTCGTCACGGGCGGTGTTGTTTCTTCATTGGGGAAAGGCATTGCCTCGGCTTCATTGGCGGCCATCCTGGAGGCGCGGGGACTTAAGGTCACCATGCTCAAGCTGGACCCCTATATCAACGTTGACCCGGGTACCATGAGCCCGTTCCAGCACGGTGAAGTGTTCGTCACCCATGACGGCGCCGAAACCGACCTGGACCTCGGCCACTACGAGCGGTTCATCCGCACGACCATGACCCAGAACAACAACTTCACCACTGGCCGCGTTTACGAACACGTCCTGCGCAAAGAGCGCCGTGGTGATTACCTGGGCGCGACCATTCAGGTCATTCCGCACATCACCGACGAAATCAAGCGCCGCATCATCAAGGGTGCTGGCGATGCTGACGTCGCCCTGGTGGAAATCGGCGGTACGGTCGGTGACATCGAGTCGCAACCGTTCCTCGAGGCTATCCGCCAGTTGCGTTTCGAAGTCGGTGCCAAGCGCGCAATGCTGATGCATCTGACGCTGGTTCCGTACATCGCAACAGCCGGTGAAACCAAGACCAAGCCGACTCAGCACTCGGTGAAGGAGCTGCGCTCCATCGGCCTGCAGCCTGACGTGCTGGTGTGCCGTTCCGATCACCCGATCGACCTGTCGTCGCGTCGCAAGATTGCGCAGTTCACCAACGTTGAAGAGCGTGCAGTTATCGCTCTGGAAGACGCCGACACCATCTACAAGATCCCGGGCATCCTGCATTCCCAGGGGCTGGATGATTTCGTTGTCGAGCGTTTCGGCTTGCAATGCAACAGCGCTGACCTGTCCGAATGGGAAGCTGTGGTAGACGCCAAGCTCAACCCTGAGCACGAAGTGACTATCGCCATGGTCGGCAAGTACATGGAGCTGCTGGATGCGTACAAGTCGCTGATCGAAGCGATGAGTCACGCCGGCATCACCAACCGTACCAAGGTCAACCTGCGCTATATCGATTCCGAAGACATCGAAAACCAGGGCACTGCGCTGCTGGAAGGTGTCGACGCGATTCTGGTTCCGGGCGGCTTCGGTCTGCGCGGCGTTGAAGGCAAGATCACTGCCGTTCAGTTTGCTCGCGAGAACAAGGTTCCGTATCTGGGCATTTGCCTGGGCATGCAGGTTGCGGTGATCGAATACGCTCGTAACGTGTTGGGCTGGAAAGACGCCAACTCTACAGAGTTCGATCGTAACGGCGCGCACTCTGTGGTCGGTCTGATCACCGAGTGGGAAGATGCCACCGGCGCGGTTGAAACCCGTACCGAAAGCTCCGATCTGGGCGGCACCATGCGTCTGGGTGCTCAGGATTGCCAGCTTGAGCCGGGCTCTCTGGTCCACGACTGCTACGCCAAGGATGTCATCGTCGAGCGTCACCGCCACCGCTACGAAGTGAACAACAATCTGCTGCCGCAATTGCTTGAAGCGGGCCTGAAAGTTTCGGGTCGCTCCAGTGATGGCGCGCTGGTTGAAGTGGTTGAAGCTCCGAACCACCCATGGTTCGTCGCTTGCCAATTCCACCCTGAGTTCACCTCCACGCCTCGCGATGGTCATCCGTTGTTCAGCGGCTTCGTCAAGGCGGCGCTGGCTCAACATCAGAAGAACGCTTGATTCAGGATATTCAGCACATGGCTCAGAAAACAATCCGCGTAGGTTCAATCGAGATCGCCAACGACAAGCCAATGGTCTTGTTCGGCGGCATGAACGTACTTGAATCCCGGGACATGGCCATGCAGGTCTGTGAAGAATACGTGCGGGTTACCGAGAAGCTCGGTATCCCTTATGTGTTCAAGGCCAGCTTCGATAAAGCCAACCGTTCGTCCATGCACTCTTACCGTGGCCCCGGCCTGGAAGAGGGGATGCGGATTTTTGAAGAAATCAAAAAGACTTTCAATGTTCCGCTGATCACCGACGTGCATGAACCCGAGCAAGCAGCGATCGTTGCCGAAGTCTGCGACATCATCCAGCTGCCGGCCTTTCTGTCTCGTCAGACCGATCTGGTCGTCGCCATGGCCCGCACCGGCGCAGTGATCAACATCAAGAAAGCCCAGTTTCTCGCCCCTCAGGAAATGAAACACATCCTGAACAAGTGTGAAGAAGCCGGTAATGATCAGTTGATCCTCTGCGAGCGCGGTACCAGTTTCGGTTACAACAATCTTGTGGTGGACATGCTCGGCTTCGGCATCATGAAGCAGTTCGATTACCCGGTTTTCTTCGACGTGACCCATGCTCTGCAAATGCCTGGCGGTCGATCTGACTCTGCCGGTGGTCGCCGTGCCCAGGTATTGGAACTGGCGAAGGCCGGCATCAGTCAAACCCTCGCCGGATTGTTCCTTGAGGCGCATCCGGATCCTGACAATGCCAAATGCGACGGCCCTTGCGCGTTGCGTCTGGACAAGCTTGAGCCGTTCCTGGCACAGCTCAAGGCTCTGGATGATCTGGTGAAGGCGTTTCCGACAGTAGAAACCGCTTAAACAGCCTTTTCCGGAGGGTTGCCCTCCGGTAAAGTGCCGCACGATTGTTTACCCCCGACTCAGTGTCGGGGTTTGTCGCTCTGGGGCCTGCCCTGCGTTGTTGCCCCTAACGACAGATATTTCAGCTGCGTCGTTTTCTTCAATCTTGGAGTGTTAACAACAATGGCAAAAATCGTCGACATCAAAGGTCGTGAAGTTCTCGACTCCCGTGGCAATCCCACCGTGGAAGCAGATGTGCTCCTCGACAACGGCATCATCGGTAGCGCTTGCGCACCGTCCGGTGCTTCAACCGGCTCGCGCGAGGCGCTTGAGCTGCGTGATGGCGACAAGAGCCGTTACCTGGGCAAAGGTGTTCTGAAAGCTGTTGCCAATATCAATGGCCCGATCCGCGATCTGCTGTTGGGCAAGGATCCAGTGGACCAGAAAGCCCTCGACCAGGCGATGATCGCGCTGGACGCCACTGAGAACAAAGCCAGCCTGGGTGCCAACGCCATCCTCGCCGTGTCACTGGCTGCCGCCAAGGCCGCTGCCCAGGACCAGGATCTGCCGCTGTACGCGCACATCGCCAACCTGAACGGCACACCGGGTGTTTACTCTATGCCGGTACCGATGATGAACATCATCAACGGTGGCGAGCATGCCGATAACAACATCGACATCCAGGAATTCATGATTCAGCCAGTCGGCGCCAAGACCTTCTCTGAAGGCCTTCGCTGGGGCACCGAGATTTTCCACCACCTCAAGGCTGTTCTGAAGGCTCGTGGCCTGAACACCGCCGTGGGTGACGAAGGTGGTTTCGCGCCTGATCTGGCTTCCAACGAAGACGCCCTCAGCGCCATCGCCGAAGCTGTTGCCAATGCCGGTTACAAGCTGGGGACTGATGTGACCCTTGCGCTGGACTGCGCGGCCAGCGAGTTCTACAAAAACGGCAAATACACCCTCAGTGAAGAGGGCGAATACGATTCCGCCGGTTTCGCTGACTACCTGGCCGATCTGGTCAGCAAGCACCCAATCATTTCCATCGAAGATGGTCTGGACGAGTCCGACTGGGCTGGCTGGAAGATCCTCACCGACAAGATCGGCGACAAGGTCCAACTGGTCGGCGACGATCTGTTCGTGACCAACACCAAGATCCTGAAAGAAGGCATCGACAAGAAGATCGCCAACTCGATCCTGATCAAGTTCAACCAGATCGGCACCCTGACCGAAACCCTGGAAGCCATCCAGATGGCCAAGGCAGCTGGTTATACCGCCGTGATCTCGCACCGCTCCGGCGAAACCGAAGACTCGACCATTGCCGATCTGGCCGTGGGTACTGCAGCAGGTCAGATCAAGACCGGTTCGTTGAGCCGTTCGGACCGTATTGCCAAGTACAACCAATTGCTGCGTATTGAAGAGCAACTGGGTGCGAAAGCTGTGTACAACGGTCGCGGTGAGTTTCGCGGCTGATTAAAAAGACAGCCGGTGCTTTGACAGTCGTCGGGTTTCCCGGATGATTGTTCGGCATTGAAGCGGATGCGTCGCAATCGAGCCTGGTTTCGCCAGGCTCGATTCCCTCAGTCCTTTGCTCGCTTGTTGGCTTGAAGTTGTTGGCTCTGCTGTCTTTTTACTGGGTACCTGATATTCAATGCGCAGTCCTAACTGGTTGTTCCTGATCTTGATCCTGATGCTTGCGGGCCTGCAATATCGCCTGTGGGTTGGTAATGGGAGCCTTGCGCAAGTGGCCAGCCTGAACCAGCAGATTGCCGATCAGCATGCTGAAAACGACGTATTGCTCGAACGGAATCGAGTGATGGACGCCGAAGTGCTTGAGTTGAAGAAAGGTATGGAAACCGTCGAAGAACGTGCCCGTCATGAGCTGGGTATGGTCAAGGACGGCGAAACGCTTTATCAGTTGGCGCAATGAAGCTGACCTTGTGAAGCTGATCCTATGAAGAAAAGCGTCCTCCCTGCCTTCTGGGCAGTGATCCCCGCCGCGGGTGTTGGTGCCCGTATGGCCGCAGACCGTCCCAAGCAGTATTTACAATTGGGTGGCCTGACAATTCTTGAACACAGCCTGCTTTGTTTTCTTGATCACCCCCGCCTCAAGGGCCTGGTGATCAGCCTGGCTGTGGATGATCCTTACTGGCCTGAGCTGCCTTGTGCGCTGGATTCGCGAATTCAGCGTGTTGCGGGTGGCAAGGAGCGTGCGGACTCGGTGCTCAATGCGCTGCTGCATCTTCACGCTCAAGGCGCTGATGATGACGATTGGGTGCTGGTCCACGATGCCGCGCGGCCGAATCTCGCTCGCTCGGATCTGGATAATCTGCTCGCTGAACTGGCTGACGACCCCGTCGGCGGTCTGCTCGCGGTTCCGGCCCGAGACACGCTCAAACGCGCTGGAAGCGACGGCCGGGTCAGCGAAACCGTTGATCGTAGCCAGATCTGGCAAGCGTATACGCCGCAGATGTTTCGCCTCGGAGCGTTGCACCGCGCACTGGCCGATGGGTTGGTGTCGGATGTCGCGATCACCGACGAAGCCTCCGCCATCGAATGGGCGGGGCAGTCACCACGGTTGATCGAAGGCCGCTCCGATAACATCAAGGTCACTCGACCTGAAGATCTGGAGTGGTTGCGGCAGCGGCGTAACGAGTTCACCCGCTGATTCGGTTTAGATATCTTCCGTGGGAGCGAGCTTGCTCGCGAAGGTGGTATATCCGATAAGTATTTGAGGCGTAAACCATTGTCTTCGCGAGCAAGCTCGCTCCCACAGTTTATGTGTCAGACCCTTACCGATACTCATCCCGCATCGCCAATCCCTCTTTCAGAAAATCCACCAGCTTGCGCACTTTCGGCGACAGGTGTCGTTGCTGCGGATACAGCGCCCAGACGGCGGTATTGGGTGGCTGATGGGTTTCGAGCAGTGAAAGCAGCGCGCCGCTGTGCAGATGCTCCAGCACGTAATAATCCGGCAGCTGACAAAGACCTACCCCGTGCAGCGCTGCGTCCAGTACTGCCTGGCCGCTGTTGCAACGCCAGTTGCCTTGTACCCGCTGGGAGAATTCGCGGCCATTTTGCTGAAGCAACCAGGTGTCGCTGCTGCCGATCAGGCAGTTATGGCGGCTCAGCTCGGACAGGCTGTGCGGCCGCCCGTATCTTTCCAGATAAGAGGGGGAGGCGCACAGGTACATCCTGCGCGGTGCCAGGCGTGTGGCAACCAGTCTTGAGTCCTGCAATCGACCCAGACGAATAGCCAGATCCAGGCCCTGAACCATATCCAGTGTCTGGTTGCTCAGTTCGATATCCACCCGAATCTGCGGGTATAAATCCATGAACCGGGTCACCAGTGGCGCGATGAAGCGCTCGCCATATGCCACCGCACAGGTCATGCGCAACAGGCCTTTGGGTTCACTGGTCAGATCGCCAATGGCACGCAGCGCTTCTTCGCGGCCGTCCTGAAGGCGCTGGCAATGGTGCAGAAAGGTCTGACCGGCCTCGGTCAGGGCGACACGCCGCGTACTGCGATACAGCAAACGGGTTTGTAGGCGTTCTTCGAGGCGCGCGATCTGGCGACTGATGTGCGAGGACGACACGCCCATCTTGTCAGCGGCAGCGGTGAACTGCCCGCACTCCGCGACGGCGACAAACTCATCCATGCCTTCCCAGCGGTTGGTGTACATTCGATTATCCCTGTACAGCAATAATGTTTTGCTTTCGTACCGATTATTAACCAATCAGCACTGCTTTACACTCGGTGGCTTGTTATTACTTAGCTGGAGAAGATTGATGATCAAGTCACGCGCCGCCGTTGCCTTTGCCCCTAACCAACCCCTGCAGATCGTCGAAGTCGACGTCGAAGCGCCTAAAGCTGGTGAGGTGTTGATCCGCACTGTTGCTTCCGGCGTGTGCCATACCGACGCCTACACCTTGTCTGGTGCCGATTCCGAAGGTGTGTTCCCCTGCATTCTGGGTCACGAAGGCGGCGGCATCGTCGAAGCGATTGGCGAGGGTGTGACCTCCCTGGCTGTGGGCGACCACGTGATTCCGCTTTACACCGCTGAATGCCGCGAGTGCAAATTCTGCCTGTCCGGCAAGACCAACCTGTGCCAAAAAGTGCGCGCCACTCAAGGCAAGGGCCTGATGCCCGACGGCACCACGCGGTTCAGCTACAACGGCGAGCCGGTTTATCACTACATGGGCTGCTCGACTTTCTCCGAGTACACCGTGGTGCCGGAAATTTCCCTGGCAAAAATTCCAAAGGAAGCCCCGCTGGAAAAAGTCTGCCTGTTAGGTTGCGGCGTCACCACCGGTATCGGCGCGGTGCTCAATACCGCCAAAGTGGAAGAGGGCGCCACGGTTGCCATCTTCGGTCTGGGAGGCATTGGTCTGGCTGCAATCATCGGCGCGAAAATGGCCAAGGCCTCGCGCATCATCGCCATCGACATCAACCCGGCGAAGTTCGATGTGGCCCGTGAACTGGGTGCTACCGATTTCATCAATCCCAAGGATCACGAAAAGCCAATCCAGGACGTGATCGTTGAACTGACGGATGGCGGCGTGGATTACAGCTTCGAATGCATCGGCAACGTGAACCTGATGCGTGCTGCGCTGGAGTGCTGCCATAAAGGCTGGGGCGAATCGGTCATTATCGGCGTGGCGCCGTCGGGTCAGGAAATCGCCACCCGTCCGTTCCAGCTGGTGACCGGCCGCGTCTGGCGCGGTTCGGCGTTCGGCGGCGTGCGTGGCCGTACCGAGCTGCCGAGCTATGTCGAAAAGGCCCAGACAGGCGAGATTCCGCTGGATACCTTCATCACCCACACCATGGGTCTGGAAGATATCAACAAGGCGTTCGACCTGATGCATGAAGGCAAAAGCATTCGCACCGTCATTCATTTCTGATAAGCAGCTACAAGCTTCAAGCTTTAAGCTGCAAGAAGGTCGTGCACCTCTTGCAGCTTGAAGCTTGCGGCTTGCCGCTGGGAGTTTGCGACCATGACCCTTGAGAATATTTCCTGCCAGAAAAGCTTTGGCGGCTGGCACAAACGTTACAAGCACCGCTCCGAGGTGCTTGGCTGTGACATGGTGTTTGCAGTTTACCTGCCGCCCCAGGCTGAACTGGGTGGCAAGTTGCCGGTGGTCTACTGGCTTTCGGGCCTGACCTGCACGGATGAGAACTTCATGCAGAAGGCCGCTGCGCAGCGGGTTGCCGCCGAGCTTGGGCTGATCATCGTCGCTCCGGACACCAGCCCTCGCGGGCCAGACGTGGCGGACGACCCTGAAGGCGCGTGGGATTTCGGCCTCGGTGCCGGCTTTTACCTCAACGCTACTCAGGAGCCGTGGGCCCGGCATTACCGGATGCACGATTATGTGGTCAATGAGTTGCCGGCGTTGGTCGAGGAGCATTTCCCCGCTTCCGAGGCTCGTGGAATCAGCGGTCACTCGATGGGTGGCCACGGTGCACTGGTCTGTGCGCTGCGCAATCCGGGACGTTATAAATCGGTGTCGGCGTTTTCACCAATCAGCAATCCCATGGATTGCCCGTGGGGGCAGAAGGCATTTGCCAATTATCTGGGGGAAGAGCGTTCCCGTTGGCGTGAATGGGATGCCAGCGTGTTGATCGCTACGGCCAGCGAGAAGCTGCCAATTCTGGTGGATCAGGGTGATCGTGATGATTTTCTGGCCAATCAGCTCAAGCCCGAGACCCTGGTGCAAGCCGCCAAAGCTGCGGGTCACCCTCTGACTTTGCGCATGCAACCCGGCTATGACCACAGCTATTTCTTCATTGCCAGCTTCATTGAGGATCACCTTCGTCATCATGGCAACGCCTTGAACAGCTAAAGTAGGTAGAATCACGCCCTGACTTTTTTCAGGGCGTTTTTTTATGCGTATTGGCCATGGCTACGATGTGCACCGTTTCGCCGAAGGCGATTTCATCACCTTGGGCGGCGTGCGGATTGCACACGGTTTCGGCCTGCTGGCCCATTCTGATGGCGACGTCGTGCTGCACGCGCTCAGCGATGCATTGCTCGGGGCTGCTGCATTGGGTGATATCGGCAAACACTTCCCTGACACCGACCCGCAATTCAAAGGCGCTGACAGTCGCGCATTGCTGCGTCATGTGGTGGCTCTGCTGCAGACTAAAGGCTGGAAGGTCGGTAACGTGGACGCCACCATTGTCGCTCAGGCGCCAAAGATGGCCCCGCACATTGAATCCATGCGCGCGTTGATCGCTGCGGATCTCCAGGTCGAGCTGGATCAGGTGAACGTCAAGGCAACCACTACTGAAAAGCTGGGCTTCGTAGGGCGTGAAGAAGGCATCGCCGTTCACGCCGTCGCGCTGTTGCTGTCCGCATGACCGAATCCGAACTGCTGGGCCCGTGCGCGTATGGCGCTGCACTGGGCAGCGCTGTGCTCAAGGCAACGGCTGAAGATTTCCAGGTCGATGAAGTGCTCGACATTCCGCTGTCCGGCGATGGCGAGCACCTTTGGTTATGGGTCGAAAAGCGGGGCCTGAATACCGAAGAAGCGGCCCGCCGATTGGCTCGTGCCGCTGGCGTACAGCTCAGGACCGTCAGCTACGCGGGTCTTAAGGATCGTCAGGCATTGACCCGCCAGTGGTTCAGTATCCAGCTGCCAGGCAAGGCTGATCCGGATATGTCGGCGGCTGAAAATGAAACCCTGAGGATTCTCAAAAGCACTCGCCACAAGCGCAAGTTGCAACGCGGTGCACACGCAGCGAATGGCTTCACCTTGCGTCTGACCCAGCTCAATGCCGACAAGGACGCCTTGCAGGCGCGCCTCGAAGCTATCGCCAAGGCCGGTATACCCAATTATTTTGGCGCCCAGCGTTTCGGCTATCTGGGCGGCAACCTGGGTGAGGCTCGTGATTATGCGGCCCGCCAGGCGTTGCCGGAACAGCGAGCGGTGCGCTCACGTTTGTTGTCCACGGCGCGCAGCTACCTTTTCAATCAGGTGCTGGCGGCCCGTGTTGCAGATGGCAGCTGGCAGCGGGCTCAGGTTGGCGATCTGCTGGCATTCACTGACAGTCGGAGCTTTTTCCCGGCCGGTGTTGAAGAATGCAGCGATCCGCGGCTGGCCATTCTCGATCTGCACCCCACTGGTCCTCAATGGGGTGCAGGCCCGTCACCTGCGTCCGGAGCGACTGCTACGCTGGAGAACGACGTCGCCAATCGCGAATCTGCACTGCGTGACTGGCTGACAAGAGCGGGAATGGAACACGAACGTCGCATCCTGCGGCTGCCCATTGGCGGGTTGACGTGGCATTATCCCGAGCCTGACATTCTGCAACTGGAATTCGTCCTTCCGGCCGGATGCTTCGCCACCGCTTTGGTGCGCGAACTCGTTGATCTGGTCCCGGTTGGGCAGACGGACAGCCCATGCGTATTCTGATTTCAAATGATGATGGGGTCACCGCACCTGGTCTTGCTGCGCTGTACGCGGCGTTGGCCGACTATAGCGAGTGCGTGGTGATCGCCCCCGACCAAGATAAAAGCGGCGCCAGCAGCTCGCTGACGCTCGACCGTCCTTTGCATCCCCATGCATTGCCCAACGGTTTCATCAGCGTCAATGGCACGCCAACCGACTGCGTCCACCTTGGCCTTAACGGCCTGCTGGATATTCAGCCTGACATGGTGGTCTCGGGTATCAACCTGGGCGCCAATCTCGGCGATGACGTGCTGTATTCCGGCACCGTGGCTGCAGCTCTCGAAGGCCGGTTTCTGCAAAGACCGTCGTTCGCCTTTTCGTTCCTTTCCCGGCAGCCGGATAATCTGGCGACCGCTGCTCATTACGCGCGTCTGCTGGTTGAGGCCCACGAACAGCTCGATCTGCCGCCGCGCACGGTCCTGAACGTCAATATTCCCAATCTGCCGCTGGATCATATTCGCGGCATCCAGTTGACCCGCCTCGGCCATCGCGCCCGGGCAGCGGCACCGATCAAAGTGGTTGATCCACGCGGGCGGGCCGGTTACTGGATAGCGGCGGCAGGCGATGCCGAAGACGGCGGCGCCGGCACCGATTTCCATGCCGTCATGCAAGGCTACGTGTCGATCACTCCACTGCAACTTGATCGCACTTACCAGAGTGGTTTCAGCAGCCTGAATACCTGGCTGGAGGGCCTTGCCACATGACTCGCGGGCAAGATGATCTGTTACGCCGAGGCATCGGGATGACCTCCCAGCGAACTCGGGAGCGTCTCATTCAGCGCCTCTACGAAGAGGGGTTGTCCAACGTTCAGGTCCTGGACGTGATTCGCAAGACGCCCCGTCATTTGTTCGTCGATGAAGCCTTGGCTCATCGTGCGTATGAAGATACCGCGCTACCGATTGGTCATAACCAGACCATTTCCCAGCCTTACATGGTGGCGCGCATGAGCGAGCTGCTGCTGGCTGCGGGACCATTGGATAAGGTTCTGGAGATCGGCACGGGTTCGGGCTACCAGACGGCGGTATTGGCGCAGCTTGTGGAACGGGTGTTTTCCGTCGAGCGTATCAAGGTCCTGCAGGACCGGGCCAAGGAGCGTCTGGTCGAACTGAACCTGCGCAATGTGGTATTCCGCTGGGGCGATGGCTGGGAAGGCTGGCCGGCGCTGGCTCCGTACAACGGCATCATTGTTACCGCTGTGGCCACCGATGTGCCGCAGGCGTTGCTTGATCAACTGGCACCGGGGGGGCGACTGGTCATACCCGTGGGGTCTGGAGAGGTTCAGCAACTGATGCTGATCGTACGTGAAGAAAACGGCTTCTCGCGACATGTGCTCGGTGCTGTACGTTTCGTACCTCTGCTCAATGGTCCATTGGCCTGAGTCGTTTTGTGTGACAACTGAATTCTCATCGACGCGGCCGGTCTACCACCTGTCGCAGCGCTGGCCTTATAAGCTGCAGAAGACTTCAGTTCGTATTTCAAGCAGTTAAGCATTAGTTGCCAGCCGTTATTGCGGCACAATAGGCACCTTTAATTCAGTCACCAGTAAAGGGAGTGGCGGGTGAGTCGTACAGTCATTCGGCAGCGAAGTTTTTCCAAAGGTTTTCAACGGCTGTTGATTGGCGTGGCACTCAGTGTCCTCTTGGTCGGTTGCTCAAGTTCGCCTTCCGGCGGCGTTCGCGTTGTGGATCGCAACAGTAATGCCGCCCCTCAACGCCCTACCGTGACCACTGGCCAGTATGTTGTGCGCCGCGGCGATACCCTGTTTTCCATTGCATTTCGTTACGGCTGGGACTACAAGGCGCTAGCCGCTCGTAACCAGATTCCCGAACCGTACACCATTCGTCCCGGTCAGACGATTCGCTTTGATGGGCGTTCAAATTCAACATCGTCTGGCGTTGCGGTAGCCCCAGGTGCCGTTCGTTCGGGTGCAGCGTCTACCACGACGTCCACCCAAACGAGTGCTTCAGGCTCGGTTAAAACGACGGTGATTTCCAAGCCTGTTGCCGCTGTGCCGTCGGTCTCCGCACCCCCGCAAGGCCCGGCCGGCCCGGCCCCCAAAGGCTGGACGTGGCCGTCTAACGGCGTATTGATTGGAAAATTCTCTTCAAACGGTAGTTTGAATAAAGGAATTGATATCGCTGGAGATTTGGGACAGCCTGTTTTGGCTGCATCTGATGGTTCGATTGTCTACGCCGGGAGTGGCTTGCGGGGCTACGGCGAATTGGTAATCATCAAACACAGCGATACCTACGTAAGCGCTTACGGCCACAACCGTAGGCTGTTGGTTCGGGAGGGGCAACAGGTCAAGGCTGGGCAGACGATTGCCGAGATGGGGTCAACAGGAACTGACCGGGTGAAACTGCATTTTGAGATTCGCCGCCAGGGTAAGCCTGTAGATCCACTGCAATTCCTGCCGCGTCGTTGATTTTTGCCAGCCTGTTCCTTGACGTAGAGGGACAGGCTCAAGCGTTGCCATGGAACTGGCGTCGCTGGAGCTTGAGGTCGAACTCACCAAAGGACTATAACAATGGCTCTCAGTAAAGAAGCGCCCGAGTTTGACATCGACGACGAGGTCCTCCTGATGGAGGCCGATATCGATCTGGACTCGGACGAAAAGCAGAAACCTGCGGCCTCTGCCACTCGCGCCAAGGCCAAAAACTCTACAACGCTCAAGCAGCACAAATACATTGATTACACACGTGCACTCGATGCCACGCAGCTGTATCTCAATGAAATCGGTTTTTCTCCGTTGCTGTCTCCGGAAGAAGAAGTCCATTTTGCGAGGCTCTCGCAGAAGGGTGATCCGGCCGGACGCAAGCGCATGATTGAAAGCAATCTGCGGCTGGTGGTGAAAATCGCCAGACGTTATGTCAATCGTGGATTGTCATTGCTCGACCTCATCGAAGAAGGCAACCTGGGCCTGATCCGGGCTGTGGAAAAATTCGATCCGGAACGCGGCTTCCGCTTCTCGACTTACGCGACATGGTGGATTCGTCAGACCATTGAGCGTGCCATCATGAATCAGACCCGAACCATTCGGCTGCCGATTCATGTGGTCAAAGAGCTCAATGTCTACTTGCGCGCCGCCCGCGAGTTGACGCAAAAACTCGATCATGAACCCTCTCCCGAAGAAATCGCCAATCTCCTTGAGAAGCCCGTCGGCGAGGTCAAGCGCATGCTTGGGCTCAATGAGCGGGTGTCCTCGGTCGACGTTTCTCTGGGGCCGGATTCCGACAAGACACTGCTTGATACCCTGACCGACGACCGTCCCACCGACCCGTGCGAACTGCTGCAAGATGACGATCTCTCTCAGAGCATCGATCAATGGCTATCCGAGCTGACCGACAAACAACGAGAGGTCGTTATACGGCGTTTCGGGCTGCGCGGGCATGAGAGCAGCACGCTGGAGGATGTAGGGCTGGAAATTGGTTTGACCCGCGAGCGTGTCAGGCAGATCCAGGTCGAAGGCCTCAAGCGCTTGCGCGAGATCCTCGAGAAGAATGGCTTGTCCAGCGAGTCATTGTTTCAATGAGTGGTTAAGAAGACGTTGAGACTGTAAACATCGCGTTGCTTCTTGTTCATAAAAGCACGTTCATAAGAGCACCCCGATCCGGGGTGTTTTTATGTGTGCGCCTCAATCGTTTTCAGTTGATAAATGGCCACTACTGGACCGGCGCTGTCAGGGCGGTTTCCCCATGCGGCTGTTCAGTGATTTTGACATTTTGGCTGTAGGCCTTTACTTACCCGTTTTGTAAGCTCTAGCGAAAACTGAGGGGGGAAAATGACCTCTCAGCGGAGTTATATTTCATAAGCTAATGATTTAGTTGAATAAATTATTTTCATGTTTCATGTGAAGGAATTTTTTGAAAGGTTTTCGGTGGTTGTTCTATGCGTGAAAATCACTACTATCACAACTGTGCCGAGGGAATGGCACAGGCTTTCAAGGAAGAGGGCCAAGGACATCGCAGGAAGCGATTCATCAGGATGATGAATAAAGGAATAGAGGGATTAAGTAAAAAAAGGGGGGCGGGTCATACCGCCCCTTTTTTTGTCTGCGTGAAGGTGCAATGGCACGCAGTTGAGGTGTTACCAGCGATATAAAAAAGGCCCCTGAAGGGCCTTTTTTTGAGCAAGCGTTTTGCTTAACGTTCCAGGTCTGCGATTTTGCCTGGTTTGCCATCCCAATCCGCCGCATCGGGCAGCCCGTCTTTCTTCTCGGTGATGTTCGGCCAGACGTCCGCCAATTCGGCATTTAGCTCGATGAAGTTTTCCATCCCTGCTGGGATTTCATCTTCCGAGAAAATGGCCTGGGCAGGGCATTCAGGCTCGCAAAGAGCACAGTCGATGCACTCGTCCGGGTGAATCACCAGGAAGTTCGGGCCTTCGTAGAAGCAGTCCACCGGACAGACTTCTACGCAGTCGGTGTATTTGCACTTGATGCAGTTGTCGGTGACGACGAAGGTCATTTCTAATTCTCTCCTCAGGCGGCGGCTACAGCAGAGCCCTTTCATTCAGGGTTGCCGGGTTCGGGAAGTCTCCCGCGCCGTGTGAAAACACATGCATTAGGTAAACGGTACTGAATGCAGAGCGACTGCACAGCACGGCGTTCGACCCTGGGTTCGCTAAGTTTTCACGCGGCTCGGATTTATCTGATCAGCCAGGTTAGTGTCCCGTCTCGCAAATAAGCTGTTCAATTTGGACGGTGTCTGATTTCGCCAGGCTGCGTTGCCGCTCCTCCCCATAGCACAACTATGAGTCGTCGCGGCGCCTTGCCTGACAAAACCATCCACTCGCCCAAAGTGAACGTATTTACGAGACGGGACACAAAAAGCTGCCAGCATCTCAAACCGCGCGGGATTCTAACAGCTTGTAACCAAACTCGTTAGATCCGAGTTTGCAGTGCATATAACAACTCGAGTGCCTGGCGAGGCGTAAGGTCGTCAAGTTTGGCTTTGGACAGCTCTTCAAGCACTGGATGCGGCAGGCTGGCAAACAGGTCGCTTTGCATCGGGGCTGTGGGCTTGCCTGGTTTGGATCGTGGCTGCTCATGAGGCAGGCTGGTGGTTTCCAGGCGCTGCAAATGTTCCTTGGCGCGGCCAATCACCCTTGCTGGAACCCCCGCCAACTGGGCCACTGCCAGGCCATAGCTCTGACTTGCCGGCCCAGGCAGTACCCGGTGCAGAAACACAATCCGCTCGTTATGTTCAGTGGCGTTCAGGTGTACGTTGGCAACCAGAGGCTCGCTTTCCGGCAACACGGTCAACTCGAAGTAGTGAGTCGCAAACAGCGTGTAGGCGCGCAACTGGGCGAGACATTCTGCCGCAGCCCAGGCCAGGGACAAACCGTCGAACGTGCTGGTGCCGCGTCCGACTTCGTCCATCAACACCAGGCTGCGATCTGTCGCATTGTGCAGAATATTGGCGGTTTCGCTCATTTCCACCATGAAGGTCGAGCGGCCACCGGCCAGATCGTCGCTGGAACCGATACGGGTGAAGATGCGGTCTACCAGTGACAGTTCGCAGCTGGCGGCGGGCACGAAGCTGCCGATGTGAGCCAGTAGCACGATCAACGCGGTCTGACGCATGTAGGTCGATTTACCACCCATGTTCGGGCCGGTGATGACCAACATGCGAGTCTTGTCATCCAGATCCAGGTCATTGGCGACAAAGGGCGACGACAGCACCTGCTCGACGACCGGGTGACGACCTTGGTCGATGCGCATGCACGGCTCGTCGACGAATTGCGGGCAGTTCAAATCCAGATTGAGCGCCCGTTCTGCCAGGTTGCTCAACACATCCAGCTCGGCCAGCGCTGAAGCGGTGTCCTGCAGCGGGGCTAGATGGCCGATGAGGTCTTCGAGCAGCGCTTCGTAGAGCAGCTTCTCCCGGGCCAGGGCACGACTTTTCGCGGATAGCGCCTTGTCTTCGAACTCCTTCAACTCCGGAGTGATGAAGCGCTCGGCACCCTTCAGAGTCTGACGGCGAATGTAATCGGCCGGTGCCTGCTCAGCCTGTTTGCTGGGCAGTTCGATAAAGTAGCCGTGAATCCGGTTGTAACCGACCTTTAGATGGCCCAGACCGGTCCGGGCCTTTTCACGGGCTTCCAGATCAATAAGGAACTGGCCGGCGTTTTCGCTCAGGGATTGCAGCTCGTCGAGCTCGGCGTCATAACCGGTTTTCAGCACGCCGCCGTCGCGGATGACGACTGGGGGGTTATCAATGACGGCGCGTTGCAGCAGCTCGGCCAGTTCCGGATAGACGCCCGCTGTCTGGGCAAGCTGTTGCAGATGTGGCGCTTCCAGTTCGGTCATCGCCACTTGCAGCGCTGGCAAGGCGCTCAAAGCATCGCGCAGACGGGCCAGATCCCGCGGCCGGGCATTTCGCAAGCCAATCCGCGCCAGAATGCGCTCGATGTCACCGATCTCCTTGAGCTGCGGTTGCAGGCTCTCGAAGCGGTACCTCTCCAGCAGACAGGTGATCGAGGATTGCCGGGCCTTGAGAACGGTCAGATCGCGCAATGGACGATTGAGCCAGCGGGTCAGCAGGCGCGTGCCCATGGCCGTCTGGCAGCGATCGACCACCGATTGCAGGGTGTTGTCGCGACCACCGGCCAGGTTGGTGTCCAGCTCCAGATTGCGTCGGGTGGCGGCGTCGAGAATTACCGTGTCATCGAGCCGCTCGTGGCGCAGGCTACGCAAGTGCGGCAGGGCGGTGCGCTGGGTTTCCTTGGCATAGCCCAGCAGGCAACCGGCAGCGCCGATGGCCAGGGTCAGGTTCTCGCAGCCGAAGCCTTTCAGGTCCTGGGTGGAGAATTGCTGACAAAGGCTTTTCAACGCTGAATCACGTTCGAAATCCCAAGGGGCGCGACGGCGTGAGCCGCGACGCTTTTCCGCAGGCAGGCCTTGTGGCCAGTCATCCGGGATCAACAACTCAACAGGGTTGATGCGTTCAAGCTCTGCCAGAAGGTTTTCCCAGCCCTTGATCTCCAGCACGCTGAAATTGCCACTGGTGATGTCCATCACCGCCAGGCCAAACAGACGCTCGTCACCCAGTACCGCAGCAATCAGATTGTCGCGACGCTCATCGAGCAAGGCCTCGTCGCTGACGGTGCCTGGGGTGATGATGCGTACCACCTGACGGTCGACCGGCCCTTTGCTGGTCGCAGGGTCGCCGACCTGTTCGCAAATCACCACCGACTCGCCCAGCTTGACCAGTTTGGCCAGATAGCCTTCGGCGGCATGGTAAGGAATGCCACACATCGGGATGCTCTGACCGGCAGATTGCCCACGCGCTGTCAGGGTGATATCCAGCAACTTGGCGGCTTTCTTCGCATCTTCGTAGAAGATCTCGTAGAAATCGCCCATGCGATAGAACATCAGCTGGTCAGGGTGCTGATTCTTCAGGCGCCAGTACTGCTGCATCATTGGGGTGTGTGCGGATAGATCGGAAATTGCTTTATTCATCAGTTGTTTAGGCAAATTCTTGAGAAGTGGGAGGCAAAGGCGCAGGCAGGCCTTGGAAGCCTGTGCGGGTACCAGGCGGGGTCGTGCGCGCATGTTGCGATGGGCGCAAGATTACCACGCACGACTCAGGGGCGCAGGTCTGCTGCAACGGGGCTGAATCGTCACCGAGGGTTTCCAGCGGGCCACAGACGGGCAAACGCTGTATAGACTTTGCTGCGTCGCCGCCCATACCGGGGGTGTTTATAAAAAAGGAATTTTATATGGCTGGTAAACGCGCAAGGGATTCAGAAAGCGGGCGCTTCATTCCAATCGAGGAGGCCCGGCGTCGACCCAAGGAGACAACGGTCGAAACCATCAAGAAACCTGGCTGCCCAAAAAAGAAACAGCACTGACTTCAAGACTATTTTGAGCAGGGGCGGTCGTGAATTTGACCGCCCCTGCCTTGCACCCAAAAAACGCTCGTGTACGGTGATGGTTTGTCGCCCGCTGGAGAAAGCACTTTGGAGAAGAGCACCTTGGATGACATTACCCGGCTTGCCAGCGAACTGGGCAGGTATCTGCAAACAGTGAACGCCCAGGTCACCACGGCAGAATCCTGCACCGGCGGCGGAATTGCCGAGGCGATCACCCGGATACCGGGCAGTTCCGCCTGGTTCGAGGCGGGTTATGTAACTTACTCCAATCGGCAGAAGACCCTTCAGCTGCAAGTCCCGACGGATTTGTTTAACAGCGTCGGGGCGGTGAGTGATGAGGTAGTGCGGGCGATGGTGCGTGGTGCCCAGCTTCACAGCGCCGCCCGGTTCGCGGTCGCCGTCAGCGGCGTGGCGGGCCCGGACGGTGGTTCTGTGGAGAAGCCGGTGGGCACGGTCTGGGTTTGCTGGGGAGTGGGTGAGTGTCAGGTTTCACGCCGATATCAGTTTGCCGGAGATCGTGACGAGGTGCGCCGACAAACGGTAAAAGCCGCGCTAGAGGGGCTGATAGAGCTTGTCTGTGCAGAAATACCAACTCGGGGGTAGGCGCGCGCGCAACCCTGTGGAATAATACTGTCTACTTATACAGGTGTTGTGGCCATCAGGCCCCTAATTGAATTTGATTACGTGAGGACTTCAATGGACGACAACAAGAAGAAAGCCTTGGCTGCGGCCTTGGGTCAGATCGAGCGTCAATTCGGTAAAGGTGCCGTAATGCGCATGGGTGACCATGACCGCCAGGCGATTCCTTCTATTTCTACCGGTTCGCTGGGTCTGGACATCGCGCTGGGTATTGGCGGTCTGCCGAAAGGCCGGATCGTTGAAATCTACGGCCCGGAATCATCCGGTAAAACGACGCTGACGCTTTCGGTTATCGCACAGGCCCAGAAAATGGGTGCAACTTGCGCGTTCGTCGATGCTGAACACGCTCTTGATCCCGAGTACGCAGGCAAGCTGGGCGTCAACGTTGACGACCTGCTGGTTTCGCAGCCGGATACCGGCGAACAGGCACTGGAAATCACCGACATGCTGGTGCGCTCCAACGCCATCGACGTGATCGTGGTCGACTCCGTGGCTGCTCTGGTGCCGAAAGCTGAAATTGAAGGTGAAATGGGCGACATGCACGTCGGCCTGCAGGCTCGTCTGATGTCTCAGGCGCTGCGTAAGATCACCGGTAACATCAAGAACGCCAACTGCCTGGTTATCTTCATCAACCAGATTCGTATGAAAATCGGTGTGATGTTCGGAAGCCCGGAAACCACCACCGGCGGTAATGCCCTGAAGTTCTACGCTTCGGTACGTCTGGACATCCGCCGCACAGGCGCAGTGAAAGAAGGCGACGAAGTTGTAGGTAGTGAAACCCGCGTCAAGGTCGTGAAGAACAAGGTAGCTCCGCCGTTCCGTCAGGCCGAGTTCCAGATTCTTTACGGCAAGGGTATCTACCTCAATGGCGAGATCATTGACCTGGCCGTGCTGCACGGTTTCGTTGAGAAATCCGGTGCCTGGTACAGCTACCAAGGCAGCAAAATCGGTCAGGGCAAGGCCAACTCGGCCAAGTTCCTGGCAGATAACCCTGAAGTCGGTGCCACTCTCGAGAAGATGATTCGCGAGAAATTGCTGACCCCGGGTGTTGATACCAAGTCCGAAGCCTCCCGTGCACCAGCGCCTGCTGCTGACATGGCCGATGCTGACGTTGATATCTGATAGATCATGTCAGCTGTACTGGATACACCTGTCGCCGTAAGGCGAACCGCAATGGACCTGCTCGCACGTCGCGAGCACGGTCGTGTCGAGCTGACGCGCAAACTGCGTCAGCGCGGCGCAACTCCTGAGCTGATCGAACCTGCCCTCGACCGTCTGGTTGAGGAAGGGTTGCTCTCCGAAGCTCGCTACCTCGAAAGTTTCGTTTCCTACCGTGCCCGCTCGGGCTATGGTCCTGCGCGTATTCGTGAGGAATTGAATCAACGGGGATTGCAGCGCGCTGAAGTGGAACAGGCGATTCGGGAGTGTGGTTTCAACTGGCAGGAAAAGATGCAGGAAACCTGGGAGCGCAAGTTCGCGGGCCACTTGCCTGTTGATGCCCGTGAACGAGCAAAGCAAGGTCGCTTTTTGAGCTATCGCGGGTATCCGATGGACATGATCGGCCGCTTGTTGAGCGGCCGTGGTGAGGACGACTGAGTATCAGGTCGCCTTTGAGGCTTCAGCAACCAGAGCTGCTGTTTCGGCTTGAGGCTGTAACTGGTTTTCCGGCAAATTGATGTAATCCACCAACTCCCGCAACCGACCCTGATCACGCCCGCTGAAGCTGAATGACAACCGCGTCAGATGGCTGAACTCTGCTTCATGTTCCTCGCCCTGATACGTGTGCTGCTGAAAATCCTCAGTCAGGCACAGATCGGCGAACGCTCCTTGCATATGCGCAAGGGCTTTGTGGGTAAGAGGGCGATGCATGCGAATGATGAATTTGCTCTTCAGCCAGCGACTTGAATGGAAGTTGCTGTAGAACTGGTGAATCTCTTCGACCGCAGCTTCTGCGCTATGGACCAGCCGCAGCAGCTTCATGTCGTTAGGCAGAATATAGCGGTTGTCTTCCAGCTGGTGCTTGATGAAGTCCAGCGCGCCCTGCCAGAAACTCCCGCCCGGGACATCCAATAGCACGATGGGCACCAGCGGACTTTTACCGGTCTGGATCAGGGTTAACACTTCCAGGGCTTCATCCAGCGTGCCAAAGCCACCGGGGCACAGGACGAGTGCATCGGCTTCCTTGACGAAAAACAGCTTGCGCGTGAAGAAGAAGTGGAAGGGCAGCAGGTTGCCTGTCCCTTCTACGGTAGGGTTGGCGTGTTGTTCGAATGGCAGGGTGATGTTGAAGCCCAGGCTGTGTTCCAGCCCTGCACCTTCGTGGGCCGCCGCCATGATGCCGCCGCCTGCGCCAGTGATGACCATCAGATCAGCTTGAGCCAGTAATCCGCCCAACTCTCTGGCCAATGCATAGAGGGGATGCTCCACAGGTGTGCGTGCGGAACCGAACACTGTGACCTTGCGCCGGCCCCGGAACTGCTCAAGGACGCGAAAGGCATTATCCAGCTCGCGCAAGGCTTGCAGGGTGATTTTGGCGTTCCAGCGATTACGGTCGTCCTGAGCCATGCGCAGCACGGTTAGCATCATGTCGCGATAGAGCGGAAGATTTGGGCTGTTGGGGGCTACCAGGTTGATCTGCTCTTCGATCTTGCTGGTGAGGTCAATCCCGTTGCTGTCGAAGTGCTGAGATAGAAGGTCGTTGGGGACATAAGGCATTAAAGGCTTCTCCATGCGTGACCGCTTCAGCCTGCTGTGTTGTCTGAAGCGTGACGCTTATTCCGATGCGTTAATGTGCCTAGCCTACTTGGAACTGGCAATGTTTGTGTAGCGCATCGGTTTCGCTGGGCAGCTGTGGCAGATTCTATGTCTGCTCGAAAGCTGATGTGACGACGTGGGACCGGCTTTAGCTGGGAAGAGGCCAGTACATCTACGCGATATCCATCGTCTGGAATGTCGCCTTCCCGGCTGAAGCCGGTCCCACGTCGCTAACCCAAGATTCATGCTGCTTTGTGTAAGCGAGCTTGCTCCCGAAGGGGCCGGTACATCCAATATAATTCTCAGGCCGGGACGCTGCATTCGCGAGCAAGCTCGCTCCCACTGGACCTTGCTCCTGCAAGCACGGCTTACTTCTTCTTAACCGAGCAATCGCCCGCCTTGAATACCTGAACGGCAACCGGGCGATTGGTCTTGTATTCGGTGAATTGATACTTGAGCACCGCGCCTTTGGTCATCAACTGGCGATAGCCATTGTTGTGGCAAACACTGTTGCCCAGCTGATTACGCACGGCATCAGGATTTGAACGCATCTGTTGGGCCTGCCCGGATTGTACGCTCAGGTGATTGATCAACTGGTTGCCTTCAACCGTGTAACCCTGGTCGAGAATATCTTCGTTGATCGCACGTGGTGTACCGACGCTGCTTTCCTTCGCGACTTGTTCAAGCATCTTGCTCAGTTCGAACTCCTGCTTCGACGCCGCCTGGGCGCAGAATGGGGTGACGAGCAGCAGCGTAAGGGTAGGGACGATAAGGCGCAGCATTAAATTCTCCTGATTCGGTGACTGGCCCTTGGACCGGTAACTTGAAAGTATGTTCACAACGCGGCGCGCTGTACGTGCTTGTAAAGTCCAAGTAGCTCAATAGTCGGGAAGTATAAAGACGAGTTCCGACGAAAGCGATTCATGCCCGCACAGCACAGGCCGCAGGCGACGAGGCTCTGGTAAACTGCGCGGACTTTCAGCCCATCCGAGTTACTGCAGTGCTCACGCTTTCCTTTCATCGGTGGTCGCTCTCATGAGTCACGCCGTTTCCCGCCTGCGCGACCGGCGCCTGGCACAAAGTACCAAGCCCTTTATTGCTCGTGGATCACGCGCACCCCGCTGCAATGAATGTCGGGTCATTCCCGGCTATTGCTTGTGCGCCTGGAAGCCAAGCGTTGTCGCCAGCTCGGGCATGTGCCTGCTGATGTATGACACCGAGCCACTCAAGCCCACTAATACCGGGTGGTTGATCGCCGATGTCATTGAAGACACGCACGCATTTGGCTGGTCGCGGATTCACGTAGATGAGCAGTTGCTGGCGTTGCTCGATGATCCGCAATGGCAGCCGTATATCGTTTTCCCCGGAGAGTTTGTTGCTCCAGAGCGGGTGGTCAATCAGGTGGCGAAAGTGGAGGGCAAGCGTCCGCTGTTCATTCTACTGGATGCCACCTGGACTGAGGCTCGCAAGATGTTTCGCAAGAGCCCCTATCTGGAACGCTTCCCGGTGCTGAGCCTTGAGTCTGAGCAAATGTCGCGCTACCGCTTGCGTCGTTCCAAGCGCGATGACCATTTCTGCACCGCCGAGGTGGCCGCGCTGTGCCTGGAACTGGCAGGCGATACTCAGGCCAGCGGCGTGCTCGACGCTTATCTGGATGTGTTTACCGCTCACTATCTCGGGGCCAAGTACCAGAATCCTGTCGATTCGGACGATGCTTCGCACACCCATTTGAAGGCATTTCTCTGACTGGTTTTTTTACCCGATAAAAGGGCTGCGGATGAGCGCACAATAATGCTCGCCAACGCTTGGGGCGTAATGCTTGACCACCCCCTATTCGCTGGGCATGCTGGCGCCGCATAAAAGGTCAACGACCAGATTTGCCGGCATCTGCCAATGCCTTGCTGAGCGCCGAATGGATCGGCCCTCACTTACAAAAACAGGATCACCCCATGACCTACGAAATCCTGATTGCCGATGACCACCCGCTGTTTCGTAGCGCGTTGCATCAGGCCTTGAGTCTCGGCCTCGGCCCCGACGTAAGGCTGGTAGAGGTAGAAAGCATCGCCCAACTGGAAACCCGGCTGGCCGAGAAGGCTGACTGGGATCTGGTGCTACTGGATTTGAATATGCCGGGGGCGTACGGGTTTTCCGGTCTGGTGCTGTTGCGCGGGCAATATCCGCAAATTCCGGTGGTGATGGTCTCGGCCCAGGAAGAGGCGTCGATTGTTGTCAGGTCCAGGGAATTTGGTGCGAGTGGCTTCATTCCCAAATCCAGTGCGCTGGAAACCATCCAGCTGGCGGTGCGGAAGGTTCTGGAGGGCGATGTCTGGTGGCCACCTCAAGCCAGCGAAATAATCAGTGTTTCTGCTGAAGCGAAAGCCGCAAGTGCCGGGCTCGCAAGCCTCACTCCTCAACAGTTTCGGGTGCTGACCATGGTGTGCGAAGGGCTGCTGAACAAGCAGATCGCTTATGAACTCAGCGTCTCTGAAGCCACGATCAAAGCGCATGTCACCGCTATATTCCGCAAGCTGGGCGTCCGGACTCGTACTCAGGCAGCGTTGCTGCTGCAACAGCTGGAATCGATTTCACCAAACTGACCGGCCGCAAAACACCTGTCATTCACGCTTTTTTGACCTGTTCTCGATTAGCGTTCACTTCCTTTTTTGTGCAGCAGCCTATCTATGTCACCTTTCAAAGGCCAAACCGGCCTGAAACGCATCTTCAACGCCGCCGGCTACTCGTTCGACGGCCTGTCAGCCGCTTTCAAAGGCGAAGCAGCCTTCCGCCAGCTGGTCCTGCTTAACGTGGTCCTGATCCCGTTATCCTTCATATTCGATGTCAGCAGGGGTGAGCACGCGCTGTTGATCGCCGTGTGCCTACTGGCATTGATTGTCGAGCTGCTCAACTCCGCTGTGGAGGCCGCCATCGACCGAATTTCTCTGGACCTGCATCCCCTGTCCAAGAACGCCAAGGATATGGGCAGCGCCGCGCAGATGGTCTCTCTGACCATGATCGCGGCGGTTTGGGGTCTGATTCTGCTCGGCTGAGGCTGTTTGTCAGTAAAGGACTAATACATGCTCGGCAATACGATCTCATCGCTGCGCTGAACGTCGGCGGTCAGCGAGCGGCACAGATCGAGAAACTCGCGCATGGCGGAGGTCTGGTACTTCTGCTTATGCCAGATGAAATAGAACTGGCGAGACAGGTCCAGTTCCGGGGTCTCCACCGCTACCAGACTGCCGCGTCGTATGGCATCTCGCAGCGCCAGGCGGGAAATGCAGCCGATACCCAGACCGGACTCCACGGCACGCTTGATGGCTTCGGTATGCTCCAGTTCCAGGCGCACATTCAGCGCATTACGGTGATGGCGCATGGCTTGGTCGAAGGTCAGTCGTGTGCCAGAGCCTTGTTCGCGCAGTATCCAGGCTTCCTGGGTCAGTTCATCAAGGGTGGCGCGACCGCGCTTGGCTAATGGATGCTGCGGAGCACAGAACACCACCAGCTCATCTTCAACCCAGCGCTGTACTTCGATATCTGCATGAGTGCAGTCACCTTCAATCAGACCCAGATCAATTTCGTAATGGGCGACTTGCTGCACGATATGCTCAGTGTTCTGCACGTGCAGCTTGACCTGACTTTCAGGGTGACGCTGCATGAAGCTGCCGATCAGCAGTGTCGCCAGATAATTGCCGATGGTCAGGGTTGCGCCCACTGCCAGCGAGCCGAACCCCGATTTGCCATTGAGCAGGTCTTCGATCTCTTTGGCCTGGTCCAGCAGGGCTACCGCCTGCGGCAGCAACTGACGGCCTGTGGCGTTAAGGCTCAAGCGTTTGCCCGCCCGATCAAACAGCTGGCAGCTGGATTGGCGCTCGAGTTCGGTAATGGAAGTGCTCGCCGCCGATTGCGACAGCGAAAGCAGGATGGCCGCCCGGGAAACGCTTTCCTGTTGGGCGACGGCGACGAAGACTTGAAGTTGACGAAGAGTAAATCTCATATCTATATAACCGATAACCTATATCTTGATAATCCATTTAACAGATATTGTGCTTGCCACTAGAATACCGCGCAATAGCGCTCCTACCACGGCGCAAGCGAATCTCAGGAGTTTCCACGTAAATGAGCAACATGAACCACGAGCGTGTCCTCAGCGTCCATCACTGGAACGACACGTTGTTCAGTTTCAAGTGCACCCGCGATCCAGGTCTGCGTTTCGAGAACGGTCAGTTCGTCATGATCGGTCTGCAGCAGCCCAACGGGCGCCCGCTCATGCGTGCCTACTCGATTGCCAGCCCTAACTGGGAAGAGCATCTCGAATTTTTCAGCATCAAAGTGCCGGACGGTCCACTGACCTCTCAACTGCAGCACTTGAAGGAAGGCGACGAGATCATTATCAGCAAGAAGCCTACGGGCACGCTGGTTCTGGACGATCTCAAGCCGGGCAAACATCTTTACCTGCTCAGCACCGGTACTGGTCTGGCGCCATTCATGAGCGTCATTCAGGATCCGGAAACCTACGAGCGTTTCGAAAAAGTCATCCTGTGCCACGGCGTGCGTTATGTGAATGAAGTCGCCTACCGCGAATTCATCACCGAACATCTGCCGCAGAACGAATTCTTCGGTGAGGCCGTGCGCGACAAGCTGATCTATTACCCAACGGTTACCCGTGAGCCTTTCGAGAATGAAGGCCGGCTGACTGATCTGATGCGCAGCGGCAAGCTGTTCAGCGACATCGGTCTGCCACCGATCAATCCTCAGGACGACCGCGCCATGCTGTGCGGTAGTCCGAGCATGCTCGACGAGACCAGCGAAGTGTTGAACAGCTTCGGCCTGACGGTTTCT
This sequence comes from Pseudomonas syringae, assembly GCF_000737245.1. Lineage (GTDB taxonomy): Bacteria > Pseudomonadota > Gammaproteobacteria > Pseudomonadales > Pseudomonadaceae > Aquipseudomonas > Aquipseudomonas syringae_J. The sequence continues at coordinate 38,451 of NZ_JPQU01000067.1, read as the reverse complement.
CCACGCATGCGTGAGCCGGGCGACTACTTGATCGAGCGTGCATTCGTCGAGAAGTAAGCGCTGATTTACAGGTGGCGTGTGTTCTGCACATTCCACCCTCGTAACAAAAAAACCGCCTGGGGGTCACGGACCAGGCGGTTTTTTTGTGGGCGGATATTCATCAAGCGTTTAGCTATTGGCTGCAACCACTTCCAGCACCGTGATCATCCCCGTCTGCGGGTAATGCCAACGTACATCCAGGTCCCAGAACTGCGCACCATAGCGGCGTTCCGGGGTGGGCGTCTGATAAGCAGGGCGCGGGTCCTGAGCCAGGCATTGTTCAATCAGTTCAATCAACGGCTCTTGCAGGCGCAGGCCGTGTTCATGAGCCTGGGCGAGCGCAGCGGGCTCCCAGCCCACCGGGATCAAGTCGGGTGCGGCACTGGCAATCTGGTTGGTTGCGATCGCTACGCTGTCGGCATAAGGCACGTAGGGCTTGATATCCAGCACGGGGGTGCCGTCCAGCAAGTCGATGCCCGAGAGATAAAGGCGCCCCGGTTCTACCTTGTCCAGCTTGACCACTGATTGACCAATACCGTTGGGGCGATGCGTGGCGCGCGTGGCGAAGACGCCCATGGATCGATTGCCGCCCAGACGCGGAGGGCGAACCTTCAGCCGGGGCTTGTCTTCCAGTGCCAGATGGAACAGGAACAACAACCAGACATGGCTGACCTGCTCCAGGCCTTGCACGGCATCCGGGTGATCAAAAGGTGCAGCCAGCTCCAGCACGCCACGGGCGGCCGGGGCCAGTTGCGGCTGGCGCGGGATCGCGAATTTCTCCTTGAAGCAGGAGCGCACGAAGCCGATGGGGGAGACGTTGTAGGAGTCAGGCATGTGGGCGTCTGGTCGGAGAGGGATATCCTGTGGGAGCGAATTCATTCGCGAAGGCGGTTTTCCTGCCGCGTCGGCTTTACTGGCCTTTTCGCGAATGAATTCGCTCCCACAGATCGTGCCCCTGGGTCGATGCGTCTTCTAGCCGCGAACCCGCAAGGTCAGGCCTTTGAGGAAATTGCGCAGCAGTTGATCGCCGCAGGTGCGGTAGTTGCTGTGGCCGAACTTGCGGAACAGCGCGCTCAGCTCGGGCTTGGAGACCGGAAACTCCACCGACTTGAGGATGGCGTGCATGTCTTCTTCTTTCAGCTCGAAGGCCACACGCAGCTTTTTCAGTACCGTGTTGTTGGTGACCGGCAGCTCAATCGGCTGCGGGGCGCGGCTATCGTCCTTGCCACGCTTGAAGATCACCAGGCCGTCGAGGAAATGCGCCATGATTTCATCGCTGCAGTTCAGATAGCCTTCTTCGTCTTCTTTCTTGGTGAAAGCAATCACGTCGGCTTTGGTGATTTCAAGACCACCGAGTTTGGTGATGTCGACAATCTTGCCGTCGCTGATATCGAGCATGTAGCGCACGCTGCGCAGTACGTCGTTGTTCATCATGATGCATAAATCCTGGTAAGGCGGGGGTCATGCCGACCGACTTTCGGGCGGCTCTGAACTGAATTAGAACTTCTCTTTGGAAGTCATGTAGCGCCATTGGCCTTCTGGCATCTTGCCCATGGAGACCCCGCCAATGCGGATGCGGCGCACGGCCACGATCTTCAGGCCCACGGCTTCGCAGAGCTGGGCGATGATCCCGGGTTGCGGGTTTTTCATGGCAAAGCGCAGGCGGTTTTCGTTCTGCCAGCTGGCTTTGACGGCAGGCAATTCCTTGCCCTTGTAGGTCAGGCCGTGGTTCAGGCGATTGAGGCCGTGAGCGACCATGTCTCCGGAAATCTCCACAATGTATTCCTGTTCGATCTTGCTGCGATCGTCAGTCAGCTTGCGGAGGATTTTCCAGTCCTGGCTGAATACCATCAGGCCGCTGGCATTAGCCTGCAGGGTCGAGATGGGTTCAAGGCGCAAGAAGTGGCCTTTGAGCGGCCGCTTACCGAAGCTGTGCTCCTCAGAGAGGGTCGCCGGTGTAATCAATGCCAGGGCATCGGCTTCGCTGAGGTCCGCAGGTTTGTGAAAGATGATCGTCACCGGCTCCGGCGTATCGGCCTTGGCCTGTGGATCGAGGACCACCGCTTGGGTGTCGACCTTGAACTGAGGCTCGTCGATGACCTGGCCGTCTACCGTGACCCAGCCGCCTTCGATGAACAGCTCGGCCTCGCGACGGGAGCACCCGGTCAGCTCGATAAGGCGTTTGGAGAGGCGGATGGGTTCTGACATGACAAACAGCCGTTACTTGAGAGAAAGGCCGACATTGTACCCGTGCCCGCCCGGTTAATCGCGGCAACATTGAAAATGGATGGTAATCAGTGTGGTTGCCTATAAGAGCAGGTCGGTGGTGACCTGTGGGAGCGGTGCTTGCCCGCGATAAGGTTTAGGTGATCTACCTGTAAAACCTCAGTGCCCTTATCGCGGGCAAGCACCGCTCCCACAGGGGCCACCTGTATCATCGCTTTCGCAACCGCATCCTCAACATCGGGTAAGGCTGCCCCAGCCCGTCCACGTCCGAGCGGCTTTTCACTTCAAAACCCTGTTTGAGGTAGAAGCCCAGCGCCTGGGTGTTTTGCTCGTTGACGTCCAGTTCTCTGATGCCGAAGTTATCGACGCTATGAGCAAGTAACGTTTTGCCCAAACCCTGGCCTCGCCAGGCCGGATCGACAAACAGCATCTCCAGCTTGCCCAGGCTCACCCCTGCAAAACCAGTGATGTTCAGCTGTTCATCGCGGGTGCAGAACAGCGTAACCGTACCCAGGTATCTGGACAGCAGCAGGCTCTTGAGCGTCTTGATGTACGAATCGGGAAGAAAGTCATGGGTGGCGCGGACTGAGTTTTCCCATACCTGAGTCAACTTCTTGTATTCGTCCTTATAAGGCGTAGATATCACTTGCATGAGGCTTGGCTCCGTCTTGCCGCTGTGCAAAGGACCGTCGTCACTGCGTTCGACTCATAAAAAGCCCCGCCGTTTGAAGGGCAGGGCTATTTATAAAACGCCGATCTCAAGCGATCAGATGATTTCCGCCCACAGGTCGTATTCATCTGCGTCGGTTACCCGACACATGATCTTGTCGCCCGGTTTGATGGTGCTGTTTTCTTCAAGGCCGATGAACACGTTACCGTCGATTTCCGGTGCATCGAAGAAGCAACGGCCGACAGCGCCCTGTTCGTCGACCTCATCGATAAGCACTTCAATTTCCCGGCCGACGCGCATCTGCAGGCGTGCTGCGCTGATGGCTTGTTGGTGGGCCATGAAGCGATCCCAGCGGTCCTGCTTGATGTCGTCTGGGACGATCGCCGCGTCTAGCAGGTTGGCAGGCGCGCCTTCAACCGGCGAGTACTGGAAGCAGCCGACGCGGTCGAGCTGTGCTTCGGTCAGCCACTCCAGCAGGTACTGAAAGTCTTCTTCGGTTTCGCCAGGGAAGCCGACAATGAAAGTCGAGCGGATGATCAGATCCGGGCACTGCTCGCGCCAGTTCTTGATGCGAGCCAGGGTCTTGTCTTCGAACGCCGGGCGCTTCATCAGCTTGAGGATCTTCGGGCTCGCGTGCTGGAACGGGATGTCCAGGTACGGCAGGATTTTCCCGGCAGCCATCAGCGGGATCAGCTCGTCGACGTGTGGATAAGGATAAACGTAGTGCAGGCGCACCCAGACGCCCAGAGAGCTGAGAGCCTGACACAGCTCGGTCATGCGAGTCTTGACTGGCGCACCATTCCAGAAACCGGTGCGATACTTGACGTCGACGCCATAAGCGCTGGTGTCCTGGGAAATCACCAGCAGCTCTTTCACGCCAGCTTTGACCAGGCGCTGGGCTTCGTCGAGTACATCACCCACCGGACGGCTGACCAGCTTGCCGCGCATGGACGGGATGATGCAGAAACTGCAGCTGTGGTTGCAGCCTTCGGAAATTTTCAGGTACGCATAATGACGCGGGGTCAGCTTGATGCCTTGTGGCGGCACCAGATCGATCAGCGGGTTGTGATCCAGATTCGGTGGCGCGGCATCGTGGACGGCGTTGACCACCTGTTCATACTGCTGCGGCCCGGTGACGGACAGCACGCTTGGGTGCACTTCACGAATGACGCTTTCATCAACGCCCATGCACCCGGTGACGATAACCTTGCCGTTTTCTTTGATCGCGTCGCCAATCACTTCGAGGGATTCGGCCTTGGCAGCGTCAATGAAACCGCAAGTATTGACCACGACCACATCGGCATCCTGATAGGTCGCGACGACTTCATAGCCTTCCATGCGCAGTTGGGTGAGGATGCGCTCGGAGTCGACCAGGGCTTTTGGGCAACCCAGACTGACAAATCCTACCTTTGGGGCGGATGGCGTGGTGACGGTGGACATTGGCTAACCTCGGCGTGATTGGGTGCTTTGGCAATCGGCCATGGCACCTGTCGGGCGCTTTGCTGCGCCTCTGATCAAAAAGTGCGCAATTCTAGCGATCAGTCCGGCGATTGACCAGCGTTATACAGAGAATTACGACGAGTGCTGCGCTATGCTTCGCGCCGTTACAGAATATGTCGGTTTTCACCCCGTTCAGGGGCAAGCATTAAATACTGGCGACTCAAAGCATCAGCATGTTTTGTAGCGCACGCCCAGGTTTCAGGAGTCGTAGATGAGTCAAGCAAGCAGTCAGGCTGAGACCGGGCATCAGGCGGCTAAGCCGCTCGCACTGCTGATGGCGGCAGTGGGAGTGGTGTATGGCGATATCGGTACCAGTCCACTTTACACCCTCAAAGAGGTGTTTCAGGGCGGTTATGGCGTGGACGTCACCCATGACGCCGTGCTGGGAATCCTGTCGCTGATTTTCTGGTCGTTGATCTGGGTAGTCTCGTTCAAGTACATGGTGTTCATTCTGCGCGCCGACAACCAGGGAGAGGGCGGCATCATGGCCCTCACGGCACTGGCCCGGCGAGCATCGGCCAAATACCCGAAACTGCAAATGACCATGGTGGTATTCGGCCTGTTCGGCGCGGCGCTGTTCTATGGCGACAGCATGATCACCCCGGCCATTTCAGTGCTTTCGGCTATGGAGGGCCTGGAGTTGGCCTTTGATGGCATCGAGCACTGGGTCGTGCCCATGGCACTGGTGGTGCTGGTAGCGCTGTTTCTGATTCAGCGTCACGGTACGGCGCGCATTGGCGTGCTTTTCGGCCCGGTCATGGTGACCTGGTTTGTGGTGCTGGGCTTGCTGGGCATTCACGGCATTCTCCGCCAGCCTGAAGTACTTCACGCGATGAACCCGGTCTGGGCGGTGCGCTTCTTCATTGTGCATCCGGGGATCGGTGTCGCGATTCTTGGCGCAGTGGTGCTGGCTTTGACTGGTGCCGAGGCGCTCTACGCAGACATGGGGCATTTTGGCAGGAAGCCCATTGCTCGTGCCTGGTTCATTCTGGTGTTGCCTGCGCTGGTGCTCAATTACTTTGGCCAAGGGGCTCTGGTACTGGAGGACCCGGAGGCCGCGCGCAACCCGTTTTACCTGCTAGCCCCAAGCTGGGCACTCCTGCCGTTGGTTGGTTTGTCGACCCTTGCCACGGTGATTGCCTCGCAAGCTGTGATCTCGGGTGCGTTTTCCATGACGCTGCAGGCGATCCAGCTCGGTTACATTCCGCGCATGCACATTCAGCACACCTCCAGCGATGCCCAAGGCCAGATCTACATCGGCGCGGTGAACTGGTCGCTGATGGTCGGTGTGATTCTGCTGGTACTGGGTTTCGAATCCTCTGGCGCCCTGGCTTCCGCGTACGGCGTTGCTGTAACGGGCACCATGCTATGCACCACTATATTGGTGTCATCAGTGATGCTGCTGCAGTGGAAGTGGCCGCCTTTGTTAGCAGTGCCGCTGCTGCTGTGTCTGCTGTTCGTGGACAGCCTGTTCTTTGCCGCCAACGTTCCGAAGGTGGTGCAGGGCGGTGCATTTCCAGTGATCGCGGGCGTGGTGCTGTTCATCCTGATGACCACCTGGAAGCGCGGCAAACAGCTGTTGGTGGAGCGAATCGACGAAGGCGGGCTGCCGCTTCCGATCTTCATCAGCAGTATCAGTGTCCAGCCGCCACACAGGGTTCAGGGCACGGCAGTGTTTCTGACGGCGCGGTCCGACGCGGTGCCCCATGCGTTGCTGCACAACATGTTGCACAACCAGGTACTGCATGAGCAGGTCGTATTGCTCACGGTCGTCTACGAAGACACTCCGCGGGTTCCGGCCCAGCAGCGGTTTGAGGTGGAGGTCTACGGTGAAGGTTTCTATAGGGTGATCCTGCACTTCGGTTTCATCGACGAGCCAGACGTGCCAGCAGCCCTGGCGCTGTGTCACCTCAAGGAGCTGGACTTCAGCCCGATGCGCACCACGTACTTCCTGAGTCGCGAAACGGTCATCCCGTCCAAGATGGTCGGCATGGCGCGTTGGCGTGAAGCGTTGTTCGCCTTCATGTTGAGGAATGCCAACGGCAATCTGCGGTTCTTCAAGTTGCCGTTTAACCGGGTGATTGAGTTGGGGACGCAGGTGGAGATGTAGTTTGAGTGATCTTGAAATCGCTATCGCGGGCAAGCGCGCTCCTACAGGTTGATTGTGTTCTAACCGTAGGAGCGCGCTTGCCCGCGATTACGACTTACCAGGCGCAAGATATTTAACTGAACCCCCATCAACAAAAAATCCCCGCCAACCTCACAGCTTGCGGGGATTTTTTTGCCTGACTAAAAGCGCTTATTGCGCCGCAGCCGCAGCCGCAGCCTTGCGCTTATCAATGAAAGCAATCAAACGCTTGGCCAGCGCCGGGTAGTTCTCGTCGAAGTGGTGGCCACCGGGCAGTTGCAGTTTCTCACCCACTGCGGTGGTGTCTGTGCAGCCACTCTCGTTGATCTCTTCAACGCCGTAGACACACAGCACCTTCGCTGCAGGCAACTTGGCCATTTCCGGGCCGGTTTGCAGGTCTTTGCCTGCCGCACCCAGCCAGCCGTCGACGCGGATCTCGAAGCTGCCGGTGCGGGCAAAGGCGAGCAGGATCATACCGTCGACCTTATCCTGCTCCTCCGGGGCGAGGCGGTTATAGATAGCCGGTAGAACATCCGCGCCAAACGAGTAGCCAGCCAGGATGAAGCGCTTGGTGCCCCATTTCTGCCGGTAATGCTGCATCAGCTCAGTCAGATCGGTCGCGGTCTGCTCGGGCGATTTGTGCTCCCAGTAGTAGCGCAAAACGTCGATGCCGACCACTGGGTAGCCCATGCCTGCCATGTCGCCGGCGACCACCTTATCCAGGTCACGCCAGCCGCCGTCACCGGACAGAAATAACGTCACAGTATCCGAAGGTTGTGCGGAAGGTACTTCCACGACCGGAATACCGAGGCCGCCACCTTTATCGTCTTCGCCCACCAATTTGCTGCGCAATTCACTGTTGAGCACTTGAGGCAGCTTGATGTCGTAATCGCTGATACTGGTCTCGGCGTTGGCCTGGTTGCGCACAAAAGTGGCGGGCTCATCGTCAGGGAAATCATTCCAAGCCACCGTCCAGTGCCCGTGCGGCGCGCTTTGCGGCAGCGCCACATCGCAGATGACCGGTGGCGTTTCGTCCGGATCGAGCGGCTTGACCGGTTGTGAAGGCTGTTCCATGTAGAAACCGACTGAAATGGCTTCGGCCTTGTCGTTCTGCTGCCCGGCGAGCCAGCGCCAGGCCAGGGTTGCACCTGGACCAATACCCGCTACGACGGTAGGAGCGCCGTCCAGTTTGCTCAGGGCATTCTTGAAGGTTTCCTGCTGCAGGACGCAATTTTCCTTGGGCAGTACCACCTGAATAATCCTCGCCGAAGCGTCCTGGCTCAGCGCCAGCAGTTGTTTGTCGGACAGAAGCTCCTCTGCGCTCACTGCGAGAGCGACCTGGACTTTGGTCTTACTTCCCGGTGTCACGCTGATCAGCGCCGAGCCATCGTCCAGTGACGAGCGCTCAAGGGTGGCAGGTGGAGCGGGGCGGCTCCACAGCCATACCCCAAGAACCAAAGCCAAAACAATAAACAGTGCTGCGAGCAAAATGCGCCGGTAGCGATGAATCATCAGCGTTTCACCAATCCAGTCAGGCCGCCTGCAATCAGTGCGGCGGTGTCAGCCAGTGCCACAAGCGGATCAAGTCCGGCAGGCACGGCCATATAACGAGGTTCCCAGTCAGGCTGGAATTTATCTTTAAAGCGTCGCAAGCCCTGAAAGTTGTAGAGCTGCTCGCCACGACGGAAGACCATCGAACCCAGTCGCTGGGTCAGAGGGGCGCCCCGTCGCGGTTGCAAGCCCGACAACGGCACCATGCCAAGGCTGAAGCGGTCGTAGCCGTGCTGTTTGTAATACAAAATCAGCCCGATCATCATGAATTCCATGGTCAGTTTCGGTGCGTCGGGGTGAGCACGCATTAGATCCAGGCTGGCCAGGTCATGACGGGATGTCTCCAGCAAGTTGGCAAATGCCACCGGCTTGCCTTCGAAGTGGATGATCGCGATGCGGAAATGCTTAAGGTATTCAGGGCTGAAACGACCCAGCGAAAAGCCCTTCTCGCGCACGTTCTTGCCGGTCAGCCATGCGTCCGAGATGACTTTTAGCTCATCCAGTGGTGCCTGCCCTACTTCATAGATCTCAAGCGAAAGACCATCGCGTCCACCCCGGTTCCAGGTGTAGCGCAGGTCCTTCATCTCTTTGCCTTTGGCTTCGATGTCGAAGCGCCGCAGATCTACTCGAGCTTCTTCGCCCAGCTTGATCGCGGTCAGGCCGATGTCCATGTAGAACGGCAGATTTTCTGCACGCACCTGATAGAACACGGGCCGGGCATGGTGCACATCGCACAGGTCGCGAAATTGCCAGATCAGTTCGGCACGTTGTTGCGTCGGGCCGATGGGGTCATAGAGCGCCACGAGGCTACGTCCGCGATGGGCGTACATCAGAAACGCATTGCCGCTCGGGTGCAGCAGCACCGCTTTGTCACCGGTGAGCACCAGACCGCCGTCCGGCTGGGACGAGGCATTGATGATTTCAGCGGCCTTCGCAAGTTCAGCGGCGTCCGGCAGCTTGATGACCGGTCGGGCGGTGCGCAACAGCCAGGTCAGCGAAACGATCACTAGCAGCACCGCACTGCCCAGCGCCGAGCGCAATCCACGAGGGGCATCGGCATCCAGCGTGAACTGCCACCAGAGCTGATGGCTGTAGGGCACGTCTTGATAGGCAAACAACAGCAACCAGAACGAAGCACCGAGAACGCAGAGGCTGGCCACCAGATACAGGGGCGAGAAGGGCAGTTCCAGCAAACGGCTAGGGCGGTAGAACGAGCGACGGAAAACCGCCAGCAGCGCCGCCGTCAGGATCAACAGCGTGGCTTCTTCATAGTCGAAGCCTTTGAGCATCGACAGTGCCGCACCCGCAAGCAGCAGAATTACCGTGAGCATCCAGGCAGCAGACAGGCGCCGGCGCAGACCCTGAGCCAGCAACAGGCACAGCACGCCGATGAGGCTGGCGCCAAAGTGCGAAAGATCGATCAGACGGTGGGGGATCAGAAAACCGAGGTCTTCGATCCGTGTGTCTATTTCAGGGGTAGCGCCGGAAAACAGCAGGACGACGCCGGAGAGAAAAACCAGTAATGCGAGGATCGGCGCCGCCAGACCCGAAGCCACGCGCATCGCCTGTTTGGTGGGCAATAAGCGCTGGCCTTCGGTAAACAGTAGCGTGAGACACGCCAGCAATAGCGGCAGTACTACGTAGATAAGGCGATACAGTAACAGCGCCGCTGCCAACGGCGCGGCACCCAGTTCGTTGGCGAATGCAGCTAGCAGAATCGCCTCGAAAACCCCGACACCGCCGGGCACATGGCTAAGCACACCAGCTGCCAGCGCCAGCAGGTAGACCAGCAGGAAAGCGCCAAATGGCGGCGACTGGGGCAGCAACAGATAAAGTACGGTGGCGGCCGCAGCAACATCGAGTGCGGTGATCACCAGTTGCATGAGGGTCAGGCGCAAGCCAGGAAGACGCAACGTGCGACGTCCAGCGCGAACCAGCAACGTATGCGGGATGTTCTGTTCCGGTAGCCGTCGACGATAAATAGCAACCGCCAGCAGGCCACTTAATAGCAGGACGGTGATGGCAATAATTGCCAGCATCTCTATAGGCAGGTGCAACGCCAACGAGGCGCCGGACAGATTGCTCAACGTGGCCAGCGCGGCCAGTGGTGGCAGCGCGCAGCCTAATGAAAGGCTGGCGAACAGGGTCATGCGTGCGACTTCAACCGCGCCGACGCCCTTTCGCGAATACAACCGATAGCGCACCGAGCCGCCCGACAGCATCGACAGCCCGACTGCGTTGCCAATAGCGAACGCAGTAAAGCCGCCCATTGCCAGCGTCTTGTTTGGCAAATTCACGTTGGCGTAACGGCTGGCTGACCATTCATAGCCCAGCAGAATCACGAAACCTATCGCCGTGGCCAGCAAAGCGCCCGCCAAAGAAGGTAGGGGCACACTCAGCAGAGAATCATGCAGCGCGTACAGATCAAGCTCGCTCAACATGTGTCGGCAGGCAATCAGCGCGATCGCGAATAGCAGCAACGTAACGCCCAGCCCAATGGGTTGGCGATATTTACTCAGCAGCTCAAGCCATTGAAGGCGGGCAGGTTGAATGGGTTGAGTTGCCGTCACCGCTTCATTGGTGTCTGACGGGTTGTCGCGCATCAATCACTCCTTGGATCGTGCGGGACAGAATGGAGGTATACAGCCAAGTTACCAATCCCTACGCAGAAAATATTTCGAGATGTTAGCGCGTCAACGTCTAACGAGCGAATGGAGCAGATGCGTTTGTGTAACCGTTCAGGAGCAGTTCAGCTACCCCACACTATCGGCAGGCTGTAACAAAACTGTCGGGCTTTGTAATATTACGTTACAGGGCGTGACGATTAAACGTCAGGGCCGACGAAAATTGCGTTGGTGGACAATGGGTTGGCGGCGAGGTGGAAATTTTTCTTGCAGGCACAAAAAAGGCCACTCTTTCGAGTAGCCTTCTTTGATGTTTGGTTGCGGGAGCCGGATTTGAACCGACGACCTTCGGGTTATGAGCCCGACGAGCTACCAGACTGCTCCATCCCGCGTCTGTGTGGCGGCATTCTACAGTGGAACGCCGGGGTGTCAACCTTTAATCCAGAAAGCAGCCAAATAAGCGGTGATTGAGGCGCATACCCTTTAGGAGCGTACGAGCACCTACGGACAGAGGTGCATAAATCCACGCGCACAAAAAAGGCCACTCTTTCGAGTAGCCTTCTTTGATGTTTGGTTGCGGGAGCCGGATTTGAACCGACGACCTTCGGGTTATGAGCCCGACGAGCTACCAGACTGCTCCATCCCGCGTCTGTGTGTCGGCATTCTACAGAGCATTGCCGGCCTGTCAATTGTTAATTCAGAAAAAACGCTTTTCGTTCAAGTGCTTAGCTCTCCAAATGTGCACCGTAATAATCGTTTGGCCCATACTGGGCGGGGCTGTGCGGCGATATTTCAGTGTTTAGCGACGGCGAATTCTTATTTGCTGAATGCCGCTTTCTCACATCATGAGATGCCACTTTTTGGCGCGAATGAGATACTGGCCGACCATTCCTCTCCCAAAACGCCCTTCATGACGCAGCGTAAGATCATCCATGTCGACTGTGACTGCTTTTACGCGGCCATCGAAATGCGCGATGACCCGCGATTGGCCGGCAAGCCGCTGGCCGTCGGTGGCTCAGCGGATCGCCGTGGTGTGATCGCGACCTGCAACTATGAGGCGCGTGCTTATGGTGTGCGTTCGGCGATGTCTTCCCGCCATGCATTGAAGCTCTGTCCGGATCTCGCCATCGTCAAGCCGCGCATGGATGCCTATAAAGAAGCATCCCGAGAGATCCAGACCATCTTTCGCGATTACACGGATCTGATCGAGCCTTTATCCCTGGATGAGGCGTTCCTTGATGTCTCTGAGGCCAACCACTTCGGTGGCAGCGCCACACGTATCGCCCAGGACATCCGCCGGCGGGTGTCCAATCAACTGCATATCACCGTTTCCGCCGGCGTGGCCCCCAATAAATTTCTGGCGAAAATCGCCAGCGACTGGAAAAAACCTAACGGGTTGTTCGTCATAACTCCGAATCAGGTCCAGGACTTCGTTGCGCAGTTACCGGTGAGTAAGCTGCACGGCGTCGGCAAAGTGACCGCTGACAAATTGGGCAAGCTGGGCATTATCAGTTGCACGGATTTGCTGGGCTGGAAGAAGCTCGCCCTGGTGCGAGAGTTCGGCTCGTTCGGAGAACGCCTGTGGAGTCTGGCTCGGGGTATTGATGATCGCCCGGTGCAAAATGACAGTCGGCGGCAGTCGGTGAGCGTGGAAAATACCTACGATACGGACTTGCCGGATCTGGCGAGCTGTCTTGAGAAGCTTCCTGAGTTGCTGGAAACACTCACTGGCCGGGTGGCACGCATGGACGAGCAATATCGACCGGGCAAACCTTTCGTCAAAGTGAAGTTCCACGATTTCACCCAAACGACCCTCGAGCAATCGGGTGCAGGCCGGGATCTGGAAAGTTTCGAGCAACTGCTGACCCAGGCATTTGCCCGGGGAGGTAAGCCGGTTCGCCTGCTGGGGATTGGTGTGCGTCTTCAGGATCTGCGCGGGGCACATGAACAGCTGGAACTGTTTTCGTCCTAGTGGGGGCCTTTGGGGTGTGCCAGGGTTGGTGTGCAATCCCGGAGGACCGGCTTTAGCCGGGAGGACGTCAGTACGTGCGCTGCATCTGCTTCGTCATGAATGCAGCTCTCCCGGCTAAAGCCGGTCCTACGAACTTAGGGTCCTGCAGGCAAACACAGAATTCCCCCAGGAGAGATCATTCCGGGGGTTGCCTCACTTCTTTGCACCCGGATCTGCAACCAACCGGCCAGCATCTTTGGCCAATGACTTGAGAAACTCACGCTGCAGCTGCGGGTCGTCTCGGGTCATTTCGATCAAGCTCTGTTCCAGGTCGCTGGCTTCTTCTTCCAGGCCCAGGTCCGAGAGGCGTTTGACCCGGTAGACCCACTGGCTGACTTCATCGTCCTCAAGGTCGTCGTAAATCAGGCCGTGAGCTTCCAGCAACTTACCCCGCAGTGATCGGCTGATAGGCAGATCCACATTGGCGTGGGCATTATCCTGATCGTCTTCAACACTTATATAAAGACGCGTGACATGGCTCAGGTCCTGCTCGGCGAACGGGCTGTCCAGCAGGCTCAAGCGCAAGACACCGTTTCGGTCGGTCGTCAGATCATGAGTCTGAGTTCCGGCCTTGACCATTACCGGTCGTTCATTCCAGGGCAAGGTCGAGTTTTCGATTTTCCTGTCCCGCTGTACTTCGTCGATTGAGGCCAGGTTCTGTTGCGAGCGCCCATGGGAAGGGGCGTTCATGAATGGGTTGAGGCCAGCGAAACCGTAGCTGATCCAGTCTTTGGTCACGCTGTCCGGCAAGCGGCCCAGGGCAAATACGTTGACCACGTTAGCGCCCACGCCCGCCACGACGGCGACCGCTCCCAAGGGAATCTCGTAGATTTCTCTCCAGGGCTGGTAGGGGGTGTAGCGGTCGTAATGACGAGTGACTTCAAATTCCGTCACTTCGAATGACTTGTGTTCGTGAATGCGCACGCGTCGTTGCGGGAGCTCAAGAGTCTTCGGCTCGCCGATGTCGATCTGTACGCTGTGCTCGAGCAATTTACGCTCGATACGCTCTTCGTGCTCACTGCGTTGTGACAACTGATTGGCACAGCCGCTGACCAGGGTGATGCACAAGAGTGCGCAGCCTAGGCGTAGGGGATTTGCGTTGAACATGAGATCTCTTGCGGATGAAGGCGCGTGGCGTAGCTTGCGCGTCATGGCTGGTGCGATAGCGCCCACCTTTCGATGGGCGCTATCAAGACTCAGCGGCGAATACGGCCCTGAATAAAGGACAGTACGTCGGCAACCGGCAGGGCCTGGGCTTCTGGCTCGGTGCGGCTCTTGTATTCCAGATTACCTTCGGCCAGACCGCGATCACTGACAACGATGCGATGTGGAATACCAATCAGCTCCATATCAGCGAATTTGTTGCCCGGGCTGGTTTTCTTGTCGCGATCATCCAGCAGCACTTCAAAACCTGCGGCTGTCAGTTCGGCGTAGAGCTTGTCAGTTGCCTCCCGGACAGCGTCGGTCTCATAGCGCAACGGAACCAGAGCGATCTGGAAGGGTGCAAGGGTGTCGTTCCAGATGATGCCATTGGCATCATTGTTCTGTTCAATTGCAGCGGCAACGACACGGGAAACCCCGATGCCGTAGCAACCCATGGAAAGGTTCACCGGCTTGCCGTTTTCGCCAAGCACCTGACACTTCATCGCTTCGCTGTACTTGGTGCCCAGCTGGAAGATATGGCCCACTTCGATGCCGCGCTTGATTTCCAGGGTGCCCTTGCCATCCGGGCTAGGATCTCCCGCGACCACATTGCGCAGGTCGGCAACGGTAGGTACCGGCAGGTCCCGCTCCCAGTTCACGCCGAAGTAGTGCTTGTCGTCGATGTTCGCACCGATGCCGAAGTCGCTCATCAGCTCAACCGAGCGGTCGATGATGCACGGCAGCGGCAGATTCAGCGGGCCCAGGGAGCCTGCGCCAGCACCGATGGCATCACGCAGTTCGGCTTCGGATGCCATGACCAGCGGGCTGGCGACCTGTTCGAGTTTTGCAGCCTTGATTTCGTTGAGTTCGTGGTCGCCACGGATGATCAACGCGATCAACTTGCCTTCCTCTGCGGCGTGAACCACCAAGGTCTTGATGGTCTTCTCGATTGGCAGATTGAACCCTTCGACCAGCTGCGCAATGGTCTTGGTATTCGGTGTATCTACCAGGCGAAGTTCTTCGGTCGGCGCCGCGCGAGAGGTTTCGCGAGGTACGGCTTCGGCTTTTTCGATGTTGGCGGCGTAATCGGAGCCGTCGCTGAACACGATATCGTCTTCACCTGAGTCCGCCAGTACGTGGAACTCATGGGAGCCCGCACCGCCGATCGAACCATTGTCAGCCTCTACCGGGCGGAATTTCAGGCCCAGGCGGGTGAAGACGTTGCAGTACGCCAAGTGCATGCGATCGTACGTTTCCTGCAGCGACGCATGGTCGGCGTGGAAGGAGTACGCATCCTTCATCACGAATTCACGGCCGCGCATCAAACCGAAGCGCGGGCGGATCTCGTCGCGGAATTTGGTCTGGATCTGGTACAGATTGATGGGCAGCTGTTTATAGCTATTAAGCTCATTGCGTGCCAGATCGGTAATGACTTCTTCATGGGTCGGGCCCAGGCAGAACTCACGATTGTGCCGATCGGTCAGACGCATCAGCTCAGGACCATATTGTTCCCAGCGGCCGGACTCCTGCCAGAGCTCCGCAGGCTGTATGCCAGGCATCAACACTTCGAGAGCGCCAGCAGCGTCCATTTCTTCACGAACGATGACTTCGACCTTGCGCAATACGCGCAGGCCCATGGGCAGCCAGGTGTAGAGGCCGGAAGCAAGTTTGCGAATCATGCCGGCACGCAGCATCAGCTGGTGGCTGACCACGACCGCATCGGAAGGGGTTTCTTTCTGTGTGGCGAGCAAATATTGACTGGTGCGCATGGTAGGCCGTTGTCGGTTGCTGAGACTGGAAATGACTGGGCATTGTACGGGCAGCATCTATCCCCGTACAGGCCAAGACCGACACGGGAAGGCTGCAAAAATACTTTTCCTGACGTATGAAAAAGCCCGGCAAGAGCCGGGCTTTTTCTTTAACAAGTAGCGAGACTGCGATTACAGGACCGAGATCGGGTAGTCGACAATCAGGCGGAACTCGTTGATATCGCCTTCGCCCTGATCAGCATTGGCGCGGTGCCAGGCTTGACGAATACGGAACGACAGATCCTTGGCTGGCCCAGTCTGCAGTACGTACTTGGCTTCAAGGTTGGTTTCGTGGTGCTTGCCATCTGCACCGTACAGACCAGCGTAGGAGCTGTTAGTCGGTGTGTTGGTGCCGTCGATGTCATAACCTTTGATGTAGCGGGTCATGAAGCTCAGGCCAGGCACGCCGTACGGAGCCATGTTCAGGTCGTAGCGAGCTTGCCAGGACTTCTCACCAGGACCGTTGAAGTCAGAGTACTGGATGGAGTTGTTCAGGAAGATCGAGTCGCCACCCTTATTGTTGTCGCCAATACCGATGTAGTCGAAAGGCGTATCACCGTTGATCTTCTGGAATGCCAGGGTCAGGGTGTGCGCAGCTGCGAACGAGTAGGCAACGGAACCGGAGAACGCGGTGTTGCTGATGTCGCCTGCTTTAGCGCTGCCTTCGTCGACAGTGCGGTACAGGTTGGCATCGAATGCCAGGGACTGGGAATCAGTCAGCGGCAATGCGTAGTTCAGGTTGGCGTAGTACTGATCCCAGATGTCTTCCAGCTTCGCGCCGTAGAACGCAACGCCCAGGCTGTCAGTGATGGCGTATTTGCCACCGATGAAATCAGCAGATTTTGCCGATTGACCCGCATAGGTCGCCCAGATGTTGCCGCTGTGGCTCATGTCATCCTGGCTGGTGCCCGAAGTGAAGTGGCCACCTTCGAGATCCAGACCCTTGATCTCACTGCTCTGCAGGCTGATACCGGTCGCGGTTTGTGGCAACAGACGGGACCCGCCCACGGCGAATACCGGGCTGGTAGGCTGCATGTCACCGATTTTCAATTCGGTTTTCGAAACGCGGAACTTAATAGCGCCACCGGCTTTGCCGAAGCTGTCTTCGTTCTGGCCCTGGCTGTTGGTTACCAGGTTGCCGGAACCGGAGTACTTGTCCTGACCGTCAAGTTTCAGGCCAAAGTAGCCGAAAGCCTCAACGCCGACACCGATGGTGCCCTGAGTGTAACCGGTGCTGAAATTGCCCCAGAAACCTTGAGTCCAGTCTTTGTCGTCAACAGCGCCGTCTTTCTTGTCGCGGTTGAAATAGTAGTTGCGAGCTTTCAGGTCCAGTGTGCTGCCTTCGATGAAACCCTTGGCTTCAGACTGGTCGCTGACGAAGGCTGCTGCCGTTGCCAGTTGGGTGCTGGCTGCAGTAACTGCCAGTGCAATTGCGCTCCACTTCATCACTCTCATCGTGACTTGCTCCTTTGGTTTTTAAGAGAAGAGTACTGCCGCCCACCTGTTTTTTTATCTGGACGGCTCTTTCTTTTTTTTGTGTCGGCGAAACTTATATCACGCTGACAATGGTGGCGATAGTTACTCAGCTGTCCTTGCAAAATCTTTACGGCGATGTCGCAGATGCACACTATCCATGTCGCAAAACAGGGCCCATTTTATTGGCCCAAACAACTTTTTAGCACTCTGAATGGCAGGACCATAGATCTAAAAAGTTTACGTCCCTGGCAGCCGATCCTCCCTGACGCATCGCTTGTCGCTTTCCTTTGACCCCAGAGCGCTGTTTTCCGCCAGCGGCCCCGTTGGCCTTGATAAGGGTTATAGCAACAACCGTGCACAAAATTCCAGCTGATGAGAAAAAAATGTGAAAAACCTCGCATTCACTTGACTCTATTTACATAAGCCACTGTTTTTAAAAGGAAAAGTATTTTACGGCGCTTTGCGCTGTCGTGATCCTTTAGGGGCTTGAAAAGCTTTTTAACCATGTCTGCGTTACCCCAGTGCTTGCTCAGTGGGTAATTCCCGGATAAATCCGTTTTTTCCGATTCGCCGAGTGGGTCGTTTTGGTGCGTTTTCTCTCAGGCGTGCCTCAACCTGGTACCTCGCCCTTCGCCGATAATCAGCTTTATCGCGCTGATGCTTCATTTGTATTACATCGCGGCAGGTCGCGCCGAAAAACGCCCCTTAGAAATCATTTCGTAGTGGAGATTCGTAACACCCGTCTCAACCGTGAGCGAGGAGGAGGCTGGGTGAAAACAGGGCGTTTCCTGATCTTCATGTGCGCTGGTGGTGCGGGCCTGAGTGGGGCTGGGCTCGGCTGGGCTGAGAGCTTCACGTGAGTGCACCAAAAAATGCATTAACTGCCACGGGGCAGTGAAGTCATGGATATTCCCGAGTATCCTGCTGGGTATTGTGTGGCGCTCATTAACACGAGGCAGCGCTAAAATTAACCTGTAGGTCAGGAGTTATAACGTGTTCGTTCTGGATTCACGCTTGCAACAAGATACTTTGCTGATCGGCGACTTCCCGCTGTGTCGTCTCCTCTTGTCCAACGATTCCAATTACCCCTGGTTTATCCTTGTGCCTCGACGGGCAGATATCTGTGAAATATTCCAATTGGACGCACAGGACCAGTTGCAGTTGTGGCGTGAAACGACGGCGTTGTCGCAAGTTCTCGGCAAATTGTTCGCTGCCGACAAGTTGAACGTGGCTGCGCTGGGCAACGTTGTAAGCCAGCTTCACATGCATGTCATCGTGCGCAAGCGGGACGACATCGCCTGGCCAGCGCCCGTCTGGGGCAAGCATCCTGCGCAACCTTATGCAGCTGAGCAGTTCGCAGCGATTCTGGGCACACTGCAGGGCGCGTCTCTTGAAGACCTGCAGTTCGCGGAGCAGCCATTATGAATCTCGAAGATCGGGTGACGGAGCTGGAGAGTCGGCTGGCTTTCCAGGATGACACGATCCAGGCACTGAACGATGTGCTGGTCACTCAGCAGCGTGCTCTGGATCGCCTACAGCAGCAAATGGCGGCAATGCTCAAGCGTCAGGAAGAGTTGGGCAGTCAGTTCGAGATTTTCGGAGAAGACGCGCCGCCGCCGCACTACTAAGCAAGGCGAATGTACGAAATCGGGGCCCAAAAAAAGCGCCCCTTCTATTTATAGAGGGGGCGCTTTTTTACGAGCGGTTTTTGCAACAGTGATGATCAGCGACGAGGCAACGCCGCAATCACGTCTTCGGCCTGTAAGCCTTTGTCGCGGTTCATGACAGAAAACTCCACCCGCTGGCCTTCGACCAGGACCCGGTGGCCTTCGCCGCGAATGGCGCGGAAGTGCACGAAGATATCGTCGCCAGAGTCGCGGGAAATAAAACCGAAGCCTTTGGAAGTGTTGAACCACTTCACGGTGCCGGTATCCCGATTCGTCATGTCGTGGCTTTGAGCGGCCGGCGAAGGTGAGGAGCGATAGAAACTCACGGCAAGATGAAGCGCGACAGCAAGTGCTGCGGCAATCAGACCCATCATGACAGCGGGCTGACCAGCGATGGTTTCCAGTGGAACGAGCAACGTCAGGATTTGAAGGGCAACCGCCAGAACGAGCAAAGCGCTGACCAGATTCTGCAGTTGGTGACGTGGTCCCCTGTTCCAGTAAGGGATCACGGGTGCAAGTACAAGATTGAGCAGGCCGAATAATGCCAGGTACAGCGCTTCGGGCTGCAGATATGAAGCCAGGGCTTCGTCACGCAGGGCAGGGATAAAGGAAAGCAGCAGGGCAGCGGCTCCCGTCAGCAGGTGGACTATTTTCAACATGTCGATAACTCACATTAAGATGGATCACAAAGGAAATAGCTGATTACACCCGGTACGCTTCTTGAAAAGTGGAGGCGTGAGGCACGGATGATCATTCAGCCTATGCGCAGTCACCGGAACAGGCCGCTGCGGCACGCCGTGTATTTAACAGCAAAGCCGAGGGCTACTCAAATCAACAGCTTGCGTTGCGCAGGGTGCGGGTAGTTCAGCGGCAGACAAAGCGACGGGCGGTGCCTGACCCGGGTTGATCTTCATAACCTGCGAGGCGGTGAAGGGAGGGGCATTTTGCAAAAGCAGGGCTGCACCAATGCGTTTCCCTTGGTACAGTGCTGGCTGCACCAGCAGGATTCAAGCCATTTACCAAGGGGAAAAACATGGCAATCGATATCGGTATCAGCGAAGAGAATCGCAAGTCAATCGTCGATGGTCTTTCTCATTTGCTCGCGGATACTTACGTTCTGTATCTGAAAACTCATAACTTCCACTGGAATGTTAGTGGCCCTATGTTTCGTACGCTGCATTTGATGTTCGAAGAGCAGTACAACGAACTGGCACTGGCTGTTGACTCCATCGCCGAGCGTATTCGTGCGCTTGGATTCCCGGCGCCGGGAACTTATACCACCTATGCCCGTCTTTCTTCGATCAAAGAAGAGGAAGGTGTGCCAGGCGCGGAAGATATGATCAGAAGTCTTGTTCAGGGGCAAGAGGCTGTTGTCCGAACTGCGCGTAGTCTTTTTCCTCTTCTGGATAAAGTTAGTGATGAGCCTACTGCTGACTTGCTGACCCAAAGAATGCAAGTCCACGAGAAAACTGCGTGGATGCTTCGTTCGATGCTCGAAACGAAGTAATCATGAGGCGAGTAGTGCTTTGCGCTGCTCGCCTTTTTTCTTCACCTGTCGTGGTAACACCTTCTCAGTTGCCTTGTTTTGCTAGTCGAGGCCAGGTTGCTTCTCGGTCGACGGCGTGTGGTGCAGATCACCACCATGGCTCGATAAATATGTACTACCTGCACGTCAAAATGTTTTGTTAGTGATGTCGGGAAGTTCGTTATTCCGCTGTAGTTTGTAGTCATGTCCTACAAACATTAAGCCTTCATCCTGCTAGTTATAAAATCGTAATTCGGGCCTGATAGGTATGGCATTTATTTATATTTAAATGTTTCTCACAGAACCCCAAAATTACTATTCTAGAGGAAGCCACTATGGTTCAAGAGGTTGAAGGCGACGCAAGAGATCCCAATCGTCCCGCGAAAATCTGCAACGATCCTTTTGTCGAGGATTTCAATATGACCCTGGCACAACCGCACTCCAAGTCGGTACGTCTCAACGGTCTGGCAACTTGCCTGCGTCTGGAGAATGTTTACTGGAACATCCTGTCCAAAATAGCGAGCTCGAACGACTGCTCGGTGAATGCGGTGCTTTCCTACATCGACAGGGAGGTCCACCTCCGCTACGGCGGCGTGAAGAATTTCAGCGGCCTCATCAGAGTGGTCTGTGTTGCCCACCTGTTGAAAGGTGAAAGCCTCGACCTTACCCAGGCCTGAAGTGGCTAGTGCACCACCAATTTCTGCGGGCTCGCCTTTTGGCGGGCCTGCTTTTCGCTCCACCTCGGACGGCGACCATAGCCGGCCCTTCAAGGTGATGCGGGAAAGTTATCTCGCCCTGACCCTACCGCACGGCTGCGCAGCCACGATTAACCCTATATAATCCTTCGCCTTGCTGAAACAGGCACGTTTGCGCGTCCAGCGCAGGCCAGCGGAGTCATGGCTTGAACGCATGCCTGGGCTCTTGCACTATTGAGCGCAAGCCAAGAGCGAAAGCTCCACCGAATTTCGAATTACGAGAAGTGAACAGACCATCATGATGCGCAGCCATTATTGCGGCCAATTGAACGAGAGCCTGGAAGGTCAGGAAATTACCCTTTGCGGATGGGTCCACCGCCGACGTGACCACGGGGGCGTTATCTTTCTCGATATCCGTGATCGCGAAGGTCTGGCTCAAGTCGTGTTCGACCCTGATCGCGCTGACACCTTTGCTGCCGCCGACCGCGTGCGCAGCGAATACGTCGTCAAGGTGACCGGTAAGGTGCGTACTCGCCCGGCAGGTGCGGTGAACGCGAACATGGCCTCCGGCGCCATCGAAGTTCTCGGTTACGAACTGGAAGTACTGAACGAGTCGGAAACCCCGCCGTTCCCGCTGAACGAATACTCCGATGTGGGCGAAGAGACGCGTCTGCGTTATCGCTTCATCGATCTGCGCCGTCCGGAAATGGCGGAGAAGCTGCGTCTGCGCTCGCGCATTACCACCAGCATCCGCCGCTATCTGGACGACAATGGCTTCCTCGACGTTGAGACGCCGATTCTGACCCGCGCCACGCCGGAAGGCGCCCGTGATTACCTGGTTCCAAGCCGCACACACCCAGGCAGCTTCTTTGCGTTGCCGCAATCGCCACAGCTGTTCAAGCAATTGCTGATGGTTGCCGGCTTTGATCGTTACTACCAGATCGCCAAATGCTTCCGCGATGAAGACCTGCGTGCTGACCGTCAGCCGGAATTCACCCAGATCGACATCGAAACCAGCTTCCTTAATGAAGAAGACATCATCGGCCTGACCGAGAAGATGGTTCGTCAACTGTTTAAGGAAGTTCTGGACCTGGAGTTCGGTGACTTTCCGCACATGACCTTTGCAGAAGCCATGCGTCGTTATGGCTCGGACAAGCCCGACCTGCGCAACCCGCTGGAGCTGGTTGATGTTGCTGACCAACTGAAAGAAGTCGAATTCAAGGTGTTCAGCGGCCCGGCCAACGACCCGAAATGCCGTATCGCTGCTCTACGTGTTCCAGGCGGGGCGAGCATGCCGCGCAAGCAGATCGACGACTACACCAAGTTCGTTGGCATCTACGGTGCCAAGGGCCTGGCGTACATCAAGGTCAACGAGCGCGCTAACGGCGTGGACGGCCTGCAGTCACCGATCGTCAAGAATATCCCCGAGGCCAACCTCAACGTGATCCTTGATCGTGTTGGCGCGGTGGATGGCGATATCGTGTTCTTCGGCGCTGACAAGGCCAAGATCGTCAGCGAGGCTTTGGGCGCGCTGCGGATCAAGGTCGGTAACGACCTGAAGCTGCACACCTGCGAATGGGCTCCAATGTGGGTCGTCGACTTCCCGATGTTCGAAGAGAACGAAGACGGTAGCTTCTCCGCGTTGCACCACCCGTTCACTGCACCCAAGTGCACACCTGAAGAGCTGGAGGCCAACCCAGGCACCGCTTTGTCCCGTGCGTACGACATGGTTCTGAACGGTACCGAACTGGGTGGTGGTTCGATCCGTATTCACCGCAAAGAGATGCAACAAGCGGTCTTCCGCCTGCTGGGTATCGCTGAAGATGAGCAGCAGGAGAAGTTTGGCTTCCTGTTGGACGCTCTGAAGTACGGCGCTCCGCCCCATGGTGGTCTGGCGTTCGGTCTTGATCGTCTGGTCATGCTGATGACCGGCGCCCAGTCGATTCGTGAAGTGATTGCATTCCCGAAAACCCAGAGCGCGGCCGATGTCATGACCCAGGCTCCGGGTGTTGTTGATGCCAAGGCATTGCGCGAGCTGCACATTCGTCTGCGCGAACAGCCAAAGGCTGAGTGACGCGTGCTAAAGCGCACCACGTCAACCGACGTGGTGCGCTGCGTTTTGCACCTTACTGAATTGAAGAAAGCTTTTTGCCCGCACTCGTGCGGGCGAAAAGTGTTTGAAGAGAAAATCTGGAGCGAGATATGGCAGGTCATTCTAAGTGGGCGAACATCAAGCACCGCAAAGAGCGTCAGGATGCCAAGAAAGGCAAGATTTTCACCAAGTGGATACGTGAGCTGACCGTCGCTGCCCGTCAGGGTGGTGGTGATCCAGGTTCCAACCCTCGTCTGCGCCTGGCGCTGGACAAGGCCCTCGGTGCGAACATGACCCGTGACACCATCGACCGCGCCGTCGCCCGGGGTGCGGGTGCTGCCGACGGTGACGATGTTGAAGAGCTGGGCTACGAAGGTTACGGTCCGGGTGGCGTGGCGATCATGGTGGAAACCATGACCGACAATCGTAACCGGACAGCTGCCGCCGTGCGCCATGCTTTCACCAAGTGTGGCGGCAACCTCGGTACGGATGGCTCTGTCGCTTATTTATTCGATCGCAAGGGGCAGATCTCCTTCGCCTCGGGTGTCGATGAAGACTCCTTGATCGAGGCCGCCATGGAGGCGGACGCTGATGACGTCGTGACCAATGAAGATGGCAGCATCGACGTGTTTACCTCGTTCTCCGGGTTCTATGCCGTGCGTAACGCTCTGGAGGCGGCCGGGTTCAAGGCAAACGATGCTGAGATTGTCATGTTGCCGACCACCAGTGCCGTGCTGGATCTGGAAACTGCCGAAAAGGTGCTCAAGCTGATCGATATGCTTGAGGACCTGGATGACGTGCAAAACGTCTATTCCAATGCTGAAATTCCGGACGAAGTCATGGAGCAGTTGGGCTGACAACAGCGGGTTATCTGTATCCTGAGGCCGGAGTGACGGGGCGATGTATCGCTATCGGCCTCCGGCTTCTGCCTTTATGCTGCGATTTTCGCGATGTGTTACTTCTCAAGCTGCAGGCGTTATGACTCTTATTCTTGGTATCGACCCCGGTTCGCGAATTACCGGCTATGGCGTGGTGCGGGACACCGGGCGCGGCTGTGTTTATGTCGCGTCGGGCTGCATACGGACCGGCAGTGGCGAGCTGCATGAGCGCTTGCAGATTGTCTTTCGTGGGGTTCGTGAAGTGATCCAGATTTATGGCCCGGTGACCATGGGCATTGAAAAGGTCTTTATGGCGCGCAACGCCGATTCGGCCCTGAAGCTGGGCCAGGCGCGGGGAGCAGCCATCGTTGCTGGTGCCGAAGAAAGCCTCGAGATTGCCGAGTACACCGCTACCCAGGTCAAACAGGCTGTCGCCGGCACAGGTGCAGCTAATAAAGAGCAGGTGATGATGATGGTCATGCACTTGCTCAAGTTGACCCAGAAGCCACAGATCGATGCTTCCGATGCCCTGGCGATTGCCTTGTGCCATGCGCACACCCGCTCCAGTCTGATACCTCATGGTCTGAACACGGCCCGCAGTCGCGGTGGTCGGTTGCGTCTCTAAAGCTTCGGATAGAGGGGCGGTGTGTCTGTTAGCATCATCTTCTTTTACATTTTCACTTGCAGGCGTCGTGATGCCTGCAATGATTGCGACCATTATTTCGAGTTGATCACCCTGCGTGATCGGCAATACGAAAGGATTTGATACGTGATAGGACGCTTGCGCGGCTTTCTGGCTGAAAAACAGCCGCCGCATCTGGTGCTTGATGTGAACGGTGTCGGTTATGAGATCGAGGTCCCCATGACCACGCTCTACCGCTTGCCTCATGTCGGCGAACCGGTGACTTTGCATACTCACCTGGTGGTGCGCGAAGACGCGCATCTGCTTTATGGTTTTTATGAGAAGCGCGAGCGCGAGTTGTTTCGTGAGCTGATTCGCCTTAATGGCGTTGGCCCGA
Source organism: Pseudomonas syringae (assembly GCF_000737245.1). Taxonomy (GTDB): domain Bacteria; phylum Pseudomonadota; class Gammaproteobacteria; order Pseudomonadales; family Pseudomonadaceae; genus Aquipseudomonas; species Aquipseudomonas syringae_J. Next base: position 13,399 of record NZ_JPQU01000067.1, on the reverse strand, counting down.
AGCTGGCGCTGGCGTTGATGTCCGGCCTGGAGGTCGATGAGCTGGTGCGATGCGTGCAGGCTCAGGACACCTCGGCCTTGACCCGCATTCCAGGCGTCGGCAAAAAGACCGCCGAGCGTTTGCTGGTGGAACTCAAGGACCGCTTCAAAGCCTGGGAAACCTTGCCGGGGACCTTTACCCTGGTTTCCAGCGGTCCCGGCATGCCGGAGCCTGTGGTTACTGCCGAGTCTGACGCGGTCAGTGCGCTGATTTCCCTGGGCTACAAGCCACAGGAAGCGAGCAAAGCCGTTTCCGCCATCAAGGAAAAAGATTTGAGCAGTGCTGATTTGATTCGACGTGCCTTGAAGGGAATGGCTTAAGTGATTGATGCTGACCGCCTGATAACCGCCACCGGCGGCCGTGATCGTGACGAGCAGATCGATCGCGCCATCCGCCCCCTGAGTCTCGCCGACTATATTGGTCAGCCCACTGTGCGCGAGCAGATGGAGTTGTTCATCCAGGCCGCACGGGGTCGTAACGAAGCGCTGGATCACACGCTGATTTTTGGTCCGCCGGGGCTGGGCAAGACCACCCTCGCCAACATCATCGCGCAGGAAATGTCGGTGTCGATCAAGAGCACATCCGGCCCGGTGCTGGAGCGCCCGGGTGATCTTGCCGCGATTCTCACCAACCTTGAACCCAACGACGTGCTGTTCATCGACGAAATCCACCGGCTTTCGCCCATCGTGGAAGAAGTCCTGTACCCGGCGATGGAGGACTTCCAGCTCGACATCATGATCGGCGAAGGTCCTGCTGCGCGCTCGATCAAACTTGATCTGCCACCATTCACCCTGGTGGGTGCAACAACCCGGGCGGGCATGCTCACCAACCCGTTGCGCGACCGCTTTGGCATCGTGCAGCGGCTGGAGTTCTACAACATTGCCGATCTGGCCACCATCGTAACCCGTTCAGCGGGCATTCTCGGCCTGCCGATCGAGCCGGAAGGCGCCTTTGAAATCGCCCGTCGTGCCCGTGGTACGCCGCGTATTGCCAATCGCCTGCTTCGCCGGGTGCGGGATTTTGCCGAAGTTCGTGGTAAAGGGCATATCACCAAGCCTATCGCGGACCTGGCGTTGAATCTGCTGGACGTCGATGAGCGTGGGTTTGATCACCAGGATCGGCGTTTGCTGCTGACCATGATCGAGAAGTTCGACGGTGGACCGGTGGGCGTTGACAGCCTTGCCGCGGCCATCAGCGAAGAGCGCCATACCATTGAGGATGTACTGGAACCCTATTTGATCCAGCAAGGCTATATCATGCGCACACCGCGCGGACGGGTGGTGACCCGGCATGCGTATTTGCACTTCGGTCTGAACATTCCGTCGCGCATGGGTGAAATGCCCAGTGCTGAACAATTTGTTGCAGACGAAGACAATTAAAAGCCGCAAATCACTGATTTATTCAGGGTTTGCGTGGTCAGACTGGCAGTTGCCTCAAGCAGACCGGTAATAACCTGCAAAACATGAAAAACAGTTGTCGTGGCGGATTGGCAACCTGAGGAGTAAGCACTAGAGTATGCGCGCGCAAAACGGGGTTCAGTCGTTCGCACATCGTTGTCGCGTTTATTACGAAGACACCGATGCTGGCGGCATCGTCTATTACGTCAATTATCTGAAATTCATGGAGCGGGCTCGTACCGAGCGGCTGCGGGAATTGGGCTTTGCCCAGTCCTCAATGGCGCAGGAAAACCTGCTGTTCGTCGTCCATTCCAGCGAGGCTCGTTATCACAGGCCGGCGCGACTGGACGATGAACTGCTGGTCAGCGCCGAAGTAATCGAATTGAACCGTGCCAGCCTGCGCTTCAAGCAAGAAGTCAGGCGGGCTGCGGATGAAACGCTGCTCTGTGAAGGGCAGTTTTTGGTGGCGTGTGTGCGCGCCGATAGTTTGAAACCCCGGGCCATTCCCGAAGCTTTGCGTGCGGCCTTTGCCGCCCAGAGCGGCGCGGGTACACATTCAGAGCAGGAGATAAAGCGTGGAAGCTAATGTCGTCGACCATTCCTCCATGTGGAGTTTGGTCAGCAATGCCAGTGTTGTGGTTCAGTTGGTTATGCTGATCCTGGTGGCTGCTTCAGTCACTTCATGGATCATGATTTTTCAGCGCAGCAATATGCTGCGCGCTGGACGCCGGGCACTGGATAGCTTCGAGGAGCGTTTCTGGTCCGGTATCGATCTGTCCAAGCTGTACCGTCAGGCGGGCAGCAACCCGGACCCTGATTCGGGTGTGGAGCAGATCTTCCGCGCCGGTTTCAAGGAGTTCTCCCGCCTGCGTCAACAGGCCGGGGTTGATCCTGAGGCTGTTATGGAAGGCGTGGCCCGTGCCATGCGCGTTGCCATCTCGCGTGAGGAAGAAAAGCTCGAAGCGGGTCTGCCTTACCTCGCCACTGTCGGGTCCGTCAGCCCGTACATCGGCCTGTTCGGTACCGTCTGGGGGATCATGAACTCCTTCCGCGGTCTGGCCACGGCGCAGCAGGCGACCCTCGCCACAGTTGCTCCGGGTATCGCCGAAGCCTTGATCGCAACAGCCATTGGCCTGTTTGCGGCGATCCCTGCAGTAATCGCTTACAACCGTTTCGCCGCTCGCAGCGAGACCTTGATCAGCCGTTACTACACCTTCGCCGACGAATTCCAGGCCATCCTGCACCGTAAAGTGCACACCAGCGAAGAGTGAGCAGGTAATTCCCAATGGCTTTAATCGCTCGAGATCGCCGCAGAAAACGCAAGCCGGTCGCCGAAATGAACGTGGTCCCGTACATCGACGTGATGTTGGTGTTGCTGGTCATTTTCATGGTGACCGCTCCCATGATCAATCAGGGCGTGAAAGTCGATTTGCCCAAAGTCTCCAGCGAGGCTTTGCCGCAAGACAACAACAATCAGGTTCTGACCATTTCGATCAAGGCTGACAAGACCTACTACTGGAATCTTGGCAGCGAAGTCGATACCGACAAGCAGATGGACAAGGCAATGACCTTGCCGCAGCTGACTTCTGCCGTGACCAAAATCGTTGCCGCCGGCCGCGAAGCCGGCAAGCAGACTCAAGTCTTCATCCGTGGCGACAAAACTGTCGATTACGGCTCTGTAATGGGCACCATGGGTGGGCTGCAGAAGGCTGGGGTAGGGAATGTTGGCTTGATTACTGAGGCCCCCTGATGCAGCCGATTCGAGAGCCATCCGCCTCGGAGAATTATTTCTGGCCTAGTGTCTGGGCCGTGGCGCTGCATATCCTGATTTTTGGCATGCTGTTCGTCAGTTTTGCCATGACTCCGGATCTGCCGGAAGCCAAGCCTATTGTTCAGGCGACCCTGTACCAGCTCAAGTCCAAGAGTCAGGCGACGACCCAGACCAATCAGAAAATCGCTGGCGAGGCGAAGAAAACCGCTGCACGACAAACTGAAGTCGAGCAGCTGGAACAGAAGAAAGTCGAGCAGGAAAAACAGGAAGCTGTAAAAGCTGCGGAACAAAAGAAAGAAGAGGCTGCTCAAAAAGCCGAAGAACAGAAAGCTGAAGCGGCGGCAGAGAAAGCTGAAGCAGCCAAAGCGGAAGCGGCCAAGAAAGCCGACGAAGCCAAAAAAGCTGATGAAGCCAAGAAAGCCGACGCCAAAAAGGCTGAAGAGAAACAATTGGCTGATATAGCCAAGAAGAAAGCCGAAGACGACGCCAAGAAAAAGGCCGAGGAAGACGCCAAGAAAGCTGCAGCAGAGGAAGCCAAGAAACAGGCTGCCGATGACGCGAAGAAAAAAGCGGCTGAGGATGCCAAGAAAAAGGCCGCCGAGGACGCGAAGAAGAAAGCTGCTGACGACGCCAAGAAAAAAGCCACTGCCGATGCTGCCAAAAAGGCGCAGGAAGCGGCTCGCAAATCTGCCGAAGACAAAAAGGCTCAGGCCTTGGCTGACCTGCTCTCCGATAAACCGGAACGGCAACAGGCGCTGGCGGATGAGCAGGGTGACGAAACAGCGGGTAGCTTCGATGATTTGATCCGTGTTCGTGCTTCGGAAGGCTGGAGTCGACCACCGTCGGCGCGTAACAACATGTCCGTTACGCTACAGATCGGTATGTTGCCGGACGGGACCATCGCTTCGGTATCCATTTCGAAGTCCAGTGGCGACGGGCCGTTTGACAGTTCCGCAGTAGCAGCGGTCAAGAATATTGGACGTTTGACGGAAATGCAGGGTATGAAACCGGCTGACTTCGCTCAATATCGTTCCTTCAAGATGACATTCACACCTGGAGATCTAGCCTTGTGATCAAGCTTTTTCGAGGACTGCTAGTAGTCGTTCTCTGTTGTGCGGCCGGGATGGTTGCGGCAGAAGAGAAGAATATTCTGGTCACCAGCGGCAGTGACCGTGCCACCCCGATTGCTGTCGTACCTTTCGGCTGGCAGGGCGGAAACGTACTGCCGGAAGACATGGGCGAAATCATCGGTAACGATCTGCGTAATTCGGGCTACTACTCGCCGATCCCCAAGCAGAACATGATCAGCCTGCCGACTCAGGCAAGCGAAGTCATTTTCCGTGACTGGAAAGCGCTGGGTGCCCAATACGTAATGGTCGGCAACATTGTTCCGGCCGGCGGTCGTCTGCAGATTCAGTACGCGCTGTTCAACGTTGCAACCGAACAGCAAGTACTGACCGGCAATGTTTCGGGTACCAATGATCAGCTGCGCGACATGGCGCACTACATTGCCGACCAGTCGTTCGAGAAGCTGACCGGCATCAAGGGCGCGTTCTCCACTCGTATGCTGTACGTGACCGCAGAACGTTTCTCCGAAAACAACACGCGCTTCACGCTGCAACGTTCGGATTACGATGGCGCACGTGCGGTAACACTGTTGCAATCGCGCGAGCCAATTCTGTCGCCGCGTTTCGCACCGGATGGCAAGCGCATTGCCTATGTGTCGTTCGAACAGAAGCGTCCGCGCATCTTCGTTCAGCACATTGATACCGGACGTCGTGAGCAGATCACCAACTTTGAAGGCCTCAATGGCGCGCCTGCATGGTCGCCGGATGGCAGCAAGCTGGCGTTCGTGCTGTCCAAGGACGGCAACCCTGAGATCTACGTGATGAATCTGGCGTCGCGCGCCTTGAGCCGCGTAACCAATGATTCTTCGATCGATACCGAACCTTTCTTCGGCAAGGATGGTTCGACGCTGTACTTCACGTCGGACCGTGGCGGCAAGCCACAGATCTACAAAACCAACATTAATGGTGGTGGTGCTGAACGAGTCACTTTCGTCGGCAACTACAACGCCAACCCGAAATTGTCGGCGGATGAAAAGACGCTGGTGATGATTCACAGACAGGATGGCTTCACAAACTTCAAGGTAGCAGTGCAGGATTTGGCCCGCGGTAGCGTAAAAATCCTCACAGATAGCAACCTTGATGAGTCGCCTACTGTTGCGCCCAACGGCACCATGGTAATCTACGCCACCCGCCAGCAGGGCCGGGGAGTCTTGATGCTCGTGTCCATTAACGGACGCGTAAGGCTCCCGCTTCCTACCGCTCAAGGCGAAGTCAGAGAACCGTCCTGGTCCCCTTACCTGAACTGACGCGGCGCTACAAAAAGATTTGCTTAACACACTGGGGTTCATTAGGAGTTTCACGATGGAAATGCTGAAGTTTGGTAAATTTGCTGCGCTGGCTCTGGCCATGGCTGTAGCTGTAGGTTGCTCGTCCAAAGGCGGCGACAACGCCGGTGCAGGCGCTGCTGTTGATCCAAATGCTGGTTACGGCGCCAACACTGGTGCTGTTGATGGCAGCCTGAGCGAAGAAGCTGCTCTGCGCGCTATCACCACTTTCTACTTCGAATACGACAGTTCGGACCTGAAACCAGAAGCCATGCGCGCTCTGGACGTTCACGCCAAAGACCTGAAAGGCAATGGCGCTCGCGTAGTTCTGGAAGGCAACACCGACGAACGTGGTACTCGTGAGTACAACATGGCACTGGGCGAGCGTCGTGCGAAAGCCGTTCAACGCTACCTGGTTCTGCAAGGTGTTTCCCCAGCTCAGCTGGAATTGGTTTCCTACGGTGAAGAGCGTCCAGTTGCTACCGGCAACGACGAGCAATCCTGGGCTCAAAACCGTCGCGTCGAACTGCGTAAGTAATTTGACATGCGAACGTGCCGACGTGCTGTAACCGTATTGGCCCTCACTCTCCCGCTATTTGCGTGGGGTGCGGCTCCTGTGGTCGATAACAATTCTGGCTCTGGCAGCAGCAGTTATCCGCCAGCAGGTTATGGCACGTCCGGCGCCTATGCCGGGGGAGGGGTTTCGGCCCCGCCCTCGGCACAAGGTCAGCTGTTCATGCAGTTGCAACAGATGCAGGACGAAATCGCGCGTTTGCGCGGTATGGTCGAGGTCCAGCAAAACGATATCCAGCGCATGAAGCAAGAAGCGCTCGAGCGATATCAGGATCTTGATTCACGCATAGGAGCAGGCGGCGCAGCCGCAGCGGCTTCCAATAATTCTCAACCGGCTGGCGCTGATATCAACGCCAGCGGGACTCCTGCTGCACCGGCTGCTCAAGCGCCGATGACAGGGACTGAACCACCTGATCCGGCCAAAGAAAAGCTTTATTACGAAGCGGCTTTCGACCTGATCAAAGCCAAGGATTTCGATAAGGCCAGCCAGGCTTTTACCGCTTTCCTTCGCAAATACCCCAACAGCTCTTACGCGGGCAATGCCCAGTACTGGCTGGGTGAAGTGAATCTGGCCAAAGGCGATCTGCAAGGTGCTGGCCAGGCATTCGCCAAAGTGAGCCAAGCTTACCCGAAGCACGCCAAGGTGCCTGACTCCCTGTACAAGCTGGCTGATGTCGAGCGCCGTCTGGGTCATACCGATAAGGTAAAAGGCATTTTGCAGCAGGTTGTCGCGCAATATCCGGGCACTTCTGCTGCCCAATTGGCGCAACGAGACCTTCAGCGTTTGTAAGAGTCTGACTCGTAATTCAAGAAAGCCGCGCTTGTCGCGGCTTTTTTCGTTAGAATTCGCCACCCGAAATTCCGGTATTTATTACGCTTCTCTGGATCCTGCGTTTGCAGGGTGTTTTGAAGTGCCTGACGGAGGCGGACGGCCTGTCTAGCTGTTACGCCCGTGGCCCCTATGCAAGAAACATTACGTATCACCGAAGTCTTTTACTCGTTGCAGGGTGAGACGCGCACAGCTGGTTTGCCCACTGTATTTGTGCGGCTCACCGGTTGCCCGCTGCGCTGCCAATATTGCGACAGTGCCTACGCATTCAGTGGTGGCACGATTCAGACCCTGGACGACATTCTCGCTCAGGTCGCCGAATACCGTCCGCGCTATGTCTGTGTCACAGGCGGTGAGCCGCTGGCCCAGCCCAATGCCATTCCTCTGCTCAAGCGCCTCTGCGATGCCGGTTACGAAGTTTCCCTGGAAACCAGCGGCGCGCTGGATATTTCTGCGGTCGATACCCGCGTCAGCCGCATCCTGGATCTGAAAACCCCAGGTTCCAAAGAGGTGGCGCGCAATCGCTACGAGAACATCGAGCTGCTAACGCCTAACGATCAGGTCAAGTTCGTGATCTGTTCTCGCGAGGACTACGACTGGGCAGTGTCCAAACTGATCCAGTATGGTCTTGAGCGTCGCGCCGACGAGGTGCTGTTCTCGCCAAGCCACCACGAGCTCAACGCTCGCGACCTCGCCGATTGGATCGTTGCAGACAATCTGCCAGTGCGTCTGCAGATGCAGCTGCATAAATTTCTCTGGAACGATGAGCCGGGGCGCTGAATATGAGTGAATCAACCATGACTGAAAAAAGAGCGGTAATCCTTCTGTCCGGCGGCCTCGACTCAGCCACTGTGGTCGCGATGGCCAAGGAGCAGGGCTACGCCTGCTACACCATGAGTTTTGACTACGGCCAGCGCCACCGCGCCGAACTGAATGCTGCGGCGCGTGTGGCACGCGATCTGGGCGTTGTAGAGCACAAGGTCATTGGCCTTGATCTCAACGGCATCGGCGGCTCGGCTTTGACTGACAGCTCTATCGACGTGCCGGAAACCCCAGGCGAGGGCATTCCGGTGACCTATGTCCCTGCGCGCAATACTGTGTTCCTGTCCTTGGCGCTGGGTTGGGCTGAGGTGCTCGGTGCTCGTGACATCTTCATCGGCGTCAACGCAGTGGATTATTCCGGTTACCCGGATTGCCGACCTGAGTTCATCGAGTCTTTCGAGCGCATGGCGAATCTGGCGACCAAGGCGGGTGTTGAAGGCAACGGTTTCACGATTCAGGCGCCGCTGCAGAACCTGAGCAAGGCCGATATCGTAAAAGCGGGCGTGCGTCTGGGCGTCGATTATGGCCTCACCGTTTCCTGCTATCAGGCCGATGAGCAGGGCCGCGCATGCGGCAAATGCGACAGCTGCCGACTGCGCGCAGAGGGCTTCTCGGCGGCCGGAATCAGTGACCCAACAAACTATTTTTAAAATAATTGAGATTAGGTGTTGAATTACTCATAGAAATCAGTAATATACGCGCCACGCAACAGAGGGTCGTTAGCTCAGTTGGTAGAGCAGTTGGCTTTTAACCAATTGGTCGTAGGTTCGAATCCCACACGACCCACCATTTTTAGATGTAAAAGTTGTAAAGCTGTAAGGCCCGTGAAAATGTGGCCTTACAGCTTTTTTTTTGCTCTCGATTTTTCCCGCCGACCCCAGAGCGCCTGCCGCTTTGCTTCTTCTTAATGAATGATGAACGTGGTGAAATCGCACCTATTTCGAATGATGCTGAGAATGGCGGCCATGAATCGGTCGTCTTAAGTGCCTGAGCGATTCGCAGCCTTGGGCAGTTCCGACAGGTCTGGAGTGCGCCGGAATAGGCATGGGGCCTGTAGGAGTGCCAATCCGGTCATTCCTGCAGCGCACATAAATACGACAGGTCGCTGTGCAACTGTCATATCACATTAACATCAGTGTCGTAGAGTCGTGCCCTCCATCATTCTGAAGGTTCGGCACGACCATGGCTCTCCCTCCGTTCGATCGTCCGGACTTGCCGCGTAATCACCGCTGTGCGGCTGATTTGTGCCATCCGATGCCTACGATTGACTCCGACGGCACCAATTCCCAGGTCATGGATATCTTCACGGCCCAGCGCAGCATGGTGTGTCTGGCGGTCGTTGAGGGTGAGCGACCCATCGGTCTGATCAATCGCAATATTTTCATGTCGCAGATGAGCAAGCCGTTTCATCGGGAGCTCTACGACCGCAAAAGCTGCATCGCTTTCATGGACAAGGACCCGCTAGTTGTCGACGCAGGGATGAGCATCGAGGCGTTGACTTTCAAAACTGTGGAGTTCGGTGAGAAGGCGCTGGCGGACGGCTTCATCGTGACCCGTGAAGGCGCTTTTATCGGGCTCGGCAGCGGCCTGGAATTAATGGGCGTTGTGGCGGACATGCAAGCGGAAAAGAACCGGCAGACGATGCAAAGCATTGAATACGCCAGCGTCATCCAGCGCGCCATGCTGCGAGCTTCCCGGGAGACCTTGACGGCCACGCTGCCCGACGCTGTGTTGCTGTGGGAGCCGCGAGACGTGGTCGGCGGCGACTTCTATCACTTTGCCACCCATGAAGACGGCTGGTTCGGCGCGGTAGCCGACTGCACCGGTCACGGCGTGCCTGGAGCGTTCATGACATTGATTGCGTCGTCCTCGCTGACCCAGGCACTGGCACAGATCGGCCCTCGTGATCCGGCTGCCTTGCTATCGGCGGTCAATCGCAGCGTGAAGAGCTTGCTGGGCCAGGTCAAAGGTGTGGATGAAACACCGGAGTCTGACGATGGGCTGGATGCCGCTTTCTTCTGGTACGACATTGCACGGGCAGAGCTTGTCTATGCCGGGGCGCGCGTCGCGCTGCATGTGCTGCAACCCGATGACCAGCAATTCGCCAGCCTGTCCGGGCAGCGCATGGGCGTCGGTTACGTCGACAGCGATGAAGACTATGAGTGGACTCAAAGCACGCTGGTTCTGCAATCCGGCAGCTTGTTATTTATCACCACTGACGGTTTGACCGACCAGATTGGCGGGCCGAGAAATATCGCTTTTGGCAAGCGTCGCGCCTGCGAGCTGATCCTTGAGCACCGCCACCAACCCGTGGGCCAGATTTGCGAGGCGTTGCAAGGCTCACTGGCAGACTGGCAGGGGCAGCAGCCGCGCCGCGATGATTTAACTTTCTTTTGTGCCCGCCTTCAGGAAAAGCCATGAACCACTCGCCGACCTCCAGCCAGGATTACGCTTTCTTCGACCTGGCCCAGCAGCGCAACGTGATCTTCTACCACATGGGGTATTTCTCCCACAGTATCGTCGCGGCTATGGCCGAGATCGTGAAGCTGCAGCTGGAAGTGTCCGGCGTCGATAGCTCCCGGCGTCGCAAGTTGTTTTCATCGTTCATCGAGTTGTCGCAGAACATCATTCACTACTCGTCCGACTCTCTGGACCCCGCCGTGGAAGAGCCGGCTGTGCGTCAAGGCGCCGTTTGCATCAGCGCTGATGGTGAACGACACCTTATGCTGTGCGCCAATCCCATTGCCACCCGGGATGCCCAGCGTTTGCGAGACAAGCTTGAGCCACTGGCGAACATGTCTCTGGACGAGATAAAGCAGGCCTATAAGGTTTCCCTGCGCGCCGAGACGCCAGAAGGCAGTAAAGGCGCAGGTCTGGGGTTTCTGACCATGGCTCGGGACGCGAGTGCACCGCTGGAGTTTGCCTTTCATCCTCGGGCAGACGATCCGGATACCACTCTGTTTTGCCTCAAAGCCACTATTTGAATAAAGAGCGACGATATCAAGATGGAAAATTTCTATATCGCAGCAACCTCGACTTCACCGGAAGTGGACTTCCGTTTCAGCGAGAACTTGCTAACCATCAAGGGCGAGTCGTACCCGGAGAATGCCGCTGCTTTCTACGCTCCGATTGTTCAGCAATTGCGCGACTATCTGGCAGCCACAGATGCCTCGCTGATTACTGCCGACATCGCGCTCGCGTACTTCAACAGCTCCAGCACCAAGATGCTGTTCAGTCTGTTCGATGCTCTGGACGAGGCGGCTCAGTCAGGTATCACGGTGCAGATGAATTGGTACCACGACGAAGAAGACGAGACGATTTTTGAGTTCGGTGAGGAGTTGCAGGCTGACTTCAAGGCCATCAAATTTACCGACCATCCGGTTTCTGCCTGACCTGGGGGAAGACCATGCGCATTGCGGCTGTTTCATCGGACGTTTCTTTGAGTTTTGCTGCGGACGACGTCCCGGACCTGTTCAAGAGCGAGAACGATGCGCTTGAGCGAGCCCGTGAAACATTTGCCCTCAGCGGCGCTGCCCCGGCGGAGTATCAGCATTCGCTGGGTGAACTGATCACCCATTTCGAACGATTGATGCGCGAAACCCGGCGTTTGATCGGGCGCAGTGATCGCGCCGAGCGGGAAATGAATGCGTTGAATACCCAGCTTCACACCCTGGCGCAGCAGCTCGAATACCGCGCCACTCATGACCCGTTGACCGGTGCCCTGAATCGCGGCGCGGTGATTGATTGCTCGGTCCAGGCGCTGCGCGAGTCAGGGGCCGTGATGATCGTGCTGGATATCGATCACTTCAAGCGGGTCAACGACGAGTTCGGTCATCCGGTAGGGGATGCGGTGATCAAAGGCATCGTGACTTGTTTGCGACATATCGTGGATGACGCAGGGACGATTGGTCGAGTGGGTGGCGAGGAGTTCACGGTGTTGATTCCCGGGGGGGAATTGCAGGAAGGCCTGGACCTGGCCGAAGCGATGCGTGCTGCTATTGCGGAGCATGTATTCGCCGACCCGGTAGCACGCTCGATCACCGCCAGCTTTGGCGTCAGCGCCAGTGCGCCTGGCACTGATTTCGATACGGCTTACGGTCTGGCCGATGCAGCGCTGTATTGCGCCAAACGTGCCGGCCGGAATCGGGTGGAAATGGCCGAAAGCCCCTAAGCGCAGGGCAACGCTCGTTAAACTGATGGTAAATCCCCAAGGGGCTGGCTAAAATCCGACCGCCTTCAGCGGCTTGAGCAGTGGGTCTTACCGACTGTATCAAAACCGAACCACGACCCCAGGTCGACATACTTATAAAGCTGGAAGGCCCGTGATGAATGAGGATTTCCAGCTTTTTTTGTGTCCGCTTTTCGGGTGTAAACTCGCCTTGTGCGCTATCGAGCGCTTTCAGGTCCAGCGAACATGACGCAAATATCAGAACGCCTGTTGGTCCAGGCCCACCTCGACGCCAAACAGCCCAAAGAGCTGAGTATCGAGGAGCAAATGCACTACCGCGCTGCCATCGCCGCCGAATTGAAGGCGCAGGACGCAGTGCTGGTGGCGCATTATTACTGCGATCCGGTGATTCAAGCGCTCGCCGAAGAGACCGGTGGCTGCGTGTCCGACTCTCTGGAGATGGCTCGCTTCAGTAATAACCACCCCGCTAAAACCGTGTTGGTCGCGGGTGTGCGTTTCATGGGCGAGACCGCCAAGATTCTCAATCCGGAAAAGCGCGTGCTGATGCCGACACTTGAAGCGACGTGTTCGCTGGATCTGGGCTGCCCGGTGGATGAGTTTTCAGCGTTTTGCGATCAGCATCCAGAGCGTACGGTGGTGGTCTATGCCAACACCTCTGCAGCGGTCAAGGCCCGTGCTGACTGGGTCGTGACGTCCGGCTGCGCGCTGGAGATCGTCGAAAGTCTGATGGACAACGGCGAGAAAATAATCTGGGCACCTGACAAGCATCTGGGCCGCTATATCCAGCGCGCTACCGGCGCGGACATGCTGCTTTGGGACGGCGCATGCATCGTCCATGAGGAGTTCAAGTCCAAGCAGCTCGAAGACATGAAAGCCCTTTATCCCGAAGCCGCGATCCTGGTGCACCCGGAGTCACCGGAGTCAGTGATCGACCTGGCCGACGCGGTGGGTTCAACCAGTCAGTTGATCGCGGCCGCGCAACGAATGCCGAACAAGATGTTCATCGTGGCGACCGATCGCGGCATTTTCTACAAGATGCAGCAGTTGTGCCCGGACAAGATTTTCATCGAAGCGCCAACCGCCGGGAATGGCGCGGCCTGCCGTAGCTGCGCCCATTGCCCTTGGATGGCCATGAACACCCTTGAGCGGACCTTGCAGTGCCTTCGTGAGGGTAGCAACGAGATCTTCGTCGATCCTGCAGTGATTCCGCATGCCGTACGGCCTTTGCAGCGCATGCTGGACTTTACCCAGGCGGCGCGCCTGAAACAGGCGGGGAATGCTTGATTTAGGGTACGCCTAAACCCGTAGGAGCGCGCTTGCCCGCGATAGCTATCCAACTGAGAAACATCGTGTGACTGACACACCGCAATCGCGGGCAAGCGCGCTC